>NZ_AOIJ01000042.1 GCF_000337175.1 Natrinema gari JCM 14663 | reverse complement strand
GGCAACGTGAAAGATCAGCCGGTGCGGGTGACGCGGACCGATACTGGGACGTGGGAGGTATCAGTGATCGATCCGAACGACTACCCGAACGGAGAGGCATGATGCGATGAGATATCTGAGCGTCGACGACGTACTGACGATTCACGAACTGATCGTCGAGGACGATCCGGAGACGGATCAGGGTGTGCAACACCGATCGGACATCGGATACGCGACTGGCTTTATCGAAGCCGGTGCGTTCGGACAGAAACCCGAGACGATCCACGAGAAAGCGTTTCACCTCATGCGACTACTTACGGCGAATCACCCGTTCGTCGACGGCAACAAACGGACCGCACTCTCGTCGACGGTCGCCTTCTACGCCCTCAACGGGTTCGACTTCGACTACGGAAACGAGATTCGGACTCTCCTGAAGCAACTCGCAACGGACGAGAGCGAGGTCGACCAGCAAGCCGCTATCGAGCAGTTCGAAGAGACAGCTGCCCCGATCGATCCAGACGTACAGGTTGCGGTTCTCAGTTTCTTCGATCTCGAGGAACGGGCACGAAACGACTATCCCGGTCGCGACCAAAACGAGGGGTAAGATGGCGAGTCAACCAGATCAACCGGACGCCGACGATCTTGAGGACATGGATCCCGACGAGGTTCGTGAGCGGATGCTCCGGTTCATCGTCAAGCGGGATATGGATCGTCACCGCGATATCTACGACAAACTGGCCGACGAATAGCTTTTTTCTGCGACGGTTCTCCTCTCTGCTTGAGCAAAGTCAGGACTTATCAACTGGGGAACGCAGAAGAGTCGGAGGCTACCTGCATAACGACGTACCCCACTATGATTAACCCTACAATGGGTCCTAGTGCGATGCCGCTTAGTTCGAACACTACACTGCCAATTCCAGTTGTGAGTAATCCTACCATGGTTTCTTTCAGTAACTTCGTTAGTGAGCTAGCGATACTTTTGACCCAGCCGTTCCTTCTGCGTGTAAGCCCCCGGATGGATTCGAACCACCGGTTCCAGGCAAACTGGTATTGAGTATCGCGCGGTAGGTGCTGGAATTGCTCTTCTTTCTACACTATCTTCTTCTCCTCAGGAACACAAATTCATTTTGGTGATTGTGGTATCACTGATCATTGGCTGTTCTCTAAAGGGTTATACTATAGAATGAGGGTGTCCGCGAACCCGGTGCTCGAGGACAGCAATAAGCACATGCGAGTTCTTTACAGTCTGAGTATCCTGTTGTCAGAACGACCCGCCGATACCGAGGTACACAAAGATGCCAACTACGGTTGAAATCACGTTAAGTATGTATAGAATCAAGTAATCTTTTATTTCCATGCCTATGTATTTTCGATCTTATTACTAAATCGTTGGGATGATGTGTTTGGTCTCCACACACTCGTGAGTTCCGTGTCCGCGAAGCCGGTGCTCGAGGGCGTTTGAGCAGATATTCAAGCTGATTTTCGTGCTGATAGTGCGATTCCTCACGTTCTGTAGGGATAAATACGCAGATCGAGGATACCGTGGTCTGCTAAGTACAGAGTGCGAACTTACCATTCTGATAGTGGTCCCATTCCAAGGAGGACAAGAAGGCGACTGAGTGTATAGATCGTAGCATATGCGAAAGCGGCTAGTGGTTGAGAGAAAAGTAATAGGAAATACGTTCCAAACGTGGCGGTAAAACCGATTGTTCGGAACGGGACTGCTTGACTTGCAGCTTGGAATTGATCCCACTGGAAAGTGAGAAAGGCTACACCCCCACCCAATGAAATCCCGATGATGACACCGAGATACACTATATATGTCGATGTCTGAAGGCCTGTAAGGGAATCCTCTAGTACTATTTTAACATCACTGAAGAAGTGAGCCCCGAGGGTGAAAACAAAAAGGACCAGTCCGAGTTGTAGAAGATTGATAGCTAATATGCGAGAGTCAGCAGGGTTGAATGTGATGGGGTCTGTATTGAATAACTGATCGCACATTCGATAGCATGCCGCTCCTGCGAACACAGCTAGCGTACCAAACGCAGCACTAGTTGGCTGGTCAATACCGATACTNCACCAAGTCCGAGTAACGCAACCGAGAGACGGCGACCGAGGCGTTTACGTTCCATAAGTTGATGTGCGAGAAGAATAAATATAAAAACTCGTATACGATGTACCTCTCAGATAACTGCTTGCCCTATAGTGAACGTCACCTTCGAGTAATCACGGACCGAAAGATGTCGTCCGAGAAGACAGACAAAGTCGGACAGAATCACCCCAATCTCCCCCGCGAGCACCACCGAAAAAACTAGATTCCCCGCAATTCCTGTCCGGAATGCAGCCAACTCGGACGCATAATCTGCAACAGCACGAGATCCGCGACGACATGAAAGTTTGGCTTAGCCAGAACGAAGTCGCACAGTTGCTCGAGGTGGTCGACGACACCTACAGCAGTTGCGTCGCACTCGGAGCGCGATGTTGTCTCGGAGCCAATGCGCGCCTTCCAAGAATCCACTGACGGCGAGTCGATGTCCTCAAGGAACGTGTGCCGAAATCGGGGACGACATGTACGCGGTCAGGCGGCAGAGACTCGAGCGGCGAGGACCCGAAACGGAGCCGAGAACGACGCCGTCTGACGGGTGTGCTGTGGACGCGCGTGACACCAGCGAGTCTTCGGTCCGGTTCTGACTGCTGATGCCGGCCGTCCGGCGCTATGTGAGAGGGAGTCTAGTGATACTTCCCACGAACTCGACGCTGATCTCCGTCTGACTTTGAAAAATGTACATTGCTATCGGTGGCCACTCGGAGGACGTGATGTCCAGACACGAAACGCGGCGGCAACTCCTCGCAAAGACCGGAACGCTCGGCCTGGCGTTGATGGCGGGATGTATGGGTAACGGATCGACCGGCACTGACGGGACGAGCGACGGGATGAATCGATCCGAGACTGACGGGACGGGGGATGTGACCGACCCCGGGGACGCCCCGCGGACCAGAATCGACCGCTTCAGCGACGCGGCCGGGACGTTGATGGTCCGTTCCGACGCGAACGAGCTCCCCGAACCGAACGAGCCGATCGACTTCGATCAGAAGCCGTTCGTGACGGAGGGATTCGGCCCCGACGGCGAGATGGTTACCTACTACAATTTCGACGTTCAACCGACCACCCCGGCACCGATCTACGCGCTCTTCCGTGAGGGCGAAGAGACGCCGCTCGAGGATCAACGAAACATCATCGACGTGATCCCCGGTGACGAGGGGTACAATGACTTCTGGCACGTCCACGAGGTGACGGTCCCGGCGGACTACGAGGCGAATACGGCAACCAGCGTTCAGGACTTGCAGGACGGCGGGTACGATATCACGGCGACCGATGTCCTGAAGAACTGCCCGGTCGTCCCCGACGGCTCGACCGCCTCGCTGCGCCACGGCGAGGGCGATACGGGCCTCGTGGAAGGCTGGTACGAAGGCCAGATCGTGAGCTACTTCCTGTTCGAGGAGGCACCGCTCACGGTGACCGACGGTTCCGTGCCCGTCTCTCCCATCTACGTCACGTTCAACGAGAACCCGGGCGAAGATGGGGGCGGACCACCGTCCGGCTTCGTGACCGAAGCCGGAAGCGATCGGACCCACAACGTGGTTGCCACGGTACCCGATGACGACGGCTACTCGCCCCTGTGGTCGATCACCGTCTACGACAACGCCGACTTCGCCAGCGTCTCCGACCTCGAGTCGGCCACGGCGGCGACACTACTCGAGTCGGACGTGGCGACGGTCAACTGTCCGGTCGTCTCCGTTGGGACGCCGTAGTGGCTGTCCGGCGTCACACAGTGATCCTCGCCACGGGCGGTGGTCTCGTGGCGGTGTACACTGGATGCTGGACGCTCCCCTTTGACGGCACGTCCCACGAGCAGCACTCACCAAACCCCGGTGGGGAGGCCAGTGCCCGGACTCTCGGCGGGTGACCAGATATATAGCGTCGTTCGATGAAAACCCGAGCACCGTCAGATGGAGAAGGCGCTCTGGTACCTGCTGGTCGGCACGCGCGGCGGCGAAAACCGGGTGCGGATCATCCGCGCCCTCTCCGAGCGCCCCCAGAACGCAAATCAGCTCAGCGAGACGCTCGACCTTGAATACAATACGATCCGATATCACCTCGAGAAGCTCGTCGAGCACGATATCGCGGAAACCGGTGGTGACGAGTACGGCAAGCTCTACTTCCTTACTGACCGGTTCGAGCGTCACGAAGCGGAATTCGAACGGATACTCGATCAAATGGAGAACTAACCGATGGTGATGGAACCCACGCTCGCGATCGCAAGCGTCCTGTCCAGCCTGAGCATCCTGTTGTTACTCGGTCTCACCGCCGTCTGGATACGCAACTACCGGACGTTCGGGTCGTCGCTGGTCCTCGGATTGCTGGCATTCAGCGTCGTTCTCTTGGCCGAAAACGTACTCGCTCTGTACTTCTTCTTCAGCACGAACATGCTCTACACTGGCGACCCGTTCGCCCAACGGATGCTCCTGGTACTTCGGACTCTCCAGCTATCCGCCATCGCGTTCCTCTCCTATGTGACGATGAAATGACAGTCTTGAACGGAGATCGCGGCGCAGCGATGCCCGACCGCGTGCCGCTGCTCCGTCGCTGGGTTGGGGCCAGCCGCGACGCCGGCCGAACACAGTCACCGTCACTGATCTGTACGGCTCCGTTTCGAGGGGGCTGGTCGGACAGCCCATCCCTACCGGCCGGTGTCGTCGGTCGACGGCATCCGGTCCCGCGTCGGCACCCAACGGACCGGACAGCCCCCTGTACGCGTGGTCTCGAGACCGTTGTCGCCACGCAACGGTCTGTAGCGCCCGTCTGACAGGGGTAACCGGGTCGAAACAATGAGCCGCCGGCTCGTCCGCTGGGAGTGAGATCGTTGCGAATGTCCAAGCAATCAGTACGCGGTTCGCGATCGTCGGCGAGGGATCGGGCGGACGAACGCGAATCGGTGACGGCCGTTCGCCTCGAGGGCGTTACCCACGAGTACGGGTCGACTGGCGGACGGTTCCGCTCGGGCGATGAGCGGACGGTGACCGCGCTCCGTGGTGTCTCCCTCGACGTCCCGACCGGGTCGATCGTCGGACTCGAGGGGCCGAGCGGGAGCGGGAAGTCGACGGTGTTACACGCGGTCGCGGGGCTGTTAGTCCCGACGGCGGGGCGCGTCGAACTCCGGGGAACCGACATCGCGGCGCTGTCCGACGCGGAGCGAACGCGGCTGCGGCGACGCCATGTCGGCATCGTGTTTCAGCGATTCCACCTCCTCCCGTCGCTCTCCGCTCGCGCGAACGTCGCGTTGCCGCTCGTCCAGGCGGGCGTGCCGCGGGCCGCCCGCCGGGACCGCGCGACGACGTTGCTCGAGGCGGTCGGGCTCGGCGACCGAACGACCCATCTCCCGAGCGAACTCAGCGGCGGCGAGCGCCAGCGCGTCGCGATCGCGCGGGCGCTGTCGACGGACCCGGACGTGATCGTTGCCGACGAGCCGACGGGCGAACTCGATACGGCGACGGGTCGGGAAGTCCTCGAGTTGCTGACCGACGTCGGACGCGAGCGGGCGGTGCTGGTCGCCTCACACGACGAGGCCACGCTCGCGGTCGCGGATCGGGTCGTCACCCTGTGTGACGGACGGGTGGACGATGTCCAATGAGGCCGCGGACCCGCCCGTGGACGCAGAGCCGCGGCGTCGGACGCGCTGGCGAGGGGTCGTCGGGCTGACGCTCTCGAGGTGGTGGCGACGCGCGACACGAACGACGAAGGGCCGGATCGCGTCGACGGTCGCCGCCGTCGCGCTGACGATCGCGCTCCTGGTCGTCGTGACGGGCATCGCGCTAGCGCTCGCCGACGGCGGCATGGCGACCGCGGACGACGCGGACGTCCGGATCACGCCCGAGGAGAGCGGGACGCTGTCGTCCGTCGACGGCGTCGAGGGGCCGCGACTCGGTTCGACCAACGAGCGAGCCGCGGCGATCCGCTCGCGAGACGGCGTCGAGCACGCCTCGCCGGTGGTAGTCGAGACGGCACGACTCGAGTCGACGGACGGCAACCCACGAACCGTTCGACTGATCGGTCTCGTCCCGGACGGGGAGTCCCGAACCGTCGCGGGGCTGCCGACGACGGCCCTCGAACCCGGTGATCCGCACTACGCGAACGGGAGCTACGACGGACCGCGGACTCGGGAGCTCGTCCTGTCACCGACCGCCGCGGAGCGACTCGACGCCACCGCGGGCGACGAGTTATCCGTCTCGATGGCCGGGGCGGAGCGAGCCGGTGGGACAACCCCATCGGTGACGGTGACGGCCGTCGCGGATGAGGGGACGAGCGGTGGCGGTGCGCCGATCGCGCTGATCCACCTGAGCGAACTCCAGTCGTTGTCGGGCGCTGAGACCGGTGAGCTCGCCGATCGGCTGCTGCTCTGGGGCGAGGCCGACGCGGCGCGGTCGGCCGCAACCGATGCCTACCCCGCCGGGGCGGTCGCGGTGGCCGGCGACATCGATCCGTCGACGCTGTTCGAGGACGGGCTGGCGTTCGCGACGAGCGTGATCGCGCTGCTGGTCGGCGTGACCGTCTGTGCGTCGTTCGTCGCGACGACCATGGGAATGACCGTCGACGAGGACCGTCGCACCCTCGCGGTCCTCGAGTCGGTCGGCTTCCCGACCCGCAGCCGGCTCGCCGTCGTCGCGGTGTCGACGGGGATCACGACGGTGGTGGGTTCGATCATCGGGCTCGGCCTCGGGATGGCGGGCATCGTCGCCGTTAACGCCGTCGCCGGTGCGACCGTCGCGCCGGGGACGGTCGCTCACTTCCATCCGGTGTTCGTCCCGTACGCGATCGGCGTCGCGCTCGTCGCGGGGCTCGTTGCCGTTCCCTACCCGCTGGCCGTGGCCGCTCGGACGTCCGTTCTCGAGGAGGTGGCCCGATAATGCTGCGACGCGCGATCGTCAGAACGGGCGCCGTCGTCGGGCTCGCGATCGCACAGCTTCGGCGGTCGCCCGGTCGAACGGCGCTGACCGTTCTCGCCGTTACGGTGGCCGTGCTCTCGGTGACGGTCCTGGCGAGCCTCGGCGTCGGCGTCGTCGAAAAGGGCGAGGAGGGACTGGACCGGGCCAACCGGGACATCTGGGTCTCGAGCGATCCGGTCGATCCGGCCGCGAGCGGGACCGAGAACCCGCTCGTGGGAGCCCACGGGATGGCCGCCGAAATGACCGCCCGGGACGACGTTCGGACCGCATCTCCGATCGCGATGTACGACGTCTACGTCGGACCGAACGCCTCGGACCTGGAGCGCAGGCCCGCGGTCGGGGTCCAGAAAACCCACGAGGGGTTCGATTTCCGGGCGGGAAGCGGGTTTGCGGTCGACGAGGAGGCCGCCGCCAGTCCCCCGCCCGACGAGCCGACGACCAACGAGATCGTGATCGACCCGCGCATCGCCGACGCGATGAACGTCTCCGTCGGGGAGACGATCTCCGTCGGGACGAGCAGGCAGACGGCCGCGGCCCACGAGTTCACTGTCGTCGGGACCGCGGACTACTATTCCCGGTATCTGAGCTCGCCGACGGTGACGATGCCGCTGGGCGACTTACAGGCGGTCGCCGGCACCTCGGGGACCGACCGAGCGACGTTCATCACCGTGGACGTGGCGGCCGATGCCGACCGGGACGCCGTCGCGAGCGAGCTCGCCGAGGCGTACCCCGAGTACGACGTGCGAACCAGCGACGAACAGGTCGCGTCGATGATCGAGGAGCGGACGATCGTCCTCGCGAGCGGCGCGACGCTGGTCGGGCTCGCCGTCGTCGGCGGCGTCGTCCTGACGGCGAACCTGTTCGCGCTCGTGGCCCACCAGCAACGCGAGCAACTCGCGGCGCTCCGGGCGATCGGCCTGTCCCGACGCGTTCTCGCCGGCACGATCGGCGCACAGGGGCTCGTCATCGGCCTGGTCGGGGGTATCGTCAGCCTCGCGGCGACGCCGCTTGCCGTCCTCGGGCTGAACCGGTTCTCGGCGGCGGTCCTCGGTTTCGAGAGCCTCCTGCAGACGCCGCTCGAGGTCTACCTCGGCGGCTTCGCGCTGGCGCTCGTCGTCGGCACGCTCGTCGCGATCATCGCCGGCTGGCGAGCGGGCCGCTACGCCCGGATCGAGCATCTCGAGGCCTGACCGCGAGCCGGTCGTCCCGAGAGCCGTGACCGGGGCCGGCTTTCACACCCGGAACCCACTTGCCCGCCGGACCCGTACGTATCGCGATGCGACTTCGCACATCCGCCGGCGAGCGGTCGAACGCGGTCTCCGAATCGGAATCGACGGCCGCCGCCCCGTCCTGGAAGCGTCTCGGCGGCCATCTCCTCACGGCGGTCGGCCTGCTGGCGTTCACCTACGCGGTCTTACGAGTCCTGGGGCCGCGTGAGGGCGTTCCCGTCCAGTCGGTCGACGACGTACGGGACGAGATGGAAGGTCCCGTCCCCGCTGCACTCCGGGACCGAGCCACCGACGCCGTGCCTGACGAGCGATCGATCGACACTATCCGGAACCGGGCCGGGGCTCCCGTTCCCGACGATCTCACGGGCATCACGATCGACGGTCCCGAAAGCGGGACATCGGAGACCGAACCCGATCTCGAACCCACCGACGACCGGTCCGACGAGGAGCTCACCGAGCGAGCCTCGTCGCACGTCCAGACGGACCCGGCGGAGCCGGGCGAAATGACCGTCGACGAGTTCGTCGACGACGCCCTCGTCGACGCCGATGCCGATAGCGATGCCGACGGGGAGGACAACGTCGAGTCCGAGGAGTGACGCCGCCGGCGACAGCGGCCGTCGACCGTCCGGCTCCGACTCGAGCGAGACCCTCGAGATGCCGGAAACGTGGCGCTTATCCGCCGGTCGGACCTAGCGCGTTCCGATGACTGACGGGGACGTCGCGGCGTTTACGCACCTCGGAGCGACGGTTCGTGGCGCACTCTCCGAACGCGGGTTTTCCCGACCGACGGCACCGCAGCGACTTGCGATTCCGCCGCTGTCGGCCGGCGAGCACACGCTCGTGATCGCGCCCACCGGGAGCGGCAAGACCGAGACGGCGATGTTGCCCGTCTTCGATCACCTGGTTGCCGGGGACGGTCCGCCGGAGGGGTTCGGCGCGCTCTATATCACCCCGTTGCGGGCCCTGAACCGCGACATGCGCGACCGCCTCGAGTGGTGGGGTGAGTACCTGGATCTCGCAGTCGACGTCCGCCACGGCGACACCACCGACTACCAGCGGAGCAAGCAAGCCGAGGACCCGCCGGACGTGTTGATCACGACGCCCGAGACCGTGCAGGCGATGCTCACCGGCGAGCGGCTTCGGGAGGCGCTCGCGGACGTGTCACACGTCGTGATCGACGAAGTCCACGAACTCGCCGCGTCGAAACGCGGTGCGCAGTTGGCGATCGCTCTCGAGCGGCTTCGGGACCTCGCCGGTCCGACCCAGCGGATCGGCCTCTCGGCGACCGTCGGCGATCCGGGAGAGGTCGGACAGTTCATCACGGGCGGCCGCCCCTGCGAGATCCGCGAGATCGACGTGGGCAGCAACGTCGACGTGACAGTCCGGGAGCCCGAGATCACCGAAGAAGACGAGCGCCTGGCCGGCGAACTGATGACCGAACCCGATACGGCCAGCCACGTCCGACTGATCCGCGATCTGGTCGCCGACCACGAGTCAACGCTGATCTTCGTCAACACGCGGCAGACAGCCGAGGCGCTGGGCTCGCGGTTCAAGGAACTCGACCTCCCGATCGGGGTTCATCACGGCTCGCTCTCGAAGGACGCCCGGATCGATGTCGAGGACCGGTTCAAGGCCGGCGAGATCGACGGACTGTTGTGTACGTCATCGATGGAGCTCGGGATCGACGTCGGACAGGTCGATCACGTGATCCAGTACAAGAGCCCGCGGCAGGTCACTCGCCTCCTCCAGCGGATCGGGCGGGCGGGCCATCGGCAGGACGCGGTCTCGAGCGGGACGATCGTCACGACGCGACCGGACGATACCTTCGAGGCGCTGTCGATCGCCCGCCGGGCCCGCGACGGCGAGGTCGAACCGGCGGCGATCCACGAGGGCAGTCTGGACGTGGTCGCCAACCAGCTGCCGGCGATCGTCCAGAGCCGCGGGGATACCGACGTCGACGAGGCCGTCGAGACCGTCACGCGGTCGTATCCGTTCCGGAACGTGGCTGAGGCGACGATCCGCGAGATCATATCGGAACTCGATCGCAACCGCATCCTGTGGTTCGACGAGGGCGAGGACCGCATCGAGACCACCGGCGGCACCTGGCAGTACGTCTACGCGAACCTCTCGATGATCCCCGACGAGGAGACCTACGAGGTCCACGACATCGCCTCGGGGGGCCAGATCGGAACCTTGGACGAGCGGTTCGTCGTCAATTTCGCCCAGCCCGGCGCGGTGTTCATCCAGCGGGGCGAGATGTGGCGGATCGCCGAGATCGACGACGCGGAGGCGCGGGTCAAGGTCAGCCCGATCGAAGACCCCGCCGGCGAGGTCCCCTCCTGGATCGGGCAGGAGATCCCCGTTCCCGCCGCAGTGGCGGGGGAGGTCGGCGAGATCCGCGCCGTCGCGGAGCCGCAGTTGGCCGCCGGGGCCGACGCCGCCGCGGTCGGCCGGGAACTCGCGGGCCGCTATCCCGCCGACGAGTACACCCTGACCGAGGCCTGCGCCCAACTCGAACGGCAGATCGAGGACGAGTCGCCGATGCCGACGGCCGAGCGGTTGGTCCTCGAGCGACAGGGGCGGATGATCGTCCTCAACGCGCCCTTCGGCCACGCGGCCAACGAGACGCTCGGGCGGATGCTGTCGGCGCTGCTGGGCCAGCGGGCCGGTTCTTCGGTGGGTCTCGAGACCGATCCCTACCGGATCGAACTCGAGGTGCCGAACGCGATCGCGACCAGCGAGGTGCTCGCGGTGCTCGAGGAGACCGACCCGGACCACGTCGAGACGATCGTCGAACTCGGGCTCAAGAACGCCGACGCGCTCGCGTTCCGGCTGGCGCAGGTGTCCGCGAAGTTCGGCGCGCTAAAGCGCTGGCAAACGCAGGGCTCGGGCCGGCTCTCGAACGACCGGTTGCTCTCGGCGCTCGAGGACACGCCAATGTACGAGGAGGCGATCCGGGAGGTGTTCCACGAGGACCTCGATATCGAGCGGGCGAGTGCGGTGCTCGAGGGGGTCCAATCGGGGGCGCTTGAGGTGGTGACCCACCGCGGCCGGACGCCGGTCGGACTGGGCGGTCGGTCGTCGGGCGGCAAGGAACTGCTCGCGCCCGAAAACGCCGACGCGAGCGTTATCCAGACGGTCAAAGAGCGACTTCAGAACGACCGCGTTATCCTGCTGTGTACCCACTGCACGGAGTGGAAGGTGAAAACGACGGTCAAGCGAGTAGCCGATCAACCCGAGTGTCCGGAGTGTGGCTCGACGCGGATCGCCTCGCTGAACCCGTGGGCCGACGAGGTCGTGCAGGCGGTCAGGTCCCAGGCGAAGGACGCGGAGCAGCGGGAGATGACCGAACGCGCGTTCCGGGCGGCGAGTCTCGTCCAAAGCCACGGCAAACAGGCCGTCATCGCCATGGCCGCCCGCGGGGTCGGTCCACACAACGCCGCCCAGATCATCAATAAGCTCCGCGAGGACGAAGCCGAGTTCTACCGCGACATCCTCTCGAAGGAACGGGAGTACGCCCGCACGCAGTCGTTCTGGGACTGACTGTCGGGGGGCCGTCTCCGGTCGCTGGATGACGCACGTCCTGCAGTTTCCCGTTCGCTGCGTTCATTAAAACGGAGCGGACCGTTGGCCCTCCCACAGCCTTCGCGTCAGGCTTCCGGCCACCGGGTCGCGGTAGCGCCGGTGACGCCCCGGTGGGACGAAGCCGTCACTGAACGACTGTGTCTTCGACGTCCGACGGGAGGATCACCTCGAGTTCGCCGGCCGATTCGAGCTCGGCGAGGTAGTCGACCGTCTCCGCGAGCGTCGACTCGGTGTCGTCGTCGAGTTCGCCGAAGGTGAGCGACGTGATGCCGCCGCGTTCGGCGGTGAGATCGAGTATCGACCGCGCCTCCTCGACATCGGGAGCGGTGACCCGCGAACAGAGGTACGGGTTCGCGGCGGCCCCCTGAGACGGGTAGCGACCGGCGAACGCGAGGTCGTGGTGTGCCGTGACGGCCTCGAGCGTCGCCTCGTTGTACCGCCCGTACGGGTACGAGAAGTACTGCGCACCGGACTCGAACCCCGCGTCCTCGAGCCACGCCACGGCGTCGCTGACCTCCGTTTCGGGGTCGCGACCCGACGAGAGGTCGGTGAGGTCGGCCCCGTGTGCGGAGTGGCTCCCGATCGTCCACCCGGCGTCGGCGAGTGCCGTCACCTGATCGCGAACGAGGTGCTCGCCCTCGTCGCTGTCGGCCTCGCGGATTCGCCCCGTCGTGAGGAACGAGACCGCCGGGAAGTCGTACTCCTCGAGGATCGGGAGTGCGCGCGTGTAGTCGGTCTCGTAGCCGCCGTCGAACTGGAGCATGACCTGCCCGGTCTCCGGCGCGTCGACGAATCGGAGGTCGTCGACCCACACCGCTCCCTTGTCGTCTTCGCCCGTCCAGCGGATGATTTGCACCTCGTTCACGGCGCTCAAATCGGGATCGCCGTCGATGGTGTCGATTCCGAAGTTACACTGCACGAGCGGCGTGTCGGTGTGGATGCGCTGCCGGAAGTCGATCCGGTCGCCGTCCTCGTTGAGTAACTGGACGAGGATATCGGCCTGCTCCTCCGTCGCCAGCGCCAGCGCGGGACGGGTGCCCGAGAGATCGCGGGGCGTTGTGAGTTCCCGAACGAGTCTGACCTGATCGTCCCCGTCACCCGACTCGAGCCGCGCGGATTGGGACCCGGTGTACGATCGATCGGCGTCCGCCGAGAGGGTCCCGATCGGAACGTCCCACTCGGTGATGTCCTCGAAGTCGTCGAACGCGTTAGCCTCTGCTCCGTCGTCGGACGCTGTTCCGTCCTCGGCGTTCCCGTCCTCTGTGGTCTCGTTCTCTGCCTCTTCGGTGCTCGAACAGCCGGCGAGCGCGACCGCCGCGGCCGCGCCGAGGTACGTTCGTCGGTCCATTGATGGCGACCGCTTGCGACACGAAGCGACCCATTGTTATGCTCGCTCATCAGCGGTCCCGTCGGTGCTGTAGCGGCGGGAAAACCCGGCCCGCGGTGGCGGAAGACGCCGGCTATCGGGACGGTACGGCCGACCTACAGTCGCCGCGACGGCGAGTCCGCGGTGCTCGCACGGCGCTCCTGCGAGCAGGTGACAGTGAGTCGGCGGCCACGACCGCCGCACCGATCGGCGACCGGTCGCCATCCGTGGAGTCGATCCCCGGATTCCGCGCTGATGGACTGCACGCGGTCGACGTACGAGCGAGGCCGAGTGAGCGTTCCGTAACGGCCATACGATTCGATCTCGTCGATTCAGCCATGAACTTCGCGCCGGGGGCCTGGAAGTACGCCATCCTTCCCCTGCTCGCTGCCCCGTTCGCCATCTTCGTCAGCGTCACGGCGAGCCTCGTCGCGCTCGCGGTCGGTGCCGGGACGCTCGCGTTCTTTCGCGATCCCGAGCGCACCCCGCCACCGACGGGCGTCGTCTCGCCGGCCGACGGCACCGTCTCCGTCCTTCGCGAGGAGGGCGACCGGGTCCGGCTCGGCGTCTTCATGAACGTCTGGCACGTCCACGTCGTCCGCGCCCCATTCGCCGGCCGGGTCGCCGATGTCGAACACGTCGCCGGCGCGAACCGCCCCGCCTTCTCGAAGGAGTCCGACCGCAACGAACGCGTCCACGTCCGCCTCGAGACCGAGTCCCCGAACCTGCCGGCGACCGTCGAGGAGTCGGACGCCGAGGTCACGCTGATCGCCGGCGCGTTCGCCCGCCGTATCCATCCCTACGCCGAGCCCGGCGACGACCTCGAGCGCGGCGAGCGGATCGGCCACATCGCCTTCGGCAGCCGCGTGGACCTGCTGTTTCCGCCCGCAGTCGACATCGATGACATCGCAGTCGAGACGGGTGATTCGATGACCGCCGGCGAAACCGTGGTGCTCGAGTCGCCGGTCGGAACCGGTCTCGATGACGGCCGTGCGTAGCGGCCGAGTGCTCGCTGCTTGCCTCCCCAGTGACCGAGCACCGCACCGACGCGCGCTCGATGCGAGCGATAAATTCCCCACCGGAAACAGTAGGTATAAGTAACAACAGAACAACCATTAACACGGAGGCCACGTCTCCGAGAGGGGCGTACGAAAACGCCCCGGGTGCTGGAACACCCGAGACTGGCTTCCAAATCCCCCACGAGGGATTCCGGAAGCATGATTCCGTTCATTCTACCGGGATATAAACATCCCGCACGACAGCCGAATCGCCAGCTACGATTAGCCTTCGGGCTGCCTGCAGCAGCCTCCCCGCCGTTCCCAGCGCCCTTCGCGTCGCCTTCGGACTCGAGGGGTGAGCGCGATGGGTGACGCGTCCGACGGGAGCGACGCCCTCGACGCGAACGGCGGCTCCGACGGGGGCGACGAGCCCGATGCGAGCGACGACGGCTCGTGGTCGCGTCCCGAGTGTCCCAGTTGTGGCGAGCCCGTGACGTTCGTGACCGCCAGCGGCCCCCACACGGGATCGGTCAGCCCCTGTGGCTGCTCGGTCCCGCCCGGCCTGGTATCGCGCGCCCGCGGCGCGTCCGAGCACGGCGGGCCGAACGAATGACCACCCCTGCGGACGAGCCCCCGCGGCGGTGTCTCGAGTGTGGCGCGGCGATCGCCCGGCGCGACCCGCTCGTCGGCTGGTGGCTCTGTGACGACTGCGAGCTCGCGTTCGACGACGACGGCGAGCGGCTCACCTGACTGGCTCCCGTCGCGGGCGCTCTCCCCGCCCCTCGGTGACGACCTCGCGGCCGAGCGGCCGCGAATATCGTGGGCAACGAGATATTTCCCGCGGGAAAGCTCCCGTTCACTCCGCCCGACTGCGGGCCGCTCGTGAGACGGCCCGAAACGGTGGGGCCGATATTTGCATCGTCGCCGGCACGGGTGACACACCACGTGAGTTCGATGCCGAACCCGCCCCCGTCCCAACAGCGATCCGGCGAGTCGAGTCCGCCAAGCGACCGCCGCGACGATGACCACGGCGCGCTCGAGCGCGCCGTGCCGGGACTCGCGTCCCCGATTCGCGCCGCGGGGTTCTGGACGGCCATCGCCATGCCGGTGCTGTACCTCCCCCTGCTCGCGACCGGGCTGTCGTCCTCGCTCGACTGCGCGCTGTTCCTCGGCTTGCTGGTCGCCAACCTCCTCGCGCTCTACGTCGGCCACGCACATCGCCAGTAACGGCGCGACTCGTCGTCGGCCGGCCGCCCACCGGACCGGCGTGGCCCGTCTCCGGCGGCTCACTCGCTCGAGCCGAGCGACCGGGCGGAGCCGACTTCCCGCCGAATCGCTCGCCGCTTGACGAGGAGGAAGCCGACGGCGATGAGTGCGAACCCGGTCAGCGTCGCAGTATCGACGATTTCGTCCAGGTAGAACCAGCCGACGACCGCGGTGACGATCGGCGCGACGTAGGAGACCATGTTGATCTCGACGGCACCCAGTCGCTCGAGCAGGTCGAAGTAGATGAGGAAGCCGACCGCGCTCGCGCCCACCGATAGGTACGCGAGCGCGCCGATCGCCTCGGGAGTGGTCCACGCCGCTGGCTCGATCGGCTCGCTGATCGCGACGCTGACGAGGTGCATGACGAGGGCCCCACCGAGCATCGACCAGGCTTCCATCGTCTCGATCGGCAGCGAGGCGTCGAGACGACGGGTGAGGACGCTGCCCAGCGCGAACGCGGCCGCGGCACAGAAGACGAGCCCCTTCGCTACCGAGCCGGTCGCCAGGAGGTTGGCCGGATCGGGCTGGACGATGACGCCGACACCGACCAG
Organism: Natrinema gari JCM 14663; assembly: GCF_000337175.1. Lineage (GTDB taxonomy): Archaea > Halobacteriota > Halobacteria > Halobacteriales > Natrialbaceae > Natrinema > Natrinema gari. Next base: position 63,193 of record NZ_AOIJ01000042.1, on the reverse strand, counting down.
CCCGATGACGACGCCGACGATGCCGACCGGCGAGAGCGCGTCCGAAGGCACCAACAGCCGCGCGAACCCGGTACTCAGGACCGGCGAGAGACTCACCAGGATCGCCGCCGCCGCGGCCGTCGTGTTTTGCTGCCCGACGAACAGGAACGCGTGATAGGCGGCGATCAAGAGCACGGCCCCGACGGCGACCTGCATCCACTCGAGTCGGCCGCGGGGTAGCCAGTGCTCGACGGCGTAAACCGCGTAGCCGAGCATCAGGAGGCCGGCGATATCGTAGCGCAGCGCCGCGAACAGGACCGGCGGAATGTAGGCGAGACCGGCACTGATCGCGACGAAGGCTGATCCCCACAGCGTTGCGAGTGTCAGGAAAAGTAGCAGGTTTCGATAGCGGCTCACGAAGGCTATCTCGATAGGGACCCCCTATGCGTTACGGTTCGACGCGAATTCGCCGGGGCGCGGTTAGCAGTAGTTGCTAGCACGATTTCTTTATTCAGATGGGATCCTGAAACTGAAGCTACCGAAACGGTACGTGCAGAGGATGTAGTCAGCACAGCGGCTTCGTTACTTACAGACCCCCGCTCTACTGAATCAGCCGCGTAACGCCCCTGCTTACACCCTCTAACCGAAAATTGGCTTCAGGGACTTTTTCACTCGTTGTGGAGAACGGTTCGGATATGTTCGGCCCTCCATCCGACAGCGCGCTGGTACGCCGATACTACCTCTACCGGGCTACGCTTTCAGTCGGATTCATAACGCCGATCTTCACCCTGTTTCTCCTACGGTCCTTAACATTCACGCAGGTCGGGGCACTGTCGGCGTTATATTCAGTACTGTCGGTCATCGGTGAGGTGCCAACAGGCTACGTCGGGGACCGGCTGGGGCGGCGCGTGAGCCTCCTGCTAAGTGTGCTGTTCACTGTCGGGTCACTAGCGGGCTTCATCGTCACCGAGGGGTTCTTCTGGTACATGTTCCTCTACGCACTGTGGGCGTTAGCGCTGACGTTCCGGTCAGGGAGCATGGACGCATGGTTGTATGATACCCTTGACGAACGCCTCGACACGAATCAATTCAGCCATGTCCGGGGCCGGGGCGATGCAGTGCAGAGTTGGACCGCAGCAGTTTCGATGGTCGGTGGTGGATTGCTGTACGGGATCGAACCTACCTACCCTTTTATAGTGGCGGTCACATTCAACAGTCTCGGCTTCGTTGCTCTACTCTCACTGCCGAAGAACCGCCAGTACGCCGCCCATAGCGACGCGGAGGCGGACTGGCTCAGCCCGCTAGAAGCCATTTCTGTCGTCCGCCACCATCTGGCCCGGCCGCCACTGCGGTCACTAGTATTGTATCTCGGGCTGTTCTATGCTGTCGTTGGTATTGCTAACACCTACGTCCAACCGATGGCCGTCGAGACACTCACCCCACACGCCGCCAGGTTCGGCATCCGGATTCCCGCAGGTGGTGCGACCACGGCGGCGCGTTCAGGCGAAGCAGGTGCGGCACTTGCCCTCGGCCTTGGCGTAATGTACGCTTCCCTCACCGCAGTTGCCTCAGCGGGCGGCTACTATGCCGGCGTGATCGAGGACCGTATTGGCGTCCGGAAGGCCATGTTGGCCGTGCCGACCGTAATGGCTGTCGCGCTCGTGGTGCCGCTGTGGGTTGCGCTGTTTGCGCTTCCGGCGTTCGCGGCGATGCGAACCGCGAAGCCACTAGTACAGCCAATTGCCAACGGATACATCAACGACCACGCCGAGGAGATCGGCCGGGCAACGCTGCTCTCCGCGGTGTCGATGTTCTACATGACGCTCCGGGCGCCGCTGGCGCTTGGGGCCGGTATGACGGCCGATGCGACCACGGCGACCACGGCAATTGCGGTGCTCGGCGGTCTGTTCCTCGCAGCTGGCGGTACGGTGTGGCTGCTCGGCGAGGTCGCACCCGAGGCAGAGACCACCGTGGAGGAACGGTCTGACTCTCCGACTTCATAAATCGTTTAAGAATGGTCAATAGCCGTCAGGGATTCCTCAGTGCTAACTACGCATATGTACTGAACAGACGTTCATCTCTACCACAGACTAAAGAAACCGTATTGGGAACTACTGCTAGCTGGGGCTACGGACGGGAGACGAACGACGGCGGTCGGATCGGGACGAACGGGAGCGGCTCAGAGCGGGGGTCGTTCCCGGAGTTCGGACTCGGCTTCGGTCTGTCTGAACTGCTCGAGCAGTGGCTTGATGTCCTCGAACCCCTCCGCCAGCACGATATCGCCGCTCCGCAGGTCGTACTCGATGATGTCGTAGTCCTCGAGCCGCGGCAGGTGGTTGTGAACCAGTGAGACGTAGACGCGCTGTCGCACTTCCTTGTCGATCGCGTCGGCGCGTGCGTCGAGTTCCCAGGCCGCGACCTGAGCGATGAGGTCCTCGAGGTTCGCGGAGCGCTCCCCCGCGAGCTGGTAGAGGAGAAACCGGCGTTCTGACTCCGCGAGAAGGGAACAGGCCGCTTCCATCCGATTGGCGCTCGTCTGGTCCATACATCGTTTTAGCATCCAGTGGTATTACCCCTGCTGCCAACACAGATTGGGTCCGGATCGCCCGGCCGAAACGCACACCTATTCTGGGTCCCAGATTCGGCGAACAGAGTCGTTATCTGTTCGGTTTACGGACCATCAGTTAGCCACGATGACGGTTCGTTTCGGGAGATTAGTTATCGAACGAGACTGTCCCACACAGAGTGCTCACCAGGGCTACAGTGTCATTTGTTATCTCGGACGACATAATTAAGTAGATAACCGGCCTACGGCCATTCATGGCCGCTCACGGCCGGCCCGCACTGCGGGATCTGTTCGACGAGTCGCCCACGCCTCACATCGCCCATCCCCCTCGGACCCATCACCGTGACTTCTACGTCGCTACCGACGGGTCCTTCCGCGGCTCGGGCGGTGGGCTGGGTGCCGTTATCGAAACGCGCGACGGTACCCGCGTCGCACGCGTCGCGACCGCGGACACGCCGCCGGATAACAACGTCGCGGAGTACCGCGCCCTCCACCTCGGACTTGACGTCCTCGCCGCGCGAGCGCCGCGAGACGCCGCCGTCGGCGTCCTCATCGATCACGATGCGCTCGCCAGTAACGTCAACAGCGCCATCCTCGCGACACAGCACCCGGACGGCAAGTCGCCGCGGCCGGTTTCCGTCCCGACCGCGACGGAGTACCACTGGCGCGGCATTCGAGCCCGACTCAGCGGCTTCGACGAGGTGCGGGCCGCACGGATCGACAGCGATCAAAACCCCGCCCATCCGCTCGCGAACGCGCCGAACCAGTACCGGCACGTCAACCGCGAACCCGACCGCTGTGTCCTCCCCGAAGCCCCGGAGCCAAGCGCCGGCGAGTTCCCGCCCCCGTCCCGAGCCGATCGTCACAGCGGTGGCAGCGGTCGCGCTTCCGACTGATCGCCGACGGCACCGTCCCGATCGCGATCGAGCGGAACCGCCATCGTTTTCTCACCGCTCGAGCAAGTCGACGCCGATGAGCCTCCGCGTCGCGGTCGCCGCCCCGTTCATCCAGAACGGGACCCGTCAACTCAAGGAAAACGAGTTCGTCGTCGCCCTCTCGCTCGATCGGGACTGGTTTTCCCCCGATCAGGCCACGCGGCTGATCGACGTCGCCACCGGCGAGGGCCTCCTCGAGCGCGGCGACGACGGGCTCGCGGTCACGTTCGATCTCAGCGAGGTGACGGTGCCGGAGGAGTTCTCCCCCGATGAGGACCTCCTTCAGGAACGCTCGGCGTTCGAACGCGTCCTCGATTCGCTGGTCGCCGAGGGCGCGGAGAAACAGGCGGCGGTCGGTGCGATCAACACCCTCCAGCAGGAACTCGGGCTGACCATCGAGGCGGCCGCGGTGGTCTACGCCCGCCGCGAGGGGATCGACGTCGACGAGCTCGCGCCGGTCGCCCGAGCGGCCGTCCTCGACACCGAAGACGGTTAGTCTCGCCGTCCCGACCGCCAGGTATGGTCGAGGAACGGATCACCGACGGTCGCCGGATCGCCGAACTCCTCTCGAGCGAGGTCGACGGCCGCGAGGACGGCTCACTCGCGGAGTACGCCGTCACCAACGCCGATCGAGATGTCGAGCCGACGGCCGACGGCGCGCGCGCCTACGACGTGACTCGCCGCGACGAACGAATCGCTCGCGTTTTCGTACACGATGACAGAGCCCACCTCGAGTTCGAGGCGGGACAGGACATCGCGGCAGCGGCGGCAGCCGATGCCGACCTCAGGGTACGGCCGAAGGCGACGCAGCCGCCGAAAACGCTCGTCTTCGTCGAGAGCGGGGCCGCGGTCAAGCGAGCCACGGACGTGTTCCAGACCGTGAGCCGCCAGCTCGCGGAACGCGACGCGTAGCCGCCGGCTCGCGAGCTGGGGCGCGTGCCGGTTCGTGGCGGTTAGCACGTCAGTCGAGCGTGGCGACGATCTCCGGCAACCGCGCCGCGATGTCCGCCTGCTCGACGTGGGCGCTGGCGCGGGGATCGGGGTCGGGACCGTCCGCGAGCAGCACTTGAATCGCCCGCAACCCGGCCTCGGTCGCGCCCCGTACGTCGGCCTCGACCTCGTCGCCGACGTAGACCGCGTCGCCGGGCGCGACGCCCAACGCGTCGGTAATCGCCGCGAACGCTCGAGGATCGGGTTTGCCGGCCTCGAGTTCACCCGTTACGAGCGCGGCGTCGAAGGCGTCCTCCCAGCCCAGCGTCTCGAGTTTGTGCCGCTGGGCGCGGACCGGGCCGTTGGTGAGCAGTCCGACCCGGTACGCACCGCGGAACTCCGCGAGCATCGCTTCGACGTCCGGCAGCGGCTCGAGGGCGTCGGCGATCGTCTCGCGGTAGGCCGTCGCGACGGCGGCCGGGTCGGCGTCGCTCTCGCTGTCCGCGAGCAGATCGGCGAAGATCGGCTCGCGCGTCTCGCTGGTGAGGTTTCGGCGGTGGGCCTCGAGGTACGACTGCCGGGTGAACGACGGCGCATCCGTCGCGGCCGTGGCTTCCTCGAGAATGGTCGCCCGATCCCGTCGCGGGACGGCGAGCGTGTAATCGAGATCGAAGACGACCGCTCGTGGCATGGGTATGACAGGGGGCTCGAGCCGGTTGAAGCTATCCCTTCCGCCCGCTCGGTCGTCGCCCGTGGGAGTGTCGGTCCCGTCAGGCGACGCAACGGCGAGGGACTACTCCGTCAGTCCCTCGATGAGGAACTCCGCGGAAGCGAGGTTGGTCGCGAGCGCCGTGTCGTGGACATCGCAGATCCGGAGCAGTGCTGAGATATCGGGCTCGTGGGGCTGGGCTCGCAGCGGATCGCGGAGGAAGACGACGCCGTCGAGAGCCCCCTCCGCGACCTCGGACCCGATCATCAGGTCGCCGCCGAGCGGTCCCGACTCCTTGCGTTCTATCTCGAGGTCGGTCTCGTCTCGCAGCCGCTGTCCCGTGGTCCCGGTCGCGATCAGGTCGTACGCTCGCAGCTGTGTCTCGTGTGTCCGTGCGAAGTCGATGAGGTCCGCTTTCTTTTCGTCGTGGGCGATGAGCGCGACGCGCGTCATACCCGTCCCTCATGCTCGGGGAAGATAAGCGCTGCTCCGTCCCAAGCGCAGTCGGGTGGTCCGGGGACCCTCGAACCCGGCGTCGGATGCCGGCCGAAAGCAGTTCGAATCAGCGACCTATTTTTGTCCGCGGCGACTGAGCACTGGGTATGACAGACCCGACCGAATCCGGGGAGCAATCGGCGAGACACGTCTGGTCGGCCGGTCGCTATCCCGCGATGGCCCCGAACATGCTGCCCGCCATCGCACGGCTGATCAACGTCGCCGGTATCGATCCGGGCAACCGCGTCCTCGATGTCGGTTGCGGGACGGGCAATGCCGCGCTGACTGCCCGCCGAGCGGGCGCGGCGGTCGTCGGCCTCGACCTCGCCCACGACATGCTCGACCTCGCCCGCGAAAACGCGAGCCTCGCGGGCTACGACGACATCACCTGGCTTGCCGGCGACGCCGAAACGCTGCCCGTCCCCGACGACGCGTTCGATGTCGTCCTCTCGAACTTCGGCCACGTGTTCGCGCCGGATTCGACCCGCGCCGGGGCGGAGCTTCGCCGCGTAACCAAACCCGGCGGCCGGGTCTGTTTCACCGCGTGGTCGCCCACCGGCGTCGTCGGGGACCTCACCGAAGTCCTGACCGATCACGTCGCCGACTCGCCGAGTGACCCGTGGTCCCACCTCGAGTGGGGCGACCCCGACTTCGTCCGCGAGCAGTTCGCCGGGGTCGCCGACTGCTCGTTCCAGCGTCGGCTGCTCGAGTTCCGGTACGCCACGCCCCATCACTTCTGGCGCGAGTTCGCTGAGGAGTCCGGTCCGCTCTCGCCCGTCCTCCGGCGGATGGACGACGACGACGCGCGGGCCGCGCTCCGCCGGGACGCCGTCGCCGCGCTCGAGGACTGGTTCGGGGACAACGCCGTCCGCGTCGAGTATCTCCAGGTACGGGCCGTCGTCGACTGAGCGGACGGGCAACCCGCTCGAGAGTCCCCACTGAACCGGTCGCCGCTCCGACCGGGAGCACCGATTGCGAGTCGGTCCAGCCCGCCAGCGCCCGATCGCGGGCGACGCAGACGGAAGCGTTTTTCCGGCGCGCTCGTACCATCGGAGTAATGACGGCTCTCAGCGCACACCACGTCGGGCTCACCGTCGCCGATCTCGAGGAGACGCTCGCGTTCTACCGAGACGTGCTCGACCTCTCGGTCATCGATCGGTTCAGCGTCGGCGGCGAGGCCTTTGCCGACGCCGTCGCCGTCGACGGTGCCAGCGCCGAGTTCGCGCATCTCGAGGCGGCCGGGACCAGGATCGAACTCGTCGAGTACGACCCCGAAGCGCGGGGCTCCCCGACGGCGGGGCTCAATCAACCGGGCGCGTCACACGTCGGCTTCGCGGTCGACGACCTCACGTCCTTCGCCGAACGCCTTCCCGAGGACGTGCCGACGATCAGCGAGCCGCGGACGACCGAGAGTGGAACCACGATCATGTTTCTGCGCGATCCCGAGGGGAACCTGATCGAAGTCCTCGAGGCGTAACGCGTCTCGAGCCGTCGGCGGTAGCGGATGCCGTCTCGGTGTCCGTCGGCCCCGATTCGTCCGTCAGCGGCGAGCCGACCGGGACCGTCGGCGGGACCCCCGTGCGGTCGGCCGAGCGGATAGCAACCTTTTCGACCGTCGCGGTGCCAGTCCCGCCATGAACTTCTTCGACCGACTGCACGACCGCATTCGAACGGTCGACAGCGTCGTCTCCGTCGGACTCGACCCCGACCCGTCGCGCATCCCCGACCACCTGCAGGAACACGACCTCCCGCGGTGGGCGTTCAATCGCCGTATCATCGACGCGACGCACGATCACGCCGCCGTCTTCAAGCCGAACGCGGCCTTCTACGAGGACCCCGATGGGTGGGCCGCGCTCGAGGAGACGATCGCGTACGCCCACGGGAAGGACGTGCCGGTCCTAGTAGACGCCAAGCGCGCCGATATCGGGAACACGACCCGTCAGTACGCGCAGTTGCTCGAAACCGCCGACGCGATCACCGTCAACCCCTACATGGGCCGGGACTCGCTCCAGCCGTTCCTGGCGAACGAGGAAGCCGGCGTCTTCGTCCTCTGTCGGACCTCCAACCCGGGCGGGGCCGACATTCAGGACCTCGAACTCGAGACGGGCGAACCGGTCTACGAGCGGGTCGCGGCGCTGGCCGACCTCTGGAACGAGAACGACAACGTCGGCCTCGTCGTCGGCGCGACCCAGCCCGAAGAACTCGAGGAGTTGCGCGAACAGGTGCCGGAGCTGCCCTTCCTCGTCCCCGGAATCGGCGCACAGGGTGGCGACGCCGAGGCGGCAGTCGAGTACGGGCTGGCCGACGGCGTCGGGTTAGTCAACTCCTCGCGCGGGATTATCTTCGCGGGGGAAGACGACGGCGAGGAGTTCGCGAGAGCGAGCGGGCAGGCCGCGAAACGACTGAAGAAGCGACTCAATCAGTACCGAGAATAACACGCTGTCGGCTGCGTCGCGCTCGGGAATCGGTTCGTCGGCCGCCGGTCAGATCAACTCGTTCATCCGAGGAACGCTTGGAAGTCCTCCACCCCGGCCTGATCCGCGAGACCCCGAAGCGTTCCGGTCGCGAGTTCGCCGTGCAGCGGAACGGTGACGGAGCGCGTGTCACCCGTCTCGGGGTGGACGGGTTTCAGTTTGACGTGGCTCTTCGTCCGCTCGAGGACAGGACTCGACGACCCTCCCCGCGATCCGCCCGTCGACGACCCGACCGACGATCTCGACCGTCACCGGCTCCGGCGGCGGCCGCTCCGCGAGTCCGTCCAGTCCCTCGACGACGGCGATGTCCATCGGGCTCGAGTCGTTTGGATGGGCCGCGACGAGGACGCCGTCGCGCTCCTCGAGGCGGAGGCGATACGTCTCGCCGACGCCCAGCGCTTCGCCAAGCAGGTCACGGATCGTGGTCATCGGGGCGGTGTGGTCGGCCGGGCGACGGCTCAAAACCGGTTGATCTCGACGTCGTCGTTCCCGGGACCCGGCTGGGCCTGCGAGGCGCAGTCGGCACACAGACCCGTCGTTTCCGTGAAGTGTACCTCGCACACGAGCGTGCCGCAGTTGGCACACCGGTCCGTGGCGGGACGGGATTCACAAATCTGACAGAGGCCGCTGACGCTCATACCGTCCATAGGCCCTCGAGCGTCTTGAAACCGTCCCTGATTGGTGTCTCACCGCCGACGCGAGGTGCGTCGAGCGCGATTCGACGGCCAGTCCCATCGGCGAGCTGCCGGTTTCGTATCGACGCGTAGTACCCCCATGACACATATTGTCAATGTACGGGAAGGCTTTTGCCATGTGACCCACTACCAGCGGATATGAGCCGTGACCGGGCTCTCCTCGAGCGGGCCCTGGACCGTGGCGAACAGGACGGTGGCAACGTCGAATTCAAAGAGCGATTGTCACGGGACGTCCACCTCGAGGGTGGACGGCGGGAGAGCCTGGCCGCGCAACTCCGACATCGACTCCTTTCGGGCGACGGCGAGGCGACGTACGTGGTTGGCGTCACCGACGACGGCGGCCTTGCCGGGATCGATCCCGAGACGTTTTCCGAGACGATGGACGTTCTCTCGCTGCTCGCCGAGGAGGCCGACGCACACATCGAAGACGTCCAGACCTGGGGGATCAACGAGGGACTGGTCGGCGTCGCACAGGTCCGCGAGGGCGGCGTCCTCGAGACGGACGACGAACACGTCGTCGTCGGGACGGCCGGCCACGTCGACCACGGGAAGAGTACGCTCGTCGGCTCGCTGGTGACGGGCAAACCCGACGACGGGGACGGTGCGACCCGCGCGTTCCTCGATGTCCAGCCCCACGAGGTCGAGCGCGGCCTCTCCGCCGACCTGTCCTACGCCGTCTACGGCTTCGACGACGAGGGGCCGGTCCGGGTTCGGAATCCGAACCGCAAAGCCGACCGCGCCGCGGTCGTTCAGGAGGCCGACCGACTCGTTTCCTTCGTCGACACGGTCGGCCACGAGCCGTGGCTTCGGACGACGATCCGCGGACTCGTCGGCCAGAAACTCGACTACGGACTGCTGGTCGTCGCCGCCGACGACGGGCCGACCAGAACGACCCGGGAGCACCTCGGCGTGTTGCTCGCGACCGACCTCCCGACGATCGTCGCGATCACGAAGACCGACACCGTCGACGAGGACCGCGTCGAGGAGGTCGAACGCGAAGTCGAGCGCCTGCTCCGGGAGGTCGACAAGTCGCCGCTCCGGGTCAGCCGTCACGGCGTCAACGCCGCCGTCGACGAGATCAGCGAACGGGTCGTCCCGATCGTCGAAACCAGCGCGATCACGATGGCGGGCCTGGAGACGCTGGACGAACTGTTCGATCGACTCCCCAAGACTGCCCAGGATACCGGCGAGTTCCGGATGTACGTCGATCGGAGCTACTCGGTGACCGGCGTGGGTGCGGTCGCCTCCGGCACCGTCATGGCCGGGGAAGTCGAGGCCGGCGACGAACTCCTGATCGGCCCGATGTCCGACGGTCGCTTTCAGGAGGTCGAGGTCCGCTCGATCGAGATGCACTACCACCGGGTCGATACGGCACAAGCCGGCCGGATCGTCGGCATCGCGCTCAAGGGGATCAAGGAAAGCGCCATCGAGCGCGGCATGGTCTTGCTTCCCCGGGATGCCGACCCCGACCCTGTCCGGGAGTTCGAAGCCGAGATCATGGTGCTCAACCACCCGACCCGGATCGGCGAGGGGTACGAGCCCGTCGTTCACCTCGAGACGATCGGGGAGGCCGCGGCCTTCTACCCCGAAGACGGCCGGCTCCTGCCGGGCGATACGGGCACGAGCACCGTCCGGTTCAAGTTCCGTCCGTACCTCGTCGAGGAGGGCCAGAAGTTCGTTTTCCGGGAGGGCCACAGCAAGGGCGTCGGGACGGTCACCGACGTATCCCCGATGGAGTAACTACCCGGAGTCGCAGGGGCAACTCCGGTTTCGGTGCCGAGCGGACCACACGCCTGCGCTTCGTTCGCGAGCTGATCGCAGTCTGCCAGCATTTGATCCATAACACGTATACATTAGACGGGGCTAACTCGGAGTATGATCGGTGGCGTCACTGACCAACATCGCTCCATCATCGGTTGCTACGCATGACTGGCTGGCTCGAGGTTTTCGTCGCCGCGTTCGTCCTGCAGCTGTCGGTGCTTCCCGGCGAGAAGGTCCAGTTCATCATCGCGGGGCTGTCGACCCGGTACGATCCCCGGATCGTGGTCGCCGCTGCGGCGAGTGCGTTCGCCGGCTGGACGGCCCTCGAAATCGTCTTCGGGGCGGCGATTCAAGGCGCCCTCCCAGAGGTCTACCTCGATGCGATCACGGCGGGGCTGTTCCTGCTCTTTGCGGTCCTGCTCGTTCGATCGGCACCCGAGGGCAGCCGGCGGCCGGCCGTGACGAACGGCGGTGCGGCGACGGCCGCGGAGATCGACGTTTCGATCCGCGGCTACGACCTGCCGCCGTATCTCCGCGGGTTCGTGCCGATCTTCGCCCTGATGGCTATCGGGGAGTTCGGCGACAAGACCCAACTCGTCACGATCGGGCTCGCCATTCAGTACGGTGCTCACCCTGCGATCTGGGCCGGCGAAATGCTCGCGATCATTCCCGTGAGTGCGGTCAACGCCTATTTCTTCCACAGGTTCTCTCATCGCTTCGATGCCAGACTCGCCCACCTCGCCGGCGCGGGGCTGTTCCTCTTTTTCGGGCTCGATACGGTGTTGCAGATCGTGACGGACATTTCAGTCTGGGAGACGATCATCGACGCGATCACGTCCGTCATCCTCGGGTTTGCCTAAGAAGGCGTCGCGTATCGCCGTGCGGTCCGTCCGCCTCGCGCCGCTCTCTCGACGGGCCGGGTCGCGGAATCGACGGTCAGTGGGACGCCTCGCCGCGTTTCTACTGCAACCCGGCCGTACGGCTCGCCGCCGCCGGACCGATCGAAACCAAAGTTGGTATGTTCACCTCGGTTCCTGAACTAAGACAAGATGGTACAGACGAGCGTTATCGGTTGCGGAAACATGGGGAGCGCCCTGATAAAGGGGCTCTGGCGGGCCGGGAATCATACGGTAATCGCGTGTGACCTCGATCCCGACGCACTCGAGTCGGTCGCCGACTACGTCGACCGCACGACATCGGACGTCTCGGAAGCGGCCGAGTCGGACGTGGTTGTCGTCGCGGTGAAGCCGGACATCGTCGGCGCAGTGCTAGACGATCTCGACCTCACCCCGGAGCAGACGCTGCTCTCCATCGCTGCGGGCGTCTCTACCGACTACGTCGACGCACGGACCGATGCGAACGTCGTCCGGATCATGCCGAACCTGGCCGCCGAGACGCGCGATATGGCGGCGGCCGTGACCGCCGAGGGCATCACCGACGAGGTGCGGACGCTGCTCGACGACGTCGGCGAGTTCGCCGAGATCGACGAGCGCCAGATGGACATCGCGACCGCGGTCAACGGGAGCGGTCCCGCCTTCGTCTTCTATCTCATTCAGGCGATGGCGGAGGCGGGCATCGAGGGCGGCCTCGACGAAGCCCACGCCGAGACGCTGGCCGCACAGACGTTCAAAGGGGCAGCCGAGACCGTCCTCCGGTCGGACCGAGACATCGAGGACTTGATCGACGCCGTCTGTTCGCCAAACGGGACGACCATCGAGGGCATGGACGTCCTCTGGGACAGCGACGCCAAGGCGAGCGTCGCCGAGGCGGTGGCGGCGGCCGAAGAACGGTCGGAAGAACTGGCGGCCGAATTCAACGATGAGTAAGGGACTCGAGGAGGCGACCGTCACGGAGGCGCGACGGCTCGCGGCCGACGCCGACCGCGTGGTCGTCAAGGCCGGGACCAATTCCCTGACCGATGACGATTCGAACCTCGACGACGGGAAACTCGACAAACTCGTCGACGACATCGAGGACCTCCTCTCGCGGGGCAAGGACGTCATCCTCGTCTCGTCGGGTGCCATCGGCGCGGGGACGGGCCGGATCGAGCAGTCGAGCGGGACCGTCGAGGAGTCCCAGGCGCTCTCGACGGTCGGCCAGAGTCACCTCATGCACCGCTACACCGAGAGCTTCGACCGGTACGACCGGAAAGTGGCCCAACTCCTGCTCACGCAGCACGACCTCGAGAACCCCGAACGGTTCACGAACCTCCGGAACACCGTCGAGACGTTGCTGGACTGGGGCGTCGTCCCGATCATCAACGAGAACGACGCCGTCGCGACCGCGGAGATCCGGATCGGCGACAACGACATGCTCTCGTCTGCGGCGACCATGGGCGTCGACGCCGACCTGCTTGTCACGCTGACCGATGTCGGCGGCGTCTACACGGGCAACCCGAAGGAAGACGACGACGCCGAGCGCATCGAGGCGGTCGGCACCAACTACGACGAGGTCCAGCGGATCATCGGCGAGACCACGTCCGACGGCTTCGGCGGCATCCAGACGAAAGTCGAGGGCGCACGCGATGTCAGCGAACACGGGATCCCGGCCGTCATCGCGAAGTCCACGGATCCCGACGTGCTCGAGCGGATCGCTACTGCAAAGCCCGTGGGGACCATATTCGTCCCCATCAACGGTGAACGATGACTGAAACTGACATCGAAGCCGACGTCGAGGAGGCACAGCACGCGGCCCTCGAACTCGCGAAGCGCTCAGACGAGGACCGGAGCGAAGCGCTCCACGCCATCGCCGACGCGATCGACGCCCGCACCGACGAGATCCTCGCTGAGAACGAGACGGACGTCGCGGAGGGCACGCGGCTGCTCGAGGCCGGGGAGTACACGCAGGCGCTGGTCGACCGGCTGAAACTCACCGAATCGAAGATCGAGGACATCGCCGAGATGGTCCGCAGCGTCGCCGAACAGGACGACCCGCTGGGTCGGACGCTCTCGGCCAGGGAACTCGACGACGACCTCGAACTCTACAAGGTCGCCGTCCCGATCGGCGTCGTCGGAACGGTCTTCGAGTCCCGCCCCGACGCGCTCGTCCAGATCGCCGCGCTCGGTCTGAAGTCGGGGAACGCGGTCATCCTCAAGGGCGGCAGCGAGGCGCTGCACTCGAACCGAATCCTCTTCGAGATCATCGAGGACGCCGCGGCCAACGCCGGGATCCCGGACGGCTGGGCCCAGCACATCGAGGCCCGCGAGGACGTCGACGCGCTGCTCGAGATGGACGAGTCGATCGACCTCCTCATGCCGCGGGGGAGTTCCGAGTTCGTCAGCTATATCCAGGACAACACGAGCATCCCCGTGCTGGGCCACACGGAGGGGATCTGCCACGTCTACGTCGACGACGCGGCCGACCTCTCGATGGCCGAGGACATCGCCTACGATGCCAAGGTCCAGTACCCCGCGGTCTGCAACGCCGTCGAGACCCTGCTGGTCCACGAGGACGTCGCCGAGGCGTTCCTGCCGACGATCACCGACCGCTACGAGACCGCCGACGTCGAGGTCCGCGGTGACGAACGCACCCGCGAGATCGTCGATGTCGCGGCCGCGACCGCGGCCGACTGGGACACCGAGTACGGCGATCTGATCGTCTCCATCACGGTGGTCGACTCGCTCGAGGCAGCGATCGATCACGTCACGACCCACGGCTCGAAGCACACGGAATCGATCGTCACTGAGGACGCCGACCGCGCGAGCACGTTCATGCGCAGCATCGACTCGGCGAGCGTCTTCCACAACGCCTCGACCCGCTTCGCCGACGGCTACCGGTTCGGTCTCGGCGCGGAGGTCGGCATCAGCACCGGCAAGATCCACGCCCGCGGCCCCGTCGGACTCGAGGGACTGACGACGTACAAGTACCATCTCGAAGGCGACGGGCACCTCGTCGCGACCTATGCCGGCGAGGACGCCAGACCGTACACCCACGACGAGTTCGACGGTGATTGGGTCCCCGGCCACCTGTCCGAGGAGTAATCGGTTCCGTCGAGGGCACCTCATCGCGTCGTCGGGGCCGCCGCCTCGAGTTCCGTTTCCATCGTTGGTTTATCTGTGTAGAAAAATGCGGAATGTGATAGGTGGCGCGGGTAGTACGAAAACGACCCTGATATCGATCAGCGGTCCGAACCCGCACGGCTGGGTTCATCCACGAGACGGAACCGTCTTTCTGCCTACGGGATCTGCGGTAATAGTGGCCGGGTAACCGGCTCGTAACCCGGTTTCTCCTGTGTTACCATACACCCGGTAACACATCATTCAGATACCCTTTTTCGCTTCGTCGGTGTTTGTCGTACTGTACGGAGCAGTCGCTCCGTGCAGTGAATATCATGTATAAGATAACAGATGCACTCCGGCTCGCGCTTATCGCCGCGATCGGGATCGGACTCATCGTGGGGATGGCCGGACCGGTAACTGCACAGGACGACGGAGATGACACGGACGACGACAATGGTGTGGACGCTGCCAATGGTGTCGATTTCGAAGAGAACGGCGTCGAACTCGATGCCACGTCCGATAGTATCGAGTTCGAAGACAACGACGGCACCGATCTCGAGGTCGATTCGGACAGTAACATCGACTTGGAGACGCCTGAGGGTGTCGAGCTCGAAACGAGTGACGACGGCTACGAACTCGACGGTGCTGGTCTCGATTACGAGGGCGAAGGCGACGCTGATATCGAGACCGAGACCGACGACGGCGAGGAGGTCGAGTTCGAATTCAGCGATGGGGAGGTCGAAGACTTCTCCGTCGGAGACACGGAGATGGAGCTCTCCGACGGATCCCTCGAGTACGAGACCGAAAACATTGACCTCGAAGTGCAAGACGGGACGGTCGAACTCGAAACCGAGTCCACCGACCTCGAAGAGGAACTGTAACCCGACCCCTCACTTTTCCTTTTACCTGTCGGCGGCTGTTCGCGGGGAGCCGAGAGTACTGTTTCCGCCGACACGAATTCTTTACGCCCCGTCATGGTGGGATTTATAACCAGCCCGTTGGAGTGTCCGATAGTATGTATCCAGGATACTACATCGCCGCGGAGTCTGCGTTACTACCGGTCTTGGGGCGGCTAACCCGGGGTTACGGGAGTCGGTTTCGCTGACCTCTATCCGGAGCGAATTGACGGAGACAAGGGCTAATACGGTACCCGGTTGACCGGGCGGTCGGGGACGATATTCGCGAGTTGCCGTTTCGAGAACGGAGTCGTCCGGATGCCAACGTCCCTTGTTAGGTAACTATGAAAGAAAACCTCCGACGGATGATCGATCAGCATAGTGATGAGCCCTGGTGTCCGGTGACGGCAACGATCCAGATAATGGGGAACAAGTGGGACCCGGTGGTCATCTATCGGTTATTGGAACACGGCTCCCTCCGGTTCAGTGATCTGAGAAAGTCGACCAGCGGCATCTCGAGTAAGTCGCTCTCGAAGTCGCTCAAGACGCTCGAGGAGAACCACCTGATCGAACGGACGGTCGTCAGCGAACGGCCCCATCACGTCACGTACAGATTGACCGATCACGGCGAGGCGATCGAGCCGGTTATTCGCGCGATGGAGGACTGGGGCGACGAGTACCTCTGTTCGATGATCAAAGAGACGAAACGCGGCCAGGAGCCGACGGAGCGTGACCCCTGATCGCGGACCGGAGCCGTGGCGTTTCGTCCCAGTAATCGGACACCCGTGTTCGTCCTGGCATTTCCTGCCCTCGAGACACTACCACAGCTCACGCCTCGGATGGCCGTGGCGGCCGGTATCCGGTCCCGTCTCGCTCGGCCAGATCGAACACCACGGCCCACTCGAGGAGTCGTTCGATCCGTTCGCGGCGGTGGGTCGTGGCGCGACTCGGTCGCGGTCGGCCGTCGGTGGTTCGTCGTCGCTCCTGGACCGCATCGACGACCGCCTCGACTGTCCGTGGGCCGTCGGCCCGCTCGAGCACGGTCAGTACCGTCTCGGCTCCGTAGACGCGGTCGCGAAACGCCCGCCCGAGGTCGTCCCAGTCGAGGTCGTCCGGGGTGTCCGACTCAGTGCCGGAACTCGCCGCGCGACGGCGAAAGCCCGCCGGGTCCTCGCTCGCGACCTCGAGCGCGCGCAGGAAGGTGAGCCACGTCGCCGCCGCCTCGCGGGTCTCGAGGGGCGTCTCGTCGACGAGTCGCTGACAACAGTCGTCGACATCCCCGGCGGTCACGGGGAGGACTCGCCGGACCGTCGCGAGGAGCGTGCGGTCCGCGGGCGGTTCTGGAACTGGCTTGAACTGCACGACTACAGCCCGAAGGAGTCGACGAGGAGGTCCTCGTCCGTCTCGCCGTGGACGTACGTCGGACCGCCGACCACGTCGACCGTCACCGAGGCAGGCGCGAAGAGATCCGAGGGCACCTCGGAAAAGTCCCAGTCGAGATCGTCGAAGACTGCACCGAACGGGCGACCGTGATCCGCGGCGGCCGTGGACGGAACCGAGTCGAAACAGTCGCTGTCCTCTCGGACGGTGAGATGTGCTCGCCCGCCGTAGGCGATGGCGTCGTTCGTCCGGGCGATGGCCGTCCGCTCGTCGCCCGCGACGGGCGCGACCGGCGCGCGCCCGGTCGCGGAGATAATGTCGAGGGGATCGTAACCGAGTTCAGCGAGTCGGAACGTCGCGAGTTCGGCGGCACGGGCGGCGTTCGTGATGCTGCCGGCGAGGCTCGCGGTCGGATAGGCGAGCAGGAAGACGCTGCTCGTCTCGACCTCGGCGCGCTCGGCGACGTGCTCGGCGACGGATTCGGTCGGATCCGCCTCCGTCTCGATCGCCAGTGCCGTCAGGTCGAAGGCGTCGGTGTAGCCGATGCGGCGGAACTCCTCTTCTTCGGCCACCAGCGCCCGGGCGGGACCGCTACCGAGCCCCTCGAAGTCCTCGGTCAGCACCTCCCAGCCGGCCTTCTGGGAACAGAGCAGCGAGAGCGCCGGCTGGTCCGTCGATAGTTCGACGTAGGGAACTGAGGCGTCGCCGAGTTCGCCGAGCTCGTAGCTCGGTGTCGCCATCCCCGCGGTCTGTATCTCGGTCAACAGCAGCCCCGATTCGATCCCGCCGTCGAACTCGAGCCCGAAGTCCAGAACCGTCGCGTCGTTCTCGAGGTCGTAGCCGCCGATATTCAACTCCTCGGCGTAGTCGAGGGCCTCGTCGACCAACTCGATCGCCATGCGATTGAGACTTTCCATGCCCCGTGGTTCAGCCTCCGTGGTAAAACCGTTTGTCCGTTGGCGTCTGACCGATGGCTGACACATGGCGGCTCCCCGTGTGGCGACGGTACAGCCCGCGTCTTCGACGTCCCCGTCGGTGATGCCGCCCCACCCGTCGCGGGCGACCGCCCAGCGGGGCTAGCAGCGAGTCCGTCCGCACCTGCGGTTAGGCGTCGCGGCTGGTGGCCGGCCGCCCGAGGTGCTCTTCGACGACCGTGACTTTCTCCGAGGCGTCGATGTCTCGCGTCCGTTTGTCGTCGATCTTCAGGACCGTGCTCACTCGGTCCCCATCGACGGCATCGTGGGCCGCCTGCGCGGCTGCGAAGAGTTCGTCGGTCGTTTCGGCTTCGATTACCGTCCCCATCGGATTCGTCTCGTAGGAGACATCGAACTCCTCGAGTGCCTCGACTGCCTTTGCGACCTCGCCGGCCATGCTGTCCTCTATTACCGGTGCCACGCTCAGTAGTGCGACGACTGTCATAGTGAGTATTGATCGACGACAGGACGTAAAACCGTTTCATACGGACCGCAGTCCACACGCGGTGACAGCGTAGTTTGGAGAGGCGCATCGCTCACGGGCCGTGAAACGGTCGGCGGAAAACGATCAGGGCGACTGCGTGCGGTGGGTGACTGACGCGGTGTCAGTTTGTGGTCGGCGTTCCGGGTGTCTCCGCGGGCGGGTAGATGATGACGTCGCCGTTCGCGTAGACGTACACCTCGTGTTCCAGGGCGGTGAAGGCGATGTGCCCCCCCGTTCGTTCCGTTCCGTCGGCCTTTTTGCTGAAGATACGGTCGAGCGCGTCCGGGTCGACGCTGTCGTACAGGGAAAACTCCCCCTGGGAGACGTCGGTGTCCGCGATCGACGCGAGCGCGTGGACGATCGTCGTCGTAATCGTCGCGGTACCGTCGGTATCGTGGTGGAAGACGTAGCGGTCGTTGGGCTGGTCGTACTGGAGATCGTCGGTGCCGTCCGCGGATGTAAGTTCAGTCTGCATTGCTATGTCTGATCGTTCAATCGTGTATTGTATCGTAGTTACTCGCGGTATAAAAGCCACTCGACACCGGAAAGAGACAATATATGTGAAATTAGTGTTCCCCTGAATACAGCCGGCAAACACCCGTTGCGACGTCTATCACGATCGATTATTCGGGAATTCGGTCGGGTCCGTCGGTGGCGGTCGGAATAACGCGGGCTTTTGCGACGAAACCAGTCGTTTCCATCCCGTTGGCCGGTGCTTTCGGTCGGGTCNTTCGGTCGGGTCCGTCGGTGGCGGTCGGAATAACGCGGGCTTTTGCGACGAAACCAGTCGTTTCCATCCCGTTGGCCGGTGCTTTCGGTCGGGTCGTCTCGAGACAGGGTAAACCGAACGGTCGACCACTTGCCACGGACGCCCGCGCGCTTATTCGCGCACGCGCCAAACCGAAACTATGGTACGCGAGACTCGTTCGGAACTCGAGACGCTCGAGAACGCCCTCCCAACGACGGTCGATGAGGCGGCGATCAAGCGCATGCGCGTCGTCGCTCACGCCCTCGACGAGGGGCTTCGAGTGCCGGGCACGGGCGTCAGGGTCGGTCTCGATCCGATCGTCGGCATCCTTCCCGGAGCAGGCGACGCTGCTGCGGCGGTCGTCTCGCTGTATCTCGCCGCCGAATCCGCCCGACTGGGCGTCTCCCAATCGACGCTGCTTCGCATGCTCGCGAACATCGGCATCGACACCGTCATCGGTTCCGTCCCCCTCCTCGGCGTCGCCTTCGACGCCGTCTGGAAGGCCAACAAGCGCAACCTGAAACTCGCGCTTAAGGACCTCGCCGACGAAGGCGGCGGGGCGGCGCACGGACCGGACGCTGTTTCTCTCGAGTAACGCAGCGACTCGAGGCCATACCACGTCGGTCCCGTTTCGGCGCACCTCGCGACACGCCATCGCGGTCGCTCGCGGCCTTGTTCTCGGAGAAGTGCGCTGGCTGGGATTTGAACCCAGGTTGTGACCATGGCAAGGTCACGTGATACCACTACACTACCAGCGCGCTCGGCACCGCACCGTCGGACACTCGATCTCGAGTGTATCCGAACGGTCGTGCCACCGCTATTTATAAATAACGAACCTCGACCGGGCGCCCCGCCGTGTCTCCGATCACGAACCGATCCCCACCGTTCGGGTGGAGTGAGACGGGGCCGACGAGAGTTGAGCCTCGACTGCCGGTTTGGACTCAGTGAGACGTTAATACTGAGAGACGACGAAACGGCAGTGAGCACGAACGCAGTGCTCGGTCGGAGTAATCGTCGGAGAAGTGCGCTGGCTGGGATTTGAACAACGGGAAGACGATCCTGCTTGCTCACTTCGTTCGCTCGCAGACTGCGACTTCTCTCGTTCAAATTTAGAACGACTTCACGGCTCACGGATGGCGAGCACACGCTACGCGGTGCTCGCCGAGTTGCTCGCCGTAGAAGTGCGCTGGCTGGGATTTGAACCCAGGTTGTGACCATGGCAAGGTCACGTGATACCACTACACTACCAGCGCCCTGCTGCACTCATACCTACTGCCGGATAGGTGTATAAGGGTTGCGAATCAACCCGGCATCGGCATGCCGCAGCATGCCGGTTTTCGAGTCCCGGATCGACGACCGCCGTCGTACAGCGGCAATATCGTCCGCATCGATCGGGGACTGTCGTGATCAGTCACCGCGGGTGAGTGTGTGTCCGTTCGGCACGAATTCGTGGGTGAGAGGCGTTGACAGCCGGAATCGAATCCGCTATTCTTTTAAGACCCTCTCCGCAATACATCGCTACAGTCTAGTGACGCGGCGCCGAAGCGTCTCGGCATGACTGTCAGCGTACTCGTGCCGTCGTCGCTCAGCCGGGAAGCCGAAGACAAACGCGAGGCAACTCGCAAACTCGGATACGTCGCCCGCGCGGCGACGATCTTCCGGGCTGATCGCCTGGTCGTCTATCCCGATCGGGATGGCGAAACCGGGCAGTTCGACGGCGGGTTCGTACAAACCGTGTTGCGGTACGCCGCAACGCCCCCATACCTCCGCAACGAGGCATGGGGGATGCGGGACGAACTGGAGTACGCGGGCGTCTTGCCGCCGCTCCGCGCCATGTCACAGACCGGCTCCGAATCTACCGGTTCGGGGTCGTCAAGACAAGGAATCGTGACCGAGGTCGGACCTGAAGGGCGCGTCCGGGTCAATTGCGGACTGCAACACCCGATCTCCCTCAACGTACCGCCGAAAATGGCGGTCGAAGAGGGGGAGCGCGTGACCGTCAGGATCTCTTCGCGACGACCGGTCCGGGCGAAGCTCGTCGACGAGCCCCTCCCGGGGCTTTCGATCGAGCAGACGGACCTGCAGGCAGCACTCGGCCGTGAGGATGCTGGCGTCCGCATCGCAGCCTCCCGATTCGGTGATGCACTCACCGTCGGGCGACTCGAGACGCTGGCCGGACGCGTCCAGCGCGACGGGATGACCGTCGCCTTCGGCGCGCCCGAGAGAGGGCTGCCGGCTATCCTCGGAATCGAGGAATCGGCCATCGACGCGTCGTCCGGACGAGACGACGCGGTCGACCCGTCGTCCAACCGGGACGACGCTGCCGATAACGGAGTCGAACCCACCGCCGATCCGGGGTTCGACCTCTGGCTAAACACGGTTCCGGATCAGGGAAGCGAGGTCGTGCGAACGGAGGAGGCTCTGTTCGCGACGCTCGCTCCCCTCTCACTGAGAGAGTGATAGAATGCCACAAGCAAATACACCACGCAAAGGCTCACTCGGGTTCGGCCCACGACAGCGTGCGACCAGCGAGGTCCCGCGTTTCAACTCGTGGCCGGACGACGACGGACAGCCGACGCTCCAGGGCTTCGCGGGCTACAAGGCCGGCATGACCCACGTCGTTATGGTCGACGATAAAGCGAACTCGCCGACCGAAGGGATGGAAGAGACCGTCCCCGTGACGATCGTGGAGACGCCGCCGATGCGCGCCGTCGCACTGCGAGCGTACGAAGACACGCCGTACGGTATGAAGCCGATAACCGAGGTCTGGACCGACGAGTTCGTTCCCGAACTCGATCGCGTCCTGGACCTTCCCGGTGACGAGTACGACACCGACGCCGCCACGGACGAGCTCCGTGGCCTCCAGGAGGAGGGTCGCGTCGACGACGTTCGCGTCATCACCCACACGGTCCCGGGGGACGTTCCCTCGGTTCCGAAGAAGAAACCGGACGTGATGGAAACGCGCGTCGGCGGCGGTTCCGTCGACGACCGCGTCGACTTCGCCCTCGAGACCATCGAGGACGGCGGCGAACACGTCATGAACGACGTGTTCCGTGCCGGCGAGTACGTCGACGCAAGCGGCGTCACGAAAGGGAAAGGGACGCAGGGCCCCGTCAAGCGATGGGGCGTCCAGAAGCGCAAGGGCAAACACGCCCGCCAGGGCTGGCGTCGCCGCATCGGCAACCTCGGCCCCTGGAACCCGTCCCGCGTCCGCTCGACGGTCCCCCAGCAGGGCCAGACCGGCTACCACCAGCGGACGGAACTGAACAAGCGCCTCGTCGACATCGGCGAGGGCGCTGACGCGACGGTCGACGGCGGCTTCGTCAATTACGGCGAAGTCGACGGCCCGCACGCGTTGATCAAGGGCTCGCTCCCCGGGCCACAGCAGCGTCTCGTACGCTTCCGCCCGGCGATCCGACCCGGAGACCAGCCGCGCCTCGATCCCGAGGTGCGCTACGTCTCCACCGCATCCAACCAGGGATAACACATGGACGCAACAGTACGAAACCTGGACGGCTCGGACGCGGACACGATCGAGCTCCCGGCGGTCTTCGAGACCCAGTACCGCCCGGACCTGATCGCTCGTGCCGTTCGCGCCGCCCAAGCAAACCGAAAACAGGACTACGGTGCCGACGAGTTCGCCGGTCTTCGAACGCCGGCCGAATCGTTCGGTAGCGGCCGCGGGATGGCCCACGTGCCACGACAGGAAGGGCGCGCGCGACGCGTTCCCCAGGCCGTCAAGGGACGCAAGGCACACCCGCCGAAAGCCGAGAAGGACCAGTCCGCATCGATCAACACGAAAGCAAAGAAACTGGCCGTCCGCAGCGCCGTCGCTGCGACGACCGACGCCGAACTCGTCGCCGAGCGTGGCCACGAGTTCGACGCGGACGCCGAGATTCCCGTCGTCGTCGACGACGAGTTCGAGGACCTCCAGAAGACCCGCGCGGTCGTCGACTTCCTCGAGGCAGCCGGCCTCGCGGACGACATCGAACGCGCCGACGAGGGTCGCAGCGTCCGCTCCGGGCAGGGGAAAGCCCGTGGCCGCAAGTACAAGACGCCGACGTCGATCCTCTTCGTCACCTCCAGCGAGGCCGGCCCGTCCCGTGCGGCCCGCAACCTCGCCGGTGCCGACGTGACGACGGCCGCGGAGGTCAACGCGGAGGACCTCGCACCCGGCGCACAGCCGGGACGGCTCACCGTTTGGACCGAAAGCGCGCTCGAGGAGGTGGCTGACCGATGAGTTCGGTTATCGAACACCCCCTCGTCACCGAGAAGGCGATGAACGACATGGACTTCGAGAACAAGCTCCAGTTCGTCGTCAACACGGACGCGACCAAGCCCGAAATTCGGGACGAGGTCGAGGAGCGGTTCGAAATCTCGGTCCGAGACATCAACACGCAGGTAACGATGAAGGGTCAAAAGAAAGCGATCGTCCGCCTCTCCGAGGAGGACGACGCACAGGAAGTCGCTTCGCGAATCGGGGTGTTCTGAGAATGGGACGACGCATTCAAGGACAACGACGCGGTCGCGGGACCTCCACGTTCCGTGCCCCGTCGCACCGATACAAGGCGGACCTCGAGCACAAGAAAGAGGAAGACGACGACATCGTCCGCGGGACGGTCGTCGACATCGAACACGACCCGGCGCGATCCGCGCCGATCGCCGCCGTCGAGTTCGAGGACGGCGATCAGCGTCTGATCCTCGCGCCGGAAGGTATCACCGTCGGCGAGGAGTTGCAGGTCGGCGTCTCCGCCGAGATCAAGCCCGGTAACACGCTGCCGCTCGCGGAGATTCCCGAAGGTGTGCCGGTCTGTAACGTCGAGTCGAACCCGGGCGACGGCGGCCGATTCGCCCGCGCCTCGGGGACGAACGCGGACCTGATCACCCACGACCGCAACGCGGCGGTCATCCAGCTTCCAAGCGGCGAGGTCAAGCGCCTCGACCCGCAGTGTCGAGCGACCATCGGCGTCGTTGCCGGTGGCGGCCGCACGGAGAAGCCGATGGTCAAGGCAGGCAACAAGTATCACAAGATGAAGGCCCGGGGCACCAAGTGGCCCCGCGTCCGCGGTGTCGCGATGAACGCTGTCGACCACCCGTTCGGTGGCGGCGGCCGCCAACACCCCGGCAAACCCAAGTCCGTCTCGCGGGACGCCCCGCCGGGACGGAAAGTCGGTGACATCGCCTCCCGGAGCACCGGTCGAGGTGGCAACAAATGAGTCAGGAGTACCGAACCGGCCGTGAAGGTGAGTTCACCTACCGCGGCCACACGCTCGAGGAGCTGCAGGACATGGAGCTCGACGAAGTCGTGGAACTGCTCCCCGCACGACAGCGGCGAAGTATCCAGCGCGGTCTCTCCGTCGAGAAGGAGAAGCTTCTCGCGGAGGCCCGCGAGAAGGGCGAAGAAGAGACGGCGAACGATCCGATTCGAACGCACCTGCGGGATATGCCGATCCTGCCGGCGTTCGTTGGGATGACCTTTGAGGTCTACAACGGACAGGCGTTCGAACGCGTGCGCGTCGAACCGGAAATGATCGGCCACTACCTCGGCGAGTTCCAGCTGACGCGGACCTCGGTCGAGCACGGACAGGCCGGTATCGGCGCGACCCGATCGTCGAAGTTCGTCCCACTGAAGTGATCCACGTATGGGAATCAACTACTCAGTCGACGCCGATCCCGACGCGACGGCGAAAGCCATGCTTCGGGAGCGTCATATGAGCAACAAGCACAGCAAGGAGGTCGCACGCGAGATCAAGGGCCGAACCGTCGGCGAGGCTCAGGCGTACCTTCAGGACGTAATCGACGAGACCCAGTCGGTGCCGTTCAAGTCCCACAACATCGGTGCCGGACACCGCTCCGACATCGACGGCTGGGACGCCGGCAAGTACCCGGAGAAGGTCTCCAAGGAGTTCCTCGATCTGCTCGAGAACGTCGAAGCAAACGCGGATCATCAGGGCTTCGACGGCGAATCCATGGAGATCGTCCACGTCGCCGCCCACAAGGTCGGCGAGTCCGTGGGCCGCAAGCCCCGCGCGATGGGGCGTGCCTCCTCGTGGAACACGCCGCAGGTCGACGTCGAGATCGTCGTCGAAGAAGTCGACGAGGACGAAGCAGGTGATAGCTAATGGCTGACGAACACCAATTCATCGAGAACGGCCTGCAGCGGTCCCAGATCGACGAGTTCTTCCAGGAAGAACTCGGCCGTGCGGGCTACGGTGGTATGGACGTCGCCAAGACGCCG
This sequence comes from Natrinema gari JCM 14663, assembly GCF_000337175.1. Taxonomy (GTDB): domain Archaea; phylum Halobacteriota; class Halobacteria; order Halobacteriales; family Natrialbaceae; genus Natrinema; species Natrinema gari. The sequence continues at coordinate 37,931 of NZ_AOIJ01000042.1, read as the reverse complement.
ATGGGAACCCAGATCGTCCTCAAGGCCGAGAAGCCGGGGATGGTCATCGGCAAAGGCGGCGAGAACATTCGGAAGGTCACGACGGCCCTCGAGGACCGATTCAACCTCGAGGACCCCCAGATCGACGTGCAGGAGGTCGAAGAACCAGACCTCAACGCACGGATCGTCGCGGACCGACTGGCCAACGCACTCGAGCGCGGCTGGTACTTCCGGAAGGCCGGTCACACGACGATCGACCGGATCATGGAAGCCGGCGCGCTCGGCGCGGAGATCGTCCTGTCCGGGAAGGTCACCGGCGCACGATCGCGCGTCGAGAAGTTCAACCGCGGCTACATCAAGCACAACGGCGAGCCCGCAGAGGAGGTCGTCGACCACGGCCAGGGCGTCGCGGTCATGAAACTCGGCACCATCGGTGTCGACGTGAAGATCATCCCGCCGGGTGCCGAACTGCCCGACGACTTCGAGGTCAGCGAAGACATGGACCCGGAGGAAGTCGTTCCGGACGCCGTCGAAGTCAACGAGGCCGAGGGCGTCGAGGAACTCCTCGAGGGCGAACCGGAGGAAGCCGACGCGGATGCCGAGGCTGCGGCTGAAGAGGCCGCCGACTCCGAGGCCGAGGCCGACCTCGACGAGGACGTCGTCGAGGAGGTCATCGAGGAAGAGGTCGACGCCGACGAGGAGTTCGACGAGGTCGAGGTCCCCGGCGGCGACGAAGACGTCGAGGAAGAACTCGAGGAACTCGAGGAAGACGTCGAAGCGGAGGCCGAGGAACTCGTCGAGGAGATGGAAGACGAGGACGCAGACGAGGGAGGTGACGCCTGATGGCGATCCTCCACGCCGAGGAGATCCGCGACATGACGCCCGCAGAGCGGGCGGAAGAACTCGAGGAACTCGAGACGGAACTGCTGAACGCGAAGTCCGTTCTCGCGGCCGGTGGGGCTCCGGAGAATCCGGGCCGTATCGGCGAGTTGGGTCGTACCATCGCGCGAATCAAGACGATTCAGCGCGAAGAGGGTGACCTCGACGACGAAGTCGAAGCGGACGCTGAATAACACAACCACACACCAATGGCACTGACACCTGAGACCCTGCCGCGACACGAACTCAACGGCCTTCCCGTCCGCGTCGTCGAGAGCGACGACGCCTCGCGGGTGGGGCTGACCGGGCGTGTCGTCATCGAGACGACGAAGACCCTCTCCATAGAGGTTCGACGCGACGGCGAGTCTCGGGTCGTGATGGTGCCGAAATCGGGCTCGACGTTTGAGTTCGCGATCACAGATGACGCCGCCGACGGCCGTCGAGGGAGCCTCGACGGCTTCCCGGATGCGGTCCGGGAACCCGAGAAGGGGTCGGGGACTGCGTCCAAACTGGCCGACACTGAACCCGCCGGGGACTCCGAGGATCGATCCTCGACCGTGGCGGACCGAGCCGGCGGCGAGGCCGCCGGCTGTCGCGACGAGGTCCCCTCACGGGATCGCCGTCACGCTGCTGGCGAGGACGTAGCCTACGTTACGGTCGATGGATCGCGGCTGCTCTCACGACCCGCCCGACGCACGGAAACGAGTGGTGACTCACCATGGCAATAGGACTAGACGTTGAAACCCCTCCGGAACCAGAGAACCCGGAGGAATACGACTACGAGAAGTGTCCGTTCTACGGCGAACTCTCCGTTCGAGGGCAGATCCTCGAGGGGACGGTCGTCTCGACGGACATGGATAAGACCGTAGTCGTCGAGCGAGAGTACGATGTGGCGGTCCCGAAGTACGACCGACACATGAAACGACGCTCGCGCATCCCGGCACACGTACCGGGCGTGCTCGAGCCGCTCTCGGTCGGTGACACGGTCAAGATCGCAGAGACCCGACCACTGTCGAAGACGAAATCGCACGTGGTCGTCGAAGTAACCGAAGAAGCAACGGCGGAGGACCTCGCAGAGCTGACGAGCCAGGCCGAGCCTGAGCCGGCGCTCTCCGACGAGGACCTCGCCGCGGCTGCAGACGAGGGTGATCAGTGATGGAGGCGATGAAGGCCGACGTCACGCAGGGCCTGAAGAAGGGCTCGCTGGTCACGTGTGCCGACAACACCGGCGCGCGTGAACTGAAGGTCATCAGCGTCGCGGGCTACCACGGCACCAAGAACCGCCAGCCGAAGGCGGGGATCGGTGACAAGGTGACCGTCTCGGTCACCAAAGGGACCCCCGAGATGCGCCGCCAGGTCCTCGAGGCCGTCGTCGTCCGCCAGCGGAAGTCGATCCGCCGGCCCGACGGCACGCGGCTGAAGTTCGAGGACAACGCGGCGGTCATCATCGACGAGAACGAGGAGCCCCGCGGCACGGAGATCAAGGGGCCGATCGCCCGCGAAGTCGCAGAGCGCTTCGGAGCAATCGCCAGTACGGCGACGATGATCGTATAGATATGACTGAACAACCACACAAACAGCGAACGCAGACGCGAACGGCGCCGCTGCACGAGCGACAGAAGCAGCTCCACGCGACGCTGTCCGACGAGCTCCGCGAGGAGTACGACACCCGTCGAACCCGCGTCAACGCGGGCGACACGGTCGAGGTCATGCGCGGTGACCACGCCGGCGAGGAAGGCGAGGTCATGCGCGCGATCCTCGAGGACGGGACCGTCCACGTCGAGGATGTGACCGTCGAGACGGCCGACGGCGAGGAAGTGCCGCGGCCGCTCGACCCCTCGAACGTTCGGATCACGGAGCTCGATCTCGAGGACGAGCGTCGCGAGGCGCGTCTCGAAGGTGATAGCGAATGACGAAACACCAGAAACGACTATCCGTACCGAAGTCCTGGCCGGTCGAGCGAAAGACCGAGACCTTCACGGTCAAGGCCGACGCCGGTCCCCACGGCGAAGACGGCGTGCCGCTCGTCGTCCTCCTGCGGGACGTGCTCGGCTACGTGGACTCGCGGAAGGAAGCACGATATGCCCTCTCGGAGGATTCGATCCTCATCAACGGGGTTCCGATCAACGACGAACAGCGCCCGATCGGCATGTTCGACATCGTTGCGTTCCCCGGGCGGGACGAGTACTACCGCGTCTTCCCCGACGAGGGCGGTCGGCTCGCGCTGACCGAGATCGACGAGGAATCGGCCCAGAGCCGCCTCGGCAAGATCGTGAACAAGCAGCAGGTGTCGGGTGGCGACACCCAGCTGACGCTGCACGACGGCACGAACGTCATCGTCGACGATGAGTACGATCCGAAGGACTCGATCGTCATCGACAACGACGACAAGTCCGTCGTCGCGCACTTCCCCTACGAGGAAGGCGCACTCGTGACGGCCGTCCGTGGCAACCACGGCGGCAAGGTCGGCGAGATCGATACGATCGATATCACACCGGGCAGCGGTTCGAACAGCGTCGGCGTCTCGACTGACGACGGCGGCTTCGAAACCGTCGAAGAGTACGTCGTCGTCATCGACGAGAACTTCACGGGTGACGACGATGAGTGAAGCCGACGCCGACTTCCACGAGATGCGCGAACCGCGCGTCGAGAAGGTCGTCGTCCACATGGGCGTCGGTCAGGGCGGTCGCGAACTCGGCAAAGCAGAGGACATCATCGAGGAGGTCACGGGTCAGGAAAGCGTCCGGACCCAGGCCAAGCGAACCGAACCCGACTTCGGGATTCGGCAGGGCGATCCGATCGGCGCGAAGGTGACCCTCCGCGACGACGACGCCTACGAGTTCCTCGAGAAGTCGCTGCCGCTGACGGAGCTGTCGGCGGCCCAGTTCGACGACACGGGCAACTTCAGCTTCGGCGTCGAGGAGCACACCGACTTCCCGAGCCAGGAGTACGATCCGAGCATCGGGATCTACGGACTGGACGTCACCGTTAACCTGGTGCGTCCGGGTTACCGCATCGCCAAACGCGACAAGGCAACCCGGTCGATCCCGTCGAAGCACCGACTGACTCCCGAGGACGCCATCGGCTTCCTCGAGGCCAACTTCGACGTGAGCGTGGAGGACACGGACGATGAGTGAAAGCGAAACCGAAGAGAACGACCGCACGGGCGAGCACGCCGCGAAGCGAACGGGACAGATCGAGTCCTGTCAGCGCTGTGGCCGCGAGCAGGGACTTGTCGGGAAGTACGACATCAACCTCTGCCGGCAGTGCTTCCGCGAGATCGCCCGCGACATGGGATTCAGGAAGTACCGATAACATGACCGGAAACGATCCACTCAGCAACGCGCTTTCGGGACTCGACAACGCCGAGAGCGTGGGTCATCTTACCCACGAGGTAACGCCCGCCTCGAACGAGATCGGCAGCGTACTCGAGGTCTTCTACGACCGCGGGTACATCGACGGCTTCGAGTACGTCGACGACGGCAAAGCCGGTCAGTTCGAGGTCGAATTGAAAGGAGCGATCAACGAGTGCGGCCCCATCAAGCCCCGCTACGCCGTTGGTTCCGAGGACTTCGAGAAGTGGGAGAAGCGCTATCTCCCCGCTCGGGACTTCGGTGCCCTCGTCGTCACGACGAGCAGTGGCATCATGAGTCACTACGAGGCGCGCGAGAAGGGTATTGGGGGCCAGGTGATCGCATACGTCTACTAATCATGCGAGTCGAACTGGAAATCCCCGAGAACGTAACCGTCGAGGTCGATCGGTTCGATGTGACCGTCGAGGGTCCGGAAGGCGCCGTCACCCGGCGTCTCTGGTATCCCGACGTGACCGTCGAGACTGACGACGACCAGGTGGTCATCGAAAGCGGTGCCGAGGACGCGAAGACGAATTCGACCGTCGGCACCTTCGAGAGCCACATCACCAACGCCATCCACGGCGTGACCGAGGGCTGGGAGTACGAGATGGAGGTCTTCTACTCTCACTTCCCGATGCAGGTCCGCGTGGAGGGCGACGAGGTCGTCATCGAGAACTTCCTCGGCGAAAAGGCACCGCGACGAACGACTATCCACGGTGACACCGAGGTCTCCGTCGACGACGAGCAGCTCGTGCTGTCCGGCCCCAGCAAGGAAGATGTCGGACAGACGGCGGCGGACATCGAGCAGCTGACGAAGGTCAGCGGCAAGGACACCCGCGTCTTCCAGGACGGGGTCTACATCACCACCAAACCCGCCAAAGGAGGTGCCTGATAGATGGCAGACGACCAATCGAACGACGAACCCCAGGAGCTCGAGGACATCAGCGGCGTCGGTGCGAGCAAGGCAGACGCACTGCGAGACGCCGGCTTCGAGACCATCCAGGACGTCAAGGAAGCCGATCAGGACGCCCTCGCCGAAGCCGACGGCGTCGGGAACGCACTCGCCGCCCGTATCAAGGCCGACGTCGGTGACCTCGAAGTCACCGAGGAAACCGAAGCCGAGATCGAAGACGAGGGTGCCGAGGCGGAAGCGGAACCCGACGAAGACGTCGAGACCGAACTGCAGGCCCGCGGGCTGACCGAGAAGACGCCCGACCTCTCCGAGAACGAGGAGCGACTCCTCAACCGTCGGCGGAGCGAAGGGAACCCGCAGTTCAATCGACAGGACTACCACAAGAAAAAGCGGACGCCGGAATCCTGGCGTCGACCCCGCGGGACGCTGTCCAAGCAGCGCCGCGGCGTCAAGGGCAAGGGCCCGAAAGTCCAGGCCGGCTACCGCACGCCGAAAGCAGTCCGCGGGAAACACCCCAGCGGCTTCGAGGAAGTCTACGTCGAGAACACGGACGACCTCGAGGGCGTCGACGGCTCCCGTGAGGCGGTTCGGATCGCATCCGCCGTCGGTGCGCGCAAGCGCGAGCGGATCGAAGAGATCGCCGAAGAACAGGGCATTCGCGTCCTGAACCCGACCTACGAGGAAGTCGAGGTGGAATCCGATGACTGATCTCACAGCACAGAAGCGACTCGCCGCTGACGTCTTGGACGTCGGCGAGAACCGCGTCTGGCTCGACCCCGATGCGCAGGGCGACATCGCCGAAGCGATCACGCGCGACGAGATCCGCGAACTCGTCGACGAGGGTCGCATTCAGGCCGACGACCCCTCGGGCAACTCCCGCGGCCGCGCTCGCGAACGGAACGCGAAGCGCGCCTACGGCCACCAGAACGGGCAGGGCAAGCGCCGCGGCAAGAAGGGCGCACGCCAGAACGAGAAAGACGAATGGCAGAACAAGATTCGCGCACAGCGACGGAAGCTGCGCGAACTCCGCGATAAGGGCGAACTCACGCCCACGCAGTACCGCGAGCTCTACAAGAAGGCTGGCGGCGGGGAGTTCCGTAGCGTCCGGTACCTGTTGAACTATATCGACGAAACCTACGGTGACCAATAATGGCGACAGGACCACGATACAAAGTACCGATGCGGCGTCGCCGTGAGGTCCGGACGGACTACCACCAGAGGTTGCGCCTGCTGAAATCGGGCAAGCCACGCCTGGTTGCTCGCAAGAGCAACAAGCATACTACGGCGCAGCTGATCACTCCCGGACCTCAGGGAGACGAGACGCTTGCGAGTGCACACTCGAGCGATCTGGCGGAGTACGGCTGGGACGCACCCACGGGCAACATTTCCGCGGCGTATCTGACCGGCCTTCTGGCCGGCAAACGAGCCGTCGAGGCAGGTCTCGAGGAAGCGGTCCTCGACATCGGTCTCAACACGGCGACGCCCGGCAACAAGGTGTTCGCGGTACAGGAGGGCGCGATCGACGCCGGCCTCGAGATTCCGCACAACGACAGCGTGCTCGCGGACTGGTCGCGTACGCGCGGCGAGCACATCGCCGAGTACGCCGAGCAGTTAGACGAGCCGCTGTACAGCGGCGAGTTCGACGCGACTGATCTCCCCGAACACTTCGACGACGTACGAGAGGCGATTCTCGAATGAGTGGAAACAACTACAACGACGGCGGTTGGCAGCCAGTCACCCGTCTCGGCCGGAAGGTCCAGGAGGGCGACATCGAGACGATGGAAGACGCCCTCAACTCTGGCCTCCCGCTGAAGGAACCCGAACTCGTCGACCAGCTCCTCCCTGGACTGGAAGACGAAGTGCTGGACATCAACATGGTCCAGCGGATGACCGACTCCGGACGACGCGTGAAGTTCCGCTGTGTCGTTGCCGTCGGCAACCGCGACGGGTTCATCGGCTACGCCGAAGGCCGAGACGATCAGGTCGGCTCCGCCATCCAGAAGGCGATCGGTATCGCGAAGCTGAACATGATCCAGGTCCCGCGCGGATCGGGCTCCTGGGAGGACCGCTCGGACCGGCCACACTCGCTGACTCGACGGACGACCGGCAAAGCCGGCTCCGTCGAAGTCGAGGTCATCCCCGCCCCCGAAGGGCTGGGACTGGCCGCCAGCGACACCGTCCGTCACGTCCTCGAGCTGGCCGGCATCGAGAACGCCTGGACCAAGAGCCACGGCAACACTCGAACAACGGTCAACCTCGCGAAGGCGACCTACAACGCGCTCGAGAACGCCTCCCAGTCGCGTCATCCGCGACGACGACCCAACCGAGAGGACGCCGAGGTGGCTGACCAATGAAAGCGATCGTCCAGATCCGCGGCGAAGTGAACCGACAGGAAGACGTACAGGATACCCTGTCGATGCTCAACATCCACAACGTCAACCACTGCACGCTCGTCCCCGAGACCGACGCCTACGAGGGGATGATCGCGAAGGTCAACGACTACGTCGCCGTCGGCGAGCCCGACGCGGACGTCCTCGAGACCCTGCTCGCGAAGCGAGCGGAGCCCCTCGAAGGGGATCAGTCCGATGTCGACGAGGAGTGGCTGGCCGACAACACCGAGTACGACGACTTCGGTGCCCTGGCCGCGGCGCTCCTGGCGGAGGAGACGACGCTCCGTGACGAGGGACTGTCACCGACGCTTCGACTCCACCCACCGCGGGGGGGTCACGAGGGTATCAAAAAGCCGACCGTCGAGGGCGGCCAACTCGGAAAGCATACAACAGGGGAGATTAACGACCTCCTAGAATCGATGCGATAACCATGACGAGCAAAAAACGACGCCAGCGCGGATCGCGAACCCACAGCGGCGGTTCCCACAAGAACCGACGCGGTGCGGGCCACCGTGGTGGCCGCGGCCGTGCCGGGCGCAGCAAACACGAGTTCCACAACTACGAACCGAAGGGCAAACACGGCTTCAAGCGACCCCACGACATCCGCGAGGATGTCGCGGAGATCGACGTCCAGAAGCTAGACGAGGACGCGATCCTCTACGTCGCGGACGATCTCGCCGAGGAGACCGACGATGGCTACCGACTCGACGCACGCGACATCGTCGAGGACGGCCACGAGGTCGACACGGTGAAGGTCCTCGGGTCCGGTCAGGTCCGGAACACGCTCGAGATAACGGCGGACGCGTTCTCCGATGCGGCCGAGGAGAAACTCGAGGCTGCCGGCGGCGAGGCAGTCATCTCGGAGCGAGCACAGGAGGACGACGACGCCGAAGCCGACGCTGAACAGGACAAGGAATAACATATGGGATGGAAGGAAGCCGCTGAACCGGTCCTCACGCGGATGCCAGCAGTGCGCCGTCCGGAGGGGCACGTCCCCTTCAAGCGCAAGCTGATGTGGACGGCCGGTATCCTGATGTTGTACTTCTTCCTGACGAGCATCACGCTGCTCGGTTACCAGGCCGGCGGATCGGGCGACCTCTTCGGTGAGTTCCGTGCGATCCTCGCCGGGTCACACGGATCAGTCCTGCAGGTCGGTATCGGTCCGATCGTCACCGCGAGCATCGTCTTACAACTGCTCGGCGGGGCGAACCTACTCGGGCTCGACACCGACGATCCACGGGACCAGGTCCTCTATCAGGGGCTCCAGAAGCTGCTGGTCATCCTGATGGTCATCCTGACCGGGCTCCCGATGGTGTTCTCCGGTCCGCCGGGAGGGGGCTTCCTGCCTGCCCAGACGTCGATGCAACTCGGTGGGATGGCGCTCACCGCGACACAGATCCAGATCCTGATGTTCGCCCAGATCTTCGTTGGCGGGATCCTCATCCTCTATATGGACGAGGTCGTCAGCAAGTGGGGCGTCGGCAGCGGGATCGGTCTGTTCATCATCGCCGGCGTGAGCCAGCGTCTGGTCGCCGGTTTCATCCAGCCCAACTCGGGCGGGCTCTTCTACAGCTGGTACCAGATCCTGGTCGGGCAGGTCGAGATCGGCTCGATCGCGTCCGGCGAGGGGCTTTACGCCCTATTGGTCACTGAAGGGAACCTCATCGGGCTGTTCACGACGCTGCTGATCTTCGGGATCGTCGTCTACGCGGAGTCGGTTCGCGTCGAGATTCCGCTCAGTCACGCTCGAGTGAAGGGTGCGCGCGGGCGCTTCCCCGTGAAGCTCATCTACGCGAGCGTCCTGCCCATGATCCTCGTTCGTGCAGTGCAAGCGAACGTCCAGTTCATGGGACAGATCCTGAACAGCCAGTGGGGGAACATGCCTACCTGGCTCGGGACCTACTCACAGGGCCAGCCCGCCAGTGGGTTCTTCTACTACGTGGCCCCGATCTACTCCCGACAGGACTGGATGTGGTGGACAGCGAACGTCTCCCAGGAGTGGTGGCAGGTGATGATCCGGATCGGCATCGACGTCACCTTCATGATCGTCGGTGGCGCGGTCTTTGCCATCTTCTGGGTCGAAACCACTGACATGGGGCCCGAATCGACGGCAAAGCAGATCCAGAACTCCGGGATGCAGATCCCCGGCTTCCGACAGAACGTCGGCGTCATCGAGAAGGTCATGGAGCGGTACATCCCGCAGGTGACCGTCATCGGCGGTGCGCTGGTTGGCCTGCTGGCCGTCTGTGCGAACATGCTCGGTACCATCGGCGGCATCAGCGGAACCGGACTGCTGCTGGCTGTCTCCATCACGTACAAACTGTACGAGGAGATCGCCGAGGAGCAGATGATGGAAATGCATCCGATGATGCGCCAGATGTTCGGCAGCGAATAACGATAATCTGTTTTCGGGCGTTTCGACGCCCACATCTCTTCACGCAGAACCAGCCTGCTGTAGCGGTCGTTCGCTACTGGTTCAGAGGTGAGGCGGAGATGCCCTCGAAGATGCACACGGGCGTGGTGAGCGCCTCTGGAAGGGCGCGCTCTACTGGGCGATAGATATTCCGGTCTTCACGCTCTCGCCAACGCTGAGAGTCATTGACGATGAAAGCGAGCGACGTGCAACTAGCCTCGATGGAACCCAACTACCAGTCAATTCGCCACCTCGATATCGGTACGTTGGGACAGCACAGTATGGAGAATTCCCAGCGTACATCTGTGATGGTACAACAGTGCTGTTACAAACAGGAAAGCACCAAACCGGACGGCACCGCCATAACTGAAACCGGAGTAGCGTCAATCCAATCTCGTAGCCAGGTGGTTAGCAGCGAGTGCAGACCCGTTCAATAGGGTTGGCCTCGTGGCCGTACGGAATCTCAGACCGGATGATGCTGTCTGGTGGCGTCATCTGTCGCACCTCCGAACAGTCTCACTCGCCCAGTGGCCACCCGACGGAGGCGAGAAACCCCTGAGTACTCTCCGGAAGCGACCGGTCAGTGACCGAGGTGTAGACGATGACTCCCTTGATAACCAAACGACCCCCAAGCGGGTCAAACTCGTGGAGGTGGTCGTTGACGCGGATATCGACCGGCAACTCGAACTGACGGATGTCCACCGTCCCACTGACTGTGTCTTCGATGCCTTCGGGTTGTGAGATGCCGTTGTACTGGACGGCGACGACGATCTGGGCGATTTCCGGTGGCCGTCGATGATAACTCGTGAGCAGTCCCACTGCGTGAACTCGACACCGTTGCGGGTGATGGTGCGTGGGCGGTCGTATTGACTGGGGTCGCGGCCTTGACCGGCTGCTGTTCCAACCGTGCCGGTACTACCTATGGTGCTGGTACCTATCGCTGCCAGAATGGTTCGACATCAAAATCATGCAGCGCTCCGAGCAAGCAGCCGACTACTGTCCGGGTGAAGATCGTATCTTCCGGGACTGAGAGGTCGCCGGTTGCTACTGGTAGCGGTGTTCCCGGTACGCTGCTGGGGGCAACCGGATTCGAGGCTTCAATAATTCACCCCCCGAGCGATTGACCCGATAATTGATCCTTTTCCAGTGCCCAGGTGGCTGTCTGCGGAGAACTATCTGTCTCCCCTCTGGAATAGGAGTAAAAAGCCTAATTGTTTTTGGATTTTAATGATGAGTTGTGCTTTTATAAATATGGGGAAATAAGATGAATAATTATATTGTATCGGTTGTATAAGTGCTACTGAGGGGATCGAATTGCGACGGTCAGGGAGTCCCCAGTCTGGTAGTTGACCATCGGTATTCGTACTTCAACGAACTCTCTCATCGTTGATCTCCCTCTATCAGCGAATGGTGATAGACGAGTCGCGCGTGTCTCCCACGCTCCATCGATAAGAGATTCTTCAATCAGGGCGGTTCGCTATTCCAATATTGAGATTAGTATTGCTCGTGGAGAATCCTGTAATTGACCCCGTATACCAGAGCGTGCGCTTCTCGCCGGGCTGTAGAGTAACCTCCACTTCGGGAAGGTTGCCACCACCGCCACCAGACATCGACTGGTCTTGCTCAATAATCACGGTCTGTGTCTGTTCTGCGGTGCCGTCTTCAGTGCTCATTTCCTGTCCCTGCGTTACAACGATGCGCTGGCTCTGAGTTCCTTGAACAGACTGCCCGTCGCCAGTGCCGCCTGACTGTTGTGGTTGGCCGTAGCGGTCGTATCCGAGCCGCCCGGTGACTCGCAGCGTTGCTGTTCCGCCTACCCCATTAGGACACGCTTGAATCGTAACCGCGCCACTTGACCAGTCTTTTCCGGTTAGGCTTTCGTCACTACAGCCGCGCGTTCGCACTCGTCCGTCCGCACCGCAATCCACGTTCTGGGTGGTTGCTGTAGCAGTTCCGGTGAGCGTGGAGAAACCAGTCGCCACTCCGAGCACGCCGAGCAGGTTGCGGCGGTTGACAGGGGAGTCGGTGACACTCGTATCGCCGTTTTCGCTCGTGAAATTGGCTGGATTAGGCGTCATGAGTTCGGTCTGTGATCAATCGCGGTCGCTCGCTCGTTGCAGGACAACCTGCCCACGAACGGCCATTTATAGCTTCCCAGCAGATAGAACGGTTAACGATCTCTCTAAGTGACACTTCTCTGTCAATTATGGTCCTGATCGAAGATTCAAACAAACATGTCGAGACTAAGATCAACATGAGAGAATCCCCTCTACCCACTGTCCAATAAGTAACTGTAGCTGTCACCGGATACACCCACCACTACATGGACTTAAACCATCTGTAATATATTAAACTAATTACATTAAATTGGACAGTCGGTGGGTTGCTGTTAAGTCGAAGCCATTCACGGCGCTTCTCGTAATCTGGGATCAGTGTTCCCACTGTATTCCAAAACGAGTTGGAGTGACCATCATGGACAGCATGTGCCAGCTCATGGACGATAACGTAGTCCTGAATCCGGACAGGTGCAAGAATAAGTCTCCAGTTTAATCGAACTGTCCCATCATCAAATTCACCTTAGCGGCCGGAGAGGGTGCCAACGTTGATCGACACATCGGACAGCCCCAGCTTCGACTCGTACTGGGGGCTGCGTTCTGGGAGTTTGTCTGTGGCATGGCAGAGGGACCAATCGACCACCGCTTGGCGCTTTCGACGGATACTCACCGCATCAGCTGGTGCGGCTTCTCGAGCAGCCATTCCTGCCGACTCTCGAGCATATCCTCGATCTCGCCGATCGTCGCCGCCATCGGGGCGCGGACCGTGAGCTCGAGCGACTGATCTAGCGAGAGCCCGACCGTCTCGCGGTCGTCACACCAGTTGATCTCGTAAGGAATGACTGTCTGGCCAATGTGATGTTCTCTCATTCGTAGTGTGAGCGAGCGAGTTGGATCACGCGGGTCGTGAGTTCGTCGCGCTCGCCATCACTCAGGTCAAGGTCGGACTTGTATAGACTCGATCTTGACCTGTTTGCGAATCTGCTGTTGAATCGGTCCTCTGGCTCGAGCGTCTGGAGACACGTCTGGTTTCGTTACCGAGATGGACGCCAACATTGCTCTCTCAGCCGACCGTCGTGGTCGGCCGACGGGAAGGGCGTGCCACTCGGCGTCTTTGTGAGAGGCGTCTCTGACTGTCTGGCGAGAACTGAACGAGGCGAAACTCTCGGAAGACAGCGGACTACAAGGGTGCCGGCGCTGTGCGGTACCGGAAAACAGCGAGAAACGCGTAGATATGCCTCGCGGAACGGGTGACGGGTCGAGACGATTACTGGATGGAGTAGCCCGCGGCGAGGGTCAACAGGAGCACCATGAACAACGCGGTGAGCATCAGGTACGTGACCGACCGCGGTTCGTCCTTCAGGTGCTGGAAGTAACCGGCGATCAGCGATACCTTGATCGCTGCCAGAACCATCGTACCCGCTATTGCTACCTGCTCCGTGAAGATCTCAGGAAAATGGAAAAAAGCGAACTTTCCCGTCGCCAGCAGTAACAATGCCACGTAGACCAAGCTGTACGTCCGAATGCTCGCCATTAGTGGGGAATGTGGGTGACGGATACTTATACCTTCCTCATACGGTCCTCCGACGGAGGACCGGTGTGGAAGCGATACGTAGATGGGCCGCGAGTGCGAATCACCGACAATGAGTGAACGGGCGGTTCTCGCTCGCCGAACCGGTATCGTCCTCGGGTTCGTCCTCGTCTCTCTGACTGCAGGTGCCGGCGTCGTCACCGCGAGCAACGTCGCCGCCGGCCTCAGCGGCGGAAGCAGTGACGTGAGCGTTCCGACGTGGCTCTACCTCGCGACCGGCGGCGGTACTGTCGGTGCCTCGGCCCTGTTGACGATGCTCGTCACCGACCGCGACGTGATCGGAGCCTATCACGACCACACACTCGAGCGGTCCCTCGACCGGCTGCTGACCGCGGGGTCGCTCCTGTTGGGTGTGCTCGGACTCCTCGGACTCATACTCGTCTTCGTGGCCGGCATCGCCGGACCGAACATCGGACTGGTCAGCGCGACCGTCCTGATGACGTTCGTCGGTGGGCGGGCGTTGCTGACGATCGTCGCGTATACTGTCGGCAACCCGTGGCCGGCACTCAACCCGTGGCGGCGGATCGCCGAGGTACTCCCGAACGGCTACGAATCGTACCCCTCCTCGTACGACTCCTGGCCCGCCGTCATTGCATTGTTGACCTTCGTCTGGCTCGAGGTCGTCGCGCCCCTGACGACCACGGCGCAGGCGCTGGTAAGTATCCTCGTGATGTACTCGATGTTCACCATTTCGGGTGCGGTCGTCTTTTCGCCGGAGACGTGGTTTCGACGCGGCGATCCCCTCTCGCTGTGGTTTCGACTCTACGGGGCCGTCGCACCCATTCAGCGAACGGACGACGGGTTCGAACTCCGCTATCCCGGGTCGCGGTTGAGCGAGCCGGATCTCATCACGGACACGTCGCTCGTGGCGTTCGTGCTCGCGCTGGTCTGGGAACTGACCTACAGCGGCTTTATCGTTACGCCGGCCGGCGTCTGGACCATCGAAGCGCTGGTTGGGATCGGACTCCCACCGGTACTGGTCTATCTCTTCTTGCTCGTTGGGGGCTTTGCCCTGTTCTGGAAGGTCTACTGGGTCGCCATCGACCGAACTCGCGAGCGAGCTGAGACGTACCTCTCGCGGCGCTATCTCGGCTACAGACTCGCCGCGCCGCTGCTTGCCATCGCCGCCGGCTATCACCTCGCACACTACGTCGGGTTCGGACTCTCGCTGTGGCCGTCGCTGCTCGATGCGGTGGCGATGCCGTTGAACCCGCCGCCGAACCCGACTCGGTACGCGCTGCCGGGCTGGTTCGGCTACGTCGAGATCGCTGGTATCCTATTGGGGCATGTCCTTGCGGTGTGGGTCGCCCACACCGTTTCCTTCGAACTGTTTCCCGGCAAGCTCCAGGCGATCAGGAGCCAGTATCCGCTCATCGTCGTCATGGTCTTCTTTACGATGGTGAGCCTCTATCTCGTTTCGCAGGGGACGATGAGCCCGCCCTACGTTCCGGGCTAACCGGGTGCTCGTTGCCGGCAGCCGAACCGGCAAACACTTGCTCGCGACACCACAAGCATCGACCGAATGGCGACCGATCGAGCGCTCGAGCGCGAGTACGATGTCCCCGCGGACGAGACGCCCGCTGGAACTTGTCCGTACTGCGGCCGGCCGTTCCGTGCCGAACGATACGTGACGTTCCATATCGGCGTCGATCACGCCGAGGAGTGGTCCGCCGCCGAGCGCGAGGCCTTCGACGAGGAGCGTGACGACGAGGAGTACGACCTGTTTACGTTCCACTTCAAGGCAGCCATCTCCGTGTTTCTCGTCTACTTCCTGTTTACGTTCATTTACGCGCTGGTCTGGGCGGGCTGAGAGGCCGGTCCGACAGCTCGAGCGCGGCTACTCGCAACCATCCCATGATACTCGCGGCCGTCTCATAGTCGATAGGCATGGGCAGTTCAGAAATCCTTTATTTCACCGCGACACAGTAGGTGTATCATGCCGTCAGTCCGCTCGGGAACGGCTCCGGTACTCGCCCTCGTCGCCGCCTGGCTCCTGCTGGCGTCCGCTATCGGCCCGGTTGCGCTCGGTTCGGACAGCGCCACCGCTGCGCCGGAATCCGGTGACGACCCGATCGTCGTCGACGCCGACCTCCCGACGGACGGCCCGACGGTCGAAGCCGTGGTCCGACTCGAGGAGGCCGATATCCCTGCCGAAATCGGCGCGGACGAGACCGAACAACGGCTCGAGACCCATGCCGAGTCGACACAGGAGCCGCTCCTCGAGTACGCACGGGGAAGCGACGGGCTCCAAGTCGAAGAGACGTTCTGGCTCACTAATGCCGTGTTGCTCGAGGTCGATACCGACGCCGTCGACTACGAAGCCTTCGACCGGTTCGGTGCGGTCGAAGCCGTCCATGAGAACGTCGAGGTGTCGGTTCCCGAGCGGCCGGACCGCGTGAACGCGACCGCGTCGGGGGCCGCCGCATTAGCGGGCAGCGAGCGACGAACGACGACCGGCCTCGCACAGGTCAACGCGACCGACGTCTGGGATGCCTACGATACCCGCGGGGAGGGCGTCCGCGTCGCGGTCTTGGATACCGGCGTCGATACCGGCCACCCCGATATCGACCTCGCGACGGACGATCCGTCGGACCCGACCTATCCCGGCGGGTGGGCGGAGTTCGACGCAACAGGCGGGCGCGTCCCGGGGTCGACGCCACACGATACGGGAACGCACGGAACGCACGTCAGCGGAACGGTAGCCGGTGGAGCGACGACTGGAACCGCGATCGGCGTCGCCCCCGAGGCGGAGTTGCTTCACGGGCTCGTGTTGACCGACACGAACGGGTCGTTCGCGCAGGTCGTCGCCGGGATGGAGTGGGCGGTCCGGCAGGACGCCGACGCGATCAGTCTGAGTCTCGGTGCGACCGGGAAACACGCGCCGTTTATCGATCCGGTCCGGAACGCGCGGGACAGCGGCGCGGTTGTCGTCGGTGCGACCGGCAACGATGGGCCGGAGACATCCGGCTCGCCCGGGAACGTCTACGAGACGATCAGCGTGGGCGCAGTCGATCGGAACGGCGCTGTCCCCTCGTTCTCCAGCGGACAGCGGATCGATCGGACCGAGTGGACGGCAGCGCCGCCGGACTGGACGGCCCCACCGTCGTACGTCGTCCCCGATGTCGTCGCACCCGGTGTTGCGGTCACGAGCGCCGCCCCGGGCGGTGGGTACCGGTCGATGCCGGGAACGTCGATGGCCGCCCCGCACGTCTCCGGCACGGCTGCGTTACTCCTGTCGATCGAACCCAACGCTACGCCCGACGAGATCACGACGGCGGTGACCGAAACGGCTCGCATGCCCGCGGCCGGCATAGTCGCTGGCGACACGACGACGGCCGACGGCACCGCAACGCTCGAGACCCGCTACGGCCACGGCATCGTCGATGCCAAAGCCGCCGCCGACGCGCTCGTCGCCGCCCGCCGGTCGTCCGATGACGCAGTCGCAGGCAACGCGAGCGATTCGGACCCACGTGAGGGAGCACGTTCACCCTCGAGCCCCGTTTTCGTCGCCGGCGTTCTCGTCGCGGTCAGTTTGACCCTCGCCGTCCTGGCACGGTACCGAATCGGGAGGCGGTAACGGCCGGTCCGACTCGACAGCAGCGACGGCAGCGGATTCCAGTGGGGACCGCTCTCGGGCCCCTTTCTGTCAGCCGCGAGCCGCCGACGATATCGATGTGGCCGGTCACGAGTGACCGGTCCGGCTGCTGCTGACGGCGATCGAACCCATGGAGATCGAATCCGGACACACCGAGAGTCGTCTCGGCACCGACAACTCGACTGTCGAACTCGACTGGCCGTCAACGGACGCTACGCGGCGACGAGAGCGCTATCGCTCCGGCGATGTCTCGCACACGCGTCGGAGCGTAGTACTGACGGCGCTCAGGATCGTGTTGCTCGAGCGCACTGCGGCCGTTGCGATCCGCTGCTCTCGCTCGCGGAGCGGAACACAAACCGAAAAAACGCAGCCCGTGTCGCGACGGGTCGCTACATCAGGTAGAACAGTGGGAACAGGAAGACCCACACGATGTCGACGAAGTGCCAGTAGAGACCGAAGTACTCCACAGGCATGTGGTCCTCGAGATAGGCGTCGATCGAGATGACCCGATAGATCATGAACAGGGCGATCAGGAGCCCGAGGATGACGTGCAGCGCGTGTAGGCCGGTCGTCACGAAGTACAACGAGTACTCGATACCGCTGAACCAATAGTGACCGTCCGCGAACTTGCTGCTGTACTCGAAGGCCTTGACGCCCATGAACACGAGTCCGAGCAGGACCGTCGCGCTCAACGCGCCGAGTAGCCCTTTCTTGTTCTCGCGCTCGGCCATCTCGTGTGCGAGGATGACGGTGAAACTCGAGGTCAACAGCACGTACGTGTTGAACAGGCCGGCCTCGGTGATCGAGGCGAGATGCCAGTTGTGCCAGCCCATGTGGATCCGCATGAACACGTATGCACCGATCGCGGCACCGAAGACGACCACGTCAGAGGCCAGGAAGACCCAGACGCCTAGCTTCTCGTTGCTGATGCCGCCGAACGGCCAGCGTTCGGCGACGGCCATCTCTGGTGCAGTGAACTGTTCGCGACCGAACTGGAACAGCGTGACTGCGAGCATCGCCAGACCGAGCACCATGAGGGCCGGGTAGACGATGTTCTGTGCGGGTGCCGAATCGAGGGTGACGAAGTTACCGACTCCGCTGTGGATGTGCGACTCGACGAACGAGAAGAAATACGGCGTGATGCCGCTGAGCCCAAGGAAGAACGTAAACGTCGCGATACCGATGCCGAGCGGCCAAATGCTGGCGTGATCAGCGTGTTCTTCTTCGTGGGTCGCGGCTGCCGTTGCCGTACCGGTTGCTTCCTGTGCGACGCCGCCGTCGGTCGCGGTCGCGGCGTCGTCGACGAACTCGAGTTTACCGCTGGCGTAGCTCGGCCGGTCGGGCCAGTTCTCGAGCGGTGGCGGCGAGGGAATCGCCCACTCGGCGGTCCGGGAGTACGTCCACGGGTTGTCGGGGGCCTCGGGGCCCGAGACTAGGCTCTTCCCGAGCGTGAAGAACATGATCAGGAACGAGGCACCGAAGACGAACGCGCCCACGGTTGCCAGCTGGTGATAGATCTGGACACCGCTACCGTAGTGGAAGATACGGCGGGGCGTCTCCCAGGCCATGAACATCGGGAAGTACAGCAGATTGAACCCGATGAAGTAGACCGCGAAGTTGAGTTTTCCGAGCCGCTCGGAGTACATCTTCCCGGTGAGTTTCGGCCACCAGTAGTAGATGCCGCCCATCAGTGCCGTCACGCCCGAGACCATCACGTAGTGGAAGTGCGCGACGACCCAGTAGGTCCCCCGGAACTCGTAGTCGAGGACGACGGCACCGAGGAAGACGCCGGTGATCCCTCCCAGGATGAACAACACGAGTGCACCCAGCGAGAACAGGAACGGCGTGGTAAATCGAACGCGCCCTTTGACCATCGTATAGATCAGCGCGAAGACCATCAGGTCGAAGGGCAGTGAAATCCCGATCGTCGTCGCCATAAAGAGCGTCTTGATCGGGAGGTTGATCGTCGACAGGAACATGTGGTGCATCCAGACGAGGAACGACTGGACCGCAACGAGAACCATCGCGATGATGACCCACTTGCGGCCGACCAGCCGTCGCCCGGTAAACGTCTGGAACGTTTCGAACATGATCCCCAACGCGGGGAAGAAGACGATGTACACCTCCGGATGGCCGAAGAACCAGAAGATGTGCGCCCACAACAGGCTCGAGCCCTGATCGGTTGCGAAGTACTGCGTGAGGAACAGCCGATCGATCGAGAGTAACAGCACGGCTGCCAGCAGCGCCGCGAACGCGAACAGCATCATCCAGGCGGTCAGCAGCCACGACCACGAGAACATCGGCATGTTCCACAGACCGAGCCCCTCAGCACGGGAGCGGTGCATCGTGGTCAGGAAGTTCACCGTCCCCATCGTGATGGAGATACAGAACAGGACCAAGCCGAGAACCATCGAGTTCCCGCCAGTCATCGCCTGCATCGCTGGGGTATACGTCGGCACGTTCAGCGGGGCGTACATCGTCCAGCCGCCGGAGAACGAGCCACCCTGGAAGAACGAGATCGCCATCAGGATACCCGAGAACAGGTAGAACCAGTAACTCAGCGCGTTTAGACGGGGGAACGCGAGGTCCTTCGCCCCGATCTGAAGCGGGACGAAATAGTTCGCGAACCCGCTTGCGATCGGCGACAGGAACCAGAAGACCATGATGAGCCCGTGGCCGGAGACCGACTGGTAGAACTGGTCGTTGGTGAGCAGTCCCGTCCCGCCGGATTGCCAGAGGTGGGTCCGGAACAGCAGTGCGAGGGTCCCACCGAAAAGCAGGAAGAACATCGACGTCGCCATATAGAGGATGCCGACGTCCTTGTGATTGGTCGTGACCAGCCAGCGCTTGATCGACCGCTTCGGCGGCAGATCACTCATCAGGCGCTCCCTCCGTCGTTCGTTTCGCTTTCGTTAGCAGTACTTTCCGTCGCGTTCATCTCGAGTGTGTAGGTTTCGTCGACCGGCCCGGTCATGTCGAACTGGTCTTCGACCGGTTCGAACTGCCCGTCGGTCGATTCGATCGTCACGTTGTATTCGCCTGCCTGCTCGATGTCGGACACTTCGATGGTACCGTTGTCGAACTCGTCGGCCGTGTAACTCTCTTCGAAGTCGGATTCCTGACTCTCGAGCGTGAGTTCGTAGCCCTCGGTCACGCGGGACTCGTTTTGGTCTTCGATCGTGAACGCCATCGTCAGCTGGTCGTCCATCCACTGATCGAACTCGTCGGCGTCCATGATCTGTAGCGTTCCGACCATCGAGGTGTGGTACTCGCCACAGAGTTCGAAGCACTTGATTTCCTGTTGTTGACCGGCTTCGGATTCATCGGCCTCGAACCACGTCTCGTCGTATTCGCCCGGAATCGCGTCGGCTTTGACCCGTTGATCGGGTATGCCAAATGAGTGCCAGACGTCACCCGATGTCGTCTCTACCCAGACCCGCTCGCCAGCGGGGACACGAAGGGTGGCCGTCGATTCGATACCGTTCTCGTACTCGAAGAACCAGGCGAAGCTCTCGCCGGTCACTTCGATGTCGAGCGCGTCCTCCCGTGCGTCGTCGCCAGGGTCTTCGACGTACAGGAGCATCCCGTACGTCCAGATCACCAGCGAGATAACGATAATGGCGCTGATTCCGAACGAGAGGAACAGCTTCTTCCCGCCCTTTCCGCCTGTCGGTAACTCCCCGACGGATGGCAGATCGTCACTCTCCTCGGCCTTGCCGGTGTCGCGATATTTGTACGCGTTATACAACGTATACGCGACCACGACGATTCCGACGAGCGCACCGAGTCCGAGGAAGACCCGGAAGATCTGCTCGAACACGTCGACACGTGTCATCTGCATCGGGGTCGTCAGTAGGTTGATGATTGTATTCACCTCTTTTGAACTCCGGTTATATGTCGGAGATTGATTGCTGAGGGCACTTATCTATTTGGAAACCGCCCGGCTGACGCCGTCTATCGGTTGCCGGGACGCGGGTCGTTGCCGTGCCACTCGAGTCGATCGTTCTCGGCCTCGTTGATGCATCACTGTCCTCTTGGGGTGGATACTCTTTTCTCTGTCGCTGCCCGGGTCGGGATTAGATAGTATCACTTGTAGTTCTTCCCAATAACCATCTATTGTACCGCTGCTGTCCATCTCTGGGCCGCTCGAGACGGATGCTTTCACCTGATTCGATCGCGCTCGCTTACGGGCCGACCAGTCGGTCAGTCGGACGCCGCCTGCTCGAGCAAAACTGGCCTCCGGCCGACATCTCACTCACGCGGTCGTCAGAGGCGTCTCGATCGGATGCCAGTCAGATGTCGACGACCCAGACGCGAAACGCCGCCGGCAGGTCGTATACCTCGAGAAACAGTCGGTCGATGAACTGGGCGATCCGGTTTGCATCCGCTTTCGCGCTGATCCGCACGTTCACTCCCTCGGCTTCTTCGGGTCGGATCAGGTCGTCGATTTTGAACGCAGGGAACGATTTGAGGAGGCGTTTCAGTGCCTCTAGCTCCTCATCGGTACAGTCGAGGTTGATCGTCCCGTCGCCGAACTGGACCCATGGCACGCCCGGGTCGGTTGACCCGTCCGATTCGCCGGTGTCAGGCCCGCGTTCGGAAGGCGTCTCGCCGTTCGCCTCGAGTGCTTTCTCGTCGGCTTCGACCGTCAGGAACGCGCTCTCGCGCTCGCGGTGGGCAGTGATCGCGTCGACGTACAGGCTCCGTCGCTCGGTGGACTCGGCGGCAGCAAAGCGCGTCATAATCGGATGATCGTGCCCGATTCTTTAAGCCTTTATGTGCCGCCGCTGAATCGTGCCCTATGGCTCAGCCACGAATCCTGATTCTCGGTGCCCCCGGGGCAGGAAAGGGGACACAGAGTGCAAAGATCACCGAGGCGTTCGGTGTCGATCATATCACCACCGGCGACGCTCTGCGGAACAACAAGGAGATGGACATCTCCGACATGGAGACCGAGTACGACACCCCTGGCGAGTACATGGATCAGGGCGAACTCGTTCCCGACGAAGTCGTCAACGCCATCGTCGACGAGGCACTCAGTCAGGCCGACGGCTTCGTTCTCGACGGTTATCCCCGGAACCTAGAACAGGCCGAAGAACTCGAGGACATGACCGATCTCGACGTCGTCCTCTACCTCGATGTCGGCGAAGAAGAACTCGTCCACCGGCTGACGGGTCGACGGCTGGACCCTGAAACGGGTGACATCTACCACGTCGAGTACAACCCACCCGAGGACCCAAACGTCGAGGAGCGACTCGTTCAACGGGACGACGACACCGAGGACACGGTCAGAGAGCGACTCTCGGTCTTCCACGAGAACACCGAGCCCGTGGTCGAGCATTACGAGGAGCAGGGCGACTTAGAGCGCATCGACGGCGCGCAGGCTCCGGACGACGTGTGGGAAGCCGTGAAGGAAACGATCGAAGACGTGGCGTAACCGACTCAGTTGTTTTCGACGTCGATTTCGTGCACTGCGATCGAGAGATACGTCAGTCGGGGCGGTAAGACGCCGTGTCGAACGTCCGGCTCGAAGCCGGTCAGCGACGTGTCGTGTTTGACCTCGAAATTGTTGTCGACGTACATCGGTCCGGCCATGATAGTGCCGAATATCTGGGCCGCCCCGCCACCGCCGGCGATACAGACGTCCGGTTCCGTTCCGTTCACATCGTGGCTACAGTGATCGATCCCCTCCGACTCGGCGTACCCTTCGTCACGTGGCGCATACAGGATGCCTTCGAATTTCGAGTTCCCCGTCCCGACGTGGATGAGCATCGACGAGGTCCCGTATATCTGCAGGGATTTGGCGTCGCCGGAGGTGTAGTCACAGCTCCCGACACAGACTTCCTGGTTATCTATGGCCATATCCCCAGTCGTGAACACCTGGAACGAGGTATTGTCCTCGGCCCCGGTCGGATCTACCGTGAGATCGTTGTCAGTAAAGTCCATATCACCGTCGACAATGAGCGTCACGTTCCCGTCGTCCAAATTCGCGGTCACGTCGTTCTGGAGATCGAACCCGTCCGGATCGTAGTACGTCTTGCCGCCCTCGAGGGTCGTCTTGTTCTCGCCGAGGTCGATCGGTTCACCGTCTCCCCGTTCGGCGTCGTCGATTTTCGACTGAATCACGCTATCGAACGACGGGATCGACTGCTGGTTTTCCTCGGTTTCGGTTCCGGTGACATCACCCGAGCCATGGATTTCGCCGTCGGTCGTAACGTTCCCGTCGATTTCGGCGTGGTGATGGCCGAGTTCGATCCCGCCGCCACCGGCGTACACCGCCTGGCTGAAGTCGCCTTCAACCTCCGTCCGACCCAGTTCTACGATCATCGTGTTATCGTTCCCGCACCGTTCCGTGATCGCTTGCCCTTCCGCGTTTGCGGTCTGTCCGTCGAAGTACGCCTCCCAGCCGACGCAGTATTCGCTCGTAATTTCGACCGTCACAGTACTCTGTTCGACATAGGTCACGTTCGTGTATGCGGTTGTGTCCGCGTGGGACATTCGTACATCACCCGAGCCGAGTTGCGTATCGTCGTTGACCTCGGTGATCGGGAACGAGAACGTGTTATCCTTGTTGTCATAGTACACCGGCGGCGCGGAGACGACCCGGGTTTCGTTGCCGGTTTCGCGAAAGACGCCTCCCGCTTGATAGGAGATACGAGTTCCGTCTTCCCCCTCGTACTCGACGGCACCGATCGGAATCGAGATCGTCTCGTTGAGATTCGGCCCGGAAATATTGATCGTTCCGGTATCCGTCTTGACGAGTGCCCCGCGTTCGCCGGCGTCGAACTCCATCGTCCGCGAGATATCGGTATTCGATGAGACCGTGGCCATCTGCTGGCTCATCTCGACGAACGATTGCTCGACTCGCTCGTTTTCCGACCGCTGTTCCGCGCCGTTCATCGTGTCCCCCGCGATGAGAAGGATACCGACGCTAACGGTTGCGACCAACCCGATCAACAACACGAGGCCGATCACCGCAGTTACCCCCCTTTTCGACGGACTAACTGCTCCGCCACCACGTCGTGAACCCATCTCTATCGCTCAGGAGTTCGAGGGTCCGAATAATAAACCGTTCGACCGATCAAACAGTTCATATCGGACTGAGAGTCCGGAATACTACGGGACTGCTCGCTATCGCATCCGACTGCCCACCGTGTCCGCTGGAGCATCCGAGCGGCGGAACCGGACGGGTAACAGGCCGGACACAGCGACACGTACTGCGATTGCGTCTGTCTCATCGATGCTATTCGTCCCCGCCGGTCGAGCGACACATCACCGAGCGTTCCGAAACCGCTGGGAGTACCGAAGAAAAACACTTGTATACCGGACGACGCCTAGGACAAGCAGATGACGCGTACAGCCGAGAAGATCAACGCCCTCGTGCGCGAGGACTCCTCGATGGCGACCGCCCTCGAGGCGATCCGCGAGGAAGCCGACAGGAACGGCGGCGAGGTCCAATGGGCCGACGTCAGCGACGAGCTGACGAGCGGCCAGTGGGGGCGATTGATCGAAAAAGGAGTGTTAGTCGACGGCGATCAGGGGTTCGAAATCGCCGATCGCGAAGCCTTCGACCGGGCCCTCGACGGTGACGGCGAGAGCAGCGCCGCAGCCGATGTCGATATCGACGAGGACGAATCGAGCTGGTCACAGTGGGACAAGCTCGCGGGCGTTGGCGCGCTCCTGTTGATGCCAGGCTACTGGTTCGATTCGATTCAGAACGTCGTCGGGAGTACGGTCAACGCCGTCCTCGGCCCGCTCGATGCGGCGCTCCCGTTCTACGCCGTGATCCTCTCGGTCGCGTTGATCACCGGCCTCTATTCGTCGCTGCTCCAGGCGAACCTGATGAACACGGAGGTCATGGGGAAGTACCAAGAACGGATGCAGGCCGTCCAAGAGGAGCAAAAGGAACTCCGCAAACAAAAGAAAGACGCCGAAGAGCGGGGCGCAAGCGAGGCCGAGATCGAACGCCTCGAGAACGAGATCGAGCGCGCCCGCGAGGAGCAGATGGAGGCCATGGCGGACAACCTCGGCATGTTCAAAGAGCAGTTCCGCCCGATGGTCTGGATCATGCTGTTGACGATCCCGCTGTTCCTCTGGATGTACTGGTCGATCCGAACGGGCGGTATCGGCGATGCAGAGCAGACCGTCGTGATGCCTCTCATCGGACAGATCGAGTGGCAAGAGGGCGCATTCGGTCCGATGCAGGCCTGGATCGTCTGGTACTTCCTGTGCTCGATGGGGTTCTCCCAGCTGTTGCGCAAGTCGCTGAACATCGATATGTCGCCCTCGAGCGCCTGAGGGCCACTCCTCGCAGATTCGTGCTCGCCTTGCGGACCGGTCGTCCGCCCTGAGAGAGCGTCGCTCCGCACCCCGATTCAAAACCCATTTTACCGGCCCCCTCACAGAGGGAGTATGTTACTCACCGTCTCCGGCCCGCCGGGAAGCGGGAAGAGCACGACTGCGGAGTTACTCGCCGATGCCTTCGATCTCGACCACGTCAGCGGCGGTGACATCTTTCGGGAACTGGCCGACGAACGCGGCTATACCCCGCTCGAATTCAACAAACTCGCCGAGGAGAACGACGAGATCGATCGCGATCTTGATCGACGGCTGCGCGAGATCGCCGTCGCGGAGGACGATCTGGTTCTCGAGTCCAGACTCGCGGGCTGGCTGGCCGGCGAGCAGGCGGACTTCCGCTTCTGGCTCGACGCACCGGCACGGGTGCGCGGCGAGCGCATCGCCGAACGCGAGGACAAGGACCCCGCGCGTGCGACCGAAGAGACGAAAGCCCGCGAGGCAAGCGAGGCCCAGCGGTACGACGAGTACTACGGCATCGACATTCGTGACCTGACGATCTACGATCTCTCCGTGAACACGGCCCGCTGGGAGCCCGACGCCGTCCTTGACATGCTCGTCACGGCCGTCGAGCGCTACGACGACGCCGGCGACGAAGGAAAGGCACTCGTCGACCTCGAGACCGACTTCTGATGACGCTCCGTAGCCCACCGGCGGCTCGCTCGCCCGCCGAATTGCTCACCTTCGGCGTCGTCAACCTCGACAAGCCCCCCGGCCCCTCTTCCCATCAGATCAGCGGCTGGCTTCGGGACGCCGTCGTCGAGACACTGGCCGAGCGCGGCGTCGAGTCGACGATCGACCGTGCCGCCCACGCCGGGACGCTCGATCCGAAAGTGACCGGCTGTCTCCCGGTCATGCTCGGCGACGCGACCCGGCTCGCGCAGGTCTTCCTCGAGGGCGGGAAGGAGTACGTCGCCGTCCTCGAGTGTCACGCGCCGGTCCCGGGCGACGCCGAGTCGGTCGTCGCCGAATTCGAAGGGCCGATCTATCAGAAACCCCCGCGCAAGAGTGCGGTCTCGCGCCGCCTGCGCGTCCGCGAACTCTACGATCTCGAGGTCCTCGAGGTCGAGGACCGCCGGCTCCTCCTACGAATCCGTTGTGAGAGCGGCACCTACGTCCGCAAACTGTGTCATGACCTCGGACTGGCGCTTGGCACCGGGGCACACATGGGACACCTGCGCCGGACGGCGACGGAGCCGTTCGACGACCGTACGCTCCACAGCGCCCACGACTTCCTCGACGCGCTCGGCTTCTGGCTCGAGGACGACGACCCCGAGCCGCTGTACGATATCGTCGATCCCGCCGAGCGGATTCTCGAGGGAATTCCGCGCGTCGTCATCGCCGAGAACGCCGCCCGCGAGGTGGCCAACGGCGCGCCCGTCTACGCACCGGGCGTACTCGAGGCCGACGACGGGATCGACCACGGATCGCTAGTCGCCTGTTACACGCCCGACGGTGCAGCGGTGTGTCTCGGCGAGCGAGTCGGTGCCGTCGACGCTGACAGCGGTGTCGTGGTGTCCCTCGAGCGCGTGCTCGTCTGAGCGGCCCCGTTCATCGGGGTACGAAACGCGGTGACGCACCGCCTTCGAAACGACACCCTTAAGCGGCAGACGGCCATCGGTCCACGTGTGGGACCGTGGGGTAGTGGTATCCTCTGCGGATGGGGTCCGTAGGACCCGAGTTCAATTCTCGGCGGTCCCATTTTTCGTCTTTCCGAACGAAGACCACCGTGCATAGAGTACGAACAGTCTCATTTCGCAATTCTTGATGCAGTTGTCCACATATCGTCATGAAATACGATGAGTTTGTCAGTACGGGTGACTCAGGGCCGAGGTAAGACACTCGTGCCCGCTTCCGGTGGATTCGTATCCATACGACCACTCGTGGCTCTCAACGGCGTTTCACAGACCACTGTACGCTGCCCGTTGCGATATACGCTCAAGCGCTCGGACAGTTACGACGGTATTCGAATTAGTCGCATCTCAATCACATATCTCGGATTACAAACACATGCAGTTCGTGAGGATAACGGAAAACCGCAAGACGGAGCGGCTTCAAGACGACCCTGTGAGGCTTCCAGTTGGTGCTGATTCTCAGTCTTGAAAGCCTTTGGTCGGAGAACGATTCCGACTATCAGGCATATTTATATATAGCCGGTGTCCTCTCACGATTAGCATCGGTGACGACGCCCGAGAAAGCGGGGACGCAAGGTTGGTTCCGAAATCCCCTATCCGCACCTGTCCGTTTGGGGAGGGTGCTGATAAGCTTTCTCACCGTTCACGCCCGATGCGTGAGAACACTATGGATTTGAAAACGCTCAAACCGAAGTTAGTTGGCACAGACAATGAACGTGCAGTATCCCCGGTTATTGGGGTCATTCTTATGGTGGCTATCACGGTCATTCTCGCGGCCGTGATCGCTGCGTTCGTCCTCGACCTTGGCGGGAGTGTCGGGCAGGAGGCTCAGGCTGGCGTGAGCATTGAAGTTGATGAGGAGGCCGACGAAGTCAATGTTGAAGTGACTTCGATGGGCAATGCTGATTACGTCACTCTCTCGGGTACTGTCTCTGGCAGCGCTACGCCTTCGTCCTATTCGGGAGACTATGCATCGACGCCTAAGTCCACCGACAACGTGTCGATGAATGTTGGCGACACAGCGACGCTTACCGACGGTAGTGGCCTTGATGGAACTAGTGGGACTGTGACTGCGATCGCCGTCATTGAGGAAGACGGTACCGAAACGCAAGTCGCAAGCGAAGATTACGACTTCTAAAGATGAATCCCGAAAATCTAAAAGCAAAGCTGGTTGGAAATGAAGATCAGCGAGCTGTCTCTCCTGTCATTGGTGTTATACTTATGGTAGCTATCACGGTCATCCTTGCGGCCGTGATCGCTGCGTTCGTCCTCGACCTTGGCGGGAGTGTCAGCCAGGAGGCTCAGGCCGGCGTCACGATCGAAGTCGACGAACAGCAAGAAGAAATCCAAGTTGAAGTCACGTCCCTTGGTAATGCCGACCATGTCAATCTGAAGGGAGACATTCGGACAAAGGGTTGGTACGCCGACTATGCCGGAGATAATATCGAAGATCACTACACAGGTCTTAAGACTGGGGATGTCGTCACAATTGGCGCAGCCGGTTCTGGTACCAATGTGAAAATGAACGCAAGTTCATTCAGTTCCGGTGAACCGTCTGGCACGGTCACTGCGACGGCTGTAATCGAAGAAGACAGCACAGAGACGCAAGTCGCAAGCGAAGAATTCAACTTCGACTACAGCTAACGCTGTTGTTCGGGTTTCATTTTTAGTAGCGGTCAAGCGCCGATAGAGAAGGATCGTCTCTGACTCTATCAGACACATATAACAGTCGGCCGAAGTGTATATCCGACAGACATAAGTGTGTCCCTCCAGTGGTCCTCATTTCGAATCGCCGCATCCTTCGGACCGAGATTCCACCCGAGGAGATGTCCCTGCGCGGGCGCCGGATCGATCACCTTTGAAGCGGCCTCGAGCCGATCCGGCACATCAACGTGCCGATAGTGGGGATTATTTACGTCCTATTTAGTGTTAAATATGAGCGTCGTGACTGCCCGTCTTGTAGCCGAAGTAGACTTCCAATCTGATCGCGACGTAAAACCACAGGCAGTATACGGATACATTCAAGACGCGAGTTCGATCACCGGCGACTCGAGCGTGACCGTCGAGGACACGTATCGTCGCACGCCACGGTCGTCTCGACGAGTCAGGGGTGGTCAGGTAACGGCGACGACCGGGGAGTCCAGCAGTTCGCCCGCGGCCGAGTGACGCGGATCGGCAGTCACCGGTGGCGGTCGGCTGTCGCGGACCGATCGCGGGTCACTCGTCGTCGGAAACGAACGATGTCGCGGGCGTGAACATGTGGTCGTCGATGTATGCCCAGTCGTCAAACTCGTTGAAGAAGCCACCCGCGGAGAACCCGTAGTAATCGCGCGGCGAATTGTAGTTCATCACGCTCGTGTAACTGGCGAAGCTGTACTGGTCGGTATCGATCCCCTCGAAGGCCCCGTTCGAGAGGCCGAGCGAGTGGCCCAGTTCGTGCATCACAGTCGACCCCGTCTCCTTGGGATCCGACTGTGCTTCGACCATCATCGTCCCCAGCCCGGCTTTGCCGATGACGGTCCCGTGGCTCCGTTCTTCGGCGATATCCTCGACGATGACCAGATAGTGATACCCCATTCCCTCCCGATCGAAATAGCGCGATCGATACCGGCTCAGATCGCCGGTGTCGGTCGAGGCTTCTCGCGGGATCGTCTCGTTGAACTGCATGTGCAGGTCGCCGCCGGTCGAGCCATCGGGATTCTCCAGCGGAGCCGCCTCGAACGCGGCGGCGAGCCGGTCGGCCGCGCTTCGCTCGAGGGTGACGCCGTCCATGGTGTCGACTTCGACGTAAATATCGGTTCTGAGCGGGTCGGCGTCGGGATACAGAGCCCGTCGGTGGAGTTCCGTCTCGTCCGCGAGTCCGTCGCCGTCGGTGTCGGACTCCGTCGGGTCGGTGCCGTACTCGTGGACTTCCGACCCGTCGGCGAGGCCGTCACCGTCCGTATCGCTGCGGGTCGGATCGCTCTCGTACTCGTGGACTTCGGTACCGTCCCGGAGACCGTCATCGTCCATATCCGGTGTTTGCGGGTCGGTGCCATGTGACTCGAGTTCGTCGGCATCGTCGAGTCCGTCGCCGTCGGTGTCGGACTCCGTCGGATCGGTGCCGTGGTCGTGGACTTCCGTGCCGTCAGCAAGGCCGTCACCGTCCGTATCGCTGCGGGTTGGATCGGTTCCGTATCGCTTCTCCGCTCCGTCGTCGAGACCGTCGCCGTCGGTATCGCCGTCGAAGACCGCA
Source organism: Natrinema gari JCM 14663 (assembly GCF_000337175.1). Lineage (GTDB taxonomy): Archaea > Halobacteriota > Halobacteria > Halobacteriales > Natrialbaceae > Natrinema > Natrinema gari. The sequence goes on along the minus strand of NZ_AOIJ01000042.1, from coordinate 7,540 downwards.
GTTCCGTCGCGGAGTTCGTCCAGCGGGGAGACGCCGTCCCCGTCGGGATCGACGATCGTCGTTCCGCCGACGAGCCCTACCGTGAGGAGCGCGACGAGCAGAACGCCGACGGCAACACCGAGAGAACGCGACGATAGCATTTCTTGAATGTCAATAGTGATGGAATAACTGTATTGTGGTCGGAGTCGGGAAATGACTCGACGGGGAACCCACACGAACAGTCTCGACTCGACCGGAGCGTTCGGCGTTCACTTTCACCCCGCTGTCCAAACCCTCTTACACGCCGGCCACCGAGACGACGGTAATGGACGGGACCGAGCACCTTTCGTTGCCGGTCAGCGACGACGCCCTTCCCTTCGATCCGGCCGACGCGACGATCGTGGACGGCGACGTATTCGAGTTGCTCGAGCCCGCGGTCCAGGAGTGGTGGCTCGATGAATTCGGCGAATTCGTCCCCGAAAACGAGGGCTTTTTTACGCCGCCACAGCGGGGTGCGATCCCGAAGATTCACGCGGGGACGAACACGCTCGTCTGTGCGCCCACAGGAAGCGGAAAGACCCTCGCGAGTTTCACGTCGATCATCAACGATCTGTATCGAACGGCGCGGGAGAACAACGACGGCCTCGAGAACTCGGTCTACTGCCTCTACGTCTCGCCGCTGAAATCCCTCGCGAACGACATTCACCGCAATCTCGAGGTGCCACTCGAGGGGATCGAGACCGCCGTTGCCGAGCGCGACAGTTCCGCATCGATGGGGGAGATCCGTCACGCGATCCGCCACGGCGATACGTCTTCGAGCGACCGTCAGCGGATGCTCGAGGAGACGCCTCACATCCTCAACACGACTCCAGAGACGCTGGCGATCCTGCTGAACTCGCCGAAGTTCCGCGAGAAGCTTCGGACCGTCGAGTACGTCATCGTCGACGAGATTCACTCGCTGGCCGCGGGCAAGCGAGGCACCCACCTCGCGGTCAGTCTCGAGCGACTCGAGGCGATGGCCGAGGGGGACCTGACGCGGATCGGCTGCTCGGCGACGATCGACCCCCTGTCGCGGGTAGCGGAGTTCCTCGTCGGCCGCGAGGAGCCGGGCGGCGATCCCCGTGACTACGAGATCGTCGATGCGCGCTTCGCCCGCGAGTTCGACATGCGACTCGAGTGTCCGACCGACGACCTGATCAACACGCCCCGTGCGGTCGTCCAGGAGCGGTTCTATCGGCTGCTCCACGAGCACGTCCAGGACCACACGAACACGCTGGTGTTTACGAACACGCGTTCCGGAGCCGAGCGGGTTCTCCAGAACCTCCGGGAGCGGTTCGACGCCTACGACGAGGACAACTCCGGCTGTCACCACGGCAGCCTTTCGAAGGACGTCCGACAGGGGATCGAAGACCGGTTGAAAGACGGCGAACTCGACGTTGTCACCACCTCGACGAGCCTCGAGTTGGGCATCGACATGCCCCACGTCGATCTCGTCGTCCAGGTCGGCTCGCCGAAGTCCGTCGCCGCCCTGCTCCAGCGGATCGGCCGCGCGGGCCACCGGGTCGGCCAGACCGTTACCGGGCGCGTGATCGCCCTCAACCGGGACGAACTCCTCGAGTGTGCGGTCATGCTCACGAAAGCAACCGAGGGGTTCGTCGACTCGGTATCGATCCCCGAGAACGCCCAGGACGTGGCGGCCCAGCACGTCTACGGGATGGCGATCGCCGAAATCCGCCCCGAGGCCGAACTGACCGCCATCCTCCGTCGGGCCGACCCCTATCGAAACTACGGGGAGGATGAGTACGAGTCGTTGATGCGATATCTCACTGCCGAGTACGCCGGACTCGAGGAGCGAAACGTCTACGCGAAGGTCTGGCGCGACGAGAACGACCCGCCCGACGGCCAACACCACCACGAGGCGTTCCCCGTCGGCGAACCGCTGGTCGGGAAACGGGGGCGACTCGCGCGAGTCATCTACATGACCAACATCGGGACGATCCCGGACTCGTTTACCTGCGACGTGTACACGCGCGCGAGCGACGAGTGGGTCGGCCAGTTGGACGAGCAGTACCTCGATACGCTGGAGACAGGCGACGTCTTCGTGCTCGGTGGGAGCAACTTCGAGTATCGCTACCGGCGGGGCTCGAAGGTCTACGTCGATCGCACGAGCGCCCGCCCGACCGTCCCCTCGTGGTACTCCGAGCGACTGCCGCTTTCGTCCGATCTCGGCCGCGAAATCCTCGCGTTTCAGGCCACTCTCCTCGAGCGCTACGAGGCCGGCGGGCCGCCGCGGGTCCGCGCGTGGCTCCGGGAGCTCCCCCTCGACGACGACAGCGTGCGGGCCATCGCCCGCCTGTTCGACCACCAGTGTCGATACGCCGGCACGGAGAGCGTGAGCACGCCCGACCGCCTCGCCATCGAAGTCGTCCAGGACCGAGAGGAGTACGACCGTCACTACTACGTCCACTCGGCGTACGGTCGACGGGTCAACGACGGTCTGTCGCGGCTGCTTGCCTATCGCTGTGCACAGGAGGCGACCGCGAACGTCCGTGTGGCCGTCGCGGACAACGGCTTCGTCCTCTCGATGCCGCTCAACCGGAAGGTCGACATCGACGGGATCATCGCCGATCTCGAGGCCGAGCAGGTCCGTCCGGACCTGCGGGCGTCGCTCTCGGAAACGGACCTGCTCCAGCGATACTTCCGGATCAACGCGACGCGCTCGCTGATGATCCTCAAACGCTACAAGGGCTACGAGAAGTCCGCGAGCGAACAGCAGGTCTCGAGCGAGATGCTGCTCGGCTTCGCGGACGAACTCGAGGAGTTTGCGGTGATCGAGGAGACCTATCGCGAGATTCTCGAGGATAAACTGAACGTCGGCGAGATCGAGGCCATCGTCGGAGCGATCGACGCCGGCGACCTCACAGTTTCGCGACAGCAACTCGACTCGCCGACGCCGCGGGCGTTCGGGCTCGCCACGCTGTCGGCCAGCGATGTCGTCCTCGCCGAAGACGAGAGCGCCGCCCTCCAGTCGTTCCACGAGCGCGTCCTCGAAGAGATCGGCGACGAGTCGCTGGCGGGGCTGACGGGGGAAGCGGACGACGAATAACCGCACGGAAGCAGCGCCGCCCGTCCGAGCCACCCTCGGCGGCAGATCGGTCGGACTGCTCGCGTCCCCTGTCCCGTTCTCTCGGGCGAGGCGATTAACATCGGTAACACTCCCCAAAACGGACTTCACGTTGGAAACTGAACTAGCGGTGTGACACCAATGGTGAGACGAGACTGCTCCCCACGACCCGGCCGTCGGCGCGCGTATCGGCACTGGACCGGCGTGACTCGTCGTTCGACGGGTGGCACGGCGAACGGAGGGCGCTGAATGGTCGACCACAAAACCTGGTCCGAGCAGCAGTCGTCGACGACGGTCTCGGTGGACGGTCACGACCTCGCGGTCGCCTATCACGAAGACGGCTCCGACGAAAGTACGGGGCCACCGGTCGTCTTTCTCCACGGTATTCCGACCTGGTCGTTCCTCTGGCGCGATATCGTGCCGGCGGTCGCCGACGACCGTCGCACGATCGCGCCCGACATGATCGGCTACGGTAACTCCGCGATGAGCGACGATTTCGACCGCTCGATCCGCGCTCAAGAGACGGCTCTCGAAGCCCTCCTCGACGACCTCGGTATCGAGGAGATCGCACTCGTCGCCCACGACATCGGCGGCGGCGTCGCGCTGCGCTTCGCCGCACACAACCCCGATCGGGTCACCCGACTCGTCCTCTCGAACGCCGTCTGTTACGACTCCTGGCCCGTCGAGTTCGTCTCGACGCTGGGTCTCCCCTCGACCGCCGACCTCGAGCGCGCGGCACTCGAGGAGCGACTCGATGCGGCGTTCGTCGACGGGACCTACGGCGAGGCCGACCCCGCGTTCGTCGACGGCATGAAAGCGCCGTGGCTGACCGACGCGGGACACGTCTCGCTCGTCCGCAACGCCGTCTCGACGAACACGAACCACACGACCGAGATCGATTACGGCGCGATCACGGCCGAGACGCTGCTGTTGTGGGGCGAAGACGACATGATGCAGCCCTACGACTACGCCGAGCGACTGGCCACGGACATCACGGACGCCACGCTCGAACCGCTGTCGGAAGCCTATCACTGGGTGCCGGCGGATCGACCGGCAGCCTACGCCGACCACCTTCGCGAGTTCCTTGCCGGAGCGCAAGCGTAACATCATGCCGCCACAACTGTCACGATAGCATGAGCGACGAATCACCTGACTGGGAGTTCAAGGACCGCGACATCGCGATCCTCAGCGAACTCTCGAACGATCCACAGCTGTCATCACGGGAACTCACGCAGGTCCTCGAGTCGGAGTACGGCATCGACGTTTCCCACGTCACCGTCAGCGAGTCGATTCGGCGGATGCGCGACGAGGGCGTCTTCCGCGAGGCGATCATTCCCAACGAGGAGTACTACATCTTCGCGCTGTTCGAATTCAAGTTCAACCCCGAACACTTCGCCGACAACTGGCGCGAGGCGATGGAGCACATCAAGACGGACAAACACACCCTGTTTTTCTTCCTCTCGGACGGAGAGTACCAGTGGAAGACGGTGATGATGTTCCGCGACCGCCAGGAGATCTCCCGGTGGATTCACGACTGTTATCGGGACTACGGGGAGGTCATCTCGAACATTCGAAACTCGGCGGTCCACAACGTCCTCAAGTTTCAGACCGATCCGCGAATCTTCGGGGAACTCGGCGAAGAGCGGACCGATCGGTGACCGCTCCCCGCCGGTATCCGGTCGCCGAGCGGTCGCCGTTCACGCAAGGGCGCGGCCGCCCTCGTGAGCACTGCCTCGAGTCGACCGATCAGTCGCCGTCGAATCAGTCGCGGAACAGCCGATAGGTGGTGCGACCGACAGCGGCTTCGCCGGGGTCGTCGAACGTGCTCCGCAGGGCGAACGCGCTCGCGGTGTCGATCAGCGTCGCGACGATGCCGCCGTGGACCGGATCGTGTCCGTCGGTTCCGACCGGATTCTCGAAGTCCTCGTCCTGATCGATCGCCAGGACCGCGCGGCCGTTCTCGAGGTGTTCGACCTCGAGATCGAGCCACGACAGGGAGCCGTGACGGCGGACGAACGATTCCCAGTCCGGCCAGTCCGACGCCTCGGCCGGTCCGTCGGGAATGTGTTACTTGCCCTCGAATTCGGGCTCGCGGTCCTCGGCGAACGCAGCGGTCCCCTCCAGTACGTCGTCGGTGCTCGAGAGGAGGCCAAAACCCTGGCTCTCCATGGCGAGTGCGGCGTCGAGGCTGGCGTCTTGGCCCTCGTTCATGACCCTCTTGGCGACTTTGAGGCCGATCGGCGGACCGTTGCGAAGATCGTCGAGGAACTCGCCAACGGTGTCGTCGAACTCCTCGCGTTCGACCGAGCGGTTGATCAGGCCCCAGTCTGCGGCGCGGTCGGCGTCAATGTGGTTGCCGCGGAAGACCAGTTCCTTCGCGCGGGTCTCGCCGAGGATGCGGGTGAGTCGCTGGGTGCCGCCGCCGCCAGGGATCAGCCCGAGGCCGATCTCGGGCGCACCGAACGACGACCGTTCGGTCGCGATCCGCAGGTCGCAGGCCAACGCGAGTTCGAGGCCGCCGCCGAGACAGAAGCCGTCGATCTTCGCGACGACGGGCCGCGGGAAGTCGTTGACCGTCTCGAAGCCGGGCGAGACGTCCATCAGGTCGGTCGGGTTCGCGTCGGCGAACCCGGAGATGTCCGCACCGGCGCTGAACGCGCGGTCGCCGCTCCCTTCGATCGTCGCGACCCGAACCTCGTCGGTGTCGACCGAGGAGAACAGGTCGTCGATCTCGGAGAGCAGGTCCTCGGACAGCGCGTTCATCCGGGACGGCCGGTCGAGTTCGACCTGCAGGACGCCGTCCTCGAGCTCGTAGTTCAGGTCGTGGTAGGGGCCGAGGTCGTCATCGTCGTAGTCGTAGAAGCCAGCGCCGGCTTCCTCGCCGGTCTTGCCCGCCGCGACGAGTTGCTCGAGGTACGGGTGCGGTTCGAACCGGTCGGAACCGGTTTCCTCGTACAGGGTCTCGAGCTTCTCGAGGACCGTCTCGAGGCCGATCTTGTCGGCGCGTCGGCAGATGCCCTCGGGGAAGCCCAGCCCGAGCTGGACGCCGGTGTCGACCTCTTCGGGGGTCGCGACGTCTTCACCGACGAGGAACGCGGCGCGGTTGATCATGCGGGCCTCGACGCGGAGCCAGTCGAAGTCGCCCGCGTCCTCGGGTTCGTAGTCGGCACCGTCGCCGTCCTCGTAGTCGTAGAAGCCAGCGCCGGTCTTCTGGCCGAGATCGCCGGCTTCGACTTTCTCCTCCGTGATCGGCGGGATCGGGCTGTCGCCCTCCTTGCGGACGTGGTAGCCGACATCGATCCCGGTGAGGTCGCCGAGTTCGAACGGCCCCATCGGGTAGCCCCGTTCGTGGACCATCGTCGCGTCGGCCTCGCGGATGGTCGTCTCGTCGTTCGAGACCATGAACGCGGGTTCGCCGCCGAAGGGGCCGACGATCGTGTTGACGACGAAGCCGCGGACGTCCTTGCGGACGTAGATCGGTGTCTTGCCGATGGACTCGACCCACTCGTAGCCGGCCTCGGCAGCCTCGTCGCTGGTGTCCTCGCCGTAGATGACCTCGACCAGGTCCATCTTGACCGGCGGGTTGAAAAAGTGCAGGCCGAGTACGCGCTCCGAGGAGTCGACGGCCGCCGCGATGTCGGAAATCGGCAGACTCGAGGTGTTCGTCGCCAGCAGCGTGTCGCCGCTGGTGTACTCCTCGAGATCGGTGAAGATGTCGTGTTTCAGGTCGAGGTCCTCGGGTGCGGCCTCGATGACGAGGTCGGCGTCGGCGACGGCCGCTTCGAGGTCCGTCGTCGTCTCGATTCGCGAGAGGACCTCGTCGGCCGATTCGTCGATCAGCTCCTTGTCCTCGAGTTTCTGCAGGCTCCACTCGATGGACTCGTAGCCGTCTTCGACGAACTCGTCTTTGATGTCGCGCATCGTGACGTCGTAGCCGGCCAGGGCCGTTACTTCGGTGATCCCGTGTCCCATGTTCCCCGCGCCGAGAACGGCAACGCGGTCAATGCGTTCGAGTGACATGGTCGTGTGCTCACTCGGAACGGTCTTAATACCACCGAACCGAATTAGCAATGTTAAGCCCGTTTTCGAGCGTTGTACAGCGCGTACGTCGATCCGAGTTTGAGCCGAACGTCGGTAACGGTCGGGCGGGAAGCCCGATCGGTGACGGTTACCGATCCGCGTCGATCACCGATACCTCGTCGGAGTCGGGACCGATCACGACCCGGTAGCCCGCGTACTCGAAGCGAACGGTGACGGCCGCGTTCGACTCGAGGACGGCGGTCAGGGCCTCGGGATCGATCGCGTCGTACAGCGGTGGCAACGCGGCTCGGTCACAGCCCTTACGGGCCGCGATACGAGCGAGAGCCGTTGTGAGTGCTGAATGCATCGTGATTCTCGGGGAGTTCGACGACCGTCAGTGCGAACGCTGCCTCACAG
>NZ_AOIJ01000041.1 GCF_000337175.1 Natrinema gari JCM 14663 | reverse complement strand
GCACTCCGGCTCTTGCGCACTTTCGTGCGCGTCTGTGCGTTACGCAATCTATCCTAAAGAACGTTAGGATATTGACCGGTTGGGCGGTTTGGATACGAACGACCCGCGATGCCCCAATGGGGACAGGACGAGTGCGCGGTCAGTATCGGCGAAGGACGTGTGATTGGCTCCGTTGAAACCCTCTTTCCGATAGATCGTGGCATGAAACAACCGATCGCTGACGACTGAGTCTCTGTTGTTCCGAAGTCCATATTATCCAACCGATCACAATTGTAAATATGGACACTAGCCCTTCGACCGGGAGCGTATTCGGTCTCCTCGTGTACTTCTTCTTCTTGCTCACAGCGGTCTTTATCGGCCCACTCGAAGCAGTCCTGGGTTTGGGACTGTATTGGCTCTACGGAGACGATGCGGAACGGAGACGGGCACCCCGCTGAGCATCGTTTCCCGTTCGCTATAGTAGCCACTGCCAAATCGATCGTCCGAGCAGAGACCTGCTCGCGACTATGTTCGACCCCGGAGCAAAGGCTCTGTTGAAATCCTATTCTTCAGATAGATTTTACCTGAAACAGCCGCTCGATGAGAGCTGCCTACTGCGCGACAGTCAACCGTTCGTTCCAGAAGAACCCCGCTCCGAGCAGAGATTGTGCGATGCTCAGGATAGAGCAGAAGGCGGCCAACCATAGATCGCTTTGCCCGACCCCAACACCTGCGGTTACGAGAGCAATGAAAATCCAGAGAATCCCCATTAGGTTCTGTCGGGTTCTTTCCTCCATAGGAGTAATTCTGAAGCTCCTTCCTCTGAAAGGTATCGCTCCTGTATTGACCGCTCAGAGTGATCGGTCTATATTATGAATGAGACAGGCGACGGTGAGTTCACGGAACTATTTCCACCAGCGTCGTGAGCGGACGAACGCACCGTACTTCCGCTTGAGCGTTGAGTTGACAGTCTCGGATTGACTCCGCTGACCGTAGAGATCAGCGTCCAAGCGCACGTTCCATGCCCGGTGGAGTGACGTGAACTCACGATGCTTAATCAGTGGCCGAACCTCGTGTTTCCGGGCAAATCGTCTGATCTTCTGGTCGTCGTAGCCCTTGTCACCGAGCAGAATGTCAATATCCTCGGGGTTGCGCTTGATCAACGACGGAGCAATCTGGCTATCGTGTTTCCGCGTCGTCGTTACGTGTAAATCGAGAATTGCGTTCACCTTCGCATCAACCAGTAACGTCACCTTGAGCTGCTGAATCGTGAGTTTAGCTACTGAAGTCGTTACAGACCGGGATCCCAACGGTGTTGAACTCGGTCATCGCCTCGAGTTCTTCCGGAACTTGATGAATGTCGATCGTGTCTTCGACCAACGCCGTCGGATCGAGTTTGCCGGTTTCGATCATATCGAGCATCTCCGAGTATCGAGACGGCTGTAGCCCGAGCGAGCCGACGAACTCGATCTCCTTTGCGACGAACTCGTCGGTCGGGAGCGGAATCTCGCCCTGTTCGTCGCTGGTGGTGAGTCCGATCTGGACGTGGCGGCCGCCTTTCCCAAGCGAGTCGACCGCGTTTCGGCAGGTCGTCTCGATCCCCAGCGCGTCGACGGAAACGTCCGCACCGCCGTTGGTTATGTCCCTGACCTCCGCTGCGGGATCGTCGACTTCGCTCGCGTTGACCGTCGCCACCGCGCCGAGGTCCTCGGCACGGGCGAGTTTTTCGTCCATCAGATCGACGCCGATGACGTTCGCTCCCAATGCATTCGCGATGTGGACTGCTGAGAGGCCGATGCCACCACAGCCGTGCACGACCACGTCTTCGCCGTTGCCGACGTCACCCTGGTGGGCCATTCCGTGGTAGGAAGTCATAAACCGACAGCCACAGCCAGCGGCAGTCTCGGCGTCGATTCCATCCGGGAGCGGGACGGCGTTGATGTCCCCGTTGGGGATGTGGACCTCCTCCGCGAACGCGCCGGGGGCCTCGTTCATGAAGCCGAGGCCGATGTGGTTCTCACAGATATTTTCCCGCCCGTTGCGACAAAGGGAACACTTCCCGCATGCGAAGTTAAACGGGATGGCGATCTCCTGGCCCTCCTCGATGTTCTCGACCTCGTCTCCCACGTCGACGACCGTCCCTGTCGGTTCGTGACCCAGGATGTGCGGCGGGTCTGGCCGGTAGCCGAACCAGTCCCAGTCACCCTGCCAGCAGTGCCAGTCGCTCCGGCAGACACCACAGCCCTCGACCTTCGCAACCACGCCGTGGGGTTCCGGCTCCGGCCGATCGACCTCTTGTACCTCGAGCGGTTCTTGAAATTCTTCGAGTACGACAGCCTGCATTGACATGCCACCACAACACACTACAAAGCGGGTCTTAAATGACGGGGGCTGTAATAGTTACTGGCAGTCAGTATCCGGTGTGTTTCATTTTCGAAAAATCTTGAGATCACCCACTGTATTCAGCAGTCCGTTTTCCACAGGGAATGAGATTCCCAACGGTCACTGCGACAGCTGTTTCACCTGTCCTGACTGGACACGATTCACGGAGATCGATCCGTCGTCCGTGCCACAGTCGCGCCGTGTATTCACCGTGACTCCGTCGATATTTCCGAACAACGGTGGCGATGTATACTTGCGACTACATCGATAGAGCGAACTGCCTGAGAGCAGTATCGACGGAAACGAACGCCTCGCAACTGTGGCAGCGGGGAATCGCCACGCACTCTCCGGGCACTTTCTGCTCCGGGCACACAGCGCCCGTTCGCATGGGTCGCGGAACTGACGGTCCCGCGCTATCGCTCTCACCGTCCGTTCGCTCGTCTCTCACCGTAATCGAACCGCGGACTCGAGGCCCTACAGCGGTTCGTCGCCCTCGATGATCCGTTCGGCCCGTGCGGCCAGTGCCGGCACGCGGTCCTCCATTTTCGGGTACATCGGATCGTCGCTGTTGCCCTCGAGATAGCGCCGGAAGAACATCTCGCCGAGGCCGGCGAGTTTGTACACCGCGAGTGCGCGGTAGAACCGCTCGTGTGCGAACTCGTAGCCGGTTCGGGCCTCCCAGCGGGCGACCAGTTCGCGGCGGGTCGGATACCCCTCCCGTTCCATGAAGCGGGTGACCAGTTCCGGAAGCTCCGGAGCGGGGTCTTTCGAGTCGCGCCAGTAGGAGAGCATCCAGCCTAGGTCCGCGCGCGGATCGCCCAGGGTAGCCATCTCCCAGTCGAAGACGCCGACGAGTTCCGGTGGCGTACCGGGCGCGAACATGACGTTATCGAGCTTGTAATCGCCGTGAACGAGCGTGTGCGGGTGTGTCTCCGGGACGTTGTCGCGGAGCCAGTCGCCGACCTCGTGGAGCGTCGGAATCTCGCGTTCGTCCTCGGTGACTTCGAACGCCCACGTGAGCTGTTTCCCCCAGCGATCGACCTGTCGCTGGGTATACCCCTCGGGGCGGCCGAACTCGCCGAGTCCGAGCGCCTCGTACTCGAGGTCGTGGATCGTCGCCAGGGTGTCGACGAGTTCCTCGCCGACGCGCGCGCGGTGGTCGGGGGCGGCGAACCGCTCCGGCTCTGTCTCCCGGAGGACATCCCCCTGGAGGTGTTCCATCACGTAGAAGTCGCTGCCGATGACGTCGTGGTCCTCGCAGGCGAGCACCGGGTCCGGGACCGGCACGTCGGTGTCGGCGATCGCGTTCGTCACGCGATACTCGCGGAGAACGTCGTGTGCGGTGTCAGCCGTTTCGCCCGGCGGCGGCCGCCGAATGACGAGGTCCCGGTCACCCCAGGTGACGAACAGCGTCTCGTTCGAGTGGCCTTCCTGGTGGCGTTCGATCTCGTAGGCATCGACGCTGCCGAGATGGGCTGACAGATACGCGACCAGCGCGTCCTCGTCGACGAGGCGCTCGTAATAGGTATCGCTCATGGCGTTCGACGGGCTGACTCGCCCGTGGGAATGATCGATACGGTGGCTGCCGTTGCATCGCAGTGCACGCTCGACATGATATACGGTAGCATAATCGCACTGCCTAACGAAAATAGTTGTGCTGTCTTTTTCGTTTTACAATGTTCATGATGGTGGCACGGGCTCCGAGCCAGCTCTACGGAGGGATCGGTCGGTCAGTCCGATCGCTCCCGTTTCCTGTCGACGATCTCGAGTACCTCCTCGGGCGTCTCGATCCGATACGAGACCGCCGGTCCCGCCTCGGCCCCGAACGCGACGCCGTGTATTCCCGCGTCAGCAGCCCCCTTGATATCGTGCTCGTAGCGGTCGCCGATCATTAGGGATCGCTCTGGGGCGACGCCGGCCGTCTCGAGCGCCGTCTCGAACATGGCCGGATCGGGTTTCGTGCGGCCGACTTCCTCGGAGGTCGTGATCGAGTCGACGTGATCGCGGACGCCGAAGCGCTCGAGCATCGCGCGACCCGCCGCATCGTCGACGTCGCTGATAACGCCGACGTGGAGGTCGCGATCGGCGAGTCGCGCGATCGTCTCCGGAGCGCCCGGAACCGGCTCGATCGACGAGTGGACGATCTCGTCGAATCGTGGTTGCCACTCCGCGCGCGGGACTGCCGTCCCGACGATCGTCTCGACGGCCAGCTGGTAGCCGTCGCGCGCGGACCGAAACTCGGTACCGTCGCGCTCGCGGAAGTAGTCCCCGACGGTCGTCCGCCACGTCTCGAGCGCCTCCTCGATCGTCGCGTCGACCGCGTGACGATCGCACAGTTCCGCGACGAACTCGGCGTGGGCGCTCTGTACCGACTCTAGCGCGAGAATGACGCCGCCGATGTCCCAGAAGACGGCGGCCCAGTCATCGGGTCCGTCAGCATCGCGCTCCTGTCCGCTCATCGGTCGGCCCTCCCGATCGTCGACTCCGGACGCATGCCGCCCGCGACGGAGCCGACCGTCTCGTGGGCGCGGATCTCGAGGGCGTCGTCGGAGACTGGGGAGCCGGGCGGATCGTCCTCGAGTCTCCCGCCGGCTGCGGTCTCCGGCTGTCGATCCGGTCCGTCGTCGGTGGTGTCCTGAGTCATGGTGTTGTCTGCGGTGGCGGTCATCACGCCGCCGAGCACCTCGCTCCGGCAGTGATTGCCACTCACGTCACGGTACGGTCTCTATGCCCATATTTATTAACAGTTGCTGTGAATGGTCGAATGGAACTAACAATGGTAACGAATCAGGCGCGCACTACAGTCATCGGTGATCACAGATGAGTACCGACCAGTTCAGCGTCGACGGCGATGTCGCTCTCGTTACGGGGTCCTCGAGCGGCATCGGGAAGTCGATCGCGGAACGGTTCGCCGCGGACGGCGTCGACGTGGTCGTCTGTTCGCGCGAGCAGGACAACGTCGATCCGGTCGCCGAGGCGATCAACGAGGGCGACAGCCCCGGCGAGGCGCTGGCCGTCGAATGCGACGTGACGGACCGTGACGCCGTCGAAGCGCTCGTCGAGGCAACCGTCGAGACGTTCGGCGAGCTCGACGTGCTGGTCAACAACGCCGGCGCTTCGTTCATGGCCGACTTCGACGACATCTCCCCGAACGGCTGGAAGACGATCATGGACATCAACGTCAACGGTACCTATCACTGCACACACGCCGCCGCGGAGCCTCTCAAAGACGGCGGCGGTTCCGTGATCAACCTCGCCAGCGTGGCCGGGCAACGGGGTTCGCCGCTGATGAGTCCCTACGGTGCGGCCAAGGCCGCCGTGATCAATCTGACGACGACGCTGTCCTACGAGTGGGCCGACGACGACGTGCGGGTCAACTGCATCGCGCCGGGCTTCGTCGCGACGCCGGGCGTCGAGAGTCAGATGGGCGTCTCCGCGGACACCATCGACCGCGAGGAAGTCGCCCGCCGCATCGGCACCGTCGAGGAAATCGCCGACGTGACGCAGTTCCTCGCCAGCCCCGCGTCCTCGTACGTGGTCGGCGAGACCATCACCGTCCAGGGGGTCCCGCAGATCGAGGAAGACCACGACGTGTAGGCCGCGTTTTCACACCGCAACTCCGTTTACGACGCAGTTGCGCCGCTTCCGCGACCGCTCACGGATCGCCGGTACCATTCTGGCCCCATCGAGGAGGGTCCCGGCTCAACTCGGGAGTCGGCCCCGTCGCTCAAGGATGACGAGGACCACGACCGACGCCCCGAGGAGGAGGGCCGCGCCGCTGAACACCGCGTCGTAGGTGTAGCCTCGCTCGAGGAAGAGGCCGACGGCGGACGAACCAAGCGCTTGGGTGAGCATCCAGGCGGAACTAAATACGGCGTATGCGCTGCCCCGCGTCGAATCCGGCAGCGTATCGAGGAGGTACGTGTCCGTGGCCGGAAACAGAGCGTGTACGACGAACCCCACGACCACGGTGATGGCGACCAGCGCGATTAGGCTGTCGACTACCGTCAATGCGAGGAGGCTCGCGGCGAACGCGCCGACGATGCCGAGCAGGTACGGGACTCTGGGGAACCTGTCGGCCAGGTCCCCGCCGAAGTAAAACGCGGGAACGCCGGCGGCGAACACGATCGTGAGCATCATTCCCGCCGCCCGATCGGAGAGTCCCTTCGACTGCATGTACAGTTCGTAGAAGTTGAACAGGCCCTGCCAGACGAACACGGGTGCGCCGACGATCGCCAGCGCGGTCACGATGAGCCGCCACTCCGAGAGCGCGCCGGCGATGAAGTTGCGATCGGCCCGTCCCGCAGTCGGCATCTCGGTATTGCTCGCGATGAGCCACGTGGCGACCGTTACCACTGCTGCGCCGACGGCGATCGCCCACAGCGAGAGTCGCCAGTCGACGAGGAGCGTGAGCGCGACGAACGGCGCGGCGATCACCGCGGCGATCTGGCTGGCGGCCCCGTGAATCCCCATGACGCGGCCGACGCGCGAGGGGAACAGTTCGCTCAACAGCGGATTCGCCGAGACGAAGTAGACGCCGGAGGCGATACCCATGAGGAAGGCCCCGCTCATGAGCCGCGGGACCGTCGTTGCGGTCGCAGCGATCGCCGAGGACGCCGCGAGGATCAGTCCGGACCCGATCACGATGTAGTGTCTCGGGACTTTGGTGAGGAGCCACCCGGTCGGCAGACGAAGGGACGAACTCCCGACCCACGCGAGCGTCACGATGAGTCCAGCGGTCGCCTCCCTGATCTCGAATTGGATGATGAACACGTCCAGAAGCGGTGCGAAGATGACTCTGGCCAGATTGAGGAAAAAGACGAGGCCACAGAGGGAGGCGAAGAGTCGTGTCCGGGTCACAGTCTCTCATTCCAACAACGGGTCTCAAACGTTCCGAAACCGGACGGCACTGAAGCGGTTTGAGACCCGTTCCGGACTGAGACGTGTCTCGTCCGAATCCCGTCGGTAAACGATCGTCCTCGGACTCCCGGTTCCCATACACCCAAAAGGCCCCGCTCCGTCTGTGTCCGACGATGACTGACAGAGATGTCCACCTGCCCGTGGCCGCACAGCCGACGATCGACTCGATCGTCGACTACGCACGGACCGCCGAGGATGGCGGCTACGATTGCGCCTGGCTCCCCGAGACGTGGGGCCGGGACGGCGTCACCGTCCTGTCTGCGATGGCCGAGCGTACCGACTCGATCGACATCGGCTCGAGCATTTTCAACACCTACTCGCGGTCGCCGGCCCTGTTGGGGCAGACGGCGGCGACGCTACAGGAACTCTCCGAGGGCCGGTTCCGACTGGGGCTCGGCCCGAGCGGCCCCGCCGTGATCGAGAACTGGCACGGCATGGAGTACGGCAACCCGCTCAGGCGCACCCGGGAAACGGTCGAGATCGTCCGGCAGGTGCTTTCCGGCGAGCCAGTCGACTACGATGGCGAGGACTTCGACCTCTCGGGCTTTCGCCTGCGTTGTGACC
This sequence comes from Natrinema gari JCM 14663, assembly GCF_000337175.1. GTDB lineage: Archaea > Halobacteriota > Halobacteria > Halobacteriales > Natrialbaceae > Natrinema > Natrinema gari. Next base: position 86,713 of record NZ_AOIJ01000041.1, on the reverse strand, counting down.
CGCCGGAGACGACGCCACCGATCGAGGTGACCGGAATGGGGCCGAAGGCGGTCGAACTCGCGGGCCGCTTCGCCGACGGCTGGCACGGCATCATGCTCACCCCCGACGGGACGCAAGATCGACTCGAGGACATCGAACGCGGTGCCGAACTCGGCGACCGCAATCCCGACGACGTGCAGGTTACCACGGGCGTCACCTGCTGTGCGCTGGACGATCCCGCCGAAGCCCGTCGCCTTACCCGCCAGCACATCGGCTTCTACATCGGCGGCATGGGCACGTTCTACCGCGACGCCCTCGAGCGACAGGGGTACGACGAGGCCACCGACATCCACGACGCCTGGCAGGACGGCGACCGCGAACACGCCCTCGAACTGGTCGACGAGAGCATCCTCGACGATCTCTGTGCGGCCGGCGATCCCGAAACCGTCCGCGAGAAACTCGAGGCCTACGAGGCCGTCGACGGCCTCGACGCTATCGCGGTTAGCTTCCCGCGCGGGGCCGACGAGGGGCAGGTCCGCGAGACGATGAAAGCGGTCGCACCCAACGCCTGAACCGGTTCGAAACGGGGGTTCGGCTCCCCCTCGGAGCTGCGTCGGCTGCGAACTGCTATCGCGTCCGCAGGAAGGAGTCGATTTCTGCAGCGATTACGTCCGGTGCTTCGCCGGGGCCACTGTGGCTCACACCGTCGAACTCGACGAGGCGGCTGTGTGGGATCGCATCGTGGGTCGCGCGGGCGCTCTCTCGGAGAAACCCGGGGCCGTCGGTGCCGGTCAAGACGAGTACGGGGGCGGCAACATCCAGGCTGTTCGGAAGGCGATATTGCTCGACAGCGCGGTTCATCCGGAGGACCTCTTCGGCGAGGTCCGTACACGCTGGCCAGACCGGCCACTCTGCGAGCCACGCGTCGAGGTCGTCGATCCCGTCGGGGTGGAGGACCAGCTCGATGTACCGCTTCACCGCCTCACGTCGTTTCCCCGCGTCGATGAGCGTCTGCATCCGGTCTGCGAGGTCGGCGTCCGGTCGGTAATCGTCGGGCAGGATCGCCGGTTCATACGCGACGACCGCCGTCACTGCTGCGTTCGTCGCAGCTTCGATCGCGGTGAGTGCGCCGAAGGAGTGACCGAAGAGGATCGGCTCCTCGTCGAACGCGTCGACGAGTGTGCGCACGTATTCCACTTCCCGTTGCAACACGTCATCGGGGCTTATCTCGGATCGATCGTCGAGACACGTTCCAAATCCCGGGCGTTGCGGGACGATCGCGGTGTATCCGTCTAGGTGTGGAATAACGGGCTGCCAGTATTCTCTGGGGGCCATTCCACCGTGAAGGAGGATCAGCGGTGGCCCATCGCCGTGGCGCTCGTACGTGACTTCGATTCCAGCGTCGGACTGTGTCGTCTGCATGCATCACCGCGTTCGGAGCGGACCGGGCTAAGCAGTTCTCTCAGTGATGGTGGGTTTTAAATGGGCAGGGGAAAGACGACTGCCGTTTCGATACGTCCATTGACACGGAGGAAAGCGATGCGGTATGAGTCTCGTCGCGGAGTTCGATATCTACTGCGATGCACTTCCGCTCGTCGGAGTTGCGAGGGCAGCACCCGAGGCAACGATCGTTCTCGCACTTCAATTCAATCACGGTGACCGGCCACTGTTTATCACCACTGTGACGGGCGGTTCACGGACGGCAGTCGAGGCGGCCTTGACTGACGCCGACGATGTCGGCGAATGGACGGTGATCGGAACGGCTGACTCCACGCGACGATATCAGGCGGTCCCGGCACTCAGTTTCGCGGACCAACTCGGTGACCACATCGACGACCTTGCCGGACTCGAGGCACTTGCCACCGTTGAAGCCACTATCGAACGGATCGAAGTGACTCCCGACGGGTGGCGTCAGTCCGGCTGGTTTGCTACCAGAGCGGCGTTCAACGAATTCTCGTCGTTCTGGCAACAGAACGCTGGGTTTCGATTGCACCGGCTCACTCACGACGGTGCATCCGAACCGCCCGGCGATGGCCTCTCCGATCGCCAACGTGAGGCGCTCAGAACGGCCTACGAGATGGGCTATTTCGACGTGCCTCGACGGACGTCTCTGGAAGCGATCGGGACGGAGTTGGACATCTCGGCGTCCGCGGTCTCGGAGCGACTTCGCCGCGCTCAAACGTCGCTCATCGAGGAAACGGTCGCAACGACGTGGCCGCCCCTTCCCGACTAACGGACGCCTGACAGGTTCTCTGTCTCGGACGTCGCTGTCCGGCAGAGCGTGCTGGGGTGGCGTTCCGATCACTGCGCCGTCGTCGCACACCAGTGTCCGTGCTCGAACCGGACGAGAATCGGTTCGCGTGCCAGCCTCTCGTCCGCCGCTCCTCGAACAGCGTGTGCTCCGACAGCTACAAACCGCGCATCGACCCAGTTCGTGGTATGCCCGGGAAGGTGAGTCCGGACGAGCTGCTGACACACGTCTTCGAGCGGACGGGGGCGGCCGAGAGCGACGAGACGGTTGTACAGGGCCCCGCGGACGGCGAAGATGCCGCCGCGATCGACTGGCCCGACGGCGAGGGCACGCTCGTGGTTAGCTCCGATCCGATCTCGCTGGCCGCCGAGGGGGTCGGTGAACTCGGCGTCTACGTCGCCACTAACGACGTGGCCGTCTCGGGGGCGGACCCGCGCTGGCTGACGGCCGTCGTCTTGCTTCCGAGCGCCGACACCAACGCGGCCGACGGCGATGACACCGCCGCCAGCACCGACTCCGGTCGCTCCCTGCTCGAGGGGATTTCCCACGACCTCGATGCGGCCGCCCGCGAGGTCGGCGCGTCGATCGTCGGCGGCCACTCGGAGTACGTCGACCAACTCGAGCGGCCGCTGCTCTCGCTGACGGCGATGGGGGCGACCGATCGGTTCGTTCCGACCGGCGGCGCAGCGCCCGGCGATGCCGTGATCCTCACCAAGGCGGCGGGGATCGAAGGCTCAGCCATCCTCGCGGCCGACTTCGGCGACGAACTCGACGTCGATCCCGAAGTCCGCGAGCGCGCCGAGGGGTTCCTCGACGAAATCAGCGTCGCCCCGGAGGCCCGGATCGTCCGCGAGTACGCGACTGCGATGCACGATCCAACCGAAGGCGGCGTCGCGGCCGGCCTGCTCGAGGTCGCCCGCGCCTCGAGCGTTCGGCTCGCGGTGGACCGCGACGCCGTCCCGATCCGCGATGCGACCGCAACGCTGTGCGAGGCGGCCGGCGTCGACCCGCTCCGGATCTTCGGCTCCGGTGCGTTACTCGCGACGGTCCCCGCGGACGCGGTCGACGACTGTCTTGTATCGCTTGCGGACGCCGGACTCGCGGCCGCCGAAATCGGCACGGTCCGGGACTGCGACGGGAGCGATCCCGCACTCAGTCTCGACGGCGAGTCGGTCACCGAACCGATCGCGGACGACCTCTATCCCCTCTGGGAACGGGTGGACAGCGAGGCGTGAGCGCTGGCCGCCGGCGACCACGCCACGGGAGACCAGTGTCGATCGCGCTCCGACGATCGCGGCCCCGTTCTACGTGCGTATTCGTGGCTGGGACTTATTGACATGCGGTTGGACCTAGAGACATGGCAACCATCGCGTACGAAAGCCCCGACGGAACGAGGTCGACGGAGATCGACGCCGACCAGATCACCGATTCGGGACGGGTCCAGGGCGTCCGGATTCGACTCGAGGGCGAGGGCGTCATCCACCTGCCGTACACGCGGCTGTACTGGATTCGCATGAGCGAGGCGGAAGGAAAAGTCGACTACTCGTCGGCGTAGACGACTGATTTCCGCGTCGCCGTGCTCTCGATTACGGCCTCGGTCGGAGTGACGATCCCCGGCTCGGGACCGTCGTCGACGCGGATGTCTGTCTCGCCGTGCCGGGTGACCGCTCTCATCGGTTCCGCCGTCGGCTATCGATCCCTCTCGGGGTGGTGACCGCCCCCTCGTTGCTCTCACTCAGTGTAAACGTGCGAGGTCGCGCTACGCTCTCGCCCACTCGAGCATGCGTTCGTAGACCGGCTCGGACGCCAACGCCGCCGCATCGCCGACCAACACGAGCGCGCGCTTGGGCCGGGTCAGCGCAACGTTGATCCGGCGGTAGTCCTCGAATATCGGCCCCTCGAGCGAGCCGGTCGCGGTAAAGGAGACGATGATCACGTTCTGGCTCGAGCCCTGGAAGCGGTCGACGGTGTCGACGGCGACGTCGTCGGGAACGTGCGCCGAGATCTCCGAGACCTGGGCGCGGAAGGGCGCGATGACGCCGATGTCGGTGCGGTCGAGGCCGGCGTCCTCGTAGGTCTCGATCAGGGCGGCGATCCGCGCTGCCTCCTCGCTGTCGGTGTACTGTCCCCGGTCGCCCTCGACGTCGATGAAGGAGACGGGGTCTCGCAGCGGTTCGGGGAGCGCGTCCCGGGAAACGCCTGCGAGATCGTCCAGGGTCCGCGCCGCGACCGCGGGCGTTGCGGGTCGGAGTTGGCCGTCGTAGAACTCGTTCGAGGCGAAGACCTGAATGCGCTGGTTCATCCGGTACTGGCGGTCGAGCATGACGCCTGCCCCGGGATAGCGCTCGACGAGCCGTTCGAACAGCGACTCGGTGAGGTCGTTTTCGGCGCGAACGACCGGTGGGAGCTGCTCGTGGTCGCCGACGAGGACGAATCGCTCGGCCAAGTTGATCGCCGCACAGGTTCCGGGTTCCGTGAGCTGTGCTGCCTCGTCGACCAGCGCCACGTCAAACTCCTGTTCTTTCATCACTCGCGAGCCGCAGGTCGACGTCGTCGCCGCCACCACCTGGGCGTTCCGCAGTTCGGCGGCCCGGTCCTCGGGATCGCCCGCTCGCTCGAGGCGGTACGGCTCCATGTCGTCGCGGATGCCGCTCTCGGAGCCGACGCGGACGATATCGACGGCGTTTCCGTCTCCGGTCCCTTGCGTCTGCGACGCATCGCCGTCCTCGAGTTGTTCGAGGACGGCCGCTAACGCGTTGTCGACGGCACGATTGGTAAAGGCCGACAGCAGGACACGCTCGCCGCGGTCGACCATCGCACGGATGGCGCGTGCGATGGTGTAGGTCTTCCCGGTTCCCGGCGGCCCGTGGATCAGCGCGCAGTCTTCCGCGCTGACGGCTTTCGTCACGGCCTCGTTCTGGCGCTCGTTGTTGTCGATGAACGTCTCCTCGAGGTCCTCGAAGGCGGGCTCCGTTCGGCCGAACAGGATGTCCTTCCGCCGCTCGTCGCCTTTTAGGAGCGCGTCGTGCATCGCGACGAGTAGTCGGTCGGTCGTCAGTTCGGAGGGATAGACGTCCAGCCGCGTGACTTCGACCGGCTCGTCGGCCGTGATCACGACTTCGTCGTCGAGTCGTTCGATTCGCGCCAGTTCGGACTCGCCCCGAACCGGATCGCCGTCGCTCGCGAGCACCAGATCGCCCTCGCGAAGTTTCGAGTTCGCGCCGCCGGGTCGCCGCGCTCGCAGTTCCCACCGGCCGCCCTCGAGCGGGCGCTGCTCGAGGAACTCGAGGTCGATCAGCGCGCGGTCGTCGTCGGCCCGCTCCTCGGCGCTTTGCTTCCAGAGTTTGGCGTACTCGCGGTGGATCTCCCTGCGCTCCTCCTCGATCGCCCGGTAGAAGCGGTCGAAGTACTCGCGTTCCTCGTCGGGCAGCGATCGCCCGATCCGGCCGGCCTTGGATTCCTGCTCCAGTCGGCCGGAGACGACCATACAGGTGTCCTGTTCGAAGCAGTACTCGCACTTCGCGTCGGCCTCGTAGCCCGTCGGGATATCCCCTGCCATCTCCATGGCCGCGATCTCGTTCCGGAGCCGAACGACGTATTTCAGGAGGCCCTCGCCCATCGTAAACTCCTTTGCCGGATTGAGGTCCCCGGTTTCCTCGTTGCGATCCAACACCGAGTTCTTCGTATAGAGCAGCGTTCCGATGTCGACGTCGCCGCCGTGTTCCTCGAGCAAGAGGGCATAACAGGCGGCCTGCACCTTGTCCTTGAACCGCGGTTCCTTCTTGAGGTTCTTGCCGGTCTTGAGTTCGACCGGTGCCCCGCGGCGAACGGCGTCGGCCCGGCCGCGGATGCCGAACGTCTCGCTGATGAGCAACTGCTCCGAGCGCCATTCGTCTTCCGACTCGTCCAACCGGCCCTGCTGGAGCCAGCCTTCGATCGCCGTCGCGTTCTCTCGGACATCCTCGGCGACGGCGTCGGCCGTCTCGCCCAGCAACCCCAGTTGCAGTCCTCGTTCCTCGACGCGGGCCGCGATCGATTCCTCGAGGTCGCGCCCGCGCAACAGGTCGCCGAAGACCTCGTGGACCAGCGTTCCTTTCACTACCGGGTAGTTCAGCGGCACTCCGGAGAGCTTGTTCAGGTAGTACAGCCGGGGGCACTCGACCCAGTTGCGAATCGACGTTACGCTCACGAGGAAGGAGGGTTCGACGACGACGTAGGAGTCCCCCGTCGTCGCGTACTGGGTCTCGCCGTCGTACTCCTCTTCTTTGGCGTTCGTCACGAGCACGTCCATCCCGGGCTCGAGCAGTTCGGCCGATTCGGTCCACTTGTTCCAGAGCGTCACCGTCGTGGTCTCGTGGCCGTCCGCGAGCGTGGCCGTTCCACCGTCGCCTCGAGCGCGGGATGCGTCGCCGGCCGGCGTGTCGTCGCCCCGTCGAAGGGGGACTTCGGCGAGATCGCTCTCGCCGTAGCTCGTGGTCACCGACCGCACGTCGACCTCGCCCGCGACGGTTCCGCGTACGTGCACAGCTATCGTCACGAGCGAGCGATCAAAAACGCTATCGGTCGGCACAGCCCGCACGATCGCCGCCGGTCCGGCCTCCGGCCCGGGCGGACGAGCGACACACCGAGTCGGTAAACCGGATTTACCGACGGTTTCGGTTTCCCTCGAGTCACCACAACGATTGGAACGGACACGGTGCTTTTGAGACCCCGAGTCGTACGCTCGATGCCATGAGTGACCCGAACGGCGACGATCGTCGGATGAGCGACGAGTCCGAGGCCGATCTCGGGGCCGGGGCGAGTGACGGGCCGACGAACCGGCCCGAAGAGGCGACCACAGACATCGATTCCGGGACCGGTGCCGGCGACGGGGAGCGTGCCGGCGACCGCGATCCGCGCGATGAGCCGATGCAGGTCGCAACCGCGGAAGGGCGGCGCAAAGCGTCGGTCATCAGCCTGCTTGTCGCCGTCCTCGGCGCGTGGGTCGCACTCTCCGTGTTCGTCTTCCGGACGGCTCCGGCACCGCTGTGGAACGACGTACTGGTCGGCCTCGCCGTCTTCGCTGCCGCCGGCTACAACTACTACCGGGTGACCAACGACGTCCCGATAAGCACCGGTATCGCGTCGTTGATCGCCATCCTCGGGGTCTGGCTGATCGTTTCGGCCGCGCTCCTCGGGATGGGCGGCGGGCTGTTCTGGAGCACCCTCGCGACCGGGCTCCTGATCGCCGGACTGGCCGGCTACACCGCCTACGAGGCCCGCGAAGCCAGAGCCGTCGCGACCGAGACCGGACCGGGTGCTTAGATCCTCTCCGGACCGTACTCGGTCTCGAGTCGGTGGACGCGGTGCTCGGCGGCGTGGTGTCCCATCGCAACGACGGCGAAGCCGATCATGACGACGGCGAACGCGATGGAGACGGCCGGCGAAACGCCGTTGACGTAACTATTGCATAACTGGCCGAGCGCCAGCGTGACCGGGGCGAGCGATAGCAGCGCGCTCTTGACCGGCGTCGCGCGAAACAGTTCGACGAGCGAGAGTGAGTGGCGGACGGACATAGGGAAAGCGTCGGTTACGGTTCCTGACGGGGGAGCGGTCGTATTCCTTTTGGTTCGGATCGGTCGTTTTCCCGACCAACAGAATCGCTGTGGCGTCTTTCATCGCAATCGATACGTTCTTTCTGCCGGCGGCCGAACCGTCGGGCATGCGGATTCGCGAGTGGCAGGACGTACTCGAAGACGTCACTGAACGGAGCGTCGATCCGGAGAACTGGCGCGCAGTCGCCGGTGACCGCGCTGGCGGCGTCGGCGAAGACATGTACCTCGCGCATCCCCGAGCCGGCGTCTTCTTCCTGAAAACGTACGCGAAGAACCCCTTCGAGGTACGGGGCGTCGGCACGCGAGTCGCCCGCAGTCTCGACGACGAGATCGGCGCGTTCATGCCCGACCGCGATTCCGGCGGGCGCTTTGCGGTCCAGTCACCGCCCGACGACGAGGCGCAAGCCGAGACGGTCGGGAAGCGCCTCGAGACCGTCCTCGAGACCCACGCGGACGCGCCGACGCGGCCGCAGGACCTGTTCGACGACGTGATGGCGGCCATGGAGAGCCCCGCGTTCGGGCCCATGGCGTACGATCAGTACGACCGACCCGACGAACTCGAGGACCTCGCCGAGCGGTTCGAGGAGGCCGACGACCTGCTGAACGCGGAACTCGAGGACTTGATCGAGACCGACGAGGTCGATCGCGGCTTCATGTGAGCGGGTCCGACTCGGCGGGTCGCCGCCAGCGCCTGTCCCGCACTCGTCGCCTGCGCCTGCGTCCGATGACTCTTTGGGAGCGGGCTCCGAGGGTTGTACCATGTCACCGCGTGCGAGCGCCGAGGCCGTCGTCCGCGACTACTACGACGCACTCCGCGACGGCGACCCGCTTACGCCCTACTTTTCGGACGCCGATTCGACCGTCAAGTTCGGCATCAGTGAATCCCTGTTCGGCGGTGACGCCGTCGCCGCAGCCCTCGAGAAACAGACCGAGACGACCGAGGCGTGGGTCGTCGAAAGTCGGGGGCTCACCGTCACCGATCGCGACGGGTTCGCGACGGTCGCCGACGAGGTAACGATGGCCTGGACGGCGACGGCGACCGGCGACCGCCACCGGTTCGACAGTCGGTGGAGCGGAACGCTGGTGGAACGGGACGAGTCCGACGACCCGGCTGCAAGCGCCTGGCAGTTCGTCACACTGCACGTCAGCGCGCCCCACGAGCTATGAGCCGGGATCGCGGTCCCGGACGCGACGCCGCGCGCTCGAGCGGTTCGACTGCGGGGGCCAGTCAACTCAAGGCCGTCTTCGTTCTGCTGGTCGGGCTCTCCGGCGGCCTGGTCGCTCTTCAGGGCGACGCCACCCTGCCGGTGGTTGGCGCGGCGATACTCGGCGGTCTCGCCGCTGGTGGGGCGTTGCTCTGGTACCTGGTCTGGATTACGACCTGAGTGATCGCGGTGGGACGACCAGTAGTTCAGCACACGAACGGCCACCCTCGCGGGCAAAACGGACGCCGGGTCCGGACCGAATCGCGTTCGGTCAGCGACCGACGCGCCGAATCCACGTCCCCGGCGCATCGAGTTCGTCGTGGCTGGGCAGGTTCTCGGGCCCCTCCCAGACCAGGCTCGCCGTCTCGAGGTCGCGGACAGCGACGACGTGCTCGAAGAAGTTCTTCCCGCGTTCGTACTGACGCTCCTTGAGTCCGAGACCGAGCAGGCGACGGAACAGCTTCTGGAGCGGTCCTCGGCCCTGCCGGCGCTCGTCGAGTTTCCGTCGGAGGTCCTCGTACTCGTCGTCGAAGGCGTGATCCATCAGGAGTTCGGCGTACCCCTCCACGACGGTCATCGCGGCGTCGAGGTCGCGGAAGGCGTCCCGATCGAACGACCCCTTCGAGAGCGTCGCGATGCCGTCTTCCATCCGGCTCTCGAGGTGGCCGGAGAGCCACGGCGCGGCCCCGAACTCGGCGGCGTGAGTGACTTCGTGGAAGGCGATCCAGCGGCGGAACCGATCCGGGTCTACGTCGAGCGTGGCGGCCGCGTTGAGGATGTTCGGGCGGACGAAGTACAACGCGTGGTCGTCGGTGGGGGCATCGGCCAGGAGGAGCGGATCGTACTGGCCGAGGACGTTCCGCCCGAGGAAGGAGAGCAGGACGGTCATCGTTCCCGTATTGATCGTCCGGGCGACGCCGGGGAACGCCCCGGTGTGTGCCTCGAGCGTTCCCATGACGCGCTCGAACGTGGCGACGTTGGCGTCGATCCAGTGGTGGCGGTTCTGGATCTCGACGGTCTCGGGGACGTCGAAGTCGACGCCCGAGACCGTTCGCACGGCCGTCCGGGCGTCTCGAACATCGCGGGCGTAGGCCTCGCGCTCCCCGGACTCGAGGTCGAGCGAGCCGGGGTCCGTCGCAGCCTTGGCGGCATCGGCGGCCGACCGCCAGTCGATCGCATCGTCACCGGACGCCCCGGCGACTGCCCGGGCGCTACGATAGAGATTCACGAGTATCGGTATGGGAAGGACGCGCAAAAGCGTTCGGCTCGCTCCGCGACCGAACCGCGATCGAACGGGTCGCCGGCGGGCGGTTAGTTGACGATGACGTCTGGCTCGTCCTCGGGCTCGAGGTCTCGCTCCTCGTCATCGCCGCGGAACTTCTTGGCGGCGGCAGCGATGCCGACGAGGACGACGAGCGCGACCACCGCGCCGACGGCGCTCTTGCCGGTGCCGCTCGATTCGTCGGCTGCTTCTTCGTCCGACTCGGTTTCCAGGTCGCGATCCGTCTCGGCCGTCGATTCGGGACTACCGATCGGCAGCGCCTTGCCGATCGAACCCAGCCCGAACTGCGTCTCGCCGTCGATGTGCAACTCTACGAGGGTGAACTTCTTGTCGCCCATGGGCGGACGCTCAACGAGTGTCCACTTAGCCGTTTGGTTATAGTAGCAATTGAAACGATTCACACACTGATCGCAACGCTGTCGTGCGATCAAGTGTGCAATGGCTTTCAGTTGCTACTATTGGTTGCCGCGATAGGACCATCCGAAACGAATCACACTCATCGCACAGCTGTCGTGTGCTCAGGTGCGCAGTGAGTTTTCAGTGGGTACTCTCGTGAGCGATGTATGAACTGCTTACGGGACCGTCGTCCCCGTCTCTTCGCCGTTCCGGGCCGCGAAATCGCGGGACGACGATCCCGTTCCGTGCCGCTCTCGGTCACGGTGTACGGTATCGGCTCTCTTCCACCGAAATCGGACTCCGGACCGGTACGATTAAGTGTCCGTCACCTGCGGTGTTGCGTATGAGTGGACGACCGCTGGACGTCCTCGAGGCGTCACTCGGCGACCGCGTGACAGTTCGACTCAAGAGTGGCGACGAGTACGTCGGCGACCTCGCCGGCTACGACCAACACATGAATCTGGTGCTCGAGGACGTGATGATCCCCGTCGAGGGCAACGTCGAGGAGGAGCCACCGGCCGAAGACACAACCATTATACGCGGCGATAACGTCGTTTCGATCACTCCATGACTGGTGCAGGAACCCCGAGCCAAGGAAAGAAGAACAAGACGACCCACACGAAGTGTCGTCGCTGCGGTGAGAAATCGTACCACACGAAGAAGAAAGAGTGCTCGTCGTGTGGCTTCGGCAAGTCCGCCAAACGACGCGGCTACGAGTGGCAGTCGAAGTCCGGCGACAACTGATCTCTCCGTTCTCCCGTTCGATTCTGTCGGTTTCTCGGCTCACGGCGTAGCGGCCGCTGCGCTCGATGCCGAGGTCGGCACTCGCTACGCATCCGTCGGCGTCGCGCTGCCGATGGACAACCCTTAGTTCGCCGCCCCGAAGGGTCGCGTATGGAACCGACAGACGCCTTCGTCGGGCTCGAGTGTGTCGACTGCGGGGCGACCGTCGACGCCGCCGTGTCCCATCACTGTCCGGACTGTGGCGGCGCGCTCGATCCGAGCTACGACTACGACGCGATCGCCCTCGACCGCGAGACGCTCGCCGACCGCCCCTTCGACTCGCAGTGGCGCTACGCGGAACTGCTCCCCGTTGCCCGCGAGTCGGCGGTGACGACGAACGAGGGGGCGACGGCGCTGGTCGACTGCCCCGACCTGGCCGCCGAACTCGGCGTCGAGCGCGTGTTGATCAAAGACGAGGGTCGGAACCCAACGGGGTCGGTCGCGGACCGCGGTGCGTCAGTGGCTGTCAGCGCGGCCGCCCAACACGGCGCAAGCGATGTCGCGCTTCCCTCGCCGGGCAACGGCGCTCAGGCCGTCGCGGCCTACGCGGCCCGTGCGGGGCTCGACACCCACGCCTACCTTCCCTCGCGATCCGGCTTTACCAACAAGGCCATGGTCAACGTCCACGGCGGGGACATGAACGTCGTCGGCGGCCGCTACGGCGACGCCGTCGACGCGTTCGCCGACGGGATCGCGGAACACGACGACTGGTACTCGCTCCGGTCGTTCGAGACGCCGTATCGCCACGAGGGCGTGAAGACGCTGTTCTACGAACTCGTCGAACAACTCGAGTGGACGGTTCCCGACGTCATCGCATACCCGACGGGGGCCGGCACCGGGCTCGTCGGACTCGCCAAAGCCGCACGTGAGTTGTGCGACCTCGGGATCACCGACGATCGTCCCGCACTCTACGCCGCGCAGGCGGCTGGCTGTGCGCCGATCGTCGAGGCGGTCGACGAGGACCGCGACGAACACCGCTCCGTCGACCACCCCGACACGATCTGTGGCGAACTCGAGATCGCCGATCCGGCGGCGAGTCCGCGCGTACTCGAGGCGATCCGCGAGAGCGGCGGCGGCGCGGTCGCGACCGAGGACCCGGATATCCTCGAGTCCGCCGCGCGGGTGGCCCAGGCAGAAGGGCTCGAACTGATCCCGAGCGCGGCAGCGGCCGCCAGCGGGGCGTGGGAACTCGCGGAGCGCGGCGCGTTCGACGGCTCGGAGACGGTCGTCATCGTCAACACCGGCGCGGGCAACAAGGAGGCCGACGTGTTGCGGAGCCATCTGATGAGTCAGGGGATCTAGGGCCCGACCGCAGTCGTCGGCGACCGATTCGGGGAGCGGCCGTCCAACCGCGACCCGGCTCCCGAATCGGTCACGAGGGCCGAACGCATTCACCGACAGAGCCTTGACGCCGAGACGAGTAGACGAACCGAGTTCAAATGTGTGAACATTCACCAGAGTGTTCGAACGGGGGCACGTGCCAGCTCGTCCTCGAGAACGGACGAACTGGTCTCGAGACCGCCGAGTACTACTGTAAGGCACACCTCGTGCTCCGGATCTGGGAAGTCGAGAACGATAGCTCGATGCGAGCTGTCAGCGCCGAGCAACTGTAGGCGCGCCACCGGACATCGACACCGGTTCACGCCCAGACACCGCACCGTCGCGCGCTGGCCGCGGGAGCGCCACTCGACGAGACCCGAAATCGGCCACCGTCGGCTCCCGTTCGGGGTGGAGACCGCCGGCGGGCCGAGGCGTGGCCGGACGCGATGCGCGACCCGCGGGACGTGGGCGTTTCGTAGCGCTTTTGCTGGTTGTCGGGAAACGACGCGGTATGACTACCCCCTGGGACGACTGGAACCACATTCTCAAGATCGACCCGGACAAGGAGCTCCCCGAGGGCGTGACCTACGGCGATCTCTGTGCGACCGGCACCGACGCGATCGAAGTCGGCGGGACCATGGGCATCACCGAGGAGAACATGAGTGCGGTCATCGAGGCCTGCGCCGAACACGACGTCGCACTCTACCAGGAACCCTCGAACCCCGAGGTCGTTCTCGAGGACAACGCACTGGACGGCTATCTCATTCCGACCGTCTTCAACGCCGGCTCGCCGTTCTGGATCACCGAGGCCCACAAGGAGTGGGTTCGGCTCGAGGGGGAACTCGACTGGGAGCGGACGACGACGGAAGCCTACATCGTCATGAACCCCGAGGCCGATGTCGCGGAGTTGACCGAGGCCAACTGCGACCTCGATGCCGACGACGTCGGCGCGTACGCGACGGTCGCTGAGCACATGTTCGGCCAGGAGATCATCTACGTCGAGTACTCCGGCACCCTCGGCGACGAGGCCGTCGTCGAGGCCGCCGCCGAGGCGACCGACGAATCGACGCTGTTCTACGGCGGTGGAATCCACGACTACGACTCCGCGTACACGATGGCCCAGTACGCCGACGTGGTCGTCGTCGGTGATCTCGCACACGACGAGGGAATCGGAGCAGTTCGAGACACCGTCGACGCGGCCAACGACGCGTAGTCCGCGAGCCGTTCCGACCGGCCGGCACACGTGACCATGGCCTCAACTGTTTTGTCGTTTCGCGGCCCATGAACGGGCATGACCCTCCTCGCCGCGTTCGACGCGTCGTCGCCGGCGCTGGCCCTCGGGCCGACCCTCGAGGCGCTGCCGTCGATCGAGATCGAACTCGAGCGCCAATACGCCCTCGATCCCGCTCGCCCTATCGCGTTCTGTCGAATGCAGTATCGTGACCACGAGGGACTCGTCCGAACGCTCGCCGACGACGATACGATCGACGAGTTCGAACGCCTCGGCGAAACCGATCGTGGGGTCCTGTACCGACTACAGCGCAGCGAGACGGACGTCATCGATGCGTACCGCGAGTGGGTCGACGCCGGCGGCGAGTTACTCGCGTGTCATGGCTCGAACGGCAGTTGGGCGGTCGAAATGCGCTTTCCGGATCGCGACGCGTTCGGCCGCTATCACGAGTTCCTCGCGAGCGAAGGCGTCTCGATCGAGTTACAGCGCCTCGCCGACGGAGACGACGGTGGCCGCTGCGGGTCCCGATCCGCGCTGACCGACGCCCAGCGGGAGGCGCTCACGCTCGCTCACGAGCACGGCTTCTTCGAGGTCCCCCGCGAGACGGAGCTGTCGGAGATCGCCGCCGAACTCGGGATCTCGAACCAGGCCGTCAGCGAGCGGCTGCGACGCGGTCAGGCACAGTTGATCGCCGACCGACTCGTCGAGTGACCCGCCGCGACGCGGTGTGTCTCACGCTGTGGTCAGGTCCCGCAGCCGCGGCAGCACCGCCGTGACGTCCTCACGAAGCACCGTCTCGGCGAGCCCGTCACACGGCGTCGGCTCGAGGTTCACGATGGCGACCGTCGCGCCGGTTGACGCGGCGAGTCGCGGGAGCGAGGCCGCGGGTTCGACGACGAGCGAGGACCCGATCGCGAGGAAGGCGTCGCTCTCGCGAGCGAGCGCTCGGGCCCGCTGAAAGACGGCGTCCGGAAGCCGGTCGCCGAAGAGCACGACATCCGGCTTGAAGACGCCCCCACACTCGCACGTCGGCGGCAGTTCGCCCGCGGCTGCGCGCTCGACGATCGGGTCACTGTCCCGGCGGGTTCCGCAGTCGGTACAGCGGACCCGCCGCGAATTGCCGTGTAACTCGAGGACGGTCGTCCCGGTCTCGGCGTCGGGGTCGCCGTCGCTCGGCCGCTCGCCGCCCGCTCCCACGGCGTCGCCGTGTAACCCGTCGGTGTTTTGAGTGAGGATCGCCTCGAGATTCCCGTCCCGACCCATCGCGGCCAGCGCTTCGTGGCCCACGTTCGGCTCGTACTCCTCGTCGAACATCGCTCGCTCGAGGGCGACCCGATCCGCCCAGAACCCCGCGGGATCGCGCCGGAACCGGTCGGCGGCGAACTGCCGCTCGTCGAATCGCTCCCAGATGCCGTCGTCGCCGCGGAACGTCGGGACACCCGAGGGAGCCGAGAGTCCAGCACCGGTAACGGCGACGACCGTGTCTGCACGTCGGATCGCGTCGGCGAGTCGCTCGAGATCGTCCATACGCGGGTACTCGGCCCGCTCGGCAAAACGGTTTCCCGCCGCCGAGGGGCCGATGTCGAGCGTTGCCGGACGGCACACTGCGGATCGGACGCGGTGAGGATCGGCGGGAGCCCCTCGGCGCGAACGACTGCGCTTAAGTTCCGCCTGCGTGAATCGGGTGGTATGCAGGATAGAACCTACACTGCCGACGCCGAGCCGGGCGACGACGTGACGGTCGCCGGATGGGTCCACGAGATCCGCGATCTCGGTGGCATCGCGTTCCTGATTCTCCGGGATACTACCGGCAAGATCCAGATCAAGTTCGAGAAAGACGAGATGGACGATGACTTAGTCGAGACAGGACTCGACGCCTCGCGCGAGAGCGTCGTCACGGTCTCCGGCGCGGTCGAGGAGGAACCGCGCGCGCCGACGGGCGTCGAAGTCACGCCCGAGTCCGTCGAGGTCATCGCGCCCGCCGACCCCGAACTGCCGCTCGATCCCTCGGGGAAAGTCGACGCCGACCTCTCGACGCGACTCGACAACCGTACCCTCGACCTGCGCAAGGACGAGGTGCAGGCCGTCTTCGAGATCCGCTCGGAGATCCTGCGTGCGGTTCGCGAGCAGTTCCGCACGTTCGACTGCACGGAGATCAACACGCCGAAGATCGTCGCGACCGGGACCGAGGGCGGCACCGAACTCTTCCCGATCACCTACTTCGGCGAGGAAGCGTTCATGAACCAGTCGCCCCAGCTGTTCAAGCAACTCATCGCCGGCTCGAACGTCGAGCGCGTCTTCGAGATCGGTCCGATCTTCCGCGCCGAGGAACACAACACGCCGCGGCACCTCAACGAGGCGACCTCGATCGACTTCGAGGGCGCGTTCTGCGATCAGAACGACGCCATGGATGTCGTCGAGGGTGTCGTCCGCGCCGCCTACGAAGCCGTCGAGAACAACTGCGCCGACGAACTCGAGGCGCTGGGCCTCGAAGACGAGTTCGGCGTGCCCGACGAGGCCTTCCCGCGCATCAGCTATGAGGACGCCATCGAGCGCATCAACGCGACGGGCGAACTCGACGAGCAACTCGTCTGGGGCGACGATCTCTCGACAGCGGCCGAGGAGGCACTCGGGCAGGACGTCGGCGGCCACTACTTCATCACGGACTGGCCCAGCGAGATCAAGCCGTTCTACATCAAGGACCACGACGACGATCCGGAGCTGTCGACCGGCTTTGACCTGATGCACCCGCGCATGGAACTGGTCTCGGGCGGCCAGCGCGAACACCGCCACGAGAAGCTCATCGAGGGCTTCGAACAGCAGGGCCTCGATCCCGACCAGTTCGAGTACTACACCAAGATGTTCAAGTACGGCATGCCGCCCCACGCCGGCTTCGGCCTCGGCGGCGAGCGCCTGATCATGACGATCCTCGGACTGGACAACATCCGAGAAGCCGTCCTCTTCCCGCGAGATCGACAGCGGCTGAGCCCGTAAGGCACTCTCCGGGAGTCGGCGAGGCGTGACGAAGGAACCGACTCGTCCAGGAGTCCGAGGCGGGAGAACAGCCGGCCCCGTCCGCCTGTATTGACGGTACGAATCGGACACTCATGGCAGTGGCTGCCTGCTCGTGGCTATTTTCCCCTCCGACTCCGATTGCGCTTGCCGCTTCGAGAGAGCCCATTCAAGGGAGACTCGAGCGAGAGACGTCTGCCCTCTCTGGGACGGCCGAACGTGTCGCGGGGAATCTTCAACGTTATATCGCTCGGCCCGAAACGGGGGGCGTAATGCGCGAGGAGGCGACGGCGTTCGTCCCCGGTCACGTGACGGGGTTTTTCAGTGCCCACCCGGACGAGGACCCGACGAAAGCCGGCTCACGGGGGGCGGGACTGACGCTCACGGACGGTGTGGAGGTATCGGTCGAACCGGCGACGGAATCAACGGTCGTTCTCGACGGGACGGAAGCCGAGGTCGAACCGGTGACGACCGTTCTCGAGACGCTCGATGCGACCGCCCGCGTCGAGGCCGCCGCCGATCTTCCGATCGGGGCCGGCTTCGGCGTTTCGGGAGCGATGGCGCTCGGGACGGCGCTCGCGGCGAACCGCGTCTTCGAGCGCAAACTCTCCGCGAACGAACTCGTCACGATCGCCCACGGTGCCGAGGTGCAGGCCGGGACGGGGCTCGGTGACGTGGTCGCACAGGCACACGGCGGCGTTCCGATCCGCCTCGAGCCGGGTGGCCCACAGGACAACAAACTCGACGCGATTCCCTCGCGGGCACGCGTCGAGTACGTCTCGTTCGGCGAACTCTCGACGGCGGACGTGCTCTCGGGCGACACCGAGGCGCTGACGGCTGCCGGGAAGGAGGCGCTCGCTCGCGTCGTCGAGGAGCCGACGCTGCTGTCGTTCATGTACGCCTCGCGGCTGTTCGCACGCGACGCCGGCCTGCTCACCGAACGGGTGACGGAGACGATCGCCGAGGTGTCGGAGGCGGGCGGACAGGCGTCGATGGCGATGCTCGGCGAAACGGTTTTCGCGCTCGGAACGGGGCTCTCCGACGCCGGATACGAGCCGTCGGTCTGTGCGACACATCCCGCCGGTGCGGTGTTGAAGTAAGGACGGACGCCGCTTTTCGGGTTCCGCTCGACCTTTCAGTGCTATCGTAGGCACGGGCCCACGCGAGCGGTCGGTCGGACCGGTGGCTCGCGCGTCGAGCGATCGGGTCGTTTTTCATCGACTACCACCAGTAATCGCTCGTGAGCGACTACGACAGCGTCTCCGCCGACATCGAAACGGAGGAGGAGATTCCGGAGGAGCATCCCAGATATCAGGACCTGCTGACCCGCCACCGGATCGAGGCGGGCGTCGAGAAGGGGATCACGCACCTCCAGGGGATGCACGCCGAGGGACGAGGCAGCGCCTTCGACTACTTGCTGGGCGAGGAGACGATTCCGAGCGCCGACGCGGCGGAGCGGGCCGCCGCCGCCCACCTCCTGCTCGCCGACCGGCCCGTGCTCTCGATCAACGGCAACGTCGCCGCGCTGGTCCCCGGCGAGATGGCCGCCCTCGCCGACGCCGTCGATGCCGACCTCGAGGTCAACCTCTTCAACCGCACGCCAGACCGGATCGAAGCCATCGCCGAGCACCTCCGCGAGCACGGCGCGGACGACGTGAAGGGGCTCGAGGCCGATGCCCGAATCCCGAACCTAGACCACGAACGATCGAAGGTCGACGCCGACGGGATCTACGCGGCCGACGTGGTGCTCGTGCCCCTCGAGGACGGCGACCGGGCCGAAGCGCTGGACGAAATGGGGAAAACGGAGATCGTCATCGACCTCAACCCGTTGTCGCGCTCGCCGCAGGTGGCGGACGTGCCGGTCGTCGACAACATCATTCGTGCGGTGCCGACCATCACCGAGCACGCCCGCGAACTCGCGGACGCCGACGAGGCCGACCTCCGGGCAATCGTCGCGGACTTCGACCGGGAACGCGCGCTCGAGGCGGCCGAGGAACGGATTCGGTCGGGTGACTTGTAGCTCCCGCCGTACACATCGGCGATGCCGGAGCCTTGGTCGGCGAATGCTCGAGCAGGGTGCGCAACCGGGTCGAGTCAGCCCTGGAGCCGTTCTAAATCGCAGACTCCTGGGAGAGAAACACTCAGTTGGTGTGTCCCTCACAAGTATAACTGTCATATGACTTGTTTACACAAAATTCAAATATATGTGACATCTATCCAAAGACATGGAGACGAGGGATACAATCCTTGCAATGATTGCATATACCCTGATAGCAGATGAGCTAGGAATAAGTGGAGTCTATTCAGAATTAATATTTATATTCTTTTCACTATCATTGTTAATATTCATATTTGTTGGAGTGATATCTGAAATAGTGGATGAAGTATCCTAGCGGCACTGTCTAATTGAGCCAGTTTGAGAAGTAATCGGTAGTTGGCCTTCTTGGGCACGATATTCGAAGACTTGCTGGGCGAGAGTGATGCGGCGGATTTAGAAGAATCTCGAAAGTGATCTCTATACTATGCGAATCTGAATACCGAACTCCATCGCTCACTCGAGTATCCGCTCACGCTCCGCAAACCCGTCGACGCTCGAGACGATGACGGACGAGACAGCCGACCGAGTGCCTTTCAGGAGGTATAAATTCCTCCTCCGGTTCCTGTCACACATGGACGCCTACGAGTTATTGACGCGAAACGCCGAGGAGGTCGTCACCGACGAGGAAATCCGTGACCTCGCGGAGGACCCCGCGGGAAAGCGGGCCTACGTCGGCTACGAGCCCTCCGGCGTGCTTCATCTGGGACACCTCCTCACCGCGAACAAACTCATCGATCTGCAGGAAGCGGGCATGGAGGTCGTCATCCTCCTAGCGGACGTCCACGCCTACCTCAACGAGAAGGGGTCCTTCGAGGACATCCGGGAGACCGCCGAACAGATGAAAGCCCAGTTCCTTGCCTACGGCCTCGACGAGGAGTTGACGGAGTTCGTCTACGGGTCCGAGTTCCAACTCGAGGACGACTACACCCTCGACCTCCACCACCTCGAGCGCGAGACGACGATGAACCGCGCCCAGCGCGCGATGGCGGAGATTCAGGGCGACGAGACGGCGAAGGTAAGCCACCTCGTCTACCCGCTGATGCAGACGCTGGACATCGAGTACCTCGACCTCGATCTGGCGGTCGGCGGCTTAGACCAGCGGAAGGTGCACATGCTCGCCCGCGAGAAGTTGCCCGACCTCGACTACGAGGTTCGCCCGGCGATCCACACCCCGATCGTCGCCAACCTCACCGACGGCGAGGGGAAGATGTCCTCGAGCGAAGGGATCACCATCTCGATGGAGGACTCGACCGACGAACTCGAGGACAAAGTCAACTCGGCGTACTGTCCGCCGACGCGGGACCCGGAGCCGAGCGAGGACGGCACCGAACGCGAGAATCCAGTTCTCGAACTGTTCGAGTACCACGTCTTCCCGCGGTTCGACGAAATCGTCGTCGAGCGTCCCGAGAAGTACGGCGGCGATCTGACCTACGACGACTACGAGGACCTGGCCGCCGACCTCGAGTCGGGCGAACTCCACCCCGCCGACGCGAAGGGGACGCTCGCGACCTACCTCGACGAACTGATCGCGCCGGGCCGGGAGAAACTACACGAGCTGCGCGACTAGTCCCGCCGGACAAACGGGTTCCAGTCCGATCGGACGCGAGAGGCAGGACGGTGACCGCTCCGGACACGAACGTGATTGTTTTGTAATGGATCGACGGGAATCCTGTTGTGCGAACTCGAGCAACCACCGCTCGATCCAGCCGATTGAAGTACGAGCGGGTCCCGTGCGGAGGCATGAACGAAACGCGACGGGCGATCATCGCAGCGCTCGCTGATGGGCCGGTGTCCGGCCCCGAACTGGCCGCGTCGCTCGATATCTCGCGGGCGGCCGTCTGGAAACACATTGAGGGGTTGCGCGAGGCCGATTTCGAGATCGAGAGCGGACCCACCGGCTACGAACTCGTCGCCGTCGATGCGTACAACGCTCCGGCGGTCGAATTCGAACTCGAGGCCCCGTTTTCGATCGAGTACCACGACTCCGTGGGGAGTACGAACGACCGAGCGCGCGAGTTGGCCGGCGAGGGCGCGACCGACGTCGTCGTCCTCGCGAACGAACAGACCGGCGGGCGCGGTCGTCTCGACCGCGAGTGGGCCGCGCCCGCGGGCGGCGTCTGGGTGAGCGTCGTGACGCGGCCGGCGATCACGCCCGCGCGGGCACCGCTGTACACGCTCGCAGCGTCGGTCGCGACCGCGACTGCCGCCCGCGAAGCGGGCGTCGACGCGCGGATCAAGTGGCCCAACGACGTGGTCGTTCCGGTCGGTGACGATGGCGACTACCGGAAGCTCGCGGGGATTCTCACGGAGATGGAGGGCCAGACGGATCGCGTGGACTGGCTCGTTGCCGGGATCGGCGTCAACGCGAACCTCGACGCCGACGCGCTGCCCGAGGGAGCGACCAGCGTCCGCGCCGAGGCCGGCGACGTAGACCGCAGACGCTTCGTCCAGCGCCTGCTCGAGGAGTTCGATCGATACCGGGGCGATCTCGAGGCGGTCGTGCCGGCGTGGCGCGAGCTGGCGCTGACGATCGGCCAGCACGTGCGGGTCGATCGCCCCGCGGGCGAGGTCGTCGGGGAGGCGATCGACGTTACGGAATCGGGGGCGCTCGTGGTCGAGACTGACGACGGGCGAGTGACGGTCTCGGCCGGCGACTGCGAGCACCTGCGGCCCGTCTGAACGGAGGTGTGTTTCGACGGCGCGGGGCGCTCGGCGGTCACACGCCGAGCAGAATCGAGCAGGCGGCCGCGGCGACGACCCAGCCCGTTCCCGTCCACGACAGGACGAAAAACGCCTCCCGGGCGCTGGCCTCGGTCCAGCCGGCACTCACGTCGAGGTGGGCTTTCATGCCCTCGATGGTTTGCCCGAGACCGACTGCGGTCGACCACGCGATGACGCCGAACCCGAGTACAAGCGCGCCGAGCGCGAACGCCGTGTCGGTCGCGGCTCGCGGCGTCCAGACGATCAAGAGCGCCAGCGAAATGGCCGCTCCAAGCGCGGCCCCGATCGCCACCCAGCGAGCGGCGGCGATGACGAGCCGACGGGTGCGCTCGATGCGGCTCCTCGAGACGGGAACGGCGGAATCAGTCGACGGCATCTCGCATGCGGGGATCTAAGGCGTCCCGCATCCCGTCGCCGAGGAGGTTGAAGCCGAGCACGGTCAGCGCGAGGAACAGGCCGGGGAAGAACGACCACCACCACGCGCCGGAGAACAGCCCCTTTTCGACGCCGTTGGCGAGCATCATCCCCCACGACGGGTCGCCGGGGTTCGCGCCGAACCCGAGGAACGACAGCGCCGCGATGTCGATGATGGCCAGCCCGTAGTTCAGCGTCGACTGGACCGTGATGGGGGCCAGACAGTTCGGCAGGACGTGACGGATCAACAGCCGCGGATCGGTCGCACCGAGCGCGCGCGTCGCCTCGATGTACTCGTCCTCGAGGACTTTCAGCGCTGCGCCGCGGACGACGCGGGCGAACCGCGGCGTGTAGACGAGCGTGAGCGCGGCGACTGCACGCCACAGGCCCAGCGACTCGGGGAAGATGGTGACGAGCGCGAGCGCCAGCAGCAGCGACGGGAACGACAGGAGAACGTCCATCGTCCGCATGATCACGTTGTCCGTGAGGTCACCGTAGTACGCTGCGACGATGCCGGCAGTGATGCCGAGGGCCGTCGACGCGAGGACGGTCGCGGTTCCGAACTTCAGCGCGTACCACGCGCCGTACAGGACCCGCGGGAAGATATCGCGGGCCTGTCCGTCCGTTCCGAACCAGAACTGGGCGCTCGGGGCTGCCTCCGTCGGGTTCGAGCCGAAACTGGTCGCGATGATGGCGTCGAGATCGTACACGAGTCGAGCGTAGATGGCGACGGCGAACAGCCCGATGATAAGGCTGAGACCCGCGACGGCGATGCGGTTCGAGAGCAGTTCCGTCAGGAACGGACTCGCGCGGATGCGATCGACGATACTGCGTTCGACGTCGGAGGAGTGGGTTTTCGTACTCATTGATCGATCCGTGGGTCAAGGACGGAGTAGGTGATGTCGACGAGGAGATTCACGATCGTGTACATGAACGCGAACACGAGGACGGTCGCTTGTACCACCGGGTAGTCGCTCTTGTTGATCGCGGACACGAGCAACGTCCCGATCCCGTTGATCTCGAAGACGGTTTCGGTCAGCACGGACCCGCCGAGCATCGACCCGAACTGGATACCGATGATGGTGATGACAGGGATGAACGCGTTCCGGAGCCCGTGTTTCATGACGGTCGTCTTCGCGCCTTGCCCTTTCGCGCGGGCCGTCCGCATGTAGTCCTGTCGGATGACTTCCAGCATCGACGACCGCATCATTCGAGAGATAAACGCCATCGAGTACACGCCGAGGACGATAACGGGCATGACCAGATGGAGGGCCGCGGACTGGAACGCCGCGAGATTGCCGGCGAGCAGGGTGTCGATCAGGATGAACCCCGTCTTCGAGTCGATGAAGTAGGTGGAGCCGATACGGCCGCTCGTCGGGAGAATACCCAGGACCTGCGCGAACAGCAGGATGAGGAGCGGTCCGCTCCAGTAGATCGGGACGCTGATGCCCGTGAGTGCACCGACTCGAGAGAAGTGGTCGGTCAGCGTGTCTTTCTTGACGGCGCTCAGGATTCCGAGCGGCAGCCCGAACAGGAGCCCCGCTATCTGCCCGAGAACGGCAAGTTCGATGGTGATCGGGAGCCGATCGGCGAGGATATCGCCGACGGCGGTCCCGCGTCGGACCTGGTAGGACTCTCCGAAGTCGAGCGTCGCAGTATCTCGGATGAAACGGACGTACTGCTCCCACAGCGGATCGGTGAGTCCGAGATCCGAACGGACCTGTTCGACGAACTCCTGGCTCGCGCGTTCGCCCGCGATCGCGATCGCGGGGTCGCCGGGCGAGAGATGGAGGATAGCGAAGACCACTGTCGCCACTCCGAACAGCACCGGACCGAGCAACAGCAGTCGTTTGGCGATGAACCGCTTTGATACCATTATGTGGAGGGATGAGTGTGTATGTTTAAGATAATTCTTGTCAACGACCGCGTTACTCGACGTCGACGAGATGGAGGTGCGGGCCACCGATGGCCGACACCTCGTAGTTATTGACGGTGTTGCGGACACCGCGAATCTCGTCCGCGTAGTCGATGTAAACCCACGGTGCTTCGTCGTAGGCGAGCTGTGCGGCCTCGTGGTAGAGTTCGGCGCGCTTGTCTTTATCCGACGCCTGCTGGGCGTCCTCGATGAGGTCCATGAACTCCTGGTTCGCCCACGCGGTTCGGTTGGAGGTGTTGTACCCCTCCGTGTCCCAGTCCACCCAGTCCTGTCCTTCGGGGGACTCGACCTGCGGGTGGAGAAGGACGTAGTAGAAGTTGTCCGGATCGGCGTTGTCCGTATACCACCCGGCCAGCGACGCGTCGTGTTTCCCTTCGGAGGTGTAGGTGAGGTAGTCCGAGAACTGGCGATCGTCGATCTCGACCTCGATACCGATCTCTCTGAGGTTCGTCCGGATCGACTCCGCCGTCGACATCGGTGCCGGGTTGTAGCCGCGGGCGTTCTGGAAGGTCGTCAGATCGAAGGAGAAGCCGTCACCGTACCCGGCGTCCTCCAGGAGCGACTGTGCCTTCTCGGTATCGTGGGGATACGGGCTGAGATCGTCGTTGTGGCCGAAAAGCGCCGGCGGGCACGGCTGGTCGGCCTGTTTGGCGATCCCGGAGTAGACCTCGGAGACGATGGATTCGGTGTCGATAGCGTAACTGATGGCCCGGCGGACCCGCGAATCACGGAACGCTTCCACGCGGGACTGGTTGAACGACATGTATCCGATGTTGATGCCTTCACCGGACTGGACTTCGGCGGCATCGGAGTCTTCGACCTGTCCGATGTTGTTCGGCCCGAGATTGTCGATGATCTCGAGTTCGCCCTCGATGAGAGCCTGCGTTCGCGTGGAGTTCTGTCCGCGTTCGAGGAACAGGAGTTGGTCCACGTTCGGCCCGTCGCCCCAGTAGTTGTCGTTGGGAGTAAGTTTGATTTTGCCGTTCGAGTTGTCGAGTTTGTCGAGTTGGAACGGGCCGGTCCCATTGGCGTTCGTAGCGAAGTCGAAATCGCCCTCGATCGCGTCCTGCGGGAGGACGACGGCGGCGAACATCGCGAGGTTACGCAGGAACGGTGCGTACGGGTCCGTAAGCGTGATGTTCAGCATATAGTCGCCGTCGGCTTCGACGGAGTCGATCCAGTTGCCGAGCGTGAACGGCCCGTACGAGGACAGGTCACCGACGTGGTACTCGTACTCCTCGTCGACGAACCGCCGGTAGGTCGCGATGAAATCGTCGGCGGTGAAGTCGGTCCCGTCGTCGAACTGGGCGTCCTCGCGTAGTTCGAGCGTGACGTCCGTCCCCTCCATCGACCAGTCGACCGCGAGGCTCTCCGTAATCGCTGCCTCGCCGGGCTGGAAGTCGATGAGCCCGTCGTAAATCTGGTTCGTGACCTTCGACACCTCGCCGCTGGTCGTATCCTGCGGGTCGAGGGTTTTCGAGTGTGCACTGCGACCGTATCGAAGCGTCCCACCACCACTGCCATTGCCGCCGAGACAGCCGGAAACGGAACTCGCAGCCGTCGCGACGACCGTGGCGCTCCCGGCGGACTTCATGAACCGACGCCGAGAGACCTGGTTGTTATCACCTGGCATAAGCGTAGTGCTTGTATCTACATATATAATGCTATCGATCAAGATAGTGAAAACCACACCCAACGACACAATCGGTGTGGCTGAGACGTTATTTTAACTAAATATAATGAAAAATATGCGCGGTTTCGGGCGCACATATCGAATCGGCGTCGCCAGGACGGTCACTCGCGGTCGCGCCGTCCGGCGCTGAGGCGGTGCCCGCGGCCCTCGCTACTCGGCGTCGGGACTGAGATGACAGGCGGCCGGATGCTCACCGTCACCAAGCGAGGGATCGCTCCGCTCACAGACGCTCTCGAACGCGTCCGCGAGGACAGCCTCGGCGGCCGCCCAGTCGCCGTCGTCGAGGTGACGATAGGACTCATCGACCGCCTCGCGAGCACGCCCCGACAGCGGTCCATCGAAGAACTGCGCGTCGAGCGCGGCGGCGAGGTCACTGCCACCATCGGCGACGGCGCGGGGCGTTTCCCCCTCGGCGATGACCTCCTCCCGGACGGCCTCGAGGTCGATGTCGCGGGACTCGACGCGCTGTCGATAGAACATGACCTCTCGGTAGCGCTCCTGCTCGATCTCGAGGTCCGCTGGTGGGATAATCGCCGGACACCGCGTCCGGAAGTGACAGCCGGACGGCGGGTCGATAGGCGAGGGGACGTCACCCGTGAGGATGGTTCGGTCGTCGGTCTCCGCCAGCGGGTCCGGCTCGGGGATCGCCGAGAGCAACGCGTTCGTGTACGGGTGTTTCGGGTTCGCGAACAGGTCGTCGGTCGTCGCGATTTCGACGACCTCGCCGAGATACATCACTGCCACCCGGTCGGAGATATGGCGGACGACGGAGAGGTCGTGTGCGATAAACAAGTAGGTCAACCCGAACTCCTCCTGAAGGTCCTCCATGAGGTTGATGATCTGGGCCTGGACGGACACGTCGAGGGCCGAGACCGGCTCGTCGGCGACGATGAAGTCCGGGTCCACCGCGAGGGAACGAGCGATGCCGACGCGCTGGCGCTGTCCACCGGAGAGTTCGTGGGGGTAGCGGCCGTACTGACTCGTATCGAGGCCGACCTCCTCGAGAAGTTCGAGGACGCGACGACGGCGGAGCGTGCGCTTCGAGCCCCCCGCAGACACGTCCACATGAACGCTCGTGATACGGCCGTCCTCGCGCGTGACATCCGTCGTCACGTCGAGCGTCTCGTCGACGTCCACCGTAACGTCGCCGTTTTCGACAGCGACCTCTACGGGGACGACGACCTCCCCGTCGGTACTCTCGAGTAATGCGTCCACGTTGTCCGCGACGTCGACGGACACCGCGTCCGCCGAGATGCCCGTCGTCGAGACAGCGGCGCGCATCACCACGTCGGGATCGGTCTCGGGGAGACCGTGTATCTTCAGCGGCTCCATGATGGTCTGCCCGACGGTCATCCGCGGATCGAGACTCGACATCGGGTCCTGGAACACCATCTGCATGTCCTTGCGCTTCTCCCGGAGTTCCGACTTCGAGAGGTCGCCAAGCTCTTCACCGGCGTAGACGACCGTGCCGTCCGTCGGCGGATTGAGATGCAGGATGGCGCGCCCCGCAGTCGATTTTCCACAGCCGGACTCGCCGACCAACCCGAGGGTTTCTCCCTCGTACACGTCCAAACTCACGCCGTCGACTGCCTTGACGCTCGGCTGCTCGCCGACGAACCGATCGAGGAGCCCGTCCTCCTGTTGGTAGTACTTCCGCATCTCCCGGAGTTCGACGATCGGCTCGCCGATGTCGGATTCGGTCGTCGATGTCACGCCGTCCGTGCCGTACTCGCTCTCGTCGAACTCCTCGAGGACACACTTCGACCGGTGATCGACGTCGTCGGGACCGTGCTGGAGGAACGGGATGTCGCCGTTGCGACACTCGGGCTGGGCCCACGGGCACCGATCCGCGAAATGGCACCCCTCGGGCATGTCGATGAGGTCGGGAACGTTGCCCTCGATGGGTGTCAGCCGGTCTTTCTCCTCGGTCGGGATGGACTCGAGCAGCGTGTACGTGTACGGGTGACTCGGATTGTTGAAAATCTCCTCGACGGGACCTTCCTCGACGATTTCGCCGGCGTACATCACGGCGACCCGATCGCACGTCTCCGCGACGACGCCGAGGTCGTGCGTGATCATCAGCACCGACATGCCGAACTCCGCCTGGAGGTCGTCGATGAGGTCGAGGATCTGCGCCTGAATCGTCACGTCGAGGGCGGTCGTCGGCTCGTCGGCGATGAGGAGGCTCGGCTGACACGCAAGCGCGATCGCGATAAGGACGCGCTGGCGCATGCCGCCGGAGAACTCGTGGGGGTACTCCTCGAGACGCGTCGTCGCCTCCGGGATACCGACCTCCGTGAGTATCTCGACGACGTCGGCCATGACCTCTTCGTCGTGTTCTTTGCCGCCGATTTTCGGGAGGATTTCGCGAACGGCATTCAGCCACGTATCCCGCTTCCGTTCGCCGTACTGGTGGAGTCGCAGGGATTCGGCGACCTGTTCGCCGACGGTCACCGCGGGGTTCAGCGAGGTCATCGGGTCCTGGAATATCATGCCCATCTCGCTGCCGCGGACCTTCCGCATCGCTTCCTCGGGTGCGTCCGTCAGGTCGACGACGCCCTCCTCGACCGTGATCGTCTCCACGTCCGCACCCCGATCGAACTGCTCGCGTGCCGCCGCGTCCAGGTAGACGAACCCGTCGGCGGCGTCATCGATGGCGTCGGCGAGGGCGTCCGCGACCCCGGACGGTGTCGCCTGGTCGTCGAGGTGGTCGGCGGCGTCCCGAAGGGCAGCCGCGAGCGCCGCGGGGTCGTCGTGGTCGGCGAGGTCGGCGGCCATGCCACGCAACTCCGACGGCGCCGAGTCGCTCCCGTCGCCGACGCGGAGGTCCGCGATGATCTCGTGGACTGCGTCCACGAGTTCGAAGGGGTACGGGACGACGGAACCGTCGAACTCGGCGGCGATGTCCGCGGCGAGTGTCGCGTCCCGGAAGGACACGCGGCCGGCCACGACGTCGCCGGGGTCGTCCACGAGGTCCATTGCTGAGAGTGCGGTCACGCTCTTTCCGGAGCCGGACTCGCCTACGAGGCCGACGGTTTCACCCTCCTCGATGGTGATGTCGATGCCGTTGACGGCTTTTACTGCCCCGCGTTTGGTGTCGAACTGCGTGCGAAGTCCGGAGAGGGATAGGAGGTCGGTCACTGACAGCAGTTCTCTTGGCAGCCATCAAATAGCTTGCGGGACTTGGGAACGTTTATCCCCCGTGATGCACGCGGTGCAGACATGAGCGAGCAGCCCACGGACGAGACTCCCGAGACCGTCCAGGCGCAGTCCGGTTGGCAGTCCGTCATCGAGGACATGACGGCGATCGCCGACGAGTACCGTGATCGCGGGTGGACGGCCCTCGAACTCCACCCAGGGGATTCCGTCCTCGTGGACGCCGAGACGCGAACGGGCCTCGACGTGGTCGTGCCGGGACCCGAGTACGAGGACCTCGAGGCGCTGACGGACGACTGTACGTTCACCGCGGTCGACGTGTTTCAAGCCGAACACGGCGGGATGCTTTACCTGCTCGTCGTCGAGCAGGCACCGGAAGACGAGACGGTCGTCCTCGTCCCCGCCTACTACGACCTCGGGTCCGGCCAGACGAAACTCGAGCAAATCCGGGCGGACGGCGAACTCCGACTGTTCTGCAGGCGGCTGAACGACGACTACGTCGAGTTCGTCCACGACGACGTAACGCCGTTCCTTCCGGAAGCGCTGTAACCGCCGCGAACGCGGTCCCCGTTCGGGATCGAACCTCGAGCGCGGTGGGTCAGGCGTGATCGGAAGCCGTGGTTACTCGGCAGTGAGCCACGGTTCTTCGGACCGGTCGTCGAGATCGTCGGGGTCGACGTGGACCGTCAATACCGGGACCGATGCCCGACGGACGACCCGTTCCGTAACGCTGCCGAGCAACAATCGATCGATCCCGCCGCGACTGTGGGTGCCCATCACGATCAGATCGCACTCCGCGGCGTCGGCCTCCTCGATGATGACTCGACTCGGTGCTCCCTCAAGCACCGTCGGTTCGACCGTGACGGTCGCCGGCGCGAGGTCCTCGACTCGGCCGACTGCCGCCTGCCCCTCCTGGTGAAGCGCATCGCTGACGCCCTCGAGTGCGGCCTCCATGGGAAGGCCGCCGTAGCCGGCCGCGTTGACGACGTACAGCGCTCGAATCGTCGCGTCGTGCAGACGCGCGAACTCGACGGCGTACTCGAGTGCGCGTTCGACCTCGCGCGAACCGTCGGTCGGCACGAGAATGCAGTCGTACATTACGATACATGGTGGCACACGACAAAGAGCTACATTAACGTTATCGCGGCGACCGTGACCCTCACTCGAGACGATAGCTCGCCCGGAGTCCGATTCGCCGTCCGCACTGCCGTGGGAGCGTCGAACGCGGCGGAGGAAAACGCTGATACAGCTACCGATCCAACCGGAGGCCATGAGCGACAACCCGTGGACGGACCGGATCGTCGGCGAACGGATGGCCGTCGATCAGGAGTTCTCGACGCAGATCGAGGCGTCGCAGTTTTCCAACCAGCAGTGGAGTCTGATCATGACCGCCACGGAGTTCGAGATCGAACGCCCCGACGATCCCGATCAGGCACGGATCGTCGCTAACACGGACAAAATCGACGGTGTCATCCCCGAACTCGACAACGTCCAGGCCGGGATGGGAGCGATGGCCGGCGGGCGAGCCGACGACGGCTCGAGTTCGTCGAGCGGGGGCGTCCTCGACTCGATCATGGGCGCGCTCGGCGTCGGGGGCAACAGCGGCCCCTCGGAGGACGACCAACGGAAGGCGGCCGAACGACTCACGCAGGAGTACGCGGCGCAACTCCAGTCACACCTCGAGTCCAAGGGGAAGTGGGAGACGATCCGGCAGCAGGCCGCCGACGGCCAGTAAGCCGTCCTGCGTCCCTCGCACGGTCTCCGGATCGCGACGCGTCGGCACCGCCGTCAGTCGCCGGCGTGAAAGAGCGTGTATTCGCTCGTTTCGTAGATGTTGATGAGTTCGTTGACGAGCTCGTCGTATGACTCGTCGTCGACGCGCAGTGCCTCCAGTCGGTCGATTGTCTCCTCCTCGAGTTCGACGGATGGCATAGTCGGAGGTCCGACGCCGAGGAGCAAAAAGACCACGGCACGTCGCGTCCCGGCGCGGGACGGTCGCGATCGGCTCTCGGGTGCAAGCCACAGCATCTTTACGGCCGGTTCCCGACCGTCACTATATGAGCGACGACGTTCAGACGACGACGTTCTCGATCAGTTCCGACGACGGCGCAACCGACGAAATCACGGTCCCGTCCGGTCTCGTCGACCTCGTGGCCGAGGGTGACCAAAGCGACGCCGAAACCGTCGGCGATGTCGTGTTGTTGTCCTTTGCCAGCCGCGCCCACCATCTCGTCCACCACGGCGAGGACGTCGACGAGGACCTCGAGGTCCAGGAGGCCCGCGTGATGGATCTCTTCGAGGAGCGGTTCGGCGTCACGTTCGGCGAAGCAACCGGACACCAGCACTGACGGCTCCGATACACCGATCGGCGCAGCACGGCCTCCGAACCGTATTTTTCGCAGCCAGAAAAATTCACGAGCGCGCACCGTAGCGGTGGCAGACGCGAGGCTCGTGGACTGCTTAGCCGGTGGTGTTTTCGGTTGTAGCGGTTCCCTCCGTGGCTCCGCCGGCTGCGTCGCCCGGCGTCTCGACCGGGTCGGAGTCCTCATCGGCAGTCGGTTCCGCATCGTCAGGCGGTGCTGTCTCATCAGACGGTCCCGCGTCGTCAGGCGGTCCTGTATCGTCAGACGGTTCTGTCTCATCAGGTGGTCCCGCATCGTCAGGTGGTCCCGAGTCGTCAGGTGATGTCTCGGGGCCGCTGTCCGATTCCGCGTCACCGTTCTCTCCCCCGGGCTCCGTTGTGGCCGCTTCGATCGTCACCGCCTCCTGATCGTCGTCGGTCGTGATCGTATGTGTCGACGCTCCCTCGGGCAACGCCGACGAGAACGGGATCTCGGCCGTCTGTCCGGCTGCGAGCGTCACGGTCGACTCGGCGACGGGCTGGCCGTCGACGCTGTAGACCACCGGCTGCGTTCCCTCGAGTTCACCCTGGTTCTCGACCGTCGCCGTCACCGTCACCTCGTCGCCGGCTACTCCGCTGTCGGGTGCGGACACGTCGCTCACGGCGAACGTGGCCGGCGTCCCGCTCTCCGTGACCGTCACCGTCGTCGCCGCTGTTTCGTCATCGGTCGACACCGCGAGCGGGTAGTCGC
This sequence comes from Natrinema gari JCM 14663, assembly GCF_000337175.1. Classification (GTDB taxonomy): domain Archaea; phylum Halobacteriota; class Halobacteria; order Halobacteriales; family Natrialbaceae; genus Natrinema; species Natrinema gari. Next base: position 54,550 of record NZ_AOIJ01000041.1, on the reverse strand, counting down.
CGGGCTCGAGGTCGTCCGTCTCGACGGTCAACGAGACGGTTCGGCTTTCGCCGGGCTCGAGCGAGACCGATTGCGAGTCGACCGCGGTCTCGCCGATCGCGAGCGTAACGTTCTGCGTGCCCGCCTCGCCGCCGACGTGTTGGAGTTGGGCCTCGACCACGAGCTGGTCGCCCCGTTCGATCGGGCTGGTGACTGACGCGATCGAGACGTCGAACGCAGCGGGTTCGGACGGCTGAATTTCACTGGCGGGCGGCGTCGCCGCCGTCACCGGGTCGTCGTACCCGTAGTTCGCGAAGTCCATCGCCCAGACGAGTCGTTCGTCGTCGCTCTCGGGCGTCCACTCGACGGTGAACGACTCCGACCCGGACGCCAGTTCGGACGGGGGCTCGTCGGTCGTGGTCCCCTCGACGAACTGGCTGTTGCCGGCGATCGTCGCGTCGTTCGGGTTCTCGTAGCCGAACGTCACGTCGATGGCGGTCCCGTCCTCGGCGGGCGTCGTCTCCTCGACGGACAGCGTCGGCAGCGCGGGTCGCGCGTCCTGGTCGCAGTCCCTCGCCGAGGGGTTCGGGAAATCGATCGACGCGAAGGGGACCGCTTCCGGTGAACTGATACCGGAGATGTAGGTCCCGAAGGTGCCGTAATCGGGGACCTCGACGAGTACCTCGTCGCCCGCGGTCGTCACGTCGCGTTCGTCGCCGATCTCGAAGACGATCGTCCCGGTAAACGGTGCCTCGATCTCGTCACCGGCGGTGACCGCGTCCTCGATGATCGTGTTCCCGAAGCCGGCGGAATCGTAAAAGCCCGTGCTCGCGGCGACCTGATCGCCCGCTTCGAGCGACGCAGTGACCACCGCGCGCGAGCAACTCGTGAACTCGACATCGAACGCCTCGAGTTCGCCGTCGACCGTGTACTCGACGGTATCCGTTTCGATGGGGGTCCCGTCCGCCGCCGCGACGACCGCGACCTCGAGTGTCGCGTTCTCCTCGAGGGGCGGCTCCAGATCGAACTCAGTCGGCCCGATCGTTTCGTTGGCAGCGAACGTGTCGCTTGTGGCGAGTCGGGCCCCGGTCTCGTCGGTGACCGTGACTGCGTACTCGACGGATGCGTTGGCTGCGGTGATGGTAAGCGTCTCACCGTCACCCGTCTGATCTGCCACCGTGAGGTTCGCCGTCGGCTCCGTCGGATCGGGTTCGGCGACCGCGTACTCGATGGCGTCGGTCGCTAGTACCGCGTCGTCCGCCACGGCGCGAACCGAGACGTTGACGGTCGCGTTCTCCTCGAGTGGCGGCTCCAGATCGAGGATCTGGTCCGCGACCGTCTCGTTGGCCTCGAAGGGGTCGCTGTCGACCCGTTGTCCGTCGTACTCGGCCGTAATGACGTACGGCACGGATGCGCTCGCCGCGTCGATCTCGAGGGTTTCGCCGTCGCCTTCCTGGTCGTCGACCGAGAGCGTCGCCTCGCGCTCGTCGGGTTCGTCCGTGATGGTGTACTCGATGGTGTCGGTCGCCAGTACTGCGTCGTCCGCCGCGGCGCGAACCGAAACGTCGACGGTCGCGTTCCCCTCGAGTGGCGGCTCCAGATCGAGGGAGCGGTTCGTGACTTCCTCGCCGGCCGCGAACGTGTCGCTTGTGGCGGTTTCGCCGTCGTAGGTCGCGGTCACGGTGTAGGGGACGGAGGCGTTCGCCGCCGCGACCGTGAGGGTTTCACCGTCCCCCGTCTGGTCGTCGACGGAAAGGGTCGCGTTCGCCTCGTCCGGTTCGTCCGTGACCGTCACGAACGCGCCGTCGAGCACCGGCGTCCCGGCCTCGGTGACATAGGGGCCGTCCGTCTCGCCGTCGGACTCGGCGTACTGGAACGTCCCGTCGTCGTTCGTGTCGCGGTGGACGACCGCCACGAGCGCGTCGCTCTCCGCGAGCGACTCGTTGAGTTCGACCGTGACGTTCTCGTGCTCGCCGGCCTCGAGTTCGCTCGAGACCCCGACGAGATCGTCGGGATCGGCGTCGACGGCGGCATCTCGGTAGACGGCGACGAAGCCACCCTCCGAAAGCGACACGTCCTCGATCCTGACTGTCTCGCCTTCGGTCTCCTGATCGGGGAAGTCGATCGTGGCCGTCCCCTCGATCCGGTCGATCGTCTCGATTCGCTGCACGACTTCGACCTCGACGCGCTGGGTAATGCGCGTCACGTCATCGGTCTCCACCTGCACTGCGTACGCGGTCGCGTCGGCCGCCGTCTCCTGCGTGAGCGTCTGGAGTTGCGTGACGCTGATCCGCTGGGACTGGACGACCTGTGCCGTTTCCTCACAGGCGACTCTCGCCGCCGTCTGGATCTGCGTGACTGACGCCGCCTGCGTCTGGACGAGCGCACCGCTTGCGCCGCCGCGAGCGAGACGCTGGATCTGCGTCACATCGACTACCTGCGTCTGGCTCACTGCCCCCTCCCCGGCACCGAATGCGGCGGCCTGTACCTGCTCGACGGTCACCGCCTGACGCTGTCTCGCACCGGTCACCGCACCCTCCGCGGCACCGCTCGCAGCCGACTGAATCTGCGTGACCGACACCGTCTGGCGCTGGATGAGCGCACCGCCCGCGCCACCGTCAGCGGCCGCCTGAATCTGTTCGACAGTCGCCGCCTGACCTTGGGAGATCGCGCCCGTCGCCGCACCGGAAGACGCCTCCTGTACCTGCGTGGTCGCGACGCGCTGGCGCTGCTCGAGTCGCGTGGCTTGGACCCGTTTTAGCGACCCTCGACTCGCGCCGCGGGCCGCCGCCTGCGTCTGCTCGACCGACACCGCCTGGCGCTGGACGAGTGCACCGCCCGCACCGCCGTTAGCGGCCGTCTGAATCTGCTTGATCGTCACCCGCTGGCGTTGCTCGGCATCGACGCGTTGGTCCTGTGCGATCGCCGCGCGCGTACTGCCCTCGAGCGAGCCGGCGGCTCCGCCGGCCGCGGCGTGTTCCACGTGCTCGAGTGTCACTTGCTGGCGCTGCGCGACCGATACCGACTGATACTGTGTCAGCACGCCGTAAGCGGCCCCTTGTGCGGCTTCCTGTATCTTCGGCACCTCGCCGACATCGTTCGCGCCCGCCTCGCTCGCGGCACCTGCGGCCGCACCGCGGGTCGCGACCTGCATCTGTTCGCCGCTCACGCGCTGGCGCTGCGCGACCGCGCCGTGGGCCGCCCCCCAGGTCGCGCTCTGTAACTGGGTCGCATTGACCGACTGGGACTGAGAGAGCCCGCCGGCGATCGCACCGCCGACCGCCTGCTGGAGCTGCGTCGCGTTCACCGACTGGTTCTGAATCAGCGCGCCGTGGACTGCGCCCGTCGTCGCCGCTTGGACCTGCTCGGCCTCGGCGCTTTGATACTGGGCGACCGAGCCGAGAGCGCCCTCGAGCGCCGCCGTTCGCTGTTCCTGAGTCACCTCGACGCCCTGGGCTTGGACGATCGCGAGCCCCTCGCTGACGCCCGACTCCACGACATCCTCGCGCTCTTGCTGGATCGACGTCTGTGCGTTCGCGCCGCCATCCGCGGGGGGCGTGTCTCCATCGGTCGCGGACGGCCCCATCGTCACCGGCTCGAACTCGAGTCCGGTCGCCGATGGTGCGCTCGCCCGTTCGCTCGTGTTCTGGAGCGCCGCCTGCCCCTCGACTCCGACTGGCGACGCAATGGCCGCGTCGGTCGCGGCATCCGTCCCGCCGCGCTCGAGGCCGCTCCCGAGTGCCGGCAGGGCGACGACGCTGCCGATCATCGCGGTCGTGAGCAAAACGACGGCGATGGGTCGCAGTCGTCTCATCGACCGAGTCCTCCCGTCGCGGCACGCGTTCCCGTCGGTTCGACCGCGCCGTTTCGTCCGGCACTCACGTTCGAGGCGGAGTTCACCCGATCGACGGCCCTCGTACTACCGGTTCGCATTTTTCCACCACGGCGCGGAACGCGCGCATAAGGACGCCGGTCGTTCCGGTTCGCGAGGCGAGACAATCGGATATTACCCGTTCCGATCGAGCGTGTGGTCGGCACGGACGGCCGCGTGACGCCCGCTGACCGGGCCATCCAGAATCGGACAGCGACGGCAACCGTCACCGCTGCTGGGAGGAAGCCCGCTGTTTCGCTCCCGGGCCGACTCCCACCCGTCGCGAAACCGGCTCGAGAAAACGTGTCAGTCCGCGTTCCGATAATCTCGGAAACCGAAGTCTTGATCCCGGTTTACGAGAGAGCAGGGATATGGCAACGAATCAGACTTCGGTGGAACGCGTCGACGATGCCGTCGTCCGGTCGTTCGCGCGGGCGGCCGTTCTCGCGGCGCTGATGGGTGCGGCCGTCATGGTCGGATCGATTCCGATCCCGTTCTCGCCGGTCCCGGTGTCGCTGGGGGTCCTCGTCGTCTACCTCATGGGGCTCTACCTCGGCCCGGTCTGGGGGCCGGCCTCGGTCGGACTGTATCTGACCGCGGGGGCCGTCGGGCTCCCGGTATTCGCCAACGGCACGAGCGGCCTCGGTGTTCTGGTCGGCGACACCGCGGGATACCTCTGGGCGTACCTGATCGCCGCACTGGTTATCGGGGCCCTCATCCACGGTCGCGGGCAACTCGAGAATCCCGCGGAAACGTCGGTCCCGGTCCTCGCCGCGGTGTTGCTCGCGGCGCTCACCATCATCTACGCGCTCGGGACGGTCTGGCTCGGATACATGCTCAAACTCAGCACGATCGAGGCCCTCAACCTCGGTGTCGTTCCGTTTATCCCGGGCGACCTGCTCAAGATCGTCGCCGCGATCGCGATCGTCAAAGGCGGTCGCATCGACCCAACGTGATCGCCGCCCGACGGGAGCCGATTCGATGATCGAGTTCCGATCCGTCTCTTACGCGTTCGACGACGTTCCCGTCCTCGAGGACGTCTCGCTGTCGATCGACGACGGCGAGTTCGTCCTGTTGGCGGGGGCCAACGGCAGCGGGAAGACGACGCTGCTGCGCCACTGCAACGGCCTGTTGACTCCCGACTCCGGCACGGTCCGCGTCGACGGGACACCGGTCGAAGACGACCTGATCGCCGCCCGCTCGAGCGTCGGGATGGTCTTCCAGCACCCACGGGACCAGTTCGTCTCGGCGACCGTCGGCGCGGATATCGCCTTCGGCCCGGAGAACCTCGGCCTCGAGCGGACCGAGATCGATCGTCGCGTCGACGCCGCACTCGCGGCGGTCAACATGACCGGCCGCGAGGACGACCGGATCGACGCCCTCTCGGGCGGCGAACAGTCACGGGTCGCCATCGCGGGCGCGCTCGCGATGGAACCGACTCATCTGGTCCTCGACGAACCCTTCACCGGGCTCGACGACCCTGCGCGCCGCTCGGTCCTCGAGCGACTCGCGTCGCTGGCGGCCGACGGCACCGGCGTCCTGCTGGCGACCCACGATCTCAGAGACGTCTGCGAACTCGCCGACCGCGTGATCGCCATGCGCGACGGCCGCGTCGTCGTCGATGGCCCCCCCGCGAACGCGCTCGGCGACCTCGACGGGCTCGAGGTTCGCGTTCCGAGCGGATGACGGTGCGTTTCCGCCCGCCGACCGCGACGGACGACTCGAGACACCCACCACAGCGAGGACGGAGACACCAATGCTGACCTACGAACCCGACGACACGTTCGCACATCGGCTCGATCCGCGGACCAAACTGGCGGTCCAGATCGGATTCGCGGCGACCGCTTTGGCACATCCGACGCCGTGGGCGTTACTCGTGCTCTCGGCGCTGACGGGACTCGTGATGGCCGGTGCCGGGGTGTCGCTGCGCCGGACCCTCGTCGCCTACCGGTTCGCCCTGCTCGTCCTCGCGCTCGCGCCCGTCCTCTCGGGGGTGACACTCGGCGCGCCCTGGTTCGATCGGGCGGCCGCAACGGCGTCGGGGTTGGCGAGCTATCGCGTCCTGCTCGTGCTGCTCGTCAGTGCGGCCTACGTCCGCTCGACCCCGGTTCGGGACTCTCGAGCGGCGATTCAGCGAACGATTCCCGGAAAGCCGGGGCAACTACTCGGGGTCGGCGTCGCGCTCGTCTTCCGGTTCCTTCCCGTGCTTCGGAGTGACCTCCGGACGATCCGCGAGACGATGGCCGCCCGACTGGGGACCGAACGCGGGGCCGTTGACCGCGCCAGCACGATCGGCATGCTCGGACTGTCGCGGGCCTTCGACCGCGCCGATCGACTCTCGCTTGCGCTGCAAGCACGGTGCTTCGCGTGGAACCCGACCCTCCCGCCGCTCGCCTTTTCGCGGGCTGATTATCCCGTACTCGTCGTTGCGGTCGTCCTCGCGTGCTCCGCAGTCATCTGAGGACATGCAGCCCGCACTCGCCCTGAACTCGAGTCCATCGGCGGCCCGGGTGGATCGACAGGACTGTCCCGTCGCTCGAGTCAGAGCCGGGCCGGCGAACTGGCAATGAGAAAAGCGTTGCCCGAACTCACGCAGAAAGTCGCATCTTCTCTGCCCAAACAGACTAGCCAGCGTCCGCTCGACCCGATTTCTCCCAGTACTCGAGATCCCGTCCGGAATCAACCTCGGTCTGCCGCCGGTCGTGATCACCTATCGTCGATATGGCGACTACGAGACGACTCGTCTTTTCGTCGTTCGATCATTCCCGTCACGGTATACGAGAGCACGACTTCGTCGTCCTGATTTACCACTTCAACGTAGTTGTCAACGTATCCCCGTTGCGGGTCACTCTCGGAGCAGTGTTTGTCCACGACCTCGAGTCGGAGCGAGAGCGTTTCGCCCGGTGTGACCGGCCGCTCCCAGCGTAGTTCGTCCGCGCTGCGACCGCCCATACCCGCTTGCTCCCCCAAGTAGTTGTCCACGAGCATTCGCATGGATATCGCGGCGGTATGCCACCCCGACGCGACTAGCTCGCCGAATGCCGATTCGTTCGCGGCATCCTCGTCAGTGTGGAACGGCTGCGGATCGTACTGCTCGGCGAACTCGGTGATCTCCGCTTTGGTGACGTGGTACTCGCCGAACTCCGCGGTCGATCCGACCTCGATGTCCTCGAAGTAGCGCATCGGTAGTGAGGACGCAGAAGGGAGGGAAAAGCATAGCGGACCGACGTGACTGTCCGTCCATCGAGAGCGACCTCGAGCCCGGAAACCAGCGGTCGTCCAAACGGCTGAGTCTCCGACAAACGCACCGTTCAGAGTAGCCGTGTCCGGCGATCGATGTGGCTTCGGAGCCACGTTTCGGCGTATTCTGAGCGGCGTTTTCAAAGCCATCATAACTCATAGTGGTCTCTCGAGATATATTTTAAGCGATATCTTTTATCGGTGTTTCGATGTCGTGTTTTTTCGTTTCGAGATCGGTACCCGTAGTCGTGACGTGGAACCGGCGGTCATGGCGCTGAATCGCCGAGACGGACGGCAGCACCGAGATCGTGCTTGTCTCGGCGTATATCACACGATCGAGGGAGTGTTGTCGCTCGGCCGGATCAACTTCGGTATCGCGGCAGTCGATCGCTGCTGGGTCGATGACGGCGTCCGGACACCCGTGTCGCTCCTCGAGTTCGCTTACGGGGTCGCCGATCGCAACCCGAGCCGGTTGGGGTCCTTCGCCGGCTGTCGATGAGCGTTCTCCACATGTTCTGGATGGTCGATCGTGCACATCCGACCCCATACCTTTCCAAACGGGAAACAGTATCTGAAAGTGATAATATTGCCGGGGTAGGGCTGCTGGTGACTCGAGCGGTTCTGGACGATGCCCGGTCTCCGAGGCGATTCGATCGCCTGACCCGAGACACCCATTCGAGCCGGTCCGGCTCTCGACCGATAGTAGCAATGGAAACGATGTACACACTGATCGCAACGCTGTCGTGCGATCAGGTGTGCACTGACGTTCAGTTGCTACTATAGCCGTGAATGCATGCAGCGACCCTCGCTGCGGCCGTCGTCCCAACGGTACCGTCGACGCGGTTGCGATCACGCCGCGAGCGAATTACAATCCTATGGCAGTAATCAGACCGGGAGTTCCGACTCAAGCGCGTCGATCTCGTCCAGCAGTAGCTGTGCGATTTCCCGAGTCGATGAGTCGTCGATGGCCAGACGATACGCCGGTCCACCGACGGAGAACGCACCGACGACGGCATCGTCGGGCCCTGTTACCGCTGCGCCGATGGACCGATAGCCGTCGATCAGTTCCTCGTCGTTCGTCGCGTATCCCTGTCGGCGGATCGTCTCGAGTTCGTCGAACAGCGTCGCCTCGTCGGTTATGGTGTGGGCGGTCGTCGCCGGGAGCCCCCAGCGATCGAGTATTTCTCGAACGCGTTCGTCGGACAGCAACGCGAGCATGGCCTTCCCCGAGGCGCAGTTGTGCATGTGAAAACGGTTGCCCGCACGGAACGGACTCGATTCCGAAAGCCCACGGGCCGTCGATTCGCCGATTGCATACTCGAGCGTGTACGCGCGGCCGTTCTCCTCGACGATGAAATCGGCTTCGTTGCCCGTCTCCTCGGCGAGGCTGTAGACCCGCTGGCGGGCCGTCGAGTACAGCGGATTCCGGTTGCGTGCGTGTTCGCTAAACGGGAGAAACTGAAGCCCGACGTGATAGGTGTCGCCATCCCGAACGAGAAAGCCCTCATCGACCAGTGTATGCAGGTGGTTGTGTACGGTACTCTTGGCCAGATCGAGGCGGTCGGCCAAGTCGCTCAACGTCGCCCCGCCGCTGTCACGAACCGCTCGAGCGAGCGCGAGCGACGTTTTGGTTGTCTTGACCGGGCGAGGGCCGTCGTCCGTCATGGTTCGAACCGTGGCACCACTGGCGTATAAGCGTTCGGAATGTGTGAACGCCCTCGAGAACGAAATTCGGCGTCTCACAGATCTATCATAATTTTCATGGCGTTTGTACTGAACGATCCATATATAATCCAGTATATGAAACAAAAATGTCAGCAGTATTATCTCAGACAGAGGGACGCTGTTATCGGCTCCTCAGACGGCCGGTCGATCGCATGTCGTTCGAAATGCGTGAACAACTGGAAAGACATCGGTTGCGTCGGTCGGATATACGGTATCGCGCGTGAATGAATCACTCATGGATGTGGGTAGTTCACGCATTCGGAACGCGATCGGTATTACTCTCGTGGCCGTCCGGCAACGGTCCGATGTCTAGAGTAGCAATTGAAACGATGTACACACTGCTCGCAACGCTGTCGTGCGATCAGGTATGCACTGACGTTCAGTTGCTACTATCGTTCGTCGCAGTCGACACGGCCGTTCGTCCCCTCGTTTCGTGTGAGTTCGTTGGACTCGAGGACGTCCTCCTCGTGGCTGCCGCGACCGGTTCGGCGACGAACGTGACACGCCACGGCGCCCGTTCGGACGCGGTGGTGATCTTCAGTATGCTTATGCGCCCCACGGGAGAACGAGTATTCAGAGCCCACGTATGAGTAGCACGAACTCGACGACGACCACGACAGGGGCGACAGCGGGCACGCGACTCACCCTCGAGATCTGGCATCCCGACTGTTGGGGCCTGCAGGCGACCGAGGCCGTCGACGCCGGACTCCTCGTTCACACCGTCCACCGAACGCTCGATGAGACGGTCAAAGGGCACTTTACCGTCTACGCCGACACGACGGCCCGACTCGACGAGTTCGTCGCGTTCGTGGACGACTCGCCGCTGACATACTCGACGGTCGAGCTCGGACAGCGGACGACCGGTACGGCACCGACTCCCGGAAACGTGACCCGCGAACTGTTCGTCGATTACGATCCCGAACACAGTATCAGCGACACGCTCGTCTCGCACGAATTCATTCACGACGCGTCGGTACGCGTCGAAGCCGGGGCCGAACACTGGCCGGTGTTCGTCGCCGGCGATCGCGTCGAGGTTCGGGACCGACTGGACACCATTCGCGCCGAGACCGACGCCGAGATTTCGATCAGCAGGATCGCTCCGGCTGACGCCGATTCCACCGAGCGGTTCGATCGGACCGACCGTCTCACGCCGCGTCAGCGCGCCGCGTTCGATCTCGCCTGCGAACGGAACTACTACGCATGGCCTCGCGAGACCAGCACGCGCGAACTCGCGGCGGAACTCGGCGTCTCGAAGACGACGCTGCTCGAGCACCTCCGGACCGCCGAAGCGAAATTGCTCAATCCCGACGGGGAGCTGGATTAATTCACACCGGAGGCGGTGAATCTTGTGGTCGGGTATCAACTTAGGTGGGTGCGGTCCGAGCGGTTCGGTATGATCCCCCCGATCGCTAGCCAATTCGTCGCCGGGACATCCGCATCCGGTGCGCTGGCTCACGTTTCGGAGTGTAACGAAGCGGGCATAGGCGGTATCTTGAACCTTCTCGGCGAGCACTACCACGAGCCCGGACCCGCAGCCGAGGATACCGAGGAATACTGCCATCTCGCCTCCCAACTGGCCGTTCGAGACCTGAACGGGTGTCTCTCGGTCAAGCCGTCCCAGATCGGAATCGACGTCGGTCCCGACGTTTTCACGAGCAACTTCGAACAGATCGTCGAGGCCGCGGCGGCCAACGACGTGTTCGTCTGGTGTGATATGGAAGATCACACGACGACCGACACGACACTGGATGCCGTCGAAGCGACGGCACGCGACCATCCCAACGGCGTCGGCGTCGCCATTCAGGCGAACATCACGCGGACGCGCGATGATCTCGCTCGGCTCGCCGATGTCCCCGCTGCGGTTCGATTGGTGAAGGGTGCGTACGACGAACCGTCATCGATCGCTCTCGATTCGAAGTCGGCCGTCGACGACGCGTACGAAGAGTACCTCGAGTTCCTGTTCCGCGAGTTTGACCAGGGCGTCGCGGTCGGGAGTCACGATCCGGCGATGCTCAGAACTGCAGTCGACCTCCATCAGGAGTACGGGACGCCGTTCGAGATTCAGATGTTGATGGGCGTTCGCGAGGACGCTCAGCGCGAACTCGCGGCAAAGGGATACGAGGTCAATCAGTACGTTCCCTACGGCGACAAATGGATGCAGTACTTCTACCGCCGGGTCCGCGAACGAAAGGAGAACGCCTTGTTCGCGGCTCGCGCCGTCCTCGGCGTGTGAGCGATCGGCTGACAGACGACCCCGTTCCCTGACCCGAGTCACGTCCTCTTTTCTGCCCGCAACGATCCCCATAGCTCTCGCTCCGCCGCGGTAGCCGCTGTCCGGTCTCGATTCCGTCGTCGCGCCGATCCATGGTCGGGTAGGTGACGGACCGATATATTTATGCATGGGTAGTGAACACACGGGACCATGGTTGAGAGTAACATTAACTTGGTCTGGTTATTCGGGCCGTTCGTCGTGTATCTCGTGATGCTCGGCGTCTACTACGTGTGGGAAGGGAAACGCGAGGACAAGCTACGCGACCGGTACCAGGAGGCAGAACATGGCCAGTGAGGGACTCGCCGGGTCGGCCGGTGTCTGGGTGCTCGGGACGTTCGCGATCTATCTCCTCGTGCTGCTCGGCATCGGGCTGTACTCCTCTCGACTCATGGATTCCGTCGACGACTACGTCATCGGCGGGCGCAGCATCGGCCCGGTCGTCACGGGCTTTTCCGAACGCGCCTCCGAGATGAGCGGGTGGCTCACGCTCGGTGTCCCGAGCGACGCGTTCGGAACCGGTGTGATGGCCTTCTACAATGGGCTCGGAATGATCCCCGCCGACCTGTTCGCGTGGGCCGGGATCGCAAAGCGCCTCCGGAAATACACGGAAATCGTGAAAGCGGTCACGCTACCGACCTTCTTCGAGACACGACTGCAGGACGACACCGGCTACGTCAAAGGCGTCTCCGCGATCGTCCTGATGATCTTCGAGGGCGGATACGTGGGCGCACAGATCGTCGCCGCCGGGACGCTACTGGAGGTGCTCACCGGCGTTTCGTCGCTGGTCGGCATCCTCGTCGGCGGGGTCATCGTCGTCGGGTACACGATGCTCGGGGGCTACTTCGCCGTCGCGTGGTCCGACTACGTCCAGGGGGCGATCATCCTGATCGCGTTTATCATCCTGCCGATCATCGCGTTTACCAACTACGGGCTCCCGTTCGGCGAACTCGAGTCCGTCGGCAGTTCGTACACGAGCGTCACGGCCGGGATGACCGGCTGGGCCGCCGTCTTCGGGATCATCAGCTACGCCGCCATCGGGCTCGGGATCCCCGGAAACCCGCACGTGATGGTCCGGTTCATGGGAATCGACGAGGTCGAGAACATTCGTCTCGCGGCACTCGTCGCGCAGTTGTTCATGTTCGTCGCCTACATCGGTGCCGGCTTCGTCGGGCTGTACGCGCTGGTCGTCTTCGGTCAGGGCGGGATCGAGGATCCGAACAACGTCATGCCGTTGCTCACGCTCGAGTTCTTCCCCGGTGCGATCGCGGGGATCATCCTGGCGGCCGCCCTCGCCGCGATGATGTCCAGTGCCGACTCACAGCTGCTCGTCGCAACGAGCGCCATCGTGGAGGACGTCTACCACGGCTACGTCAACCCGGACGCGAGCCAGGAGACGCTCGTTCGCTACTCCCAATACGTCACGCTCGGACTCGGCGCGGCGAGCGTCGCGTTCGCCTTCGTCGCACAGAACACGCCGATCTACACGCTCGTGCTCGACTACGCGTGGGGCGGCCTCGGCGCGGCGATCGGGCCAACGCTCATCGCGTCGCTGTGGTGGAAACGGGTCACTGCGACGGGCTCGGTCGCGAGTATGATCGTCGGCACCCTGACCATGGTCCTGTGGATTCAGCTGTCGACCCTTCTCGAGGTCCTCGGACTCATGGGGGCAGTCGAGGGGTCGGCGTTCCTCACCGGACTGGTCGGCGTCTACGGGCTCTTCCCCGCGTTCATCCTCTCGACGGCGACGCTCATCGTCGTCTCGCTGCTGACGACGCCGCCGGAGGGTGTCGCGGATCACTTCAAGTCGTTCAATAAGCCGCTCTCGGCCGTCTCGAGCGGCGACGAGCCGACCGGAACGCCCGACTACGTGACCGACGGCGGTCGCGATGTCGAACCGAAAGCCGTCACGGAAACGGACAACATTCGCGCACACGTGACGGCCAGCGACTACTGGGACACGGGTGACGAATAAATGAGCGAGACGAGTCGACGGCCGCGCGAATCCGCCACGATCACCGAGGAGTCCAGTCAGCGGACGACACTGACCGTCATCGAACCGGCGGTGTCGCGCACGGATGTCGAGTCGACCGGCCGCGTCGGCGCGATCGCGTACCCGTACCGTCTCTACGACGCCGTTGCGACGCTCGAGCGACCGATGATCGCGGACCGCGAGCTGGAATACGTGGTCAGCGTCGACCGCTCCCGCCGGCTCGCCGTCCGTGCCGACGTGATGCCGGAAACCATCACGAGAACGATCGACGACGTACTCGTCGTTCCGTCCGAACTCTCCGACACACAGGCTCGCGAGAAGGCCGAAGACGCGGTGTTCTCCTGGACGCTCCGAACCGTCGCCGTCGGCTCCGCGCCGGACGTGCGCTTCGAACGGTCGATCGACGCCTACAAACTGTTCTGGATCGCATCCCGACCCGACGGCGACGTCATCGTCGACAGTGTCCGCGGTAGCGAGTCGCCGCTGGTCGAGTGAGGCGACTCACGGCCCGGATCTGCGGCCGTCGTTTTTTGTGCCACCGCCGCTCGAGCCGTTCGAGCCAAAGCAGACGGACCGTTCCAGCTCCACTACCCTCGATCGCGACCAGCGACGCTTCGCGTGTGGAACCCGTCGTTCCGCTGTCCCCTCGCGACGTGTCCCGGTGATCCTCGTCGGTACCTTCGCCGACTCGGTAATCGGTGGCTCGCCCGGATCCAGTGGGCTGTGTCGCCCTGCTGTCGTGTCGAATCCGTTTTCGATCGATCTCCTAATACTAGGTATGTTGGTAGGTATATTAACCCATATCTCAAAATATTAGTTCAGGTTCGGTCCGATGTCCGCGTATTCTGTGTCGAAATCGGCCGGCATATCGATGAAGTGCTGTCGTCGGTCACGGTGGTGCATCGCCAGGCACACGCTAGCCACGACGTTGCGTGTCCCGAGCAGTCGGTGAGAGACGGTATGAGTGCGTGCTGTTTCGTTCGGAAAGATGCTCAAAGAGCCGGTTACCCGTCCGCCTCGAGACCGCCACGGTCTGTCGCCGTCTCCGCTGCTCGTCGGTCCGACTCACGGGTTCAGCGAGTACACCGCGGTCGGACTGTTGCCGGGAGGCGGCTGTCGCGTCTCCCTTTGCAACCGATCGTGCTCCGTCATCCGTGCCCGGTCACCGTTTTACCTCTCTCCCATCGAAACAATATTCGAAACCGATACATCACGTCGCTGAACACGAACCTCCGCTTTCCCTTCGGATGCCAACTAGTGTGGTTCGATGTGTCTACTCGTTTCCGTCCCACGAGGTCGGGGGTCGATCCGGGATCGGGACCCATCCCGATCGACCCGCCGTCCTACCCGCTTGAGAGGAACTGGTCTGTGGTGGGGCGGTGTTGAAATCGAAGCGGAGCGATACGCTGGGAGTCCGACGACGAATCCGCCGGTTCTCGTGTCGGAATCGTCACTCCGTACTCATCCAGTCGCTCGCCTGTGGCTCCGATGGATCGGTGGGAATCTGAACGAGAACCGGTTCGTCCGCCGCGGTTGCGGACTCGACCGTCGACCGTATCTCGGTCGGGTCGTCGGCGTACTCACTCCGCATTCCCATACTCTCCGCGAGCGACATGAACGAGATCGGCGCGTCGCTCCAGTTGTACTCGCCGTCGGAGAGATCGTAGTCTCGTCTCGCCTGATCGCTGATAATCGCGTAGTCCTCGTTCGTGAACACGACGACCGTAATCGGAACGTTCTCGGCGACGGCCGTGTGCAGTTCGTGGATGCACATCATGAGCCCGCCGTCGCCGGTGAGCACGACGACATCGTCGTCGGGATTGGCGAGCTGTGCGCCGATCCCCGCCGGCAGCCCGGTTCCCATCGTCGCCCACGACCCCGGATTGACGTACGACCGTGGCCCGGCGGCCTCGAAGACGTTGAGCGCCCAGACGCGAAACCCGCCGGCGTCGACGGAGACGACTGCGTCCCGTGGAACGGCGTCCCGGACGCTCTCGAGGGCGCTCACCGATGTCAGCGGTGGCGACGGATCCCGGAGCGGGTCGAGACGGTCGCTCGTCGCTTCCCGGACCGCCGCCGCGCGCCCCGTCCCGTCGCGAGCACTGACCGTTCGATCCGCGAGCGCGGCCTCGAGTTCCGCCAGCGCCACCCCGGCATCGGCGATGATACCGACCGTGGGATCGTAGCCGTTCCCGAGATCGTCGGCGTCGAGCGTCACGTGGACGAGATCCGCGGGCAGTTCGACGCTCCAGGTCCGAGTCGCGACCGCGTCGAAGTCCGTCCCGACCGCCAGCGCGGCGTCGGCAGTGGCGAGGCAGTCGAGGAGTTCGGGGGACGCACTGCCGGAGAGCGTTCCGGCGACGTACTCGTCGGGATCGTCGGGGAGAACGCCTTTGCCCTTGTACGTCGTCACGATGGGTGCCTCGAGTCGGTCGGCCAGCCGTCGCAGCGAGTCGCTCGCGTTCGCGGCACGGACGCCACCGCCGGCAAGGATTACTGGCGTCGTCGCCTCGGCCAGCAGCGTCGCAGCCGCCTCGATGTCCGATTCGGCGACGCCCTCGACGTACGCTCGGTTGTACTCGCTGGGTGTCGCCAGGGGGACGTCCATCGTCAAGAAGTTTTTCGGGATACCGATCCGGACCGGCCCCTTTGGCGGCGTTTCGGCGATCGCGATGGCGTCCTCGATGACCGCGGCCGTGCTTTCCGGCCGCTCGGCGAGCAGGTTCTCCTTTACCACGGTATCGTAGGTCTCCGGTGGCGTCTCGTGAATTCCGCTCCCCCCGCGAACCTCGGGTTCGGTCTCGACGGCGATATGGATGAGCGGCGTACAGTCGTTGCGGGCGTTTTTCAGCCCGTTCATTGCGTTCATGTCGCCCGGTCCGGGGACGACAGCCGTCGCCGCCGGCGTGCCACTCGTTTCCGCGTATCCCCACGCTTGGTGGGACACTGCGGTTTCGTGGCGTGCAACTACAAACCGGATGTCGTCACGTGCACCGATCGCTTCGTTCAACGGGAGCGTTTGTTTGCCCGGAATACCGAACATCGTGTCGATCCCATTGCTCGTCAATCGTTCTATCACTGCCCGGTTGACATCCATACTCCGTCATCGTAAACCAGGTACTTATGATCTCCCATTCCGGCGATACGCTTGCCGGCTGCGATGGGGCTCACCCCCTCGTTTCTACCCATTCTCTCCGGAAACAGGGCGTGGAGAAGCGGCTGCGTCGTCTTCCGAACCGAGCGGAGCGATATCGAGCTTCGATAGGGTACCGAAACGAGCGTCGTGGACGTTAGTCGGACCCTTCCAGCGATTTGCCGTGATCGGAGTCGGCATCCTGCTCGACCAGGGGAACGTCGCGTTGTACTGCCCCTACGTCGATCCCCCTTCGATTCGCGTCGAATTCCGATAGGCCGTATACGAGTCCGACCAGCAGAACGACGCCGACCGGCAGGAAAACCAGCGGCGGCACGCCGAAGAACCCGTACAGCAGGTAGCAGACGACGACCACGGTCGCAACGGTCGTCGCGTAGTACGCTTGCGTTCGGACGTGGTCAACGAGGTCGGCACCGGTAAAGGTCGATGAGAGCACGGTCGTATCGGAGATCGGTGACGTGTGATCGCCGAAGATCGCGCCGGAAAACACCGCTCCCACGATAGCGGGAGCAAGTCCGAACCCGCCGGTGAGATCGAACGCGACGGAGAGTGCGACAGGTGTCAGCAGACTCATGGTCGCCCACGACGACCCCATGGTGAACGAGATGAACGTCGCGGTGATGAAGACGGCAACGGGGAACACTGTGACCGGAATCGTCCCCTCGACCAGCGTCGCGACGTACGCTCCCGTCCCCAGCGCATCGGCGACGGTACTGATCGACCACGCGAGGATCAGGATCGTCACCGCAGTCAGCATGAGTTCGAACCCTTCGAGGACCGCATCGACGCCTTCGTCGGCGGTACACAGGTCGTACACGATGCCGATCGTGAACGCCGTTGCAACCATTGCGAACGACCCCCATACTAGTGCGGTCGTCCAGGACCCGTTGCCGGCAATGGTCGTCGTCGTTTCGACGAACGCCGTGAACTCGCCCGCGAGCAGTGACTCGAGCACCGGTTGGCCGCCGTAGCCGGTCCGGAGCGCGCTGCAGATCGTCACGGCGACCAGGACCACGATCGGAAGCAGGAACGTTCGGAGCATGGGTCGGTCGGTGATCGGGTCACTGAGATGGCCTTCAACTTCCTGTAGCGGGTCCGCGTCGTCGTCGTTGACCTTGCCCGTTTTCCAGGCACGGCGCTCCGCTGTGAGCATTTCACCGTAGTCCCGCTGTGTCACGACGATGATGCCGACCATGACGATCGCGAGAATCGCGTAGGCGTTGTACGGGATCGACTCGAGGTAGACAGTGAAGACGTCCGGTGTTTGGACGCCCGCTGTGGCTTCGATGTTGCTGAAGGCCTCATCGATCATCGACAACTGGAACGCGACCCAGCCCGAAATGCCGATCGTCGCGACGGGCGCGGCTGTCGAGTCGACGATGTAGGACAACTTCTCGCGCGAGATGTTGACTCGATCGGACGTCTCACGCATCGTGTTCCCGATGATCGCGGTGTTTGCGTAGTCGTCGAAGAACAGTACGATGCCCAACAGCCAGGCGACGATCCCGACTTTCCGTCTGGTTTCGAGGCGCTTGCTCGCCACCTCCTGAATGGCGATCGCACCGCCCAGCCGCCAGATCAGTGCAACGCCCGAGCCGAGGAGGAGCGTGAATACCAGGATCTCCGCGTGAAACCCTTCGTCGGCGATGATGGCTTCGACGATCCAGTTAAACGTCCGTCCAACGCCGAGTCCGCCGGTATAGATGACGCCACCGAACCAAATGCTAACGAACAGTGAGAGGATTACACGCCTCGTGGTAACTGCTAACGTGATTGCCAACAGTGGCGGTACGAGGGAGAGTATCCCGAATTCACCCATGGGATCTATTCTACCATGTCCCTTGATAAGTCTTTCCATGGGTGGGATTCTATGACACGATTCTAACGGGTGACGAACAGTACGAGATCCATGCTGACCCGCGTGTCCAACGAGTAGGCACCCCGTCGGAGTGAGCTATCGCTGAGAGACGGTCTGCCCTGACTCGAGGCGTTTGGCCCCGTCGCGTGCGTTCGTGCCGTCAGCGGTACCCGCAAATTCCCATCACGATACCAGTCTATTTCAGAATATCAAACCGCATGTCCCGTTCCGTGTTACAAGCATATCTTTGTAAGTTCACTAGTCCCATGGTATCATCTATTGTCCGGAGAGTGACCGCTTACCACGCCCTCGCTGTTGCATACGACGCTCTTACAGTCGCCGTGCTCTCACGAACGCTGTTTGATATATACAAAACAATTTTTCGGCAAGTCGCGTCACGGATCGCTCGCTCAAAGATGAACAATTATATGGGCCACAGGAGAAGGGTCTAGCGTGAGTCGATCAACAGCGAGTGGAGCCAATCTCCACTATATCAACGGCGAATGGACGAGCGGAACCGGCTCCGAAACCTTCGAGAGCGAAAGCCCCGCGACGGGCGAGACGCTGGCGACGTTCCAGCGCGGAACGGAGGCAGACGTCGACACGGCCCTCGAGGCGGCGGACGAGGCCTTCGAGGAGTGGCGTGAACTGTCCGCGATCGACCGCGCGGAGTACCTGTGGGATATTTACCACGAACTGCGGGATCGCCACGAGGAACTCGGCGAGATCGTCTCGAAGGAGTGTGGCAAGGAGATCTCGGAAGGGAAAGCCGACGTCACCGAGGCCTGGCACATGGTCGAGTGGGCGGCGGGCAACGCGCGCCATCCCCACGGTGACGTCGTGCCGTCGGAGATTCCGAGCAAGGACGCGTACATGCGCCGGAAACCGCGGGGCGTCATCGGCTGTATCACTCCCTGGAACTTCCCGGTCGCGATCCCGTTCTGGCACATGGCCATCGCGCTGGTCGAAGGGAACACGGTCGTCTGGAAGCCCGCCGAGCAGACGCCGTGGTGTGCCCAGATCATCGCCGAGATGTTCGAGGACGCCGGGATTCCGGATGGCGTCTTCAACATGGTCCAAGGCTTTGGCGACGCCGGCGCAGCGATCACCGACGACGAGCGCGTCGATACGGTCCTGTTTACGGGCTCGGCCGAAGTCGGCCACGAGATCGCCGGCAAAGTCGGCGGCGAACCCGGCAAGCTCGCGGCCTGTGAGATGGGCGGCAAGAACGGCATCGTCGTGACCGAAGAAGCCGATCTCGACATCGCCGTCCACGCGGCCGTCATGAGTTCGTTCAAGACGACCGGCCAGCGCTGTGTCTCTTCCGAACGGCTGATCGTCCACGAGGACGTTTACGACGAGTTCAAAGAGCGGTTCGTCGACGTCGCCAAGGACGTCGCCGTCGGCGACCCCCTCGAGGAGGAGACGTTCATGGGGCCGGCGATCGAAGCCGACCACGTCGAGAAAATCCAGCGACACAACGAACTCGCACGCGAGGAGGGTGCGAACGTGCTGGTCGATCGGTTCGAACTCGAGGCCGACGAGATTCCGGACGGCCACGCGGAAGGCCACTGGGTCGGCCCCTTCGTCTACGAGATCGACTACGAGTCGGACCTGCGCTGTCTCAACGAGGAGTGTTTCGGTCCCCACGTCGCCCTCCTCGAGTACTCGGGTGACATCGAGGACGCAGTCGAGATCCACAACGATACGCCCTACGGGCTGGCAGGGGCAGTCATCTCGGAGGATTACCGACAGATCAACTACTTCCGTGACCACGCGGATATCGGACTCGCGTACGCGAACCTGCCGTGTATCGGCGCGGAGGTCCATCTCCCGTTCGGTGGCGTCAAGAAGTCGGGTAACGGCTACCCGAGCGCCCGTGAAGCGATCGAGGCCGTGACCGAACGCACCGCCTGGACGATGAACAACTCCAAAGACATCGAGATGGCACAGGGGCTGTCGGCCGACATCAAGACCGAGGACTAACTGGGTTCTCGAGTCGAATCGGCTGCGAATCGGCGGCGGTTTTCCCTTTCACGGTTCCGTCTCGGAACCTCGGTTTTCGCGTCCGAATAAACTCGTTTGATATATGCAAACGTTTATGCGACGGCGCTATAGACGCAGGACTATGTTCGGAACCGCAAAGGAAACAGACGGTCGGCGGGAGATCAAATCAGTCCACAAGATCGATGAAATACTCGCCGTCATCAAACGACTCAACGAGGGGACGCTCACGGAGATCGCCGAGGAAGTCGAGCTGACGAAGGGGACGGTCCACACGTACCTCCGGACGCTTCACAACTGTGGCTACCTCACGGAGGAAGACGGCGTCTACCGGCTCAGCTTACAGTTCATCACGGTCGCCGAACACGTGCGAAACGAAACCAGCCTGTACATGGCGGGCCACGACGAAGTCGACGCACTCGCCGAGCGCACCGGGGAATACGCACACCTCGTCGCTGAAGAACGCGGTCGAGAAGTCACCCTCTACGAGAGTCGCGGCGAATACGCGATCGCGACCGACTACCACCTCCGTCTGCGCGAGACACCGCAGTACCTCCACCACAACGCCGCCGGCAAAGCGATGCTCGCGAACTTCGCTCCGGACCGTCGAGACAGGATACTCGACGCCCAGGAACTCGACGCCCAGACGGAACACACGATCACGGACGAGGCCGAACTGCGGGACACACTCGAGACGGTGCGGGAGAACGGCTATGCGCTCAATGACGAAGAAGAGATCCGGGGCATGCGTGCCGTCGGCGCACCGATCCGCGTTCCCGACGGCTCCATCTTCGGTGCAGTGAGCATGAGCGCACCGGCCAGCCGGTTGCAGGGCGAGCGGTTTCGGTCGGACGTTCCCGAAATCGTCATGGAGACCGCGAATCTCATCGAGGTCAACCTCGAGACCGCACAGCGTGACGGCTGACCCGTCTCGCTGTCGGGCCGTGGGTTGCGAAGAGTATATATGCTGCCGTAGAGTTACCGTGACGATACACGGAACCATGCCTGCTACTACCCAGCGACGGTGTCCAGCATGTGGTACTGCTATTGATACTTGTGACCCGGAACCGAGGTGCGGAAACTGCTACTGGAGCACCGGTACGAAACAGCCGAGTGATTGATACGTGTTTCCGGCAGCCTCACCGCTCATCGCCGCCGCGAGAGTCGCTACCTGTAACCGCCAGCCCTTTCCGATACGGTCGCGACCGCGGACGGCGTGACAGTGACCGACGTTGGGTGACTCCAGCAGTTCACCCGCCGGAGCCGATCGCTCGAGCGCGTCCGCGACGACCGCGCGGGAGTCCGGTTCGATCCCCGGCGGACGCTCCGGACGGCGGTCGAGAAACGAGATGTCTCGTGGCGAACTGCTGTCCGTCTCGCCGCGTTGCAGCGACGGTGCGACGCACAGGCTACGAGCACTGTCGCCCTGCCGACGAACCGGCCCCATCGACGAGCCTTCCCAACAGCATGACGACACCGACTGACTCCAGGACCGACCACCCGAACCGATCGACGACTCGAACCGTTCGCCTGCTCGGCGCGCCGCTCGATCTCGGAGCGGATCGGCGCGGCGTCGACATCGGGCCGCGAGCCATCCGGTATGCGGATATCGCTACCGAACTCGAAACGGCTGGCGTTCGTTGCACCGATTTCGGAGACCTGCGTGTCCCCCGACTCGAGCAGTGCGATGCCCCTGCGACGGCCGATGCGAAGTACATCGACGAGATCGCCGGTGTGACCGCTGAACTCGCGGACGAGGTTGCCGATACGATCGCGGACGGCGACGTTCCGATCGCTCTCGGCGGCGATCACGCGACTGCAATGGGAACCATCAGCGGCGCAGCACGAGCGGCGGACATCGGGGTTCTCTGGTTCGACGCTCACGGGGACTACAACACACCCGACACCTCCCCCAGCGGCAACGTCCACGGCATGCCCCTGGCAGCCGTCACTGGCCACGGCGAGTTCGACGCCCTCGACTGGACGGCGACCCCGACCGTCGACCCGTCGAATACCGTTATCATCGGCGCACGACGCCTCGACGACGCCGAACGGCTCGCCCTCGAGGACAGTGAGGTAACCGTATTCACGATGCACGATATCGACGAACGGGGCATCACCGCCGTCGTCGCGGATGCCCTCGATATCGCAACCGACGGCGTGGACGAGATTCACGTCAGCCTCGATCTCGACTGGCTCGACCCGACGGTCGCGCCGGGCGTTGGGACCCCCGTACGCGGCGGCGTCGACTACAGGGAGGCCCACGCTGCACTCGAATGCGTTGCGAACCGGGACCGCGACGCGGGGCTGCTTCGCTCCGTCGATATCGTCGAAGTGAATCCGATTCTCGACCGGGATAACCGCACCGCGGAAGTCGCGGCTGAACTCGCTGCCAGTCTCCTCGGCAACCGAATCGCGTAACGCTTCGGAGCCGTTCGACCGGCGAACCTGTTGCTGCGGAGAGACGAGTGACACAGCGTAGCGGATACTCCTCGAGGCGGCCCACCCGCCGGTCACATGTCGTCGCTCACGAAGTCACTGTTTTGATGAAACCCCGAGTTTTAAGACACACGTCTCCGTGTGTGAGAGTATGCAACGTGACACAGCGGAGCCAGCCGTCCAGCAACTGCCAGGCCCAACTGCGACGGAATGGGTCGATCTCCACCATCAGTCGGCGGCCACGAGTACGTACGTCTACGATTTCGTCTGGGACATCACCGAAGACGCCGTGGGGCCGTTCTGCACGGACGCGGATGGCAACGTGCTCCTGGATTTCACGAGCCACGTCGCCGCCGCCCCGCTCGGCTACAACAACCCGAAGATCATGGACGATCTCCGGGAATTCGACCTCGTCGATCCGCTGAAAATCGCCGGGCAGGATTTCTATGTGAGCACCGGTGGCACGCCGGACGACACCGAACTTCCCGGCCCCGCCCATCTGATGAACACGCTGACGGAGATCACCGCCAAATACGACATGGATACGGTCTTCCTGTCGAACTCCGGGGCGGAGGCGGTCGAGAACGCGATGAAGATCTGTTACGATAACTGCGAGCAGCCCAAATACGGACTCACGTTCGAGGGCGCGTTCCACGGACGCACGCTCGGGGCGCTCTCGCTGAACCGGTCGAAATCCGTCCACCGCCGTGATTTCCCCGAACTCAGCGGCATCCACGACGTCCCTCACAGCATGGCCGGCGTCGAACGCCTCCGCGAGAAGTTGGACCCGAAACACGGTCATATTCCGCCGGAACAGGTCGCCTTCCTCATCCTCGAGCCGGTCCAGGGCGAAGGCGGCTATCGGGTTCCCGACGCCGAGTTCATGAGCGCCGTCAACGACCTCTGTGCCGAACACGACATCCCGCTCATCGCTGACGAGATCCAGTCCGGCGTCGGTCGCACCGGGAAAATGTGGGCATCAGACCACTTCGACTTCGACCCCGACGTTATCACGAGCGCTAAAGCGCTTCGCGTCGGCGCGACGATCTCGCGGTCGGAACTGTTCCCCGACGAGAAAGCGCGCATCTCCTCGACGTGGGGTGCCGGCGATATCCTCGCCTCGATTCAGGGCTCGCTTACCCTCGCTGCAATCGAGGACCACGACTTGCTCGATCACGCTGACCGACAGGGCACGGGGCTCCTCGATCGCCTGGCACCCCTCCAGGACGAGTACCAGGCCCTCGAGGACGTACGCGGCCTCGGCCTCATGGCCGCCGTCGAGTTCGAGACCGCCGATCAACGCGAAGCGGTCATGGAAGCCGCGCTCGAGCGTGGCCTGTTAACGCTTGGCTGTGGGCGGAAGACGCTCCGACTGCTGCCGCCGCTGGACGTTCGCGACCGCGAACTCGACATCGCCGTGGACCTCCTCGACGAGGCGATCGCGAGCATCAGTCGAGCCGCGACCGTCTGACTGCCACCTGCGGGTCCGACGACGGACCATACACGAGCGACGCGTTTCGAAACGAGTCCGGCGGAGGGCGAGACTCACCGCTCCGAAATCGAAACGCGATGGTCGAAGGGACATAGACGGGACTCCGGCGACCAACACCTCTGCTCCGGCCGAGTGTCCCCTGGACTGCGTTGCTGTACTCGATTCTCGAGCCCCTCCGATGCGAGACGATTCGATACTCGACACGGTGTCGCCATCCGGATGTTACGCGTGGTGAGACACGTAGCCGAGCGACGATCGCTGCTCGGCGCTTTCGATGCAGTACGGGTGCCGTGTCCGCCCCCGATACCTGTTGTCGGTTCGGAATTCGACTGTCTCCGCAGGGCGTCCGCATCGGAGTTATGACGCCGTGGCTCGGTCCCGACTGCCTCGCAATTCGCGCTCTCACTCCAGTCGGCGGCGATGACGATCGGCCGAACCGGGTTCGACGACGTACGGTCAGTCGAGCGAGAATATCGAGCCGTGTCGAACGGCCGAGAGCCTTACTCTCGCTCAGCCGTGACGGGCTCGGCGTGCTCGGCTGTGGCGCTCTCTGTCTCTGCTGTTTCCTTGTGGGTAATGTTCCACCCAGTGATACCCATCAGGATGAGTATCAGGGGCGAGAGAAAGCCAAGGAAATAGTACGGCGCATATTCGAACGTGCTGACGCCGAGCGTTCCCGCCATGAAGACGGCACCACTGTTCCACGGGACGAGCGCGCTCGTCACTGTTCCGGACGATTCGATGGCTCGTGACAGGTTTTCGCTCTTGAGATCTTTTTCTTCGTACAGGTTCCGTAGTGTGATCCCCGGCACGACAATGCTGACGTACTGCTCCGCGGCGAGGATGTTCATCGATATGGACGAGAACACGGTCACGCCGGTCAGGCTTGCAACGCTCCGGCTCAGGCGGCCGAGATGGTGGGCGAGGACGGCGATAATACCCGTGCTTTCGAACATTCCGCCGAGTGCGAGAGCGGAAATAGCGATCGTCACGGCCCACGATCCGCCGACCATTCCACCGCTGGCCAGGAGGTCGTTGACGACCTCGAGCCCGGTCTCGGGACTCGTACCGCTCTGGGCCGCCGTCCAGATCTGTTCAAAGCCCGTGTCTTGCAGCACGAGCGCGGTCGCCGCGCCGGCAAAGATCCCCGTTCCGAGGGCCGGGATCGCGGAAATGCCGTATATCGCGAGCGCGAACGTGACCACGATCGGAACGAACGCAAGCGGTGAGATCGTGTACGTCCCAGTGAGTGCCGTCTGGATCTCGGCGACTCGATCGGCCGGAATGGAGCCGGAGGCACGGAGGCCGAGGATCGCGAACAATATGACACTGATTCCGAACGCGAGCGTCGTTCCGTTCCGCATCGCGTTGATGTGATCGTAGAGGTCAGTGTTGGTGACAGCTGCTGCGAGGTTCGTCGTGTCCGACAGCGGTGACTGCTTGTCACCCGTGTACGCTCCAGTGAGGATCGCGCCGGCCGTCATCGGTGCGGGGAGACCGAGCCCGGAGCCGATTCCGATGAAGGCGACGCCGAGCGTCCCCGCTGCCGTCCACGAGGACCCAATAGCGAACGTGATAACGGCGGTTATCACCGCGGTCATCGGGAGGAACACCGCGGGAGTCAATAGACTCAGTCCGTAGTACATCATCGCGGGAATCGTCCCCGCGTGGATCCACGTGGAAATGAGCGCATACACGATAAAGAGAATGAACACCACCTGCAGCCCCATGAGGAGACTTTGGGTGATCCCATCGTACAACGTGTCCCACGAAACACCGAGCCAGTAGTAACTAAACAACCCGGTAAAGGTGATGCCCCAGAACAAGGGGAACTGCGGATCGAGCCCGTATATTCCGATGCCGATACCAAGGAACGTCAGCATTCCCACGACCGGCACCAACGCCTCCCCCAACGAAGGACGGGCGTCCGGATCGAGATCTTCGAAGAGTTGAATATCGTATTCCATTGTTCTCAGACGCTACAGTCCAAGCGAGATGCGGACGCTTCCGCGGTCCAGGTAGCCGTTCCTCGAGACCCACTCGTCAGTATAGTCGCTACGTAAGGGTAGGGTTGACAATGCATGCCGGTTCAACGGTTGCAATGATAGTTTATGTATCTTGTGCTCTTGTAGACCGTCCAGTAGCGGTCTCCATGGTAACACCACACTCAATAGAGCACTGATTAGTTTGACTATCACGAATAAATATCTCGGTTGTGGAGGGGCACTTACACGCTTCGAGACGCGTTCTCAGTGACTAGCGCGTCTCGTTCGTTCCGTACGGGAGTTGCACTCGGTTCGGGCCGGTACTTGCTCGAGCGAACCACGGAGATTCGCCATCGCTTCGGTTCGAGTTTCGATCGCATCGGTTCTCGAAACGGTCCCCGAGGAGGATCACCTGCTCCCATTCACCGGTCGCTTTCGCCGGGGCATGAGTCAGGGATGCCGACAGCGATGAGAATGCGGTTCGGGCCGCGTGACGGTCCTAAACCGGGTTTGGAACCTGGATATCAGTTCGTTGCGGAACGACTGGGATTCTCCGACACGCTCACAGTCCGTTGCATTGCCGGGCCGATCGAGAGCAGCGGACGCCTGCTTGTCCGCGTGCCAGTCCCGCTTCGAGATGGGAGAACCGGGTTTGTTTACACACTTCTGTTACAATCATATATGTGTAATTGGCTGTTTGATTCACGGTCGCGCCCGCCGAGAATCCGGTCAGCACGGGCGATTCGTCTGTTTGAAATATGCGAACTCAGAATCGGTATTACCTGCTCGAGTCCACGTTCCGAGTCGCGTTCTGCTATCGCGGATATCAGTAGCACTCTCGCTGGAGTTCGTTCGTGGGCGTAGGGCGGACACTGGCTCGAGCGTCTCGCGGTCTAACGCACTCGCTCGAACGGGTTGCGCTCAGCGACGGTATTCGATCGGCACGGGAGTAAACGGAACACCCATCGCTATTCCGGCCGGTCGTGCAATCGTGAGTCGATCGGAAAATGGGGGGTAGACCGACCGCTGAAATGCATGAGACGCTGATCGTCAACTCGTCATGCCGGCAGGTGTACCGTGAGTGATCGTCGCTCGAATCGTGTTACGCCGACCCGACCGAATATCGGGCGAACGGAGCCACACCTATCGCTTGACGGTAGCAGCCGTTCCGCGTCGAACTGCGTACGGTCTCGTTCGTGACTGTCAAAAGGATTCTCTCCAGTGACTGTCGCTTTCCGCCCGTGATTCCGTTGGCAGGCCGAGACGATAGGGCCGATCAACCAAACTCATACATTCATACGGCTGTAATGGGACTCCTTCGTTTCAGTCCGTGATGATCTGCGACCGACAGATGCTTACGCACACGTTGTTTTGATAATCTCAAACACTTGCTGCCGTTTCTCCAGTGTCGACACGTGGCTATTGTACGAAATATTTATGCCGTGGTAGCGGACAGGACAGTATATGCAGCGAGAAAAAGCTGAGCCAACAGTCCAAAAATTACCGGGACCAAAGGCCCAGGAGTGGGTCGAGTTTCACAGCGAGGCGGCAGCAACGAGCACGTACGTCTATGATTTCGTCTGGGACATCACCGAAGACGCGGTCGGTCCGTTCTGTACCGACCCCGACGGCAATGTTCTGCTCGACTTTACGAGTCACGTCGCTGCTGCTCCGCTCGGCTACAACAACCCGAAACTGATGGACAAACTGCAGGAGTTCGACCTCGTCGATCCGCTGAAGATCGCGGGTCAGGACTTCTACGTCAGCACCGGTGGCACGCCGGACGACACGGAACTCCCCGGCCCCGCCCATCTGATGAACACGCTGACGGATATCACCGATCAGTACGGAATGGACACGGTCTTCCTGTCGAACTCCGGGGCGGAGGCGGTCGAGAACGCGATGAAGATCTGTTACGATAACTGCGAGCAGCCCAAATATGGACTCACGTTCGAGGGCGCGTTCCACGGGCGCACGCTCGGGACGCTCTCGCTGAACCGGTCGAAATCCGTCCACCGCCGTGATTTCCCCGAACTCAGCGGCATTCACGACGTCCCCCACAGTATGGCCGGTGTCGAACGCCTCCGCGAGAAACTGGACCCGGAACACGGCCACATCCCGCCGGAGCAGGTCGCCTTCCTCATCCTCGAGCCAGTACAGGGCGAAGGCGGGTATCAGATTCCGGAGCCGGAGTTCATGCGTGCGGTCAACGACCTCTGTGCCGAACACGACATCCCGCTCATCGCCGACGAGATCCAGTCCGGCGTCGGCCGGACCGGTGAGATGTGGGCATCGGACCACTTCGACTTCGACCCCGACGTTATCACGAGCGCCAAAGCGCTTCGCGTCGGCGCGACGATCTCGTCCGCGGATATCTTCCCCGATGACAAGAGCCGTATCTCCTCGACGTGGGGTGCCGGCGATATCCTCGCCTCGATTCAGGGAACGCTCACGCTCGCAGCCATACAGGAACACGACCTCCTCAGTCACGCGACACAGGCCGGCGAGCGGTTCCTGGGACAGCTCGAGGAGTTGCAGGACAGTCCCCCCGAGACGGTCGTCGACGTTCGCGGACTTGGGCTGATGACCGCGGTCGAGTTCGATACGAAAGACCGTCGAGAGGCGGTCGTCGACGCTGCCCTCCAGCGAGGGCTATTGACGCTGGGCTGCGGGCAAAAGACGCTTCGACTGCTCCCGCCGCTGGACGTTCGCGAGCGCGAACTCGACATCGCCATCGACCTCCTCGACGACGCGATCGACCACGTCGAATCGTAATCGAGTATCCAGTTGATGATCGCGCGGCCCCGTCGGCACGAGTCAGGCACGTGCCCACGTGTTGACGACGCCCGTCGCCGGCCGATCACGACTCTCCACACTACCACCCGACTCCAATAATGACACAGAAGCAGACCACCCACTCCGAATCGGACAGCGAATCGACGACCGAATCACCCCTCGAAACGGCTCGCCGGCAACTCCGTACCGCTGCGAGCCGGACCGATGTCGACGACGGCGTCATCGAACGCCTCAAACACCCGACCAGAGTCGTCGAGGTCTCCATTCCGCTCGAGCGGGACGACGGCTCCGTCGACGTCTTTACCGGCTATCGAGCACAGCACGATGACGTTCGCGGCCCCTA
This sequence comes from Natrinema gari JCM 14663, assembly GCF_000337175.1. GTDB lineage: Archaea > Halobacteriota > Halobacteria > Halobacteriales > Natrialbaceae > Natrinema > Natrinema gari. The sequence goes on along the minus strand of NZ_AOIJ01000041.1, from coordinate 25,402 downwards.
CAAGGGCGGACTCCGCTACCACCCCGAAGTCAACGCCGACGAGTGCGTCGGCCTCGCGATGTGGATGACGTGGAAATGTGCCGTTATGGATATCCCGTTCGGCGGCGGGAAAGGGGGTATCGTCGTCGATCCGAAGGACCTCAGCGACGACGAGAAGGAACGTCTCACCCGACGGTTCGCGGAAGAAATCCGAGACGAGGTCGGTCCCAGCAGGGACATCCCCGCACCCGATATGGGCACCGACGCACAGACGATGGCCTGGTTCATGGACGCGTACAGCATGCAGGAAGGGGAAACGATTCCCGGCGTCGTTACCGGTAAACCGCCTGTCATCGGCGGGAGTTACGGTCGCGAAGAAGCCCCCGGGCGGAGCGTCGCCATCGTCGCACGGGAAGCGATCGAGTACTACGACGAGAGTCTCGACGACGTGTCGATCGCGGTCCAAGGGTACGGGAGCGTCGGTGCGAACGCTGCCCGCCTGCTCGACGAGTGGGGTGCGGACATCGTTGCCGTCAGTGACGTCAACGGCGGTCTGTACGATCCTGACGGACTGCAGACACAAGACGTACCGTCCCACAAGGAGGAGCCGGAGGGCGTGATGCGGTACGACAGTTCGAACACGGTCTCCAACGAGGAACTCCTCGAACTGGACGTGGACGTGCTCATCCCGGCCGCCATCGGGAACGTCATCACGGCCGACAACGCGGAACGGATCCAGGCCGACATCATCGTCGAAGGCGCAAACGGCCCGACTACCTCGACCGCGGACACGATCCTTCACGAGCGTGGTAAACACGTCATTCCTGATATCCTCGCGAATGCCGGCGGGGTCACCGTCTCCTACTTCGAGTGGCTCCAGGATATCAACCGCCGAACGTGGTCCAAAGAGCGGGTCAACGACGAACTCGAGGAGGCGATGCTCGACGCGTGGGCTGACGTGAAAGCGGAAGTCGATGGCCGTGACATAAGCTGGCGGGATGCGGCGTACGTCGTAGCGCTCAACCGCATCGGCGAGGCAAAAGAAGCCCGCGGACTCTGGCCATAGGGCGGGCGACCGACGATTGAAGACACGTCTCACGGCGTGATTACCGACGCCGATCCGTGAGAAACGCCGTTTTTGACTCGGTTCCCGGACTTAGCGTGGCTTCTGGACGCCAGCCGTCTCGAGGTTCACCTCGATAATATTGGCGGCTTCCATTACTAACTCGGGAATCTCGGATTCGAAGTAGTCCCCGGAGAGGCGACTGGTTGGGGCTGTTACGCTTATCGCCCCGCAGACGGTGGCGTCGGGTCCCGTGATTGCGGTTCCGACGGAACGCATGCCCCGCACTTCCTCTTCGTCGTTGACCGCGTACCCCTGAGCTTGGATCTGCTCGAGTTCGTCGAACAACGTTTCGAGATCGGTGATCGTCTTTTCGGTTCGTTGGACGAACCCCTGTTGGTCGATGATCTCCCGGACCCGTTCTCGGTCGAAACACGCCAGCATCGCCTTTCCAGCCGCCGTGTGATACAGGTACTGCGGTGACTCCCGCATTCGAAGGTGGTAATCCATCGCGATCGCTCTGTCGCCGCTACTTTCGTAGAGCGTTACTTCTTGTCCCTGGTACTCGACCGTGAGATGGACCCACTCACCAGTCTTCTCCGCGAGTGTTTCCACCTCGTCCTGACCCGCACGGTAGATGTCGGTCTGATTTCGGACGCTCTCACCCATCGTTACCAGCCGGACCCCGAGCTGATACTTCTTCCCCGATTTTGCGATGAACCCTTCGTTCTCTAACGTCTCGAGATACGTATGGACCGTCCCTTTCGAAATCTCGACTTCATTACAAATGTCAGTAAACGTCGGGCTCTCGAGATATTGTATCGCTTCCAGGATGGCACTCGCTGTCTGAATGGATTTGATGCGGCGGGGTGAACCGGTCGAGTCGTCGGCGTGCATGTCGTTCATGTTCGCATCGCGGCATATAGGTTTGTATATACCAAACTCCCGTCCGAGACAGTTCCACCCCGTCACACCGATCGACGAATCCGGCCATGATCGTCTTCCGTCCGAACCCGTCCTGCGATTCGCTGGACGCCGGGCCTTTCGTGTCGACATCCGGAGGCTATCCGGTACAGTTCGAGTTCACAATGCAGTCGCGACCGGACAGCCCGACGGATCTCTCCTCGCTGTCGTCGCTCTCCTTCGGTCCACGTAGAAGCCGAGACTGGTCTTCTCAGCGGATACGAGGTGAACAACTCGGCATTATATTAATAATTTTGAATTATAAAATAATCTGGGTAGGTATGTTTGGACGACATAATCTAGTTCCGAACCTCCTCTGTTGATGTCTTTTCATCGAGAGCTTGGTGTGATCTCTATCGGTTGTAGTGCAGAATTTGTTCACACCACTCGCGGACGCTCGCCCGACTGCCCACTCACGAATTATGGAAGCGGTCGATCCGCATTTTGAGAGTGTGATGCCATTTTTCGGTGCAGTTTCGGTCGGTATAGTTGACCCGATCGCTCAACCCTAGTCGAGAAAGCAGTCCGATAGCCGAATTGGTCCACAAGAAACTCAGTATCCGAGAGATCGTAGCAGAGTCGCGCACGAACCTATTAATCGTAGTGCATAATACTGTAGCTTACGTACACCGGTACCTGTCGGGAGACGGTGTCGCCCTCGATTGACAGTGTCACATCGACCGATTGCGGTGCCGACTCTTTGAGGGCCGGAAACGTTGCCACCGGCCAACTTACGACCTCGCCATCGCGATTAAGTGCCTTCGAGATCTGAACGGTAATAACCATCCCTTCAGTCTCTGCATCATCCGGCGGGCTCGACATACCACTGCCGACCTCTTCCACGCCGAGTCGACGGGCCGTGACCGTCCGCGCTCGAGCCGCGCCCACCTCGGCGCTTTCGATTTCGCCCCACTCTTCGAACGACCAGGTACCGTACTCGAGGGGCTCGTCGCCGCTCCTGAGCTTTACATATCGAACAGTCTTGTTTTGTGGGAAGTATTCCACATTGTCCTGCTCGTAGCCCGGGTCGTCGGTAATGGTCCGGTCGACACTGATTGGCTCGCCGTCGGGGCGCACAGGGCCTCTCGAGTCGGCTTCTTTCGCCCACTGGCGAACACGCGAGGAGTTCGTCGTGGGTGACGTGGCTGCCGACGACTGCGGTGCAGTCGTTGTGGGGTCCGATTCGGTTTCCCGGCCTGCCGGTTCAGACTCGGTACTGCCCAGACAGCCGACTGTGCCGAGAACGCTACTCGAACCGAGTAGACAGATGACCTGTCGCCGTTGCATACAATATTTCCCGGTTTGGGGGCTAAATATTTTGTGAGGCTTCGCGAGACATCGTTCAGATTGGCTGGTTCCAGCAGTAGCCGTCGCTCTGCAATCATGGGTCAGTAGTTGTTGAACCGTCGGTTTTGGCCGTTTTGCACCGACCCACTCCACGACAGAAACAGTTTCTGAAAGGATAATGCGGACGAATGGAGTGAAGTAGAGAGCGGTAACGGAAGTCGATCAGAGAGTGGTGTCGACTCGTCGGCCGGCCAGTCGACGTGTTGCAACTGTACGATAGTTCGAAAGGCGTCCCGTCGCGATTGCGCTGTTGACTGCCAGTAGTCGCGGCTCATCCGTTCGAGAGACGCTGTAAGGCCTCCTCGAGCAGAGAGACAGCGATGCTCCGGGGACAGTCAGGGATCGCGTCGCTATACGGAACGTGGCCGAACGCTACCAGTCGAGGCTGCCTCCGCTCTGATATTCCGTCACCTGCGTTTCGAAGAAGTTCTTCTCCTTGTTCAGGTCGACTTGCTCGGACATCCACGGGAACGGATTGTCGGTCCCGTACTGTTCAGGTAAGTCGAGTTGCCCGAGTCGCCGGTCGGCGATGTGTTCGACGTATTCGGCGAACTGCTTGGCACTCATGCCGAGGATGTCGTCAGGACACGCCTCGTAGGCGTAGATTTTCTCTAACTCGACCGCTTCGGTAATCAGATCGACCACCTCGGTACCGAATTCGTCGGTCCAGACGCCGGGATTTTCGGTTCGAATCTGGTTGATGAGGTCCACGCCGAACCCGAGGTGGAGTGACTCATCACGCATGATGTACTCGAACTGTTGCCCGATTCCGACCATCTTGTTCTGGCGTTTCAGGCCGAGCATCATCGCGAACCCGGCGTAGAAGAAAATCCCCTCCATGATGACGTAGAAGCCAACGAGGTCACGAAGGAAGTTCCGCAGATCCTCGTCCGTCTCGATCATGAAGCCGTCTTTGTTGATCACCCGGGTCAAGTCGACCACGAACTCGTCTTTCTGCTTAATCGAGGGGATACGGTCGTACATCCCGTAGAGGTACTCGGGGTCGAATCCGAGCGAGTCACAGCAGTAGATGAACGTGTCCGTGTGGATGGCCTCCTCGTAGGCCTGACGGAGCAGGTACTGCCGACATTCGGGTGCTGTGACGTAGTCATACACCGCCAGGACGATGTTGTTCGCGGTGAGCGACTCGGCCGTCGAAAAGAAGCCGAGATTCCACTCGACGAGCTGTCGTTCGGCGTCCGAGAGGGCGTCGCCGTTCCACTGGGTGATGTCGTCCTGCATCGGGATTTCCTCGGGAATCCAGTTGTTGTTCACACCGGCTTCGTAATACTCGCGGGCCCAGTCGTAGTCGATCGGGAGTATCTTGTTCGGGTCGTGTTCGGTGTCGTTGTTGATAATGGGCATTGTCGTAGTGATTGAGAAGACGTTCTTTGTGCGTGTTACTGACAAGCCTCGCAGGTGGGGTCCTCGACTCTGCAGAGGTCGCCATCGTCGGTGGGGTGACCACCATCGGATTCGAGGGACTCGGACGAAGACCCGTCGCGATGCTGGGTCTTCCCGTACTCGGACATATCCAGCGTGGACTTTTCGATCTGGGACGCCCCGAGCGTTCGAAGGTAATAGGTTGTTTTCAGACCTAGTTCCCACGCCGTCTCGTACACATCGGTAAGGAGGGATCCGTCGGTCGACGGGAAGAAAACGTTGTGCGAGACGGACTGGTCAATCCACGTCTGTCGGTGTGCTGTCAGCCGAAGCTGATGACGCGGATCGATTTCGAAGGCACTGCGGTACAGTCGCTTCAGCTCGTCCGGGATGGCGTCGATCTCCTGAATCGACCCGTCGTGGTACTTGATGCGGTCGGTCATCTCTTCGTCCCAGAGACCCAATCCTCGCAGGTCTTCGACGAGCTGGTCGTTGATAATCGTGAACTCGCCCGACATATTCGACTTCACGTACAGGTTCGAGTACAGTGGCTCGATGGACGGTGTCGTCCCGTTGATGGTCGAGACCGTCGCCGTCGGCGCGATGGCCATCGTGTTCGAGTTCCGCATCCCGTGTTCCTCGACGTGTTCGCGGACGCTAGCCCAATCGAGTGTCTCTTCGCGATCGGTCGGAATCTCACGGCCCCGCTCATCCTCGAGGAGGTCGACAGTGTCCTGTGGAAGGAGACCGCGGTCCCACTTCGATCCCTCGTAAGAGGGATAGGGGTCCCGCTCCGCCGCGAGTTTCGAGGAGTTGAGAATGGCGTGGTAGGAGACGAACTCCTGCCAGCGGTTGGCCTTTGCAACTGCCTCTTCGGTGTCCATCGGGACCCCCAGTTGCATCAGTGCGTCGTGGAAACCCATCGTCCCGAGTCCGATCGGCCGATGTCGCATGTTCGAGCGTTCGGCTTCGTCGGTCGGGTAAAAGCAGAGGTCGACGACGTTGTCGAGCATCCGCATCGCCGTCTCGATCGTCTCCGCGAGATACTCCCGGTCGAGTTCGCCGTTGGAGACGTGCGTCGCGAAGTTGACGCTCCCCAGATTACAGACGGCGTGCTCGTCTGCGCTGGTATTGAGCGTGATTTCCGTACAGAGGTTCGAAGAGTGGACCGTCCCAACGTGATCCTGTGGGGAGCGAACGTTGCAGGGATCTTTGAACGTCAGCCACGGGTGACCCGTCTCGAACAATCGCGTGAGCATCTTTCGCCAGAGGTCCGCGGCGTCGACGCGGTCGTACTGTCTGAGTTCACCGTTTTCGGCCTGCTGTTCGTACTCGCGGTAGCGCTCTTCGAACGCCTCACCGGAAAGGTCGTGGAGATCCGGGACCTCGTCGGGACTGAACAGCGTCCACTTCTCGCCGTTCTCGACGCGCTTCATGAAGAGATCCGGAATCCACGCAGCCGTGTTCATATCCGGCGTGCGGCGACGCTCGTCTCCCGTGTTCCGCTTGAGGTCAGTGAACGCAGGGAAATCGAGGTGCCAGCAGGCGAGGTACGCACACGCAGCTCCGCGGCGTTTTCCCGAGCGATTGATAGCCGCCGTGACGTCGTTGCTGATGCGGAGGAACGGAACGACGCCGGTCGATTCCACACCGGTGCTCTCGATGAGCGCGCCCGCCGACCGAATGTTCGTCCAGTCGTTGCCGAGCCCGCCACTCCACTTCGACAGTTGGGCGTGGTGTTTGTACGAGTCGAAGATGTTCTCGAGGTCGTCCTGGACCGTCGTTAGGTAACACGACGAGAGTTGGGGATGGGTCGAGCCACTGTGAAACAGCGTCGGCGTTGAGGGTGTAAACTCGAGTTTCGAGAGAACGTCGTAGAACTCCTTGGCTCGCTTTTGTGGGTCGTCCTCCTCGATTGCAAGCCCCATTGCGACCCGCATCCAGAACGCCTGCGGGAGTTCGAGGCGGTCCCCGTTTTGCTCGGTCTTACAGAAATACCGCTGGTACAGCGTCTCCATCGCCATGTATTCGAACGCCTGGTCACGCTCGAGTGCGAGGTAGTCGGCGAGGTCCTCGAGGTCAAATCGCTCGGAGAGTCGCTCGTCGAGGAGTTCGAGATCGATGGCACGGTGGAGGTTCGTGACGAACGTCTCACGGTATGCGCGGTCGAGTTCGAACCCGGTCAGGTCCTCGCCGAGTATCTCGCGGTAGTACCGCTGTCGGAAGACAGCGGCTGCGACGCGTTTGAGCCTCGGTTCGGCCTCCACGCGCGCGGTCAGTGCTTGGATCGCAGCCTGGTACACCTCGTCGATGGCCGCACCATCGTAGAGGTTGCGCTCGATCTCGGTAACGATATCGTCCCACTCTGTTGCGGTAAGACTCGTCTCGATGTCCGTGCGTGCTCTGTCGATGATCGACCGGATCTCTTGGGTCGTGACGGTGGATTGCTGGCTCATGTATTCGGTAATCGATTTGCTGCTATCGCTGGTCCGAACCCGTCGGCTTCAACACCGAGGACTGTCTCAAGTTCGCGACAGTGCGTGTCGGATTCAGAGAATTAAGTGCGGCCTGAGACAAATCGGATGTCGAACTCGTGCCGATGTCGCGTACCCGTTCTGAGACGAGTTCGCCGATGGGAAATGGCGAGCCGAGACGCGTATCCCCATCGTGTAGACTCCCGCTGTCGTCGACGAGATACGTCTCGGGTGTCTCGGACACGTTACGCTTCTCTATCGCTCGTTCGACCCTCGTACGAAGTTTCGTACGGGAGAACGATTCGATGAGTCCATCGCGGTTCTTCGCTTGGAGAGGGACCCACTCCGGACGTTCGAAGGTGGTACCACGGGGCGAACAGCGGTGACACTTACGGCGTCGTCGGATAACGGTTCCATCGGTACTGCTCCCCGTATCGATGATGCATGTTCGCTCGTTCCCGTAGTCCGGACAGGTCATAGTTATCACTGGTCGTCCCTCTCACTCCGATCCCCAGGTGGGGGCCTCTCGTTTGCAGCCGCAATAGCTGGTGTCAGGGGAATCCATATAAAGTTTCCCAACTAGCTTGATGTAGTACAAATTCACTTGTATTAGTCGGAGAGAGGCAATCGACTAGTTCTGTGACATGGAAGCACAGCGACACCAGCCTCAACAACAATTACGTATTAGACATTCACGCGAGGTTTTGTCGGCGCTTTTGGCGTTGCTCGAGGGCGATATCACGCAGTTCTCGTTGGGCCTCCGTCGGGCAGCGAAGCGCTGGAACAGGTGTCGGAGCTTCGCTCGCATCGAGGGCGACGAAACTAAAAAACGAGGTGGCTGCTTCATCGGTTTCGTCCGCTGTTGGCCGTTCAGCTTGTACATCGACTTTGATGTCCATGCGTGTCCGACCAGTATCAAAAACGTAGCCAGTGATTGTCACGATATCGCCCAGTTCGATCGGAGAAATAAAATCAACGTGGTCCATTGCAGCGGTGACGACTTGACGATTAGAGAATCGCCGGGCGGCAATCGCCCCGCAAATGTCCATCCAATGGAGGATGGAGCCGCCGAGAGCGCGTCCGAGATTGTTCGTGTCGTTCGGCATCAAAATTTCGCTCATTTCCGTGTGAGAGCTCTCTAGCGTTGCTGTCCCACTCGCTGATTGTTGCGATGGCATATCTTATCTCGGGGAAAGCGCTACAAAAACCATTTGACTTGATATTATACAACCACACTTGTATCAGTTAGGTAGTACGTGTGATCTCCTCTCGATTCACTCCAAAAGAATGCTTTCTCAGTCACGCCCTGGCTGTGACGTGCATGCCGTTCCAGGGTTTGGCCCTGTTTTCGTCCATCCTGCGAAAGTCCGACCTCCCCACAACCGCGGAGTATGGAATTGATGCGTCTCTTCTGTTCTCGTTGCTCCAACAAAATTCGCTACAATCTCCCAACTAACCCTGGCATTCGTTTTAGCAAAAATCCACAACTGCGAACCAGCTCAGTGTCTCGACACCGAGGAGTTGTGTGATCGAACCACCAGTTCGCGGACGATCACGGCTATACCGGTCGCAGTGAGGGACTCCGTGAAGCGAGCCGGAACCGGCTCGGTGAACTCGAGGATAAGACACTCGCGAATAGAGACGTGATGGGCGTCGTCACTGTGGTTTTCGATTATGAACCAACGAGCGTCGAGGAGGCAACGATGCACCTCCGCCACGAACACGAGGACATCGTCGCTTCGAGTTGTCATAGTCACGTCGACGGCTATCACTGCATGGAACTGTTCGTGCTGACGGGATCACTCGAAGAGAGTTCGACGTTCGTCGGGAAGAGCCGAGCGACGAAAGACACGCTCACGATCGACTACGCTGTGCTGTCGATGGACGACTTTGGCTCGCTTGCCGACATGGATTGATCCTGGTTTCCCCTTCTCGCTGTACTCACACCAACTCTAGCAACATCCACCCTCTCAGGCCCCTTTGAATGTTAACTCTCTCCGAACAAACCACAGATATTATTAGGACTAGACCTACAGTTATCAACACCGATGGTCCACATCTCGCGCCGAAGGCTGCTTCGGAAGGCAGGCGCAACCACTATTGCTGCGGCGGGAATCGCTGGCTGTCTCGGTCGAGGAGGGGAGTCACTCGATTCCGTCACGATCGCGTACGTCCCGATTTATCCGAACATGCAACACTACGTGATGGAACAAGAGGGCTACTACGAGGATGTCCCAGCGGCTGTCACAATCGAGCGGTTCAGCTCTGGCCCCAGCGTCGTCAAGGCATTTGCCAGCGGGGATGTCGACGTTGCGCTCTTCGGGATTACTCCTGCGATGGTTCTCGCCGACAAAGGCACCGACGCCGGTATCCTCGCGGCAAACTCGAGAAACGGCTTCAAGATCATGGGGACAACCGAACTCGTCGAGCGCAACGAACAGGACGGCACAGCTATGTTCGAGCGTTTCGAGCAGGAGCAGGGTCGCAAGGTACGGTTCGGTGCCCCACCGGACGGAAGCGTCCCCGACGTCGTCCTCCGATACTGGATCCAGGAGGATCTCGACGCCGGTGAGATGGCGTCCGTCATCAACAAATCGAAAGTCCCGCCAGCGAAGGCGGTCCAGACGATTCAATCCGGCGACATCGACGCGACGATCATCCAAGAGCCGTTCGCGACGATCATCGACCAAGATGACGGCTTCGGCGAACTCGCCTGGTCCGGAAACATCCTCGAGAACCACCCCGTCACGGTGCTGTTCGCGAACCAGCAAGTGCTCGACGACGCCGACATCGCCCAATCGCTTGTTGAACAGCACGTCGCAGCGACCGAGTTCACAGCAGACGCCCCCGATGCCGCTGCCGCCCACGCCGCGTCGGTGATCGGCTCCGGCGTGAGCGAAGACCTCGCTACGGCGGCCATGGACTCACAGGCGTCGGATTTCCTCTCGGACCCGCACGCGATCACCGACCAAGCTGCGACGATGGGCGAGTTCGTCGCGAACGTCGGGAACATCGAAGCACCGGTCGCGACTGAGAACCTGTTCGCGTTCGATCCCTACGACGCCATCCAGGAATGAGTACGCGTACCGACACCAGTTCCAACGCGGTGGTCGCCGGCAGCTTCGAGGGGGACCGACGGCGGTATCTGCGCGGTCTGGGCGGTCTCCTCGTGTTTCTCCTCGTTTGGTGGGTTGGTGCGATGACGACCCAGCCGTCATATCTAGTGCCGGGCCCGCTCGATTCGGGACGCGCGTTTATCGACCTGTTCGCGACCTCGACTGCGATCGTGGTCCCCGTCCTGGGCTCGAGTCTAGTCCTGCCGACCGGCTTTGCACACCTCGCACAGACGTTGTTCCACTACCTCCCTGGCCTCCTCCTCGGTGCGAGCTGTGGGATCAGTCTGGGATTAGCGATGGGCTGGCACGGTGTGCTCGACGACTGGTTACGGCCACTCGTCCGGGTGCTCCGGCCGATCCCGCCGCTGGCGTGGGTCGTCTTCGCGATCGTCTGGTTCGGCATTCACCACACCGGTGCGGCGTTTATCGTCTTCGTCGGGGCGTTCTGGATCAACTTCTACGGCGCGTATGGTGGCGTCGAAGGCGTCTCGAGCGAGCTGACCGATGCCGCGTCGACCCTCGGCGTGGAGCGTGACCTCTCGATGCTAAAACTCGTCGCACTCCCGAGCGCCGCACCCCAGGTATTGACCGGGTTCCGAACGAGCATCGGTCGCTGCTGGATGATCGTCGTCGGGGCCGAACTGTTCGGCGCGCCCGGCGTCGGCTACGAGATCATCAACGCCTCGAACAACCTCGCGATGGCGACCAGCGTCGCCTACATGGTCCTGATCAGTCTGGCGTTCCTCTGTATGGACGTCGGGTTCCGACTTCTCGAACGGAGGATCCTCACATGGCGCTGAGTTCGGGCTCGTCGACGGATCACGACTCACGTGAGAAGATCACAATTCAGAACGTCAGCCGATCCTACGAGTCGGTGCAAGCGCTCGCAGACGTCTCGTTCTCGGTTGCGGAAGGCGAGTTCTGCTGTGTGGTCGGTCCGTCCGGGTGTGGGAAGACGACGCTGTTGCGGGCAATCGCCGGACTCGATGACCCGGACGGTGGGTCGATACTGGTCGGTGGAGATCCGGTTACCGGTCCTGGGCTGGACCGGGGGATGGTCTTCCAGGAGTACGCACTCTTCCCCTGGCGAACCGTCCGCGGGAACATCCGGTTCGGCCTCGACCGGCCCGCGTGTGACTGCCCCGACTGCGAAGCACGGGTCCGGGAGTTGATCGACCTGGTGGGGCTCGAGGGTTTCGAGGACGCGTACCCGAAGGCGCTGTCCGGCGGCATGAAACAACGCGTCGGGATCGCTCGCGCTCTCGCTGTCGATCCTGAAATACTCTTGATGGACGAGCCGTTCGGCAGTGTCGACACCCGGACGCGGGATCGCCTTCACGCCGAATTGCTCGACATCTGGACGCAGACCGGACAGACCGTCGTGTTCGTCACGCACGACATCGACGAAGCGGTGACCCTCGCTGATCGCGTGATTGTCGTGGATGCAGACCCGGGAACCGTGCAGTCGACGTTCTCGATCGATTTAGCGCGCCCCCGTGAACGGACCGCTCGTGACTTCGTGGGCCACGTCGCGCGGATCAGGACTGAACTTGGGCGTCCGGACGACACCAGTCACTGAGACTGTCCCAGGGCAGTTCGAGTAACAATACTGCTCCGGACTCCTATTATATTCGCGTCGGCTTTTACTGGCTCGCCGTCGTGACCGCCTCGATGACGGCACGACTCCGGGATCACGAGCACGACGAAGACGAGACGGAACCGGACGGCCACAGGCATGACCACCTCCACCCGCCGGAGGAGTTCGGTATTGATTCGTTCGTCTACGAGCGCCACCGACCGTTCCATCCGGAGCGGTTCCACGAATGGCTCCGCTCGTTCCCCGATCCTGTCGTCCGAGCGAAAGGGTACCTGTGGGTCGCTGGCCGGGAACGCTACGCCCTCGAGCTAAGCCAGGCGGGGACACAGACCCACGTCGAGGTCAACGGTCGGTGGGCGGTCACGCTTCCAGAGTTCCAGCGGGAATCCTACCGTGACTCGCGGTCGGATCGCCACTGGGACGAGCAGTGGGGTGACCGCGAAGTGAAACTCGTCTTCATCGGCACTGGGATGGACGAGTCCGCCATCGTCGCCTCGCTCGACGACTGCCTCCTCTCGGAGACGGAGATGGACGACGATTGGGACACGCTCGAGAATCCGTTCCCAGGGACGCTAGAGTGGTCCCAGCCCCCAATGGAACAACGCTTCGTACTCGGTGAGCGACGATGATCCGGAACCGCCGGCTCTGCAGGAGTCGGCGATGCGTTCCGATGGCTCTCTTGGAGGGGAGGTCGGACGCGGATCGTCTCGAGCCACGCGACAGCGGGCATCGTCCGCGACGGTCCAGCGGTCGTGCGATCGGGAAATGAGAACGGTGTTCAGCTCACCACGGCGGCGGTCATCGCCGAAGACGCCTCGTATCTGGTCGGGCTCGTGACCCGGCAGACAGCCGGTGAGACGGATGAGCGAGCACGTAGTCGGATTCGCGGACCAGAGACCGAATCAAACGGGAATCCCGCTCTCGGGGAAGCTCGAAACGACTGCGACTCCCACGAGAGGAATCCCACGACTTCAGTCGTGGATGGCAAACGCTAGCGGACGCTGAGAACCGAGCGGATGACGGGCCGGGATGGGACGACGACACTATCGAACGTGTCCGTAGAACGACCGAGCGGCTGGCTCAGGCGATAACGCCGTGCGTCTCCAGTTCGTCCGTGGAGTATTCAGCGCGGCGTTCCGCATTCGAGTGTTCTTCGAGAACCGCCGCCCGCCCTTCGTCACTCGTCTCGGTTGGGTCGCTGAAGCAGTGACACATTGCAGCTATACCTGGGTGCGACAGGTACGAAGTAACTGTCAGCACGCTTCTCAGCTCTGTATAATGTGGAACCGAAGACGGTACTGGTTGGCAATTTACTCATCGGATGGGAAGGTGCCGTCCTCTGCTAATCGATGACCGGGGAATCCATGACGCTCGCATTCGAGCTCGCGGCGCTTCAGCAGGCTCGTGAGCCACAGGCGGTGGTCGTTGATGCACGACGATGGGCGCAGAACGTCGGTCTGACCGCGGCAGAGTCCGGGGCTGCTCACGCCTTCAGTTCAACGAATCTCGTTCGTCTGGCCTTCCGAGTAGCGCCGACTTCCCCGAACTTCACCCGCCTCCATAACCGGTTCACGACCGAGAGACACGTTCTGGTCAGCGAGGCTCCCGATCCGTCCCGAGTACCTTCCTCGGACGCAGTGGGAGTATTTCGCTCTCACAGACGCTGCCAGTGCTGCCGGCTGGGAGCTCGAGAATACGGGGACCACGCCACGGAAACAGTTAATCTCCTGGGTGGCTCGTGTATTCGGGAGTCATGGGCTGAGAGGACCTCAAGAGTGGATATAGCCGAACGGTAGAAATCTTCCATCCGGAACTACCTGAACCCGGTAAGTGACCACGCATCATCTGCATTCCCGGCGAGTCTACCGAACGCTATCGAACCTCGGCGTGAACTACTTTATTCCAACAGATCACCGGCACTGAGCGGGAGGTCATCGAGACGTTGGAGTCGACGGGCCGGCCGTCGCTGGCGGATCGAAGACGAGCCCGAGTCGATCAAGGGTAATTTCCGTGCTAAGACAGTCTCGACGGACGACCGTGTACGGCTGTTTTTTCGCGTACTAGACGAGGCCACCATCCGAAACGCGAACGCCAGCACTTACCGATTTCGTATAGTGCTATAGGGTTTATTGCACACCTTATCTGCAGAACGCACTCAATACCATCACCGAAATAGCTGCTTCTGTCGACCCTGGTTCTCGAGGGTGATCGGGCGTGACAGCCAACTCGACGGTGATCGCCGAGCCGCCCGCGGCGGTCGGTCCAGATCGAAAGCCGGCGACGGAAGCGGGAACTATCGACGGAACCGCGAACTGTCTTGACGGTTTTCTCGACTGGCTCGAGGCAGAGACAGGGTCGGCCGTGATGATCGAGGAGTAGACGACCGACCGGTCCGATGGCACACGCTCGAGCACTCGCGGCCGGAATCTCGCACGGGCCGATTCAAACGTACTACGCGCACGTCAGCGCTATCTCGGATGGGGCACGCAAGAGGAGTCCTCGAGGCGAACGACGCCCAGCAGAACGTCGCGACGGAACCGGGGACCGACGACCGAGATCCGGTGGCTCGTGGATCGCCGATCACCGATTATGAAGCACGCGCTACGTCGACGAACGGGCACACGATGCCGGCGGCGAGAAGTGTTCGATGCGATTTCAGGAGGGTCACGATCGAGCGCTCGTTTGTGCCCTTGGTACGCCGGCGTTCGGGGCGGGGAAATGGTCGCAGGCCCGAAGGCGATCGTCGAAACGGCCTCGAGTGGGCGATGACTGTGCTCGCGAAAACGCAGGTTGGTCCGCTCAAGCACTGACCGCGCAGGATGTAAATCATATATCGCGATATAGAACCGCGCTCGACCCTGCTGGGGAGGGCTGGTCAGTGTTTCCGACGTTCCTGTCCCGATACTTTACGAGACCCCCGAACGGGACTACGAGAAGCACACGGCTGGTCAGCGACGAGATCGAGGGCTTCGCCGAAGGGCGTATCGGTCAGTCGGAGGTTTGTGACGCGCTTCGCGAGTGCGAACCGATACCTCTGTCGATCACACCGGTGGCGCTGTCCGCTGGAGAACAACGAGGCAGTGGTCGGAAGTCGTACTCGCATCCCGAAGCGAAAGGACGGCCGAAGCTGCCGGTGACACGTTCGGAGAGCGCGATTCGTGAACGCACCCTCCGACATCGGTCGTGGGTCGTCGTTCCTGCGGACAGGCTCCGATCGTGTCCCCGACCACGCTCTCTTCCGACGGCGAGTACCGGCCACTTGGCTCCCAGTCCGGGCTCTATCTGCCGCTGTCATGTTCGGCGAGGAACTTCTCGATGGACTCGAGGCAGACGGACGGACGGTCGCGGAAGACCGTATGTCCCGCGCCGTCGACGCTTCGGACTGTGGTGGTCTCAGTTGCCCACCGTCGATCCCGCGAGGGAGCCGTGTAGGAAGCGACGGCGGGGTCGGGACGGAGAAGCAGCGTCGGACAGGGCGGGTCCGGGAGGGCGGTTTCCAGCGGCTCGAACCCACGCTTCGTAATCCCCAGTACCTGAGACCGCACTTGCTTTCGAGCAGTGGCCAGGACATCGGCAAAACGGGGGTACCGTGGCTCGAATTCGTCACGGAGCGATTCGTGAGCGGCGGTACTCCACCGGTCGAGCTGGGCCCGTTTGTTCGGGAGGTGATCCTCCCCGAGCGCTTCGAACAGCTGTGCAGGGTGGTCCTCCAAGACGAGCGCTCGAGGCTGGAGCCCACCCCGGGCGGTGGCGCGAGCGATCGAATCCGCGCCGAGCGAATGCCCGTACAGGATGGGGCGTTCGACGTTCAGGGCGTCGCAGAGGGACAGCAGATCGTCCGTCATCGTTTCCGCGTCGTAGCCCGTCTCCGGGGCCTCGCTCAACCCGTGGCCGCGGGCATCGTACAGAATCACCTCGTGTTCGGCGGCGAACTGTGCAGCGAGCGGGGAAAGACACTGCCAGTTGTCCGTGAACCCGTGTGCGAACAGCACGGGTGGCCCATCTCCCGTGCCCGCCGTCACGAACCGATGTCGACAGCCGTTGACCACGATCCGGCTGGAAGTCCAGTTCGACTCGAGATCCAGCTCGGATGGGTACGTGAGCCGGCTCATTGTCGATGGCCGATCACCGACTTCCCGTCCGTTCCGTCGATGGAAGGCATGCGTTCAGTCACGGCGTATTCGACGCGGTTCGACTCGATGTCAGTCGGTTGCCTATTACAATCATATGTTTGTAACTACGGGCCGGAGGCTCGCCGACCTGAGGTGTCGGCCGCAGTCGTTCGACTCCGAATAGACGGTCGAGTAGGTTATACTCTCTCCACGACATATCGTGGTTTTAATAGTGGGGCGTGATACCGTACCAGTTCCAACGCTCGCGACGACGCCTCGTCACGATCCGGCGGGGCGATCCCGCCGCCTGCAGTCCACGTTCCGTGGCTACCGCTGGCTTCCATCGACCGCCGGAATCGACGTCGTTCAATCGAAGCAACTTATTTACGTGATGCTTCGGTACTACGATCATGGCCTATAGTTACGAGCCACATCACTTCGAAGACTTCGAGCCGGGTCAGGAGTTCGTAAGCGTCGGGCGGACGGTTACCGAATCGGACTTCGTGATGCACTCGGCGCTGAGTGGTGACTGGACGGAACTCCACACGAACAAGGAGTACGCGGCCGAGCAGGACTTCGATGAGCGCATCGCACACGGACCGATGACGTTCGTTCATGCGACGGGGTTCGTCTACCGAACGGGTATCGTCGAACGAACGGCCTACGCCTTCCTCGGGATGAACTACATGGACCTGCCCGAACCGGTCCACATCGGCGATACGATCTCGCTCGAGATCGTCGTCGACGAGAAAAAGGAACTCGGGGACCGCGATGATGTCGGTCTGGTCGTGCTCGACACGGAGATGACCAATCAAGACGGCACCGTCGTCTTCCAGGGCGATATGAAGTTCCTGATCAAAACGAAGCAGTAGCGGACCGCGCTCAGGCGAACTTCTCGAACGGTTGCTGGCAGTTCTCGCAGAAGTGCATCGATCGACAGAGCGAGGGTCCCTTGGGATGATCGCGTCTCGTCTCCGTCGACCCGCAGTAGGGACACCGTGCGTCGGTCTCACCAGTCGTCGTCGTGCTCGGATCGTGCTCCGTCATACGCTTAGCCCGAAGTCCCGAAGGCTGTCTTTGCCCTCTTCGGTTACCATGTTCACGTTCCACTCCGGTGTGTACCGAAGTTCGACGGTCGCCTCGTCGACCGCCGGGACCGTTTCGGCCGCACATTTCACGTCGTTCAGCAGCATCTCTCGAGCGGGACAGCCCGTGTAGGTGAGCGTCATTTCGACGTCACAGCGACCGTCCGCGACGTCGACATCGTAAATCAGACCGAGATCGACGATACTGACGGGCATTTCCGGGTCCTCGACTTCGTAGAGGGCCTTCCAGACCTCGGCCTCGATGCCGTCCGCCTCCGCTCCGGTTTTGGGATACTCGCTGGACGGGTCCCCCTCGCTGAAGTCGGTGAAGGTGCAGGCCTCGGCATCCATCGGTGCGTTCGTCGGCATTGTCATTCCTCCGTCGCGCGGAGCTGGGCGGGCGTTTCGAAATCGACCTCGCGATACGTCGCCGTGAACTCGTCGTAGAGGTCGTGCCACGCATCGGTGTGCGTCCCGTAGCGACCGCGACCGTTCGGTCGCGCCACCTGGTCGGGGTCGGGAACGTCAAGCCCCAGCGCCTCCAGCGCCGGACCGATCGTTTCGAGCCACTCGGTACGCATCGCCGCGAGCGATTCGGTCCGGAATCCGAACGCGACGATATCGTCCTCGCGCGGCCCGGGATCGAACAGCGACAGCGCAGCGGGAAAGAGTTCGTCGAGCGCGTCCTGCATCCGGGCCCGCCCGTCGTCGTCCGCAGTCAGCCGCTCCAACCAGTTGGTGGCGTGTTCCCGATGGTACGCCTCTTCCTCGAGGGCTTTCCCGACGCGATCCGCAAGCGGTGCGTAGCTCGTGTCGGCTACCGCCTCGAGTCGGATCCGTTCGGCGGCGTCGTAGAGATAGCCGCGGAGAACGGCGTCACCCCAGTCGCCCGCATCGAAGGGGCGTTCCACGAGTAGACTATGGGTCCACTCGGTTGGGTCCCGCTCCCAGAGACATTCCGGCTCCGTGTATCCGAGTTGCTTGAGCAGGTCGTACCACAGGCGAGCGTGCCCGAATTCGTCCTGTGCGATGTTGGCGATCGCGAGGTCCGACTCGAGAGTCGGAGCGTAAATCTGCCACTCGGTCAGGCGCTCGGCGTGGACGAATTCGTCGTCTGCCAGTCGGAAGAGCAACTCCTCTACCGCGGCCTGCTGTTCGGCGGAGAGTTCCCGTCGGTCGATGGCGTCGGATCGTGGTGTCTCGCTCATGCGTCGGTCTCCTCCTCTCGGAGCGCCTCCCGGCGCTTGCGGGCCGCTTCGCGTTGTTTGGACTCACTGTCAGCGACTTCCTCGGCGAACGAGGCGTCGATGTCGTTGTACGTCATCGCCCATCGGTATGACTTGTCGGTTCGACCGCCGAATGCGGCTTCTTCGGCGGTGACCTCTCCGATCTCGTCCCGCGGCGTGACCCAGAGGGAGTTCGTTTGCATTCGCCGGGCGTGTTGAATCCGGGCGAACAGCGTGGCCATTTCGCGATCCGGGGCGTGGACGTTGCCGACGTGCTCGTGGGAGTCACCCGGCTCCTCCTGTCTGAATACTTCCCAAATCATCGGTCTAATCGGCCGTCTGTGGGGTCGGTCCGGCACTGGACTCCCACGTTTCAAGCGATTCGCGTACCCATTCGACCGCGTCCTGCCGGCGACGACGCGAGCCGATCTGTTCTTTCGAGCCCTCGTATTCGTTCCTCGAGATGGTCCAGAACTCCTCCCAGTCGAGGTCGTCCTCACGAACGGCCATCGTTCCGTCGTCCCGCTCGTAAAGACGGGGATACTCCGGGATCTCCAACCCGTACTTTTCAGCCTTGGGGATATACATATTGAGGAACGATGTCCGGAGTTCGTCGTTCGTCGCCGTTTTGAGGCCGACGGCCTGGGCGAAGTCATCGTGGACGCTCTCGTCGTTCGTCGGACCGAAGAACTGGAGGATGCGCGGCCACCACACGTCGAACGTCTCCTGCATGCGCTCTTGAGTCGCCTTGGACCCGTTCATGAGTTCCCGAAGGATTGACTCGCCGTGTTTCACGTGGAACCCCTCCTCGAAACAGACCTTATCCATCGCATGTGCGTACGGCGTCCAACTGGTCGACTTCAGCGTCGCCTGCCGACGCATCGCACCGCCGTCGACGAAGAAGTCGATCATCGGTGCTTCGTACCACGAATCGACGGGATAATGAAAGCAGTTCAAGAACTTCCCGTCACCGGTCGCGAGCTCATCGAGCATCTCCGCTCGAGTTTTCACGCCTAGCGTCTCGGCGGCGCGATAGAGCAGCTGTGCGTGGCCGATTTCGTCCTGTACTTTCGCCGTGTTCGCCAGTTTCCGATCGAGCGAGGGTGCCTTTCGCGTAAACGTCTTGTCGAGGTACCCGCCCATGACCTCGCTGTTCGCGTGAAATTGGATCATTCGAGTCGCGGCTTTGCGATACTTCTCCGGGAGGTCGTCCCCCGGCCCGAACTCCCGGGGGCCTGCCCGTTCCATGACTGTCTCGAGGTCCATACGCGATGTATCGTCGTATGGTATCTTACCGGTTGACCCGCGTATGTCGGGGATTTATATTACGGTCCGCCGTACCGACGCGTAATGATCAGCGACTGTCTGATCGTCGAGTTCCGTATCACGGGTGATGACTGCCCGCTCGCGGAGGCGACGCGGGTGACGGGGACGGATATCGTCGCCCAGCCGCCGCAGTTGCGAAGCGATGGGAACGTGCTCTTGCAGTTCAGTACCTCGCCGCACGACGAACTCGCCGAAACGCTCGACGGTGACGACCGAATACGGTATCTCCATCGATCGCGAACGGACAACCGAGATAATTTCCGCTGTCTGTCGAAACAGCCCTGTATTATTCACCAACTCATCAGCGCCGGTCTGCTGGTCGACTCCATCGAATACCGGACCGGCGAAGCGCTGTTAACTGGGGCAGTCGTCGGTCGGGACGTCCTCGACGGCGTCATGGAAACCGCCGGCGAAACGGTCGGCGTTCGGTTGGAACGCATCTATCAACTCCACGGCGAGGACGATGAACCGGTCGCCAGTCGCTGGGATCTCACACCCACCCAGGTCGAGAGCATCCAGTACGCGCTGGAACTGAATTACTTTACCGTCCCTCGAGAGGCGGATGCGAGCGATGTCGCCGATGCGATCGGCATTAGCAAGTCGGCGTTTCTCGAACGACTCCGCCGAGCGCAGGCCACCCTCTTCAGGGATCTTTTCGGCTAGTGTCCTGTCCGCAATTGAGGCTATCGGCTCGTGTGTTTGCAGCCGATTCGGCCCGATCGGACATCGTTTCCGGACCCGCCGTTCGGAACGTGCGGTGAGACCGGTACCACCGATAGAGCAAAGTCGTCGGGCCGTGAGAGATAGCATGTATGATAACGGTAGTCGATGTCCTCAGCAGAGCGGATGGCTACACTCACGAGGAGTTCGTCGACCGCTGGCGAGGAGAGCACGTGGCCATCGCGGCGCAACTCCCCGGACTGAAACGCTACAGCACGTCGGTACCGACGGACCCGGACGAGGCCGAGTACGACGGCGTTCTCAACCTCTCTTTCGAGAGCGTCGAAGCGATGAACGAGGCGTTCGCCTCGGATGTCGGAACGGACGTTATGGATGACGCTGCCGAATTCATCGATGTCGGTGCGGGGCCGCGAATGGTCGTCGAGGAGACGGTCCACGTGACGGACGAGTAACGCGGAAACGGCGGCGGTCCGATCGAAGCGGGCTCGCATTTCACGTCGCTCCGATTCTTTCGTTCTAGCTGCTCTCGAGACCGTGACAGGGCTCATCGGGAGTTCCGCAATGAGCTGTCTGCCCGGGCGTCGACCGGGCAGGTAGATGGGGTCGGTTCGCAGCAACTGATACACGAACCGAGCGGTGGCACGCCGGCGACCGTCGCGTTTCAGTGGGGCTTAGAGTCCGAAAAACTCCTCCGCGTTCTCGAAGAGCAGTCGCCGTTGGGTCGCCGCATCGTAGTCGGTATGAGCGGCGAACGACTCGAGCCACTCGTCCGGATGGATCATCGGGTAGTCCGTCCCGAACATGACCTTGTCACTGAGCACCGAGCCAGCGTACTGCAGTACTTGCTCGTCGATGTACTTCGGCAGCCATCCCGAGAGATCCATATAGACGTTCCCCTTCTGTTGACAGATCGCGAGTTGCTCCGCCTCCCACGGGAACGCCGGATGGGCGATCAGGATCTCGAGGTCCGGATGCTCGGCGGCGACGTCGTCGATGAGCAACGGATTCCCGTGTTTGACCTTCAACCCGCGTCCGCCCGCCGAGCACGCACCGAGCGTCGAGTTCCCGCCGTGGAAGACGACCGGCACTCCGAGGTCTTCGATCGTCGTCCACAGGTCCTCGTACTCGGGAGCGGACGGATCGAACCCCTGCGCTATCTGTTGAAATTTGAAGCCGGAGAGATCGAGGTCCTCGACGCACCGGATCGCTTCTTCCACACAGTCGTCTTTTAGCGGATCGACGCTTCCGAACCCGATGAAAAAGTCGGGGTATTCGTCCCGAACTTCGGCGACGTAGTCGTTTGGAACGGGCGGATTCCCGGTATTCGTCTCGGCGTCCCAGCCCAACAGCACGGCGCGGCCGATGCCCGCGTCAGCGTATTCCGCCCGCATTTCCTCGTATCCCCACGTCTCGAGGTCGGTGCCGAACTTTCGGGCCGCGTCTTGCATCATCTCTCCGCCGGCGTCTTCCAGGAACTCCGCCGTCGGCTGATGAGCGTGCGTATCGATGAGCCGTTGCTCAGCTACTCCCGGGAGCTGGTCCATGTCGGATATGTCCGTCCGAATGATAAAAGCGTATGGGTCACGCGACGACCGGCCCGCTCGCGCCGTTTCGTCCCCGGCTCCGAGTGGCTGTTCCGGTCGTACTAGCCATGGAATACTTATAGCACCCACATATTGGGGTTGTGTGATAAGTGGATGTGTACGGTATGGTACCTCGAGACGCATTCACGGGACTACCGGGAACACGAACGTCACTCATGTCACAATCACGAACTCCACTCGAGAGCAGTCACGAGTCCCTCTCGCGGGACGAACTCCGCGCGCTACAGGACAAACGACTGCGAGAGACGGTTGCACACGCGTACGAAAACGTCGACTTGTATCGGACGGCATTCGACGAGGCCGGCGTCGATCCGGCTGCGATCGACGGGGTCGACGATCTGTCACTGATTCCGATGACTACGAAAGCGGACTTCCGTACGGCGTATCCGGATGGGTTGTTCGCCGTCGACGAAAGCGACCTCCAGCGAATACACGCCTCCTCCGGGACGACCGGGAAGCCGAAAATCGTCGGGTACACGGAAACCGACATCGATGTCTGGAGTGAGGTCGTCGCTCGCTCGCTCCGTGCGGCGGGCGTCGAACCGGGCGAAACGCTGCAAAACGGCTACGGATACGGCCTGTTCACCGGCGGCCTCGGGCTTCACTACGGTGCGGAAACGCTCGGGGTGACGGTCATTCCGATCGGTGGCGGGCAGACACAGCGACAAGTCGAGTTGCTGCAGGATCTGGAAAGCGATGCGCTCAGTTGTACGCCGTCGTACTCGCTCTATCTGGCCGAGACCGCTCGGGAGATGGGCGTCGACGTTCGCGACCTCCCGCTCGAGACGGTCATTTTCGGGGCGGAGCCGTGTACGGACCCCATGCGGGAAGAGATCGAAGAGCGCCTCGACGTTACCGGCGTCGACATCTACGGACTGTCGGAGGTCATCGGACCTGGCGTTTCGATGGAGTGTCACGAGGCGCAGGACGGCCTCCACATCTGGGAGGACCACTTCTATCCCGAAGTCGTCGATCCGAAAACGGGCGACCCCCTCGAGGAGGGCGAGGAGGGCGAACTCGTCTTGACGAGTCTGACGAAAGAGGCGCTACCGGTGCTCCGGTATCGAACGGGTGATCTGACGACGCTGAATTACGACACCTGTGACTGTGGTCGAACGATGGTCAGAATGGACAACGTGACTGGCCGTGCGGATGACCTCCTGATCGTTCGTGGGATCAACCTGTACCCCAGCGAAGTGGAGGACGTCGTCCTCGAGTTCGAGGAGATCGCACCGTTTTATCGTATCGATATCGATCGCGAGAACAATCTCGATCGGATGACACTCACCGTCGAACGGGAGCCGGAGACGACTGCCGATCTCGACGACCTCCGCGACCGAATCCGGAATCGGCTCTCGAACGTCCTCTCTTTTACCCCGGATCGACTCACGATCGCCGAGCCCGGCAGTCTCGAGCGGACTAAAACCGGGAAAGTCAAACGCGTCTACGATCATCGACGCTAGGGCATTCGTCCCCGTTCAGTCCGCAACCTGCCTCGAGCCGACCAACCATCTACTAGAATAGCGACACGAGTGTCGTCCAGTTCGACACCACCGATATCGGTCAGCAGATGAGTTATCAGACCGGTATTCCGAGCGTGAATATGTGCACTTCGTACAAGAGTATGGCTAATAATCGACCACTCGCTCGTCTCCATCTCACTCACGGGTCGCGAATAGATCCGGCAGACGAGCTACAATACTGGTCATTCATACTATTATTTCGCTTTCTATAGCCGAGTCGATCAAACAGAACTCATAGCGGAAACGCGGTCGAATGACGTCCTATATTGTGGGTATTACACAATATCAAAATCACCAATCCCATCATCCGTCTGGATAGGAGGTCCCACGGCGGCTCGCTTCTCACAGAAATACCTTTTTCTGATAGCGTCCCGAGAGTCCGACTCTCGTATCCGGTGACCGTGATGGAGTTGTCGTCGATCGTTAGACGGGTGTGATGTTCTCCTGATATGCGCCGTGGTGCTCCTCGAACACGTCCATGATCTCACCCATCGATGCGTACGCTTTCACTGCGTCGATGATAAACGGCATGACGTTCTCGTTGCGGTCGATCGCGTCCGACAGCGCCTCGAGCGTCGCGTCGACCGCCTCGTCGTCGCGTTCCGCCCGTACTTCCTCGAGGCGCGCGAGTTGGCGCTCGCGCGTCGTCTCGTCGACTTCGAGGATCTCCGGGGAGGTGTCCTCCTCGATGGTGTACTCGTTGACGCCGACGACGACTTCCTCGCCGCGTTCGACGCGTTGCTGGTATTCGTAGCTCGCCTCCCCGATTTCGTGGTGGAAATAGCCTTGCTCGATGCCGTTGAGAACGCCGTCGCGCATCGAGCCGTCGCCGATCTCCTTGATCTCCTCGAGATACGTCATGATCTCCGCCTCGAGTTCGTTCGTAAGCGTTTCGACGGCGTAGCTCCCCCCCATCGGGTCGACGATGTCGGCCGCGCCGGACTCCTCGGCGATGATCTGCTGAGTGCGTAAGGCGACGCGGACGGCTTTCTCGCTTGGGAGCGCGAGCGCCTCGTCAAAGCTGTTGGTGTGCAGCGACTGGGTCCCCCCGAGGACGCCGGCCAGCGCCTGGATCGTTACCCGAGCGATGTTGTTCAGCGGTTGTTGGGCGGTCAGGGACTGCCCCGCGGTCTGGGTGTGGAACTTGAGCCGTTTCGATTCGTCGGCCGCTGCCCCGTACCAGTCTTCCATCACGCGGGCGTAGACGCGCCGCGCTGCGCGGAACTTCGCGATCTCCTCGAAGATGGAGTTGTGGCAGTTGAAGAAAAACGAGAGCAGCGGTGCAAACTCGTCGATCTCGAGCCCTCGATCGAGGCAGTCCTCGACGTAGGCGAACCCGTCGGCGAGCGTGAACGCCGCTTCCTGGATGGCGGTCGAGCCCGCTTCGCGAATGTGATAGCCCGAGATGGAGACGGGATGGAACCGCGGTGTTTCTTCGGTGGCGAACTCGATGGTGTCGGTGACGATGTCCAGCGATGGCTCCGGCGGGATCATCCACTCCCGCTGGGCGATGAACTCCTTGAGCATGTCGTTTTGGAGCGTCCCCCGGACCTCCTCGCGCGGGACGCCTTGTTGATCGGCCAGTGCGATGTACATCGCGTAGATGACCGCCGCCGAGGGGTTGATGGTAAACGACGTGGAAACCGCGCCGATGTCGATCCCGTCGAAGAGGATCTCCATATCCCGGAGCGTGTCGACGGCGACGCCCTCCTTCCCGACCTCGCCCTGGCTCATCGGGTGATCCGAGTCCAGCCCCATCAGCGAGGGCATGTCGAACGCCGTCGAGAGCCCCGTCTGGCCCTCGTCGATCAGGTAGTGGAACCGCTCGTTTGTCTCCTCGGCGGTGCCGAAGCCGGCGAACTGGCGCATCGTCCACGTTCGCCCGCGGTACATCGTCGGGTACGGACCGCGCGTGTACGGCGG
>NZ_AOIJ01000040.1 GCF_000337175.1 Natrinema gari JCM 14663 | reverse complement strand
CGCGAACCGGTCCTTTCGCTCGCCGTGAGCGTCGAGGGTCGGCTCGAGCGTTTCCGCTTTCCACTCCGCTCGCCGCTCGCGGATATCGTCGAGCTCTTGAGTGTCAAACATGAGTGTGACTATCTCTGCCAGTATTCTAAAGTCTTGCTGTCGATCGCGCGACCCGGTCCGGTGGTGGAAGGAGTCGTTCCCGTCCGCTTGGATCGGTCTTTTCCGGATCGCCGACCGACGGTTTCGACCGTCGAACCACCCCGAGAGCGGACCCGTTCCGGCACTCCGATCGGGACCGACAAAACACTAAAGATGGTATGGTATGATTGACCATCCATGGGAGTAGATTACAAGGAGGCAGTCGGGAGCTTCGAATGGGACGTTCCAGAATCGTACGCGATTCCCTCAGTCGTTGCCGACCACGCCGAATCGTTCGGCGACCGCGTCGCCGTCCGCTTCCTCGACGAGGACGGGGGCCGCGATGAGCGGACGTACGCCGCCCTCCGTGACGGGATGAACCGCTTCGCGAACGGACTCGAGGCACTCGGCGTCGGGACCGGCGACCGCGTCATGCACCTCTTCCCGCGACACCCCGACGCGTTCGCCGTCCAGCTCGGCGCTCTCGCGACCGGATCCCTGCTGGTTCCCTGCTCGTCGATGCTCCGCTCGAAGGACATCGAATTCCGCGCGACCGACTGTAACGCGTCGACGATCGTCGTCCACGAGTCGCTGACCGACATGGTCGAACCGATCCTCGCGGAAACTCCCCTCGAGCGGATGATCGTGCTCGACGGTGATGGGGGAGACGACGGCGACCAGTGGACGACGTTCCGATCGGTGATCGACGGCCAGTCGACCGAGTACGACGGTCCCGACCTCTCCGCCGACGATCCGATGTCGATCAACTACACCAGCGGGACGACCGGCCAGCCGAAGCCGGTCTTGCACAAACACCGCTGGCAGTACTGTTTCAATCGGATCAACGCGCCCTACTGGTGGGGGATCGACGAGGAAACCGATCTCGAGGACGAACTGCTGTGGGCGACGACCGGGACCGGGTGGGCCAAGTGGTTCTGGAGCCCGGTCGGCGTCGGCCTGACGACCGGCGCGACGCAACTCATCTACGACGGCGAGTTCGAGCCCGACACCTTCCTCGAACTGTTGGCGTCGGAGGGCGTCACCAAGCTCTGTGCCGTTCCGACTCAGTACCGCATGCTCGCCAACGCCGACCTCGAAAGCTACGATGTCGAACTCGACGATACGCTCTCGGCGGGCGAACCGCTCAACCGCGAACCGATCGAGCGCATTCGAGACGCCTGGGGGGTCACCCCACGGGACGGCTACGGACAGACCGAGACCGTCGCCCTGGTCACGAACTATCCCGGGATCGATATCAAGCCCGGGAGCATGGGCAAGCCGACGCCGGGCGTCGGCGCGACGATCATCGATGTCGACGACGACGAGGAAGTCGAGCCGGGCGAAATCGGTGAGATCGCCGTCCCGGTCGAGTCACCGGCGATCTTCGATGGCTACTACGAGAAACCCCATCTCGACGAGGCGAAACTCTCCGGCGACTACTATCGGACGGGCGACCTCGCCTCCCGCGATGAAGACGGCTACTTCTTCTTCGAGGGCCGGGCCGACGACATCATCATCTCGTCGGGGTATCGTATCGGCCCCTTCGAGGTGGAGGACGCGCTCGTCAGCCACGACGCCGTCGCCGAGGCCGCCGTCGTCGACAGCCCACACGAGGAGCGCGGCAGCGTCGTCAAAGCCTACGTGATCCTCGCTGACGGCTATGAGGGGAGTCCGGAACTGAAAGACGACCTCCAGGCGTTCATGAAGGAAGAGACCGCGCCCTACAAGTATCCCCGCCGGATCGAGTTCACCGCGGAACTCCCCAAGACCTCGAGCGGAAAGATCCGCCGCGTCGAACTCCGCGAGAAAGAGCAGCACAAACACGGGTTATAGCGGGACGGCGTCGCCTCA
This sequence comes from Natrinema gari JCM 14663, assembly GCF_000337175.1. GTDB lineage: Archaea > Halobacteriota > Halobacteria > Halobacteriales > Natrialbaceae > Natrinema > Natrinema gari. The sequence goes on along the minus strand of NZ_AOIJ01000040.1, from coordinate 92,873 downwards.
CGCGGCCGGATAGCGCGTAATCGTCGGCCGTCGCGTTCGGTTCGACGGTCGCGGTGTGATCCAGACGGAGTGATTCCCGTCCCAGTGAAACGCACTCGTGATAGTGGCAACAACAGTCGTGTGGACTGTTCATCGCACGTCGACCGTCGACGCGCGACCACAGTCGTCGCCGCTGATGAGAGTCGGGAGCTTTACTATGACTGTCCGAGCATCACCGAACGATGGCTCCACAGCTAGAGACGATCGACCGCGTCGGCGTCGTCGGCGCGGGGACGATGGGCAGTGGTATCGCACAGGTCGCCGCAACCGCGGGCTATGACGTCGTGATGCGCGATATCGAACAGGAGTACGTCGACAACGGCTTCGAGACGATCGCGGATAGTCTCGATCGGCTCGTCGCCAGAGAGCAACTGACCGACGCGGACGCCGCTGACGTTCGCGATCGAATCACCGGCACGACCGTCCTCGACGACCTCGCGGACTGTGACATCGTGGTCGAGGCGGCTCTCGAGGACCTCGAGGTCAAGCGCGACGTGTTCGCCGACCTCGACGCGATCTGTCACGACGATGCCGTCCTCGCGACGAACACGAGCACGCTCTCGATCACGTCGATCGCGAGCGCGACCGAGCGACCGGACGCCGTCGTCGGCCTACACTTCATGAACCCAGTGCCGATCATGGAGGGCGTCGAGATCGTCGTCGGCGAGAAGACGACCGACGAAGTCACCGACCTGGCACACGCGTTCGCCGAAGCGTTGGGGAAGACGACGTGGGAAGCCGACGACAAGCCCGGCTTCGTCACGAACCGCATCCTGATGCCGTGGATCAACGAAGGGATTCGGGCCTACGACGAGGGCGTCGCCTCGAAGGAGGACATCGATACGGGGATGGAACTGGGCACGAACGTCCCGATGGGACCGCTGACGCTGGCGGATCACATCGGCCTCGACGTCTGTCTCCACGCGTCCGAGACGCTCCACGAGGAACTCGGCGACCGGTACAAGCCCGCCTATCTCCTCAAACGGAAGGTCGAGGCCGGCGACCTCGGCAAGAAAACGGGCGTCGGATTCTACGAGTACGAGTAACGCTACTCCGACAGGTGCCGTGAGATGACTTCCTTCTGTATTTCCGACGTCCCCTCGTAGATCGTGGTGATCTTGGCGTCGCGGTAGTAGCGTTCGACGTCGAAGTCCTTGGTATACCCGTAGCCGCCGTGGACCTGCACCGCCTCGTTTGCGACATCGACTGCCGTCTCGCTCGCGAAGTACTTGGCCATGCTTGCCGCCTGCGGGTCAAGCCCGTCGTCGTTCTTTCGGGCGGCGTCGCGGGTCAGCAGCCGTGCGGCCTGGACGTCGGTCTGCATGTCCGCGAGTTTGTGGGCGATCGCCTGATGCTCGATGATCGGCTCCCCGAACTGTTCGCGTTCGTTGGCGTAGCTCACGGCGGCGTCGAGGGCGGCCTGGGCGACACCGACGGCCTGGCTGGCGATCGCGATCCGACCGCCGGTCAGGATCGAGAACGCGGCCTTCAATCCGTCGCCGACCTCCGTCAGCCGGTTCTCTTCCGGGATGCGTACGTCGTCGAAGAGCAGCGTCGTCGTGTCGCTGGCACGCAGTCCGAGTTTGTCCTCCTTCTTGCCGACTTCCAGCCCCGGCGTGTCCTTTGGCACCAGGAACTGCGTCACGGTGTCGGGATCGTCGCGATCGGTCTTCGCGAACAGGACGACGACGCCCGCTCGCTTGCCGTTCGTGATCCACTGTTTCTTCCCGTTGATGACGTACTCGCCGTCCTCGAGTCGGGCCTCGGTGCTCATCTCCGCCGGGTTCGAGCCGGCGTCGGGCTCGGACAGCGCGAAGGCACCGACCGGGCGACCGTCGACCATCTCGGGCAGCCACTCGTCTTTGTGCTCCTGGGTTCCGAACTGGCGGATACACGACGTCGCCAGACAGTGGACTGACAGGGCCGTCGCGACCGCCAGATGTCCTCGCCCTAGTTCTTCATTGACGATGCTGTACGTCACTTCGTCGGCGTCGAACCCGCCGTACTCCTCGGGAACCGTCAGCCCGGTCAGATCGAGCTCCGCGAGCCCGTCCCAGACGTCTTCCGGAAAAGTCTGGTCAGCGTCGTGCTCATCGATCCCCTCGAGAACGTCGGTCTCGACGAACTCTCGAACCGTGTCCCGTATAAGCTGCTGTTCGTTCGTCAACTCCATACGTGGTCTTTCGTGAGTGGGATAGTAAAGCGTCCGATTCCGCTGGTCGCCGTCCCGAGCCGTCCGAGCGAGCGATAGTCCACCGGCTCCGCTCGGTGCCCGACAGCGGCAGCGGCGTATCCGCTCCGCGAGCGCACGCCCTCGAGACCGGTGCTCTCGGTCGATGCGGCGGCCCGGGAGCCGGAGATAGGTAACTAAAAATAGCACCTCTCGAGAGGAGGTGGTATGACAGTTCGTCAGTCCAGAGAGGCGGCTATCGAACGCATCGACGACGGCGATACGGTCGGCATCGGCGGCTTCGTCGCCGTCGGACTCCCCGAGTACGTCCTTGAGGCGCTCGGCGAGCGATACGCCGAAACCGGCCAGCCCGGCGCACTCACGCTGTATCATCCCGCTGCGGAGGGCGACCGACAGGGTCGTGGCCTGTCACATCTCGTCCAGGATGGGCTGCTCGAGCGCACGATCGCGAGCCACTGGGGCTTTACGCCCGACCTGATGGAACGGATCGTCGACAACGAGATCGAGGCCTACAACCTCCCCTTCGGCGTGATGGATCACATGCTCCGCGACACCGCCGCGGGCAAGCCCGGCACGATCAGCCACGTCGGGCTTGGGACGTTCGTCGATCCGCGCCAGGACGGCGCGAAGGTCAACGACGTCACCGACGAGGACATCGTCGAGCTCATGACTGTCGATGGCGAGGAGTACCTGTTCTATCACTCGGTGCCGATCGACGTGGCGATCATCCGGGGGACGACGGCCGACAAAGACGGGAACGTCACCATGGAACGGGAAGCGCTCGATTCGAACGTGCTGGCGATGGCCCAGGCCGCCCACAACTCCGGTGGCACGGTGATCGCACAGGTCGAGCGCGTCACGGAGTCGGGCACGCTCACCGCACGCGACGTGGCCGTCCCCGGCGTGCTGGTCGATTCCATCGTCGAAGCGCCGCCGAGTCACCACCAGCAGACGTACGGCGACGCCTACAATCCCGCCTACAGCGGCGAGATCAAGCAGCCGACCGACGACGAGCGCGAGCCGCTCCCGCTCGACGCGCGGACGATCATCGCCCGCCGGGCCGCGATGGAACTCGAGCCGGATTCGGTTATCAACCTCGGGGTCGGCGTCCCGGAACTCGTGCCGGTCGTCGCGGCCGACGGCGGCGTCGATGACGAGATTACCCAGACCGTCGAGTCGGGTCCGGTCGGCGGTGCCGCATCCGGCGGGATCAGCTTCGGGACCGCGGTCAACCACGAGGCGCTCGTGTCCTCGCCCCAGCAGTTCGATTTCTACGACGGCGGCGGACTCGACATCGGCTTCCTGGGCATGGCACAGGCGGATGCCGCGGGCAACATCAACGTCAGCCGGTTCGGCTCACAACTGCCCGGCTGTGGCGGGTTCATCAATATCACCCAGAACGCCGACAAGGTCGTCTTCTGTGGCACCCTGACGACCGATGGTCTCGAGATCGCGACCGGAAACGGCGCGCTCGCGATCGAACGCGAGGGAACGAGCCCGAAGTTCGTCGAGTCGGTCGAGCAGATCACCTTCAGCGGCGAGTATGCCGTCGAAACCGAGCAGCCGATCGTCTACGTAACCGAACGCGCCGTTTTCGAACTCTCTCCCGAGGGTCTCGTCCTCACCGAGATCGCACCGGGTCTCGATCCCGAGACCGGTGTCATCGACGAGATGGGCTTCGAGCCGCTCGTGGCCGACGAGCTGGCGGAGATGGAGCCGCAACTGTTCGTCGATGATCCCCTCGATCTGACCGACGCGGTCTAGATCGAATTCCCGAGGATCGGCCGGGTCCGAACCGAAGCGCAAACCGTTAAGCGAGACGGCCGCGAACGCCCGATCGATGGTCGCATACGACAACCTCTCGATCGATCACGACGACGGCGTTGCAACGGTCACGCTCGATAGCACGGCCGGTCGAAACGCGCTGACCCTCGAGATGGCGAACGAACTGGTCTCGGTGGCGACGACCCTCGGCGAGGACCCGGACACGCGGTGTATCGTGCTGACACACGCGGGCGATTTCTTCGGCTCGGGAGCCGATCTCACCGCCCTGTCGGGTGACGACTCCGACGCGGCGCATATCCGGGAGCTAGCCGGGCGGGCCCACGAAGCGATCGTCCAGTTCCACCGGGCGAACACGCCGGTCGTTGGTGGCGTCAACGGGATCGCCGCCGGGATCGGGTTCAGTCTCACGCTGTTTCCCGACCTGCTCGTCCTCGGCGAGGACGCGACGCTCACGTTCGCGTATCCGGGCATCGGACTGACCGGCGACGGCGGCGCGACGTTCTTCCTGCCGCGACTGGTTGGTCTCCGTGCCGCCAAGGAGATCGTCCTCCGAGACGAGCCCATCGGACCCGAGGACGCCCGCGAACTGGGGCTGGCAACCGAGGTCGTTCCCGCCGACGAGTTCGACGACCGGCTGGCCGACGTGGCCGCTGAACTGGCCGCCGGACCGACTCACGCGTTCGGGACGACGACGCAGCTGCTAACCGACAGCTACGACCGCTCGCTCGAGCGCCAGCTTGCGGCGGAGACGGACGCAATCGCACGCGCGACGCGAACGGACGACTACGAACGCGGACTCGAGGCGTTCTTCGGCGACGACGAACCCGACTTCGTCGGCCGATAGGTGGCCGGCGATTACCGTCGGCATCGCGGGTCGCGGTCGGCCGCGTCGGCCGGAGACTGACCGTCGGCGACAGCGCCGCGGTACACCAACGGACCGATTGACACATCCAGCGCACAGCCGTCGTGCGAGCAGGTGTGCAGTGACGGTCAATGTTTCTATAGCCGTGACGGCTCCTGAATCCGCGTCCGACTCCGGACGAACGGCGACGCGTGTGGCCGGTCCCGATCAGACGTAATCGAGGTTGACCTGTGTCACGTTCGCCGACCGTTGGACGATATCGGCGATCTCCTCGCGCCTCGCCTCGTCGATGCGGCTCTGGGGGCCACAGACGCAGATCGCACCGCGGATGCGGTCTCCCTTGTCGAGTACCGGCGCGGAGAGACAGACCATGCCCGCGATTCGTTCGCCTTCGTCGACGGCGTACCCCTGTTCTCTGATCCGCTCGAGTTGGTCGAAGAGCACGTCGGGATCGGTAATCGTTTGCTTCGTCATCTCGACGAGTCCCTGTCGGTCGATGATCTCCCGAACTCGGTCGTCGGGCATGTGTGCGAGGATCGCTTTCCCGGGGGCTGCCGCGTGAAGCGGCATTCGGGCTCCGGGGTACGCGAACAGATTGACGGCGTCGGGCCCTTCCTGCACCGCGACGATCACGCACTGGTCGTTTTCCTCGACCAGCAGCGTGACGTGTTCGCCAGTCTCCGCCGCGATATCCTGGAGTTCGTCGCTGACGGCTTTGAACACTTCCAGCCGGTGGCGCTGTCGATGCCCGACCTCGAGAAACCGCGTCGTCGTCGAGTATTCCTTGTCCTCGACGGCGACGTAGCCCGTCGAGACGAGCGCCTGGAGGTAGTTGTGCACGGTACTGACGGGCATATCGAGGCGCTCCGCCAGCTCCGAGACCCGTCCGCTCCCGTTTTCCGCGAGTTCGTCGACGATCCTGAACGCCCGTTCGACCGACCGGTTCGATGTGCCCGTCATGACGCACCCGTTTCGTCGCAGCCATAGTAAACGTTCGGCTCCGTCGAATGGTTCTCCAAGGACTGTCCCGTGCCGAGGAGGAGAGTTCAAGACCGAGGCTTCGGTGGCGTCACTGAAAAAATAGCACAGCCGATACGCCCACCCAACGACCGCACAACGCTTCCGGACCGTAGCGAACATGCACTCCCTGCCGTGTTACTGGTGATATGACGTTTCGAAGGACCCGAAACGGATCTCGAGCAGGAGACCGGTAAGAGGCGATGAATCATCCGGTGAAAGAGATCCTACGGCCGACGTACAAGTGATTCGGCATCGTCGGAACGAATACCTTCGTCGATACCGAAACCACTCGGACGGGGTGTCCACGGTCCGCGGGGGAGGGCGACAGTTCGTTTCGAGAGAGTCGGATACTCCCGCGGTCTCATCCGTGTGTCTCTGTCCGGCCAGATGTTACACTCGTATGTGTGTAAATCCACGCAACCGGCCCCGCCCGATAGTTCCGAGCGGTGACTCGCCGCTGTCGGTGTGGCAGCGATCACGACTCGAAATCGAATCGAGCACTCGCCGCCCATCGAACCATCAGCTGCACCGATACTTTCTCTTCCATAGGGGTTCGCTCTCGAGCGGGCACACTCGGCGATTCGAGAGTGGCGGACCGGCCGGCAGTTGGAATCCAATCGGCTGCCGGTGCGCTCAGTTGGTCGTGGCCGGGTCGACAACCGTTCTCACCGGCTGCGAGCCGCATCGGTATTGAGCCGTGTCATCGTTTGAGCCGGACAAAACGGCCGTCTTTGCCGACTCTGGAATGGGACGCGACACAGTGAGCGACAGTCGCCGTGATTTCCGTCGAGCCAGCGTCGTTCTCACGGCAGTACTCCACGGTCGCAGGGTCCGATCTCGAGCCGAGACAGTGACACCCAACACAGCTCCAAAACAGACAGAGGTGCGATATTATGTCCAACCCATCACTTTCGAAGTATTTCATACAGGCCGACCCACTGATCGCTGCCTCGGCGATGGCATACGACGCGTACTGCTGGCATCGGCTCCGTGACCGCTGTACGCGGGCTCCTCGAGTTCACCTCGTGTCCGTTTGTGCGTCGGACAGCCTTCCGAGCGCTCGGCGACCTCGGCGTGGCATACGGTTACGGCAGAATCCATACGAGGTCGATGAGTCGGTCTAGCCACGATCGCTCCGCTTCGTCGTCCGTCCCGTCAGTCTTATCGGCCGGCATATAGCTGTCTCAATTCGTGCTGTAGACATATTTTTATCCCATGACCGTTGCGTTCCGAGTTAGCCGCTGCCTCCAACTGTCTCCACGCAGTCACGGGAGACGGGACCGTACGGTCTCCGACTCCGCAGTCGGATGAACCGATCCTCTTTAAGTGGAGAACGAGAATAGGGACGCGTACTGGCTCGTGCACCCGCGAGACACGGGCCGCGGAAACGACAACGTGGAGGCTATGTCGAACCACTACATTACAGCAGAGGAGCATCTGCCCGACGAAGAGCGTACAGAAACGACACTCCAGATTACAGATGCGGAGACGAAACGAATCTTCGAGGCTCGAGTACGGATCGCTCGCGAACCCGACGACCTCACCGATCCGACTCCACTGACCGTCGTCGCTGGACCACACGAAAACGTCAGCAAGGAGCGGTATATCGAACTCATCGACGAGATCGATTCGGCTGGCATCAACGAGGACCTCCTTCGTCGGCTCGCGAGCGATCAAGACGCGACGTCGAACATCGTCAACACGCGATCCGACGATCTCAAAGTGGTGTTGCGGTATCTCGTCGAATCGGGGCAGTACGATTCAACCGCCGAGGCCCTTCGGGAAATATCGTTTCAGTATCTCGCGGAGAACCAGCCCGCATTGCTGGATGCATACGAAAACGTCCGGACGGAGTTCGAGGACGACCCGCTCCGACGCGCCCGCTCGGAGCGCGAGCCATGACGGGGCCGTCGTTCCGGGAGTTCCTCCAGTCCCTCGACGACGCGGCTGCGCTCGTCTCGTTCAGTGATGACAGATCGTGGGATCTCGAGGTGAGTGCGATCACGACGCTCGCGAACCGCTCGGACGGCGAGGTGCCGGTCTTCGAGTCGGTCGGGGAGACCGCGATCGACGCGTCGCTCGTCGGCGATCCGTATCGCGGTCCGCGGTGTCGACCGTGGGACCACCTCGCCCAGGCGTTCGGGCTGGCGTCCGGGCTGTCGGGGCCCGCGTACTACGAGAGAATTGTGGATCGACTCCGGTCGCCCCGGGAGCCGCGGATCGTCGACCGCGACGCAGCCCCCTGTAAGGACGTCGTCGATACCGGGGCGGACGTCGACCTGTTGTCGATCCCCTGGCCGTATCTCCATCAGGGCGATGGCGGACGATATTCCAACCTCCACACCGTCGTCGCGCCGGACCCGGAGACCCAGTGGGGACACTGGTCGACCCATCGGATGATGATCCACGACGACGCCCTTGCTAGTCTGTTGTTGCTGGCGGGCGAACAGGCCCCGAACCTCTACTACTACGACTACGAACCGCGCGCGGAACCGATGCCGGTCGCGGTCGTCCTCGGCGCTGAACCGGCCGTCCAGTGCAGTACGGAAATGTGGATTCCGACCGGCCGGAGCGAAGCGGCCTTCGCGGGCGGCTTGAAAGACGGCCCGGTCGACCTCGTCGCGTGCGAGACGAACGACCTCTACGTCCCGGCGACGGCGGAACTCGTCCTCGAGGGCCGGGTGCTTCCGGGCGAGCGACTCGACGAGGGACCGTTCGGCGATTACTTCGGATACATGAACGGGCCGCGGCGGTCCATGCCGGTATTCGCGGTCGACGCGATAACCCGCCGCACCGAGCCGCGGGTGCCGTTTTGCGTCGAAGGAACCGGGGTCGGATACGGCCAGAACTCGAGCAGCACGCTCCAGACCGCTGCAGCAGGCCCCGACGCGACCCTCGGCCTTCGGGCGGCCGGCTTCGACGTCACGATGGCCGTCCCGTGGCGCTTTACGTCTCGCACCGTCTGGGTCATCGCGACGGACCGTCCCTATCCGGGCTATCTCCACGAACTGGCGAACTTCGTGTTTACGACCTGGGGAATGCTTCACATCGATTTCTTCGTGTTCGTCGACGCCGATACCGACCCGCTCGACCCGCGGGCCGTACTGACGGCGATCGCGCTCGAGGCCGATCCGGACGCGGACTTTCACCAGTTCGGCGTCGAGCGGATGCCGAAAGTCCCCCTCAACATCTACCAGACCCCCGACGAGAAGGGCAGCGCCGACGTCGGAACCTCGAAAGCCAAGACCGCGAAGGCGTACATCGACGCGACCAGCGAGTCCCCCGCGGAGGACGGACCCGACGACGAGTCGCTGCGAAAGCGAGCGCAGCAACACCTCGTCGACGCGGGCGTCTCGCCGGTACCGTTTGCCCACCTCGAGGAGCGAACCGGTGAGTCACGATGATTCCGTTCACACAATACCTGCGGGGGTTAGCGAGCGACGATGATCTCGTGACCCTCGACGACCCTGACGACGTTCCCGTGGACGTGGTCGCGGCGGAAGCGCTCCGCGCGAGCGGACCGGCGATCCGATACGAACGGGTCGACGGCGTCGATCTCGCCAGCGGGACGTTCAGCGGTCCCGATCAAATGCAGCGCCGGGACTCCCACCCGTGGTCGCGGCTCGCCTTGGGTCTCGGACTCGATCCCGACGCGCCGTTCGTCACCCTGTTGGACACGATCACGGCCCTCGGCCCGGCTGACGGTGTGGAACCGACGTACGCGGGACAGGCCGCGTCACGCACCGTCGACGGCGTTCAGGAACTGCAGTTGCCCCGGGGCACCGACGACGTCTGGCCCTCGCTGACCCTGGGGGTCGTGTCGGTCGCGACGGCCGACGGATCGCACTGGGCACCGATCTACGGGTCCGTCATCAGCGACGACACGCTCGGCGTTTACACGCCCGCCGCGGTCTCGTCACTGCTCGACGACGGCGGGACGCTTTCGATCGCCCTCGGCGTGCCGCCGGCGGCGATCACGACCGCCTATCTGCTCACGGTCACGGGCCGTATCGAACACCCAGTGCAGGACTGCGGCGTCGCGGACAACGTCCCGCTCGTCCCGACGAACGGCGGCCTCGTCCCGAGTGCGACGGAACTGGTCATCGAGACGACGGTTGAGGATCGACACCCCGACTTCCAGTCGGACCGGCAGGAGGCGTGGGAGCACGTCGTCGCGAGCACGCCGTTGGCCCTCTCTATCGAGCGAGTGATCGCGACCGACGACCCGGTGCTCCCGGTGTCCCCCGTCGGACGACCGCTCGCGGACGACGTACAGCTCACGGGACTTGCGGCGGCAGCGACGCTGTACCATCGGGTCAACGATTACTGGGGGATCTCGCCCGTCGAGTGGGTGTTGTTGCCGGCGGAGACCGAACTCGGAATCTGCTTCGTCGCCACGGACGTCCTCTATGCCGGCTTCGAGTGGCAACTCGCCAACATCCTCTTTACGTTCTCGTCACTGTTCGATACCGTCGTTATCGTCGATGAGGACGTCTCGCCGCGAGACCTCGGGCGCGTCCTCGGCGATATCTGGGTGAAAGCGCACCCGTCTCGAGACTGGATCTTCAGCGAATCGGCCGCGCCGGCGGCGAAGCGGCCCCGATATCGTCAGGACGGGGAAACCGGCGCTCGGTTGTACGTGAACGCGGCCTGGGACCCCCGATGGGAGGATTCGTACATCGCCCCGCGAGTCGCGTTCGAACAGTCGTTCCCGGGACCCGTTCGTGACGCTGCTCGACAGGCCTGGAACGGCCGTCACGACACGGAACGCGACGGCGAACGCGACGAGACCTGAGAGCCGGACGCGAAGCCGAACACTATCGGTCCAATATGTACTATGACGTATGTACTGAAAACAGATGCGTTTACGCAAACCGGTACCGTGAACGAGTCTATAATTTCAGTGTTCGTGTCCAGTGTTATGCTATTGTTGGTGCAGAATTTACCGGTACAGCTATATACGGTGAAGGGATTGCGGGGCGGTGTATGGTGTCCAGCCACAATCTGTCCGACTACGAGGCCGAACGGGAGCAGTTCTCGTGGGACGACATCTACGCGGCAGCCGACTGGGACGCACCAGGGCAACTCAACATCGGACACGAGGTCGCCGATCGGCACGCGACCGAACGCGAGACGGTCGCGCTCTATCAGGTCGGGACCGACGGGGAGTTGACCAAGATGACCTTCTGGGAGCTGGCCGATCGCTCGAGCCAGTTCGCGAACGTTCTCGAGGGGCTGGGCGTCGAACAGGGTGACCGCGTGTTCTCGTATATGCCACGGATTCCCGAACACTACGTGGCGATGGTGGGGACGCTGAAGCGGGGGGCCGTCTGGGGGAGCGTCAACGAGCGGTTCGGACCGGACGGCATCTCCTATCGGCTCGACGACTGCGACGCGAAAGTGCTCGTGACGACGACCGACAACCGCGAGACGGTCGCGGACGCGCTCGCGGACGCACCGACGGTCGAACACGTTATCACGGTCGACCGCGGCGGCGGCGCGCCCGCGGACGATGTCGTCTTCAATACGGCACTCGACGGCGCGAGTACGGACTACGAGGCCGCCGACACCGGCGGCGAGGACGACGCCTTGCTCTATTACACGTCGGGGACGACCGGGTTGGCGAAGGGCGTCCGCCACAAACAGCGATGGGTGGCCGGCGTGGCGGCGACCCAGCGGTACACCGTCGATCTCCAGCCCGGTGACCTCTACTGGAGTACGGGCGATCTGGGCTGGCTGACCGGCGTGATCAACACGCTCGGGGCCTGGTTCTGGGGTGCTTCGCTGTTCACCTACGAGGGCGAGTTCGACCCCGAAACATGGGCGGCCCTGCTCGACGAATATCCGATCACCGTGCTGTTCTCGGTGCCGACGGCCTATCGGATGCTCCGCGAGAACGAGTCCGTCCTCGCCGATGTCGACCTCGAGCTGCGACACGCGCTCTCGATCGGCGAGCCACTCAGCGCCGGCGTCGTCGACTGGGGGGAGGACGAACTCGGCGTCACCATCCTCGACACCTACGGCCAGACGGAGACGGGCAACATGATCATCAACAACTACCCGACGATGGAGCTGCGACCCGGCTCGATGGGCAAGCCGCTCCCTGGCATCGAGGCCGACATCGTCGACCCCGAAACCGGTGCCGTGCTCGAGCCCGGTGAAACGGGTGAGATCGCCCAGCGCGGGGACTATCCCTGCTTCTTCGACGAATACTGGCAGAAACCGGACAAGACCGCGTCGTGTTTCGTCGACGGACCGGACGGGGAGTGGTACCTCTCGGGGGATCTCGCGCACAAGGACGAGGACGGCTACTTCTGGTTCGAGGGGCGTGCGGACGACGTCATCCTGTCCTCGGGCTACCGGATCGGCCCGTTCGAGGTCGAGAGTTCGCTGGGCGAACACGAGGCCGTCGCCGAGGCGGCCGTCGTGCCTAAACCCCACATGGAGCGGGGCAACATCGTGAAGGCCTACGTCGTGCCAAGCGAGGGCACAACGCCGTCCGCGGACCTCAAGGAGGACATCAGGACCCACGTGCGCGACGAGCTCTCGGCCCACGAGTACCCCCGGGAGATCGAGTTCCGCGAGGAACTGCCGAAGACGGTCACCGGGAAGATCCGTCGAACCGAACTCCAAGACGACGCGGAAGAAGAGACCGAGAAATCGACGTAAGCGACTGTCTCTCGAGACGATCGATCACGAAGACGTAATCACGCAGATCACACAATGAATTTCGAAGCTACCACCGAACGTTCGATGATTCAGTCGACCGCGGAAGCGGTCGCAGCCGAATACGGACCGGAGTATTGGCGGGAGAAAGAGGAAGCCGGCGAATTCGCCAAGGGGTTCTGGGACGAACTCGCGGACGCCGGCTTCCACGGACTGTTGATCCCGGAGAAGTACGACGGTGCCGGGATGGGTATGCAGGAGATGGGACTGGCGATGGAGACGCTCTGTGCCGAGGGCTGTGGCATGGCCGGCACCTGGTATCTGGTGCTCACCGCCGGCATGGCCGCCGTCGGCATCCGCGAGAACGGCACCGAGGCCCAGCAGGAGCGGTATCTCCCCGACATCGCGGCCGGGAAGCGGAACTTCTCGATCGGGATCACCGAGCCCGAAGCGGGAACGAACACGCTGAACGTCGCCACGCGAGCGGAGAAAGACGGCAACGAGTACGTCCTCAACGGACAGAAAGCGTGGATTACCTTCTCCGACCGGGCGGAGAACATGATCATCGTCACCCGCACGACGCCGCTCGAGGAGGTCGATCGGGGCACCGATGGTATCAGCCTCTTTATCGTTGACATGGATGCGCCCGGCATCGACGTCTCGCCGATCGCCAAACACGGCATCAACTACTCGAAGTCGTGCGAAGTGTTCCTCGAGAACGTCCGCGTACCCGAGGAGAACCTGTTAGGCGAGGAAGACGAGGGCTGGTGGGCGCTCGTCGACATGTTGAACCCCGAGCGCATCGGCTTTGCCGCGGCCGGAACGGGGATCGGAAAACTGGCCGCGGACACGGCCATCGAGTACGCCACCGACCGCGAGGTGTTCGACGCGCCGATCGGGAGTCACCAAGCCGTCTCGTTCCCGATCACGCAGGCCTACGCGCGGATGGAAACGGCGTCGCTCATGCGCGAGAAAGCCGCCTGGCTCTACGACCAGGGCGAGGAGTGTGGCTACGAGACGAACGTCGCGAAGGCGACGGCCGTCGAGGCCGGCATCGAGGCCGTCAAGCAGTCGATGCAGGCGTTTGGCGGCTGGGGCTACGCGACGGAGTACGACGTCGAGCGCTGGTGGCGTGAGATCAACCTCACGAGACTCGCGCCGGTCTCCCAGCAGATGGCCTACAACCACATCGGCCAGGAACTCGGCTTCCCCAAATCCTACTGACCATGTTCGACAAAGTTCTCGTCGCGAACCGCGGCGAAATCGCGGTGCGCGTCATGGCTGCCTGCGAAGAACTGGGCTGTGAAACGGTCGCCGTCTACAGCGATGCCGACCGCGACGGCGGCCACGTCGAGTACGCCGACGAGGCGTACAACGTCGGCCCGTCGCCGGCCAGCGAATCGTACCTCGATCAGGAGGAAATCATCGACGTCGCCGAGCGGGCCGGCGCGGATGCGATCCACCCCGGCTACGGGTTCCTCGCGGAAAACGCCGACTTCGCCCGCCGCGTCGAGGAGACGCCGGATCTCACGTGGGTCGGCCCACCCAGCGACGCCATGGAAACCCTCGGCGAGAAGACGAAGGCCCGAACCGTCATGCAGGAAGCCGGCGTCCCGGTCGTTCCGGGAACGACCGACCCGGTCGACGACGCCGACGAGGTGCGGGCGCTCGGCGAGGAGTTCGGCTATCCCATCGCCATCAAGGCCGAAGGCGGCGGTGGCGGCCGCGGCATGAAGATCGTCCGCAGCGAGGCCGAAGTCGACGACGCCCTCGAGAGCGCCCGCCGCGAAGGTGAGGCTTACTTCGGTAACGACTCGGTCTACGTCGAAAAGTACCTCGAGGCACCCAAACACATCGAGGTGCAGGTGCTCGCGGACCGGCACGGCAACGTCCGTCACCTCGGCGAACGCGACTGTTCGCTCCAGCGTCGCCACCAGAAGGTCATCGAGGAGGCCCCGAGCCCGGCCCTCGACGACGACCTGCGCGGCGACATCGGCGAGGCTGCCCGGCAGGGCGTCCGCGAAGCCGGGTACACGAACGCCGGCACGGTGGAGTTCCTCGTGGAAGACGGCGAGTTCTACTTCATGGAGGTGAACACCCGCATCCAGGTCGAACACACCGTCAGCGAGGAAGTGACCGGGATCGATATCGTCCGCTGGCAGTTGCGAGTCGCCGCCGGCGACGAACTCGCCTTCGCCCAGGACGACGTGGCGATCGACGGCCACGCGATCGAGTACCGGATCAACGCCGAGAACCCGGCCGCCGACTTCGCGCCCACCCCCGGACAACTGACGACCTACCGGCCGCCGACGAGTATCGGGATTCGCCTCGATCACGCGGTCGCCCAGGGCGACGAGATCGGCGGCGACTACGACTCGATGATCGGGAAGCTGATCGTCAGCGGCGACGACCGCGACCACTGCCTCGAGCGCTCGAAGCGCGCGCTCGAGCACTTCGTCGTCGAGGGCGTCCACACGACGATCCCGTTCCACCGACTGATGCTCGACGACGAGACCTTCGTCGCGGGCGATCACACGACGAAGTACCTCGATCGCGAACTCGATGCCGACGCACTCGAGGCGGCCGTCGACCGCTGGGGTCCCACAACGGCCGCCGGCGGCGACGGCACGGGAGCGACGACCAACGAGGTGACCGTCGAGGTCGACGGCAAGCGGTTCGATGTCGTCATCGAGGACGGGCTCCCGCGAGCGACGGCCGGAAGTGCCGATACCGGCGGCGGCTCCAGTGGCGGAGCCGCAACGACGGATACTGCCGAGGTCGCGACCGCCGACGCCATCACCGCGGAGATGCAGGGAACGATCCTCTCCGTCGCCGTCGATGCGGGTGACGAGGTCGCCGCCGGCGACGTCGTCTGCGTGCTCGAGGCGATGAAAATGGAGAACGACGTCGTCGCCGCCGCCGGCGGGACGGTCGAGTCAGTCCCGATCACGGAGGGCGATTCCGTCGACATGGGCGATACGCTCGTCACACTGGAGTAACACCGATGCGAATTCGAATTTCAACGGACACGACCGACGCGGAGGCACAGGCGATCGCCGAGGCGATGGCGTCGCAGTACCGAGACGACGTCACCGTCGTCACCGACGGCGGCGAGGAGATCGGCAGCGCGTCCTACGACGGCGGTACCGACGCGACGGCCGCGGCCGACCCGGACTCGGAACTCGGCCCGACGGCCCGCGAGGAGACGCTGCTGGACGAGATCGACGACATCCTCGCGGGCGGGCCGGAGAAGTACAAAGACCAACTGCCCGACCAGGGGAAGCTGTTCGTCCGCGACCGGATCGATCTCTGGTTCGGCGACGACTTCCTCTTCGAGGACGGCAAGTTCGCGGCGTTCGACGACTGGCATCCGGACGGTGCGAACACCGACGCGGACGACGACGACCGGCTACCGGCCGACGGGCTGATTACGGGCGCTGCCGAGTTCGAGGGACGAGACGTCCACTTCATGGCCAACGATTACACGGTCAAGCGCGGCAGCATGGCCGCAAAGGGCGTCGAGAAATTCCTGCGAATGCAACAGCGCGCCCTGAAGACGGGCAAGCCGGTGCTGTACCTGATGGACTCCTCGGGCGGGCGGATCGACCAGCAGACCGGCTTCTTCGCCAACCGCGAGGGCATCGGGAAATACTACTACAACCACTCGATGCTTTCCGGTCGAGTCCCCCAGATTTGCGTGCTTTACGGCCCCTGTATCGCCGGCGCGGCGTACACCCCCGTCTTCGCGGACTTTACCGTCATGGTCCGGGACGTGAGCGCGATGGCCATCGCCAGCCCGCGCATGGTCGAGATGGTCACCGGCGAACAGATCGATCTCCAGGAACTGGGCGGTCCGGACGTTCACGCACAGCACTCCGGGAGTGCGGACCTCATCGCCGAAGACGAGGAACACGCCCGCGAACTGGTCGCCCAACTCATCGGCTATCTCCCAAACAACAGCGACGAGACTCCGCCCCGGACGGACGGGCAGGCACCCGCCGCCTCGCCCGACGGCATCGACGCCGTCGTTCCCCAGGAACCCAACAAGGGCTACGACATGTTCGACGTTATCGACCGGATCGTCGACGCGGGGTCGACGCTCGAGTTGCGTTCCGAGTACGGGCCGGAGATCATCACCGCCTTCGCCCGGATCGACGGCCGGCCGATCGGGATCGTCGCCAACCAGCCGGCACACCGGGCGGGCGCGATCTTCCCCGACGCCGCCGAGAAGGCCGCCGAATTCATCTGGACCTGTGACGCCTACGACATCCCGCTGCTCTACCTCTGTGACACGCCCGGCTTCATGGCCGGCTCACAGGTCGAGAAAGACGGGATCCTGGAGCAGGGTAAGAAGATGATCTACGCGACCTCGTCGGCGACGGTGCCCAAGCAGTCGGTGGTCGTCCGCAAGGCCTACGGCGCGGGCATCTATGCGATGTCCGGCCCCGCTTACGACCCCGAGAGCGTCATCGGGCTTCCGTCGGGCGAAATCGCCATCATGGGCCCCGAAGCGGCGATCAACGCGGTCTACGCCCGCAAGCTCGCCGAGATCGACGACGAGGAAGAGCGCAAGCGAATGGAGCAGGAACTCCGCGAGGAGTACCGCGAGGACATCGATGTCCACCGGATGGCAAGCGAGGTCGTCATCGACGAAATCGTCCCGCCAAGCGACTTGCGGGAGGAACTCGAGGCGCGGTTTGCCTTCTACGAGACCGTCGAGAAGGACCTGCCCGACAAGAAACACGGCACCGTCCTCTGATCACCGCCCGAACGTCTCCAGATAAGCCATGACAGGACGCTACTACGAGGAGTTCGAGGTCGGCGAGACCATCGAACACGAGAAGCGACGGACGATCAGCGAACGCGACAACCAGCAGTTCTGCGACATGACGATGAACCAGCAGCCGTTGCATCTCGACGCCGAGTTCGCGTCGGGGACGCAGTTCGACGGGCGGCTGGTCAACGGGCTCTACACCATGAGCCTGGCCGTCGGGCTCACGATCCCCGATACCACCGACGGCACGATCGTCGCGAACCTGTCGTACGACAACATCGAACATCCGAACCCGGTCTATCACGGCGATACGATCCGGGTTCAGTCGACGGTTACCGACAAGCGAGAGACCAGCGACGGCGAGCGCGGCATCGTCACCATGCACGTCGACGTGTTCAAAGTGAACGATCCCGAGGAACCGCTGGTCTGTGAGTTCGACCGGACCGCGCTCTCGCTGAAACGCGAGCACGCCGACTGACATCCCCCTCGGCGTGAACGTCGGGGAGACATCAGTCGGCGACGCCGACGATCCAGCGCCACCGCTGTTCGACGGTCCCCTCGAGACCGCCAAGCAGGTCGCGCGCCTTCGCGACGCGCTCGTCGGCGGCGAGGTTCGGGTAGAGGCGCGCCGCCATCGCCGGAATCGCGTGGAACCGCCGCACGTCGGCGGCCGTCGTCGCGAACCGCCAGGTGCCCGTGGTGACGGAAAACGCCTCGGCAAGCGCCGCCTCCACCACGTCGGCACCCGTCGGCGACCGCGATTCCCGCTCGAGGTCCGCGAAGACGTCCGTGCCGTCGGCGTCGACCCAGCCACACGGCGCGACGGCACCGACGACCCCGCCCGGCCGCAGGACGCGGGCGGCTTCCCGCGTCGCGACCGGCGGGTCAGGGACGAGAAAGAGCGACGCGGTAAACGCGACGCCGTCGAACGAGCCGTCGGCGAACGGCAGGTGATCGAAGTCGGCCTGAACCCGCGGCGCGGCCTCGAGTTCGCGCAGCATCTCGCGGCTGATGTCCAGCGCGACTGTGCGCTGTGCCCGCGCGGCGAAAACGCGCGTACTCGCGCCCGTGCCGGCACCGGCGTCGAGGACGGACTCGAACGGGCCGTCGACTCGAGCCGACAGTTCGGCGGCCAGCAGCGTTGCGAGTGCGGTGAAGCGGCCGGTTCGCTGCTCGTAGGCGTCGTAAGCGGTGACGCTGTCGTCGAAGTTCGTTCGGACGACGGCCTTCATACGCTCGGCAACGAGCGGCGAGGGAATACGTGTTCCCATCGGCCCACCCCACTCGCATCGACGTATCGCCCGCCAACCAGCAGTCTCACTGCGAAACCGAGAGACGAATGACAGAGCTATCCGAGATCGACGACATCGCATACGAACCGAGCCGGGAGTTCGTCGAATCGACGAACGTCCGGCAGTTCATGCAGGAGTACGGGATCGACGACTACGAGGAACTCATCGAACGAACGACGACCGACATCGATGGCGTTCCGGAATCCGGCATCGAATGGTTCTGGGACGAACTCGTCGACTACCTCGGGATCGAGTTCGACGAGGTCAGGGACGACAGCGCCGGACCGCAGTTCACCGAGTGGTACCCCGGTGGAGAACTCAACATCGCTCACAACGTCGTGGACCGCCACGCAGCCGACGGCGAAACCCGTGACGACGTTGCCTGCCTCTGGGAGGGCGAAGACGGCACGGTCCGCGAGGTCACCTACCACGACCTCCACCGCCAGTCGAATCGGGTCGCGAACGCGCTCGAGGAGCGCGGCGTCGGGACTGGTGACACTGTCGGCCTCTATATGCCGATGGTTCCGGAGGTGATCTCGATCCTCTATGGCTGTTTCAAGCTCGGCGCGATCGCGGTGCCGATCTTCTCCGGGTTCGGCGTCGACGCGACGGCGACCCGGATCTCGGATTCGGCGTGTTCGGTCCTGTTCACCGCCGACGGGTTCTCCCGTCGCGGGAGCGAGGTCCACCTCAAGGAGACTGCCGACGAGGCTATCGCAGCGGTCGGCCACGTCGAACACACGATCGTCTACGACCGACTGGGTCTCGCCGATGCCGATGGCACACCCTGGAACGAGGCTCGCGACGAACACTGGCACGAGGCTGTGGCGTCTCAGGACGACACGTACGAGACGAAGTCGTTCCCGAGTGCGCAGGAATCGATGCTGCTGTACTCGTCGGGCACCACCGGCAAGCCGAAGGGAATCGTTCACACCCACGCCGGCGCGCTCGTCCAGCCCGCCAAAGAACTACACTTCGGGATGGACCTCAAGCCGTCGGACCGGTTCTTCTGGGTGTCGGACATCGGCTGGATGATGGGGCCATGGACGTTGATCGGGACACACACCTTCGGCGGCACCGTCTTCATGTACGAGGGCGCGCCGGACTACCCCGAGCCCGATCGATTCTGGGAGATGATCGACCGCCACACGCTCACCCAGTTCGGCATCTCACCGACGGCGATTCGGGCGCTGCGAAAACACGGGGACGACTGGCTCTCCGGCCACGACCTCTCTTCGCTGCGAATCCTCGGCTCAACGGGCGAGCCGTGGGACCCCGAATCCTGGCACTGGTTCCACGAGAACGTCGGCGGGGGCGAGGCCCCGATCATCAACATCTCCGGCGGTACGGAGATCTGTGGCTGTTTCCTGATGCCGCTGCCCCCCCAGCCTCTGAAACCCTGTACGCTCGGCGGGCCCGGCCTCGGGATGGACATCGACATCGTCGACCGCGAGGGCAACTCGGTCAAAGAAGACACCGAACGGGGCTACCTCGTCGCGCGGGACTCCTGTCCGTCGATGANGGATGGACATCGACATCGTCGACCGCGAGGGCAACTCGGTCAAAGAAGACACCGAACGGGGCTACCTCGTCGCGCGGGACTCCTGTCCGTCGATGATCAAATCCCTGTGGGCCGGCGACGAGCGCTATCTCGAGGAGTACTGGTCGACGTTCGGTGACATGTGGGACCACGGCGACTGGGCCCAGAGAGACGCGGATGGCTTCTGGTTCCTCCACGGCCGGGCCGACGACGCGCTCAACGTCGCCGGCCGCAAGGTCGGCCCCGCGGAGGTGGAAGGCGCACTCATCGACCATGAGACGGTCACCCAGGCCGCCGCCATCGGCGCGCCCGACGACACCACCGGCACCGCCGTCGTCACCTACGTCGTCCTCGAGGACGGGGTCGACGAAACCGACGCCCTCCGCGCGGACCTGCGCGCACAAGTCGGTGAGGAGTTGGGCAAACCGTTCCGTCCACGCGAGGTGCTGTTCGTCGACGAACTTCCCAAAACGCAGTCCGGCAAGATCGTTCGGCGTGTCGTCGAGGCGCTCTATGCCGGCGAGGACCTCGGCGACACGAGCAGCATCGAGAACCCCGACGCGCTCGCGGGGATCAGGGACGCGCGGTAGCGAACGGGCATCGCTTCACTCCCGAATCGGTCACGTCGACTGTCCGGCGCGCTCGAGAATGCGTTCGGCCTGTGCGATGAGTGGCGCATCGATCATCTCGCCGTCGACTTCGAACACGCCCGCGGCGGTCCGATCACGGGCATCGAGGACGCGCTCCGCCCACTCGATGTCCTCGTCACTGGGCGTGAAGGCGTCGTTGATGACCGGAACCTGATCGGGATGGATCGCCATTTTGCCGTCGTACCCGAGCTGTGCGGCGAACGCCGTTTCCTCGCGGAGGCCGTCCGTGTCCGTATAGTCGGTATAGACGATGTCGATGGCGTCGATCCCGGCAGCGCTGGCAGCGAGCACCGTCCGTTCGCGGGCGTACAACACCTCCGTTCCCTCGCTCGTCCGCGTCGCGCCGATGTCGGCCGCGAGATCCTCGGCCCCGAACAACAGCGCGGCGGTCGCGTCGGCCGCTGCGATCGCATCGGCCCGGAGGACGCCCGCTGCGGATTCGATCAGCGACAGAACCGGCAGCTCGACGTCGTGTTCCGCGAGGAGTCGGTCGACCGTTCGGACATCCGCGGCTGACTCCGTTTTCGGAAGCAGCAGGCTGTCCGGCGGAGTACCTTGGAGGATCGCCTCGAGATCGGCGGCGGCCGACGTTCCGATCGGGTTCACGCGAACACAGATCTCCCGCTCGGAGTCGACCTCGGCGAGCACTTCGCGGACGGCCTCGCGTGCAGCCTGCTTGTCCGCCGGTGCAACTGCGTCCTCGAGATCGAAGACGACGACATCGGCCTCGCTCTCGGCCGCTTTCCGCATGAGGTCGGGTTTGTTACC
Organism: Natrinema gari JCM 14663; assembly: GCF_000337175.1. GTDB lineage: Archaea > Halobacteriota > Halobacteria > Halobacteriales > Natrialbaceae > Natrinema > Natrinema gari. The sequence goes on along the minus strand of NZ_AOIJ01000040.1, from coordinate 71,286 downwards.
GGGCGAGAACAAAACGCTTCGACGAACCATAGTATTCGTTGGCAGGTCTCCCGATTAAGCCGTACGGTTTTCCGAAACGGACGCGTCCGACGAGCGGGTGAGGTCAGGACGACCGCTGGTCGCTTGGGAAAGGGGAGCGGTCAGGATACCACCAACCATCGTATTCGGGGTGCTGAGTCGCTGCAAACGACCATCGAGACGCCGTCCAGTCGTCAATCAGGGGCAATATGGCATTTTGCGCGTACTGGCCCGAGCTGACGCTGGTCGGGGTCGGTCTCCGCACATTTCGGTTCGGCCATCGGACAGCGGTTCCGGAAGACACACCCGCTTGGCGGATCGACCGGGCTCGGCCGATCGCCTTCGAGCGAGGTCCCCGTCGAACCGCCCGGGTCGAGCGACGGAATCGCCTCGAGCAACGCCCTCGTATACGGGTGGGTCGGACAGTCGAACACGCGGTCGGCGGGGCCGACCTCCATCAGTTCCCCGAGGTACATCACCGCGACGCGATCCGCGATATGTTCGACGACGGTCAGGTCGTGCGAGATGAACAGATACGCGAGGTCGAGGTCGGCCTGAAGGTCCGCGAGCACGTTGAGGAGACGGGACTGAACGGAGGCATCGAGCGCGGAGACGGGCTCGTCGAGGACGACCAACGACGGCTCGAGCGCGATCGCGCGTGCGATGGCGACGCGCTGGACCTGGCCGCCCGAGAGTTCGTGCGGGTAGCTCGTCGCGTGTCGGTCCGCCAGGCCGACGCGCTCGAGCAATTCCCGAACGCGGTCCCGACGACGGGACCGGTCCCAGCCGCTGCTCCGTAGCGGTTCGCCGATCGCCTGCTCGACGGTCAGTCGGGGGTTGAGACTGGAGCGCGGGTCCTGGAACACGACGCCGATGTCGGCGAGGGTATCGGCATCGCGGTCGGCGGCGGTTCCCACCGGGGTGCCGTCGATTCGAACCGTGCCGGTCGTCGGTGCCTCGAGGCCGGTGAGCAGCGAGGCCAGCGTGGACTTGCCACAGCCGCTCTCGCCGACGAGCGCGAGCGTCTCCCCGGCCCGGATTTCGAGGTCGACATCGTCGACGGCCCGGAGTGTGTCGTCGGTCCCGAGGAGGCGTTCGATCGGCCCGTTCGCGAGCGAGTAGCGTCTGGAAACACCCTCGAGTTCGACGAGCGGGGGCGTCGACCGGTCCGGACCGCCGCCGGGAGCGCTCCCGGAGGTCGCTGAACCCGGTTCGGGGGCCCCATCGGAAGCGGCCATCCCTGAACGCGCGGCGTGGGCCTCGAGCGTGCTCGACTCGCCACAGGTGACGGTTCCGCGACCGTCGCCGAGATCGACGGTCGAGATCTCGCCGTCCCGACAGGCGGCGGTCGCCTGGTCACACCGGGGAGCGAACGGACAGCCCGTCCGGTCGCCGGTCGGTTCGGGGACCGATCCTTCGATCGTCGCCAGGCGATCGCCGCGGTCGACGCGCTGGGGGAGACAGTCGAGCAGCGCCTTCGTGTACGGATGGCGGGGGTCCTCGAGGATGCGCTCGGTCGGACCGGTTTCCATCACCTCGCCGGCGTACATCACGACGACGCGGTCACAGATGTCGGCGACGACGCCCAGATCGTGCGTGATCAACAGGATCGCCGTTCCGCGCTCGGCGTTGTGCCGCCGGAGTCGCTCGAGGAGTTGTGCCTGCGTGGTCACGTCCAGCGCCGTCGTCGGTTCGTCGGCGATCAGCAGGTCCGGATCGGATGCGAGAGCGATCGCGATACCGGCCCGCTGGCGCTGCCCGCCGGAGAGTTCGTGCGGGTAGGCGTCGACGCGGTCCTCGGGGTTCGCGATGCCGACCTGCGCCATGAGTTCGATCGCCCGCTCGCGGTACTCGTGCCACTCCGATCGGCTGCTGAACGGCGGGACGTGGAGGTACTCGAGCAGGGACTGGGAGTCGAGCTGATCGTGGACCTTGAGGGATTCGGCGATCTGCTCGCCGACGTCGAAGACGGGATTGAGCGTCTCGGTCGGGTCCTGAAACACCATCGAGACGGTGTCCCCGCGGAGCCGGCGGAGCTGTCGGTCCGTCGCGTCGGTCACGGCCATGCCGTCGAGGTGGATCGATCCCCTGACGACCTCGCCCGGGTCCTGCAGGCCGACGATCGAGCGCGCGGTCACGGACTTGCCACAGCCGCTCTCGCCGACCAGGCCGACGATCTCTCCCTCGTCGACGGTCATCGAGACGCCCTCGACCGCGTGGACGGGGCCCTCGCTGGTCCGAAAGCGCGTGTGGAGGTTCTCGACGGAGAGGAGCGCGGAATCTTGTGGTTGTTCTGTCATCGTCGTGATCACGTCGGTTTCTCGAGGGTCGTATCGTGGTTCGGATCGAGGACGTCGCGGAGTCCGTCGCCGAGCAGGTTGAACCCGAAGACGGTGAGCATGATCGCCGCACCCGGGGCGTTCGCGATCCACCACGCCCCACGGAGATGATGGCGGCCGGCCGAGAGCATCGTCCCCCATTCGGGCGTCGGCGGCTGTGCGCCGAGGCCGATAAACGAGAGGCCGGCCGTTCCGAGGATGACCGTCCCGAGATTCATGGTGGCGAGGACGATAACCGGACCGACGACGTTCGGAAGGAGATGGCGGACGGCGATTCGAACCCGGGAGACGCCCATCAGCCTGGCGGCCTCGACGAACTCGCGTTCTTTCGTCGAGAGGACGCTGCCACGGACGAGGCGGGCGTAGGAGGCCCAGCCGACGACCGCGAGCGCGAGCATGACGTTTCGCAGGCTGGGGCCGAGGATGCCGGCGACCACGAGCGCGAGCACCAGGCCCGGGAACGCGAGTTGGATATCGACGAGTCGCATCAGGAACTCGTCGATCCAGCCGCCGGCGTAGCCCGCAAGCAGACCGATCGCCGTCCCGAGGACGAGCCTGATCGCGGTGACGGCGACGGCGATGCCGACCGAGAGCCGGGCCCCGTACAGGAGTCGCGAGAAGACATCTCGTCCGAGTTGATCGGTTCCCATCGGGTGGGCCAGCGTCGGGGGCTGTAACCGGTTTGCGAGATCCTGACTCGCCGGATCGAACGGGGCAACGGCGGGGCCGAGTACGGCAGCGATCGACAGGGTGGCGACGATCGCGAGCCCCGCGACGTTGAGGGGGTTCGCGAAAAACGCCGCGAGCGCTCGGGACGTGCGAATCGACCGGTACCGGCGTCGAAGGCCCGTTACGATGATATCGAGAGCGCTGATCACGCCGTCTCACCCCCGAGTTGGACGCGGGGATCGAGGTACCGGTAGGTGAGATCGACGAGCAGGTTCGTCGCGACGAAGACGATCGCGGTGACGAGGGTGACACCTTGAACCACCGGATAGTTGCGTTCGAAGACCGCGTCGACGAGCAACGAACCCAACCCCGGCCGCTGGAAGATGATCTCGACGACGACCGCCCCGTTCAGCAACGTCCCCAGTTGGAGCCCGAGGATCGTCACGACCGGCACGAGCGCGTTTCGCAACGCGTGTTTGTAGACGACGATCCGCTCGCGCAACCCCTTGGCGCGGGCGGTGTCGACGTACGCTTCGTCGAGGACCTCGAGCATAGAACTTCGGATGAGCCGCGTGACGACGGCGGCCATGCCGGTCCCGAGCGTGATCGCCGGCAACACGAGGTGGCCGAAACTGCCGGCACCGGCGACCGGGAGGACGCCGAGCTTCAGCGGGAACAGCAGGATCAACAGATACGCGAGCCAGAAGTTCGGCATCGAAACGCCGAGCAGCGCGCCCAGCTGGCTCGCGTAGTCGATCGGGGACCCGCGGTGGACGGCGCTGACGACGCCGGCGGGGACCGAGATCGCGAGCGCGACGAGCATCGCGGCGAGGGCTAACTCGAGTGTCAGCGGCACCGCCTCGACGATCAGCGTCGAAACCGATGTGTCGCTGTAGTAGGAGCTTCCCAGATCGCCCCTGAAGACGTCGGTCAGCCAGTGCAGATACTGAACCGGGACCGGATCGTTCAGCCCGTGTTCCGCGCGGAACGCCTCGATCTCGGCCGCGGAAGGCTGGCGGTTGAGTTGCTGGGAGAGAATGATCTCGGCCGGGTCCCCGGGCGTGAGGAAGATCAGGCCGTACGTGACGACCGAGACGCCGAACGTGACGGCGAGCGACGTCGCGAGCCGGGATGCGAGGTAATCGTAGCTGATCATCGCTTCGTCAGGCCGTTCGCGTCAGGTCGCGCCACTCGGCGAACCGTTCGATCGGGTGGAGTTCGAGGCCCTGTACCGCGGCGTCGGCGGCGACGATGTACTCCTGGTAGAACAGCGGGACTACGACGGCTGCCGCCATGATCTTCCGCTGGGCTTCGACGTAGGCGTCGCGCTTTGCGGCCGGATCGCGCGACTGGTAGCCGGTCTCGATGAGGTCGTCGACCTTGCCGCCGAGGTTGTACAGCCCGGTCCCCTCGGCCTCGTAGAGGTCCTTGTTGTCGACGCCCATCGTGTGGAAATTCTCCCACATGATGTAGTCCGCGCCGGGGCTGTTCGATCCCGTGCTCCCGATGTGGAGGTGGAACTCGCCGCGGTTCGTCCGGTCTTTGACGGACGCGTTCTCGAGCAGTTCGATGGCGACATTGACACCGATCTCGCCGAACTGGGACTCGAGGACCTGGCTGATCGTCCTGCCGTCGTCCATGTCGGCACTGACGAGGCAGCTCAGCTCCTCGCCGTCGTAGGCAGACCGGTCGACGAGCTCGCGGGCGGTGTCTCGATCCCGCTCGTATGTCGGGAGTTCGTCCTCGTCGACCCAGTCGATGACCGGCGAAATCGGGCCGCGGGCGGGTTCGCCGACCCCCTCGAGCACAGTCCCGACGAGTTCCTCCTGGGAGATCGCGTGGTTGAGCGCGCGCCGCAGGTCCACGTCGGCGGTCGGGTCGCGGTGGATGTTGAGCCAGACCGATACCGCCCCCGCGGACTGCTGGGCGTCGACGCGAACGTCGTCGCGCTCGCGAAGCAACGAGAGCCGGCTCTTTGCCGGGTTATAGATCAGATCGACCTGACCGCTCTCGAGGAGGTCGGTCCGGGTCGTCTCGTCTTCGGCCGCCCGGAACGTGAGTTCGGTTGGGTTCGGTTCGCCACCCCAGTAGTCTGCGAACCGTTCGACGCGGACGTGCTGGCCGGGCTGGATCTCCTCGAGAGTGAACGGTCCGGTGCCGATGATCTTCCCGGCCTGCCGATCGGCGTCCGGGTGCTGGATGTCGATCATGTTGTGGGCGATCGTGCCGGGGAATCCGGGGAACGGGTCCGTCGTCTCGAACTCGACGGTGTAGTCGTCGACCTTCGTGACGCTGCCCGGCTCGAGGTGGAGCCAGCCGTAGATGAAGTCGCCGCGTTCGGTGAGGATGTTCTCCTCGAACGTGTAGACGACATCGTCGGCGGTCAGCTCCTTGCCGTTGTGGAAGGGGACGCCCTCCCGGAGGTCGAACAGCCAGGTGGTGTCGTCGGTCGCGGTCCAGTCGGTCGCGAGCCAGGGTTTGGGTTGCATGTCGTCGGTGCCCCAGACCAGCGGCTCGATGACGCGCGTCCAGTACGGAGTCATGCCGCCCCAGTTGTCGTACTGGCTGGTGTCGGTCGGATCCGACGCGAGCCCGATCGTAAATGCGGTCTCGTCGGCTGTGCTAGCCCCCGAACACCCGGCAAGGGACGCGAGTCCACCGCCGGCGATGCCGGCGAGCAGCCGTCGACGTGAACTGTCCATCAGTCTCTTCCAGTCGACCGCCGGGTTCGAAGGTCGTCTCGAGAGTCACGCCGTCGAAAGCGCTCGCCGCCGCGGGACGATCGCTCAGCCGACGGTGCCGATACGCCGCGGCTGACACTCCGTGCAAACGGTTCGATGCTGACCATGTGAAACTTGAATTGTCCTACTGAAAGTACAGTTGTAAACGTTCTGGTTTGGCTTCGTATCGGTCTCCAGCGAGGCACAGGACCCGCGATCACCGCTGTGTCGACACGGATTCCCGTGGAGTGGGTGACAGAGCGCTCTCATGCCGTCTCACTCGCCGCTTCACTACTCGCACCGCCTCGCTTCGCGTAACCGTCACAGGAGACGGACACCAGGCCGTTCATCCGAGTTCCTTCGAGTGTCACACCAAACGATTGACATCCGTTCGGAGAAAAAAACCGCCGATGACAGCAGATCGATCCTCGAAGAGGGGAATCACGATCACGCAAAACAGGGTCGTTCGGTTCCTTTTCACGAACAAGAACGTACAGCATGCCGTTAACCTGCTCACCGTCGCGGTGTTCTTCTACGCGCTCTACCGAGCCGCGGTCGGACCGACGGATTCCGGGCAGAACTTCGGGAGCGTCGTGTTCTTCGGGTTCTGGTGGGCACCGATTATGATACTTAGCCTCCTCTTTTTCGGCCGGATCTGGTGTTACTTCTGTCCGCTGGGAGCGATCGTCCGGTTCACGCAGCGGTTCGGTCTCCAGCGCCATTTCCCGATGTACACGCGATCGAAGCGGGTCGCGTTCGGGCTGCCGCTCTCGGTCCTGTCGCTAACGACGTTTACCTTCGTCCTCGCGCGATGGGGAATGGCCGACCTCGGCGTCTCGTATCTGCCGCGTCGCGTCCCGTACTACTGGCTCGCGATCATCGGCGTCGCCGTGGCCGTGAGTCTCGTCTACCAGCGGCAGGCGTTCTGTCGGTACGTCTGCCCCGCCACGGGAGTGATGAGCGTCACCGCGAAGTTCTCCCCGCTCGAGGTCGCCCAGAACAAGGAAACCGGCGTCAAATGTGCCACGCTCGAGTACGAAAGCGACTACCTGAGCACCGATCGCCGGTGTACCGCCTGCATGAGGTGTACGTCGGAACAGCCGGACGAAGACGTGGAACTCCGGTTTCGCTGGCCCGGGGCTAAGGTAATTACCGAGCGGATCCCGCTGGTCGACGAAGCGATCATCGCACTCGTCATCTGGGGTGCGATCCCGATCAACTTCGTCCTCGGCAGCGCAATCCTGACCGCCCTCGGCGGACGGTTGCCGGGCTTGCTCGTCTCGACGACGGCCTATCTCGCGAGCGTCGTCGCGGCACTCGTCGGGTTCGCCGTCGCCAACAAGCTGGCAAGCGACTGGAGCGGCCTCGACTGGGAAACGTCGTTCACGAAGTTCGGACTCAGCTACGCGCCGCTGGGCCTGATGTGGGCGCTCGGGGATTTCGTTATCGCCGGACTGTTGGAAAACGGCGGCCACACCGTGACCGTCGTCGCACAGGGGTTAGGGATTCCCCTGTCGCTTCCCCCGGGAGCGAGTCCCGGGATCGTTTCGGCCTGGGTGTCGTTCTTCGTCACCGGCTGGCTCTGGCTCGCGGTCCTCTGGAGCGGGGCGATCGCCTGGCACGTCGCGACGGCGTTGACCGACTCGAAACGGCGTGCGGCGAAGGCATTTGCCCCGCACTTCGCGCTGCTGACAATCAGCACCTTCGGCCTGGCCGTTGGCGTGGTAACCGGCGTGTCCTACCCGATCGCCTAGCGCCCGGCCGGGGCGGGACGGACAGAACGTCCAGCTATCGCGGTCGGATCGACCGTCCGTTCCGTCGGGTATCGTCCCGGCCGCCGTTGTGAGAGTTGCACCAGAAGCGTTATATTGTTAATTGTCGATTGGAAATCCATGACAAGAACAGTCGAATATACGCGAAACGAACTCTTGTCCGTGACGACCGAACAGGCAGGTCGGACGGAGGAGCCGTCGCTACTGGCCATCGACCCGCTTGCCACCCGAACGTTCGAACTCTCGAGCGCCGAGGTCCTTCGTGGTCTCGCCGAGATAGACGGGCGGTACTCGAGGGACGAACTCGAGGAGACGCTGCTGGAGACGCTTGACCTCTCGGCGGACGCCGCCGCCGCTCTCGTCGCGGACCTGATCGAGGCCGGATTTCTCCGCCCGGCGGACCGGCACGGAAGTCGGACCGCCTCCTGGGAGGCCACCGGCTGGCGGGCCGCCCTGGAGTATCACGAGTACATCCGCGACTATCCGTTCATCGACGAGGCGGTCGAGAATTCCGACTACGAGGACGTCAAGGGAATGGAAACCGAAATCATGCGGGAGTACCGGGCGCGGGAGGAACCGCCGGCGATCTACAAGGACTACGACATCGACGAGCGGATCGAGTTACCGCCGGTCGAGGAAGCCGAACGGGTGTCCGTCGCCGACGCGCTGTCGACGTCGCTGTTCGGACGCGCCGATTCGACCCGGGACGCGCTCGACGCGCGGACCCTCGCTGCGATCCTGTACTTCGCGTTCGGGGAGACGGGCAAGCTGCAGACGGAACACCAGGGGCCGAAGCTCAGAAAGCCGGTTCCGTCGGGCGGCGCGCGTCACCCGACCGAAGGGTACGTGGCCGTGTTCGAAGCGGCGGATCTCCCCGCCGGCATCTACCACTATTCGGTTCGGGAGCACGCCCTGGAACGGCTCCCGATCGACACCGATCCCGAAAAACCCCTGCTGTGGGGTATCGACTCCGATCCGGCGGCTCTCATCGGCTGTACGTCGGTCGTCGAACGGAGCATGTGGCGATACCGCGAGCCGCGAACGTATCGCGTCCTGTTGCACGATCTCGGGCACGTCCTCGAGACGCTCAGGATCACCGCTCGAGCGGCCGGATTGACGACGATGGCCGGGTTCAAATTCGACGACGAGTACCTCGAGGACTGCTTCGGCGTCGACCACGCCGAAGAGCCGCTGCTCGCCTATGCCGCGCTGTCTACCGATCCCTGACACCCGTGCTGACCGAGTCGTTGCTCGCGAATACCGTCGAACGCGCTCGAAGCGACATCCGTCGATACTATCTCTATCGGGCGACGATGAGTCAGGGGTTCATCGCCCCGGTCATCATCGAATACGTTCGGCACCGCGGGCTGTCCTATTCGGCGATCGGACTCCTGACCGCGCTCTTTACGCTCACGACGTTGCTCGGCGAAGTGCCCGCGGGCTATCTCGGCGACAGGCTGGGCCGGCGGAGCATGCTCGTCGCCGGCAGTTCGCTCACGATCGTCGCCATGCTTACGTTCGGAGTTTCGGGGACGTTCGCCGGCTTTCTCGTCGCGTACGTCGTGTGGGCGGTCGGCATCGTCTTTCGCTCCGGAGTCGCCTCCGCCTGGTTGTATGATCGGTTGACTCGAGCCGAAGCGGCCGATGCGTTCACCGCCGTTCAGGGGCGGGCGAAAGCGCTCAAGCTAGCGGTGAGCGCCGGTACGGCCCTGCTCGGCGCGTGGATGGCGACGATAAACTGGGTGTATCCGTTCCTCGGGAACGCCGGCCTCTATCTCTGCAGTATCGTCGCCGTCTTCGGCTTGTCGACGTCGGGTGGCGACCGGTCCGACGCCGAGGCGTTCACGCCGGTGGACGCACTTCCGGTCGTCCGCGAGTTCCTGTCGGTTCGGGGGCTCAGGTCCTTCGTCGTCTACAGCGGTCTGTTTACGGCGTACCTCGGTCTCGTCGCGACGTTTACGCAACCGATCGCGACGGGCATCGGGATCGACATCAGCCAACTCGGCTGGCTCTACGCAGGGTTTTCGCTCGTTTCCGCCGTCGTCACGTTCTTTTCGGGAGCTATCGAACGGATCGTCGGGATCAGGTGGTGGTTTGTGAGCGCGCCGCTTTGCGTCGGCGTCCTGTTCGTCGTCGCCCCGTTGTCTCCGCTCGTGGCGCTGCTCGCCCTGTTCGCCTGTCGGGTCGCTCGAAACGTCAGTAAACCGCTCCAGGAGCAGTATCTGAACGCCCACGCCGATTCGATCGGCCGCGCGACGATCCTCTCGACGGTCGTGATGATCTCGATGGGGTTTATGATCGGATTCAGGGCCCTCGGCGGGCTGATAGCGGACGTCACGTCTCCGATCACCATGATCGCGATTACGACCGTCGTGATGCTCGCCGGACTGTGGCTCCTCGTCGTCGTCGAATCGCCCGTGCCGAAGGACGTCGTTCCGTCCGCCGGCTCCAGGGACGGGGTGGACACTGAAACCGGATAACCGAGTGATCGGTTCCGCGGGCCGCAATGCAGGGCTCAGTACGACCGGATGTCGACTTCGGTCGTCCGCGATCGCGGCGGTTGATCGGCGAGGTGCCGGTAGGTCGTCGCGATTTCGTCCGGATCGAGAAGGGACGAGTGATCGATATCCGGCATCGCCCGTCGGGTACGCGGCGTATCCATTCCACCGTGGAGCACGACGTGAGCGACGTGAATCCCGTCCGGACCCAGTTCTTTCGCCATCCCCTGGGCGAGTCCGCGGACGGCGAACTTCGCGCTGCTGAACCCGACCGCGTCCTCTCGAGCACGCGTTCCGGCGTCGGCACCGGTGAAGATGATCGTGCCGTCGTTCCGATCGCGCATGTTCGGGACGACCGCCTGTACACAGAGGAACGCGCCGAAGACGCACCCCCGCCACATCTCCTCGAGCTGCCTGGCGGTGACATCCGAAACGCCACCAGCATAAACGGTGGCTGCGTGATTGACGAGGGTGTCGACGGCTCCGAGTTCCGCACGGATCTCGTCGAACGCCCGTTCTACGTCCCCGGGGTCGGTCACGTCGGCCTGGACGGGAACCGCCGCGGTCTCATCGTCTTCGATCTCTCGAGCGAGTGAGCCGATCGTATCGGTGGTCCTGGCGAGTAAGCCGACCGACCATCCGTGGTCGGCGAACTCGCGAACGATAGAGGCGCTCAGCCCCGGCCCGACGCCGGCGACGACCACGACTCGCCTCATCGCGGATCACTCCGAACGCGTCCCCGCATGTCACTCACCGATCGCGACCAAGTACGTGATCGCCTCGTCGTCCCCTTCGACCCCAACGAGCGCGTCGATCCGCTCGTCTTTGAGCGCCGGCGTCACGAAGTTCCGCAAACGCAGTGCCGTCGCGACGAGGACGAGTCGATGCGCGTGTTCCGAGACGTGAAGGTAACTGTTCCGAAGCCCGCGGGATTTCGGACACCATCGCTGATCGTGGTCGAACACCGACCCGAAAAACAACGAGACGGCCGCATCCGTGTGGTGATTCTGCCGGTGTGCAGCATCAGTAACCGCGTCGTCGGCCGTTTCGACGGTATCGAACGTCCGGATTCGGACCAAGGCGTGCTCTCGAATGTCGTACTCGTAGACGCCAGGCGGCACGTCCCGACACCGTTGTACGACGGGATACACGCGTAGTCCCGCTCGCCGGATGGCACCAGGCTCGGTTTCGGCGAGCGGCGTTTCTTCGAGGTGATCGAAGACCGCTTTCACCGGCCCGAAAGCATGGTGTAAAACCGTCGAGAGCGTCGTCAAGTCCATCTCGGTACCGCTGAAGTTGCGATGGGTGCGTCGGCGCAATGCGACCGCGCGAAACGACTCGTCGGGGAGTTCGTCGGGGTCGGGAAGGTCGAGCCGCGGCCCGTCTCGAGCCGTCGCGGACGGCGGCTCGAGGGACTCGCCGCTCCGGGCCGTCTCCTCCCGGTCGTCGGGGGGCGTCGGCCGTTCGACATCCGCCGTTCGGGTACGGAGATGGTAGAACAGCGCCCGTTGCCAGCCCTTGTCCATCCACGTCCGATACGCGACGAAGTTCTCGTGATCGTCCGGCAGCAGGAAGCCGGTCTCGATCAGCGTGTCGAGGAGGTCGTCGGCCGCCGTCGTCTCACACTCGAGGGAGTCGCAAGCGAACGTTCGAAGGTCGTCCTTCGAACGGGCCGTCAACGCGTACTCGAGGACTTCGACGACATCGATGTCGTCGAGTTCGTACGTGTTCGTCGTTCCGTCGACGAACACGGTCCCGCGTATGCCACCGTCCGCGGGTCCGTTCCAGTCGAACTGCACGAGGTTGTTCGTTCTAACCTTCATACGTATCGTCGAATCGTTCAGTTTCTCTCGTCCGGTCCCGAAAATCGGAAACCCACGGGCGCTACCGGGCCGACGTCATTTCGCCGGCCGCGGGCATCCGATGACGCCCGGTCGCGTCCCCGTGGATCGTCCGAAAGTCGTCAGTCGTCGGACTCGACGACCTTGTGATGCTGATGGAGCGCCGGTTCTTCGTCGTCGTCGACCTCTTCGATGTCGTATTCTGTCATGGGTATTACACCCACGCGATACACCAACGGTTGCAGTATAAAAAATTCTGGTATAGTTATGAAAAATCTACGTTCAGGTGCTCGGACGAAATCCCACCAGGGAACTGGCGAATGAACGCCCGATCCGCACTCTCGGTCGACGAGACGACTCACATACCGACCGACGGCCAACCACGAGCGAACACAGCAGTTCGGCATGGGTGGGCCGGCGGCCGGCTACGCCGAGGCGGACAGCGATCACCGGCAGCACGTCGTCGAGGCGTTCGAGACGCTCCGTGCGTGAGGGATCCGCTGTGCGCCGTCGGTCGTGGTCCAGTTTATGACGAGTATCCAAGGGGGCTCGTCTGCACACCGATGTACGGATTGGTGATTTCGATCGCACTCGGAACGAACAGTCGGAAAGCCACAGCCATCACCGAAACGGCCGACCGTTCGTCGGCGGACGCTCAAGCCTTGGTCGGCGACGGCGACGACCGCGCGCTCGTGAGGTAACTGACAAGCATGATGAGTACACACCCGATCGGTGCCGCGACGATCACCGCGTCCAATCCGTACGGGCTGCCGAGCACCGTGTCCCAGGAAACCGCGAGCACGGCACCGGCGACCATCCCGGTGAGTCCGCCGATTTTCGTCAGGCGATCCCGGAACAGGAAGATCGAAAGCAGCGGCGGCGTGATCGCGGCCCCGTACGCCGTGTACGAGTACATCTGGACCTCGAGAATGGTCGGGAAGTACTGACCGAGGACGAACGCGAAGAGCCCGAGGACGACCACGAGGACCCGCGTCAGCCAGAAGATCCGTTCGTCCGGCGCGTCGGGATTAATGAATCCCTTGTAGAGGTCCTGTGAGAGGTTCGTACAGGCCGACAGCAGGTAGGAGCTCCCGGTCGTGATAATAAACGCCGTCGCGGCGGCGAGAAGGAGACCGCCGACCCACGTCGGGAGCGTGGTCGTCGTCGCGATCAGGGCCATTCCCGGGTCGAGTGCGGGAAACATCGCCCGCGAGGCGAACGCGATCAGGGGGACCAGCGTCATCGTCGCGATCGCGCCGACGAACCAGGCGATCAGTCCCGCGTTCGTTCCGTCGTCGGTTTCGCCGGCGATGATCCGCTGGTACATGTTCTGGTCGGCAAGGATCAACAGGAGCGGCGGTGCCCAGAGCGCGAAAAACTCGAGGAACGACAGGTTACCGAGCGTATCGAGGTGGGCTGCGGGGACGTTCGCGGTGATGCCCGACCAGCCGCCGGCCTCGAAGAACACGAACGGAACCGCGATGACGAGGCCCACGAGCATCAGGAACGCGCTGATCGCGTCCGTGTACGCGACCGACATGAGACCGCCCATCGCCGCGAGTGCGATGATGAGGGCCGTTCCGAGGAGGGTTCCTTGCATGACCGAGAGCCCGGTCGTCACGTTCAACACGAACCCGATACCGATGAATTGGTAGGAGACGATCCCGACGTACGCGAACGCGATCACGAGCAGGCTGATGATCCGCCCTTCGTCGCCCAGTTCTTCCCCGATCATTTCGGGGACCGTGAGCTTGTCGAACCGCCTGATACGCGGTGCGAGCGCCTTCAACACGCCGATACCGATGAGGGAGGCTGTCCCGATGAGGATCGCGGGGATCAGGCCGTTATCGTACGCGATCGAGTTCGCGCCGCCGGTTACCGTCCCGGACCCCATCCACGTCGCCAGCAGCGTCCCGGCGATGACGACCGCGCCGAGGCTTCGACCGGCGACCATGAAGTCCTCAGCCGTCTCGGTTTCGCCGTATGCCCAGACACCGACGCCAAGCATCACGGCCAGATATCCAGCCACGATGTAAAGCAAGGTCACGTCGCTTTGAACTGCCATACGGCAGTGGTTGGAAATTCATGTCTTAAATATCTACCTGATAAATTGTTTCAGAATGCGAAGGGGGAATTATAGACCATGATTGACATATGCTGTCATTCGGCGGGACGAATTTCAAATTCGAAACGTGGGTAGTGCCATCGGATGACGGGCCTCACGATACCGACATCGGAACACCGTGAGCGAAACCGAACGTCCTGACGCGTCCCGAGTCGAACGGGTCGCGGCCTAGACGAGGAGTTGAATGTCGGAGTCGGCCATGTGTTGTAATGCGGTGGCCGCGCCGACACCGGTAGTGACGCCGTCGTAGAAGTCGTCCTCATCGTAGTCCATCAACTCGATCGTCATCTGGCAGGCCTGCAAATCGACGCCGCTCTCGAGCGAGAGGTCGATCAGTTCCTCGATGGTGGCGGTCCCGTTGTCGTCGATCCGCTTTTGCATCAGTTTCGTGGCCACCGTGTCCATGCCGGGAAGTGCGGCAATGGCGTTTGGGACCGGCATGTTCGGATTGCCGACGGCGCTCAGTTTGAGGCCCGCCGACTTCTCCTCGTGGAGGATGTCGAGGCCCCAAAACGTGTGGAAGACGACGACATCCCAGCCGAAGGCCGCGGCCGTGCTCGCCAGGATCAAGGGCGGGTATGCCATATCGAAACTCCCCTGGGTGGCGACGATCGTCATTTTCGTCCCGTCGTCGCCGTCGGCGACCGTCTCCTCGAGTTCCGCGACGCGCTCGCGCAGCGCCTGTAACTCGGCGGGGTCGAACTCGAGGTCGGCGTCGTCGGTCGGCGACGAGTGCTCCGTACTCATTCTGCTGTCTTCTCCACGTAGTGGATGTACTGATCGGCGTCCGTGACCTGCTCGAGGAGTGTGACGCCGTCGGTACCCTCGGCCCAGCCTTGAATGTCGCTCATGCTGCCCGAGTCCGTCGCGACGACCTCGAGCACGTCGCCGGCCTCGAGGTCGTCGATCGCTTGCTTGGTCTTCACGACGGGCATCGGGCAGGACTGTCCTGTCACGTCCAGCGTTTCCGTGGTCTGGTATTCCGAACTCATGATTTTCTCTGTGCCCCGTATTGGAGCTATTGCACAATATAGCTTGCGCCAATAAAAGGGCATCGGTTATTGTACAATACACAAACATCCATATGCACCAGTAAGCCACTATTTGCCCATGTTCGGCCACTGTGGGCACATTATCGGTTCTGGTCCTGTCCTCGAAGCCACTGTATTGTGCTATGGGGGGACTACTACACAAAACCTTAAGTGCGAGTAGCCGATACCGGGAACTGTACAACATGGACGACATGGACTTTCCAACGCCGGACGCGGAAATCGAATCGGTCAGCCCTGCCGAGTTGCGGGACCGAATCGACGCGGGAGAGGGGCTCACGCTCCTCGACACCCGTATGGAATCGGAGTACGACGAGTGGAAGATCGACGGAGGGAACGTCGACTCCATCAACATCCCGTATTTCGAGTTCTTAGACGACGAAATCGATGACAGCGTTCTTGCACGGCTTCCCGATGACCGCGAATTTACCGTTGTGTGTGCGAAAGGCGGCTCGAGCGAGTATGTCGCCGGGACGCTGACGGAGCGTGGCTACGATGTCGATCACCTCGAGAACGGGATGAACGGCTGGGCGCGCGTCTACGACCGCGTCGAAATCGAGCGCTACGACGGGAGCGGACGGCTGTATCAGTACCAGCGCCCTGCGACGGGCTGTCTCGGCTACTTCCTCGTCGACGGCGACGAGGCGGCCGTGATCGACCCGCTGCGCGCGTTCACCCATCGGTATCTCGAGGACGCCGACGAACTCGGTGCCGATCTGCAGTACGCGATCGACACGCACGTTCACGCGGACCACATCTCCGGGGTCCGCGCGCTCGACGCCGTCGGCGTCGAGGGCGTCATCCCCGAGGCATCGGTCGACCGCGGCGTCACCTACGCCGACGAGATGACGCTCGCGGCGGACGGCGACGAGTTTCAGGTCGGTTCGGCGACGATCGAGACCGTCTTCACGCCCGGCCACACCTCCGGCATGACCGCGTACCTGCTCGACGGCTCGCTGCTCGCGACCGGCGACGGGCTGTTCGTCGAGAGCGTCGCCCGGCCCGACTTAGAGGAGGGCGACGACGGCGCTCCCGAGGCGGCCGCGCAGCTCTACGAGTCGCTCCAGGAGCGCGTGCTGTCCCTCCCCGACGACACGCTGATCGGCGGCGCTCACGCCAGCGACGCAGCCGAGCCCGCCGAAGACGGGACCTACACCGCACCGCTCGAGCAACTCGAGGCAGAGATGGACGCCCTGACGATGGACGAAGACGCGTTCGTCGAACTGATCCTCTCGGATATGCCGCCTCGACCGGCCAACTACGAGGAGATCATCCCGACGAACCTCGGCCAGCAGACGGCCGACGACGAGGACGCGTTCGAACTCGAGCTCGGCCCGAACAACTGTGCGGCGAGCCAGGAGTCGCTCGCCGGTGACTAACGCCCGATGGTAGCAGATCCAGTCCCACTCCAGTTGACCGCCGAGTTGTTCCCCAACGGGATCAGTCGCTACGCCGTCGGCGGGCTGCTCGTCGGTCTCGGCACGGTCGTCATCTACGTCGGAACCGGCATCCCGGCCGGGGCGAGCACGTTCCTCGAGTCGACGCTGTCGTACGTCTCCGGGCGGTCGCGGTTCCAGCGGTACGTCGCGTCGCGTGACTGGCGGGTCGTGTTCACGCTCGGGATCGTCCTGGGCGGACTGGCGTTCGCTGCGACGGTCCAGTCGGGCGTGATTACGACCCCGCTCTACGACGCCGGGACGACCGGCGACCTGTACGAGGTCGGCGGCGTGACGCTCTGGGCGACGGCCGTCCAGCCGTGGCGGCTGTTCCTGGGCGGCATCCTGGTCGGGATCGGTACCCGAATCGGCAAAGGGTGTACGTCCGGCCACGGGGTCTGTGGCGTCGGCTCGGCGTCGAAAACCTCGATCGTCGGCGTACTGACGTTCCTGACAGTCGCGATCGCCACCGCACAGATCGTCGCGGCACTGGGGGTGAGTCCGTAATGGCGGATCGCCATCCCCTGTTCATGCCGCTGGTCCTCGTCGGCGGCCTGATCTTCGGGTTCGGCCTCGGGTTCAGCCAGATGGCGCGCCCGGAAGTCGTGCTGCACTTCCTGCAGTTCGAGGACCTCGGACTGCTGTTCGTCATGTTCGGCGCAGCGATCGTCTCCGGGATCGCCTTCGCCGTGATGCCCCGCCTCCGGGACAGCGCGCCGCTGACCGGCGACCGGTACGAACGCCGGCTGAAGCCGTTCGATCGGAACGTCCTGATCGGCGGCGCGATCTTCGGCATCGGCTGGGGCCTCTCGGGAATCTGTCCCGGGGCGGCCTACGCCAGCCTCGGCGTCGGCAACGTCACCATCCTGTGGGCCCTCGCCGGCATGTTCGTCGGGGCCTATCTACAGGGTGTCTGGCGGAGCACGCGCGCCACGACCGAACTCGCCGCATCGGATGCCGACTGACGCCTCTCGAGTCTCGAGAACCGACACACGGCCTTCACACACTGATGGAACTCACAACGATACTGCTGTTCGCCACTGCGGCCGTCGCGAGCCTGTTCATGGCCTGGGTGATCGGGGCCGGCTCGAGCGGTGCGACTCCCTTCGCGCCGGCCGTCGGCGCGAACGCGATTCCGACGATGCGCGCGGCGTTTCTCGTCGGCATCCTCGGCTTCACCGGGGCGGTAACGCAGGGCGCACGCGTTTCGGAAGCCGTCGGCACCGGTCTCGTCGAGGGGGTCACGCTCCCGGTCGGCGGCGTCATCGTCGTCCTGTTGATCGGTGCCGGATTGATGGCGATCGGCATCGCCACCGGGTATCCGATCGCGACCGCGTTTACCGTGACCGGCTCGGTCATCGGCGTCGGCGTCGCGCTCGGCGGCGATCCGGCCTGGGGCAAGTACGCCGAAATCGGCGGGGTGTGGGTACTCACGCCGTTCGTCGGCGGGGGTATCGCCTACGGGATCGCCAGCGTCCTCCCGCGGCCGGACGTGCCCGAGGCCGTCAGCGTGCCGCTCCTCGCCGGGATCGTCGGCACCGTTGTCGCGAACCTCGAGTTCGTCGTCCTCTCGTCGGCCGGTGGCACGCTCGCCGCCGCTGGGAGCGCTGCGGTCCCGGCGGACGGGATCGCTGTAACGGCCGCGATCTCGCTCGGTATCGGAGTCGTCGTCGCGGCCGCCGTCCGCTGGGATATCGGCCGCGATCAGGCCGGCGGCCTGCGCCGGTTCCTGCTCTCGCTCGGCGCGCTCGTGGCGTTCTCGGCGGGTGCGAGCCAGGTCGGACTGGCCGTCGGACCGCTGTTCCCGCTGCTCGCGGATATGCCGATGGTGTCGCCGATCGCGGTGTTGCTCGGTGGGGGCGTCGGGATTCTCGTCGGGTCCTGGACGAGTGCACCGCGGATGATCAAGTCGATCTCACAGGAGTACGCGTCGCTGGGTCCGCGCCGTTCGATCGCGACGCTCGTTCCCTCGTTTCTCATCGCCCAGACCGCGGTCCTGCTCGGGGTGCCGATCTCGTTCAACGAGGTCGTGGTGAGCGCCATCGTCGGCAGCGGACTCGCGGTCGCCGGTGGGGCCGGCGTCAGCCCTCGCAAACTGGGGCTCACCGTCGCCGCCTGGCTCGGCTCGCTCGTGCTCGCGTTCGGGCTGGGCTACGGCTCGATGTCTCTCGTCGGCCCGTAGCGACGGACGAGACACCGGTCCGGCCCGGGCGGATTCGAATCGCGGCCCCGTCAGTGCGAGGCCACCGTCGCTTTCGACGCACCGACCACAAATACTACCGCGTTGCCCTCTCTCAGACACAACTAGGGCGACTCGTTCGGATCGAAAAGCACCGGTTGACGAATCGCGGTTCACGCGTTCCCCATGACACACCATGATTGATCCGGTCTTCGCAAGCAGGTTACAGTTCGCACTTACCACCATCGTCCACATCATCTTTCCCGTGATGAGCATGGGGCTTGCACCCTTCCTCGTCTACTTCACGTGGAAAGACATCCGTACCGGAAAACCGGTCTACGAACAGTTGCGACGGTTCTGGACGCAAATCTTTGCGGTCAGCTTCGTCGTCGGCACCGTGACCGGAATCGTCCTCGAGTTCGAGTTCGGCACCAACTTCGCGGCGTTTTCGACGACTGCCGGCGAACTGTTCGGCGGCCCGCTCGCGCTCGAGGGGATGATGGCGTTCATGCTGGAGGCGACGTTTCTCGGGATTTTCGTGTTCGGTCGCAAGCGCGTCGGCAACGTGTTGTACATGCTTTCGGCGATCGCCGTCGGGCTCGGCACGTGGCTTTCGGCGCTCTGGATCCTGATCGCCAACTCGTGGATGCAGACCCCGCGGGGCTACGAACTGGCCACGGAAAACGGACAAACGATCGTGCAGTTGGTCGATCCGGTCGCCGCCTACGCCAATCCGCGGTTCCCCTGGATGTTCGTCCACATGCAAAACGCCGCCGTCGAGTCAGTCGCGCTGTTCATGGCCGGGCTCGGAGCCTACTTCGTTTTCAGACACTACGTGTGGGGGTATCCGGTCGAGAACATCGGGTTTTGGGAGACGACGCTCAAGTTCGGCCTCCTCGCGTTGCTCATCACCGCGCCGTTGCAGGTGCTCCACGGCGATCTGTATGCGCGACATGTCGTCGAAACGCAGCCACAGAAGTTCGCCGCGATGGAAGCGGTCTGGGAGACCGACTCCTACGTCCCCGAGTACATCGTCGCGTTCCCGACGAGCATCCAGGATCTCTTCGATCCACGGGCCAAGGACATCTTCGGCATCGGCATCCCCGGCGGGGCGTCGTGGCTCGCCAGCGGCGGCGATCCGCAGGCAACCATCCAGGGGCTCGAGGAGTTCGAGGGCCCGCAGCCGCCGGTCGCGATCGTCTTCTGGGCGTTCCGGCTCATGGTCGCGCTTGGCTTCTGGTTCATCCTGCTCGCCGTCTGGGGCGGCTACCGCTGGTGGCGGGGCGAACTCCTCTCGGACGACCTCCTCCAGAAGGCCCTGATGCTCTCGATGCCGCTGGGGATTGTCGCGGTCGAACTCGGCTGGGTCGTCACCGAAGTCGGTCGCCAGCCGTGGCTCATCCAGGGCGTCTTGCGAACGAGCGAGGGCGTCTCGACGGGACTGACGGGTGTCGAAGCGACGACGACGCTCGCCGGGTTCGCCGTCGTCTACCTCGGACTGCTCGCGCTCTATGCGTACGTCGTCGTCCGGATCATTCGGACCGGACCGCCGACCGTGGACGGTCCCGAACTGGACGGTGCGGGGACGCCCGCGTCGGAGGTGCAGGCCGATGACTGATCCGGCCTCGCTCGCGACCGATCCCCTGTTCGGGCTCCCGCTCGCGGACCTCTGGTTCGGGCTGCTGTTCTTCATCTTCGCGACGTTCCTGTTCCTCGATGGCTTCGACTTCGGGGTCGGCGCACTGTTCGCGACGCGCGAGGACGCCGACGAACGCGAGCAGTTACTGTCCGCCATCGGACCGTTCTGGGACGGCAACGAGGTGTGGCTCGTCGTCTTCGGCGGCGCGATGTTCGCGGCGTTCCCGGCCGTCTACGCCAACCTGTTCAGTCGCCACTACCTGCTGCTGTTCGCGATCCTGGGTGCGCTCATTCTTCGTGGGCTCGCCCCCGAGATGTACGAACAGCGCCACGACGAGGCGTGGCAACGGTGGTGGGGGCGGGCGTTCGTCATCGGCAGCCTCACCGCGCCGTTCTTTCTCGGAATGTTCACGGCGAACTGGCTGCTCGGCACGACGACGATCGTCACGCTCCCTGGACTCGTCGTTGGCCTGGCCGTCGTGGCGCTGACCGTCGTCGACGGCGTGGCGTTCCTCCGACTGAAGACGCGCGGCGACCTGCGCGAGACCCTCCGGACTGACGGGTACCGTGCGCTCGTGGCGTATCTCGTCCTGATCGTGGTGACGCTTGGATACGTCTACGGAGCGGTTCCCGCCATGCGAGCGGCCCTGTTTTCCGCGCCGGTCGGCGTGCTCGTCCTCGCCACGCTCGTGTTTGCGGGAGTGTACGCGGCGGCGACGCGGGCCGACCGCTACTACGTGGCGTTCGGTGCCGCCGCGGGCCTCGTCTTCGCGCTGGTCGGCATCGTCGCCGGTCTGATGTATCCGGCCATCGACCGCGCCGGCGGGTTGACGGTCGAGACGGCCATCGTCTCGACGCTGCCGCTCAACCTCCTGTCGATCGGAGCGGCGATCCTGCTGCCGCTCATATTCGGCTACTTTGTGATCCTCTACTCCGCGTTCAGCGGCCCGATCGAGGCGGGTGAGTCGTACTGATGGGCTCCGAGGACGATCGACCGCCGAGCGGGTCGGGGACCGAACCGTCGCCGCCACGGCTGGGGTCCCGAATCCTGGTGACGTGGCTGGAACTCACGATCGTCGGCATCACCGGCGGCCTCCTCGGTGCGACGGTCGGCGGCCCGCCCGGGTTCGTGCTCTACCTGACGACGACCCTGCTCACCGTCGGCATCGTCTTTCACAACGTCAACGAACTCGTCAAAGCATGGCTCCGAGCCTCGCAGAACGGGAACGCGATCGAGTGAGTGCCGATCGACGGGGCTCGCTGGCGGTGGAGCCACGTCAACCGCTTCTGCTCACCTCGCAGGCGTTCACGCCGTTGCTCGACCTCCTCGTCGGTGAAATCGCCACGAGCGGCGGTTCGCAACTCCTCGAGGTCGTTCTCGAGCCTCGTCCACGAGCTCCGAAGGTGAGTCCGGTCGGTCGATGTAATCCCGGCACGCCGAATCGGAAGCGCGTCAACGCCTCGTCGCGGACGACGGTGTCGACGATCGGCGATCGATCCGTCCGAGCGCTGTGACAGTAGTGCGATCGCGTGGATCTTCTGATGCCCGGTGCGCATCGCGAATTGCATAACAGGAGACGGATCGGACGAAGCCGGCTCGCAACACGTCGACTGCGTCCGTTCGCCGCCGGTGTCAGGCCATTCGGTTCGGCGGGACGAGCATGACGTTCCCGTCCGCCCGTGCGACGATGTCTTCGGAGACGCTCCCGAGCAACAGGCGGCGGAGCCTGCTGCGACCGCGCGAACCGACGAGAATCGTCGTCGGCTCGTACTCGACCTCCGCGGCGAGTATCTCGGCGGCGGGATCACCCTGCCGGACGACGGTTCGCGTCTCGATCCCCCAGTCCTCGAGTTGGGCGGCCAGCGATTCGAGTCGCGCGTTCGGGTCCTCGTCTTCGGGGAGCCCTGGGTCCGTCGGCGTCTCGACGTGGACGAGCGTCGCCTCCTGCGTGGCGTGGCGCAGGTACGAGAACGCCTCGAACGTCCGGTCGGCGTTCTCGGAGAAATCCGTCGCGTACAGCAGACGCTGGAACAGGTGTTCCCGGACGACGGCCGGCGCATCGGCCTCGCGTTCGATCCGATTGACGAGCAGCGGCACGACCGTCGTCCGCGCGAGGTTACGCGCTGTCGAGCCGATGACACGGTTCTCGAGCGGGCTCTGTCCGCGCGAGCCGACGACCGTGAGGCTGGCACCGATCGTGTCGGCGATCCCGTTGATCCGCCGATGGGGCGTGCCGCGGACGACGTGTGCCTCGGTATCGAAGCCGGCGTTGTCGATGACGCGCCGGTAGCGAGCCAGCGCCTGCTCGCGGCGTTCCTCGAAATCGATGCCGGGCATGCCCGCGTGGACGTTCGACGGGATCACGGTCACGAGGTGGATCTCCTCGACGCCGATTCGACCGAGAGACGCGAGACACGTCTCGTTCTCGATCGTCGCCTCGCTGGCGGCGGAGAGATCGGTCGCACAGATCGCTTTCATACCGCTCGTAGGACGCGACAGCATAATGTTGTTTGGGCTAGTCAATACTAACTCCGGTCCGTCGGGTGCGGGTGAGCCGATCAATGCGGCCGATGATCGATCGGATCGGTGTAGTTCTCCCGTTGTCTCGTGGCAATACTGTCAGCTATTCGTTCCATTCGCGCCCCAGACGCAGAGCCGGACGCCGTGGACCGATCCATATCGGTATAACGTATTCGAATATTCTCGTTGGATAGCCGTGAGATTGACGGCAGTAATATTGCACGCTATTCCCAAAAGCGTTATAGCTGTCCTCCAGGTAGATGATACTGAGCAGAAATCCATGATTCGAACACAACTGCACGGCGGAGGGCGATCCCGATGATCGACCTCGCAGCGTCTTCACCGGCGGTACAGGCAGGCGCACTCGTCGGCACCATCCTCCTCGAGGCGGTCGCCCTCTACGTGGGGTACGGTGCCGTAGAGCAGGTCGCACAACCACTCGTCGAACGCATCACTCACACATAGATGGAACCCTTCGGAATCGCGCCGGCGATGCTCGCGTTGTTCGTGAGCTTCGGCTTCATGGTCGGGGTATTGTTCGGCTTCTTCGGCATGGGCGGGTCGTTCCTCGTCACGCCCGCGTTACTCGTGATGGGGTACCCCACCCGCGTCGCCGTCGGGAGCGGCATGGCCTTCGTCTTCGGGACGGCCGTTATCGCGACGCTGAAACACCGCGACCTCGGGCAGGTCGACTACAAACTCGGCGGCCTGATGGTCGTCGGAACGACCGCAGGTATCGAAGTCGGGAGTCACCTCGTGTACTCCCTCGAAGCACTCGGACTGGCAGGCGGCGTCATCGGCGTCACGTACGTCTTCCTGCTGGGCGGTATCGGGGTGTTCGTCAGCTACAACGCGCTGCGGTCCGACGGATCCGACGACAGCGGCGGTGGCGGCCACCACGAGGTCGCAAACCAGGACATCGACCCGGACGACATCCCGGACATCGCAAAGCAGATCCAGTCCTACCGGGTCCCGCCGATGATGACCCTCTCCGGGGGCATTCAGGTGTCGCTGTGGATGATCCTCGGCGTCGCGTTCGCCACGGGGCTCCTCTCGGGTTTCCTCGGCGTCGGCGGCGGCTTCATCCGCATGCCTGCTCTGTTCTACCTGATCGGCGTCCCGGTGCCGATCGCGGTCGGGACGGACCTGTTCGAGATCGTCATCTCGGGGGGCTTCGGCGCGTACACCTACGGACTCAACGGTGGCGTCGATCTCTCGATCGTCGTCCCGCTGCTGGCCGGGAGCGCACTCGGTGCCCGTATCGGCTCGGCAGCGACCAGCGTCGTCAACGAGGACGACATCAAGATCTACTTCGGGCTGATGCTCCTGGGTGGCTCGGTCGCCGTCGCCTTCCAGCAGTCGGCCGGCTACCTCGGCATGCCCGTCCTCGACACGATCGGGTTCATCCTGATCATGCTCTCGGCGTTCATGGTCAGCGGGGCCGTGATCTACAGCACGATCACGACGATGCGAGCGCGGTCGAACGCGTCCGCGACGACTGCGGACTGACATCGACGACGCCGCTTGCCCCGTTCCGGCCTCGGCTCATCGACATTGTACAATATTCACACAACCCTTATACCGCCGCGGTCCCTACCTCGAGACAGTACCATGGCTAACTCGATGGCAGAACAACTACAACAGGACATGGAATGTGAGGGGCTCCTGGAGTGTATCCACGGACTCAAGCAACTCGACAAGGAGTGTTTCCGTGCGCTGGTCGACAGCGAGGAGGCACTGACGATCGACGAAGTCGCCGAGCGGGTCGACCGCGAACGCTCGACCGCGTACCGATCGATTCAGCGACTGCTCCAGAGCGGGTTCATCCAGAAAGAGCAGATCAACTACGATCAGGGCGGCTACTACCACGTCTACTACCCGACCGACCCGACCCAGATCGCGAACGATATGCAGCGGATGCTCAACGACTGGTACGCGAAGATGGGGCAACTCATCCAGGAGTTCGAGGACAAGTACGAACACGCCGAAGCCGACACCGAACTCCCCGCTCAGAGCTAAGGGACCATCTCTCGGCTCCCCCTCGCTTGCCACCACGACCTCCGGACTTCGGTTCGACTATCGCCTCTCTCGTACCGGGTCCGTATTCGTCGTCGAGACCGTTCACATCGACTGGACGTGGACCTGACCGTCGAACGTAGCGCTATCGCCGTGACGTGGGTCTATTGAGCAATACTAATTTCCGCTCGGCGGATTTCAATCGGCGTCTCGACGAGGACGAGACAGCGGCTCGCTTCGCCTCGATCTCGAGGAGCGGTTGGACAAACAGCTTTGATCGCGAGTCCATACGGTTCGTCCTAGAGTAGCAATTGAAACGAGTGACACACTGATCGCAACGCTATCGTGCGATCAGGTGTGCAATGACGTTTAGTTGCTACTATAGCCGGCGATCACGTGCAATATGTCTCGCTGGAATTTTGTGAGATAGTCCGTTATCGAGAACCGCGGTGAGTTCTTCTATTGTCCGACTGATTCGATCGAGTCGGTCGCAAACTACCTCTGGATCGTCCATCTCCCACGCAGCCAGGTAGAACGCTGACCCATTGGTGGCAAGCCCACAGTACCGGCCGACAACGTACGCGATGGCTTCGGCCTTGACCTCGCGTCTCGATCGTTCAGTGTCGTGGACGTTGAAGTTGAGTATTGCATGCGCGTGCTCGTGGATGAATGTCCGCGTGAGATCGGCATCGTTCACCCAATTGCGAACATACTGTAAATACCATATTATATCGTACGGATGTCTATATTCAATAGGCGCATATTTCATTCACAATTATGGGGGTGGAAAAATAGAAAGATAAATATAGTTGCTATTAGAAATAGCTAAATGCTATATGAGGAAGACCGATAAGATATATACCAAAGAAGAAATCGAAATGAGGATAAAAGAAAGGAAGCTCAAAGAATGGAAGAAAGCCTGCTATGAAGGATTTCGTGATTCACTTGTTAATGGAGATTCGTATCCATGTCACTTTGGTAGTAAGGCTCAACGTCAGGGAAACGCTCGATATTTATTCGTCGAATCGAAGTCGAATGATAATGATCTGATGAAACTTCGAGATGGACTCCATGAGTATATTAATATGTATGAAGAAATCGCAAAACGAACTACATTGGCAATATTTTTTAAGCCACAACAGAAAAAACTAAACGAGTCTGAATTTAGGAATTGTTTTTGGGATCTGCTTGAATTCTTGAACAAACACGACCCTGAACCATGGCCAGATGAAATTCCAGTTGACCCAGACGATCCAAAATGGGAGTTCTGCTTCGGAGGTGAACCAATGTTCCTCGTAGCGCGTGCACCATGTTATGAACGACGGCTCAGTCGATACGCACCACATGGACTCGAAATTACTGTCCAGCCGCGCGGGACTCTCAACGATATCACAGGAGATACAGAGAAAGGAAAAAAGGCGAGAGAGATTATTCGAGCAGGACTTCAGGAATACGACGAGATACCGCCTCATCCAGATATTGGCGATTACGGTAACTCTAACACACGTGAATGGAAACAATATTTCCTTCCAGATACGAACGATGAATCCATCCATGAATTCCCCTTTGAAATAGATCCAAAATGATTGCCACCGAAGCGTTTCAGTACATTCTTCTTGGTTTCGCTCTGTCAATACCGATTGGTCCAATCAATATCAAAATAGTGAACCAAGGTCTAAAAGATGGATTTTGGAATTCATGGCTTGTCGGTGTTGGCGGAATGACAGCTGATCTTGTATTGATGTTTTTAATATACTTTGGATTGTCTGAAAAACTCACAACAACATTAGCACAAGCAGTTATGTGGGTATTTGGCGCTGTAGTTCTCAGTTATCTGGGCTACGAGTCGATCATGGATTCCCAAAACACAACCAATTTCGAAACTGGGTTAAAATCCGATGGCGGTCGTCAAGAACCTCTGTCCCGTTCGTTCTTATCTGGCTTTTTAATTGCTATCTCAAACCCATTGAATATCGTATTCTGGATTGGAATCTATGGATCAGTATTAGCTACGACAGTTAATCAGGTAGGAATAGAGGTAGCACTATTGTATAGTGCGTCTATTTTCGTTGGCATTACTTTCTGGGATCTTGGGCTCGCAACAGCAATCCACTATGGACGACGATTTGTAACAGCGAAACTACTTCGGTATTTTTCCATCGGTGCAGGTCTTCTACTGATCGGCTTTGGTATGATGTTCGCTTACTACGCGATTGATGCGATCTTCCTATAACATTCATTTCTCTAACTGACTGTCCTTTGGCCGTGTCATGCTTGAGGGGTTGTTGTGATGAAAATAGTCGGCACCGACGAGCGACTTAAGTTGCTCGAAAGGGATCCCGTCGTCGTAGGCGGCCGCGATTTCCTGCATGAGCGCGTCGTCGTGCGTCGCCTCATAGCGCAGTCACGAGGACATTCGTCCGGTCCTCCTCGAGGACATCCGCGAGTGCATCGGTCCGGTCGATGAGTCGGTGGGGTGCCCGAAACTGAACGCGCTTTTTGTCGCTTCTCATCATGTGTACATTGTGAGCCAGTCCACTCAGCGGTTGTCGTGTGTCCAATGTGAGCCACGCCTGCCTCACGTCGACGACCGGTCGGCCGCTCATCGGTTGGACACGGGATGCTTCTCGAGGTCGCGCGTCCAGACGTCGCCGAACCGCCGGGATTACACCGCGCACACAACTGGCGCGAGCCCGCGAGATAGAAGTGGAGTGCATCGGGCTCCGAGCCACCCGCTGACCGTACAGTGCCAGTCTCGGGTTCGGTCACCGTTTGACCGTCTTCAGTCGACCGTCCCACGACCGTTTCATCGCGCACACCGAGATCGACATCGATCAATGGCAACTCCTGGCGAACGGCAGGGGACTCCTCGAGAGCAGTGTCGATCGCACGCTCCGCGGTGGTGTCCGCACTCTCGAGGCGCTCGACCCCGAGGCCGAAATGGGAGAAGACAAACCGACACGTCACCGGACGACTGCCGAATCGATCCGGGACCGCGTTCACGGCTGGACCACCACTCGCTCCGGTGACAGCTGACGTCTTCGGTGACCCGGCTCGAGCAGTCGGTGAGCCTCGACCGTCGCCGACCGATCGCGGGACGGATGGACGACTACGCGGACGCGTACACGACCACAATCAGTGTGGGGGTTCGTTCGTCGGGGAGAGTTAACCGCCCTCTCAGGGTGGGGGTGGAGATCCGGGGACAGCGTCAGCCGTCGACGTCAGCTGTCTCCGGACTGTCCCCTTCGGTTGCGCTCGGGCGGTCGCCGGGGACATCCGCATCCGCCATCAGCACGACGCGGCGCTCGGTGTACTCGAGGCCGTTCTTGCGCTGGCGTCTCCGTTCGACCGCCAGTCGGTGCTTCGAGAGGTCGAGCAACGCGTCGATCGTCCGCGAGACGAGTTTCTTCGCGTAGTCGTCGCTGATCCCCGTCTCCTGACGGCGGATCCAGTGTTTCATATCGCTTGCCGTAACGTACTCCCGGACGGTCTTGCACCCGTTCTTCCACGGGTCGTCTCCGACACTCGGATCGGTGCGCGCCTTCCAGAGCGTCGCAGCGAGCCGCGAGGGGAGCGAGGACGTGGTTGCACGGAGGCCGTCATCGTCCATTTTCGCGAGTTGCTGAATCGGCAGGAGGTCGCCGTGTGCTAACGCGACATCGCCGCCGCGCTCGAGGGGGTCGTCGCTATCGGGCAGTCGGAAGTACTGCTCGCCGTCGTCCTTGCGAACTCGCTCGAGGCGACCGCCGGCGACGTCGAGCTCGCTCTCGTCGACGTTCGCCGCGAGCAGATGGGCACCCTTCTCGAGTTCGCGGGCCTGGAGTTCGCCGACGCGGTCCTTGTTCGCGTTCAGTTTCTTTTCGTGGGCGTCGAGTCGCGCTTCGAGCGGCGCGTGCGCGCCCTCGAGTTCCTCGAGCCGGGCTTCGAGACGCTCGTTTGCCGCCCGCTCCCGTTCGAGTGCGGACGCGAGGCGGTCGAGGCGATCGGTCTTCCGCGCGAGGCTGGCTTCGAGCGTATCGATCCGCTCGCGGAGCGCCTCGAGTTCGGATGCCAGCGTCTGGACGGTCGATGCGGTCGGGTCGGAGTGGTCGGCGTTCGTGCTCATGTCGTCGTGAGTCGTGGGAGGGGGTGGTTGGCAAGCCGATACAGCCGGCGCGTGGTGGTCATACGGAGTCGGAGGACGGACGGGGAGCGGCGGACGAGCAACTGGTACGCGGCTCCACGGCATCGACTCGAGGTCGCCCGGCCCCCGGCTCGAGCGGCGACCCGCAGGCGGCGGGCGTTACGCGCCGTCCTGGTGGGACCGCGGCGGCCCGCCGTCGGCGACGAGCGCCGCTCGCTCGTCGGTCGAGCGCGGGGGGCGGTACGCACACCGCTGGTTGGGGTAGTACCGCTGTGCGAGGACCTTCGCGGCGTTGTAATCGGCGTAGACCGTTTCGACGTGACAGTCCGGGTTGGTACAGCGGAACGTCTGGTGGAGCCGTCGGTCGCCGATGGTCCCGCAGCCGTGACACTCCTGGGAGGAGTAGGCGACGGGCACCGTCGCGACTTCGATGCCGTACTCGGCGGCGACCGTCCGCAGGCGCAGATGGGCCGTCGGGAGCAGCCACGCCGTGCCGCGGTGGGCATCGGGGTCGGTCAGCCACGCCCACAGGTCCGGCCCGTAGTGGCTGTCCTCGGTGACGAGCACGGGGTGGTCGTACGCGCTCGCGTAGTCACAGAGTTCCCGCGCCGCGTCGTCGAGCGTTTCGAGCAGGGCCGCCCGACGGTGGCGGACGTGTGCGACGATCGTCTCGCGGTCGGCGTCGGCAAGCAGCGCGGCGACGCGGTCGCGAAGCGCGTCGAGGCGAGCGCAGAGGTCGTCGCCGGGGATCGCGTAGGCACCCTTCCAGTCCGGCATGGGCGACGGACACGCGGTGTAGAGGTTGTGCTCCCCGAGGTCGACGCCGATCGCGGTGCGGTCGGCGGGACCGGTGGCGGCTGGGCTGTTCTCGCGGCCAGTCGACTGGCCGGTGATACCGTCGTCTGTGGAGCAATATTCATTGCCCCTCGAGCGTTCGTTTCGCATGGTCGGACCCTCGTGCAGAGGCTGACCCGACCCCGGCGTGTCTCCAGCACGCTGGACCTTCGCAGTCCAGAAGGGGCGGATCAACAGCTAATTATCACCGACTGCTAATATAACTTACTGACGACTCGTCAGTAGATGATTGTCTAATACAATTACTTATGGACTAGTAGCCAGAAAAAACCCACAACCAGTATGCGTATGTCCATTGCTTCCAATCTCTCGAGTGAAATGCGCCAGGAAGCCGAGTGGATGGTTCCATCGGACGACAAAATTCTCGAACTTATCCGCGAGTACGGGAACCTGACTCCAACAGCAATCGAAGATCTCGGCGGCCCCAGTGCCGGCCACGCTCGAAACCGGTGTCCTGTGCTTGCCGAGTACGGCCTGCTTGACCGAATCTCGCGTGGCCTCTATGGAATTACCGACGATGGTGAAGCATATCTCGCTGAAAAACTCGATGCGAGCGAACTCGAGCCAACTGAAGACACAAATTAAAGGTGTCTTTAGTCTCCTCCTCAGGACGCGGTTACTCTGTTGGTGAATACAAGCTTCCGATCTCATGCTGTCGAATATCGATTTTGAGTTACAGAATTTGGGAGGGATAGCATACAGTAATTATGTAAGCCTCTACGATTGATTTCGGTTATACACACGGTCAATCCCCGTTCGTGTGCATATCCGGAAGACGGATTTTTGTCGGCGTGCAGTATATAGTGGAGAAGCAGTGGGTTTGTCTTCTGAAGGTACTACCAAGACGAAAGTAGGTTATATCTGAGGGGATCCAATAGAATCAATACCCTACTGGCCCACATATAAGTCTTCAATCATATTCATCCATCGACATCGAGTGCAGTAAGGATAATACGCTATCTCGAGAACAACTATATTAGGAAGAGACGTTCTAACTTCTCCTGTATCTCTTCCATTTTTCTTGGAGGAACTTGACCAAGACGCCAAGAAGCAGAGTCATCTCCGTCTGCTCTTATCCGGCCCTCAAAAGATACAGTAGTAATCAGATTTAAAATAGCTACCGAGTCATTATCTAGTCCATCAACTGTCCCAGGTAATTTCACTTCGCGTGATCTACTCTGCTGATCGCGTGACGAAATTGGGGCCACCACTACTGCTCTATCGTTATCACAGGTATATTGAATCACAACTGCAGGATGTGGATCCTCAAACTCACCGGGGTCAGATTGATGACTTGGTCTAAAATTGACGTGGATGAGGTCTCCATAATTAGGGAAACTCACTCCTTGATCACCTCTGATCCCATAGTAGAGACTTGTTCAATCAGTTCTCCGCTGAGAGTCTGTCCGTCATTTCCCGGATTTCCCTCTGAATCTAGTTCCTCAATGTCCTCTAAGTCGGGTTCTAGATCCACAGAATGTCTTCTTTCCTTGAGAGATCTCAATTCTTTTTTCCACAGACCGTCTCGGTATTTCTCGGCGTTTGTTTCCACATCTGGACGCAACTCGCCTACGTTATCGCCACGCATGGTCCGGAGAGATAACTCCTGAGCTACAAAATCCCAAATCGTGTTGTAGAATTTACGAATAGCATTATTGATGAATGCCTGTTGGGGTGTTGACAACTCCTCTTTTGCATCTGCTTCTGAAATAATACTAGTCAATAATTTTCGGTACTCTTCTAGAGGTTCTCGAGTATGTTCTAAAGATTCGTGCTTGGATAGTTCCTCACTAACCGGTACAAACTTTCTATTCAGTTCGTAGTAATATTCTGTCGAATTATCATGCCATTCCTTGTTGTTTCCGATTATATCAAGCGTTTGTTGGAGTCGGGCACTTTCTATATACAGATCAGTAAACCTAGCAGCATACTCGTCATTTGGTGCATATTTTTTGTAGAAGTCCTCCAAATAAGTCTTAGTCCCTTCTGTAGTCACAATTTCATTAAATTCGCCATTCAAATTCTCAAGGAAATAATATGCAAATGCTTCCGTGGTAAGGAAATCTCTGCTGGGAAGTCTCGTTTCCTCCAGATGATCAATTTCATCTCCCTGCCGAGGACCAAGTTCTATTCCAGCGTCCGTAGTAACGTCTTCTGGGGCAGGTCCATATTTGAACCATCCAAATGTTAGCCCTAAATCCCGATCTTCATTCACGATGTACTGAAGTTTATTCAGACGAATCCTGTCAAGCCGAATCTCATCCTCTGTGAACCGTCCCTCTTGCTTGCCAAGATAAAGGGCATACTGAATTCCCTCTTTTATGTCCATAAGGAGGGATTCCTCATCCCCAGGAGTGAGCATGTGCATATGTCTTAGTACCGGAGTACTTTATCTCTTTCATCGTACTTCATCTGTCTAATTGAAGCGCTCGAATGTCTTTGCCTCTAATTTTGCCCGTTTCTCTTGTTGCAGTTGCTTCTTCGTCTGGAGCTTATTCCCTATGATTTTATTATTTATAGAACCACAAATAACTTTCTACTCTGCTGCCGCGGAGCAATGCGGTGTATTGTGATGTGTACCTTTAGCCACACCCCACAACCAATCCAGAACCCACCTCATCACACAGTTCGACAGCTCCGTTTTCTACCCGCAACCGCCGAGCCGTGAACGACAACTGCCGTACGCCGCCGAATCCCGGATACTATTACTCCTATCTGTGACGCATCGGTTTGTCGAGTCAATCGACACGGTCGCCGCGAGCGCGTCTCACTCGTCGGTCTGCGAGACCCGAGGCGACTCGAGACGGGAGGAGTTTCGCCGCTGTGCGCAGGGCCATCCGTCGGCCGTGGCAACGGCATCGAAACGGCGGCGTTGCGTCGTCTCCATTCACCTTCGAAATCGGATGAGTGCCCCCGAATCGACAGTCGACATCGAACAGTTCGTCACCAACCTCCTCGCGTTCCGGTCCCGCGAAGTGACGATGGTCGGCGCGACGCTGGCCGTTCTGGGCACCGCGATCGCCCTCTTTCCCGGCCTCGAGCACATCGACCAGGGGGTTCAGTCCGACCTGTTGGTCGGCCTGCTCGCCGCGCTGGGCCTGATCGCGATCGTTGCCGTCGTCCTCCTAGCGATTCCACCGCGTATGCTCAACAGGTTCTAGATCGCAAAAACCGGAACGGGGTGGCCGCGTCCTTACTCGAGCGTCGCGATCACCAGGAACGTCTCCGGACGAACGGCCTCGTGGTCGATCGCGAAGCCGGCATCGCGGAGCGCCGCCGTCGCTTCGGCGGCGCTGTAGCGCTCGTCGACCGGCGGGCCGTGGTCGTCGGAGCCGGTCGCCGCCCAGTCGACGATGACGAGTCGGCCAGCGGGCGCGAGGACCCGTCGAATCTCCGCGAGCGCGGCGTCGCTCGCGAACTCGTGGTAGGTCATCGTCGAAAACGCGGCGTCGACCTCGCCGTCGTCGAACGGCAAATCGTTCACGTCGCTGGTTACGAGTTCGACGTTTTCCGGGACGCCCTTCTCCCGGTAGTACTCCTGCATCTCCGCCTGAATGTCGACCGCGTAGACCGTGCCGGCATGCGGAGCGATGTCGTCGGTGAAGAAGCCGGTCCCGCTGCCGAGATCGGCGACGGTGTCGTCAGCCGAGAGCGAGAGCGCCCACAGCAGTTCCTCGGCCGAGACGAAGCGATACCGTCGTCCGGCCCGTTCGAGCTTGTCCGCTCGCTCGGCGTCGAACGTGTGGTAGCCCATGGCTACAGCTCCTCGAACGCGGCGTCGACGAGGTCGCCCGTTTCGGCGACGATATCCGCCATCTCCTCGTCGTCCGGTGCCACCCCGACGAGCCGCGCGATCCGCATGATCGAGACGTGGTAGACGCGCTGGCGGCCGGGTGCTTCCTCCCAGACGACCACGTTACACGGGAACAGCGCGCCGAGTTTCCCGTCGCTGGCCTCGAGCGCTCGGTCGGCCACGGCCGGGTTACACGCGCCGAGCACGTAGTAGGGGTCGCGGTCCGCATCCACCTTTTCGTTCAGCAGTTCCGACGGGGAGAACTCGACGGGGACGCCGAAGCCGGCGTCGGTGAACACCTCGCGGACGTGTTCGATCGCCTCCTCGTGGGCCATCTCGAGGGTCGTCTGTTTCGCACCGATGTCGTCCGGGTCGAGCTGAGTGGGATCGATAGGCAACGTCATTCGTGCACAGTATTGTGCCCACAACGAAAAGAGCTTCCGGATTTCGACGCCGGCACCGCGTGCCGGCGTGTCGTTCCGAGGCGGAGTCGACGACCCGAACCCTCGAGGTCTCACAGACCCGACATCGCTCGGTCCGACGGCATCACGACCGGTGTGGGGCAGGCAGTCGCTACGGTCGCAACGGCAGGCTGGTCCTCCCGTTCGAGCGCATGACCTCCCTGTTGCGGTCGGGCCACTCCAGCAATCGCTCCCGAAGCAACTCGCCGTCGGCTGTTTTCGGATCGTACCCGCCGATTGTGGCAGTGAGCGACAAGACGATCCAGCCGCCGTATCCGAGAACGACGGTCACGCCGGTCAGGACGACGATCGAGACGATCACCCGTACGAGACGCGTGCCGAATCCCATGTCCGAATCAGTTGCCGCTCCCATTGGTATCTCACTACTACCCACTACCGTTGGCTTCAAAAGTAGGGCGATCGTTCTCGCCGTGAATGTCACGGCACCGGTCGGTGCCGAGTTACTGTTCCGATTCCGGTCGGACTGTGTCCGTTCGTCCCGCCACGGATTGGGAGAGACAGGTATCGAACGCGTTCCGAACTGGTGACCGCGAGTGACCGATACCGACATCGGTCGCTACTCGTCGGAAACGCGACGAGATACGCACGCCTCCCCGACCTGTGGGCGGCCGCAGTCGGCGGGTCGGCCCCATCCAGATAACTCCCAGGAACTCGGAATTCGGAAAACGCTTAACTCCTGGTTGTGTGTATTTGTGGGCATGAAACACAATATGGGCTCGACAGACCGGATCGTCCGCGCGGTCGTCGGCGCAGTGCTGGCCGCCGTCGGCATCGTGATACGCGGCGGCGCACTCGAGTTCGGGACCACGCTCGGTGGCGTCGCGCTGGTGATCGGCATCGTTTTCCTCGGGACTGCACTCGTCCGAACCTGCCTCTTGTACCGGATCCTGGGCATCGATACGTCCGAATCTGCGTAGCGGTTTTGGGTGTGACATTCCGTTGCCCGGTAGCATCGCTGTATTTTCCTCGGCTGACCCGCCCTGGGTCTGGTATTCTGGACTCTAAAATCAAAATCAAATCCATTCGACAAACTCCCGTTTCAACGAAGCAGCCGGAACCGTCGTGTCTCCCCGAAAATACGCGCTCGAGGAGACGATTGAACGAGCGTGCGACAGTGCTCTGGCAGCCGCCGCTAGTTATTTATTTGTTGTTGCGCAAAATCAGACAGTGTCTGAAATGCCGAAACGAGAAATAGCGGTCTGCATCGACGCCTATCCAAGCGCAGAGACGGACGTCTTCCGCATCGGCGTCGCAGACGACATCCTCCGCCTTCTGGTGGACGCCCACGAGACCGAGTTTACGATCCCCGAACTCGTCGATGCGACGGACGTCACTCGATCGACGGTGTGGCGGGCGGTCGACCTCCTCGAGAGTATCGGAGCCGTTCGGATCCGAGAGACCCCACAACGAAACTACGTCTCGATTAACCCGGACCGACTACGAAAAGACGATCCGATACTCGCCATCGAGCAGTCCGAGTTCCGTGAGCCGATTCGATCCTTCGTCACCCACGTCCGAGAGGAAGAGAAAGAAGCGGACGACATCGACGACGTGCTCGGCGTCGTCGTATTCGGAAGCGTCGCTCGAGGCGACGCCGACCGGCGGAGTGACATCGATCTGTTCGTCGTCGTCGACGGTGACCGGACGAGTGCCCGACGCGCCGTCACGGACATTGTCGCCGACCTCAGCGAGAAGCGATTCGACGGCGATCGGTTCGAGTTCGAGCCGTACGTCGAATCCGCGGAGAGTGCACGGCGGGCGGGCCCGAAGCTTTGTGAAATCTTCACGGAGGGCGTGACGGTGTACGGCGGTGATCGACTCCAATCCATCCGGAAGGCCGTGATCACCGATGAGTAGTACGCGAATCGAACATCTCATCGACAACGCACAGGCGGCGTTCGACCGGCGCCCGGCGGACATCGAACCCGGACTCGAGGTGGAAGACGCAGCGCTCCTTCAGTTACGGAAGGCCTGTCGGTTGCTCGCCGGTGCCAAAGCCCTACACGACGCCGGGTACTACACGCTCGTCATCGAAGCCTCGTTTGTCGCGATCGAGCGGACAGTCGAGTTCCGACTCCTCGAGCGTGGAACGATGGAACCGAACGATCTACCTGGAACGCATCCGGGCGTATACCGAGAGGCAGCTGCAGTCGGCATCGTTGCCGAATCTATAGCTGAGGATCTCGCCGACCTCTGGCGCGATCATCGAGCGAAAACGTACTATCAGGACGGTCTCGCCTCGGCGGAACGGGCCCAGACCATGTACGAGCTTGCCAGCGAAATCCACGCCTTCATCATCGGTCGCTCTTCGCAGAGCCACGAGTGTTTGTGTGCCGACCTCAATCCGTAGCACGCGCACTCGAGCGACCCTATTCGGACGAGAGCCTGCGGACGTTTTGCACTGAGGTGTTTCATAGTCGCTCGGGGACATCACGAACCGCTCCGAGGGAATCGACTGCTTCGTCGACAGCCAGTTCGAAATAGGAACGCGGATACGCTTTCGACGATGGGGGCTCGTTGGACCGCGTCTATCGGTCGGTTCTCGGACTGCGAACCCAATGTATGTGGTCGCCGCCGCCGGCTACAAGTGGCTGTGAGACTGTAGGGCAGGGGCTTCCTCTACATCGATCGAGATATCGCCGAGGCCCTCGAGCCACGAACGGTCGGCTATCGGAGCGTCGAGACGCCGGCCGCTCCGTGTTTTCGATGCTCCCCTGCCGTTTATTCCGGACTCCCACGTATCGGACACGCATGGAACGCTGTGAGACTGACGGACGAGCGGGACGGGCAGGAATCGGACGCGACCTCCGGAACGGGACGGAGGATGACCGAGCATGACCGCGTCCGCGACGGACACGAGGTTCGATCACCTCCTCTTTCCGACCGACGGCAGCGAGGGTGCGGCCGCCGCGCTCGATCACGTCCTCGATATCGCCGCCGAACACGAGTCTACGGTTCACGTCCTCACCGTGATCGATATGGCGCTGTACAGCCCGTTTCAGCGGGAGGGTGCCGTTGTCGACGCCCTCGAGCAGGAGGGCGATCGGATCGTCCGCGATGCCGCCGACCGCGCGGCGGACCGTGGAGTCGAGACGGTCACCGAGGTCGTATCCGGCGACCCGTATCAGGAGATTATCGACTACACAGGGGCACATGATATCGACCTCACCGTCATGCCAACGCACGGACGCCGCGGCCTCGAGCGGTTCCTGCTGGGCAGTACGACCGAGCGAGTCGTCAGACGCGCGGACGGCCCCGTACTGACGATTCGGCCGGACGCTGAGACCGCGATCACGTACCCGTACCGACACGTGCTGGCCCCGGCCGACGGCAGCGAGTGTGCGCGAGACGCAGTCGAGATGAGCGTCGACATCGCGGACACGACTGGCGCGGCGTTGCACCTCCTGACGGTCGTCGACGCGGTCAGCGTCGGCGTTGACGTCCGCTCGGAGATCAAGACGGCGATGCTGGAAGCGGCCGCGGACGAGATCCTCGACGAGGCGTCGTCGATCGCGGAAACCCGCGGCGTCGAGCCGGCCGCCGAAACGATCGCGTACGGGTCGTCGGTGACCGAGGAGATCCAGTCGCATATCGAGGCCCACGACATCGACCTCGTGGTCGTCGGGACCCACGGCCGGACGGGCTTCGATCGGTACGTACTCGGCAGCATCACCGAGCACCTCGTCCGAACGGCCCCGGTCC
The DNA here is from genome assembly GCF_000337175.1 of Natrinema gari JCM 14663. Classification (GTDB taxonomy): domain Archaea; phylum Halobacteriota; class Halobacteria; order Halobacteriales; family Natrialbaceae; genus Natrinema; species Natrinema gari. Next base: position 33,510 of record NZ_AOIJ01000040.1, on the reverse strand, counting down.
CGGTGCTAACGGTTCGCAAGCCGATCGCGACGGACTCGTAGTCGCGTTCGTCTCAGGGCCCGACCATCAACACGAACGGAACGGCGATGAGCAGCACGATGAACACCGCAAACGCACGGTCGCTCTCGAGGAGGGTGTTCTGAACGCCCTCGAGAAACGCGTAGTAGGCATCGTAGACCGAGAGCGTGATCGCTGCGACGAGCGATCCGTTCAACAGCACGTACGCGGAGAGCCAGCTGGTCCCGACGTACGAAATCGGGGCCATCTGCCCGGTTAGGATCGGCCGGACAACCGACGAGAGCGGCTGCAGCGCCGCGCTCAACAACTGAATGGCGAAGAAAAACGAGACCACCGCGACGCAAATCAGACCCGCGAAGCGAACCGATCGAACCGACACTCGACCAGAGTACGACGTCATCGAGACACGGTACCAGAGACGAGGATAAAACAATGTGTGTCCACAACGACAGTTCGCAGTACAGCGTGAGGAGCCGAGGGGAGACCGGAAGACGACGAACCAAGCCGAGGAGAGAGCGGTACGACTCGCTCCACGCCGCGTCAGGTAGTCTCGGTCCGGTTTGCGAGTGCTAGTCCATGACTGCTGTGCTCGCATTCCTCGTCCAGGTGTGTGCCCTGCTCGCGCTCGCGCTGGCGGTCAGAGTCGTCGTTGACGCGTGGCTCGACATCCCGTACGCGGTGCTTCTCGTTCTGGTCGGGGTCGTGATCTCGGTGCTGCGCATCGACGTCGGCATTCGGCTCTCGACGGACATCATCATGGGACTGGTCCTGCCGCCGATCCTGTTCGAGGGGGTCGTCGAACTGGATCGAACGGCGCTGCGCGAGAACCTGGCCGTGCCACTCACGCTGGTCGTCCTCGGAATCCCGCTGGCAGTCGTGCTCCTGGGACCGCTCATCGACCTCGCGTTCGGGCTATCGATCGGGGTGTCGCTGTTGCTCGCCGCGATCCTCGTCCCGACCGACCCGGTCGCCGTCCTCTCAGTGTTCGAGGAGTTGGACGCGCCCGAGCGGTTGAAAATCGTCATCGACAGTGAGAGCCTGTTCAACGACGGCGTCGCGATCGTCATCGTCAACGTGATACTCGCGCTCCTCGCCGCGGGGCCGGAGCCGATGTCGGGGCTCGAGATCGCCGAGTTCGTTCTCACGGACCTCCTCGTCGTCGGCCTCGGCGGGTTCCTCCTCGGGTGTGGTCTCGGATACGGGGCCACGCGGTTCGTTCACCGACTGCCCGAGCGAATGGCGCTCCTGCTGGTCACGGTGTTGGTCGCGTACGGAAGCTACGTCCTCGCCGAGAGCGTCGGCGTGAGCGGCATCCTCGCGACGGTCGGAGCGGGAGTGTTCGTGGACCTGGACGCCGACGAGGGGATCGGCCGCGACGCACTCGAGTTCGTGCGCGATATCTGGGCGGGCGGCGCGTTCTTGCTGTCGACGGTCGTCTACGTACTTATTGGGGCCCAAGTTCCGATCGACACGCTCACCGTCTACCTGCCGGCGGCGCTGCTCGTCGCCGCGTTCGTGTTGCTCGTCCGGGCCGTGATCGTCTACGTCCTCGTCGGGGCGGTCAACGGGATCATCTCGAGGCCGCTGCCCCGTAGCTACCAGCACGTCCTCGTCTCGGGCGGGTTACACACCGTGGTCCCGATCGCGCTGGCGCTCGGGCTCCCGCCGTGGATCCCCCACCGCGAGTTCGTGCAGGCGGTCGTCTTCGGCGTCGCGATCATCGGTGCGCTCGTCCAGGGGACGCTGTTACCGTCTCTCCTGCGAGCCATCGGACTCGGAGACCGCGCGACGGGAGTCGCGGGACCGTCGTCGCGTCGTGACGGGGACGGCCCGTAGCGCCGTTCAGTGCGTGGACGGACGAGCGTCGCGCCGCTACCGACGGACGACGTATCGCCCGAGGAACGCGACCGCCAGCACCGCGCTCGCGACCTCGAGTGGCTGGTCGTGAAACGTCAGGACGGCGGTCGCGACGATCAGGGCACCGGCGATGATCGCGTCCCCAGCCGCGGCGACCCCACCATTGGTCGGCTCGATGGGGTCGGTCCTGACGACGAGTTCACCCCGCTCGAGTTGGCCGAAGACGGTATCGAACCGCGCCGGGGCACGCGCCAACGCGGGCGCTGAGTCTTGCAGGTCGGTCCGGACGTCATCGAGCAGCGCTTCGATTTCGCTCTCGATGACGCCCTGTTCGACGAGGAACGACCGCGTGACGGCGATGAAATCGAACTCCGGATCGAGGGTTCGACAGACGCCTTCGCCGACCGTCCCGACTCGCACGAGCAACATGACGTTCGGCGGAATCCGAAACGGAAACTCGTGGAGCGTCGCGAACAGCTCCGTGATGATTTCCCGCCAGGAGACGTCCGCCTTTCCTTCGAGGTTCTCGATGACCAACTCGAGGACCCGCCGGACGGCGACCCGGTCGACCGACCGATCGAGCACGTCGAGTGCGATCAGCGTGTTCAACAGGCCGTCGACGTCGCGGCGGACGAGGGTCCGATAGAGACTCGTGATATCGTCCTGTTCCTGCTGCGTGAGACGCTGGCTCATCCCGTAATCGTAGATGACGAGCCGGCCGTCGTCGGTCACCGCGAGGTTGCCCGGGTGTGGGTCCGCGTGGAAGACGCCGTCGACGAGGCCCATCTGCAGGTACGTGCGGGCGATCAGCGTCGCCATCTCCGTCGGTTCGAGACCGACATCGGCGAGCACGTCCTCGTCGGTGATCTTCTCGCCGTCGACGTGCTCCATCGCGACGATGCGCTCCGAGCAGAGTTCCGGGTACGTCGCGGGGACGACGATCCGCTCGTCGTCCGCGAAGTTGTCCTTGATCGTCGCCATGATCGACGCCTCGCGCTCGAAGTCCAGTTCCTCGAGAATGATCTCCTCGAAGTCGTCGGCGACGTTCTCGATCGAATACCGCTGGCGCTCGTCGGCGAACGTCACGAGCAACGGGACGAGCCCCCTGATGACCCGCAGATCCCGCTCGATCACCGCGGCGAGACCGGGACGTTGGACCTTCAGGGCGATTCGCTCGCCCTCGTAGTCGACAGTGTAGACGAACGCGAGCGATCCGCCGGCGACCGGCTCGAGGGTATCGAGATCGAGGTCGTCGCCGAGTGCCGATTCGACGACGGTCAACGGCTCCCCGCCCGCGTCCTCCGGGACCTCGTCCTGTAACGTGGCGAACGCCTCGACGTACGTCGGAGGGACGATATCGGGCCGCGTCGACAGCACCTGCCCGACCTTGATGAACGCCGGGCCGAGCTCGAGCATCGTCTCGGTGAGCCGCTCGGCGCGGGCGCGGTGGACATCGGCCGAGACGTGCCGGGACGGCCCGAACAGCAGGAACCGCCGGCGGTCCCTGAGAAACGCGATGGCGATGGGGAAGAACCGAAGGAGAACCTGCAGGTAGCGAAGATAGTAGCCCGTCATAGATCGGCAACTCGACACGGGATCGATTGCGCGTCCATACCTCGCCTTCGAACACCGGCCACAAATATGGCGGTGACTCGGCTGACGGGACCGGGAATCGGACGGCGCTCGACGCGCCCGCCTGTCGAGGGCGGTGACTGTGGTGTCACTGTCGTCCCTCCGACAGGTTGTCGTTTCCCTCGAGTGGATCGTCGAAATCACCGACCAGCGCCTCGAGGGCATCGGTCGCCGTCAGCAGGCCGACGACATCACCGTCGGCTTCGACGAGCGCGAGTTCCTGCTGTGCCGCCTGCAGTTCGTCGATCGCGTCGCTGACGTGCATCGCCGCGGGAATCGTCATCGGCGGCGTCGCGATGTCGGTAAACGAGACGGCTCCGTCCCGCAGATCGTCGATGCGGTCGACGACGGTCGGTGCATAGACGATCCCGACGAACGCCGTGGGCGTCCCCTCGATCAGCGGAAACCGAGTATGGGGACTCGAGCCGATCCGGTCGACGTTCTCCTCGACCGACGCGGTCGTCGAGAGAAACGTGACGTCCTCGACGGGGGTCATCTCGTCTGCAACCGGCCGCTCGCCGACGGTCAACGCGTTGATGATCTCTTCACGGCGGTCGTCGGGGACGTCGCCCCGTTCGAGGACCGACGCGAGTCGATTCCGGAGTTGGGCCCGCGTCTCGATGATTTCGGTTTCAGTCTCGAGCCACGCACCAGTCATCTCGACCCCGAACCGGCGCAGCGTCCACTTCGCGACGGCGTCTCCGAACCAGATCACCGGCGAGAGGAGTTTCGCAAACCAGTACAGCGGCGTGGCTCCGTACCTGGCGACGAACTTCGTTCGCTCGACGCCAAGGTAGGTCGGCGTCTGTTCGCCGTGGGTGAGATGGAGGAGGTTGATAATGACGAACGCGACGACGGCACCTGCACCCGCGGCGGCGAGTGCGGTGCTCTCGAAGAGGGGCCGGATAATCGTCGCAAGGGCCGGTTCGGCGACGATGCCGACTGCGATACTCGTTCCGCTGATTCCCACCTGACAGCTGGTCAGGTAGATCTCGAGTTCGTTGGTCATCTCCCACGCCCGGCGCAGCCCCGGTTCGTCGAACGCCGACTCGGGATACTGACGGACACGGGTGAGCGCGAACTCGATCGCGACGAAGAAGGCGTTCGCCAGGATGAGCCCGATGCCGGCGACCAACCGGAGCCCGATTTCGAGGGGAACCATTCGCTCGACGGTTCGCCCGCGGGTCGTATAAATACGCTGTAACGTCCCACTGGGATAGAACTGCAGCCGCCACCGTCGTCGCCGCGGTATCCGTCGGTTCAGTGGCTCGGGCCGGCGTGTACAGCTATAGGGCTCCGGACTGAATTTCGGATAGTGTCCGAACAGCCATACGAACTCCCAGCCGATCGCGTCGTTTCGTCACTCGAGTCCCGAACCGACGGACTGACCGGCGACGAGGTGCGGCGGCGGCGCGAGGCTCACGGCGAGAACGACATCGTTCGGGGCGGCGGCCGATCGCCGGTCGACATCTTCGTCGCACAGTTCAACAGCGCCCTGATCTGGGTGTTGCTGGCCGCGGCCGGCCTCTCGATCTGGGCGGGCCACACAGTCGACGCGATCCTGATCGCGGTCATCGTCGTCGCGAACGGGGTCTTCGGCTTCGTTCAGGACTACCGCGCCGAACGCAGCCTCGAGTCGCTCAGGGAATTGGCCGCGCCGACCGCGACGGTTCGACGCGACGGCGAGGAGCGACCGATCGATGCGACGGGGCTCGTCCCGGGCGACATCGTCGTCCTGCGCGGCGGCGACGTCGTCCCCGCGGATGGGCGGCTTCTCGAGGCGACCGATCTCGAGGTCGACGAGGCGTCGTTGACGGGGGAGAGCGTTCCGGTTTCGAAGTCGCCATCGCCGGTCGAGTCGGCGACTCCGCTCGCAGAGCGGGCGAATATGGTCTACAAGGGGACGAGCGTCACCCGCGGGAAGGGTGTCGCGATCGTTACCGGGACGGGAATGGCAACCGAAGTCGGCGAAATCGCTCGGGAACTCGCCGCGACCGAGACGACGCGGACGCCGTTGCAGGACGAACTCGACGACCTGGGTCGGACCCTCGGACTCGGGGTCATCATCCTCTCAGCGCTGGTCGCGCCGCTGTTGCTTCTCCGCGGGACGGCCGCGATCCAGGCCGCATTGACCGCGGTCTCACTGGCCGTCGCGGCGATTCCGGAGGGGTTGCCGGCCGTGGTCACGCTCACGCTCGCGCTCGGCGTCCGGAAGATGTCCGCTGAGAACGCACTCGTCCGGCGGCTTCCCGCGGTCGAAGCGCTGGGTGCCGTCGACGTCGTCTGTACCGACAAGACGGGCACGCTCACCCAGGGGCAGATGACCGTCAGCAGACTGTGGGTCAACGATGCGGTCGTCGCCCTCGACTCGAGGGAGACCGACGGGGACGCGGTCGAGAGAGACGACATCGGCGACCGAGAGGCGCTCCTCCTCGAGATCGGTGCGCTCTGTAACGACTCGACGCTCGAGGATGGCGACCCGACCGAGCAGGCGCTGCTCGCGGCCGCGGAGCGCCGCGGACTCGATGTCGACGGGCTGCGGGAATCGAACCCGCGGACCGACGAGGTGCCGTTCTCCTCGGAACGGAAGTGGATGGGGACCGTCCACGACGACGTCGGCTATGTCAAGGGCGCGCCGGAAGTCGTCGTCGAGCACTGCGATCGGATTCTGACCGCGGACGGGCCGAAACCACTGACCGACGAGCGCCGCGAGCGCGTCGAGACGACGGTTCGGACGTTCGGCGACGACGCGCTCCGGGTGCTGGCGATGGCGTACCGCGAGGCGGTCGCCGACGCCGACGACCTCGCCGACGGACTGACGTTCGTGGGACTGACCGGGATGATCGATCCGCCCCGCGAGGAGGTCGCCGACGCGATCGCCCGGACGAAGCACGCGGGGATCGGCGTGAAGATGGTCACCGGCGACAACGTCCGGACCGCGCGGGCGATCGCCGACGCGCTGGGGATCGGGACCACCGTCCTCGAGGGCGGAGAGATCGAACGACTGGACGACGACACGCTCCGGGATCGGGTCGACTCCGTCGACGTGTTCGCGCGAACGTCGCCGGAGCACAAGGTGCGAATCCTCCAGGCGTTACAGCAGCGGGGGAACGACGTCGCGATGACGGGCGACGGCGTCAACGACGCGCCGGCGCTGAAAAACGCCGACGTCGGTGTGGCGATGGGGGTTCGCGGGACGGAGGTCGCCAGACAGGCGTCGGACATCGTCCTGTTGGACGACGACTACGCGACGATCGAACGCGCCGTCGAACGCGGACGGGGGATCTTCGACAACATCTGGAAGTTCGTCGCCTACCTCCTGAGCGCGAACGTCGCCGAGGTTGCGATCGTCTTCCTCGCCTCGCTGTCCGGCTATCTCATCCTGCCGGCCGTACAGTTGCTGTGGATCAACCTCCTGACCGACGGGTTGCCGGCGCTGGCGCTGGGTGCCGATCCGGTGAGCGACGACGTGATGGAGCGACCGCCGCGCGATCCAGATCGGGACATCATCGATCGACCGATGCTCGGGCTGATCGGCGGCACCGGAGCCGTCACGACAGTCGTCGTCCTCGCGCTGATGTTCTACACGCTCGCTGGCGCTCCCGCGGTGACGGCGTACGCACTGACGATGGTCTTTACGGCGTTCGTCTGCCTCGAGTTCGTGAAACTCTACGTCGTTCGCTGGCTGCGCGAAACGCCGACGCTGTCGAACCCGTGGCTCGCAGCCGCCGTCGCGAGTTCGCTCGTCCTCCAACTCGGCGTACTCTACACGCCGCTCAATCGGTCCTTCGGGACCGTCCCGCTTGAGGTAGCAGACTGGGGACTCATCGGCCTCGTGGTCGCCGTGTGTCTCCCAGCGTACGTCGCGATCGGTGTGCTCGTCCGGCGGATGGATCGGTGACCCGTCGCGACCGTCAAAAGCGTCGAGGGCGATCTCGTGTCCACCGAACGGCGAACCCGCCGAAGGACGATTTACCCCTCCCCCCATGTGACAGGACCTGGCATTCGGAAGGGACGGAAATCGGAGTCCCACCAACTCTTACTCGTCCCTGCTCGAGCGCTGGTCGTACGACGGTGCCTGCAGGTCGTGTCTCACGCCCGTCCGGTCGTCGATTCGGAACTCGTACAAGCGAGTCGCTTCCGTCTCGCTCGCCGTTTCGATCACTTCCGGCCGCCAAGCCGGGGTTCGTGACTCCGGTAGCGTTTCCCGGTCCTCTTCGGGGAGGCGTCGAATCGTTCCCGTCAGGAGGACGCTTCGCCAGTGAAACATCTCGGCTCTGTACACGAGAAAGCTGGCGGTCGTCGCCTGATCGGAGAGGGCTGCTTTCCGGCTCTGGGACCCGACGACGTACCAAAAGTAGAGCCGCGAGTCCCCGTCAAAGCCATACGACATCGGAAGGAGATAGGGGCCGTTCTCCGTGGGGAGTCCGAGAACGCCATGGCTTTGGAGCGTGAGGAATTTCGTTACCGCTTCCTCGTCCATCTGTTCCATGCCGTAGCCGCCGAGTTCATCGATCGTCATCCGTGTGCCGGACTACAGCACCACGGGATATAATTCGTCTATCGGCCTCGCCTGTCATTCAGCGCCACTGATAGCCGCCGAACCGCAGGTCCCCGGTGACCGCGGGCACCCCGTCGCGCTACAGCCACGACCTCCCGAACGGAGTGCCAGGCGGTCGGGACCGGTTTCCCGAGTCGAAAGGCTCGAGGCTCGAGCGAACCCGCTTGAGAGCCAGTGGTGGCCCACATCGTGTCCCGGTCCAGGAACCGTCCCCTGACACTAAGGCCGTCGACGTCGACCGACCACATCATGACCGCCGCGATCAGACGCCTCGTCCTCGATGTGATGAAGCCACAGGAGCCGGACGTTCTCGAGTTCGCCGACGCAGCGGCCGACTGTGCGGGTGTTGCCGGCGTCAACGCCGTGCTAGTCGAGACCGACCGTGAGGTCCAAAACCTCAAATTCACGATCGAAGGCGACGCGATCGACGTGGCCGCGCTCGAGGAGGCCATCACCGACCTCGGCGGGACAGTGCACTCGATCGACCAAGTCGTCTGCGGCGAGCGTCTCGTCGAACAGCGCGGCACGCCTCAGGATCGGTGAGCGACGTGCCGTCGCTCCGCGACCGCCTCGATGCCACCCGCGGTCTCCTCGCGGACGAGGAGGTCAGATCGATCTCGCGGCGGTACTTCATTTCCAACGGGTTCGACGGGACGCTGACGAGCATCGGCGTCGTCGTCGGCGCGTATCTGTCGGGCGTGACCGACGGTCTCACCGTGATCACGATCGGCCTCGGCGCGGCTGTCGGACTGGGTACGTCGGGCGTCTGGAGCGTCTGGGAGATCGAACGCGCCGAGAAACAGGCCGAACTGCTCGAGCTCGAGCGAGCGATGCTGACCGATCTCGAGGACACGACGGTCCAGCGGCGGCGAGCGGGCGCTCGCAAGATCAACGCGATCGCGAGCGGGATCGGCCCGCTCATCGGCATCCTCCTGCCGCTGGGACCGTTTCTCGGTCAGGGCATTATCTCCATGCTCGAGGCGACGCTGCTCGCCATCGGCGTCGGCGTCGCCGTGCTCTTTACGTTCGGTGCGTATCTCGGCTCGATATCGAAACAGAACTGGATCATCGCCGGCGTCAGGATGGGGCTTGCGGGACTCGTCGTCGCGGTTCTGAACCTGTTTTTGCCCGGCTGACGCCACGGTCGGGAGGGCGTCGACAGCGATCGCCGGCGGCTCGTGAGCGGCGTAGAAACCGATCGCTGGGCGGGCGACGACGGCCGACTGGTTCAGTCGCGGACGACCGTAACGGAGACCGGCGATCGGCGGACGACCATTTCGGCCACGCTGCCGAGCAGCAGTCGGGTTGTGCCCGTTCGTCCGTGGCTGCCCATGACGATGTGATCGATCTCGTTCTCGTCGGCGTAGTCGACGATTTCGCGAGCGGGCGCCCCGACTGCGGTTTCGGTCTCGAACTCGCCGCCGTAGTCGCTCGCCAGTTCGCGCGCGTCGTCGAAGATCCGCTCTTCCTCTTCGGTCGCCCGCTCGTGCCACTCGTCGGAGCCACGGGGCGGTTCGGTTTTGACGGTGACATCGGTCGGAGAACTGTACCCGGGATCAGTGGGATCGAGAACGTGGAACGCGACGATCGCGACGGCGTCGAATTCCTCGAACGCGAACTCCAGTGCTCGTTTGGACAGCGGCGATCCGTCAACGGGAACCAGTAGGTGCCGAGTCATCGAACTGGCATACCTCGCGGAGTCTCAAAATACTATCCGGGCACCTCGAGCCGAACGGGGCCGTATGAACGCTGCAGATGAGGGCTGTTGCCTGTAACACGGTATCGCCAGCCAGTCGAGATCGTCATCGTGGTCCCGATCCCTCGATCACGCTCGCCCCGGCGGCCGTCCGAACCGGAATCGACGCTACCGGACGATGGTGACGGGGATCGGCGACCGGCGGACGACGTTTTCGGCGACACTTCCGAGCAGGATACGTGAAATTCCCTCGCGGCCGTGGCTTCCGATGACGATCGCCTCGTACGCTTCCGTCTCCGCCAGCTTGATGATCTCGTGATCGGGTTTCCCGGTCTCGATTTCGGTTTCGATATCGCGGTCGTGGTCCGCGGCGAGTTGGGTTGCTTCATTGATGATATTGCGCCCGATATCGTGGGCCTGGTCGACATCGGGACCCCGTTCGTCGGCGTCCTGAAACGCTCCCCAGTACCCGTCCGGAACGGGGACGACGTACAGGGCGACGACATCCGCGTCGGGGAACGTTTCGAGGGCGTACTCGAGTGCGTCGGTCGCCGGTTCGGACCCATCGTACGGAACGAGGAGGCGGTCACCCATATGCAGTGTCACGCCATCCAGCGACATAATACCGTGAGGCTGTGAATCTCCGGAAGCTATCGACGGGATCGTGTACTGCCGGCCGAGTTCCGGGATGGCGTCTCTCACTCGCCGCTCATCGGAACGCAAACGACCGGTCGCTCGGCGTTCCGGACGACAGTTTCCGTTACGCTTCCGAGGAAGTGGCGTTCGAACCCGGAACGGCCATGGGTCCCCATCGTGATGAGATCGATCTCGTTGTCGGCGGCGTAGTCCAGAATGGCCCTTGCCGGCGGCCCCGTTGCGATGGTGCCCGCGAGACTGACGCCGCGCTCTCGCGTGTGGTCGCGGACTTCCTGCAGCGCCTCCTCGCCAGGTCGCTCGAGTTCGGATAGCATCTCACTGGGGTTCATTTGCGGCGGGAAGCGACTCGTCTCGACCGAGTAAATCGCGTGCACCATCGCATCGAAGGCTGCCGCGAGCGTGGTCCCCCAGTCGACGGCGACCGCCGCCCCGTCGCTCCCGTCCGTCGGCAAGAGCACGTTCTCGACGGTGCTCTCGGTAAGCCGCGACTCACCCGCCGCCGGCGGTACGACGAGCACCGGGACGCCGACGGTCCGGAGGACGTTTTCGGTGACGCTCCCGAGAACGACGCGCGTGAGCCCCGTCCGGCCTTTCGTCCCCATCGCGATCGCGTCGATGTCCCGCGCGTCGACGTAGCGGTGGATGACCCGGAACGGCGTTCCCCGTTCCGTCGTCGTCGTGACCTCGAGTCCCGGGTTTCGGTTCCGGGCCATCGCCGCGACGGACTCGACGGCCGCCTCGGCATCGGCCTCGAGCGCGGCCCGCTTCTCGTCGACGGCCGACGCCGACTCGAGAGCGGACGAGACGCCATCGATCGTCGACGTCTCGATGACCGAAAGGACGTGAACGGTCGCATCGGCCATCGCGGCGAGATCGACGCCGCGTTTCGCCCCCGCGAGAGCGCCGTCGCTGCCGTCCGTCGGCAGGAGAACCGAATCGATCGCATCGAGCGCCGGTGACATAGCCGTCCCTTCATCCGCTCGCTGATTAACTGTAGGGGGTGACGACCGACACGTGGGACCGTTCGTGGTCGGCCTCGACCATCGCGTCAAAGAGACACGACCGTGACGGGGTCACAGGCCGATACGCCTATGTGTACCGCATAGCCACTACGAATTGAAACGATGACAGCATCGGCCGAGCGCACGGCACAGCGCGGCCTCCGGTATACGTTGCTTGCGGTGTTCGTCGTCGGCGTACGACGGCGTGACCCGGGTGCGGTCGTAAACGCCGTCGTCGCGGCGATCGGAACGTGTCTGCCGGATCTCGCCGAACGAGCGTACGATATCGAACTCCGTCCGTGGCAGCGTCTGTACGTGCGTCTCGGAATGGTCACCCACGCCGTCGGCATGCTCGGTCCGTACGACGACGTGTGGTGGTGGGACCACCTCACGCATACCCACTCATCGTCGATCTTGGCTGGTGCCGTGTTCGCGCTCAGTCGCCACCGCGGTCGCGATCCCGGGCCCCGGGTTGTCGCCGTCGTCGTCTGTTCCGGGGTCCTCTGGGAACTCCTCGAGTACGCCGTTCACTCCGCGGCGAATCGGCTCGGGCTCGAGCCGGTCCTCGTCTCGTACGGGCCGAAAGACACCGCCCTCGACCTCGGCTTCGATCTGGTCGGTGCGCTTCTGGTACTCGCGTTCGGGGATCGGGTACTCGGCGATCTCGCGGCCGACTCGTGAGCATCGGCTGGCGATTGCACGGACGACACGGCGAGTCGGGGACTACGACTGCGTCGCGACCAGGATGGGAACGTCGACGCTCCGAACGAGCGTCGTGGTGACGCTGCCGAGGACGCGGCGACCGAGATTCGACCGCCCGCGTGCCCCCATGACGATGAGGTCGATATCGGCATCGGCGACGTACTCGCGGATGCCGGCCGCGACGCCGTCGAAGGATGTCGTCCGCACGACATCGGTCGTGACGGCAGGCGCGACGGGACCGATCTCCGTCGCCGCGTCCTCGACGACCGCCTCGCCGTCCGCCTCGAGTCGATCGACGAAGTCCCGCTCGAGCCCACCGACATCGAACGCACCGCCCGCAGCCTGCAGATCGACGACGTTGAGGACGTGGACGGTCGATCCGTACTGCCGTGCGACCGCGGCACCGTGTTCGGTAGCGAGCGTTGCGGTATCGCTTCCGTCGGTGGGGACGAGCAGGTCCGAGTAGTCGGTCGTCGCGTCCGCGGCACCCGTCGGGACGACGAACACGGGCACGTCGCTTCGGCGGAGCAGTCGCTCCGTGACGCCGCCGAGGAGTCGCTTGCCGAGCCCCGTTAGCCCCTGTCTGCCGACGACGATCAGGTCCGCATCTCGCTCGGCCGCGGAGTCGGCGATCTTCTCCGCGGGCGTTCCCTCCATCAGTGTCGTTGTCACTGGCTGGCCGATCGAAGACGCGAGCGTCTCGATTTCCGCGAGCGCGGCGTCGCCGCGTTCGTGGAGTCGCGTCTTCTCGTCGGCGGATCGCGAGAGACGGAGCGACTTCCGCTCGACGACGTACAAGACGTCGACGGTCGCGTCGACGGCACGAGCGAACGCGAGCCCGCGTTCCGCCGCCCGCGTGGCCTCGTCACTCCCGTCGACGGCGATCAGAATCCGATCGTACATGCCCCGTCCTTCGATACCCACGGTCTTCGTTCTTCGCCAGCGGGCGAGACGGGACCGTCGCCAGCAACGACCCGACCGGGCTCGAGTCAGCCAGCGAACCGTGCGGTGCACTCATCGGAAGGGACGGATGGGGAGTGGACGGTCGTTGCCCGCTGTAAGCTATATATCCGGCCCTGGTGTGAGGGCAGTACGACGATGTACGACACGATCCTCGCAGCAACGGACGGAAGCGACGCCGCAAACCGCGCGATCGACCACGCGATCGATCTCGCCTCGTCGTTCGACGCCGACTTCCACGCGATCTACGTCGTCGATACGACGCGGTACGGGCAAGCGATCCTATCCGAATCCGATGGTGCTCTCGACGACCTCGAGGAACGTGGCGAAGAGATTCTCGACGACGTTGCCGCGCGATCGGACATCGATGTCTCGTCCGAAATACGACGGGGACGGCCGGACGAGGAAATCGACGCCTATGCCGCGGCTATCGAGGCGGATCTCGTCGTGCTCGGCAACCGCGGATTGGGGTCGGGCCCCGCCCAACAGCTCGGCAGTATCGCCGAACGGGTCGTTCGGAACACTGGGCGGCCGGTGATCACGGCCTGATCGGAACGTGTCAACGGTCGCGGTGAAAGGTATATCACCGGCACCGGTGTGCGTCAGCGTGGTTCGATGTACGATACGATTCTCGTTCCGACCGACGGAAGCGATCCCGCGAACCGCGCCGTCGAACACGCCCTGGCGCTCGCAGATCGGTACGACGCTCGCGTGCACGCGCTGTACTGCGTAGAGACTCACCGGTACGGGGAGCCAGCGTTGAGTAGTACGGCGATCGTGCTCAACCAACTCGAGGAACAGGGGCAGGCGATGCTCAAAGAGTTAGGCAACCGCGCGGACAACGCCGGCATCGAGTGTACGTGGGATGTCTGCCACGGTCGTCCCTGGGAGGAAACGCTCAGTGCCGCTGACGCACTCGATGCCGATCTCATCGTGATCGGCTATCAAGGACAGAGCCACGCGCGGACCGAACGGATCGGCAGCGCAGCCGAACGTATCGTCCGATCGGCGGATCGGCCAGTGTTAACCGCGTGAGCGAGGACTATCATAGTAACTGAACGTCATTGCACACCTGATCGCATGACAGCGTTGCGATCAGTGTATAACTCGTTTCAATTGCTACTATCGGTCCGGTCGCGCACCGAGCGTCTCGCTGGGTCCGGGCGAGGTTCTTGTCCGATCGGGACGTTCCTCCGGTATGGGAATGCACGTCCTCGTCCCGATCGACGGCTCACCCCAATCCTGGGCCGCATTCGACCACGCGGTTTCGAATCACGGCGGAGCGACGATCACGACGTTGCACGTCGTCGACCCGATGGAAGGGGTGTACAGCGATTACGGAGGCGGCGGCTACTACGACGCGCAAACCCACGCCCGGGCCGTCGAACGCGGCAAAGCCCTCGGCGAGCGGGCCCGCGACCGAGCCGACGACGCGGGTGGTCTCGAAACCACCGTCCTCGAAACCGCGGTCGACACCGGCCCGACCGCCCGAACGATCCTCGAGTTCGCCGCGGAGAACGACGTCGACCACATCGTCATGGGGAGCCACGGCCGCTCCGGCGTCGCCCGACTTTTGCTCGGCAGCGTGGCCGAAACCGTCGCACGGCGAGCCCCGGTCCCGGTAACGATCGTTCGGTGACGGATCGGGCCCCGATTACGGCGTCGGACGACGAACCCGCGCCGGAACGTCCTCGAGAGCGACTTCGATCTCGTTCGTTCGCATGAACGGCGGCGTCCACGGATCGTTGTACTGGAGCAGCGTCGGCTCGCCGCGCGTCTCGAGGCCCCGCTGTGAGAGGTGCTCGAGCAGTCGGCTCCGCTCCCGGTCGACGCGCTTGTCCGTCGCGTACCACGAAAAGCGGCGCACTGCGGTCGTTCGCGGCGGTTCGACGACGAGTCGAACGTCGGAGTTAGTCGGGGTCGGGGCGGTGTCGGGCGTGTACGTCGACGGGAGGT
Organism: Natrinema gari JCM 14663; assembly: GCF_000337175.1. GTDB lineage: Archaea > Halobacteriota > Halobacteria > Halobacteriales > Natrialbaceae > Natrinema > Natrinema gari. The sequence continues at coordinate 18,470 of NZ_AOIJ01000040.1, read as the reverse complement.
AAAAGGCCATCCGCACGTCGTCGCTCTCGGACCCCGTTCGGACGGGTGCGGTCATCGAAATCGACTCGCCGCGGGTCGTCACCGGCGCGGTCATCGCCACCTCTTCGCCACGCGCGTTCGCGCCCGAGAGGTAGTAAAAGAGTCGTCTGAACGCCGTTCTATCGTCCGGCGCCGTCGTTTCGGCGCGGACCGTCCGTGGATAGCGACGAACCTCGACGCCGTCGAAGCGAGCCAGCGTCTCCGACGGAACGCGTTCGGTCGTGTGGCTGACGTACGCCCCCCAGCCGATCCACAGTGCAAGCAGGCCACCAGCTCCGAGCAGCAGGGTTCGTATCGGTCGCATAGGGCCCGTACAGCTCACGACGCAATAGCGCTGTGGGGTTCGAGAGCCTCGAGTCCGGGCGATTCCGGACGGCGAACGATGCACATGTCGTCTGATTCCGCGGCGGCGACGTGACCGCCGACGCTCTCTCCGTGGGGTGGAGACGCCGCCTCGAATCGTGATGGGATCACTGACAGACAACATGTTAACGAGTACACTATTTGTGGCGAAGCGTGATAGAGCAGTGTATGGAACCGCAGACAGAACGTCGGTGCCATATTTTGATCGGCATTGCGTTGGGTCTCCTGACGATCGGTATCGGATACGACTTCGTTTTCGGGACGAAGTTGGCGGATTTCCTGGTGATACTCGCCGGTCTCTTCACCGGGTGGGTGGCGTTTCTCTACTGCCTGGGGAACGCGTCGTTCTGGGAGTAGGCCGCTGTCCGTCGGAACAGTGGTGACGTCGATCCGAGGTAGCCCTCTGATCGTCGACATCTTCGCACGACAACGGCGGGGACACGCACGACGGATACCCGGACTCGTCCGAAACGCATATTCTGAGTCGACGATCGGGAGTCCGTGGTCGTCCGCACACGCCGGCGTTCGTGTGCGATATCGATCGGTGCTCCCGTCGTCAGGCCTCTCCTCAATCCGGCAGACGTCTCGCTGTGTCCCGTCGCTACGGGTCGGTCTTCGTTTCTTTCCGTCCCGTCATGGTCGCCGGCTCGAGGCTGAAATACCGGAACGTCGTTTCCCGCGGCGGTCGCTCGAAAATGTCGACGAGCGGAATTTCGATCGACCACATCCCCTGTATTTCGGCGGATTCGTACGGCGCATCGGAAACGTCTGAGAGTTGTCCAGTGGCGACGACGCTTCGCCATCTATTGTCGATCTCGCCGTGCGTAACGAAGGAGACGTGCCGGTCTATGAGGTCATCTTTTCTGCTCTCCCGTGGAAAGGAGAGACGAAAGTAGAACCGCTCGACCTCCGCACTGAACCCGTACGAGACGGGGATGGAGACGGGCGGTTCGTCCGGTTCCGTAGCGAACGAAATGACGCCTGTTCCGCCTCGACCGAGGAAGTCGTTCATTTCGTCCTCACTCATTCGCAGCCAGCGCAAGCCCTGCATACTGTCGCGGACGGTAGCGGCATAAAAAGTACCCTGTTACGGCGAACCGTACGTTCAAGCAGGTAGACCGATGCTGCCCGATCGTCCGTTCGCGATAGTCGCGACACTGCTCGGAGCCCGTTGCAAAAATCGTGTGTTCGATCTCAGCTCAGTCGCCCGGCCCTGCGGTTTTCGTCCCGTTCGGGCTCAGCACTGGACTCGGCTCCGTCTCGAGACGTGTCGATACCGAAGCGGGCGTTCATGGGGCATTTCCGGGTGACTGCAGTGGTAGTCAGCACCGCGCCAGCGACGAGCGCGATCGTTGCGAGAGCGAGTCCGAGCGTCCCTGCCGTCAGGGAGACCACTCCGCCGAGAGCCGCGATTCCGATGATGACGAGGAGGGGGCCGACGACGAGCCGTGCGCCGCGGTCAAATCCGCCGACGTTCGTTTGCATGATTCGGTTCACCAGCTCTAGAGAGGGTGGCCGAGTATATAGCGTCTCTTTACTATGTGAAGACATATTGCGAGCGGTCGCAACGGGTACTCGCCTCGGGGGTTTCGAAGGGATGTGAACCAGTACGTCCCGCACCCATCGACGGGCGGATTTCTTCCGTTCGATCCGCCGTCGGAGCGTCCTGCAACACACGATACATCCACCGAACAGTCTTTCCGAGGCCGATCGCAACCGATGCCGGTGGCTGGGGGTGCTCGTGCAGGCGGGAGAACTATCGGTGCCCTCGTCCCAGCTAGTCTTGTAAGGCGATTCCAATGGTGAACCAGATTAATCCCGATCGGCTCGCCGAGCTGATCGATTCGAACGAGCCGTTCACGCTCATCGATACGCGCCCGGAGGACAGTTACGAGGGCTGGCGGATCCACGGTGCCGAGAACGTCCCGTTCCGTCCGGGGGACGAGCTCGCGGACGCGGACCTTGAGCGCATCGCGGCGGCCGGGGACGGCGATCCGATCGTCGCGATCTGTGGCAAGGGGCTTACCTCGACGCCGTTTAGCTTCGAACTCGAGCAACACGGCTACGACGACGTGTCCGTCGTGAAAGGCGGCATGGAAGACTGGAGCAAGATCTACGAGGTCGTACCCCTCGAGACCGAACCCGACGACCTCATCGTCCGTCAACTGCAGCGACGGGCGAAGGGGTGTCTCGGCTACGTCGTCGGATCGAAACATGGCGGATCGGCAGTCGTCGTCGATCCGACCAGACAAACGGATCAGTTCAAGATCGTCGCCGAGGAGGCCGGTCTCTCGATCGAGCGCGTGCTCGACACGCACGTCCATGCCGACCACATCTCGGGTGGCCCGAAACTCGCGGCGGAGCTGGACATCGCCTACCATCTCGGCGCCACGGCGAGCGACAGGGGCGTCGAGTACGACTACGAACCGCTGTCCGACGGCGAGACGCTCGAAATCGGCGCGATCGAGATCGAAACGCTGCACACGCCGGGCCATACGACCGAGATGGTCAACTACCGCGTCAACGGCGAGGCGCTGCTGACCGGCGACACGCTGTTCGTCGAGTCCGTCGGCCGAACGGAGCTTCAATTCGGCGATGACGAGGCGACGAATGGCGCCGAACTGCTCTACGACTCGATCCACGAGACGATCCTCGAAGTACCGGACGAGACACGAATCCTCCCGGGACACGTGTCGGTCACGGCGGACAACCGATACGAGGTCGGCTCGCCGGGTGATCCGATCGGCGCTCGGCTGGGCGACCTCCGCGACGACCTCGATCTGCTCGGACTGGACGAAGACGAGTTCGTCGCGCGGGTAGTCGAGAACGCCCCCGACAAACCGCCGAACTACGAGCGCGTGATCGAAATCAACACGGGAACGGAGCCGCCCGAAGACGAGTCCGAAGCGACGGACCTCGAACTCGGCCCGAACAACTGCGCGGCTTGACTCCGACGAAAGGAGGACACGGGACCACTGCCCGAACAGCGTCGGCAGGCGACTCCGTGATATCGGACTCGGTTTTTCGTCCGTCAAATCAGGATGACAATTTTATGCTGCGTGGTCGAATCCATTCGTCATGGCCGACCGAATTCTCGTTCCGTACGATGGGACACCGCAGGCGAGGGACGCCCTCGAGTTGACCTTCGACGAATTCCCGGACGCGACCGTCATCGCGCTATACGTCATCGAGATGCCGGACGGTCGCTGGGCACAACTCGTCGGTCCGGAACTGCAGCTACCCGTTTCCGAGAAGGTGGAGGAGTACGCGGCCGATATCCTCGAGACAGCGACGGAGCTCGCAACCGAGTACGATCGCAGCCTCGAAACGAACGTCGTCACGGGTGAACCGGATGACCGCATCGTCGCACAGGCAGCGGAAGAATCAGTCGACCTGATCGTCATCGGAAGCCACGGAAAGGAGGGTATCTCCCGCGTTCTGCTCGGGAGCGTCGCGGAAACCGTCGTTCGCCGCTCACCGGTTTCCGTCCTCGTGGTCCGGTAGTGGCGACCGGGGGCGGAACGGACACGAGCGGCGGTCGGTCTGCTGTGCGCTGGTCGGGCCGCGATGCTACAGGGACTCGAGAACGCGCTCGAAGCGCTCGAACGCAGCCGCACCGATCGGGTCGAGCGCGTCGTCGTCAGCGACACCGAGTAGCCGCTGCGGGTCGACCGCACTGACGACGATATCGTCGGCATCGTCGTAGACGACGACGTTGCAGGGGAGTAAGGTCCCGAGGTCGAGGTCGGCCTCGAGTCCCTGGTGGGCCAACCCCGGATTGCACGCGCCCAGGATCCGATACTGTCGGAAGTTCTCGTCGAGTTTCTGCTGTAGCGTCTCCTGCACGTCGATGTCACAGAGAACGCCGAACCCCTCGTCCTCGAGGGCGTCGATCGTCGTCGAAACGACATCATCGAACTCGCCGTGGACACGCGTCTGGAGCGTATACGACATACCGTCAGGTCACTCCGAACGACGGAGATAGTTGGGGCGACACCGGCAAGTTCGTACCGAGTGGCCGTTCGATCGGGTCGGGGCGAGACCGTCGCATCTCCGCAGGAAAGACGATCCTCATGATTTCTCGTCGCGCCGTCCGAATGCCGCCTTCCCGCGCTGACTCGCCGCGATCCCCGGACGCGGAGACGCGCTCCGGTGGCGATCGAACCCATTGCCGTGTCCGCACTCCCGGTGACGGGGACTCGCGTCCGACGATCACGTCGGAGCACGGGCGGGGTATTCTGCCGTGCTGTCCGCGCCTCGAGAGCGTCGACCGGATCTTGCAACCAGTAGTTGGCGAACAGCACACACCCGACTGTGTGAGTCGTGCTCTGATCGCCGCGGGGAACGTGACTCGAGTCAACGGCATGGAACGGTCATCTCTCGTATCCCGGCCGCTATTCGTCGAGAACTCGATTATCTCTTCGTGGTGGTATTGTGCAATACGCACAAAACATTTAAACGGCGTTGGCTCCTACGATGACGTGATGGCAACTGATGCAGACAGCGGTACTCCCGGACAGTCGATCGACGAACCGGTCTCCATCGAGGGCGAGACCCATCTCGAGGACGTCACGGCAGCGCACGATGTCGTCCTCGTGGACTTTTACGCCGACTGGTGTGGGCCCTGTCAGATGCTCGAGCCGGTTCTCGAGGGACTGGCGGGCGAGACGGCTGCCGTGATCGCGAAAGTCGACGTCGACGACCACCAGCAGCTCGCGGGAGCCTTCGGCGTTCGCGGCGTCCCGACGCTCGCCCTCTTTGCGGACGGCGAGCAGGTCGAACAACACACCGGCGTGCTGCCGGCGGACCGACTCCGCACCCTGATCGAGGGATACACTGAATGAGTGGGCCACCCGACGCGACTGTGCACGATGTCGTGATCGTCGGCTCCGGCGTCGCCGGCCTCTCGGCGGCCGTCTACGCCGCACGAGCCGACCTCGAGCCGCTGGTGCTCGAGGGACCCGAACCGGGCGGCCAGCTGACGCTGACGACCGACATCGAGAACTACCTGGGCTTCCCCGAGGGTATCGGTGGGATGGAGCTAATCGGAAACGGGAAGGAGCAGGCCGAGCGTTTCGGGGCCGAATTCACGCACGGGACGGTCGAGAACGCGACGCTCGCGGAGCGCCCGTTCGAACTCGAACTCTCCGACGGGACGACCCTGCGAACGCGGACGCTGATCGTTGCGAGCGGCGCGAGCGCTCGCTGGGTCGGCGCCGACGGCGAGGACGAACTGATGGGCTACGGCCTCTCGACGTGTGCGACCTGTGACGGCGCGTTCCACCGCGGCGACGACGTTCTCGTCATCGGCGGCGGCGACAGCGCGATGGAAGAGGCGCTCTTCCTCGCGAAGTTCGCTGACAGCGTCACGATCGTTCACCGCCGCGAGGAGTTGCGCGCGTCCGCGATCATGGCCGATCGCGCCCGCGACCACGACGCCATCGAATTCCGCTGGAACACGGAGCTCGAGGCCCTTCACGGCTCACGGGAGGCGGGCGTTACCGGCGCGACCCTCGTTTCACACCCCGACGGCCATCCCAGCGACAAGGCCGACGCCGACGACGATCTCGCGCGGGAAACCGTTGACGTCGGCGGCGTGTTCTATGCGATCGGTCACACGCCGAACACCGAGTTCCTCGCGGGAACCGACGTGGAACGGGACGAGCGCGGCTATCTCCGGCCTCGATCGGACGCCGCCGGCCGGGCGACGACCGAAACGCAGGTCGCGGGCGTCTTCGTCGCCGGAGACGGAGCCGACCCCCGGTATCGGCAGGCGATTACCGCCGCCGGCACCGGGAGTATGGCGGCGTTGGATGCCGAGGCATATCTCGAAACGCTCGCCCACACGGACGCGGCCACAGTCGAGGGCTCGCCGTAACCGTCTCTCGCCCCTTCGGACTCGCTGTTGTGACTGGTATTACGCCTCTGTTACGTACTTGACCGATCGGTCGATCACAGCGGGGTGTGGTCGGTGAGCCGTACTGCAGCCCACGAGCCGTAACACAGTCACGACGCCGTCAGAACCGCCATCACTCCGTCGGACAGTCCGCGCTACCAGTTCGGGTAGCGGGGCGGACGCTGCTTCGTGACGGATGGCGCTTACAGCCCCGCTTGAGGCCCCGTCTCGACGGCTCTTCGCCCATCGATACGTGACCGAACGCGAGTTCCATCCGCTATATTCTTTCTGTCGTCTGGTCTCGGAATGCTTATCTGCCGGTAACCAGAAAGTCCGATATGTACGATCTCACCGGCTTTCAGCGCGACCTGTTGTACACGATCGCGGGACAGGATGATCCACACGGACTCGCGATCAAGGAAGAACTCGAGGATTACTACGAAAAGGAGATCCACCACGGACGACTCTACCCGAATCTCGACGAAATCGTCGACAAGGGCCTCGTCGAGAAAGGCGAACTCGACCAGCGGACGAACTACTACACGATCACCGCTCGGGGTCGGCGCGAACTCGAGGCCCGTCGGGAGTGGGAAGACCAGTACGTCGGCGAGTTGTTTTCGGATTCGGAGTGATCGACCAAGCCCTCCGGGACTCGAATACTGAGCGTGTCTCACCCGTCTGCTCCGTTGACTGACCGTCCTTCCGGGTTTTCTCGATGAGCCAGGGGATGTCGCCTATACTCTAGCGGTCAATTGTCAGCCAGAAGAGACGGGCCATCGGCAGGCACCGTTTCGTTCTGCACCGCCTCGAGCGGTGTCTGTCCACCGAGCGTTCGGTGTTGCCTCTGACGGTTGCAATAGTGTACGAACTGTTCAAGCTTTCTCCGGGCCATCGGCGGTCGCTCATTACTAAATTGTACTCTTGAGTGAGATTACAAGAACTCCTCAGAACGCGTAGACGTTATTCTACGTTGCCAATTTCATCAGTTGCGGGGCGACAACGATCTCCAGAACTGCAAAGCCAAGTACGACCCATCGGGCTAACCCGTCAAGGAACGAAAACCCAACAAAGACCAGAATAAGAGCACTACTCGCGCCCATTCCGTATCGAACGACTGGACTGTCAAAGGGTGAAGACATGTCCAGATATAGTCAATGTTCCGTGTATAGTAGTTTCGATTGTGAATTGTCTGAAACGTTATCAACACGGGAGATGAGGGTTAGTTGACTAGTTACTGCAAGACGGAATCTCGTCTGGTACCCCATCCGAACTCGGACTCGAGCCTTCTGGGGGACGCTCGTCGTGGGTCGTGATCTCGAGATATCCGTCCTCGAGGCGGACATACCGGATTCACCTCGTGGCCCTTAGCACAGCCGTCACAGGTGTACACCTCGCCGCGTTCAGTGTGGACAAGGGCGGAATCGTCCGTGCAGCCGAGCGCTCCGCAGAAGGGCCGAACCCGTCGATCGCGGAACTCACGCTGCAACACCCCGTTTGGGCCGCAAAAAGCGTCTTCGAACTCGCGTTCAGATCGTTAGCAGTGTCGGAACCGTCGGAAGTTGAGATTCCTGCAGGTAGAAACTTTGAGATGGAGGAGGTAAGCCGGTGGAGGGATTTGAACCCTCGACCTAATCCTTACGAAGGATTCGCTCTGCCAGTCTGAGCTACACCGGCACGCTCGTTCGCGTTTATTCGTAGGGACGATACCCTGCATAAGGGTTGCGAATCGATCCGGTCGTGTGACGGAGTTACGCGTCCGGATGCCCGCGACCGGAACGTCCCGTTATCGCTCGAGTCGAACGTCGAGACAGACGTTCAGTTCGTGTGGGGCGTACGACCGGACGGTGTGGCGGGTTTCGACGCTGACCTCGTACGCCGGTTCCGCGGCCGCACGGATCGCGCGTTCGCCCGGTCCGAAGGGGTCGTCCTCGTGTTGAATGTCGTAATAGTGGAGCGTACAGTCGTCGCCCGCCAGGGTCACGGCCGACGCGAGGAACGCGTCGGCGCTGTGGGGCAGGTTCATCACGAGTCGGTCGGCCCAGCCTTCGTACTCGGCGGCGACGGCACGGACGTCGTCGTTGATCGCGGTCACCCGGTCCTCGACGCCGTTTCGGCGGGCGTTCTCGCGGAGGTAGTCGATCGCGTCCGCGTTGATATCGACGCCGACACACTCCGCGCCGCGTTTCGCGAACGGAATCACGAAGGGGCCCACGCCGGCGAACAGATCGAAGGCGTGCTCGCTTGCGGCGACCTGCTCGGCCACGCGGTGTCGTTCGGTCGCGAGCCGTGGCGAGAAGTACACCGCGGCGAGGTCCAACAGGAACTCACAGCCGTACTCCCGGTGGACGACTTCGGTGTTGTCGCCCGCGAGCAACTCCCAGTCCCGAACCCGAGTCTCACCTTTGACCTTCGAGGCCTTGTTCAGGACCGTCTCGACGGGGAGGTCCGACTCGAGGACCGCATCCGCGATCGCCCGCGCACGGTCGGCGTCGTCCTCGTCGATGAGAGCAGCCCGTCCGAGGCGCTCGTAGGAGGGGTCGACCTCGAGGAGGTCCGCGGGCATGGTCTGCTGGTCGCGGGCCGATACCGTCCGCGAAACGATCTCGACATCGTCGGCGAGCGTCGTCCGGGCAGCGTCGGGATCGACGACTGGGACGTAGAGCCAGCCGTCGTCGACGGCGATCTCGTATTCGTCGTCGATCAGATCCGCGTCGGCGAGCGTCGAACGCGTCGCTTCCCCAGCTTCGGGAGCGACGCGAACGCACGGGACATCCATACCCGAACTGACCGGCGAGTCGCCGTAACGCTGACGTTTGCGCCGGCACTGTAAGAGCACAGCCCTCTGCAGAAATCAATTACTGCGAGACCAAATCGGCCCGCGGCCGGCGGCGGCCAAGTTCGGACGGCCGAGTCGATCCGAACCGACGAAATCGTCCACGAGAGCACCGTACCCGACGACGAATGTCCCAGTGTGGCTGTGCCCTTCCGGCCGGGATCGTCAGTGTGGCCGCGATACGGTAGTCCCCGCTGCGAAAACCCGTATTAGGCTGGCCTAAAACCGGAACGGTTTTATTCTTTAGGTTGGCCTAAAACCAACACGATGATCGAATTCGGGGATATCAGTACACCGGCTGGTCGACACCACCGAAAATACGACACGCCAGTCCTTGGTGGCGTGTCGCTCTCGAGGTGTTCGGCGTCTTCCGGTGACGACGGGGCGGCAAACCGAAGACGAGACCGAGTCTCGCACACGATCCCAGTCGAACCACTCGATGGGGATTCGCGATGAGTGGGGAACGCTCGCACGTCGAGACGGATCGAACCGCGACATCGGCGCGAAACGAGACGCGGGTCGGTTGGCTCTTCGATCCGGCACTCCTTTCGGTGGTGCTCGGTAGTCTCGCTATCGTCGTCGCCGGGGGGTTGATCCAGGTGAGTTTCGGTACGTACTCGATGACGTTCCTCGATGCGTGGCGTGCGGTATTCAACCCGAATGTCGTGTTCAATCCGCAGGCTTGGGACGCTTTCTTGCTGGGGGAGGCGATGCCAGAGATGAGCCAGGAAAGTCTCATCGTCTGGAACATTCGGCTTCCACGGGTCGTGGTTGGGGCCCTCGTCGGAGTGAACCTCGGCGTCTCCGGGGCGATTTTCCAGGCCGTCACTCGGAACGAACTCGCGAGCCCGTTCATTCTCGGTGTCTCTTCCGGTGCGGGATTGCTGATCCTACTCACGCTCGTCGTGTTCGGGAGTCTGACGGCGTTTCTTCCGTTGATCGCCGCTCTGGGAGGAGCCGGTGCCTTTCTCATCGTCTACGTGATCGCCTGGAAGAACGGCACCTCCCCGGTTCGGCTGGTCCTCGCAGGGGTCATCGTCGGGACGATCTTCGGTTCGCTCCAGACGGCGCTGTTTTTCTTCGCGGACGATATCGGCATCGTCCAGTCGGCCATCGCGTGGACCACGGGGTCGCTCACCGGGACGGACTGGGAACAGGTCCGACTCGTGCTTCCGTGGACGGTCGTAGTCGTCTTGCTCTCCATCGCGGGGTCGCGCCAGATGAACGTCCTCCTTCTTGGCGAACGGACGGCGAAATCGCTGGGGATGTCGATCGAGAAGGTCCGGTTCGCGCTGTCCGGCGTCGCGGTCCTCGCGGCGGCGGCGAGCATCGCGGTCGCTGGCATCGTCGGCTTCGTCGGCCTCATCGTCCCGCACATGGTGCGAAACCTCGTCGGAAGCGACTCGAAGAAGCTGATCGTCGGCTGTCTGTTCGTCGGTCCGGCGCTGATGGTCAGTGCCGACGTGGGCGCGCGACTCGCACTGAATCCCACCCAGGTCCCCGTCGGCATCGTCACCGGTCTCCTCGGTGGTCCGTACTTCCTCTATCTGATGCGAAAACAGGAAAACATGGGTGAAATCTGACGGTGAACGGGTGTCAGGCGAGCATACCAACGGATCACCTGGCCGAGGCTCCCTTCGAAACCCGCCGACCGGACGACGCTGGTGCTTGCCCAAAACGTGCGAACTGTCAAGACAGTCGAGACGATCGTCGATCCGCCCTCGTGGAGCGGACGATTGCGACCCATTGATTTAGGATGGCCTAAAACAGAGAGTTTATTAGATTTTAGGCGAACCTAAACCATGATGGGAGGCGAAACGAGACGCGAGCCACCGACGCGCAGGGATGCACTCAAATACGGCATGACGCTCACAGCCGGTGTCACCATCTCGGGATGTTCGGATCTAGCCGGTCAGGACAAGGGAGACGAGACCGCGGGACAGTCCAGCGGCGGTTCGTATTCGGTTACAATGGCCCCGATGGGAGCCGTCGAGTTCGACTCGCCACCAGTGAGTATATTCACGCGTCTGACCCACCTGGCGGGGATGGCGTTCGCCCTCGGACGCGGGGACGACGTGAACGCGATGCACGCACCCGAGTACTACGATCGATTGTGGGCCCAATTCACTGACCGACTTCCCGGTGTCACGGTGGATTGGAGCGGGTTGTACTCGTCCTGGGAACCGGACAAGGAGACGCTCTACCAACTCGACAGCGATATTCATCTCGCCGACCCGGCGAGCGTGACCGCCCTGGGTAGCTGGGACGCCGCGGACATCAAGGAGGTACGAGAACGCATTGCACCGTGGTTCGGGAACAAATTCAGCGATAGACGTGCCCAGCCGCCAGCCGACTGGGTTGACCGCTACCAGTATTATACCCTCTGGGGGATGTTCGAGAAGGTCGCGACAGTATTCCGAGAGGAGTCACGGTACGAGGCGCTCTCGACGATCCACACGAACCTGCTGGAGACGATCGAAGCAGACCTGCCCCCGGAACGCGACCGTCCGACCGCGGTGCTGGCTGGGTTCAGCGACATCGAGAGGCCGTACGTTTACACTGTTGATACGCCCGGCTTCCTGACCGCACACATCCGTCCGCTCGCGCCGACCGATGCCTTCGGTGACGAGGTTTCCTCCGGTGACGTAGTCGACATGGAGATGCTGCTCGAGGCGGATCCGGACGTCATCTTCACACTGGGCGGGATGCACCCAGAAACGGATATGTCCGGGATCCGAGCGGGGTTACGGTCCCACGCTGTCGGACAGCACCTCGCCGCGGTCGACGCCGATCGAGTCTACGCCCAGGGGGCGCGGTATCAAGGGCCGATCCTGAACCTGTTCCAACTCGAGATGACGGCCAAACAGCTCTATCCCGAACAGTTCGGCGAGTGGCCGGCCTATTCCGAGGGTCCGTATCCCGAGATTCCCGCTGACGAACAGTTGTTCGACCGACAAGCGGTTGCCGACATCATCACCGGAGACAGCAACGCATGACCGACGAAAGCACTAACACGACCGCGGTACCGACGCGCAGAGACGCACTCAAATACGGCGGGACGCTCGTGGCCGGCGTGTCCCTCGCAGGCTGTTCGGACCTCGTTGGCCAGCGCGAACAGCCTGCCCGATCCACGACCACGAACGGCTCGCACTCGGTAACGATGGAACCGATGGGTGAGGTGACGTTCAAATCCGTCCCGACGAAATGGGTTCCATACGGCGGGGATTACGCCGATATGGGTGTTGCGCTGGGGCAGGCGGACGGACTGACCGGGATCGGTCAGGCCAGTGAGTACTATACCGAGATCTATGATGAACTCCCGGGAGTGAGCGTCGATCGCGAGCGGATCGCGACGAACGACTTGGTCGAGGCGGGGATGGACAAAGAACTGTTCTACGAGATGGACAGCGATGTCCACGTCATCGATACCGGAATGCTACGCAACTGGTTCGATTGGGAGCGATCCGATATCGACGAACTCAGCGACGCGGTCGGCCCGTTCGTCGGGAACATGATTTTCAGACAGTCCGACAGTTGGCACGAGTACCGATACTACACGCTGTACCAGGCGTTCGAAAAGATGGCGACACTGTTTCAGGAGAGAGAGCGGTTCGAGGCCCTCAAACGACTTCACGACGAGTTTATCGCCGACATTCGGTCGCGAATTCCGCCCGCGGACGAGCGCCCGAACGTCCTGCTGACGTACGAAGGAACGGACGAACCGGAGACGTTCTCGCCCTACCGACTCAACGATGGGGGAACGAGCAAAAAACAGTGGACCGACCTCGGCGTTGCGGACGCGCTCACCGGCACCGGCATCGAGAATCTCAGCACCGAGAACCGCAGCGAGCTCGATTACGAAACCCTTCTCGAGATCGATCCCGACGTCCTCCTCGTTCGCGGGCACGAACAAAAGTCAGCGTCGGCGTTCCGCGAAACGGTCCTCGAGTACATGCGAGACCACCCCATCGCTACTGAACTGACGGCCGTCAGGAACGGCCGCGTCTATCGGGGTGGCTATCTCCGTCAGGGACCGATCCACAATCTCTTCCTGACCGAACGCGGGGCGAAACAACTCTACCCGGAAACGTTCGGCGATGTCACCAGTAACAACGACCTGTTCGACCGCCAGGCGGTCGCGGATATCGTCACCGGAGCGTTCGAACCATGAGGGCGTCGGAGACGGGCGATGCGGCGGAGGCGGTAGATCACGACGTCGTCGTGATCGGCGGCGGTCCCGCGGGCTGTGCAGCCGGCGTCGTCACCGCTCGATACGGTCTGGACACGGTCGTCTTCGACCGCGGGCGGTCCTCGATTCGGCGCTGTGCCTACCTCGAGAACTACCTCGGCTTCCCGGCGGGGATCGACATCGAGACGCTGTATGGACTGATACACGACCACGCCGAGCAGGCGGGGTGTGAGATCGTCGCCGACCTCGTCGAGTCACTCGAGCGCGCCGAGGATCACCAGGGGTTCCGCGTTCGCACGCAGGACGGGGATGGGGTCACCGCTCGCCGGGTGATCGCGGCAACGCGCTACGACGGCGAGTACATGCGCGGACTCGACGACGAGACGGCGATGTTCGAGACGGTCGAGTACGGCGGCGCGGAACGCGAGCACTTCGACAAGCGCTACGCCGAGAGCGACGGGACCACGCCGGTCGACGGGCTCTTCGTCGCGTCACCGTACGGCGAGACCGGCTACCAGGCGAGTATGGCCGCCGGACGCGGCACGCGCGTGGGAATCACCGTCGTCGAGGCCGTTCGACGAGAGCGGGGCTATCCCGACCCGATAGCGAACCACTACGATTGGATGCGTCGAGCGGCGGAGTTCGACGACGAGCGGAGCGACCGCGAGCAGGTGGGCGAGCGTTTCGACGAGCGATTGCCCGACGATCACGGCCTCGAGGCGGCGCGACTCGCCGCACTCCGCGAGCGGGAGGTCGACCGCAGGCTCGCGACGCATCTCTCCGCGGCCGAGATCGAGCGCCGGACCGAGCGCGGGCAGAAACGACTGCTCGAGCACATCGACGACGACCTGATCCGCCAGGCGGCACGGGACATCGAGAGCGAGTGAGCGATCGGTACGGGGTCGTCGTCCGGCCGGGGGTGCTGTGATTGTGACGCCGCCGGGAGCGTTTTCTATTCGACGCCCATACTGTTCGCTCGAGATGAACGACCGGACGCGACTCACGACCGTCGAGACGGTCTCCGAGAATCGATCGTGGCTGTTTACGGTTCGGGATCAGTACGGTGAACCGGACGAAGCAGTCCTCGTCCCCTGCGAGGACAGTGTCGAGCACGACTCGACGAGCAGTCGGTCCGGGGACGACGGCGTCGCAGCGTGGATCAATCGCTGCACCCACGAAGCTCAGCGGTTCGATACGGGACGTGGCGTCGCGATGCGTGACGGCCACCTCATTTGTCCGAAACACGGCTCGATGTTCGACGCGTGTTCGGGCTACTGCGATAACGGGGAGGCGGCCGAGACGACGCTGCCGTCCGTCGATATCAGCGTCGATGACGGCGTCGTCTACCTGACCGACGACGACCTGACGTTCGCCCACGCAGGCGGGATCGACGACGGGGACGACGGAAACGACGACGGTCCCGCATCGACATCGCACATCGGCTTCTGACTCGAACCAACCGGCCATCGAGGACGAGCGCGGCCACGGCGTCTGGCAGGTGTTTTTCACGCTTTGTCTCGAGATTAGCACATGGACAGAGAGACGGTCTCGAGTGGTACCGAGTGGGAACCGCGAGTCGGGTACTCCCGCGCTATCCGCACCGAGTCACAGGTACACGTCTCGGGAACGACGGCGACCGCCGAGGACGGTACCGTCGTTGCTCCCGGGGATCCGTACGCCCAGACCGTCCGTGCGCTCGAGCTCATCGAGGACGCACTCGAGGAGGTGGGTGCAACGCTCGAGGATGTCGTCCGCACGCGCATATACGTGACCGACATCGAGGACTGGGAGGCGGTCGGCGAGGCACACGGCGAGTTCTTCGCGGACGTTCGTCCGGCGTGTAGCATGGTCGAGGTACAGCGGTTGATCGATCCCGAACACCTGGTCGAAATCGAAGCGGTCGCAACCGTCGACGAGTAGCGAGTCCGAACGCCGGGGGATCGTGAGTCGTCTCGAAAGGGTATTCCGGGTGCTGGCAGTACGACCGCCTATGCTCACCTTCATCGGTCTCGGTCTCTACGACGAGCGCTCGATCACCGTCGAGGGACGGGAGGCGCTTCGGGCGGCCGACCGCGTCTACGCCGAATTCTACACGAGTAAACTGATCGGAACGACCATCGAGGACCTCGAGTCCTACCACGACATCGAGATCGAGACCCGGGACCGCGCTGGCGTCGAACAACACCCCGACGACATGCTCGAGGCGGCCGAGAGCGAGAACGTCGCGTTCCTCACCGCGGGCGACACGATGATCTCGACGACCCACGTCGACCTCCGCCTGCGGGCCCACGACCGCGGGATCGAGACCCGCGTGATCAACGGCGTCACCGCCCAGACGGCTACCAGCGCGCTGACCGGCCTGCAGAACTACCGCTTCGGACCGGCGACGACGCTGCCGTTTCCCTACGCCCACGGGGCCGATGGCCTCCCCGCGAGCGTGACGGAGACGATCGACGACAACCGGGCCGACGGCCTGCATACGGTCGTCTATCTGGACATCAAAGCGGAGCGCGGGGAGTTCATGACTGCCGATGTCGGTGCGGAACTACTCGCGACCGACTATCCCGACCTCGTGGGCGTCGTCGTCGCCCGTGCGGGCAGTCCCGAGCCGCTCGTCGAGGCCGGGACGATGTCCGAACTGGCGACTCGGGAGTTCGGCGATCCGCTGCATCTGCTCGTCGTGCCAGGCGAGTGTCACCTGCTCGAGGCCGACGCACTGGTCGAACTGGCGGGGGCCGATCGGGACGCCCTCGAGATCGCCTGAAATCGATCCGTCGGACGGCGGTGGTTCGATCGGGATCGGAGGCGGTTATTTACCATCGGAGTGAAAAACGATGACCGATGAATAGTCGGGACGACGGGGAGCCCGATCCCAACGGATCGCCGATGGCGGGGGATGACCTCGACCGAGAGCCCCTCGAGCTGGCCCGGGAAGAACTTCGACTCACGTTCGACTATCAGGTCGAGCGCATCCAAGAGATCGACGAGAAAGCGATCGAGATCCTGAAGGCGAACCTCCTGTTGATCGGGCTGGTCGTCACGGGCGGTTCGATCGTCGTCCAGACGCAACTCGATGTCGATCCCTTCATCAACCTCTTTACGATCGCCAGCGCGCTCCTCCTGCTTGCGTCGACTGGACTCGCCGGCGTGACGTACACTGCCTCGAACCTCAGGGGCGGCATCGACGGCGATGCGGTCGATGTCGCCCTCGCGACGGCTCGAGCCGATCCCGCGGCCGACGCGGATCGGTTCGAAGTGCGACTGCTTCGCAGCTACGGGCGCTGGATCGAGCACAACGCTCGGGTGACGGCCGTCAACGACATGTTCGCGACGATCACCGTCCTCATGGTGATCGCTGCGTTCGTCTACGTCGTCGCCGGCATCGCGGTCGGCGCGGTCGGCCCGTCCCCGATCGTCTCGGGGATCGCCTTCCTCGCACTCACGGCCGTCCTCCTGTGGCTCAGTGCGTTCGCGTACTACATGGATCACCTCGGCGCGAGCGACAGCCGCTGGGAGGGGACGTTCGACGGCGTCAGAATCTCGAAGGGGGTGACCCGAAACGGCGGCCTGTCGACCCTGCGATCGATGCGCAGCGAGGGAGCGACCGACGAAGCAGAAGCGGAAGCAGAACGGGACGCGACGCCGGCGCGAAACGCCCGCCCGTAGCGCCGGCCAGAAATCTGAACACGGGCGTGTCAAATCCCCTCAGCCGTGCAGGACGGCCTCGAGCCGGTCGGTGAAGTCGCCAGGGACCTCGAGATGCGGTGTGTGGCCCGTGTTGCCGAAGACGACCTCCTCGAACTCGCCGCCGCGATCCGCGTAGGTCTCGAGGACGGCGCGGGTCTGGTCGACCATCGGCTGGGGCGGGAAGACGTCCTCGCCGGGCCAATCGGGTAGTTCACCCATTCGGCCCAGCGTCCCGAGATCGAACAGGGAGGCGTTCGAGACGATCTGGTCCGAATCGCCGCGGAGCCACAGCACGGGCGGTTTCTCGTCGGGATCGATTTCGGTAATCGCCTCGAGATCGCAGTATTTGGGCGAGATGGCGTTGTTCACGCCGGTTTCACCCGGTGCGATGCCGGGCCAGTTGTCGCTCGACTCCCACGAGCCCGGATAGTGCGCGTCACCGGTCGCCGTGTCGAGCATCCCCGTCAGATACGATTCCTCCCGATTGTCGTCGAACTCGTAGGTCGGATCGACGTAGTAGGTTCGCAGTACCTTTCGCGGCGCGGCGCGGCCCTCCTCGCTCCGGTCGCGGTTCGCCAGCCCCGCGACGAACCTGTCGCTACCGAGCCCGCCGCCGGAGCCGGCGTAATCGTCGAAACACGGTGTCCCCACAGTGTCTTTCGTCCCGCCGAAGCCGTACGGCGAGAGCGGATTGACGAGCACGAGCTCGGCGACATCGGCCGGGTGGTCGATCGCGTACCGCATGGCGACCCCGCCGCCGTTGGACCAGCCGACGAGAACGACGGGCCTCTCGAGGCCGAGTTCGGCGACCAGCGCACGAACGTCGGCTTCGAAGTCGCCGAGCCCGTTCGTCGCGTCGACCGGTTTCGGCTCCGAATCACCGAACCCTCGTAGATCGGGCGCGATCGCGCGGTGACGCCCCGGGAGCGCCGCCAGTACGTCCTCGAAGAACCGCGAGGACGAGACGTTGCCGTGGAGAAAGACGATCGTCCGGCCACCGTCAGTGGCTCGACCGTGACCGCCCGACTCGAGGAAGTGCGTGTCGAGGCGGCCGGTGTCGACGGTTCGCGAGTCGACCCCGGCGAGGGTGTCGTCTCGAGGCATGGCCGCCGGTACTACGGCTCCCCTGATAACTCCCGGGCCGAGGCTCGGTGGCTGAGCCAGTCGGTCGACCCACTGCGACGGCTCAATCGTCCGCGGTGACGCCGTCTCGAGGCCGCCGCGCGGAGCGGCGACGGAGCGTCCCGCCGATGACGGCGGCGATCACGGCGCAGGCGGCGACGACGGCGAACAGCGCCGTCGGCGTCGATCGCGTCAGAAGCAGCCCCGCGAGCGACGATCCGAGCGCCCCGACCCCGAAGATCGCGGTGTACGTGTAGCCGAAGGAGAGTCCCCTCGCGTCGGCCGGCGTGTACGCCGAGATCGCTTCCCTGTCTCTTATACACATCTCTGATGGCGCGAGG
>NZ_AOIJ01000039.1 GCF_000337175.1 Natrinema gari JCM 14663 | reverse complement strand
ATCCCGCCGACGAGCAGGAGTCCCGAGTAGACGTACTGGCTGGGGTCGAACGAGCGGCCGACGACCGTGATCGGGTCGAGCAGCGGCAGGGCCGCCAGAATGTCCGGCAGGAAGGTAAACGCCGCCCGGTAGTAGAGGCCATAGAGGATACCGATCGCGAAGACGAGACCGAAGCCGACGGTAAACAGCCGCCGCGAACCCGCGAGAAACGCCGCGAGACCGCGCGGTCCCTCGCCAACCGTGCCGGCGTCGTCCGCACCGCGAGCCGAGGTACCGGCGGTCTCGTCGAACTCCAGTCGCGCCCCGACGACCGCGGCGATGAGGACCGGCACGAAGAGCAACGCGGCGACGGTCCGCCAGTCGACGAACGCCAACAGGACTGCCGCGAGCAACGGCCCGGTCGCGACGCCGACGTTACCCGCAGCGCCGTGGTACGCGAAGGCGGTGCCCCGTTCTTTCGTCCCGCGGCTGAGCAGCGCCAGGCCCGCCGGATGATAGAGGCTCGCCGCCGCGCCCCACAGCAGCAATCCGACCGTCAGGACGGCGACGGTCGGAGCGACGGCGACGAGCGCGAAGGCACCGCCCATCCCGAGCAGACAGGCGAGGATGAGCCGCTTGGAACTGACCCGGTCTGCCAGCAGCCCCGTCGGGAGCGCGCCGACGCCGATCAGGGCGTAGCTCGCGCCGACGATGCCGCCGAGAAACGCCGGCGTCGTCGAGAACGCCTCGAGCCAACTGACGACGAAGATCGGGATCACCAGTTCGTAGGTGTGGAACGCGGCGTGGCCGAGCATGGCAAAGGCGGTCACTGCCCTGTCGTTCCGATCCATACACCCGTCGGCGGTCGCGGGCCACTAAAAAACGGCGAGCGATCCGTCGCTTACAGTCGGTCGATGATCGCCGCAGTCACGTCCGCGGTCGTGGCGTCGCCGCCCAGATCCGGCGTCCGCGGTCCGTTCTCGAGCGTCGCTTCGACCGCGTCGTGGACGGCCGCGCTCGCCTCGTCGTAACCGAGGTACTTGAGCAGCATCGCGGCGGAAATGATCGTCGCGGCGGGGTTCGCGATCCCCTGTCCGGCGATGTCGGGTGCGGTGCCGTGGACGGGTTCGAACAGGGCGCGATCGGGGCCGACGTTGGCACTGGGGAGGAGACCGAGGCCGCCGACGAGGCCGGCCGCGAGGTCCGAGAGGACATCGCCCGCGAGGTTCGGGCAGACGACCACGTCGAACTGTTCGGGGTCGAGACAGACCCGCGTCGCGAAGGCGTCCATCAGGACCTCCTCGGTCTCGACGCCGTGCTCGTCGGCGACGCTCTTAACCGTGTCGCGGAAGAGGCCGTCCGTCTCGCGCATGACGTTCGCCTTGTGCACGATCGAGAAGCCGTCGTGGTCGTCGCCGTCGACGTACTCGCAGGCGAACTCGGCGAGCCGTTCCGAGGCCGACTCGGTGACGACGCGGGTAAGCGTCGAGACATCCTGCGTCAGGCGGTCCTCGTGGCCCGCGTAGACGCCCTCGGTGTTCTCCCGGAGGAAGACTAGGTCCGTCTCGGGACGCACCGCGTCGATACCGGGATAGGCCTTCGCGGGGCGGATGTTGACGAACGAGTCGACCGCGGTACGAAGCGGCAGGATGACGTCCGCCGCGGTGTCGCCGGCCGCGCCGAACAGCGTCGCGTCGGCCGACGCCGCGAGGTCGTAGGTCTCCTGGGGCAGCGCCTCGCCGGTCTCCGCCTGTACCGCATCGCCCGCGTCGGCCTCGACGAACTCGAAGTCGATCTCGAGGGACTCGAGCACTTCGACCGCGGCGGGTGTCACTTCCCGTCCGATCCCGTCGCCCGGAATAACGGCGATTTGGTGAGTCACGGTGTAGCGGTGGCAGCGGGAGATCGAAAGTGATTCGATTTCGAATCCAGCCGATCGTATCGGGCGGATCCTAACTGGACGCGGCGATGAGAATGTGCCTTTTGACCGCCATTGACTGGCATAAATATAATAGTTTAGTAATTTTCACCCTAAGTCAAAAGTCTTTACAGTGATTATTGAATGTGGGGAAAATGATGCCTGAATCATACCAAGATCAATCACAGATTGCAATTTTGAAAGGAATTGCGTTCGGTGACTTCTATCCACGGTACACCGTCGTAGCCTCTATGATCGCCTCGCTTTTCGGCGGTCTTCTGCTCGGAACGACATTACTATTAGCTCTCGGACCGGTCGACACGCTCAGCCCGCCGTTTCCGATCGCTGACCTTCACTCGCCAGTGTCGGTAGCCGCCTTCGCAACCGGGATGGTAGGGGCTAGTTCTTTCGTGGCGTGGGTCATGTTTGGGCTCCGGGCACCTGCGGGACTGGCAAGCGAGCATCCAGCGGTAAAGAACGTAATGACCTACGTTTTGACGTTAGCTACCGCCATTATGGCGGTTGTCCTGTACTATCTCGTCTCGTTCTTGTCCGATTTATCGGGTATGTTGGGACTCACCGTCATCGGTATCGTGTTCCTCTACCGATTCAACAAGTCGAACTTCTGGATGGCGATCGGAAACACGCCACAGCAGGTTTCGTTGGTGAGTTTTGTTGGACTTAGTACACCAGTGGTCGTCGGCATCGTTGCGTATGCGTTGGGATTGGTACCCGCGTTCACCGTCGAGGAGTGGACTATCCTCACGCTATATGCATCCGTCGTCTGGGCCGGGGCAGTGACACCAGTGGACTCGGTTAGTCGCGTCATCGACGACGCGCTGGAAACGCAGGCCATCGCAAACGCTCGCTTCGAACAACTCTCGGAGCGATACCAGAAGCTACGGTATCGGACGCCCGAACCGGTGACGATCGATATCGATCTTGACTACGATCTGTCGACGCTGCAGGGCGCACAGATGGCCATCACGGGACTCGAAGCAATGGAGGAATGGCTCGATCAGTACGAAGCGTGCCTCGAGACACGCGAGAAACTCGCGACCTGTTTGGATGAATCCGTCCGCGATCAGGCGATCGCCAATGACACGCTTGCAGCGAGAGTCGCGACGCTAACTGAGAACAGCCATCCGAAACACTACGATACCGCCGAAACCGCAGCATCTGCGCTCAAGGTGCTCGAAACGGTTGTCACCAACTACGAACAGGGTCACCTCCCCTCGGACTTTCTCGAAGACGATACCGCAGACCTGCTGGAAGTCGCCGGACCGAGAGGCAAACAACTGACTCGAATCGAGTCAAACGCGACGCAACTCCCGGCGTAGTCCGTGTTATAGGTTGTCACCGTTGCACGCCCGTGCTCCTGCCGACGGCAACTATCTTTTTGCTTCTAAAATAGCAAAATATATATATTATAGGATTTAAGCTATAATTGAAATATGGCGAACCGTAGAAAGTTCATGCACACGGTTGGAACGTCAGCATCAATAATCGCAGGTACTGGACTCGCTTCGCACGCTGCAGCTGATGATCACGATTACAAAGATCAGTGGAAATGTTATGATCCTGGAAAAGTTGGCGGAGACGAGGACGCTGATATGGTTCTCTCATCTGTTTTGAGATTCTGGGGATCAAATACAGTTTCTAGACCGATAGGGGATCGCGAAGAATACGTTTTTGACGTTTGTAGTTGCTGGACAAACATAACACCGCACGGGCAAGGATCGTTCGGCATTGAAGGTCATTCCTTGGAAGCAGAATTAGCAGATCACGGAGCAGGTGAGTTCAATCTGAAACCAAATTCGTCTGAGGCGATATGGAAGTGGACCAATGTTTCTGATGGGGACGGGGGAAATGTGGACGAAATTGCAAAATCGACAGTCGAATTCGCAATCGGACAATTTGCACCGCCCTATTCATTTTTCTCTGGACTTTATGATGCATATACTTCATCTGGAGACTTTGACTCTGGATCTTCTGATAGAATCAAGTGGAGTGAATCGTGGTGGGCCGGACGCCAATCTGTTTCGCATTATTCTTGGCTGGTTGTTGATCAAGAAATATGTGAAGACAGTTGCCCAGTTACATATATGACGGTAAATAGTAAAATCGATCCCTCGTATTCTGCGTGGGAGTCCGAGGCCGAATATCAACTCCAATTTTCAAATGGAGGTCTCCCACCAACAACATACAGTGGAACTTCCCAATCCGCGGGCCAATCTCGTATAGAGTCGTTAAGTAAGTCTGAACTCAGAGATCACGGTATCGTACCCATTAAGCCTAATGAAACAAAGAAAATGATGGAAGAAGGCGTTCCACCAATCCTTATGCAACGGTCAGTGAAGAATGATGAAAAATTATACTGGAGCAAAAATGCCTCTGTCGAATGTGACGTAACTTTTAACCCAAATAAGTAATTCATATATAATTAAAATAGAATATCATAGGAATCACAATCAATATATCTATTATAGTGTGGGTCAAATACAACTCTTATTCAAATGGATTCCAGAAGAAGAAATCTACTTGGAAAAGCTGCTGTCGGACTTATATCGAGTACTGCCGGTTGTGCTTCGCACCTAATTTCCGAAGAGGTACGATTAATATACATATCAATAATAAATATGTATGGTGAAAGTGTAGATATAACAGTGATGATTCGTGCTGCCGAGTCAGAACCGGTAGCTGAAACGATAACGATAGAATCAAATCAACACGGGAAGGACATAGATAATACCTCGATACCACCGTATCAAGAGTATGTACCTAATATTTGGGAGGAGAAAGCGGAATATTTCGAAGTGACGGGAGAGATCAGTGGAATAGACAAACAGTTCTCTACGATTGGTGAAGCTACTGAAGAAAGTGAATATATTGGACTATACGGACATGTCCATCCCAATGGTGAATCACTCATCTGGTCGGTCGAGCGGATAGATCCTAAAAAGGTCCAAAAATACAGAGAAAAGACCGAATACTTTACAAATATTTCGAGATAGCCTCTGTGATATTTAATAACTAGCCGAGAATGTCATCGGTGATCCAATTTCCCTATCCGACTCTACGATCGGTTCCAACGTCCCTACCGGTAAACCAGGGAAACGACACCGTTACCTCACCAACAGCAAGCGAAAATTAGATTGATTTAGCCAAATTGGACAGTTATTCCACCTGATTATATCACTTTCGCACTACTTGTTAGAGATATATTCATCGTGTTCCAAATTCACAGACTGAAATACAGAATTACCCGCTTAGAATAGACAGATATTTTGATGACAAAAAGAAATGATCAACCATAGTTGATATTCCAGTTCCTTACTTTAGAACCCGACATGAAACTCATGATAAGTATACAGATGAAATTACTGCGGGGGTTCGCAGATCACCTGCTCATAACACCCCAAGAAGTGAACTTCAACACATCCACACAGATTTCTATGTTACGGAACTCAAGCCACCACGAGTAGAAACGATCCCAGTCTACTCAAATCAACTAGAGTGTGTATTAATCAACGTTCTTACGTAGTCGTCCCGGTTTTTGATATAATTCCCGACCGGGGTTGGACCGCTCTAAGATATTTCGTCAACTTGTTTTTAGCGATGCCTGATGGGACAAAAGCCGCGCGTCGCTGACGCGACAGTGGCCCCGCAGGTATTGATATGGACCTTGTCATCAGCGTATTCGCCGTCACCATGGACAACGTATTCCCGGTCGAATTCATCATCCCCCTCAAGCGGTTCGTACGCTCAAAAGCCATCAGTAAAGAAGGTTAGCGACTTCTGCTGGCAGTCGGCCAGCAGGAGCCGAACCTTCGATTCGTCTGCGGCTTTCATCGAAATTACGTAGCGGTCGCTGGTACCACGATCAGCAAGAATGAACACGGGTGGTTTGTCGCTTCCGTACGAACTTCGTCCACATGTAGACAAGCCACGCGAGCGCGACATCTGGTCGCGCTCGCGTCCTCTTTTCCGGCAGAGACTACACTTTATCAACTTAGACCAGTCTAACGAGATCGAGAGAAGGCGCATCGAGCGGTTCGACAGGGCGCTCGATGCGCCCGTGAATCGTCCTGAAGATGTGATCGAAATCATCACACAAATACTGTTGAAAATCTCTGTAACTTCCGTTTCTGACTGTTCGGTCAGGACGGTAATGTGGTCAGGTAATACCTTCACATCAGCGAACTTGCTCCAATAGATCCGCTGCGACCGATTCCGACCCAAACAGATCAAGCAGAATTATTCGTGTCCGCACCGCTGACGCGGTACCCAGTCTTCTTCGCCTCTGTAGCGACCGCTCAGAAGTATTAAATTTCTTATGAATAATAAATCGATCAAAGCCCGCACTCGAGCGGGTGAGTGCGAGACTACTCCGCTTCGGGAATCGCCGCGTCGTCGACGTAGGGCAACGCTCGAGTCGTCTCGCGGACTGCGTCCGCGTTGGACTTCATCAGCGCCGTCGTGTCCCAGACGCCCTCCACGAGGGCCTTCCGCTGGGCATCGTCGACGGTGACATCGATGGTCCGATCGCCGTAGGTCACTTCCTCGGCCTCGACATCGATCTCGAGTTCGCCGTCGGGGTTCGCGTCGACCCAGTCCTGGAGGGCTTCGATCGTCTCGCTGTCTGCTGTGACGGTTGGGATGCCAAGCGCCAGACAGTTGCCGGCGAAGATTTCGGCGAAGCTCTCGCCGATGATCGCGTCGATCCCCCAGCGCATCAGCGCCTGCGGGGCGTGCTCGCGCGAGGAGCCACAGCCGAAGTTGCTGTTGACGACCAGTACCGAGGAGTCCTGATAGCGGTCCTCGTTGAACGGGTGCTCCTTCTGGGCGTCGTCGTCATCGAACCGCAGATCGAAGAACGCGAACTCACCCAGCCCGTCGAAGGTGACGACCTTCATGAACCGTGCGGGAATGATCTGGTCGGTGTCGATGTCGTTGCCCCGGATCGGGACGCCCGACCCCGAAACGGAGTCGACTGCCGGAATCTCGACCTCGTCCGTCATACCGAGGTCACCTCCTTCAGATCGCGTACGTCGGAGACTTCCCCGGTGATCGCTGCCGCCGCGACCATCCGCGGGTTCATCAGGACGGTCCGCCCGTCCTTCGAGCCCTGTCGACCGACGAAGTTCCGGTTCGAGGAAGAGGCACAGGCCTCGTCGCCCTCGAGTTGGTCCTCGTTCATCCCCAGACACATCGAACAGCCGGCGTTGCGCCACTCGAAGCCGGCCTCCTCGAAGGTGTCCTTGAGCCCTTCCTCCGCGGCGGCCTCCTGAACGCGCTGGCTGCCGGGGACGACCATCGCGCGGACGTCGTCTGCGACTTCCCGACCCTCGACGATCCGGGCCGCGCGTCGCAGGTCAGGCAGGCGGGCGTTGGTACAGGACCCGAGGAAGGCCACGTCGATGTCGTAGCCCGCCATCGTCTCGCCGGGCTCGACGCGCATGTGTTCCTGCGCGCGTCGGGCGGTGTCCTGTTTCTCCGCGGGCAGCGACTCCGGCTCCGGAATCGGGTCGGAAATCCCGACCCCCTGTCCGGGCGTGGTTCCCCAGGTGACGACCGGCTCGAGTTCGTCGGCGTCGATGTGGACGACGTCGTCGTAGTCGGCGTCCTCGTCGGATCGGATCGACTCCCAGTAGGGTTTGAGTTCCTCGAAGCGCTCCGGATTCTCCTGGAAGTAGTCCGTCTCTTTCAGCCACTCGTAGGTGGTCTCGTCGGGGTTGACGTAGCCCGCGCGAGCGCCGCCCTCGATGGACATGTTACAGATCGACATCCGCCCTTCCATGCCCAGACTCTCGATGGCCTCGCCGGCGTACTCGTAGACGTAGCCGACGCCGCCCTCGGTGCCCAGGCGACGGATGATCTCGAGGATGATATCCTTCGCTTCGACGCCGTCGCCGAGTTCGCCGTCGACCTGGATCT
Organism: Natrinema gari JCM 14663; assembly: GCF_000337175.1. Taxonomy (GTDB): domain Archaea; phylum Halobacteriota; class Halobacteria; order Halobacteriales; family Natrialbaceae; genus Natrinema; species Natrinema gari. Next base: position 53,210 of record NZ_AOIJ01000039.1, on the reverse strand, counting down.
TGCGGACCTTCTGTTTCTCCATGGCGACGGTGCCCGTCGCGAGCACGTCGCGGATCTGGGAGGTCCCGATGCCAAAGGCGAGCGCGCCGAACGCGCCGTGGGTCGAAGTGTGGCTGTCGCCACAGACGATCGTCTTGCCGGGCTGGGTCAGGCCCTGCTCCGGGCCGATGACGTGGACGATTCCCTGATCGCCCGTCGTCGGGTCCGAGAAGTCAATGCCCGCGTCGCGGACATTCTCTTCGAGTTCGGCCATCATCTCCTCGGCCGCGTCCTCCTCGTAGGGACGGGACTGGTCGGCCGTCGGGACGATGTGGTCGACCGTCGCGTGGGTCAGTTCCGGATAGGCGACCTCGAGGTCGCGCTCGCGGAGCATCCCGAACGCCTGGGGGCTCGTCACCTCGTGGATGAGGTGGAGCCCGACGAACAGCTGGTCCTGCCCGGTCGGGAGCGTGGTGACCGTATGGCGATCCCAGACCTTGTCGTACAGCGTTTCCGCGCTCATTCCTCGTCCTCTACGGTGTCGCCGTGCTCGACGCCGCGCTCGAAGACGCGATTCGCGTCGTCGGCACTGTGCGGCGGCGTGTGGTCGACGTCGCGCATCTCCGTTCGTCGCTCCGCCTGTTCGTCCTCCTCGTCGGTCTCGGTCGGGGTCGATTCGGGCTCGCCACCGTCCGCTACGACGGTCGGTCCGCGGCTGAACAGCTGGCCGGCCGTCCGTCCCGTGTAGGGGTTGGTGTGGCTGACAGTGGCCATCGTCTCTGTCGTGTCGTCGGTTTCGTTCATGGTTGTTCGGGGTCGTTGTTAGTCGTCCGCCCGCACCGGGACGGACTCGTCGTCGGTTTCGTCCGATTCTTCCTCGGCCCACGCGAACAGATCGCGCAGTCGCTCGCCCACCGCCTCGATCTCGTGGTTCTTTTCCGCCTCCCGAAGCTGGTTGTAGCTCGGGCGGCCGGCCTGGTTCTCGAGGATCCACTCGCGCGTGAACTCGCCGTTCTGGATCTCCGCTAAGGTCTCCTCCATGTTCTCACGAACGGTCTCGTCGACGATGCGGTCGCCGCGGGTCAGTCCACCGTATTCGGCGGTGTCGGAGACGGAATCCCACATCTCGGCGTGGCCGCCCTCGTACATCAGATCGACGATCAGTTTGAGTTCGTTGAGACACTCGAAGTAGGCGATCTCCGGCGAGTAGCCGGCGTCGACCAGCGTCTCGTAGCCGTGTTTGACCAGCGAGGTGACGCCGCCACAGAGGACGGCCTGCTCGCCGAAGAGGTCGGATTCGACTTCCTCCCGGAACGTCGTCTCGATGACGCCCGCTCGCGTACAGCCGATGGCTTTCGCGTACGCCAGTGCGCGCTCGTCGGCGTCGCCAGTCGTGTCCTGATAGACCGCCAGCAGGCCGGGTGTCCCCTCGTCATTCTCGTAGTTGCGCCGGACGAGGTGACCCGGGCTCTTGGGGGCGACCATCGTCACGTCGACGTCCTCCGGCGGCTCGATCTGGGCGTAGTGGATGTTCAGCCCGTGGGCGAACTGGAGCGTGTCACCCGCCTCGAGGTTCGGCGCGATGGCGTTCGCGTACACGTCCGCCTGCACGGTGTCGGGCACCAGTACGGAGACGTAGGACGCCTGGGAGACCGCGTCGGCCGGCGTCGTGACCGTCAGCCCGTCCGCTTCGGCGGCCGATCGCGAGGCCGATCCCTCGCGCAGCCCGACGACCACGTCGACCCCGCTCTCGTGGAGGTTCAGCGCGTGGGCGTGGCCCTGGCTGCCGTAGCCGAGCACGGCCACGGTGTCGTCGTCGAGGGTCGATACGTCCGCGTCGTCGTCGTAGTAAATGTCGGTGGTGAATTCGTCAGTCATCGTCTGCTGTCTGGGATGTCTCGTTGTGGTTCGCCTCGTCGGCGGACTGTGCTGTCGCTCCGGGGGCCGCGGTCCGGTCCGTGCCGCGTGCCAGCGCCGTCGTCCCCGTCCGGGAAATCTCTCGAATCCCGAACCGGCTGAACGTCTCGACCGCGGCTTCGATCTTCTGTCGCGAGCCCGTGATCTCGAAGGTGGCAGTCTCGGGACTCGAGTCAACGGCCGTCGCGTCGTACATGTCCGCGACGGCGCTGACCGCTGCGGGGTCCGCGGCGGCGACTTTCACGAGCGCCAGTTCGCGCCGCATCGCGTCGGGCTCGAGTTCGCGCACGGCGATGACCGGCACGAGCTTGCGCAGTTGTTTCTCGACCTGATCGATCCCCGGGTCGGGCTCCTCGACGACGATCGTGATTCGCGCGCGATCCTCGTCTTCGGTCGGGCCGACGGTCAGGCTCTCGATGTTGAACTGCCGCCTCGAGAACAGTCCCGAGACGTCCGAGAGCACGCCGGGCTCGTGTTCGACCAGCGCGGAGATGACGGTGCGTCGGGGCTCGTGGGTCGCTTCGACCTCGGGATCGATGCGAATGCCCTGCTTGTTGCGCCGTCCCGCGGGGGTTGGCCGTTCCTCCGGCGGTGGTCCCTCGAGTCCGCGCTTCATAGCTGCTCCTCCGCCAGCGCGAACTGGCCGTTGTCGCCGCCGCTCGGAACCATCGGGTAGACGTTCGCGTCGGGATCGATGTGGACGTCGATCACCGAGGGGCCGTCGTAGGCGATCGCGGCATCGATCGTGTCGGCGACGTCATCGTAGTCGTCGATCCGGAACCCTTCAGCGCCGAACGCCTCTGCGAGTTTATCGAATTCGGGCATCCAGCCGTAGTCCGACGCGGAGTGGCGGCCGTCGAAGAAGGCGTCCTGCCACTGTCGAACCATGCCGATGTACTCGTTGTTGAGCACGGCGACGGTGATGTCGAGTTCCTCGCGGACGGCGACGGACAGCCCCTGCAGCGTCATCAGGAACGAGCCGTCGCCGTCGATGCAGACGACCTCCTGATCGTCGTCGGCCGCGAGCCGCGCGCCGATCGCCGAGGGCAGTCCGTACCCCATCGCGCCCAGCCCGTGACTCGAGACCCAGGTTCGTGGCTCGGTGTAGGTCCAGTACTGGCAGGCCCACATCTGGTGTTGGCCGACACCGGTGGTGACGATCGCGCGGTCGCCCGTGGCCTCGTCCAAGGCCTCGACGACGAACTCCGGTTGGACCGGCTTGTCCTCCGGCGCGTCGTAGGCCATCGAGTAGTCGGATTTCCACTGCTGGCACTGGGCGCGCCACTTCGTGGCTTCGGGCGACTCGTCGACGGCTGCGGCTAACTGCTCGACGACCGTTTCGGCGTCGCCGACCAGCGGATAGTCAGCGTAGATGTTCTTCGAGATTTCGGCGGGATCGATGTCGACGTGGATGACCTCCGCGTCGGGCGCGAAGGTCTCGATGCCGCCAGTCAGGCGGTCGTCGAACCGGGTTCCGATCCCGAGCAGCGTATCACAGTGGGTGACCGCCATGTTGGCGTAGCCGGTGCCGTGCATGCCCGCCATCTCGAGGGAGAGTTCGTGATCCTCCGGGAACGCGCCGATGCCGGGCATCGTGGTGATGACCGGGATCTCGTGTTCGATGGCGAACTCGCGGCAGGCGTCGGTGGCGTCGCCCTTGATGACGCCGCCGCCGAGCAGCATGACCGGACGGGACGCGTTCTCGATCCGCTCGGCCGCCGCGGCGACGAGGTCCGACTCCGCCCGTTCTTGGACCTGATAAGTGTCCGGAACGGTCGGGGCGTCGGGCTCGCGGTCGGTCTCGCCGTTCGTGACGTCTTTCGGCAGGTCGACCAGAGTCGGTCCCGGACGGCCCTCGCGAGCGAGGGCGAAGGCCTCGCTGACGTCGCTGCCGACGCGGTCCGAATCGCTCGCGAAGGTGTTGTCCTTCGTGACCGGGGTCGTGACGCCGGTCGTGTCGGTTTCCTGGAAGGCGTCGTTGCCGACGAACTCCGTCGGGACCTGGCCCGTCAGCGCGAGCAGCGGGTCCGAGTCCATGTCGGCGTCGGCGATGCCGGTCACGAGGTTGGTCGCGCCGGGTCCAGAGGTCGCGAGACAGACGCCCGGCTCGCCCGAGACGATGCCGTAGGCGTCGGCCGCGTGGGCCGCGCCCTGCTCGTGGGCCATCGTGACGTGCCGAATGTCCGAATCGTAGAGGGCGTCGTAGACGGGCATGATCGCCCCGCCTTGCACGCCGAAGGCGTACTCGACGCCCGCGTTCTCCAATGCGCGGACGACGGCCTCGGCACCCGTGGTCACGGGGTCGGTCGTCTCGGAGTCGGCGGTCTCGGCGACCGCGTCGGGCGCGGCGCTGTCGGTGATCGGGTCGCCGTCCTGTTCCTCTTCCGCTGGCGGAATCTTTGCTGCGCGTTCGCTCATCGGTTGCCTCCCGCCGTGGGCCGGCGATCGGGTGGTGTACGGTAGTGTGTCATCTGGGGGATTGCTGATCGCTCGGAGAACGATGCGGCGAATTCGGGACTGAAGTGATGAAGGACTAGATGAGGGGCTATAGTGCCCCTACAATACGAATCGAGGCGAGCGCGCTGCTGTCGACCGCCTGTGCGGATGTCGACAGGGAAGCGCGGACCGTCATTACTGTCTACATAGCTTCCTCGAGGGATATAACCCTTACGAGTCATCCGGCTCCGATCGCTCGAACGCGATAGCCAGGGCTCGCGAACGGTGGCAAACGGGGCGGACATCGCTCAGACGCGCACCTCCTCCTGGGACTGACGGTCGATGTCAGCCTCCTCGGCGAAGCGCTCGAGGTCGTCGACGGTGACGCGGCGCTTCTCGGCCCCGTAGTCCTTGACGCGACGAGTGACCGCTCGGACCTGTTCGTCGGTAGGCTCGAAGCCGCGCTCGACGAGTCGCTCGCGGACCGAGTGGGTACCCGTGTGTTTCCCCATGACCAGTCGGCGCTTGGCACCGACCATCTCGGGAGTCATGACGCCGGGTTCGAACGTATCGGAGTTTTCGATGACGCCGGCGGCGTGGATACCGCTCTCGTGGGAGAAGGCGTTATCGCCGACGACCGGCTTGTTGCCGGGCGTGTCCATGCCGCTTTTCTCCGCGACGATCTCCGAGAGTTCGGCGATGCGCGTCGTGTCGATCCCGGTGTCACACTGGTAGAGCGACTCGACGGCCATCACGTACTCCTCGTAGGCGGCGTTGCCGGCCCGCTCGCCGATCGAGTTGACCGAGACCTGCGCCTGCGCCGCGCCCGCTTCGATGCCGGCCAGGGCGTTCGCGGTGGCCAGCCCGAAGTCGTCGTGGGCGTGAACGTCGACCCGCGCGTCGGTGTGGGCACAGATCTTTTCGATCATGGCCCGGAACCGACCCGGCGTGGCGACGCCGCAGGTGTCGGGAACGTTGATCCAGTCGGTACCCGCCTCGGTGACCGCTTCGATCACCTCGAGCAGGTACTCCTCGTCGGTTCGAGTCGCATCCATCGGCGAGAACATACAGGTTACGCCTGCCTCGGTGATGCGTTCGACCGACTCGACTGCGCGCTGTACGACTTCCTCCCGGGTGGCGTGCATCGAATCCTCGATCTGGACGTCGCTGGTGCTGACGAACGTGTGCACCATCTCGACGCCGGAATCGAGGGCCGCTTCGATGTCACCGTCGACGACGCGGGCGAGCCCACAGGTCGTCGAACTCGTTGCCGAAGCGATATCACGAACGGCTTCGAACTCCGCGTCGGAGTTGACGGGGAACCCGGCCTCGATGACGTGGGTTCCCATCTCGTCCAGAACGGACGCGATCTGCCGTTTATCGTCGTATGAGAACGAAGTGCCGGGCGACTGTTCGCCGTCCCGGAGGGTCGTATCGAAGACACGTGCTGACTCTATTTCGTCAGTTGAATCTAACGTGCCCTGGAAGAACTCGACCCCCCTGATTGGTATCAGAGGATGGGCTGTCTTGTGAAGACATTGTGTCTCAACCCGAGGTGCGACCATGTATATAAAACTACCGCTGCAACCAACGATGTTCGGCGGCCAAATTAAACATCATCGACCATGGCAATCACAAAACCGCACGACGGCACCGACCTATTATCTGATCGTATCTCCTAGTACTGTTTAGATGGAGTTCGCCGTTCGGCTCGATTCTCGAATATTCCCCGCGAATTATACTCCGTTCCGCCGCGGCCGGCACCCGCGAGCGCTGGCGCGCGGTCGTCGATAGACGTTCGGTCATCCCCCCTCCCCCATCAGCCTCTGGAATACATATCTCAGTGAGTTATGAATACATAACTTGGCATTCGTCCAACCACAGGTATCGATCCGACCTGCGCCGGAACGAACGTCGGTGCTTCCATCCCCTCGAGTCACGATAGAACCGGTGAACGCCTGCCGTCGGCGGAGCGGACGAGCCGGACCACGTGTGAGTGTTTTGTAGCTGCTCGTGGTAGGACGGCGTCTATGACGACCGACGAGATCACCGACCTGCTGACGGGGGCGTACATCGACGAATTCGAGACCGCGATGAACTACCAGACCAACGCGATCGTCCTCGACGGCATCCACGCCGAGGAGGTCAAGACGAGCTTAGAGGAGGACATTCAGGAGGAACTCGACCACGCACGGCTGCTCGGCGAACGGCTGAAACAACTCGACGAGTCGCCACCCGGCTCGGAATCGTTCGCGGCCAACCAACACGACCTCCAGCCGCCCGCGGATACGACCGACGTGCAGTCGGTCATCGAGGGCGTCCTCGAGGCCGAGGAGGACGCCATCGAGACCTACCGGTCGCTGATCGAGGCCGCAACCGAGGCCAACGACCCCGTCACGGAGGACGTTGCGGTGACGATCCTCGCCGACGAGGAGGCCCACCGCACCGAGTTCCGCGGGTTCCAAAAGGAGTTCCCGATGGATTGATCGGTTGTCTTCGATAGCAGCCGCGAGTGAATGGAGTGAACGAGCGGGCCGACGACCGATGTGGAGAGCGCGGCGCGTAGCGCCGCACTCAGGCGAACGGCGAAGCCGTGAGCCAGGCTCGCGTAGCGAGCCGAAACGGAGAGGAGCGCTTTTGATCAGCCGTTTACCGAGCGACCGAGCGAATGCGAGGGAGCGCAGCGTAAAAGGTTGGAGGCGAACGTTTTTCTCGCCCCGGTTCGACCCACCCCGTATGAGCGATTTCGACCTCGATCTTCGGGCCGTCGAGGAACACATCGACGACGAACTCGATCTCGAGGGCAGCCTCGTCCTCGGCGTCCTCGACGGGGAAACGCCGCCCGACGAGTGGCTCGAGACGATTTCAAACGGCAACGTCCTCATTCTGAACGTCGACGGCGATGTCAACGAGTTGGCCGCCGGGTTCGCACGGGATATCAAGGAGTCGGGCGGCGAACTCGTCCACTTCCGTGGCTTTCTGATCGTCACGCCGCCGGGCGTCGACGTGAGTACGGAGCGGCTCTAATCGTGGCCCGACCGACCGGCGACGAACCCGCCCGCAACGGCGGCGGTAACGATTCAGGCCCCGACGAGAACGGTAAGCGTGACTTCCTGGGTCGGACCGAGTGTTTCGGGCGCGGCCGGAGTGAGGCCGATCCGTACCCACTCGCCGCGATAGCCGATTCGGCCGACTACTCCGGCACTTGCCAGGTACACTAGGGTCATCCACGGGATCGCGGCGAGCGTGCCGACCGTCCCGCCCGTGACCACTCCCGCGTTCGGGCCATCCGTCCGGCTGGCAGCGAGCCAGCCACCAAGGACGGCTCCAATCCCGGTGGGTGCAGTGAGCACGGCGACGAGACTGCCGGAGACGACAGCCACGCTGCGAGCGGACACCGACATGGTCGCCACGAGGGGGTGAGACTGTAAAGTCCTAACTTCGGAGTGTCAGAGCGTGAAGTCACGCGAGCCCAGGTCGCGCCGTTCCGGCCACTCACGCCGACGTGAACGTCAGGAAATGACCGTCGGGATCGCGTACGACGACCGCGTCGTCGCTCGCCCGCTCGACCGAGCGAACGCGATCGGCCACTGCGTCGAGCGCCGCTTCGGGAGCGGCCGTCTCGAATCCGAGATCGACGTGGACGCCGCCGCGGGCGTCGGCGATACCGAGGTGAGGTTCCCAGAGTTCCAGTGCCATCGGCCCGTGCAATCGCACGCGCTTGCGGTCGTCGCCCGTATCGACCGTCTCGAAGCCCAGGTCCTCGTAGAACTCCCGCGCACGCTCGAGGCTTTCGACCTCGAGGACGACTTCGAAGATCCCGTCGATGCCCGGGCCGGCCACGTCCCGCTGGCCGAGTTCGACGCAGTTCTCCTCGGGATCGTACAGGTACAGCGACCGTGCGGAGCCGAATTGGGCCTCCTCGAGATCGTACGTCGTGGCCAGCCGGGCCCACCAGTCGTCGTACTCGCCGGCGGGAATCGAGAACGCGTAGTGGGTGTGCAATCCGCCCCGCGGGAACGCATCGGGGCGACGACACACGAGGTCGGCCTCGCCCGCCGCGAAGACGAGTTCGTCCGCTCGCTGCGCGCGGACGGTCAGTCCAAGCCGCTCCGCGTAGAACTTCCGTACCGGCTCGAGGTCCGTCGCCTCGAGCGCCAGCCAAGCCAGCCGGGTTAGCATGGACGGTCGTACGCGGGGCGCGTGCATAGAAGCGTTGCCCACACGATTCCACCGACCGCGAGTAGTCATCGAAGTGATAGTCTCGAGCCGACAACGGTGACTGCGTGACGTACCGTTTACCCACGTTTATGGACTGAGCGACCATACCCGTCAACATGAGTTTTCGTGCCGACGAGCGTGCGACCGACTTTCGCGAGATCGATCGCTTCGACGGCGGCGTCGGCTGGATCGCCCATCCCGACGAACGGATGCAACGCGCCAGCCACGCGATCGCGGTGGACGGCGAGGTCTGGATCATCGACCCCGTCGACGCCGAGGGGATCGACGAACTCGTCGCCGAGTTCGGCGACGTGGCCGGCGTCGTGGTCGGACTCGACCGGCACAAACGCGACGCCGCCGCGATCGCGAACCGCCACAACGTGCCCGTCTATCTCCCGTCGTTCTTCGAGGGCGTTACCGACGACATCGACGCCGCCGTCGCCCGGTTCGACGACGAACTCTCCGATACCGGTATCCGTGCGATACCGGTACTCGACAGCCGCTTCTGGCAGGAGGTCGCCCTCTATAACCCCGCCGACGGGACGTTCGTCGTTCCCGAATCGGTCGGGGCGGTCGACTACTTCCTGACCGGCGACGAGCAACTCGGCGTCCACCCGATGTTGCGACTGACCCCCCCTCGGAGGGCCCTCCGCGGCGTCGCACCCGAACGCGTGCTCGTCGGCCACGGTGCCGGCGTCATGGACGACGCCGCGCGCGTTCTCGAGGAGGCACTCTCCCGGTCCCGCAGGCGAGCGCCTCGCCTATACGCGGAAACGGCGTGGGAGATGCTGCCGATCTGAGGCTCCCGGTGTCGGCCGCTCGCCTCGAGCCGCCGATGGCATACATCTAACTACCGGCCACTCATAGCACACCCGTGGTCTACGTAACCCGCGGACTCGTCGATATCCTGCTGGCGCTCGCCAGCGACGCCGATCCCGACGACGTGACGACCGGCGTCTCGGTGGTCCCCGCGAGCGAACTCGACGGTGCCGACGGGCTCCCACACGACACGCCGGTTTTCACCGATTTCTTCCTCCCCGATCCCGGCAACCCGGTCAACGCCGTCTTCGGGGTCGATCTCTCGACGCCTGCCCGGCAGGCACAGGGCCGGTTCGTCTCCCACCCTGTCGGCGAACTCGAGGTGACGCGGCGGGACGATCTCGCGGAGGTCATCTTCGTGGCCGTGCCGCCCTGGGAAGTCGACGACCGGTCTTTCGGTGCGTTCGACCGCAGCGGTGAGCGCCAGCCCCTCGAGATCATCGACGCCTCGCCGCCGGGACAGTCGCTGACCGACTGAAACGACGGCTGCGTCCTCGAACACTGATGCGTCGATGATGCGCTCGGGCGTTCGTTCGTCTCGATCGTCCGCGGACTCGGCAGCGTCCCGTGACGGGAGGTCCGGAATATGCGGCCTCTGTCTGGCCCCCCAGTCGGGACGACTCGTGTCGAAGCGGGACAGCACTGTTCCGGGCGGAAACGCCACGGCGGCGGGTCGCCCCGCGAGCCCCAATCGCGAGACGCTTACTCGAGATAGCCCAGGCCGCGGAGTTGCTCGGTGATCTCTTCGAACTCCGCTTCGGTGAGTTCGCCTTCCTTCTGGTGTTGGATAACGATGCTGCGCAGCAGGAACCGGACGAGATCGCTCGTGCTCTGGAAGCTCGTCCCCTCGATCGTCTCCTCGACCCGATCCGCGAGGTCCTTCGGGATCGACACCGTGGTGTACTCGGTCATACGCCATACTCCGGCGCGGTGCCCAAAGGAGTGTCGACAGGACGGCGGCGACGATGCTCGGCGGCCGGGGCGGGGCGGTACCGATTACGGCGACCGCCGTCCCTCGCCGGTCGCGTCCAAGCCATTTTTATAGTCGGCTCCGTAGCGAGACGTACAGGCATGGGAGTTCGGCCACCATCGAGCGGAGACAACGAGGAACCCGACAGTATCGAGTTCGGCATCGCTGCCGTCGACGCTCATCTCAGAGACGCCGACCTGTCCTTTCCGGCCACGAAAGACGACATCGAGGGCGAACTCGGCCACGAGCGCATTCCCTACGACGTACACGGGAACGACGTGCCGCTGAGCGAGATGCTCGCCGAAGTGCCGACGGAGGAGTTCGACTCCCGGCAGGAACTGTTGAACCAACTCCACAAACCGTTCGAGGCGTACCGCCGGAACAACTCGGGGGGCGTCGTCGCGCAGGTCCGCTCCCTGCTCCCGTTCTGAGGACGGTCGCGCGCCCGCTCGATCGGGAACGCCGTCGTCACGTGTCTGCGGTTCCGATCGCCCGCACGCTCACTCGTCGCGCTCGTTGCGAGCGATCCGCTCGAGGCGTCGGCGCTGTTCGCGGTGTAAGGTCACGAGCATGTCCGAGAGAACGCCGAACATGAGCAGTTGGACGCCCAGCAGAATCGCGGCGGCCGAGACGAGCGCCATGATCTCGTGGCCCTGCTGGTAGCGGAGCCACTCCCAGAGGACGTAGACCGCGATGAAGCCGCCGGAGACGATTCCGGCCATCCCGAGGCTTCCGAAGTAGAACAGGGGGTTGTTGGTCTTCGCCAGCGAGTACAGCGCCAGGAGGATCGTCCCGCCGTCTTTGACCGGGTGCAGATTGGTCTCGGACTCGTCGGGACGGGCGCTGTAACTGATCGGCACGACCGTCGTCTCGACGCCGTGTTTGACACATTCGACGGCGAGTTCGGTTTCGATCGTGAACCCGTCCGAATCGAGCGAGAGTCGCCTGAACGAGTCGACGGTAAACGCCCGATACCCCGAAAGAATGTCCTCGTAGTTGGCTCCGTGAACGAACCCGAACGCGCGGTTTATTAGCCGATTCCCGACGCCGTTGAGCGCCCGCATCGCGTCGTCATCCATATCGGCGAACCGGTTCCCGATGACGTGTTCGTACCCTCGAGCCAGCGGCTCGAGCATTGTGTCGGCATCGGCCGGATCGTACGTGCCGTCGCCGTCGAGCATCACCACGTACGGCACCGTGATGTACTCGAGGGCCTCGCGGACGGCCTGGCCCTTTCCGTCGCCGGACTGGACCAACACCTCCGCCCCGTGCTCGCGGGCGATCTCACGGGTGTCGTCGCTCGAGTCGCCGTCGACGACGACGACGTTCGTGTACCCCTGTTCGGAGAAGCCCTCGATCACGTCCGCGATCGTGGCAGCCTCGTTGAGCGTCGGAATCAGAACGCACACCTCGTCGGGTGAGATCTCGCTTGCCCCCTCTGTGGCGGCGATCGTCTCGCCGCCGCTCGAGCGGACGCTCACACCCGTGTCGACCGCGTCGTCCTCCATCGGGCAGTAACTCCCCTATCGAACTGCAAAAGGTTACTGATTGCCCACTGTCGGGTTTTTACGGACGGTACGAGGTGAGTTCATGCGACGTGATTCCGAGGCGGATCACCAGGTCAGCCCTTCGTAAACGTCGAGCGCGGCCTCGTCGATGTCGATCCGACGCCCGTCGACGACCACCGCGCGGGCCATTCCGTCGAACGAGAGGTCGTCGAACTCCGGCCAATCGGTCGCGACGACGGCACCGTCCGCGCCCGCGAGCGCACTCTCGGCCGCGTCGGCGTACTCGATATCGGGGTAGTCGGGCCGGACGTTCTCGATCGCCACGGGGTCGTACGCGACGACATCCGCACCGCGCGCTGTCAACTCCGCGATCACGTCGAGCGCACGGGACTTGCGGACGTCGTCGGTACCTGGCTTGAACGACAGACCCAGCACCGCGATTCGAGCCCCCGATAGGGAGACGTGATCCGCGAGCAATCCGACGAGCCGTCGCGGTTGCTCGTCGTTGACCGCGACGACCGCATCGAGGAGCTCGGGGTCGTACCCCTGCTCGCGAGCGCCGGCCCGCAAGGCGTTGACATCCTTGGGGAAACAGGAACCGCCCCAGCCCAGTCCCGACCGCATGAACCGCTCCGAGATCCGCTCGTCGAGCCCGACCGCCTCGAGCACCTCGTAGGCGTCCGCGCCGTACTCCCTGGCGATGTTCCCCAGTTCGTTGACCAGCGAGACCTTCGACGCGAGGAACGCGTTGTTCGCGTACTTGATGAGTTCGGCCTCGCGGATCTCGGTCTCGACGAGGTCCGTCTCGGCTCGCTCGAGGATCGGCGCGTAGAGCTCTCGTAGCGTCGCGGCGGCCTCGTCGTCGGCCGTTCCGAAGACGACCTTGTCCGGCTCGAGGAAGTCCCGAACCGCCGTTCCCATCCGGAGGAATTCGGGGTTCATCGCGAGCGCGAGCCCGTCGCCGATCTCGGTGCCGGACTCGCGCTCGAGGACGGGCCCAACGACGTCTTCGGTCGTCCCGGGGAGAACCGTGCTCTTGACGACGACGAGATGCTCGTCGTCTTTCTCGGCGAGTGCGCGACCGAGCGACTCCGCGCCGGCCTCCATGATCGCGAGGTCGAGACTGCCGTCGTCCGTCTGCGGCGTAGGCAGACAGAGGAACGTAACCTCCGTCTCGCGAACCGCGTCGTACTCCGTCGTCGCGCGGAGCGTCGTCCCCGCGTGTGCCGCGATCCGTTCCGCGAGTCCCGACTCGTGGATCGGGGCCTCGCCGGCGTTTATCATCTCGACGATCTCCTCGTCGATTTCGACGTTGACGACGTCGTGACCGAGCTCCGCGAGACAGGCGGCGACGGTGGTGCCAACGTAGCCGCTCCCGATGATGGAGACGTTCATGTAGCGTGAGAGGACTGGCGGTGATTAGTCGCTTTTGGGTCATCCCCGGGTCGGTCATCGACGCGCGGACGGACCCGGCGCTCGAGTGGGGACGGGGATTACTGCCCGATCGGTTCGGCTTCCTGCTCCGCGATCCGTTCGGCGGCGCGGTCCCGGTCGTCGGGGTAGCCGACGTCGATGCGCCAGCCGTCCATCCGGATAGCGTCGATGGTCCGGCCGGACTGAATGAGCAGGTCGATCGCGTCCGGTAGTTCGTACTCCCCGCGGTCCGAAGGCTGGACGAGATGACACGCGTGGAAGATCTCAGGCGTGAACGTGTAGAAGCCGGTCATGACGAGGTTCGACGGCGGATCCTCCGGTTTCTCCATCACCTCGACGATCTCCCCGTACTCGTTGGTGTCGAGGACGCCGTATCTCGAGGCTTCCTCGTGTGGGACTTCCTCGACGAGGAACGCGGCGTCGGCCCGTTCTTCCCGCTGGCGGTTGATCACGTCGCCGAGGTTCGCCCGGAAGACGTTGTCACCGAGCATGAGCATGAAGTCGTCGTCGACATGCGGTTCGGCCTGGAGGATGGCGTGAGCGAGCCCGAGTTGTTCGCGCTGGTGAGCGTACGTGATCGGAACGCCCTCGTACTCGTCGCCGTAGCGCTCGATGATCTTCTCTTTCATGTAGCCGACGACGAGGACGAATTCGGTCGCACCGACCTCGATGAGGTTGTCCATGACGTCCTCGATGAGCGGCTTGCCGTCGACTTCGACGAGGACCTTCGGTTTGTCCTCGGTGAGCGGCCGGAGGCGGGTTCCCTTCCCGGCGGCTAAAACGACTGCTTGCATGTGCCAACCGATTACACTTGAGCAGTATATGTCTTCGGGGATCACTGTCAGCAGTGTTCAGATGAGGAGGGGGCGAGGCAGTGCGATTTGATAGTGGTTCCTGCCAGAAATCGATCTCGAGCCAACGGTGCTAATAGCGACGTTTCAGTAGATTTTGTGGAGCGGAAAGCGACACTGTGCGGGCTGATGCGATTGCGTATCCAACTCCATTGGCTCAGATGGTCATTTCGCTATCGAATACACTGCTTTGCGAACGTCAGCAACTGACCGTTCCGGTCGATACCCAATAAGGTGATCACGAACATCGCCCATGAGATCGGGCGGAACGGATATCGAATAATGGCAAGTCCGAGGTGTTGCAAGGCCTTCCACCGTTTGCCATTAGACCCGTAGTCTCGACCGATCACGTGGTGATGATACGAGAAAATTCGGCTCCGTGTTACGATCCCGAACTCTGCCGCCCGGCCTTTTACCTTCTCGAAGACAGCAAGATCACCTTCGATCCTGCGATCGAAGTCCTTCGAGATACTGTCAGGCTGTTCGCGTTTGTCCACGAGGATTTCGTCCACGTAATCGACCTCATAGTGGTCCGCAATCCGGATCCAGAGGTCGTAGTCCTGTCTGCTCGGTAATGACGGATCGAACCCGCCAGTACGCTCCAAACACTCCCAGCGAACCATCACCGTCGATGTCGGATGGACGCGATCTCGTACTAACTCGTCACGGTAGATCTCCCCTCTTGCGTCAGGATAGCGTTCCCATTCGGTTCCGTCCAGTTGATACTGCACAAACCCCGTGTAAACGAGGCCGAGAGTGACATCCTCTCGTTTGAATACCTCGAGTTGCTTTTCGAGTTTCGTCGGTGCCCATCTATCGTCGGCATCGAGGAACGCCACGTACTCGCCGCGGGCAGCATCGATACCCGTATTTCGGGCCTCCGCTGCACCCTTGTTTTCGTCGTGTGTAAGCAGTCGTACTCGGTCACTGTATTGGTTGACAATTGGCTTGAAGTCCGTGTCCGAGGCGTCGTCGACGACGATTACCTCGATGCCACCAATTGTCTGATCCATTACACTATCAAGCGCTTCGGCGAGTAACTGAGGTTGTTCGTAGACTGGGATGACGACGCTGATCGTTGGCTCGTTCCTCTCTGACCGTGTCTGACTCATATTCTTTGGAGGGTTCTCCGTCTGAAACTATCGTGTATTGGTGCTGGTGGTGTCTGTGGCTGATCCGTCCCCCAGATTCTCGAGTCTGCACTGGCGCTTAGCTTCCTCAACGCTGAGGGGTTCCCTGGTGGATGTCGTTCTCGGTGAACCGTTTGGCCATGTTCGAGACGCTTACTACATGTTGACCTGTCTCCTTACGTAGCGGGACAGTATAGTATAGTGGATCAAGTTCGTTCTGTTTGAGTGCGTTTACAACCGTCGTTAGCATGTCTTTACCGCCCACCACATGGTCGAAAGTCTCGCGAGCATCCGTCTGGTATCGATACTTGGCTCAGAATCATCACGTACGCGCCGAATCGTGCTTGACTAAGCGTTCTGGTGTGACGATAGTGGTGACGAACCCTGAAAACGCATTATCAACTTCGACAGAAAATTTACTATCGAAAGACGGTCGTATTTCATAGTGGTCACGGGCTTCTAAGCTACCGACGCGATTTCTACCCCTACTGTATCAATATCCCGATTCCCGCTCAACATTGTATTCAGATAAACTGATTCCATGCAAAGTTGAATGATTTGAGTCGGTTGTCGACTGGTTTAGCTTTGGCGTTGCTCTGCGTTTTGTTTCTCTGAAGACACGTTCGACAGCGTTCCGATTTCCATGTTCTTCGTATCGAAAACGAAGTCCATGATGATGGAGTACTACTTTGAGCCACGTGGCAGAGTCAGTGAGAAACACAGTGTCTTCGACATCATGTTTCTCGGTGAGTTCTGAGAGAAGGATAGAGAGAACACCTTCATTCTGAGTTGAAAACATCTTAGCGTTGAAAATATGATTGTCTCGGGATTGACGGCGGCGTACAGCTATAGTAGCAACTGAAACGGATTATACACTGATGGTAACGCTGTCGTGCAGTCAAATGTGTAATGACTTTCAATTGCTGCTATAGTAGCACTGATCGTTGAGTTGGATCACGGGTCCGGCAACTGCGACGTGATCCGGCTGTTTTCCAGCAATCAGATGTAAATCGGCTTTCTGTACCCAGCTATGGACGATCAATCGTGTCCGTTCGGCACCGAACCTCTCTAAGACAGAAACAGTATCCGAAAATGATAACCCACGCAGTTGGAGTTGGACACGCAACTGCGTTAGCCCGACCGGTATCTGCTCGTGCTTCACAAAATCTAACTGGGTCCCGATAATATATCTCCAAAACGCCCCTAATTCGAGTGTAAGAGATCGGAATTCTACTGCCTCAATTCTTCAAACTCTAATCTGAACAGCGCCAAATTGCTATCTATAAGTAACTCCACACCAATGTTGGAATCCTGAATGGCAAATTGTCCGCAACCGTCGTCCGGAACTCGTGGGAAAGTACGAACAACGCGCTGAAGTAGGTGACGGCTCCGACACCGACGAACAGCAAAACGAGGGGTAGAGAGTCATCAACGAAAGTCCGTAGTGAATAAACAACCCCGGCCATGATTCCCGCGGCGAGGGCCTGTTTTCCGATTTCATCGAACGGGATGTCGACGGTGATGACTGTCGAGGCGTAATAGTAGCCAAGCGTTAGACCGAGCGCAGCCGAAAGCGTGGTCGCAACCGCCGCCCCGTACCAGCCGAACTGCCAGGTGAAGGCGAGGTTCAGTACGAGGTTGGCTGCCACGAACACTGCGTTGATCCGAAAAGTGAGATCAGGACGATCGATCGCGTCGAGTGTGGTGAGAAATTGTCTTTGGTAGCCATACAGCAAGCGCGCAAACGTCAACATGAGGAGAATGTAGTACCCTGTATCATACCCTGGACCGTATATCTGTAAAATAATGTCGCCAACCAATGTCCCCCCGACTAAACCCGGGATAATGAAAAGCCCCGCGTAGGCGAGCGCAACGCGGAGTAGTCCGACGACTTCACCGCTGACTCCCTCCTCCGAGGAGAGTTGACTGATCTCCGGAAAGAGCGTTCTACTGATCGATGATCCGAAAATAGCAAACAGCGACGCGAGGTTCCAAGCAATCTCATAAACTGCGATCAGGCTGTTTGAGACGAAGAGCGCGAGGACAAGCGTATCCATCGAAAGGAAGGTCCGTCCTTTCACTGACGCGAGCCACGAGAATTGGGCGTACGACTTGAGGCGGGTGAAGTCCTGGCGGGATGGCAGCGACGGATCAAAAGAAATGAAATACGAACCGATAAGGGCAGCGACGACAGCGCCGATCGCGTATCCAGCGACCGCTCCAGTGACACCGAACCCGGCGATGACGAGGGGTATCTGAACAATGCTCCGACTCGTCAACTCGATCGGCGAAAGAAGACTGGACACGTGGACAAGATGCTGACCGTTGAGGACGGTCCGAACGAAGTTCCCGACTAAGCGAACTGCGAGGAGTCCAATGAGGATTAGTGTCGCGTCAAACCCCATGTACGCGTTCAGGTATGGACTGGCAAGCCAGAGACAGCCGGCAACGATCACGTACAGACCGATCTGTACGATCGCTCCGGCGATGACATAGTTGCCATCGGTGGCTTCGCTCACTCGCTTCTTGATTGCTTGATCAAGGCCGAGATTGCTTGCGATCATAGCCCAAGCCAGTACTGAAATGATGACTACGTACGTGCCGTATCGTGCTTGGCCGAGCGTCCTGGTAAGAACGATAGTGGCGACAAACCCTGAAAACGACACTACCAGCCTCGACAGGAAATCGATCATCGAAGTACGGCCATATCTCATAGTGAATACGCGCTTCTAAGCTACTGATACGATTTTTACCCCTCCTGTATCAATACCTCGGTTCCTACAACAAGTGTCGAATTTCTAACTAATAATTATTGGTGGTAGTGTGTTAAAATCGTCCTATCATCCTAATATTTTCTTTCATCGCCAGCATTGTTTGGAGTAAAGTATCACCATTGAATCTGATCGTCTCCACCCCAACGTCTCCCGATGTCGTATCTTCCCAGTGGCAACCATCCATCAGCGTTCTGACCCTCAAATTCGAATACTGCGGGGCGCTATCTCTCCGTTGGTGTGTGGATCGACAGTGCGTGCTATAGTCGCCAGCTGAAAATCATTGCGCGCTGTGATGGATATTCGATCCGTGAACAATATGCGCTTAGAGGAGGGACCCACGGGAAATGGCAGAAGATCCCGACCCTCGCTCGAGCCTTGCGATCGCCCACTGGGGCGAACACGCAAACGGCGGCGGCGATCGCCTCGCCTGGGAACTCGCTCGCGTCTTCGAGGACGCACCGTTCTACGTCGGGTGGCGCGATGAGTCCATCGAGCCGGCCGATATCGAAGCTGAACAGCTCATCCAGGGCCGGGTACTGAACCGCGCCCTCGAGCGGGGCGGACTGGCGCGGCAGCTCGCACACCTCGTGGGCTGGCAGCTCGCCGAGCCCTTGCGAGAGTACGACGTTCTCGTTACCAGCGGGAACGAGCCGCTATTTTACGTCGCCCCGACCGAACAGACCTGGGTCGCCTACGTCCATCACACGAACCGCAGACAGTCCGACCAGATCAGCGAGGTCGACTCCGCCCGGTTCTCCCGGCTCCGATTGCTCCTTCACTACGCGATCCGGGTCCTGTTCGATCACAACACTCACCGGCCCGACCGCTACGTCGTCAACTCCGAACTCGTCAAGCGCCGCGTCGAGCGCTACTGGGGCGTCCCGAGCGAGAAGATCAGCGTTGTCTACCCGCCCGTCGACACCCACGAATACGACCCGAACGACGAGGAGACCGGCGAGTACTACGTGACCCTCTCGCGGCTGGACTGGCACAAAGACGTCGACGGGATCGTCAAGGCGTTCAACGACCTCGAGAGTCGATTGCTCGTCGCCGGCGACGGCCCGGAACGCGAGCGCCTCGAGCGACTGGCCAGCGACAACGTCGAGTTCCTGGGCTACGTCGACGAGGCCGAGAAACGACGCTTGCTGTCGGGCGCGAAGGCTTTCGTGTTCAATGGCCGCGACGAGGACTTCGGGATCGCTCCGGTCGAGGCGCTGGCGGCCGGCACACCGCTGCTCGGCGTTAAAGAGGGGATGACACAGTTTCAGGTCGTCGACAGGAAGAACGGCTACTCACACACGCGAGCCGGCGAGGCCGGCCCGTCGCTGACCGAGACGGTTCGGCGGTTCGAGACGGAGGGGGTCGACTGGTCGCCGTCGGAGATCGCCGCCTTCGCCGATCGGTTCTCCGTCGACGCGTTCCACGAGGGGATGCGGGCGGCGGTCGATGCGGCCGTCTCGAGCGCCGATATCACGCCATCGTGGTACGAGGAGTACGAGGCCGGCGAATGATCGATCGTGCAGGCTTACGCGCCGCTCGGAGCCTCGCGTTCGTCGGTCAGTTCCGCCCGATCCACTTCGGCAAGTCCATAGAGGTAGCCGAAGCCGACCGCAGCAGTGAACACGAAGATGGTCACGAGCTGTTGGCCCTTCGCACTCGAGGGTCGCCGAACGAGATCCGACAGCCGACTCGGGACGAACTCGAGCAGAAGCTGTTGCAGGTATTCGTTTTTGTCTCCCGACGCCTCTGGTAACAACAGGTCCATGATCCGTTTCGAATACCCCTGCCAGAACGAACGGAACACGAGCCACCGGAAGTCTCCGCGATAGTCGAACAGTTTGTGATGAACCACCGCGTCGGTGTTGTAGATCACGCCTTTCCCGTACGCGTTCGCCATTCTGATGCAGACCGGCGCTTCGTGGGCCTGAATGTGCCGGTCCCCCTTGCGGCCCGTGTTCTCGTCGTATCCGCCGACGTTCAGGAACACGTCTCGCCGGAACGAGATGTTCGAGCCGTACGTGTTCCGCAACTCCGCCATGTGCTCACCCATGCCGCGCTCGTCACAGCCGACGAGCCAGTAGAACTCCGCGGGGAAGAAGTCGGGTTTTTCGGTCACCCAGTCCGCCGCGACGTGACCGCCGACCGCGATCGCGTCCGTCTCGTCGTAGACGCGAGCCAACTCCGCCACCCAGTCGTCCTCGGCGACGGCGTCGTCGTCGATGAACGCGACGACATCCCCGGTCGCGATCTTCGCGCCACGCGTTCGGCTGTAGGAAATCCCTTGGTTTTCGTCGTTACAGTGCAGGACAACGTCATCGAGGCCGCCATAGTCTTCCCGGACTCGCTCGAAAACCGCCTCGTTCCCGTCGACAACCAGGACGACCTCAAGCGGCTCGTAGGTTTGAGCGAGGACGCTGTCGACACACGCCGAAAAGACATCGTAGCGGTCCATCGCGTAGGTACAGACGACGACGGAAACCTTCATTACCGTCGGATTTCGGTGAGTCGAGAATAAGCTTTTTCGTTCGAATGAGGTCGCCGTGACGGCCACGCCGGAGTGAGACGCGCGGTCGAGACGGTTCGAGACCGGGGCTCCAACGGCCGCGTGTATATAATAAGACTTATTCTTGGGTTGGGTCTGGTGCAAGCTAATGAGTACCGACACCGAACGCGTCGAGGACGGGACCGAAGCGACCCTCCTCGAGTCGTTCCGAGATTGGTATCACCTCCCCGTTCTGGGGGTCGTGATGCTGTTTATGGTCTGGTTGCGAACCCAGTCGTACGGCCGGTTCGTCACCGAAGACGGAACGCCCGCGCTGGCGGGCATCGACTCGTGGTATCACTGGCGGACGATCAACTGGACGGCGGAGAACTATCCGCACACGATGCCGTACGAGGCCTGGACCGGGTTCCCGACCGGCACCTACGTCGGCCAGTTCGGAACGCTGTTCGACCAACTCATCGTCACTGTAGCGATGATCGTCGGACTCGGTAATCCGTCGGCCGAAACGCTGTATACGGTCTCACTGCTTTCGATTCCGGTCATGGCCGCGCTCGTGGCGATTCCGGTCTTCTACGCCGGTCGCCGGCTCGGCGGCACGATCGGCGGGATCGTCTCCGTGCTGATTCTTGCTCTTTCCCGGGGCCAGTTCCTGAGTCGATCGACGGTCGGGCAACTCGACCACCACGTCGCCGAGGTCCTGTTTATGGGTCTCGCGGTCCTCGCGATGATGGTCGCGGTCACCGTCGCCGAACGCGAAAAGCCGATCTACGAACTCGTCGCCGATCGAGACTGGAACGCACTCCGAACGCCCGCCATCTACAGCGGGCTGGCGGGACTCGCGCTCACGCTCTACATCTGGATCTGGCCGTCTGCGGTCCTACTGATCGGAATCCTCGCGGTGTTCTTTACCGTCCAGCTCTCGCTCGATTACGTACGCGGGGTCTCGCCGGATCACATCGCATTCGTCGGTGCAGTGAGTCTCGGCGTGACTGCCGTGTTGACCGCACTGCTCATCGAAGCACCGGGGAGTACCGGCTCGACGAGCTTCGGTCTCCTCCAGCCCTTGACCGCCGTCCTCGTGGCTGCTGGCTGTGTCTTCATGGCCTGGCTCGCCCGACAGTGGAACGATCGGCACCTCGACCGCCGATACTATCCCGTCGCGGTCGGTGGACTCATCGCCGCGACGTTCCTGGTAATGTGGCTCGCTCTCCCCGACTTGTTCGATACGATCGTCGGGAACGCGACCCGACGGATGCTTCCCTTCGGCGGGACGACTACCGACATCACCATTCAGGAAGCATCCCCGCCGGAGAACTTCCTGAACCACACGTTCGCCGAGTTCGGGAGCGCGTTCGTCACGATGGTTGCCGGACTGGCGTTCCTCCTGCTTCGTCCCCTTCTGGGCCGCAAGTTCCGCGCCGAACACACGCTCGTCGTCGTCTGGTCGGTGTTCCTGATCAGCATGGCGGCGACCCAGATCCGCTTCTCGTACTACCTCCTCCTCGCGGTCGCGATCGTTAACGCCGCGTTCGTCGCGGAACTCGTCCAACTCTTCAGTCTGGATCTGACGGGCGGTCTCGAGTCGCTGCGATCGGTCGAGACCTATCAAGTCATCGCGATCGCGCTGGTCGTCTTGCTCCTGTTTGCTCCATTGTTGCCGCCGTTGGCAGCCGCAACGGCCTGGGGGCAGGCGGAACAGACCGGGCCACAGTCGAGTTCGATGAAGTGGGAGGGGTCGAACGAGTGGCTCCAGGAGAACACGCCCGCGGTCGGCAACTACGGCGGTGCGGATAACGCTAGTCAGCTCGATTACTACGGCACGTACACCCCCGAGGACGGTGATTACGACTATCCCGACGGGTCGTACGGGGTCATGTCCTGGTGGGACTACGGCCACCTGGTGACGACCCAGGCCGAACGGATCCCCCACTCGAACCCGTTCCAGCAGAACGCGAGGTCGTCGTCGGCGTATCTGACTGCCCAGTCCGAGGAGCGAGCGGAACTGATCCTCGACGGGATCGCCGCCGGCGGCTCCGTCGCGGATAAGTCTTCCGCGGAACTCGAGTCGATCGTGGAAGGGAACGAGACCGACGAGGAGATCCGATACGTCATGATCGACGACGAGATGGCCGGCGGGAAGTTCGGGGCGATCACGCAGTGGTCGGGGCCCGATTACGGCTCGTACGTCGAGAACCAACAGTTCCAGGTCGGTAACGAAACGGTACGGGCACCGACCGTAAACGACAACTACGATAACACGACGATGGCGTCGCTGTACCTCCAAGACGCCGCGCGGATGGAACACTACCGGCTCGTTCACGAAAGCGACGAGTATTCCGTCGTCGGCGGAATGCGGGGACGCGGTGGGCTGTTGCCCCGGAACTCGGTCTCGCTCAGAGGCTCCGGCTGGAGTAACCAGACGCAATCGCTCCAGACGCAACTCGCCGCAGCCCGCAGTAACAACCAGGTGTATCAGGGCCTCGGAACCCCGATGTGGGACGCCCACGTCGTCTCGTCGGTGAAGACCTTCGAGCGCGTCGAGGGTGCAACCATCACCGGGAACATCGACGGCGCGAGCGGAATCGATCCCGAGAACGCGACGGTCAGAGCCGGCGTCCAACTCGAGACCGACACCGGCCGAACGTTCACGTACACGCAGCAGGCCGACCCCGCTGCGGACGGAAGCTTCGAGTTGACCGTGCCGTACGCGACCGACGACGCACTCGGCGTTGACGACGGCTACACCAACAGCAGCGTCGAAGCCACGAGCAACTACACCATCGGCGCGGTGGTTTCGGGCGACGACGGCACGACGCAGTACAACGGCGAGACGGCCGTCTCCGAAACGGCCGTCGTCAACGGCGACACGGTCGATGTCAGTCTCGAGGAAGTCGAGACCGAAGAACAGCCCAGTGGCAACGAGAGCAACGAAACGACCGGCAACGAAACCGCCGACGATGGGACTGCGGACTCGAGCGACGCCGGATCGGCGGACGACGGAACGGCCGAGAACGAATCGGCAGCATCGATCTCCGCGGTTGCGGTCGAGCCGGCCCACTAAGCCGTTGCAAACGCCGCTCGTCGTGACTGACGGTCGGCGGAAAACGTGGTGGTCTTACACGAACGCTCGCTCACTCTCGAGCGAGATACGCGCTGGTGTCGTTCGGCGGATGTTCGTCGAGTCGATCGGTAGCGTCTCCGCAGTACGGGTGTGACGATCTCGTGTCTTCTCGAGTCGCCGCTCGGTCGAGTGGCGACATCAGGTCAGAAATAGGGGCCGAGAGCGGCCGTGAGTCAGCATACCCGCTCTACGACTGCTTCGTGAGCAGTGTGAAAGCACTTTAGTGGCGATTACATCCGCTTCGATAAACCGCCGAAGTGGCGTGTTCGGAGAGCGGTACCGACTCGCGGCAGCGTGGTCGAGGACGAAGACAGGGCCGTGGGCGCGATTTCGACACCGGCGACGATACTGCTGGCGATTCGCTCGCCGGGAGACCGTGACTTCGGGCCCAGTGAGTCATCCTTCAGGCTCGAGATCCGGCGTGTGACCGGTGTCACCGTCCTGTATTGGAGTTCACTTCTGCTATAATAATTCATATATGTAACTATTAGATAAATTTATTTCCAACGGCCACAACCGTTGGAATGCAATGTCCGCGAAAGACAGCATGAAGGACTATCTCGCACAGAACCCACGAATGATCGGCGCGCTGTTCACCATGTTCGTCCTGCTCAGTCAGGCCGGAACGGTGGTTGCAGGAAGTTCGTCCCAAATCGGACCGTAATCGGTCGCTTCGATTCGCGAAAAAGCGTTTGCCGAACGACGCGGTATCGATCCGTTCCTGTTCTCCCGCGATTGATTACTCGAAGATCGGTGACCCGATGCCGTCGTTCCACTGGAGTTCGCTGTCGACCCGAATCGGCACCTCGTTCCAGATGAGATACTCCCGAACGTCGTCCCTGTCAGCCCGCGAGAACGACGTTCGACCGGGGCTCAAGTGACGGTCCGCGACCGTCGGAAGCGTCGATTCCGTCGCCGTTCCCAGTTTGAACTCCTTGGTCGAATACGATTGGACGGCGAAGTCGAACGGATCGCCCTCGTCGCGTTCGAGGTCCACGATCATGGGTGCACCGCCGTCGGACTGTGCGATATCCGCCGATCCGTCACCGACGATCAGGTACTGCTTCCCGAGCGACGAGTGCGTCCGCGCGATTTCGAGCGCGGCCCGGAGTGGGAACCCTCGATTGAGCAACCGAGCCATGGTCTCTCCGGCCTCGACGGCCCGGTCGTTGACGATGTCCGCGTACGTACTGACGCCCCCGAACGCACCCCGACGGGTGAGCGCGAGCCCCTGTTCGTACGATCGACAGGCGTTCAGGAAGAAGACGCCGAGATCGACCGACTCGAGGGAGCGGACGTCGAGTTCGCCGTCGGGGCAGCGAAGTCCGTCCTCGGTCGCGTGACCGATGTAGTGGAAGAAGTCGTAGCCGCCATCGGTAAGCAGGTCGGCGAGACGGTCCGTATCGACGCCGAATTCCGAGTGGATCTCGAACGGTAGGGCCTCTCGGTTCCCGTAGACGTTACCGAGCGCATCGTGTTCGCCGAGCATCCGCGCATCGTTACAGACGAGCAGGATTTCGGTCGACTCGTTTCTGGCGTCGCGGGCGAGCTGATTGCGGTACGCCTCGAGCGTTGCCTTCGAGGCCTGCTGTGGAACGTCGTCGCCGAACCAGGCGTGCTCGACCGATTCGTCAGTGATGTCGGGGACGACGAACGACCGGTCGGGTCGTGGCGTCCGTGACGAATCGCGGGTCCGACTCACGGACCGGGCGAGTCCCGTCGCGCTGCCGGACTCGGGGACCGTTTCGGGCGGGGTTCCGTGTACGTCGCGAACGACGCCGAGTTCGTTGACGATGAACGGTAACAGTTCGACGGTGTCGGGCTCCGGCGGCACGTGTGCGGTCAACGGCCAGCGCGGCATGTGCGACGCCAGTTGGTCGTATGGCACGTCGAGATACCGGTCGAGTCGCTCCGGGAGGGCCGCCGCGTACATCTCCGCGAGATCGTACGGCAATTCGTCCTCGAGCAGCCGCCGTTCGCTGAGTTCGTACCGATAGAACCCCTCAGTTCGCGTCAGACAGTCGAGAAAGAAGAACCGTTTCAGCAGTCTGGCGACCGCGTCTTCGAACGAGTGCTCGGCCGTCAGTGGGTGTTCGAACCGCGGCGTCTCGAGGGTTGGCTCTCGGCCCGGTCGAATCGTTGCCCCAAGGAAGAATCCCAGCGGGGCCGCCTGATAGAGGGCACTGCGTTCCGGTGGCACCGTGAGGATCATGTCGCCGTCCGGTCGGTCGACGGTGTCCGGAATCCGGAGTCGATCCCCGAGTTCGATCAGCGGCGGATGGCCGCGCAGCGTCGGCCACGTCCGCTCGGGCGATGTCGTCTTCAAAGCGGACGGCAGCGCCGACACGGCCTCCATCATCGATTCGATGTCCGGCGGCGTCGTGATCGTCGCCGCCGGTCGGTCGTGTGGCGACCGGGCACCGACTTCGATTTCGGTCGCCTCGTCGAACGTGATCCGGATCGACGTGAGCCCGATATCGATGGTGCCGGCGGCATCGATCCGGCAGTACAGTCTGATCGGGCCGCTCAGTCCGACGAACTGGGTCCGTTCCTCGAGCCGAACCGTCTCTCCGGCGTCGAGGCTCGTTTCGGTTTGCCCGGTGCTGTTGTGAACGGTAACGGAGTACAATTGGTCGAAGACGAGCGCGTCCGTCTCGATAGCGCACTTCTTGTCGATCGGGAAACGGAACCGATCGGGTTCGAGTACGGCCGGCGAAACGGGCGATGGTGTCCCGATGTGAAGGCGGCGTTGTTCGATCGAGTCGTATACCTCGAGCCCGGTCTCGTCCGCCGTCTCAGTGAACTCGATCGTCATACCCGGTTACTACGACCGTTCTCCGGGAGTGACAAAATAGATTGTCCATCTGTCGAGACCCCGCCTCGCGTTCGCGGCCGGGGGGTGCTCACGGCGACTCCCGTCCGATCGGGCTCAATGCTCGGAACGCGATCGTCGGAAACCGAATCGCGACCGTGCTCGGCTGGCGACCGCTACCGTTGTCGGCGGTCGAGAGCGGGAGCCGTTCGATGACGCCGCGGTCGGCGAGTTCGTAGAGGAACCGCTTGACCGTCCCGGCGGTCAGCGACGACCGATCCGCGATCGCGGTCGCGATCTCGCGAATCGACCGCTCGCCCGGCCCGAGATCGACCAGTTCTATCAATACCCGCTGGCGAGTCTTGGACAGCGCAAGCGCTCGACTGACGTGGACGCCGTCGTCGGGCACGTCGGCCCACGCTTGCTCGAGGTGGGTCGGCTCGATCCGGTCCGCGTCGGCCTCGCTCGCGAGGACGGCCGCTCCGAACAGGGCCGCGAGCGCGTCGTGTGCGTTCCCGTCGGCCCAGCCGGCGAGTTCCCGAACGGCGTCGTGATCGAGCACGCCGGCAGCCAGCCCCGTCGAGGCGCGGTCGGTCACGATGTCGACGAGTTCGTGATCGCGGTAGGCGGGAACGGTGACCGTGGGGCCTCGATGGTCGTCGGGCGCTCGCTGTCCAACCGCGACGGTGGCGGTGCAGTCCTCGACCGGTGCCAGCAGTTCGTGGACGCGCTCGGCACCGAGCGTCTCCGGTTCGTCGTGGTGGTCGATCGCGACGATTGCGCGACGATCGGTGCGGGCGAGCCTGTCGGACAGGCGCTCGCGCAAGTCGTCGGTCCCGACGCCGCTTTCGGGGACCCGCTCGCTCGAGATGCCCGAGAGGACGGCCCGGTAGAACGCGAACGGGCTCTCGACGTGGCGGCCGTCGACGGTGACGAACCACGTGACCGGCTCGGTGCTCCCGCCCCGCGTCGTCGTGGCGATCGTCCGGTCCGAGCCGCCGAACTGCTGATTCAACGCGTCGAACAGCGCCGTCACGATCGCGGAGGTGCCCGCTCCCGACGGCCCGACCACCGCGACCGGCGGCGGGAGTTCGCCATCGAAGACCGGCTCGAGCGCGTCGAGGAGTTGCTCCAGGACGGGGCCGCGACCGACCGGCTCCGGCCGGTGGACGACCGGGCTGAGCTGTTCGCGGTCGACGACGACGCGCGAGCCCCGTCGCGCCGATCGTCGACGAGCGATGCGCTCCTGTAGGTCCATTACTGTGCGGCCGCCTCCCGGTCCCCGACGAGCGCCGCCTCGAGCACTTCGAGGGTGTGTGTGATCTCGTAGCCGGTTCCGTGTTCCATCTGCATCGAACAGGTCGGACACTCCGTGAGTCCCGTGTTCGCCTCCGACTCTTCCATGTGGTCGAACATTTCCTCCCCGATTTTCATGGAGGTTTCGTAATTCTCCGCCTTCCAGCCATACGTGCCGGAAATACCCGAACAGGAGTCGCCGACGTCGTGAGCCGCGACGCCGTCGATGGGGGCCAACACTTCCGTCGTCTGACCGTCGAGTCCCTGATTGCGGGCGTGACACGGCGCGTGGTAGGCGAAGTCGTCGAACTCGTCGACGGAAGTCCCCTCGAGTTCGCCTTCGAGGTCCTCGTGAACCCGGAGATACTCGACGGCGTCCCAGGTGTTCTCGGCGACCGCCTCGGTCCCTTCGAAGTCGAACAGTTCGGGGTACTCCTGGCGCAGCGACATCGAACAGGAGCTACAGGAGGCGACGATATCCGCGCCGTCCTCGAGCGCCGCGGCGAGTTCCCGCACGTTCGTCTCGGCCGACCGGCGCGCGTCCTCGAGCATCCCGTTGGCGAACATCGGCGTCCCCGAACAGTGCTGGTCGGGGACCATGATCTCGTAGCCGAAGTGTTCGTAGACGCGGACCAGCGCCTTGGCTACCTCGGGGGTGTTGTAGTTCGAATAGCAGCCATGGAAGTACGCGATCCGCTTGTCGGGATTGTCGACGTTTGCGCCGCCTCGCTTCGCCCACCACTCGCGGAACGTTTCGGTCGCGAACTCGGGGAACTCCCGCTCGCCGGTAATGCCGAGAAGCTTCTCGCCGAGCCACTGGGTCGCCGACAGTCCCATCACGAAGTTCGTCGTCCGCGGGAACATCGATCCCAGCGGGGCGAGCCGGCGGTAGTTCGCGAGGATCCGATTGCGGACGTACTCCCGCGAGAACGTGTTCATCTGTTCCTCGACGTACTCCCCGCGAGCGGTATTGTGCATCTGCGACAGGGGAACGTCGGACGGGCAGGCGCTGTCACAGCGCATGCAGTTCGAGCACTTCATCACGGAGTCGTCGATGTCCTGGTCGTCCTGGCGTTTGAGTCGCCACTGCTCTGGTCCCTGGAACTTCGGGCCGGGGAACTCGTCGTCGACCTCGGCGACTGGACAGTTGGTGTCGCAGGTCGAACACTTATAGCAGTTGTCCGCGCCCGGCCGGAGATCCATCTCCTCGGCTTCAGGGAAGACCTGAATCGGTTCGAACTCGTCGTCGCCCGGTACGCCGTCGTCGGTCGGTTGTTCTGCGTCACTCATGGGAACACGTAGGTCGATCCGTCGCCGTCGCTCGTCTCGGTCGTTCGGTGGTCGATGCCACTCCGCGAGCGGGGTCGGTCGGCCGTCATCGACACCCCTCGGCAGCGCGTCGGCCGGCGACGTAGCCCGTCGCGAGCGAGACGCCGCTGCCGGATTTCTCGGCCGCGAAGTCGTACCCGCCCAGCACCGCACCCGCCGCGTGCAGGTTCGAAAACTCCGGGTCGTCGCCGGCGTCGAGCGGCCTGAGGTCGCGGTCGACCGGCAGGCCGAACCGCGCGTACGGCTGGTCGCCGAAGACATCGTCGACGAACCAGTCGTAGCGGTCCGCCGGCTGCGGGACGTGACAGTCGAAAAGCGGCTCGAACACCCCGTCGCGCTCCGACTGCACCCCCTTCCCGACCAGTCCCCCCGTCGCGAGGACGTACTGGGTCGCACGATGGGGGACCTCGGCCCCGTTGCGATCGACGATGACGCGGTCGATCCGTTCGAGGTCGGTCGCGTTCGTCCCCTCCCCGCCGGTCTCGTAGTCGACGACCGGCACGCCGGTCGTTACCCGGACGCCCGCCGCCTCGAGCGCCTCGTAGAGCATGTCTTCGAGGCGGATGCCGGGCAGGCTCGGCGGCCCCATCGGGACCTCGAAGACGTCGACGCCAAGCCGGTCGCCGAGGTCGGCCCTGACCGCGTCGGCGTGGTCGTCACCGAGCACGGCGGGGAAGCCGACGCGGGACTCCCCCTCGAGATGCGTGCGGACGGTCTCGGCGAGCGCCTCGCGAGCGGTGGTCTCGCCGGCCGGCGTCTCGACAGGTTCGTCGTGATCGAGGAGGTGTGCGTACCGCGTGACCTTCGCGTCGTCCCGGACGATACCGGGGAACCGAACCGTGACGCCACGAGCTCCAAAGGGCGCGCCGGCCGCCTCGAGATGCGATGCCGCGAGCGGGGCCTCGAAATCGGGTAGCGTCTCGAAGCCGACGAGCAGGGCGTCGCGGTCGTCGCTTGCCAGGCCGGCCGCCGTCGAGGTCGGATACCGCGCGGTCGGCTTGACGGTGCCGCCGTGGGTCGGAACGAGCGCGTTCGCGTCGGTGTGCGCGCCGGCGTAGGCGTCGCCGACGATCTCATCGAAGAACGCGAGGGCCTCGCGGACCGCCTCGCTGCCGACGCGTTCGTAGGGGTGGCCCGCGGGGAGGTCGTCGAGGGCCTCGAAGGGGTCCACGAGCGGGCCGTCCCCGGCCGGCGTGTAGCCCAGGATGTCGATCAGTCCGCTGGCGTTGCGAAGCGTGCTCTGTCTGTACGAGACGAGTCGTACCTGCACGTCCCGCTCCGCGGCGGCGAGCGCGGCGGTC
Organism: Natrinema gari JCM 14663; assembly: GCF_000337175.1. Lineage (GTDB taxonomy): Archaea > Halobacteriota > Halobacteria > Halobacteriales > Natrialbaceae > Natrinema > Natrinema gari. The sequence goes on along the minus strand of NZ_AOIJ01000039.1, from coordinate 22,809 downwards.
GTTCCGGCGAGTCCGCCGCCGACGACGAGGATGTCGTCCTCGATCGCCATTCAGTCGGCCCTCCGGGTCCCGTCGACCCGATCGCTCGCCGGCCGGCCGCCGTCGAACGCCGCGAAGTCGATGTCTCCCGTCGCGCTCGCGGGATCGCGATCGCGGTTCATCGTCGTCGCGTGGAGCGCGTAGTTGAGCATCGCTTGCGAGAGCTGTTCACCCCACAGCGCGTGACGCTCGCCCTTCCAGCGCTCCTGAAAGAGTTCGTCGAGCGCCTCGCGCACCGTCTCCTCGTCGTACGTCGGATGGAGTTCGTTCGCCATGTTCTGGCAGCAGAAGCCGCCCTGGCAGTTGCCCATCGAGGCCCGCGTCCGGATGCGAACCGCGTTCAGGTCCGATCCCGACTGCGAGATCGCGTCCCGAATCTCCGCGCGGGTCACGCCCTCACATTGGCAGATCACCGGGTTCGGGTCGTCCGTCTCAAGCACCTCGCTGGCCCGGCTCCCCAACCGCTGCGTGCTCCGGCGGGCGACCGGGGAGCGCAGCCCGAAGTCGTCCATCCCCGCCTCGAGCGTCTCGATGTTCTCGCTGCCCGGCAGGGGCTCGTCCGCGGTCGAACACGAGGCGGTCACCCCGAGTTTGTCACAGACGTGGTCGGCGATCTCCTCGGCCATCGCCCGGTAAGTGGTGAACTTGCCGCCGACGATGCTGGACATCCCCGCCACGCCGTCGCGGTCGGCGTGATCGAGCAGGAAGAAGTCCCGCGTGATGTCGGTCGGGTCCTGCGTGCCGGTTCCCGGCGGCTCGTAGAGCGGGCGGACGCCCCAGAACGAGCGGATGGTGCGGGCCTCCTCGAGGATCGGGACGAGTTCCGAGAGTGTGTCGATCATCTGGTCGACCTCCCACTGCTCCTCGGGATAGTCGTCGGGATCGGGGACCTCCTCGTCGGTCGTCCCGAGGATCGCCGTCGTCTCGTGGGGGACGATGATGTCGGCGTCGCCCTTCGGCCGGCAACGATTGATGACGGTGTCGACCTGCCGGACGTTCATGATCGTCATGACGCCCTTCGACGGGCGGACCTCGATCTCGAGGTCGGCCATCGCGCCGATCTGGCCGGCCCACGCGCCGGTCGCGTTGACCACGTAGTCCGCGGTGATCTCCTCGGTAGTGCCGGGCGTGGCGTGCGTGCGCTTGCCGGGACCGGACTCGTGGTGCACCTCGACGCCGTAGATGTCGTCGCCGTCGCGCAAGAGGTCGACCACCTCGGCGTGGGTCTCGACCCGCGCGCCGTGGGTCTCGGCGTCGATGGCGTTCGCGACGCAGAGCCGGAACGGGTCGACCGCGCCGTCGGGGACCTCGATCGCGCGCGCTACGTCGTCCGCGAGGTACGGTTCGACCTCGCGGGCTTCCGTGCCCGAAAGCACGCGGGCGGGAATTCCACACTCCCGGCAGCCCTCGAGTTTCTCCTGAAAGTACTCGTCCGAGTCCTCGGGTCGCTGGACGAACAGCCCGCCGGTTTCCTCGACGCAGTGGCCGGCGATCTCCCGAAGGATCTCGTTTTCCTCGATACACTCCGTCGCGCTGGCCTGGTCGGAGACGGCGTACCGCCCGCCGCTGTGCAACAGGCCGTGCATCCGACCGGTCGTTCCGTCCGTGAGGTTCCCCCGCTCGACGAGCGTAACTTCGAGGCCGCGCATCGCCAGATCGCGGGCGATGCCACAGCCGGTCGAGCCACCGCCGAGAACGAGGACCTCGGTATCCCGTGGCATTCTGTCACTACCCTCTACGGACACCTCCATCTTTATTTTATCGGCGATCCGATAACGGCCATAACAATTGACGGGTTTCGAATAGCGCGCGTCTCGATCCGGGTTTGAACGCCCGACGGCTTTGGGGCCGATGTCGCTAACCCGTCGAAAACAGCCATTTCAGATAGTCTGAAAGACGGTCAACATCCCTTCTTATGAAATATGACTTATGAATTTGAAAACATTTATAATGATCGTAGGAGTTGTTTACCAGTAGCACGCTTCCACCAGTAAATCGGCCGTGGGAGCATGGGTGACCACCTATGACAAATAATACCTATGTCGGTGCGGTTGACCAGGGAACGACCGGCACGCGCTTTATCGTGTTCGATCACGAGGGGCAAGTTGTCGCGAACGCGTACGAAAAACACGAACAGATCTATCCGGAACCCGGCTGGGTCGAGCACGACCCGACCGAAATCTGGGAGAACACCAAAGACGTCATTCGACGGGCGCTCGGGCAGGCGAGCATTAGTCCCGACCAACTCGAGGCCATCGGCGTGACCAACCAGCGGGAGACGACGTTGCTGTGGGACGCCGACTCCGGTCGGCCGGTCCACAACGCCATCGTCTGGCAGGACCGTCGCACGACCGACCGCGTCGAACAACTCGAGGAGGACGGCTTCGTCGAGACCATCCGCGAGAAGACCGGGCTCGAGGCCGACGCCTACTTCTCGGCGACGAAAGCCGAATGGCTGCTCGACAACGCCGATCCGATCAAACTCGAGCGCTCCCGGCCGGAGGACATCCGCGACCGCGCGGAGAAAGGCGAGGTCCTCTTCGGGACCATCGACACGTGGCTGATCTATAACCTCACCGGTGAGCACATCACCGAAGTCACGAACGCGTCGCGGACGATGCTGTACAACATCCACGACCTCGAGTGGGACGACGACCTCCTCGCGGAGTTCGACGTTCCCGAAGCGATGCTCCCCGAGGTGCGCCCCTCGAGCGACGACGCGACCTACGGTTCGACCGATCCGGATGGGTTCCTCGAAGCCGAGGTTCCGGTCGCGGGCGCGCTCGGCGATCAACAGGCGGCCCTGTTCGGCCAGACCTGTTTCGACGCCGGCGACGCGAAGAACACCTACGGCACCGGCTCGTTCTTCCTGATGAACACCGGCGACGAGGCCGTCGAATCCGACCACGGCCTGCTGACGACGATCGGCTTCCAGCGCTCGGGTGAAGACGTCCAGTACGCACTCGAGGGGTCGATCTTCATCACCGGCGCGGCGATCGAGTGGCTCGAGGACATGTCGCTGATCGACAACCCCGCCCAGACGGCGGAGCTCGCCCGCAGCGTCGACTCGACGGACGGCGTCTATGTCGTCCCCGCCTTTACCGGGCTGGGCGCACCCCACTGGGATCAGCGCGCACGCGGCACCATCGTCGGGATGACCCGTGGCACGCGGCGGGAACACGTCGTTCGCGCGACCCTCGAGTCGATCGCCTACCAGACCCGGGACGTCGCGGAGGCCATGGAAGCCGACTCGGGCATCGAGATGACGTCGTTGAAGGTTGACGGCGGCGCGGTCAAGAACAACTTCCTCTGTCAGCTACAGTCCGACATCATCGGCTCGGAGATCGTCCGCCCGGTCGTCGACGAGACGACGGCGCTCGGCTCCGCGTACGCGGCCGGCCTCGCCGTCGGGTATTGGAGCGATCCCGACGAGTTACGCAGCAACTGGCAGGTTGACGCGGAGTTCGAACCGAAGATGGATCGGGCGGTCGCGGACAAGCGGTACGATCGGTGGTCGGACGCCGTCGAACGAGCACGTGACTGGGCGCGGGACGGGGAGGAGTAACCATGATAGAGGTGCTACTGCAGGTCCCCGTCATCGGCATGGAGTTCGAGCGGTTCGCCGTCCTGTTCATCGCCGCCCTCGCCGGCGGCGCGTTCGGCGCGGCCCTCGGCGCGTTGCCCTCGTTCGTCTTCACGGGATTCGTGGTCTTCCTCGGCGAAGGGATCGGCATTCTGCAGCGAGAAATCGGGAGTAGCCTCGACGTCGCCGGAGTAGGGGAGATCGCCACCGGCGTTACCGGGACGATCGGCTTCGGCGCGGTCACCGGTCCGCACATCGCCTTCGCCGGCGGCGTCGCCGCAACGGCGTACGCCGGCCGGAAGTATCCCGAGATGGAACCCGACGACTGGGACTACCACTTCGGGAAGGACATCCTGTACGCGTTCGGGACCAAACCCGACATCCTCGCGGTCGGTGCGATCTTCGGCGTCGTCGGGATGCTCATCACCCGGGTGATGGGTGGGCTCGGGTTCCCGACGGACAACATCGCGCTCTCGGTCGTCGCGACGGCGTTCCTCGCCCGCGTCGTGTTCGGCTACCCGATCGTCGGCAAGGTCGGCGGCTCGAGCCTGCTCGATATGTCGCCGTTCGAGCGCGAGGAAATGCGCGTGGCGGCCGATGGCGGCACCGAAACCGATCGGTTGGCGACCGAGCCCTGGCTGCCACACCAGTACAAGTGGTCCGGCGTGACCGCGATCGGTCTCGTCGGCGGTCTCCTCGGCGGCTTCATCTGGCTCAGGACGGGGAGTGTCTTCATGGGCTACGCGATTTCCGCGATGAGCCTGCTGTTCCTCAACCTCGGCGTCGAGAAGATTCCGGTTACCCACCACATCACGCTGCTGGGCACTGTGGGTGCGATGATCGCGATGCCGGCCATCGGTAGCCAGCCGGCCGCCCTGCTCGTCGCCGGTGCGTTCGGCGCGATCAGCGGTCTCATCGGCGAACTGAGTCAGCGCGTGTTCTACTCCCACTCCGGGACGCACGTCGACCCGCCAGCGATGGCTATCGCGGCGTTCATGTTCGTGCTCGGGCTGCTATATCTGACCGGGCTGTTGCCCAACCCAGGCTACCTCAACCTGTGAGGTCGATTTCGTTCCACGGCTAATGCCGTGGATTTTCACCTCGCGACCGCTGTAACTGGGGCACCCGTAGCCGCTGTGTCACGACACACCTGTTCGCACGACGGCTGGACGATCAGTGCCGCGATCGTTGCAGTTGGTCCGATAGCGGCCATGCTCACCGGGGCGGTGTTTTCTCGCTCTGAATACGCTGAGACTACTTTACGGAGTTCGTCCCGATGCGGTACGTACGGGGATAGTCGATGGAGGAAGCGACTCAGGAGGAAGTCAACGAGGCGATTCGACGACTCGAAGAAGACGCGGACTCCGACGAGCGCGTCATCGCAGATTCATAGCTGTGTCGCCGAGGACAACGCCACAACTCACAGCGCCCTGTACCCACCACGCGCACATCTCCGGTCGACACGCCCCACTCGAGAGGGAAGAACGGAGACTACGCATATCGGACGCCGTTGAACGCGTAACCGACTTCTGCAACGGTATCAACACGGACGCTGTGACGGTGTGAAGCGAGACGCAAGGCAGTCAGCGATCCGTTTGTGACCGCTTCTGACATCGTTCGGAACGCTCGAGCGGGGAGCCGAGACCACAGAGAGAGTCACGATGCAGGAGACGGATGTGTTGCATCAAGACCGCTATTCTTCGGCTGTCCCTTCGACTTCGTCGAGCAGTTCCGTAATCACGTCGTCAAAGCTGTCACCCGGATCTTTCCGCAGTGTAAGCCGCTTCCAGGTCTCCGTCGACACCGTTACTGTTGTCGTCTCATCGGCCATAGTATGGCTATGAAACTCCGATTTCAAAGCATCCACCATATCATAGTTTGACTGTTCTATTACCCAATGGTTTTATTGTTTCATGAGATGGTGAGGTATGTGGAGTGACATAAACAGACCTGACGCTCACAGGTCAACATCGACGGCCCGGTGTCCTAGCACCGGACCGCAATCAACTCCCAAACCCACTCCCGGAAGCCATGCACGACGACGACCCGCGGGGGCTTGAACCCCCCGCTCGAGCAGACGAATCAGGATCAAATCGACTTGTGACTGATAGTGGACGGAGGTGGCCGTCGCTCACGGCCCTCCAGCGGGACTGTCTCGAGGGGATCGCGTGCCTCGAGCGCGAGGGGGAACCAACTCACCAAGCCGCGCTCGCTCGCGAACTCGAGCACACGTATCCGGCCCTCGACGACACCCAGTTGTACCCCACGATCACGGTCCTCGTCGGTCATGCCCTCCTCAAGCGCGGGGACCGGCGGGGCCACGGCCGGGTCGAGTATACACCTACCGACGCCGGCCGGGCCCTCTTGCGGGCGCGCATCGAACGTCTCGCCGACGCCTGTGGGCTCGTTATTGTCGACCGTACTGACGGCACCCCAACGCGCGAGACCGACGGATGACGACCGACTCACGGGACGGCCATCCACAGTGCTCCGGCTGTGGGGCTCCGATCCCCGAACGCGACCCGCTCGTGGGCTGGTGGCTCTGTGACGACTGTCCGCTCGCTCTCGCCGACGACGGCTCCAGGCTCGCGTGATCGAATCCCGCCACCACGGGTATCCGGTCCGAGCGGGGCCGCCGTCCTCGAGCCTGTAAGCCCGGCAATCAGGCATTATGCGTCTCCATTCGCCGTCCCCCGTCTCTTTAACGGTAGCAATGAGCAGTAATCCGTTTTCTATACTCCGTTCACCGGTCTGCCATCGACGAGGCAAGTGTCGGAGTACCGAACTGGGCACAAGTCCGGATCGGCTCTTCGGCGATGCGCCTCGAGCGACGGCGTGGACGGCTCTCCAGAGTGCCCAGAAACACCGCTGAGTGTGCATTGAACTCAAAGCACATTCTTTATTATTCTGGCGTATCATCTGCATGGCAGATGACGGAGCCAATCGAAGGCGAGACGCGAACGTACGAGCGAACGTTCACGGTCGATGACGTCCAGCAGTTCGCGGCGCTCACCGGTGACGACCAGCCCCGACACACTGAGCCGGACGCGGACGGACGAGTGATGGTGCAGGGATTGCTGACGGCGACCCTGCCGACGAAACTGGGAAGCGATAGCGAGGTGTTGGCCAGTACGATGGAGATCGACTTCCATCGGCCGGTCTACACCGGCGACCCGATCACCTGTCGATCGACGTACGACACGGTCCTCGAACGGGACGACCGCTACGAGTTCACGTCGGATGTCGTCTGTGAGAACGGGGCCGGGCAGGTCGTCTTGACCGCGGTAACCGAGGGGATCATCCAGAAGGACTCCTGACAGCAGAGTGGTCGCCCGCGTGTCGCAGGCTGAGGCTGACTCGCGACGAAGTCGTCGAGGGCCCCCGTCGCGCCGTCGGTCCCGACCCGGCCCGACCCGACCCCTTTATGTCGTACAATCCTCGAGTGAGAACTATGACAGCTGCCCCGCCGCTCGTCCTCGATATCGATGGCACGCTGACCCGCCCGGAGGGTTGGGGGATCGATCCCCGCGTTTTCGAACCGCTGTACGAGTGGGACGCGCCGATCGTGATCGCCACCGGGAAGGCCTTTCCCTATCCCATCGCCCTCTGTCACTTCGTCGGGATTCCGGAGCTCGTCGTCGCCGAGAACGGCGGCGTCGTCCATACCGGCGACGATGTCTTTTTCACCGCCGATCGTGAGGCCGCCCGCGCGGTCGTCGAGGAGTACCGGGCCGCCGGCTACGACCTCGGCTGGGGCGCGGCCGACACCGTCAACCGCTGGCGCGAGACCGAGATCGCGGTCAGCTTGGACCAACCGCTCGAGCCCTTACGCGAGATCGCCGCGGAACACGGTCTCGAAGTGATCGACACCGGCTACGCCTACCACGTCAAGGACACCGACCCGAACAAAGGCGAGGGAGTCGCACGGATCGCCGATTACGTCGGCATCGACCCCGCGGACTGCGTCGCCATCGGCGACTCGATCAACGATGTCTCGACCTTCGAGACCGTCGGTCGCGGGTTCGCCGTCGGCAACGCCGACGAGGCGGCGAAAGCCGCCGCGGACGAGGTGCTCGACGACATCCACGCCGACGGGACCCTCGCCGTCCTCGAGCGGATTCGTGGCACGAAGTGACCGGTTTCGGGGCCGCGAATAGCCGATTCACGGCCGTGAAATACGCTCCTATTTTTATGTATCTCCTGGCGACAGGTCGAACTACCGTGTCCGCCCTTCCGAACTGGATCGATGAGCGGATCGACCGGAACCTCGACAACACCCTGACCCAACGCCACGTCGTCGAGACGATGTTCGAGTCCGAGCGGCCGTTCTTCTCGATTCGACAGTTGCAAGCGCTCGTCAAGCCGGATATCAGCAAGGCGACCGTTCGAAACCGCCTCCACGAACTCCAGGAGATCGATGTCGTCGCCACCGAGACGTATCCGGAGTCGGTGACGCTGTACTACATCGATTACCCGGCGTCGGACTGGCCCCTATCGCCGGAGGGGAAACGGGCGCTCGTGACGGACTCCCCGCTGGATCGGCTCTCCACGCGGGACTTTCTCACGATGCGGGATACGGCCGGCATCCGAACGCTCGTGCTCGCCGGGTTTCAGTTGACGCTCGTGGCGTTCGCGCTCGGCGGCGGACTGACCGTCGTCGGCGCGGATATCGGCACGGAGAGCGATATCGTCCTCTGGGATACGGCCGCTGACCTGTTCGGGATCAGCCTCCTGCTGTTGTTCACCGAACGGGGGGCACGCTGGCTTCGGTCTCGGGATGTCCTACCGGACGCGCTCTCGAGCGACTGAATCGACGAACTGCCCGACCGGCGATGCCGGTCGCGACACGAGACCGGGTTCTCGACCACGCCGACGCCGAACCTCGGACCGGAACTGCTCGTTGACCGTTCGTTCGCCGGGATCACCGTTCATCCGCGGGCGTTCGTTGCCGGGAGCGTCGGTGCCGGCTTCGTCTCCCCGTCTCGACGAACGAGTGTCCGAGGACAAGGCACGAACGGATCGGTGAGTCCGCACCCGCCGCTCGCGCCTCGAGCGCGATCGGTATCCGTTTCGATCCGGTCCATCCGGCCGACGCCCGCCAGATCCATCGCTGTCCCGGCAGCCCGCGGTCCCGTTTCGGTCCGAACTGCACCCTCACAGCGGCGACGCTTCCGGTCGAGGGGGATTCGGCTCGAACACCTGAATAGCCATTTCACGGCTGCTAATGGGCGGTTCGTGGCCGCGAAATTCGAGCCCGGATTTACCTATCCGTGATTGTTCGAGATGATTGCAATGTTCGGACTCCGAAATCGGTCCCCCCGACAATGCGAGAGCGAATCATCGACGACGACTACCGCCATGAGCCGGCGGCGCGTCCTCCAGGGCGGTGCGGTTACGACAGTGCTGACTACTGCCGGCTGCCTGGGCGAGACGCTCACTGCCGGCGACTCGAGCAGCGGCGACGGCGAGCCGACGAGCGCTGACGGTGACATCACGGACGGCGACGAATCGGCGGCGCTCGAGGACGAACTGCGGCCGCTCATCGACGACTATCTCGATGCGGCCGCCGCCGAAGACACCGAGACGATCGCGACGCTTACCCACGGCTCGAGTCCACTTCATCCGGCGGATTGGGAAGAAGCGGGCTGGGAGTTCCAGGGCGACGCTTACGAGAACATCGACGGCTACGAGATCGAGCGCGTGATCGAAAACGCCGCCGTCGAGGACGCATCCGACCTGACGACCGTCGACCTCTGGTTCGAGGACGACGAGTTCGCAAAGGCAGTCGGATCGAACGACATCGCGATCGTTGAGGTTGCGTCCGACGAGCTCACGGCCGAAGAGCTCGACGTGTGGGTATTTGTCACGGAAGGCGAGGCGTGGAAGGTATTCCTGATCGGGACCGAAGACGAGACGCCGGAGGACCCGACGGAGGTGTTCAAAGAGCCTATCGAGGACGCGGAGAACGATGTCGTCGCGAAGATCGACTGGGAGTTCGATCAGGCCAACCTCGGCGAGGAGACGGAGTGGGCACGGGTCCACCTCACTGACTCGCCGGGCGTCGACGCCGATACCGTGCGCATCGAATCGACGATCGCCGGCACGGAGATCGAATTCTATAACGACGAAAACGGCGAGCTCTCATCGACCTGGGCGGGCGCAAGCGGAACCGTCGAACTGAATCCGGACGGCGACCAGATCGTCGTGACCGCGATCGACGGAGACGACGAACGGGTCGTGCACCGCCAACACTACGAGCCCTGAAAGCGGCCGCTTCGGCCGGCGACGCCTTCGTTATGCTACCTCTTTCCCGCGTTCGAGTCGTCCCTACCCGTGCCGTCGGTGAACTCGTCGGTTTCGGCCTCGGCGGACGACTGCACATCGGTGATGTCCACCTCCGTGTCGACTCCTCCTCGTCGATGGCCCGCTCGAGGGTCTCTTTCTCGGTGACCGCGCTCAGTCCCCTCTCCGCGACCGCGGACCGGATTTCGCCGGCATCGATCGCCGAGTCGACCCGTCCGTCGTTCGTCGACGACTCGAGCGCCCGTCGGACGATCAGATACCCCACCAGCGCCGCGCCGCCCAAGGCGACCGCGCCCGGAATCCCGTATCGTTTGTAGCCGAAGGTGACCGCCTTCTTGCCGATCGTGTAGGCACCAATCATACACGACTGGTGGGCCGGAACGGGGAAGTGCGCGAGGCTTTCGTACGGAAGCGAGGCGCGGACGGCCGGACGCGTCCCGGACCGCTCTCGCCGCCGGTCCCGCGTACTGCCGGCCGTCGGCGCGTCGTCGCGAGCCGGCGGCGCATCGCGACACTGACTTACAGCCGGCGGGATAACTCCGGATATGGTTTCCCTGCAGGCGATCGCCGTCGCCGTCATCGGGTTCGCGGTCGTCCTCGGCTCCGCCGCCGCCGTCTACAGGGATGCGACCCGGCTCGAGATTTCGCGGCCGGCGCTGTGGGCGGGGTTCGTGGCCGTCACCTGTGGCGGTGGACTGGCCACGTATCTGGGCCCGCCGAACGTGCCGATTCCCGGGCTGCTCGTGATGGTAATCGCGGGTCCGGCGCTGTACCTCTTCGAACGCGACGACGCGAGACACGGGGACGAACCCGCCGATCCCCACGCGCTGCCCGACGGTCCCGGCGGCGACGGTGCGAACGAGCGCCGAAACGAGGAGTAGGCAGCCCGGACACCACTGGCCTTTTGCCCGCGCCCGCCCAACGTCAGGCATCATGAGCGACTCCGCGAATCCCGGCGCTGACGGAGCGACCCGCGACGCCGCCGAGGCCGACGGCGGCGGCCCGGCACAGGTCTCGAGCCCGGACTACCACAGCGAGAACCACACGGCCGCCCAGACATGCGGCTGGACGGCAAACGCCCTGCGCGGTGAGGGGAAGTGCTACAAGAACATCTTCTACGGCATCGAATCCCACCGTTGCATCCAGATGACGCCGGTCGTCCGGTGTAACGAGCGCTGTGTCTTCTGCTGGCGCGACCACCAGGGGCACTCCTACGAGATGGACGATGTCGCGTGGGACGACCCCGAAGCGGTCGTCGACGCCTCGATCGACCTCCAGAAGAAACTGCTCTCGGGCTTTGGCGGCAACGAGGAGGTCCCACGCGAGGTGTTCGAGCAGGCGATGGAACCCCGTCACGTCGCCATCTCGCTGGACGGCGAGCCGACGCTGTATCCCTATCTCCCCGAACTCATCGAGGCCTTCCACGACCGCGACATCACCACCTTCCTGGTCTCGAACGGGACCCGTCCCGAGATGCTCCGGGACTGTGACCCGACCCAGCTCTACGTCAGCGTCGACGCCCCCGAACGCCACACCTTCGATCAGGTCGTCGGCGCAATGGAGGACGACGCCTGGGAAAAGCTCCTCGAGACGATGCACGTCCTCGCGGAGAAGGACGATACCCGAACCGTACTCCGGACGACGCTCGTCAAGGGCGAGAACATGCACAATCCGGACTGGTACGCCGGCTTCTATCAGCAGGCCGATCCCGACTTCATCGAACTGAAGGCGTACATGCACGTCGGCCACTCGCGGGGTCGACTCGACCGATCCGCGATGCCCGAGCACGACGAGGTCATCGAGTTCGCCGAGGAGATCCGGGACCACATGCCCGGCTTCGACGAGGTCATGGGAGTGCCGGCGTCCCGGGTTGCCTTGCTCTCGCAGACGAAAGACACGTGGGTGCCGAAACTACAGAAAGGCAGCGAGTTCTGGGAGCGCGACCCGGTCACGGGCGACTGAGCCGGACCGCCCGTTCCGTGATGGCCACACTGCCGCCGACCGGCCGCGGCGAGAACATTTACGTACCGAACGACGGAAGAATCAGAGGTGTCCCTGCGATCGTTCATCGACGAGATCGGAACTCCCGACCGGACGATCGCCGTCATCAGTGACGACACGACGGGGCCCCTCGAGCGAATGCTCGCGGAGACGTTCGCGGAGCAACCGATCGGCGTTGAATCGAGCGTGACGATCCCGGCGGCTTCCGATATCGGGCCCGAGATCGAGAGCGCGCTCGAGGCGGCGGGCGATACGGCCGTGCTCTTCGAGGACGGACAGCCCGTCGCCGCCTCGCCGATGCGGGACCTGTATGATTCGATCCTCGCGATCAACTCGGACCTGTTCGTGACTGGTGCACGCGGCGTCGGCGAGATCGAACTGCCGGCAGTTCTCGCGAACCTCGACGAGATGCGACTCCGGCTCTGTGGCTACCCGCTCTCGGACAAGGAGAAACTCCTGCTGATCATCGTCTCCCGGTACATCGAACAGCGCGCCTGGGCGACCGGTCGTGGCACGCTTCGCTCGGCGTTCCAGCGCCTCTCGCGTATCGGCGACGAGATCGGCACGCGGGACGTCTACGCGACACTCGCTGCGACCGACGTCGAGACACACGTGTACGGGATCGACGACGGCGCGACGGTCGATCTCGACGTGACCGCCCACACTGGCTCGAGAAGCGAGTATCGGGACGCCTGGTTCGTCGTCTACGATCCGGCCGGGACGGGAGCGGCCGCCGCTGCCGAGTCGGCGAGCGGTCCCGTCGCGCTCGTGTGCCTCGAGACCGAGCCGCGGACTTGGGACGGGTTCTGGACGTACGATCCGGATCGGGTGGCGGCGATCGACGCGTACATCGCCCGCGAGCTCTAGAGTCGCGAACTGCGGACGACGCCCCTGATCGTCACGCGGAGTTTTCTGCTGATGGCCGCCAGCGTGACGCCGTAGACCGCCGCACCCAGTGCGATGATCGCGAGGAGCTGGTACCAGTGGTCGATGGCAACAGCGCGCTCGACGGGGACGATCACGGCGAACATCACGAGGCCGGCGGCGAACTGTTCGCCCAGCGTCCGCGGGAACAGGACGACCGTCGAGAGTTCGCGCTTGACGACGGCAGCCGAGAGGGCGTAGCGGAGCGTTTCCGCGACGACCGTCGCGACGACGACGCCGATCGCGCCGTAGGCGAGCGTCAGTGCGACGCCGAGGACGACGTTGAGCGCGAGCGTCACGGCCGAGATCCGCGTGTTGCTGTCCGGGCGGTCGATTCCGTAGAGCACGCTCGTGAGCACGCCGGCCTGGGTTTTGGCGACCTGATAGGCCGCGAGGCCGACGAGCAGCGTCGCAGCCGCGCTGTACTCGGGTCCAAAGAGCGTTACGACGAGTTGCTCCGGCATGGCGACGGCACCGAAGAACATCGGGATCGCGATGATGCTGGTAAACGAGAGCGTATTCGAGATGTCGGGTCCGAGCGACTCGCCCTCGCTGTGGCGGTGGCTCACGCGGGCCATCAGCCCGCTCGAGGCGGCCATCGTGACGAACGTCGCCGGGACCGTGAGCTTGAGCGCGACCTCGTAGTGGCCGGCGGCGGCCGGTGCGAGTAGGTAGCCGAGTAGAATGATATCGAACCGATCGTAGGCCTGTCCGAGAAACGAGTTGGGAACGCTGTATCTGGCGTACGACCAGAGGTTCGCGAGGGTGTCCCGGGTCGGTACGACCGGTCGCGTCCGGACGAAATACCAGAGGACCGGAACCGTCAGGAACGTCGCGGCGGCGAGCCCGTACGCCATTCCCGCCGCGCCGAACCCGAGCACGATCAGGCCCAACTGGAGCGGGAAGGTGAGCACCGACCGGAGCGTGTCGGTCCACATCGAGGCCCCGACGCGGCCGCGGGACTGCACGATCAGATCGAGCGGTTCGAAGAGCGTGACCGCGAACAGCAAGACGACGAACAGGAGCGGCGCGTCGGGGAGCCCCGTGTAGGAGACGAGCCACCCCGACGCGATGATCGCCGCGGCGATGGCGAGTGCCATCCACACGAGCGTGAACAGTCCCTGACTGCCGATCAGCTCCCCCGACGGGGCGTCGACCTCGGAGTATCGCTTTTTCACCGCCGTCCCCCACCCGTTGACCGCCCGGTCGGCGAGCTTCACCAGCGCAAACAGGAGGTAATAGCCGCCGAACCCGGTCGGGCCGAGCACCCGCGCGAAGACGATCGTACCGAGGAACCCGATCGCGGCCATCGTGAACTTCGCCGCCGTTGCCTTGACCGTCTCGCCCCCGAGGCTGACCGTCGTCGCGTCACTCATCGCTGCCGGTAACTCGGTTGCCGTCGCGCGGTCGCTCGCTCGACGATGCCCGGACGGAGCCGCCGCCGATCCGGTCGATCGCTCGCATCGGAACCGGGGTCACAGATATCCCAGCTCCTCGAGTTGGGATTCGAGACCCGAGAGGTCGGCCTCCGAGAGGTCCGCGCGGCGCTCGAGGCCGGCGATCTGCCGATCGAGTGCCGCCTCGAGCGCCGCCGGCTCGCAGTCGCCGATCGTTCGGGTCTCGGTCAGGTCCTCGAAGTAGTAACAGTCGGCCGTCGCGAGCCCGTGACGTTCGGTGTCGACCCGCGCGACCGCATAGCCGTCGGCCTCGAGCGAGAGCCGGCGTCGCCTGGAAATGCCGTGAAACTCCGAGAGCACGTTCGACCGGAGTTCCAGCGCGGGCGGGTCGCTCGAGAGCAGCGGCCGGACCGAGTTTCCCCGGCGGTGATCAGCGTCGATGCCGGCGAGGTCGAGCAGCGTCGCGTAGACGTCGAGATGGGTCACGAGGGCGTCCCGCGTCGCTCGCGTCCCGCTCGCGTCGGGCGTCCGGTGGCTCGCGTGCGGGCCGGGTGCGGAGACGACGAGCGGGACCCGCATCACGGGCGGATAGAGCCCGCTGCCGTGTTCCCACGCGCCGTACTCGCCGAGGGCCTCGCCGTGGTCGGCGAGCGTGACGACGTAGTCGAACTCGGACGCGAGTTCCCCGTAGATGGCCCGGTAGATGTCCGAGAGGTATCGGACGGCGTCGTCGTACGCGGTCGTGATTCGCTCCGGTTCGGACGGCGGCTCCTCGAGCGTGGCCTTCACGCCGTCGAAATGGGGCGGGTCCGCGTTCGGATCGGTACGGTACTCGTCGGGCGGATCGTACGGCCGGTGGGCCTCCATGAGGTTCGCAAACAGGAACTCCCGATCGCGGTCCCACGAGCGGTCACGAACGTACTCGAGCAGTTCTCCCGCGCCGTCGTCGCGATGGCGTCCCTTGAGCCCCATGTCCCGGAGCTTCATCAGGGCACCCTGTTTCAGCGATTGCGTCGTATCGCAGTCGCCGTCGACGCAGCGCCAGAGCGCCCGAAGGTACCGGTCGGGGCCGTCGGACTGGTGCTCGGCGATGAACGCGTCCCAGTCGAAGACGTTCGCACCGAGTCCGCGGAGCCGCCAGCCGCCGTCGAACTCGTCGAACCCGTGGTGCCAGCCCAGCCGTTCGGAGATGTTGACGTTACAGCTGAACGCCCGCGTCCGGTACCCCCGGCTCTGGAGCAGTTCGGGGAGGCGCGTCGTGTGCCGATCGAAATCCTGTGAGGTGATCGTCACGCCGGCCTCGCTCGCGTAGCGGCCGGTGAACAGCGAGGCGTGGGCCGGGGCCGTCCAGTGACTCGTGCTCCACGCGTTCGTGAACTGCACGCCCGGCAGCCAGTCGAAGTGCTCGTCGAAGGCATCCGCCCGGAGCGTGTCGAGCACGACGAGAGCGATGGATGGCTCGTCTCCCATGGTCGCGTGTCCGCTCATCCTACCAGCCCTCCGCCGAAGAACCTATCCCCGGCAATGACCGACCGCGGAACGGTCGCTGCCAGTCCGCTGTGTATCGGCATCGTCACGCTCACAGGACCGTTGCGATCCCCTCTTCGAGCGCCGCGACCTGTGCCGCTTTCTCGCGCTCGAGGGCGTCCATGTCGAACCGGATCGGTTCGCTCGTAACGTCGCCGTCAATCGGCACCCGATCGAACAGGTGCGCTCGCGGCGTGTCGAAGTAGAACTGCGCCCGGTTGCCGTAGGTCAGGGCCGGGAGGCAGGCGTGGATTCGGTCCGACCGCACCACGTCCGCGTTGGCGTACAGAAAGAGGTAATCAGTCACGAGATCCGAGACGAAGGCGTTTTCCGTCTCGAACAGCGGCGTCTCGAGGCCGACCAGCTCCCGCGCCCGCTCGCCGACCGGAAAGTGGTACGGTTCGTCGAACGGCGCGTGATCCGGCCGAATGATCGTCGCTGTGCCCTCGATGTCGGGTTCCGCCTGTTTGTCAAACGTGTGGACGTCGAACGCCTGATTCGCCGCGGGCGGCTGGTACCGGTCGGCCAAAAACAGCGAACAATCGATGCCGTCGTACCGGTACTCGACGAGGTCGCTGTACGCCTCGTACGCGGTTCGGTCCCGCGTGAGCAGGACCTCGATGTCGAGCGCATCGAAGACGGCCGCGACATCGTTCCGCTCGGCCGCGTCGTATTCCTCGCCGCCCCCACCGACGATGACGATGGGAATATCCCGTTCCCTGAGCCGACGCAGCGTCTCGAAGTATTTCCGGAACGTCGGCCGGGAAAGCACACAGCCGGGGAGGACGGCTAGATCGGCGTCGAGCAGTTCGCTGATGTTCACCGCGTTCCGCCGAAGTCGGTGGGTCGGCGACTCGTAGTCGCCCTCACTATACCCCGCCATCCGCTCGAGTTTTCGAGTGCCCCGCCACAGCGCCGCGGTGTCGGCCGCGTGGTTTGGATACCCGCCCGTTTCGACGATCTCCGCGTCGGGAAACGCCCGCTCGAGCATCGCCCGCGCCCCGTAGTCGATGAACCCGTTCCCGATGTTCGTCGTCCACGTCCGCAAAAGCAGGATTCGCATTGCGCCCCTGTCCACCGGAATCGGGCATAATTATGCGGGGGCTACACCCCCGAAGGGCTCGGTTCGGCGTCGGGGCCCGTTTACTCGTGGCACGGCGTGGGGAGACCGGGCGCGAATACCAAGCCTTAATCGTGGCCAGCAGAGAGGCACAGACAGCGGGATGGGATAGCCAGGAGATTCCGGCGGGCTCATAACCCGCAGACCGGTAGTTCAAATCTACCTCCCGCTATGTTCTGGCGCGAACGAATCCGTGAGCGGCATCCATCGCACGGTGGTCGTTTGAACCAGGGAGCAGGTTCGCTGCGACCGTGGTTCAAATCTACCTCCCGCTATTTTTCGACGCGAACAACGACGTAAAACGGGGTGACGAGTGTCGTGCCCCTCGAGCCGACGCGTTCCGAACCGGGACAACTCGAGGACACACAGCCGATCCGGTGGGTCCGTGGGTCGCTTACGCATCCCTCGTGCAGTATCGGCACCCGGCCTCACCGTCGTTCGGCCGACAGCGCGCGCCGCCGCACACGTACTCAGTCGGGACGACACGTCTCCGTGACGAGCGACGGCCGTAACGGGCGACTAAACCGCGACACCGGCTGACGGTCGATGGGATCGGTCAGTCGAGATAGCCGAGTTCGCGCAGGCGGTCGGTCGGCATGTCGATCCCCTCGTCGCTGCCGGCTGCGCCAGTCTCGGACTGCGCCGCGCGCTCCTCTACCCACCGTCGGACGTCGTAGACCGACCGCGGACAGGTCTCCGCCGTGGAACTCGCGTACGCGCGCCAGGAGTGACTTGCCGGGGTCTCGCCTGCGTCGGGCGGATAGAATGCGGTTCGCATGCCGTGGTCGCTGACGACGAGGAGGTCGTCGTCCTCGCCGAGAGCGGCGACGATTTCGTCGACGAACCCGCCGACGCGGTCGTAGGCGCGTCCCAGTGCGGCCTCGTCGTCCGCGTAGGCGTGACCCGCGGCGTCCAGCGTGTGGACGTGGACGCCGGCGATCGAAACCGGATGCGCGAGCATCTCGCGGGCCCAGCCGAACTGCTGGGCACAGAGTCCGAACAGTTCCCGTTCGAACGCGTGGCGGGGCATCCCTTCCGCCACGGCGTTCATCAGGTCCCAGGCACGCTGGAGCGGCCGCCCGTCGGCGACGCCCGGCCAGTTGTGGACGACCGCGTCGTCGGCGTCGAACATCGATTCCCGATCCGTCTCGCCGATGCGCTCGCGCGTGCCAGTCCGTGACCGAACGAGTTTGCCGAGCGTCCCCCGAGTCGATTCGTCGAGGCGACCGGTGACTGTCGACGCGAGATCGAGGGCCGGATTCGCCCACTCGCTGGTGCCGCTGCCGGTGATCCCGTGTTCGGCCGGCTCGAGCCCGGTCGCGACGGTCGCCCAGACCTCGGGCGTGTACGGAACCGCCTGCGTGTTCGCGAACGTCTCGATCTCGCCGCCCGACTCGAGGCGGACCGCGTCGAGATCGAAGTGGTCGACCAACCCGGCATCGAGCGCGTCGAGCGCGAGGACGACGACCGTCATGCGTATCCCAAATCCTCCAGATCCTCCTGCAGCGCGTCTTCCTTGACGACGTATGCGGGGTCGAACCGCTCGAGTTTTCGCTCGAGGGCGGGGGCCGCCACCCGCTTGCCGTCCTCGAGTCGAGACGTTCCGTCATCCGTCGCGATGTGGGTGGCGGTCATGGCGGCCTTTCGGTCCCCGTAGGCGGCGAAGGCGACCTCGCGATCGAGCGTGCCGACGCCGTGTTCGGTCCCCGTCAGGATCGTCGGGACGTCGACAAGCGAGACGACGTCTCCGAGATCGGGGGCGTTCCGCGTGCCGAACGGGACGTTCAGCAGTTCGGGTCGCATTTCGCCGGGGTGGCCCCACAGCCCGTCCTCGCCGAGCAGTTCGCCGTGGTCGCCACAGAAGACGACGCGAGTGTCGTCGGGAACCGCATCCCAGAGTCGATCGAGCACCGCGTCGAGTTCGGCGACCTCCCGGCGGTAGAGGTCCCGCACGAGGGCTTCGTCGGCCTCGGAGCCGCGCCCGGAAAGGACGCGGCGGGTGACCCGCTGG
The DNA here is from genome assembly GCF_000337175.1 of Natrinema gari JCM 14663. Classification (GTDB taxonomy): domain Archaea; phylum Halobacteriota; class Halobacteria; order Halobacteriales; family Natrialbaceae; genus Natrinema; species Natrinema gari. The sequence continues at coordinate 3,904 of NZ_AOIJ01000039.1, read as the reverse complement.
GCTCGCGCTCGGTCGATCGTCGCGCCGTCGGGATCGTACGGGTGGTGCGGTTCCATGAAGTGCAACCAGCCGAACCACTCCTCGTGGCCGTCGATCTCGGCCAGGAACTGGTCGACGACGGCGTCCGCGGGCCGGAACGATTTCTCCGGTTCGTCGACGTAGCTCCGGAGCTGCTGGTATCGGTTGTAGCCCCAACTGGCGAGCTTGTAGGGCAGCGAGCCGCGCTCAAGCAGGATCGCACCCTTGTCCTTCAGCGACTCGCCGCCGCCTTTCGGCGACGTGAACGAGTCGAAGCCGGCCGCGTAGCCGTACGCCGCGGACAGCAGGTGATTCGTCGTGATCCCGACGCAGTGAGCGTCGAACGCGTGGGCGACGCTCGCCGTCGACTCGAGGCCGTTGCCGGCCGGGTATTCCCCGCCGATAATGGCTGGGAAGCTGCCAGGTGTCGCGGTGCTCGTCGCGAAGGCGGCGTCGTGGGTGGCATCCAGGAAGTCCAGGGTACGGGGCATAGACTGGACGTGATCGGTTCTGAGCGAGTCGACCGTGACTAGCAAGGTTGTCTCCGTCATGGGTAGTGATTCGTGTCCACCGTCGGCAGCGGACTCGTGTTCGTGGGTCGCCGTGATCCGCTCGTACTCATAGGTAGCCCAGGTCCTCCAGTCGCGCGCGGCTCGCCGCGTCGACCGTCTCGCCGACCGCCGTCTCGTCGCGCTCGGCGGCGGTCACCCAGTCGCCGAAGGCGGACTCGAAGCAACCGTCCGGGACCGTCTCGTCGGGACGTTCGGCCTGCTTCGACGGCGGCCCGGAGACGTCGTACACCGCCTCGGTGCCGAGTTGGTCGCGGGAGTACTTCCACGCACCTCGGTAGACGACCCGCTGGCCCCGGTCCCAGTAGGATTCGTCGCCGCCCTCCGGGATGCCGGAGCCCGAGCCGACGATCTCGGCGCGAGCGCGCTCGCGCTCGAAGGCGAACGGATCGAACGGCTCCTCGCTCGCGAGCGCTCGGATCACGCTCCCGAGGTCGGCGTGGGAACTGAGCCCGTCGACATCGACGAGGGCAGTGCCGTCGGCGACCGCGCCCCGCTGGGCGGGTGGTGCGTCGTCGACCGCGAACTCGAGGGTGTGACCACCGGTCGTGATGATGTCGCACGGGACGTGCAACAGCCCTTCGGAGAGGCTGCTCATGTGATTCATGAGGTAGCCGTCCGATTCGTAGCCGAGGTTTTCGCCGTGGTCGGCCGTCACGACCAGGATCGATTCGCGGTCGTCGCCACGCTCGAGGGCACTCACGAGGTCGGCGACGACTCGGTCGAGGTAGTCGACCGTCGCCGCGTACAGCCGGCGGACGCGTTCGACCGCCGCACCGAACTCGCCGAGGCCGTCCGCGGCGTTCACGTCCGAATCGCGGAACGAACTCGAGTGGAAGTCGGCGGAGACGCCGTGGATCGAGTCGTCCAACCCGCGAAACGGCGTATGCGGGCCGTGGGCATCCATGACATTGGCGAACGCGAGTACCGGTCCATCGGGTTCGGTAACCGACCGCTCGAGGGTGCGGGCGATCGCGCGGCCGCCGAAGTCGGTCGGTTTCTCGATCGGCAGCCTCCGACTCACGTCGTCGAGTTTGAGCAGGACGCCGTTGCACAGCGACCGCAGCGGGTGGTCGTGTGCGAGGGCCTGACGGACGAAGGCGGCGTAGGCCTCGACGCCGTCGGTCGATCGATCGGCGATATGGCGCTGGACGTCCATCCCCGCCGGAAGCCGGCGACTCGGCGAAATCGGGACCGTGCGATCGAAAAAGCGGTCGAACCCGAAGACGGGGCTGGCGTAGATGTTCGACGAGACACAGACCGACTCGTAGCCCTGCCGCTCGAGGGCCGCGATCCAGGTGTCCGCGGCGTCGATCGGGTCGAACCGGCGCTGGTGGGCGTGGACGCCCGTTTCCGACGGGACCGACCCCGTCAGGAGGCCGGCGTGGCTCGGGACGCTCCAGCCGGCGAGCGCCCGCATGCCCTCGAACCGGACCGTCGCCATCTCTCGGAGGCGGGTGGCGTACCGGTCGTAGATGTCCTTCCTGACGGTGTCCAGACAGAGGACGACGACGTTCGGACGGGTCGTTCCGCTCATGTGACGTGCTGAAGTGCGTCGCTGAAGCGCTTCCGCTGTGTCGATTCGGTCAGGTCGGCGACGAGGCCGCGCTGGTCGCTCGCGATGGACCGCCGCGCCGCGGGCGACAGGTCGGCGAACGCCACCAGCCCGTCGAACAGGCCCGCCTCGGTCGGCGGAACGACCTGTCGAGCCGGCAGCAACTCCCGGACTCCGGTCGCCTCGGTGACGATCGTCGGCGTTCCCGAAAGGAGTCCCTCGAGCGCGGCGACGGGAAACGCGTCGCCCCGCGAGGATTGAACGTAGACGCTCGCACGGTCGAACCAGTCGGCGAACGCGTCCGGATCGACGAAGCCGGGCGTGACGACGCGGGGCAGTGCCGCGTACGGCTGCTCGTCGTGGCCCGCTCCGAGGACGACCAGTCGAACGGCTGTCTCGACGGCCCCGGCGAACCGGTCGACGGCTCGAGCCAGCCGATCGTAGCCGTTCGCGGGTTTGGCCTCGCCCGCCGAGAGAACGGTAAACGGGTCCGCGGGCGAACGCGGGGAGAGCGCGGCGAGCCGTTCGTACTTCGCGTCGGCGATCGGGGGCCGAACGTACGCGACCGGGACGTCGCCGATGTACGGCCGTGCCCAGCGGAAGGCGTCGCGGCCGACCGCGATCACGCCGTCGAGCAGCCGGTTCGTGAGCGGTCTGAGGGCGCGCCAGAGGTATCGCGTCGGCCGTTCGGCGAGCGTATAGAAGGTCTCGTCCGCGGCGAGGTAGACGAGGGTCGTCCCGGGATGGCGCAGTTTGTAGGCCAGTCCCGTCTGGAGCGGTGCGCTCCCCTCCGCGATGAGCGTCTCGTAGGCGGGCAACGTGCCGGCGGTTCGAAGCCGGTCGAGCGTCCGGTCGGTGTTGCCGCCGGGTTCAGGCGGTCGAGTGCCGGTTTCGAAGTGGCGGCGATCGGCGCTCACGGCGTCGGCGAAGACCCGGTGGGCAGGGTGTGCGTCGCTGTTCTGATAGAGCAGACACCGGTCGCTCGTCGCCGCTTGCCGCGAACGCGATGTCTCGGTCGGCGCTCGAGTCATCGAGTCATCGCCTCGATCGCGTGCGGTCGGTTTCACGGATCGAGCACCTCCTCGGGACGCCGCTCGGGTCCGCGAACGTCGTCCGCGTGGGCCGATTCGCTCACCGGTTCCGGGGGAGCGTCGCCGGCCGCCGTCTCGGCAACGATCTCGCGAAGCCCCGCGGCGAAGCGATCGTACTCGTAGCGCCGGGCCGCCGCGCGGATCTCGTCGGCGTCGAAGTCGTCGGGATCGAACCGTCGGACCGTCTCGCGGAGGGACGCGACCGTCGGCGCGAAGCACAGCCCGGTTCGTCCCTCCCGGACCTGATACCGCGTGAACCCCTCGTCGACGCCGAGCAGTGGCTTGCCGGCCATCATGGCTTCGGCCCCGACGAGGCCGAAATCCTCCTGTTTCGGCGCGTAGACGACCGCGCTCGCTCGCGCGACGAGCGACTCGACATCCTCGACGTAACCGCGTACCTCGATGTTGTCGTGGTTCTCGGCGACCGTCTCGAGTCGGTCGCGCTGTTCGCCGTCGCCGGCGATCACGAGGCGTTCGTCGAGCCCCGCAAACGCCGTCGCGATCAGAGCGATCCGCTTCTCGGGGGCAAGCCGGGACCAGGTGACGAAGTAGCCGTCGTCGCCCTCATTGCGCCAGTCACCGGTGACCGGCGGGTAGACTACCGCCGCGTCGCGGTCGTAGAACCGCCGGATGCGGTCCTGGACCAGGTCGCTGTTCGCGACGAACTGGTC
>NZ_AOIJ01000038.1 GCF_000337175.1 Natrinema gari JCM 14663 | reverse complement strand
CTCGCGCCATCAGAGATGTGTATAAGAGACAGGGTAGTGAACGATCCGCTGGCCCACGTCGGGGACGTAGTACTTCGACAGCGGCGCGCTCTCGAGGACCATGTCGTACTCCGTAAGGGCCGGATGAGCGTCGGTCAGGTCAAGCGCCACGTTCAGCGTCTCGAGAGGGTTCATGCCCTCGTTTTTCCACTCGAGAAGGGGTCGCCACGGGAGCGACGTGTACTTCGATTGCTGGAACGGAATGACCTCGACATCGGAGGGTAACTCCGTGTCCGCAGTGACGTAGGTCGTGTAGATCGGGGCGTCGAGTACTCTGGCGGCCTCGATCGCGAACGCCTCGCCGCCGCCGATGCCGGGGAAGCGGTCGTGGAGGATCGCCACGTCGGTCACTGTAACACCTCCCGGAGCTCTCGATCGGGCGACCAGGTGCCGTCGTGGGTATCCTCGTCGCCGGTGGCGCGGGCGGAGAGGAGCGAGACGCTCGCCCGAAACAGCGAGATCTGGCTGTCGAACAGCGCGTACAGCGGTTGGACCGGTCCGAGCGCGTCGCGAGAACCGAGCGCCGTGAACGCGAGGACGCCGGCGGGCGTCGCCAGTCCGAACGGGCCGAGGACGGCCAGCGAGCCGATCGTCGCCACGCCGATTCCCGTCGCGACGAGCCACGGCGAGACGATCATAAACCACCAGTTGAACGGAAGGACGACGCGGCCGTAGGCTCCGTGTCGCCCGAGCGCGTCGCGCTGTCGCCACAAGAGCCGGAGCAGCCCCATCGCACGCCGGTCTTTCTGCTCGCGGCGCTTGCCGAACTCGGAGTGGGCGGCTTCCTTGTAGCGGATGGCCGGATCGAAGACGACGCGGCCCCCGTTGCGCCGGATCTTGAGGGCGAGTTCGCTGTCGTCGGCGATCGAGTCCTCGTCGATCGGGACGATCGCGTCGTGCTCGAACGCCGAGAACGGCCCGTGGAAGATCAGCGTCGAGTCGATATGCGACTCCAAGACCTGAACTATCGTCTGGATGTCGCGGTACCCGCGCTCGACATCGCTCTCTCCGATGACGGCCGCATTGCGCCCCGTTACCGCCGCGACGGACGGATCGGCCAGGTTCGCGGCGGCCTTGCGGAGGGCGTCCGCTGCGATCCGGGAGTCGCAGTCGGTCTTGACGACGACGTCGTTCGCCGCGGCGGCATAGGCCTCGTTCAGCGCGGGTGCCAACCCCCGCCGCTCGTCCTCGCGGATGAGCGTTAGCGTCGGTTCCCGGCGGCCAGCGAAGAACGTCTCGACCAGGTCGGCCGTCCCGTCGTCGCTCGAGTCGACCACGACGATCTCGACCCGATCCATCGGATAGTCGAGTTCGACGAGTTCCTCGAGTTTCGACTCGACGATCGCCGCCTCGTTGTACGTCGGCAGGACGATGCTCACCGAGGGTTCTCGTGGCCAGGTCTCGGCGGGCGTGCCCGACGGCCGCCGGAGATAGTAGACGCCGAGGTAGATCAGATACGGCAAACCGGTCAGCGCGACGAACCCGAACAGGGCCTCAAGGAACCGCTTCATGCGAGTACGCCTCAACGCTCAACGGTCCGCTGCAAAGCCCGTCGGCTTGCATTGTGCACGGTGAGACGTTCGGGACTGTCAACGATCGGGACACGGGCCGTCGCTTGCGGGGCACTCTCCGGGTCCGCGACCGGTAACCGCCGGGCGGACCCCGTGGGATCGGTGGCCTTTTGGCCACGGCTCGACACTTTCAAGTACGCGATAAACGTTCGTGAACCCCGTCACAGTTTCGTGACGCATGCCAGCTTCGATATGCTTTTACCGGCTTAGGGAATACGAACGTGTATGTCTGTGCTAGCCGAGTCCGCCGTCGGGCACGACGAACTCGCCGTGCTCAAACTCCTCGCGCTCGAGGGGGGACTCGAGGGCGACGTCAAGATTTCCTGTTCTCACCTCGCCGACCGCCTCGATGCGTCGAACCAGACCGCTTCGCGACGACTCCAGCGTCTGGAGAGCGCCGGCCTGCTCGAGCGTGATACGGTCAACGACGGCCAGTGGGTCGCCGTCACGGAGACCGGCGAGCGAGCCCTCCACGCCGAATACGAGGACTACCGTCGGATCTTCGAGACGGACTCACACGTCGGACTCGAGGGCACAATCACCAGCGGGATGGGCGAAGGTCGCCACTACATCTCCCTGCCCGGCTACAAGCGCCAGTTCGAGGATCGACTCGGCTACGAGCCGTTCCCCGGCACGCTGAACGTCGACCTCCGCGAGGACAGCGTCCGCCGGCGCAGCGCCATGGCCTCGCTCGAGCCCGTCCCCATCGACGGCTGGGAATCGGACGAGCGGACCTACGGTCCCGCCGTCTGTTACCCCGCGACGATCGAGACGACCGAGGGCGAAGTCTACGAGAACGCCTACACCATCGCCCCCGAACGCACCCACCACGACGACGACCAGCTCGAGGTCATCGCCCCCGACAAGCTGCGCGAGGAACTCGCACTCGAGGACGGCGACCACGTCACCGTCTCGGTGGGTGATCGGGAATGACGGGCCACCACGCCGGCCCACAGTCGAACGCCGACAGCACCAGGGCGGGCTCGAACGCGAGTGCGAACCCGTCGGGACACTCGTTCGAACACGCCCTCGAGTCGTTGCGCGCGGGCGAACCGGTCCTCGTCCACGACGCGGCCGACCGCGAGGGTGAGACGGACCTGATCTACCACGCCGACGCCGTGTCGCCCGCGGCCGTCGCCCGACTGCGCAACGACGCCGGCGGACTGGTCTGCGTCGCGCTCGGTCACGATGTGGCGGAGGCGTTCGACCTCCCGTTCTACTCGGACGCGGTCGACCACCCCGCGACGGCCGACCACGAACTCGGCTACGACGACCGCTCGTCGTTCTCGCTGACGGTCAACCACCGGGACACCTACACCGGGATCACCGACGCCGACCGCTCGACGACGATCCAGGCGCTGGGCGAGGCCGCTGCCGCGCCCGGCGCGATCGACTTCACCGACGAGTTCCGGGTTCCCGGCCACGTGCACCTGCTCAAAGCCGCACCCGACCTGCTCGCCCAGCGCGAGGGCCACACTGAACTCGGGCTGGCGCTTGCGGGCGCGGCCGACCTCCCGCCGGCCGTCGTCGTCTGCGAGATGCTCGACGATGAAACCGGCGCGGCACTGACGCCCGCCGACGCCCGTGCCTACGCGGATCACCATGGGTTCACTTATCTCGAGGGGAGCGACGTTCTCGACCGCTGTCAGTAACGCGCAGCCGCTCGCGGCCGATGAGGACCCGTTCCCTGTTTTTCGGCTCGGACGCATCCGTCGACGTCGCTTCGTCGTAACTGGCGAGCGGAACCGCGAACACTTAGTACGGTGGCTTGCAACACTCCCGATTATGGGATTCGACGAGATGGACGTCGACACGATTTGGATGGACGGCGAGTACGTCGACTGGGACGACGCGGAGATCCACGTGCTCACGCACGGCCTCCACTACGGGTCGGGCGTCTTCGAAGGCGTGCGCTGCTATGACACCGAAAACGGGCCGGCGCTGTTCCGCTGGGAGGAACACCTCGATCGGCTCTACGAGTCCGCGAAACCGTACGACATGGAGATCGAGTTCACGAAAGCGGACCTCACCGAAGCGACGAAAGAACTCATCTCGCGCCAGGAGCTGCCTTCCTGTTACGTTCGACCGATCGCCTACTACGGCTACAACTCGCTCGGCGTCAGTCCCTCGGACTGTCCCACCCGGACCGCCATCGCCGCGTGGCCGTGGGGGGCCTACCTCGGCGAGGACGCACTCGAAAACGGTATCGACGTGATGATCTCCTCGTGGCGGAAACACGCCTCGAGCCAGATTCCGACCAACGCCAAGACCACCGGCCTCTACGTCAACAGCATGCTCGCGGGCGAGGAGGCCCGGCGGAACGGCTACGCGGAAGCGATCGTCCTCAACAAGGAGGGCAACGTCGCCGAAGGTCCCGGGGAGAACGTCTTCCTCGTGCGCGACGACGAGATCTACACGCCCGGCCTGTCGGAGTCGATCCTCGACGGCATCACCCGCGATTCGGTCATCCAGATTGCGGAGGAACTCGGCTACACCGTCCACGACGACGTCTCCATCTCGCGTGGCGAACTCAACACCGCCGACGAACTGTTCTTTACCGGCTCCGCCGCCGAAGTCACGCCGATCCGGAAGGTCGACAACGTCGTCATCGGGAACGGCTCCCGCGGCCCCGTCACCGAAGCGATCCAACAGCGGTTCTTCGATATCGTCGAAGGGGCCCCCGAGGAGTACGACGAGTGGTTCGAGTACGTCGAGATGTGAGAAGCCGGTCCGGAGACCGCGCCTGATCGGCCGCGAAACACGTTCTTCCCCGCTTGCGTTCTTGTGACCAGCGTGGCTGCACGCGTTCGGACAGCGCAAGCGCAGGCGCGTTCGCGAGACTCACCGCGAGCGAACGAGGAAGGCGACGACTGGATCGACGACGTGAGCGGACCGAAACGAAGCGGCGGTACTCAACCCCCGCTCGAGGGGAGCGACGGCATGGCCGCCGTCACAGAGCGCAGCGTGACGTGTCGCTCTTAGTCGTCGACGCGATTCGGCTGGTCAGCTCCGTCCCCACCGTCGGTTCTGGCCTCGTCGACCACATCGATGGAGATACCGGCGTCCATCCCGCGATGATTGGCGTCCCCGAAGCCGGCGCTCAGAACCCGCGTCAGCGCGTCCTCGACGTCCTCGTCGAGTTCGGTGATCCGCTCGGGTTCGACTTCGATGACGTAGCCGGTCGTGATATTCGGCGAGGTCGGTAAGAAAAGCACCACGCGGCCGTCGTCTGCCACCTTGCCGGTCTTGAACGCCGTCATTCGAAGGCCGTCCCAGGTCTCGAGTTTGACCGGTTTCTGCAGCGATTCCTGCTCTCCGAAGGCCGTCTCCGCGGCCATCTTCGAAGCGTTGTAGACGACGCGGATCACCGGTACCCGGTTGGCGACGTTGTCGACGAGTCGTTCGACCAACCCGCCGACGGTCGTCCGCATGAGATAGCCAACTGAGAGCGTGAGGACGATAAAAACGGTTAGCGTGACGATTACTCGAATGAACTGGGCGAGTTGCTGGCGGGTCTGCTGGCCTGACCCCTGAAGGAGCGACTCGAGGTCCTTCGGTTCGAGAATCAGTCCGGGCGTAATGCCGGCGACGAGCCCGTAGAGCCAGTAGACCGCATAGAGCGTAATGAGGATCGGGACCAGGACGATCAATCCGCTCGCGAAATCCCGTTTCCACGAAGCCATGTTCCGCAACTCACACTACTAGCTAATGAGCGCTTCCCTTTGTCACATCCCGCTCGAGGAGCGGGGCGTCGACGGCCGGCGGAACCCCCGTCTCGAGGGCCCACCGCCTCTCACCCCTCGCCGCGATCGGTGTCGATCGCGTCCGAGACGTGGGGAAGACCAAATTTCAAGCCCAGTCACTACGAACCGAGTCGTATGAGCCTCGAGCAGGAACGGGCGGACGACGCGGCCGATCCGCTTGACCCGTTTCGGCAGTTCCTCGCGCTCGAGCGGGACGTGCTCGTCCTCTCGGCGGCGATGTTCGCGTTCAGCCTCGGCTTTCAGATGACCAATCGATATATGGCCGAATATATGTCGGCACTGGGCGCGTCGGCGGTCGTCATCGGCCTGTTCGGCTCGTTCGGCAACGTCGTCAGCGCCGTCTACCCCTATCCGGGCGGGGCGATTTCGGACCGGATCGGATCGCGGTACGCCCTGACCGCGTTCGGCTGCTGCTCGACGGTCGGGTTCGGAATCTGGCTGATCGCGCCTGCCTTCGCGGACGTCTCGGTCGGTCCGACATCGCTGGCGATCGTCGCGATCTTTCTGGGCGTGCTCCTCGCACAGGCCTGGAAGTCGTTCGGACTCGGCGCGACGTTTGCCATCGTCAAGCAAGCGGTGCCGCCCTCGCAACTGGCCGCCGGTTTCGCGAGCACCGAGACGTTCCGCCGGACGGCGTTTCTCGTCGGCCCCCTGTTCGCCGCGGCGCTGTTCTATCCGTTCGGCTCGAGCGACGGCGAGATCGTCACCGCCTTTCAGCTCATCCTGGTCGTCGCGGTCGTCGTCGGCGCGCTCGGCACGGTCGTCCAGCACCTCCTCTACCGGCCCGACGACGATGTCGGCACGGAGTTCGAAGGCGTCGCCCGGCTGCTCGCGGATCTCCGCTCGATGCCGGACGAACTCCGGCCGCTGTTGGTCGGCGATACGCTCGTCCGATTCGCGAACGGAATGGTCTACGTCTTCTTCGTCATCGTCGTGACTCGGGTCCTCGAGGTGGGGCTTACCCTGTCTCTGCCGACGGTCGGCACCGTGACCCTGTCGCCGCAGTCGTACTTCGGACTCCTGTTGAGCATCGAAATGCTTGTCGCCCTTCTGACGATGCTGCCCGCTGCCAAGGCCGCCGAACGGATCGGTCTCAAGCCCGTCGTCGCGCTCGGTTTCGCCGTCTACGCGGTCTTCCCGATCCTGTTGATCAACGCGCCCGACGACGCGGCCGTCCTCGCGGGACTGTTCGCCTTCTCGGGACTGCGGTTCGCCGGGCTGCCGGCGCACAAGGCGCTGATCGTCGGTCCCGCCGAGATGGGGGCCGGTGGCCGGGTCACGGGGGCGTACTACCTCCTGCGGAATCTGCTCGTCATTCCGAGCGCCGCGCTCGGTGGATTGCTGTGGAGCGGCGTCTCGAACCCGGTGACCGGCGGCGAACTGTTCGCCGGCGATCCGACGGTCGCGTTCGGCGTCGCGACCGCGATCGGACTCGTCGGCACCGCCTACTTCCTGGTGTTCGGGACGGAGTTCGAGGCGTACCGGTAGTCACTTGTGACGAGCCGGCTGGCAGTCACCACTCGATGACGACGGAGCCGAAGGCGGCGAGTCCGACGACGCTCCCGATCGTCGCCGCTCCCGCAGCGGTCGATCCGGCGACGCGTCTGGAAAGCCCGACCGTCAGCAACAGTTCCGTGCCGCCGCTCAAGAGGAACGCGACGCCGAGCGCTGGCACCACGAGTGCGACCGTGAGGAGGAGTCGGCCGAGCAACGCGGTGCCGAGCCGCTCGAGAAGCGCTCGAAACACGGACGTGTGTCAGGCCGCCACGATCATAGTAGTGTCCCTCTCGTCCGTGTCGGCTCCGGGCCGTGGGCGATCCATCGAGATGGAACGGCCACAGCGCACCGCGTTGGAATCGGCTCAGAGGAACAGCCGATAGTAGTACGGGCTCACGAACCCCTCGATGACAGCCGCGATCGCCAGCAAAACGGCGACGCCGACGAGGACCCAGAACGCGCGCTCGAGCGCGTCCGCGAGGGCCGGGATCCCGACGTGACCCCGCCACGTCCGCCAGGCGGTGACGCCGACGGAAACCCCGAGCGCGCTGGCGATCAGGATCGCCGGAATCTCGATGACGCCGTGAGGGACGACGAATGCGGCGAGTTCAAGCGGCGCGACCTCGAGCCGGGCGGTGAACCCCAGGGCGACGCCGTTGAACAGCACCGAGACGATCGCCGGGACCGCAAGGGCGATGCCGGCGTAGGCCGTCGTGAGCGCGACCAGCCAGTTGTTGCCGAACAGTTCGATCGCCATCGCTGGCGGGAGCCACCCCTCGAGCCGGGCCGCGATCGACGTCTCGAACCCGCCGGCGACGGAGCCGGCGGTCGCCCAGCCGATCCAGAACCCGAGGACGCCGAGGGCGACGACGAGCGCATGGGTCCCGGGCGTCGTCCGAACGAACGTCGTCAGTTCGGCCCAGCCGCGGCGGAGTCCGGCTCGAAGCTGGCTGCGAAGCGAGCGTGCCGGTGGCTCCGGTGGCCGCAGTCGCTCCCGGTAGTCGCCGTAGACGGCCGTTTTCAACAGGTCTAGCGCCGGAAAGAGGAGCAACACGGAGAGCAGTGACTCGAGCGCGACGATGTCGACCAGCGAGAGCAGGCCGGCGATCGTCGCCAGGCCGACGACCGCCAGGAACGCCACGACGTAGTAGAAGATCGCCGCAACCGGCCGCGCCCGGACGAAGCCGCCGGCATGTCGGACCGCGTCGAAGACGCCCGCATCGTCGACGACGATCGCGACCGGGGCGAACGCGAACAGCGCCCGGACGGCGACGAGGAGGACGATCGCCACCAGACCCGCGAACAGCGCGACCAAAGCGGGGCCCACCTCCGATCCGGTCGCGAGCAACACCGCCCCGGCCAACAGCGCGGCCCCGATGCCGACGGCGACGAGCACGACGACCCAGCAGACCGCCTCGAGCACGAAGAGCCCGAGGAACCGCAGCCAGTATCGCCGGGCTCCCGCGAACCCGGCCACGAGCCCGCGGTCGCTTCGCAACCGTCCGTAACAGGCCGCGAGCTGTCCCGCAGCGACGGCGGCCGACAGCAGTGCGAACAGCACGATGCTTACGACGACCGTCATCGCAGCGAGGGCGAGAAGCGGCGGCGTCAGTATCTGGTCGAACAGCGGCTCGAGGCCGCTGGCCCACGCGTCGAACGCCTCGGGATCGGTCGGCGGTGGGTCCAGATCGGCCACTGCCGTCCGAACCGTGTCCAATCGACCGGTCGTCGCGAGATAGAGGATGGCGATCGCGATCGCGGCGAACGGAACGACGCGCACGATCCCGGTGATCGCGATCCCGAGGACGTACATCGGCAGGAGATCACTCGGGCGGCGACGGAAGACTGCGACGACGGCAGCGACGAAATCGGAAAGCGCCATACGGACCGTTGGGTCCCATATCAGTTAAATGAACGCTTCGTGTTCCCGGCCGAACTCGAGACTGACGCGGCTGGCGGGACTGGGTACCGACGACGCGGCGGGCACACCCCCGCTCGCGGACCGGCCGACCAACCGTTTGGCCTGCGTTACCGCGAATAGGTCTCGAGGTGGTCGATTTGCCCGTCCTTGATGTGGAAGAAGTCCGCGAATTCGAAGAGAACGGTGCCTTCCTCGACCACGCGGCCGCGGACGGCGACGCGATCGCCATCGACAACGATCGACTCGAGAGCGTGGTCCGTGTCCGGGTTCGGCCGCTGGTCGCGCATGAATGCGACGAACGCCTCGCGGTCCTCGAACGTCCGATCGGGACGGCGCTGGACGAACGCGGGCGAGAGCAGCTGTTCGAGGACGGCGTAGTCGTGGCTGTCGAGCGCGTCGTAGTACCGGCGGACGAGGTCGTGGCGGTCGGCGGTCGCGTTCGGGTCCGTGTCCATATCGGGCATTTCGTCGCCACAGATAAAAGCGTCCGACTCCCGGCTCAGGGGTCCGCCGTCCCGTCGGCATCGATTTCGGACAGGTCGTCGGGTGCAGGCGGTTCCACCCGGTCGACGGCGGCAGCGTGGGCGCGCTCGGCGTCGGTCCGGTAGTCGTCACCCGCGGCCTCGTCACCCTGTCCGTAGTGGTCCGCCGCCGTCGCGTACCACTTCGCCGCGTTGCGTCGGTCCGTCGCCTGTTCGTTCGCGCGTTCCGCGGCCCGACGCACCGCATCGTCGTCGGCGTACCGTCTGGCGGCGTCGAAGGCCTCGAGCGCGTCGGTGAGCGGGCCGACCGCATCGTCGAACGCGGCGGCCGCGGTCACCCAGTCCTCGGTCGCGAACGCCTCGCGTCCCCGTTCGTAGTCGTCGAGACCGTCCCGATAGTGCGTGGTCGCGATCCGGTAGCGTTCGACGGCCGCGTCGTCGTCCGAGACGGTCTCGATCGCCTCGCGGATCGCCTCGAGATCCGGCTGTTGGAGCGGGTCCGCGTCCGACCAGACGTACCGGATCGTTCGATCCCCGTCGAGGACGAACACGGACCGCCTGGCGAGGTCCGGATGGCCGCCGAACAGTTCGTCCTCGAGGACGCCGTAGGTCGCGGCGATCGAGCCGTCGCTGTCGGAGACGAGCGGAAAGCCGAGATCGTGCTGGGCCGCGAACGCTCGGTGGCTGAAGGCGGTGTCGGTCGAGACGCCGACGATCGAAACGTCGTTCTGGAGGCCGAACAGATCGAGGTCGCGAAGCGAACAGAGTTCCTCGGTACAGCTCGGGCTGAAGTCCGCCGGGTAGAAGAGCAACAAGACGACGCCGCTGTCGCCGATCAACTCCTCGAACGTGACCTCTCGAACCTCCCCGTCGATGGCCGCGGGACCGTCGAACGTCGGTGCGGTCTCCCCCGTCTCGAGCATGCTACTGGTTCGGAACACGAGCGGCATAGGTGCACCGATCGAACGAGAGCCGCTGTACAGCCGGGAGCCGTCGGCCACGGGCCACGATCCGATTCCGCTCCCGTCGGGAGCGGGCCGGTTCCACGACCCTTTTGGTTCGATGCCGCCTAGCTCCCCGCGTGGAGTGTCACGTCTACTACGAGGGCGACGACGACCCCAAGAAATGCACCGCGCGTCGCCTCGAGAAGTTCGACAAGGCGACCCTGTATCGATCGATGGGGCAGGTACCCTACGGGGTCGTCCTCAATCCCCACGCCGAGCAGGCGCTCTCGCCGGCCGATCTCGAGGCGGGACTGGGGACGCTGGTCGCCCTCGATTGCTCGTGGGAATCCGCCGAGGAGGCGTCGTTTCAAATGCGCGGGGTCCACCGGGCGCTCCCCTTTCTCGTCGCCGCGAACCCCATCAACTACGGCCGCCCGTTCCGGCTGACTACCGTCGAGGCGCTCGCGGGTGCCTGTTGTATCTTCGACGAGCGGGAGCGAGCCGCGGACTTGCTCGAGCCGTTCCGCTGGGGCGAGACCTTCCTGACGCTCAACGAGGAACCGCTGCGACGGTACAGCGAGTGTGCTGACTCGACCGATGTCGTGGCGGTCCAAGAGGAGTATCTGGCCGACGAGGACGCGGCGTAGCGCGGACGGCGGCGTCTCCGCGACCGACCGGCATCGGGACGTCCCGCGGGTCAGGCGGATCACAGCGATTAAATGCACCACGAGCAAAGGGCGAGTATGGCCAGTTTCGACGCAGCTGAGAAACGGATGCTCGAGAAGATGATCTGTATGCGCTGTAACGCTCGCAACTCCAAGCGAGCCACGCGCTGTCGCAAGTGCGGTTACAAGAAGCTTCGCCCTAAGGCGAAGGAAGCGCGCGCCGCGTAATCGGCCGATTCGGCCGGCTCGTTTTCGAGATCGTGTTTCCGTAGTGGCATCCAGGGTCTCGTTGATCGGGTCCGCGAGTGGGTTCAGTCCTCGAGAGGATCCCCGGCACCGACCGCGGCCGGATCGGTGGCCGACGCGACCGTGCGTTCGTTGTTAGCAACCCAGCGCAACAGCAGGGCCGCAAAGAGGTACTTCGCGCCGATGTCGAGAAGCGAGTAGCCCCACGAGGTGAGTCCGACCGAGTCGACGAGAACGAAGCCTTCGACGCCGAGCGCCCACACGATCGGATAGCCGAGCCAAAGGACCACCGTCAGCGCCCGCAGGGTACCGAATATCTCACTCGTGCCGGCAGCCTCGGCGTCCGTCGGCCACTTCGCGAGCAAGGCATAGAGGACGACGACGAAGAACGCGGTACTGACGAGGAAGAACGCCCACCGGAACGCGTACGACGAGGTGGTCAGTGCCGCCGCGAGACCGGTGACACACATCCCGATGTCGGCGGCGATGACGACGAACAGGTCAGCAGTATCGACCTCCGCCAGCCACCCGAGCGCCAACAGGATCAGCGGTGTCGACAGCGTCCACGTGAGATACCGTCCCCACTGGCTGAGCACGTCCTCGCCGGCCAGCGCGTGGCCAGGGGGCATCTCTATCGGACCAACCGTCAGTCCGGAGACCAGGCCCAGGTAACTCGATAGCGACACCAACGGGATCATGAGCGTCGCGCCGACGATCAGCCGCGCCCGATTCGCTCGGACGTTCCGAGCCAGGTACAGAAACAACAGGATCGAGAGTCCCGCCAGTGCGATGTTCACCCACAGCGACGAATGCAACAGCGTGTCGGTCCGGATCTGGGTCGCCACCTCGCTCCGTGTCGTCTGCATCGGACCCAGCGTCCGTGTCACGATCGCGGTCGGTCCGTCGACTCTCATACGTCCCACACACCGGCTGCTCGTGGTAAGTTCGTGACCACATAGTGGTAGATTATGATCGGCTTTTCGCGGTCCCTGCACCCGTTCGGCGTTCGCGGCCGGCGAACACCGACCCGTGCCCGCGACACCGGGTTCGCCCCCGCGCCCTACTCCGGTCTCGAGAGCAGCGGTCCGTCGCGACGGCTCTCGCGATCGATCCGACGACGGGAGAAACGTCGGCTTTCGACCCGGTTACTGGTCGGGGTACTTCGGCTCCCGTTTCTCCGCCCGCTCGAGCGCGGTTTGTACCACGTCACGCACGTCGCCGTGGAAGATGTCGCCGTGACCCGGATACATGTGCTCGACGCCGGCAGGCCGGGCTCGGTCGGCCCCCGACGCCGCGCTCGCATTCGCTTCTTGCGGGCGGTGCCCGTTCGAACGGCTCGAGGGGCCGCGTTCCTCGTGACTCCCGCCGTCGGGCATGCGCTCGAGCAGGTCCCGAATGCTCTCGATGAGTCGCTCGCGGGACTGGCCGGCCCTGTCGGTGCGACCGAAGCTGCCGTAGTCGAAGGCCCCGTCGTCGTGGACGACGACATCGCCGGAGAACAGCGCCGAGTCGGAGACGAACGAGACGTGGTCGTCGGCGTGACCCGGGGTGTAGACGGCCTCGAAGTCCGCGTCGCCGATCCGAACCGTGTCGCCGTCGTCGATCGCGTGGGTGCGAGCCGGGTGGTCGTCGTAGGCGTACACGTCCGGATCGAACGCGTCACGGACGGTCTCGAGGTGGGCGACGTGGTCGGCGTGTTGATGGGTCACGACCACGGCCTCGAGTTCGTCGGTGTGGGTGCGAATCTCGTCGACGATGCCGTCCATCGCCCCGGCGTCGACGAGCGTCGTCCGGTCGCCGACAACGAGAAAGGCATTGCAGGTGAACGTCTCCGCAGCCTCGGTGACGTGGTGGACTTCCATACGGGGACCGTAGAGAGCCGTCGGCAAAAACGGTCCCCTCGGCCGCGGGACGGCGACCTCGTCCCACGCATTATATGGCGGATATTTTATACGGGATCGGCGTCCCCACCGTTCCAGCGGCGCTCCCGAACGCGTTGGCTGGTTGGGGAACAGTAATAAACTGGTAACCGCGGAATTTTTCAATCGGAACACCGTAGGGAATACTGTATGGGATTCGGGAGCTACGACGAATCCGAGCAACAGGAAGTCGACGCTGATTTTGACGACGATGATGCGGTCAAGTCGGGAGAGAACAGCCACGACGGAACCATCGAATTCGAAAACGGTGCGTCGAGCGACGAATTGCTCGACCGTCTCAAGGAGATCAAAGACGAGAGCGACTGACGGATGAAAGCCGGGGTACGGGCGCTGGGCATCGCCGAATCGTACCGCGGCGATCACGATCGACCGCGGAGTACGCTCGCCGGTGCCGTCGTCCGTGCCGATCGGGTCTGTGACGGACTCGCGTACGGCACCTGTCGCGTCGGCGGCACCGACGGAACCGACACCGTCATCGGCCTCATCGACGACCTCGACCGTCCTGACGTCCGGTACGTCCTGCTCGGTGCGATCGCCCCCGCGTGGTACAACGTCCTCTCGCTTTCGCGCATTCGGGAGGCCGTCGACCGGCCGGTCATCGCCGTCACCTTCGAGGCCAGCGACGGCCTCGAGGCCGGCCTCCGAGACGCCTTTTCGGGACCCGAACTCGAGGACCGTCTCGGGACCTACCGAGCGCTGCCGGATCGGCGTGAACTGTCGGTCGACGGCGAGACCGTCTACGTCAGACACGTCGGCCTCGAAGCCGCCGACGCCGACGATGTCGTCCAGGCGTTTACGCCCGCCGGCGGCCGTCCCGAGCCGCTTCGGATCGCGCGGATGGCTGCTCGAGCGGCCGATTCGTACGTTCGAACGGTCGAATGAAACGCTCCGGTCGGTCGACCGAGAGCGGCGTGCGGTCGCCGCTCGGTCACCCACAGTCCGCCGAGCGGGGCCGAAAATGACAGTCGGTCGCTTCCGATCGGCGGTTGCGTCCCGAAAGACGTAGGAGGCGACCGCTTGAGCCATCTGTATGGGCACAATGGAGGACTGCTGTGTCACGGAGTGTACGCGCTGTCCGGCGCTCGTCGACTCGCGCAGCCGGATCGTCAACGGCGTCGGCCCCGAGGACGCCGATCTCTTGTTCGTCGGTGAAGGGCCCGGAGCCAACGAGGACGAGCACGGCGAGCCGTTCGTCGGTCGCAGCGGGTCCGTTCTCGACGACGCCCTCAGGACCGCCGGGCTCGACCGAAGCGATGTCCGTATTACCAACTGCGTTCGCTGTCGGCCCCCGGAGAACCGCGATCCGACAACCGACGAACTCGCGAACTGTCGGGGCTACCTCGAGCGGGAACTCGCCACGGTCGATCCGGACGTGATCGTCACGCTGGGGAAGGTGCCCAGCGAGCACCTGCTCGAGCGATCGGTCGCGGTAACCAAGGAGGCGGGCGATCTCGAGGAAGTCCGGATCGATGGCGCGCCGCGGCGACTCCTGATCTCCGTGCATCCGGCGGCGACGCTGTACGACCGGAGTCAGGCGGAAACCTTCGAGAACGCCTTGCAGCGCGCGGCCGAACTCGCGGGCGTTGCGGACAGCGAGGGCGGCCAGTCGCGCCTCGACGGCTTCTGATCGCGCCTCGCGAAACGAGGTGTGCGGATAGGGCGGGTATGGATCGGGTACTCTCAGTTGCCCGAAAGACAATTCACTTCAACGCGCCCCGTCGAGTACGCGTATGAGCACCGCTTCGTCTCCACAGGCGCAGTCCCTCGCCTCCGTCGTCGTCGTCGACTACGGCCTCGGGAACCTCCGCAGCGTCACGCGCGGTCTCGAGCGGGCGGGTGCCGACGTCGAGATCACCGACGACCCGGACGCATTCGCCACGGCGGATGGCGTTGTTCTCCCGGGCGTCGGCGCGTTCCGCGAGGGTGTCGAGAACGCCGACCCGCTCCGCGAGGACCTCCTCGAGGTGGCCGAGAGCGGGACCCCCCTGTTCGGGATCTGTCTCGGCATGCAGATGCTGCTTACGACCAGCGAAGAGGGCGACACGGACGGCGAGTCGGCCGTCCAGGGACTGGATCTGATCCCCGGAACGAACGTCCGGTTCGCCGAGGGACAGAAGGTCCCGCACATGGGCTGGAACGAGCTTCACGTCCAGCGCGAACACCCGCTTGTGGAGGGTGTAGACGGCAACTACGCCTACTTCGTCCACTCCTACTACGCGGCTCCGGACGACGAGCACGCGACGGTTGCGACGACGGACTACGGGCGTGAGTTCCCGTCGATCGTCGCGAACGAGGCCGGCACCGTCTTCGGGACGCAGTTCCACCCCGAGAAAAGCGGTGAGACGGGACTGCAGATCCTGCGGAACTTCGTCGAGATCTGCGCCGAATCGTAACGCGACGACGGTGACGACAGTCGGTCACCGGGACTCTCCCTCGTTCGTCCGCTCTGCGTTCCGTCGACCGGACCGTTTATTACGACTATCCTACACGTCTCGAATATGGTGTGGTCGGAACGACGGTGTAGTATCGGGTTCGGCGGGCTGCTCTTCGTCGTGTGTGGCTGGACGAGCTGGACCAGCTATCAGTCCACGGTCGACGCTCCTCCGACCATCACTCTCGTCGCCAGCGGGTGGATCGCGCTCGGAGCAACCGCCTTCATGATCGCGGGCCGCCGCGATCGGATCACCGTCGGCGACCGTCGACTCGAGTGGTGGCAGATCCAGGGCCTCGGATTTGCCTGTCTCGGGGCATCCGTACTGACTCCAGCGGCGACCGGAGTACACACATGGCTAAACCCGATCACCTGTGTTCTGCTAGCCGGTGCGTTCGGGGTATACGGTGCATTCCGGCTTCGATCCGAGCCGTCGGCGGACGATCCCGTCGAACTATCAGTGCGGCGGCTGTTGCGGGTTCTTATACAGTCGGTGATCACTGTCCTCGCCGTGCGTGCAGTGCCGTTCTGAGCCGGGGCCGATTCGGACCGTGGTTCCGTGGACGACTCCCGACGTTTCGAACGGAATCCGGACCGAACCGATCGCTGGACACTACAGCAGTTCGCGCACGTCGGAGTACCACATGTCGTGGTAATCGACGTGCCCGACCCGGCGAGCGATCGCGACGGCCAGCGAGTGCCAGCAGCGCTCGGTCGGATCGTCGGCATCCAGGTTGTACTCGCTGTCCTTGCAGGTACAGCCGCCGTCCTCGACGATGTACTCGTCATCGTAGCCGACGACGATCGTAAAATCACGATAGGACTTCACGCGGTTTTCGCCCACCGCTTCGATGGCCCGAACCCCGCGGTCACCGTGGATATCCGTGATCCGGCCGACGATCTCGGGCGTGAGTTCGCCGGCTTCCTCGAGAGTTGCTTGCCATCGCTCGACGGGGTTGGCCTTCGACACACCTGACACTGTGCATCGGACTGTAAAATCGGTTCGGTTGTCCATCGACTCTCCGCGCCGAGTCGGTCGGCCGCTCGAGACCACACCGTTTTTCGCCCGCTACCGACGAGACGAGGTATGCGCGTCACAGAGGGCGGGGTCGAACTCGAGGTCCCCGGCGAACAGACGGAGGGCATCGAGGAAGCGGTCTTCTACAACCCGCGACAGGAACTGAACCGGGATCTAACGATCGCGACGCTGCGGGCCTACCGCGAGCGTGAAGAGCGGGCCACGTCGTATCTGGACGCGATGACCGCAAGCGGCGTCCGCGGGGTCCGAGCCGCCGCCGACGGCTGGGACGTCACCTGCTGTGACGTCGACGAGGAGGCGGTCGATCTCGCGCGGGCGAACCTCGAACGAAACGACTGCGAGGGGCGGGTCGAACACCGCAACGTCACCGCCCTCATGCACGAGGAGCCGTTCGACGTGATCGATCTCGACCCCTACGGGACGCCGATGCCGTTCGCCGACGCCGCGTTCGCGAACTGTCGGGACCTGGTCTGTGTCACCGCGACCGACACCGCACCGATGTGTGGCGCACATTTCAACAGCGGCGTGCGCTCCTACTCCGCGGTACCCCGCAATACCGACTACCACGCCGAGATGGGCGTGCGGACCCTCATTTCGGCGCTGGCCCGCAGCGCGGCCCGGTTCGACGTCGGGATCGAGCCGCTCCTCACCCACGCGACCAGCCACTACGTGCGGACCTACCTCGAGCTGACCCACAAGCCCACGGCGGCCGACGCCGCGATCGACGAGTTAGGCCACCTCTATCACTGTGAAGACTGTCTCTACCGCGAGGCCGATCCCGGACTGATCGCCGACCCGCTCGAGACCTGCCCGCACTGCGGCGGGAATCGGATGCTCACCGCCGGTCCCGTCTGGCTCGGCCACGTACAGGACCCGACGTTCATCGGCACGGTTCGGGACGAAATCCCGTACACGTTCGATACCGCGCCAAAAGCTCGAGAGCTCTGTGACACGCTCGCGGCGGAGCTCGACGAACCGACGCACTACGACCAGCACAAACTCTGTCGGAACTGGGGGCTGCCCGCCAACGCGATGGACGAGTTCCTGGCCGACCTTCGCGATGCGGGCTACGCGGCGTCTCGAGCCCACTACGGGGGGACGACGTTCAAGACGGACGCGAGCGTCGGCGAAATCCGCGCGGCGACCGAAAACAACCTCGACTGATCGCGGTCAGTCTCCGTCGGCGGACGGGTGCCCGCCCCGCGGTCCGGCCAGCCAGATCTCGCTGTTTCGCTGTCGTTGTCGGATCGGTCTCCCACCAGCCCATCGTGGTTCCCGGTCGCGATGGCCGGCGGTTCACTGATCGAAAGGGACGATTACGGGCGGTCGCTCGGATCGAGTCGGAGACGCCGCGGCGAGCGCCACAGCGTAAGCCTCAGTTGTGGGCCTGTCCGACGGGACTACATATAGCGGCCCGCGTGGAAGCACTGCGCGTGCTCGACCCCAAACGGGGCGTGGCGGTAGCGGGAGCGGCGTTGCGGCTCGCTCGCAGCGAACAACTGACGCTGCTCGCGGCGGGCGTCGCGTTCTACGGGTTCATCTCGCTCGTGCCGCTCATGCTGCTTGCACTCGGCATCGCCGCATCGATCGGCGGCGAAGCGCTCGCGGCCCGGCTCACGGCGGCGGCCAGCGACGTGCTCACGCCGGCGGCTCAGGAACTGCTCGCGGAGACGCTCGTCGACGACACCGGTCGGCAGGGGGCGACCGTCGTCGGCGTTCTCGGGCTCCTGTGGGGCTCGAGTCGAGTCCTTCGCGGGCTCGATCGAGCCTTCTCGCGGGTGTACGGCACTGTGGGCGAAAAGTCGCTGCTCGACACTGTCTGGGACGCGACGATCGTGTTTATCGGTATCGCGCTGGGGCTCGTGGTCGTCGGGCTTCTCGAAGTCGCGATCCAGTTCCTGCCCGGATACGGCCTCTCGGTCGTCGGACAGCTGTTCGTCGTGCTCGGCCTGATCGCGACGTTTCTGCCGCTGTACGTCGTCTTTCCGGGTGCAAACGTCGGGCTCCGCGAGGCCGCCCCCGGAACGATCGTCGCCGCCATCGGCTGGTACACACTGAGCCGTAGTTTCTGGCTGTATACGGAGCTCGTGACCGGGTATGCGGTCTACGGCGCGCTCGGGGCCGTCTTTCTCGTCCTCATCTGGCTGTACGTCGGCGCGATCATCCTCGTTTTCGGTGCCGTCCTCAATGCAGTCCTCGTCACCCGTGAAGTGGATCGGCAGCTACAAAGTCCCGGACACCGACAGATTTCGACAGAAGCGATGACCGACGACGCTACGGGGGCCGACGAGGGAGCCACGGAGGACCGCGCGAGCGACCGTGCGACCGCGAGGAGCGCCAGCGCCCGGACGCGCGATCGCGCGGGCGACGCCGCGGCCCTCCGCGAGGAGATCGAGCGACTGCGCGACCGCGTGGACGCCTTCGAAGACGATGTCGAGGACCGAACCGTTCGAAGAGAGTCGCTCGAGGGCGACCTCAAACGCTACGTGCGCCGGCGGGTCCGCCGTGGCCACGCCCGTGACTGGGGGCCGTATCTCGTCTTGCTGTACGGGACGGCGATGTCGATCGCCGCGTTCTACTTCCTGAACGGCGGCTGGGCCATCCTCGCGCTGCTGGTCGTCTGGACGTCGACGCTCGGCGTCTACGTCCTGATGGTCCTGTTCGGGTTCGGCCTCTCCCTGCTGGGGATTCCCGGCCGGCTCCGAAACCTGGTCGGAGAGCGACGCTCCTGAGCCGACTCGGCCTCGATCGACCGGCGGCTCGCCCGGCCGCTTGGGTTCGGCAGCCGAACTCCGACCTCGAGCCGGACCCGATCCGAACGGTCCCGGTGAATCTCCTTATTGGTGTGCGGGGGCGGTCCGTTGGACGAACCGTCGACCCCGCTCCGTGTACGTCGCCAGGCGATGGTGGGTGCAGTTGTGGCGGCCGTCGGCACGTCGTCAGTCCTCGCGCTCGAGTTGGTCGCCGCCGAACTCGTCGTCGCTCTCGATGCGGGAGGCCTGCGGCCCGCTCTGGTCCTGATACTTCGACCCGCGCTCGCTGCCGTAGGGCCGTTCGGCCGCGGTCTTGAGTTCGGTGAAAGTGAGCTGCGAGATGCGCATGCCGGGCGTGAGCGCGACCGGCGCGGAGCCGAGGTTCGACAGCTCGAGGGTGATCTGGCCCCGGTAGCCGGGATCGCAGAGGCCGGCGGTGGCGTGGACGACGACGGCGAGCCGACCCAACGAGGAGCGACCCTCGACGTGGGCGATCAGGTCCGCCGGGATCTCGACGCGTTCGTGGGTCGTGCCTAGCACGAAGTCGCCGGGATGGAGGATAAAGTCGTCACCCTCCTCGACGACGGTTTCCGTGACGTACTCGTCGACCTCCCGTTCGGAGTTGGGATGGATACAGGGGATATTCGTCCGCTGAAACTCGAGGAATTCGCGGCCCAGCCGGAGGTCGACGCTCGCGGGCTGGATCTGGAGCTCCGGGTCGTCGAGGGGCTCGACGACGAGGTCGCCGGCTTCGAGGCGCTCGAGGATGTCCGCATCGGAGAGGATCATACCGAGTAGGAGCGATCACGGGGCCCTAAATTCCTCGGTCCGTGTTCGGACGGCGCGTCGGGCAGTCGGAACCCACCCCGCTCGCGGGATGTCGGTGGGTCCGGCGGTGTCACGGCCGATCGCGTCCGCTTGATCGACGCTGAAACCGCGTGTTATCGATCCGAATGTTTCTCTTGGGCGGCCTAATTCGTTATACCGTTGCATCGCCAAGTCAATCGCATGGTTGGGACGCAGGACCGATTTAACGGGGACACGCGGGTGTTGCACCAGCGCGCGGTCAGAATCCCGCTCCCCGACCGGGAAGCCGAGCGGGTCTTCCACGAGAACATGATGAACGTGGCGG
The DNA here is from genome assembly GCF_000337175.1 of Natrinema gari JCM 14663. GTDB lineage: Archaea > Halobacteriota > Halobacteria > Halobacteriales > Natrialbaceae > Natrinema > Natrinema gari. Next base: position 97,233 of record NZ_AOIJ01000038.1, on the reverse strand, counting down.
TCGCCCGGGAGCGTAAAGCGGACCTGCTCGCTGATCCGACCGTGTCCGTGCTGGACGCGTACGAAGTCCAGAACGATCACATCGCCGAGAGTTTCAAGCGGCGGCTCCGACGGATCGTCGGTGACGACTACGAGGCAGTCGCGATGGCGTACAACCGTGGTGAACGGGACGACCGGATTGGTGCGCTCGCCGCGTACTACTTCGAGGGTGCCTGGCGGGCCCAACAGCAAGCGACCATTACGGACATGTTGTACGCCCCGTTGATTCTCCGCTATCCCGATAGTTTCACCACGAACATCCGGTTTGCCGGCGGCTACACGACGACGGAGTCGGTCCGCTACGAATCGCCGGCCCACTGCTCGGATGAACTCGACGACGAGCATAGCCAGACCTACTACGAAGAGAGCCAGTACTCCCAGAAGCAGGCGGCGGACTACCTCAGGGAAAGCGCCGCGATCATCCGCGAGGAGTTCCCCGACCCCGACGAAACGTCGTTCGAGGAGCGCAAGTACGGCGGCATCGTCTCGGCGAACGGCCGACGTGGCTCGGTCTTCTCGGCGATGCTCGAGCGGGTCGAGCCGGACCCCGATCGGTTTGCCGAGTCCATCAGCGAACCGACCCTCGTCGAAGCAGGCCCGGAGGCGCGACGGACGGAACGGACGTTCCGCCTCGAGAGCGACGTCATCCACTAATGGGTCCGAGCGCCGGCCGTATAGGTACGGCTAAAGGGCTCCCCGTTCTCGTCCCGGCCATGAAACAGGCCATCGTCGCCCGCACGGACATCGGCATGGGACAGGGAAAGCTCGCCGCACAGGTCGCCCACGCGTCGCTGTCCGCCTACGAGAAGGCTGACAGCCAACTGCAGCGCCAGTGGAAGCAAGGCGGCCAGAAGAAAGTCGTGTTGCAAGGCGAGAGCGAACGCCAACTGCACGAACTCTCCGAAATCGCGGATCGCGATGGGATACCGAACGCGATCATTCGTGATGCGGGCCACACCCAACTCGAGCCCGGGACCGTCACCGCGCTGGCCGTCGGACCGGCCGCGGACGACCGCGTCGACAGCGTGACCGGCGAACTATCGCTCTTCTAATCGGCACGGGGACGGTCCTCGGACGGCATAGCGACCGATGCGGGGACGAGACCCACGAACGAACGGGACGCGTTAGTCCGAGCGGTAGCCCCGTGGTTCCTCCCTGACCGGCGACTCCTCGTCGGCCAGGGACGCATCGGTGACGCCACCGGGAGACAGCGAGCGGATGTCGATCGATTTGCTCCCGAGCACCGCGAAGCCGGCGAAGATCGTCAGGAAGCCGGCGACCGCCAGCGCGTCGATCGTCTCGCCGAGCAGTGCCCAGCCGCCGAGCGTCGAGACGACGGGCACGACGTAGAAGATCAGGTTCGCACGGATCGCACCGGCCGCGTCGATGAGTCCGAAGTAGGCGATGTACGCGAGGACGCCCGCGAAGATGCTGACGTAGCCAAGCGCCAGAACCGCTTCGGTGGTCCACGTGATCGCGGCCGCCGACTCGCCGCCGGACCAGGCCAGCAGGTGACACAGCGCCGCGGCGAAGGGGAGTCCCCAGGCGACGCGGACCGTACTCGAGAGGTCGCTGTCGGCCCGTCGGATCAACACCGCGCCGAGCGCGGCGGCGATCGCGCCGACGAACAGGAGACCCTTGCCGACGGCACCGCCGAGCAGGTTCGCGGGATCGGGGCTGACGACGAGGCCGACGCCGAGCAGGCCAAGTCCCATGCCGGCCGCGCCGCGCGGGGAGAGGCGCTCGTCGGAAAGCAAGAGCGCGGCGAAGATCGGCGTCATGATGGGGTTGAGGCTGTACATGATCGAGGCGACGGCGCTGGTGACGTACTGCTGGCCGACGAACAACAGGGCGTTCGTCAGACCGATCGCGAGCACGCCGGTCGCGAGGACGGCCCCGATGTCACCGCGCGTCCGCGGGAGCAACTCCGAGCGGGACGTCGTCAGACCGACGTACGCCAGCATGACGACGGCCGCGACGTCGAACCGGAGGGCGACGAACAGCAGCGGCGGGAAGTACGCGAGGCCGGCCTTCGCGGCGACGAACGTGCCGCCGAAGAACAGACTCGAGAGGGCGAAGAAAAGGGCGGTACGGCGAGCGACCACTACGCCGTCACCCCCGTCGGAACCGTCCGCGTCGAGCCGATATCGGCCGACACGTGGATAGCGAAAATCATCGTACTCCTCCCTACGAGCGCCGGGTATATAGTTTCGTTCAGAAAATATTTCACGAGAAGAAACCGCGGCAACGCGGGAAAGCGTTGGCGTCCGCGATAGCGTTGCAGACCCTGCAATCGTTTCACGGTACGAAACCCGTTTATTACTGGGGGTCCGAGCGAGCGTATGGAATCTGCGCTCGAGGAGATCGAGTTCCTTGCGCTCTCGTTGAACCGCGTCGAGGTGCTGGGGCTGCTCGCGGCTGGGCGCTGTACGCGCACCGAGTTGGCGGACGCGACCGGGGCTTCGCAGGCGACCCTGGGACGGATCCTGAGTGACTTCGAGGCCCGATCGTGGATCAGACACGACGGCAGCGAGTACGTCGCGACCGCGACCGGCCGACTCGTCGCCGAGGGGTTTACCGATCTGCAGGAGATCCTCGAGACCGAGGCCAAACTTCGCGAGATCGTGGACTACCTGCCCACGCACGCGATGGACTTCGATCTCCGTCGGCTCTCGGACGCGACGATCACGGTCCCGAGCGCGACGCGCCCGAACGCGCCGCTCGGACGGCTGCTCGGCTTCCTCCGGGAGGCCGACGACGTCCGTGCGTTCTCTCACACGTTCAACGAGCAGGCGCTGCGGGTCGTCCGGGAGCGCGTCACCGCCGGCGACCAGCGCTTCACTGGCGTCTTCGGCCGGAGCGCGATCGAAGCGCTCGCCGACGAATCGGAGCTTCGACGGCAACTCGAGGCGCTGCTCGCGGCCGCGGACGCCGAGATCAGGGTCCGCGAAGAGGGCGTCCCGATCGCGATCATGATCGTCGACGGCGTCGTCTATCTCCTCTTGCGCGACGAGAACGGGGTCCTGCGGGCCTCCGTCGACACCGACGACGACGCGGTGCGGGCATGGGCCGAGGACTCACTGGATCACTACTGGCGCACGGCGACGCCACTCGAGCCGGAGACGCTGTCCGAGTGACCAGCGAGCGGCGGGACACCGCTCAAGGCGCTATGCGGGGACGGACCCGAGCGGTCCCGGCCCGGGGCCGCCCGATTCGAACTCGAGGGTCGGCGCAGGCCGCGCGCGGTCGGAGTGTTCCGGGGCGACGACACTCGACGCAGGGGCCGGCTTCGTCTCCTCTTTTCCGGTCCGTTCGATAACGTACTCCTGCCCGACCGTCGACGCCTGCAGGTTCTCGACGGGCGCGTGGTCCTCGGTCAGTACCGGGACATCGTCGGTCTTGGGCGGGTCCAGTGACGCGTCGATCTCGGTGCGCAGGTCGAGTCCGAGGTCCCGGCGCTCGTTTCGCTCGGCGAGGTCGGCCTCGGTGAAGTCGGTGTCAGCTTTCGTCGCGACCACTTCGATGTTCTGTACCGACCCCCAATCAGAGGTCCGGTAGCTGTACGTCGAGGCGAACGCCGCGTCGATCGTCTTGTACTGCGCGCGATAGAAGTCCGAGCCGACACCACTGGGCGCGGAGATGATGTTCGCGAGGAACACTCCATCATCGGTCAGCCGCTCCTCGGCCAGTTCCATGAAGCCGAGTTGGGTCAGGTGAACCGGGACCTGGTCCTTCTGGTAGGCGTCCAGCACGATCACGTCGTATTTTTTGTCGGTCTCTCGGAGGAACTGCCGGCCGTCTTTCGTGTGTACCGTCATGTTCTCGCCCTCCTCGAGACGGAAGTAGTCTTTGGCGGCCTGCGAGACCTCTGGGTCGAGTTCTGCGACGTCGACATCGACGTCGTACGTCCGTTCGTAGTCTTTCGGGCCGGTGTACCCGCCCCCGCCGATGAACAGGACGTTCTCGACGTCGTCGGGATCGTCGACCATCAACATGGGGATGTGGAAGTACCGCGTGTACTCGAAGACGTGTCGATCGGGGTCGTCGAGATCCATCGCGCTGTGGCGCGCACCGTCTAAGTACAGCGTCCGCTCGTCCCCGTTGTCGATGACCTCGAGTTCCTGATAGGCCGTCTGGGTCTGGTAGACGACGTCGCCGCGGTGGTCGAACGCGACCGGGCCGATACCGCCCGCGACGACGAGCAGCAGTGCGATGGCGACGCTCGCCGCCGCCGGTGTCGGGGCGAGAGCGGGAAGCGTCAGCGCGAGTGCGGTGCCGACGAGGACGAAGCCAAATAGGAGGCCGATCGCGTCGATCCCGAGCGCCGGAATCAGGAAGTACGTCGTCGCGCCCGCGCCGACGATGCTGCCGATCGTTCCGAGCGCGTAGACGTGGCCCGACGCCTCGCCGGTCCCCTCCTTGGCGGAGAGTTCGGCCGCGTACGGGCTGATAAATCCAAGCAGGTAGGTTGGCGGCCCGAAGAGGATGAGCACGGCGGGCAGCGAGGCGTACCGGGCCGGTAACGGCAGTGCGGACGCCGAGAGCAACAGTTGATCGCTCCCGTAGACGACGATCGCAACGTAGCCCGCGGTTCCGAGCATGAGCCAGCACATGCGTCGGTTCGACGCCGCTCCCGCGCGTTTGCCGCCCTGCCAGTAGCCGAGGCTCAACGCGGTGAGGAAGACGGTGATGATGCTGCCCCAGGTGTAGATGCTACTCCCGAACTGGGGGGCGATGATCCGACCCGCGAGAATCTCCAGTCCCATACTCGTGACCCCGGACACGAACACCGCGATATCGGGTTTGGTCGGCCGGTAGGCGACGGACTGCCCCACACTCATTATCGGACAGTAGTGAGCCGCCGCCGAGAACCTGTCGCCTCACTCCGTCGTCACCGCGACTCGCGTTGCCTTCCCCGCTGCACCGTCGAGCCACCGGTGGGGCGCGAGCAGAATCGAACCGAAATGCGGTCTGCAGGTTCTCTCGTCGCGACGTTCGAGTCGACCGACGGGAGTAGTTACCGAAGCAGAATGTGATGAAAATCTACTTGTGATGCCGGGAAGAAATCCGGCTCGTATGCCACAGTGTCCCCGCCGTACCCTCCTCGGCAGCATCGGCACGACGATGACCGTCGCACTGGCAGGAAACGCCGTCAGCGCGACGGACGGACGGTCCACCAGCGACGCCGACTCGCCGGCGTTCGACTCCCTCCTCGACTATTTCCCGGCCTCGGCCGAATCGGACTCGATGGCAGTTGTGACGAGGGATCTCGAGCAGCAGCGAAAAGCCAACGACCCCTATGGAGAAATATCGACGGGTAGTGGGTTTGGGATCGACCCCGAGTCGATCTCGAAGCAGGCGTTCGTCTACACGACCGACGACGATGAGTTCTCGATGCCGATCGCCGTCGTCACCGGCGACTTCGAACTCGAGGACGATGGCGACATTCGCGAGACCGACGGCGGCGTCGAGTACGAGCGCCGCGGAGACAACGAGATGGTCGCCGCCGTCACCGAGACGGTCGTCGTCGCCGCCGAAGACGACGAGCGGATCGGCGACGCGTTCGCGGCGAACGCGGGCGAGGCCCAGCAGCTGCTGAACGCCGAACCCCTGCTCGAGGAGGCGTTCGGCCTCTTCGACGGGGAGCATGCCGACTACATGGTCCAGATCGGCGAGGAATATCAGTTCCCCGACCTCACCGACGAGGCCGCCATCGAATACAAAGCCCGAGCAACGACCGTCCTCGATCCGGATACCCTCGAGATGAACATCGGCGTCGCCTTCGATGACGCCACGGAGGTCACCGACGAACTGGTCGATGCGCTCACGAGCGAGTTGCGCTACATGGCACTCTCCGGTGAGCCGACGGTCGAACAGGATGGGGCGCTCGTCACCATCACCGCCGAGCGCAATCTCGCCGCCGAACGGGAAGCCCACGACCACGAGAGCCCGGGCAGTCTCCGGCCCGAGGAGGACATCGATCTCGAGGACGACGAACTCGAGATCGAGATCGGACATGGCGAGCCGACCCCGGTCGAGGATCTCACGCTCGAGGTGGATGACGAGGAGTACGACCGCGAGATCTGGACCAACGGCCACAGCACCCTCGAAAAGGGAGATACGATCGTCATCGACATGGACGACGTCGAGCCGAACCTGTCGATCTCCCTCACCCACGACCACGCGGCCGGGAGCAGCACGAGCGGGACGTCGATCCTCTCTTGGTTCGAGTTCGGATACGACTACGACGTCGACACCGGAACGCTCACCGTCGAGTACGCGGACGAGTTCCCGCTCGAGGGCGAGCAGGTCTCCCTCGCCGTCTACGACGAACGACCGTGGTCTCATTCCCCTGACGAGGAGGTCGAGCCACGAACCACCGCTCAGCCGTGGTCCGGAACGATGCGTTCGGGCGACGAGACGACGCTCGAGGACATCCGCCCGGGTGACACCGTTCTCGTCTGTTGGGACGGAACGACAATCGAAGACAGTATCGCACAGTTCCGTGCCCGGCCGCCGGGGACCGTGGCCTTCGACTACGACTTCGAGCGCAAGACGCTCTCGGCGACGCTCGAACTCGAGGACGGCGAGCGACCGGCCGACGCGTACGAACTGCTGATCGACGACGAGCCGGCCGAGACGCAGTGGGCCGACGAGGCGGACACCGTCTCTTCGGGGGCGACGATCGAAGTCGACGACGTCGAGGTCGGGACGGACGTCACTGTCGTCTGGGGTGACGACGATGTCCGTGTTGACGGCACCACTCCGCAACCGCGGATCGAACTCGAGTTCGACGAGGACCAGGGTGCGATCGAACACGTCGGCGGCGATTCGGTCGCCGCGTCGAAGCTTACCCTCCAGGTCATAACCGAAGACGACTTCGGTGAGATCGACCTTGACGCGGAAATCGACGGTGAGTTCGAACAAGGCGATACCGTTTCCGTCGATGCCGATGCCGACGAGATCCGGCACGCGATGCTCTCGTACGACGGTATCAACAGTTCGATCGGTCACGTCGTTCCATCGCGGAAGTAACGATTCCCACCGTCGTCTCCGAGCAATCCGCGCCGCGTAACGCTGACCTGACTACGTCTGTCGTCGCACGCCGCCGACCGCAGCTCAGCCGGGTCGGCCGTCGGCAGGAGATGCGTGACGGCCCCGCTGCCGTCCGTCGTCGCCCCGAACAGGACGCTGGGTTCTTGTCCCGGACAGGTCTGGTCGAAACACGGACTGTCCCACGGGAAGCCACCCTGCCGGTCGCTCAGTTCGTCGTGATGATTTCGATCACGTCGCGAGACGCGACCTCGTAGTCCTTGCCCAGTTGGCGGTTCGTCCGGCAGTCGATCGCGTGGAGGAAGCCGTCGCCGATGTCGGAGTGGAGGCTGTAGGCGAAGTCCTCCGCGGTCGAGTTCGGCGGAATCAGATAACAATCCGGCAGCACCTCGCCCCGTTCGTTCCCCAGCCCGTTCGCGCCGCCCGGGAACACGGGCGTGACGCCGAGGACATCGAAAAGCGCCGTCTCGAGGGCCGCCTGGACGCCCGTCGCACCGAACTCCTCGAGGAAGTCCCGGATCCGCTCCAAGCCCTGTTCCTGCTCGCCGGAGACGTCGCCGACGATGTCGAAGTCCGGGTCACCCGGTCGATAGTCGACGACGCCGGCCTGATCGGCCGACTTCAGGGCCTTCTCGGCGTGGGCGCTGCAGGGAACGATCGTCAGGTGGTCGTAGTCGGGATCGGAGGTGATCTCCTCGAAGTTCGCCTGCGCTTCGGGCGTGTCCATCTTGTTCGCCGCGATGACCATCGGCTTGGTCTCCTTGCGGATCTCACGGGCGAGCTCGAGTTGGTCGTCCTCGTCCCACTCGTCGGGGTCGAAGCCGACGTCGACGCGTCGAATGAGCCGTTTGATCTCGTCTTCGTTCGTCTTGAACGCGCTCATCTGCTCGGCGAGTTCCGCCTCGATGGCGTCGTCCTCGGTGGTGTACCCCGTCTCGTATCGGTTGATCCCCTTCTCCAAGACGCCGAGATACCACTGGTCGAGTTCCTCCTCGAGAAATGCGATATCGTCCCGCGGGTCGTGTCCCTCGGTGGGTTCGCCCTCGGCGTCCGTTTCCCCGGAGAAGTCGACGACGTGGACGAGCACGTCGGTCTCGTTGAGATCGGAGAGGAACTGGTTGCCCAGCCCGTTGCCCTCGTGTGCGCCCGGGATCAATCCGGCTACGTCGACGAGTTTCGTCGGGACGAAGCGGGTTCCGTGGTCGCAGTAGCCGACGGTCGGCGTGCATTCCTCGTCGAACTCGGGTGCCGCACAGTCGACGCGGACGTAGGCCTCGCCCACGCTCGGGTCGATCGTCGTGAACGGGTAGGCCCCCTCGGGAACGTCGTTCATCGTCGCTGCGTTGAAAAAGGAGGACTTGCCGACGGAGGGTTTGCCGACGAGTCCGATCCGGTAACTCGTACTCATTATCCGTCGGTGGCGCGGCCCGCCTAAACGGGTTTCTGTCCGCGGGCGAAGTGGTATGCGTGGGCGTGGCACGTCCGCGTGGCCGGCGCGATCGAGCGTCGCAACTGAGAGTCAGTGTCCACCTGCTCGCACGATGGCGTCGTGGTCAGCGTGTCACTCGGGTCACTGTCCACTGGAGACGTGCGTCGGCGGCTCGGCGGCCGTCTCGATGTCGAGGTTGTCGGCGACATCGGACAGGAGATCGCCCGTGACCTCCGCACTCCGCCAGCCGATCTCGGCGACCAGTGGCGGGTCGAACTCCGATCGGATGGTCTCGAGACGGGCCGCTTCCGTCTCGACGCGGTCGCGGAGGTAGCGTGCGCCGCGGCCGTCCTCGTCGGGGTCGGGCGACGGCGTGAGTTTGTTGGCGACGAGACCGCGGACCGCGAGGTCTTCCTCCCGAAGGGTGGCGATCGCCCGTTCAGTCTCGTTCAACGAGAGTTCGTCCGGGTTCAAGACCAGGAAGAAGGCGGCGTCGTCGTGCAGCGCCGAACCGGCGAACTCGAAGAACTCCTTGCGCTCTTGCAGGCGCGCGAGGACCGGATCACCCGCCATCACGCGGCGCGGTTCGGTGTTCCCGACGGCGGCCTTCTCGAAGAGGTCGATGCTCGTTCGTCGCTTGTGGATCAGTCGGTCGATCCACCCCTCGAGCAGGTCGGGGAGACCGAGTAGTCGGAGCGTACTCCCCGTCGGCGAGGTATCGAAGACGACGCGGTCGTACGGCTCCGAGGTCCGCATTACGTCGACGAACCGGTCGAACAGCGCCGACTCGTAGGCCCCGGGGGTTCCGTGTGCCATCTCGAGTTGGCGGTTGATCTCGTTGACCATCGACGCCGACACCTGCTCGGAGAGGTCCTGTCGGAGCTCGTCTAGGTGGCGAGTGACCTCGTCTTCGGGATCGATCTCCACCGCGTCGAGTCCGTCGATCCCGTCGACCGATCGCGGGGAGTCGTCGAACGGCTGGTCGAACACGTCGGTGACGGAGTGGGCCGGGTCGGTCGAGACGACGAGGGTTCGCTGGCCGTCGCGCGCACAGCGGAGCGCGTACGCACACGAGACGGTCGTCTTGCCGACACCGCCCTTGCCGCCGAAGAAGACGAACGGCTCCATCAGAAGTGATACTGCTGGCCTTTCCGTTCGAGGTACGTTCCGCGGTCCCACAGCCGCCGCTCCCACGATTCAAACTCGTCTTCGAGGTAGGGGAGCAGTTCCGCGGTGTAGTAGGACACCGGCGACGGGATGCCGAACGCGTCCGGGAAACACGCCAGCACGAACGCGTCCTCGGTGTCTTCGGCTTCCTTCTCGATCTTCTCGTATGCCGGATGCGAGATCATGCCGTGATAGAGGCCCCGCAGCCACTCGTCGAGTCGCTCGCGAAACGCGTCGATCCGATCGGCCAGATCCATGGCAGTAACTGTGTATCGAACGCTAAAAACCCTCGTGGATCGCTTTCAAGGCGCTCCGATCCCAGTACTCGGTATGAAGACGGATACGGACGGGACGATCCCGGTGACGATCCTTTCGGGGAGCCTGGGTGCCGGCAAGACGACGCTGCTCAATCACCTGCTCTCGAGTGCCGACCGGACGCTGGCGGTGCTGGTCAACGACATGGGCGACGTCAACGTCGACGCCGAACTCGTCGCCGAGGGCTCGGAACTCGAAATCGATGACGGTGTCGCGGAACTCTCGAACGGCTGTATCTGCTGTGAACTGCAGGACGACCTCGAGACCGCCGTGGGCAGGCTGGCTCGGGATCGGTCGTTCGATCACCTCGTCGTCGAGTCGTCCGGGATCTCCGAGCCCGCGCCCGTAGCCCGGCTGTTCACCACCGAGTCCCGCGTCGCGGCGCTCTACGACGTCGATACGCTCGTGACCGTCCTCGATACGCCCGCGTTCCTCGACGCCTTCGCGGACGAGGAACGGCCGAAGCGGCGAGGGGACGAGGGCGACCGGCCGCTCTCGGATCTGCTCGTCGAACAGGTCGAGGTTTCGAACCTCGTCTTGCTCAACAAGGCCGATCTGTGTTCCGATGCCGAACTCGCGACGGCCGAGGACCTCGTTTCCGCGCTCCAGCCCGAGGCCGAGACGATCCCGACGGTGTTCTCGGCGGTCGATCCCGACCGCCTGCTCGGTGCCGACCTGTTCGGTTCCGGGCGCGTGACCGATCGGCCGGGCTGGCAGCGAGCGCTCGAGGCGGCCGACGAGCACGACCATAACGAGAGCGAGCACGGCGCTCACGACGGCCAGCGGGCCGAGACGGGGGAGCGCCACGATCATCACCACCCCGATGACGTGTACGGCGTCTCGTCGTTCGTCTACCGATCCCGCCGGCCGTTCCACCCGGAACGGTTCGCCTCCGTCCTCCGGACCCTGCCGCGATCGATCGTCCGCTCGAAGGGGACCGTCTGGCTCGCCGGCACCGAGATGCGACTCTCGATCGCTCAGGCTGGGCCATCGGTCAGGGCCACCGCACAGGGGCCCTGGATCGCGAGCCTGCCCGAGGTCGAACGCGACATGTATCGGTCGAACCGGCCCGACCTCGAGTGGCACGACGAGTACGGCGACCGGCGGACGGAACTCGTGGTCATCGGCACCGACTACGACGAGGGAGCGCTCCGGGCGGCACTCGAGGATGCACTCGTCACCGACGAGGAGTGGGCGACGGCGTTCGATGGCGGCCCGTTCCCCACGACGCAGGGTGTGGAAACCGTCATTCGGGAGCCCTGATCAGCACGCGCAGTCCCGGTCCGTCTGTTGCGGGGACGGTCGCCTAGCCGACGATGAGCGGAATCGCGAGCGCGACGAGGAGCGCCGCGAGAATCGGAATGAGTTGAAACAGCCGTTCGGCACGAACTGCGGACGGCACGGTACCGGCGCGGTCCGGCCGAAACGTCCACACTTGTCGATAGAACGCGACGACGGCGACGACGGTAAACACCGCCGCGGAGAGCGCGATCGCGCTCTCGAGGGGGAGTCCCAGTGCCTACCCGTACAGCGGCCCGAACGACAGGAGGAACATGAACGCGAGCCCGACGACTACGACAAACGGCACGGGGTCGATCCGCACGCCGTGACGGTTTCGGAGGTGCATACCGACCCGTCGCCGGCGAACGACAAAGAACGACACCGTGTGCCGTCACGGTCGTCCGCGGTTCCCGGCCCCGTCGGTGGACGCGCCGGGTCGAGACAGCGAACAGTATAAGTGGCGGTATCGACCTCTCCCTGTATGAGCGACGGTGACACTGATCGTGACGGTGCCGGGGACGGGTTCGAGGCGGGCGTCTCGTCCTCGCAGGGCGATCCCCGCGTGTTGATCGCGATGAACGCCGTGCTGTCGGCGCTGTTCGCGTGGGCGGTCGTCTGGGGCCTGTCGTTTCTGGACGTGCTCGAATTCGGGTTCGTCAACGTCGCGACGGCCGCGATACTGTTGTTCGCGATGACGTATCTCGTAACGATGTCGTGAACGCGATCGCGTCGCCTGCGGCCGGCGGCGCCCCTACTGGCCGTAAACGAGCCGCCGGCCGAGGTCGTCGAGTCGCTCGGTCACGCGTCCGGCCCAGGCACCCGGCGAGACCAGTCGGAGTTCGTCATCGTCGATCTCAATGGCAGCCTCACCGAACGGGTCCCGGCCCGCGTCGCCGTCGGCTCCCTCGTTTTCGTCGCCGGACGAGGCGACAGCGACGACCGTGGACATAGAACACCGGCCGCAGGCTTCGGCTCGCTTCCCACCCATGTGAATTCCTTGCACGATGGTTCGTCTCCGACGGCTAAAACTTACCGGCTGCCGGCGCGCGGCGGCGATCGGCGCGGTCTCGACCGCGGCTCACCGACGGTTATTTGATACCGCGACGGTAACCGGTGGTGTGAGTGTACGCGACATGGGCCGAGATCGCACGGAACCGTTGCCGAGTCGTGACCGACCGCCGTCACGCGCCACCGACGCACGATGAGCGACAACGCACGGCCAGCGGAACTGCCGGCGGAGATCCGCGAGGCGGTACCCGACTGGGACGACGAGTACCTCGATCGGGTGTCCGACCGATTGCTGTACAGCTACGACCTCGAGAAGGACCACCGCGTCGGCGGCGAGCGATGGGCTCTCTACGGGGAGATGCGCGTGCGCAACCAGAAACAGTTCTTCCATCCGGCAGTGAGTTATGCCGACCACGAGGCCGAGGAGTACCTCTTCGTTCGACGCGACTCCCGGCCGACGGTCGCGGAACTCGAGCGACTCGTCGCCCTCGGTCACGACCTCGCGGACGACCTGATCGTCGCCGACGAGGAACACTTCGGGACGGATGTGACGTTCGTCCTCGTCGCCGACGGGATACCCGACGCCGTTCGCGAGTTCGTTGCCGGGTTCCGCGACCGGACGTTACTGAAGTTCGGGTATCACGGCCACTACGAGATCAATCTCGTCGTCGTCGATCCCGAGTCCGAGGCGCATGTCGGCAGCGAGGCCGCCGATGTCGTGGAGGCGTTTACCCTCTGGGAGACCGTGAGCGAACCAGAGGAGGGACTGCTGTCGCGGTTCGCAAAGCGGTTCTGGCGGTAGGTGACGGTCGGCTCGGGTCACGGATACCGGTCAGCGGCCGACCGAAAACGGCGGCGGTCGGGAGCCGTTAGTCGTCGCCGGGGCCGGCAGCCGGCGTCTCGGGGCCACGACGGACGGTCCGGATGTTCCTGTAGCCCAGCCTGACGAGCGCGAGCGCCAGCCCGATGAGGATCAGTCCGAGGAGCATCTGTATCCCCGAAGAGAGCATGGCACCGACGGTTTCCGCGCCACCCTGAATCAGGTTTAGGTAGAGGTTCTCGTAGAACACCAGGATCGAGAGTCCGAGGATAGTGATCGTGACCATGATCGCCATCGGCACACCGGTGGAGACGAGCTGTTTGTTGTCGTCCCAGTTGGCGAGCCAGACGGTCGCGGTCAGCAGTGCAAGCGCCGCGAGCAACTGGTTCGCACCGCCGAACAGTTGCCAGAGGACGACCCACTGGCCGGAGACGACCAGCAGGTACGCGGGAACGATCTGGACGACCGGGTTGGTGTATCGGCCGCGAGCGATCGACCGGATGCTGAGGTTCAGTCCCGTGTCGGTCCGCCCCGCGGGCGTACCGACGATTTCTTCCATCATGTACCGCCCGAGGCGGACGGCCGTGTCGGTCGACGTCAGCAGGAAGCTACAGAGGACCAGCGCCATGAACACCTCGCCCACCGTCACGGGAACGCCGAGGCTCGTCAGGATCATGCCGCCGCCTTCGGCGAAGTTCGGCAGCGCAGCGCCGATGCCGCCTTCGGGATCGGCAAAACCAGCCACCGCGAGCGTCGAGAGCGCGACTGCCGCGAGGAGCCCTTCGCCGAGCATCCCGCCGTAACCGATCAGCCGGGCGTCGGTCTCGTTGTTGAGCTGTTTGGCGGTCGTCCCCGAGGAAACCAGCGAGTGGAAGCCGCTGATCGTCCCGCAGGCGATCGTAATGAACAAAAGCGGGAACAGCGGCGCTAATCCCGCGCCTTCGACGCCCCAGAACCCTTCGAACGCGCCGATGGAACTGTCGATGACGAGCGGGTCGGTCGACGTTCCGAGGAGCGTTCCGGCGATGATTGCCACGACCGCCCCGCCGACGCCGGTGTAGAGCAGGAACGACGAGAGGTAATCACGCGGTTGGAGCAACACCCACACGGGCAGTGCACTCGCGACCGCGGCATAGATCATGACGACGGGAATCCACCCCGCCGTATTACCACCGAGCGCCTCCGCTCCTGGTACCCACTCACCGGTACCGCCGAGCAGCACGATCGTCCCGGCCGGGTAGTCCCCGGCGAACAACGCCAACGGATACTGGAGCCCCACCCAGACGGCCGCGAAGACCCCTGCGACGAACAGCACCGTCCCGGGGAGAAACGGGCCGTTGAACTGGTAGAGGTAGACCCCGAACACCAGCGCCAGCCCGATGTAGAGCAGGGACGCCGTGACCACCTGCGGATACTCGTTGAAGACGATCCCCACGACTAGCGCGAACACTGCCACGACCAGCATGATCGTCAGGAACGCGAACCACAGCAGCATGTTCTTACCGCTCTCGCCGACGTACTCGCCGATCATGTACCCGATCGACTTCCCCTCGTGGCGGAGACTCCCCGACAGCGAAACGAAGTCGTGGACGGCCCCCATCAACGGGTTTCCGAGGGCGATCCACAGCAACGCGGGCACCCATCCCCAGATGGCACCCGCCGTGATCGGCCCCACGATCGGGGCCCCACCCGCGATACTCGAGTAGTGGTGGCCCAACAGAACCGACTTCTTCGAGGGAACGTACTCCTGTCCGTCCTCGTATTTGTGTGCCGGCGTTTCGGCGTCCGCGTCGAGTTCGACGAACCGCGTGAGATACCGCGAATACCCCACGTAACCGACGGTGAAGGTCACCAGTACTGCCGCGATAATCCAGATAATCCGTGTCATGCGATGTCCACACAAAACAGGGAGACCAGTGACCTTAATTGTTATTTGTCGTGATTGGCGGCACGCGCCGTCGCTTTTGATAGTCTGTCGACACGAGTAGCGCGTCGGAGGACGCGCCGAACGGGGAATAACGAACACGAGAACGCCTCGAGACGGTTTTTCGCACCCGTCGCTCGGATCGAAAACGGTGCGAACGCGAGCGCGGCGGCGGGCGGACCGGTCAGCGTGTGACTCGTGGAAAAACGAGTTGCCCGGCGGCTACAGGACGGCCTCGAGCGCGTCCATCGTCCGGTCGACGCGGTCGCGGCGGGCGTTGTGCCCCATGTGGCCGATCCGGAGTACGTCGTCCTCGAGGTCGCCGAGGCCGGTCGCGAGGACGAGGTCGTGCTCCTCGGCCAGCGTCCGTTGGAGGGTCGTCGCTCGACCGGGGACCTCGAGCGCCGTCACGGTCGGCGACGACTGCGCCTCGTCGGGATAGATCGACAGCCCGAGCCGGGCTGCCCGCTCGCGACACCGGGCCGCAACCGCCTCGTGGCGTTCGAAGACGTTCTCGAGCCCCTCCTCGAGCAGCAGGTCGATCGCGGTGTCGAGTCCGTACAGGTTCGAGACGAGGTGCGTGTAGGGGAACCACTCCTGGGCGGCGGCGTCGCGCCACGGCTCGAGGTCGGTGTAGAACCCGGCCGTCTCGAACGACTCGATTTTCCGCCAGGCGCGGTCGCTGACCGAGCAGACGGTTAGTCCCGGCGGCGCGCTGAAACACTTCTGTGACGCGCCCAGACAGACGTCGATCCGCTCGGTCGGGACCGGTACCCCGCCGAGCGAGGAGACCGCGTCGACGACGCTGATGACATCGTGGTCCGCGAGGACGTCGAGCACTGGCCCGATGTCGTTCAGGACGCCGGTCGGCGTCTCGCAATGGACCATCGTCGCCACGTCGAACGAGCTGTCGGCGAGTGCGGCTTCGACGGCCGTGCGATCGAGCGGGTCGCGCCACGGGACATCACAGACGACTGCGTCGCCGCCGTACAGCTCGACGAAATCGGCGAACCCCTCGCCGTAGCGCCCGTTCGCGATACAGAGCACCCGATCGCCCGGTTCGACCAGCGACGCGATGGCGGCCTCGAGCCCGAGGATCCCTTCGCCGCCGAGGATCGCGATCTCGTCGCCGCCGTAGAGCGCCTCGAGTTTGCCCGTGAGGTCGCGATAGAAGTCGACGAACGCGGGTTCGACGTCGGGGTTGGGTGTCGGTTCGCTCATCCGTTCGCGGACGGCAGTCGGCACTGCCGTCGGACCGGGCGTCATGCGCAGTCGATCGTCGGTCATACGGCTGGTACCGGGCCGTTCGGGCATAAAGCTACTCGAGGGGGGGGGGCGGTTCTCGAACGCGTTTTTCGGTTCCGGTTCGAAGCATGCCCCGTTGTGACTGCTGTGGGCGGCGTGACGGGGTGGCGCTGTCCGGGCGAGCCAGTGTGAACCCGAGCGGGTCGGCGAGTCGGACGGAGCGTGCGATTCGGAGCGGCCTGCCGTCGATGGCCGACGGGTCGAGCCGCCAGCCGACGTGTTCACTTCCACCCTCCTGCGGGAACGTTTTTTAAGCCCCAACGCGAAAGGCAAGTGATGGAACTCGACGATCATGCCGAGGATCTCGCCTCCGACCTCGGTGTTGACAAAGAGGAGGTCATAGACGACCTGCAGAACCTCGTGGAGTACAGCGTCCCGGTCGATGAGGCCAAACAGAGCCTCCGACGGAAGTACGGCGACGGGTCCAGCGGCGGTGGCGGTGTGCCGTCAGCGAAGGACATCGCCGAGATCACGCCCGATGACGGCAACGTCACCGTCACGGGCGTCGTCCTGACGGCGGGCGAGCGATCGATCCGGTATCAGGGCTCCGACCACGTCATCGTCGAAGGCCGACTGGCCGACGAGACCGGCGTCATCGACTACACCGCGTGGGAGGACTTCGGCCTCGAGCCCGGCGACACGATCACCGCGGGCAACGCGGGCGTCCGCGAGTGGGACGGCGACCCCGAACTCAACCTCGGCGAGAGCACCTCGCTGTCGTTCGAGGATGACGAACTCGCGGTCCCCTACGAGGTCGGCGGCGACGCACGCCTGGCTGACCTCGAGACCGGCGATCGAGCGGTCACGATCGAGGTCACCGTCCTCGAGTGCGAGCGCAAGACGATCGACGGTCGCGACGGCGAAACGGACATCCTGAGCGGTGTCGTCGGCGACGAGAGCGGGCGGCTCCCCTTTACGAACTGGGAGCCGGCTCCCGAGATCGAGGACGGCGGCACGGTTCGCATCGAGAACGCCTACGTTCAGGAGTTCCGTGGCGTTCCCGAGGTTAACATCTCGGAGTTCTCGACAGTCACCGCGCTCGACCGGGCGATCGACGTGGGCAGCAACACGTCGACGATGGCGATCGGCGACGCCGTCGCCACCGGCGGCATCTACGACGTCGAAATCGTCGGGAACCTGCTTGCGGTCCGTGACGGCTCCGGGCTCATTCAGCGCTGTCCGGAGTGTTACCGCGTCATCCAGAAGGGACAGTGCCGAACCCACGGCGATGTCGACGGGATCGACGATCTCCGCGTCAAGGCGATCCTCGATGACGGCACCGGAACCGTCACCGTCGTCCTCGACGACGAACTCACCGAACGGGTCTACGACGGCACGCTCGAGGACGCCTTAGCGCAGGCTCGTGAAGCGATGGATCAATCGGTCGTCGCGGATCGAATCCGCGAGCGCATCGTCGGCCGCGAGTACCGCGTGCGCGGTCACCTCTCGGTCGACGAGTACGGCGCGAACCTCGACGCCGAGCGCTTCGCGGAGAGCGACGACGATCCGGTCGCCCGTGCGACGGCCGTCCTCGAGGAGGTGGACGCATGAGCGCGACCGGCAACGGTGACGACGAGATTCCAGGCCGCGAGATCGCGTACCGGCTCTTCGCGGCCGAGTACGACGACGCCTCGCTTTCCTACGCCGAGAGCGACGAGGAACGGGCACCAAACTACGTGATCACGCCCACCGGCGCACGGCTCAACCGCGTCTTCGTCGTCGGGACTCTCACCGAAGTCACGTCGGTCAACGACGAGATGGTCCGCGCCCGGGTAGTCGATCCGACCGGCGCGTTCGTCGTCTACGCCGGCCAGTACCAGCCCGACGAACTGGCGTTCTTAGAACAGACCGAGCCGCCCGCGTTCGTCGCGGTGACGGGCAAAGCCCGAACCTTCCAGCCCGACGACTCGGACCAGATCTACACCTCGATCCGCCCCGAAAGCATCGCGGCGGTCGACGCCGACACCCGGGACCGTTGGGTCGTCAGCGCGGCCGAACGGACGATCGACCGCGTCGGTACCTACGCCGGGGCCGCCGAACTCGCGGCACGCGCGGACCTCCGAGACGGGGACGGGGAGGCGATGACCGACGCCCTGCTCGAGGCCGGCGTCAACGCCGGTCTGGCGGCGGGGATTCCGCTCGCACAGGACCACTACGGAACGACGCCGTCGTACCTCGCGGCACTCCGGAACTGTGCGCTCGAGGCCTGCGAAGTCGTCGCGGGCGATCGCGATCAGGTGAGCGGGCTCGAGATCGCACCGGACGCGACGAGTCCCGAGTTCGACGCGACGGTCGCGTCGCTCGCCGATCTCGACGGCGTCGATACCGAGTCGCTCGGGGCTGCCGCCGCCGAGCCCGGGGCCGACGCCGACTCGGCGCCGACTGAACCGGTCGCGGCCGGCGAGGGCGGCGCGGCGACCGACCCCGAGGATGCGCACTCGGGCTCCGCAGCCGGAACAGCGACCGGCGACGGGACCGACACTGCTGCGGTCGACGTCGGATCCGAGGCCGACCCCGATGCGATCGAGCCCGACGAGGCGGACGCGAGCGGTGCCGACGAGCCGGCCGTCACCGACGCGACCGACGAGCCGGAGACCGCTGCCGGCACGACCGAAACGACGGGCGACGAGCCAGCGGCCGACTCCGACCCGGTCGGTGACGAGGCGACCGCCGACGACGCCCCCGAGGCTGCGCCCACAGCGACGACCAATGCCGGCGGTGCAGCCAACGATGTCGCCGAGTCGGCGTCCGACGACGGCGACGACGAACTCGGCGATTTTGACGCCGGTGACGTCGACGACAGCATGTACGAGATGGACGAAGAGGAACGCGAACAACTCGAGGAGGAGTTCGGTGCGGAGTTCACGACCGGCACCGAGGTCGAGGACCCCGGCGAGGCGGATATCGACGTTCCCGAACCGGAGGATGGCGACGGCGACGACCCGGCGGCCGAGCCGAGTCCGGACGCGGACTCGTCCGGACTCGAGACCGAAGGCGAGCCCGCGTCGGAACCGGATGCCAGCGACGACGCCGACGACGCCGAAACCGAGGCGACCGCCGACATCGATCTCGAGGCGGAGGTCGTCGAGACGATGGCGGAACTCGACGACGGCGACGGTGCCAAGCGAACGGCGGTGATCGAGCGGGTCGCCGCTGACACCGGGGCCGACGCCGACGACATCGAGAACGCCATCCAGGACGCGCTGATGGGCGGCCAGTGTTACGAGCCCGACGACGAGACGCTGAAAGCGATCTGATCGGGCGACGATGCGAGACGACCCCCGACGAGCCGCGGCCGGATCGGCGTCGCCGCCGACTCGCGTCGAGCCCGTGCCGGGCGAGCCGGCCGCGACCGCCGCGATCGGGCCGGAGCGTGCCCTGCTCGTGGCCGACTATCACGCCGGCTACGAGTCCGGGCTGCGATACGAGCGCGGCGTCGACGTTCCCAGCCGGGCCCCCGACCGCCGCGAGCGACTCTCGGCGCTGCTCGAGCGGACCGACCCCGACCGAGTGGTCGTGCTCGGCGACCTCATGCACTCGATCGGCGACCCGGGCGGGGCCGAGCGCGGCGAACTCGAGGTGCTGTTCGAGTCGTTCCCGAGCGACCTCGCGGTCACCGTCGTCAAGGGCAACCACGACGGCCGGATCGAGACATGGCTCGGCGAGAGCCCCGACATCGATGCGACGGTCGAAGTCGTCGACGGTGCTGGCGTCGCCCTCGGCGCTGTCGGCGTCTGTCACGGCCACACCTGGCCCTCGCGGGCCGTCCTCGAGAGCGACGCGATCTGTCTGGGCCACGAACACCCCTGCGTGCGACTCGAGGACACGGTCGGCGGCAGCCGCGTCGAACGTGCGTGGCTTCGAGGGCGGCTCGACCCGGCTCCGTTCCGCGACCGGCCCGAATACGAGGGCGTGTCGTGGCTCGAGCGTGCCGACGAATCACCGCCGGCGGTGATCGTTGTCCCCGCGTTCAACGAACTGGTCGGCGGGACGTGGATCAACGTCGCCGGGCAGTCGTTCCTCTCGCCGTTCCTGCCCGCGGGGCTGGCCGACGGCGAGGCGTACCTGCTCGACGGGACTCGGCTCGGTCCCTACGAGTCGGTCTGATTCGACGGCGGGATCACTACGGTCCGATCGAAACTGTTCAATTGAAAAATATTTTTACGGAGTAGGTCGAACGGGAGACATGTCCCTCCGGAAGCCATCGGCTGCGTTCTTCTCGGTCGTCCTCGGCGGATACGTCGGGGCACTCACGCTGTGTGCAACGAGCCGCGTCCTCGGCGCGGCGTACACGTCGCTGTGGCCCGTCGCGATCGGTGCGTGTGCCGGGCTGTTCGCGGCCGGCCAGTGCTACATGCAGCCCACGCCCGCAACGACGCTCGTCCGAACGCGGTTGGACGCCCTCCTGGGCGCGGTGATCGTCGTCGGCGTCTTCGCCGTCCCGGTCCTCATGGCACTTGGCGTTCGCGGCCTTGAGCCGTGGCTCCGCGAGTGGTTCGTGGAGTTCCTCGTCTTCAGTCTCGGCGGCGCAGTCGTCTATCTCGTCACGATCAATCGCCATGTCACTGCGCTCCGCGAACGGGAATCAGTGCTAGCCGAGTGGAATGCCCGGCCGGACGCCCGCTATCGGCGACTGCTCCGCGCGGGCTTGCTCGTTCTCGGCTGCAGCTGCCTCGTCGTCGGGTTCGCACTCATCTTCGTCCTCGAGCCGGGCATCAATCCGCTGCCCGCGTTCGGCGGTGCCATGATCGGACAGGCGATCACCGCCGGCCGACCCCGAACCTACACGCTATTCGAAAGCGGACTGTGCGTCCGCCGGTCGAAGACGATCAACTACCAGTTCATCCCTCGATCGCGGGTACGGGCGGTCGATCTCACTGCCGACCGTCTCGAGGTGAGACGCGGGCTTCCGTGGCCGTTCCCGATCCGATGTGCCACGGCGACGATGGCGCACCCGGACCGGGTCACGGACGCGCTCGAACGGGTCCTCGAGTCCGCATCAGCGGCCGACTAACGACGCCGCCGTCGCGCGGGACCGTCGCCTACCGTCGGACCGTCTCCGATCTGATCTCGTCGCCTTCGCGCCACTGATAGTAGTAGTACGTGGCACCGGCGATCTCGGTCATCGAGACGCTCGCCCGCTCGGGGACGCCGTCGGGCGACGGGACCGGCTCGCCGTCGTCTGGGGAGGGTGCGTCTTCCCCCTCTTTCCACGCCGCCAGTTTTTCGAGGTACTCGCTCGCCGCACGGAGCGCCGCGGGTTCCCGGGTGGCGAGTTCGTCGAGTGCCTCGTGGCCAACGCGGTCTAGCTCCGGCGGGGGGCTCGGTCGCTCGTCCGCGGTCATACTCGCTGCTGGGAACTGCCGGCCCCTAAAACTCGCTGTTCCGCTCGAGTCGGGCTTCGGGCCCTCACAGGAATGCGGTATCATGGGCCATATCAGGTCCTAGTATCCATTGGTATCCAACTTACGTGTGGATTTATATACACGAACGAGGTGGCTATTGCTGACAATGAATTCACAAGCGCACCGTCCCGCGACGCAGCTCGAGCCGGTTCCCGACGACCTCGAATCGGCCCGTGCAAAGCTGGTGTACATCTATCTCGATGTTACCGAGGGTGCGACGGTCGACGAACTGGGAGACATACTGGCGATGAAGAAGATCAACGTCCTGAGCGTCCTGCGTTCGCTCTCGAGCGCTGGCCACGTGGAACGGACCGGCTCGGTGTACGTCGCGAACTAACCCGACGGCAGTGCCGGCAGCGAGAGCCGGATCGTCGTTCGAAGGTCCCTCAGAAGGTTTCGAGGTAGCGGTCGAGTTCCCACTGGGAGACGTCGACGAGGTAGTCCTGGAACTCCTGTTGTTTGGCTTCGATGAACTTCGGCGCGACGTGGTCNTTCCCACTGGGAGACGTCGACGAGGTAGTCCTGGAACTCCTGTTGTTTGGCTTCGATGAACTTCGGCGCGACGTGGTCGCCCAGCGCGTTGTAGATGACCTCGTCAGCTTCGAGCGCGTCGACGGCCTCGCCGAGGTTCGACGGCAGCGTGTCGATGCCGTACTCCTCGCGCTTCTGTTCGTCGAACTCGTAGATGTTCTCCCGGACCGGGTCCGGACACTCGAGGTCGTTTTCGATCCCCTCAAGTCCGGCGTGGATCATGACCGCTAGGGCGAGGTAGGGGTTACAGGACGGGTCCGGCGAGCGCAGTTCGACGCGTGACGCTGCAGGGACGCGAGCAGCCGGTTTGCGGATCAACGCCGAGCGGTTGCGATCGGACCAGGCAACGTAGACGGGTGCCTCGTAGCCGGGTACCAGCCGCTTGTAGCTGTTGACCGTCGGGTTCGCGATCGCCGTGATCGCCGGCGCGTGCTCNACGTAGACGGGTGCCTCGTAGCCGGGTACCAGCCGCTTGTAGCTGTTGACCGTCGGGTTCGCGATCGCCGTGATCGCCGGCGCGTGCTCGAGGATACCGGCGATGAAGGCATGTGCGGTCGCCGAGAGATCGAACTCGTCGTCCGCGTCGTGGAAGGCGTTCTCGCCGTCCTCGGTGAACAGCGAGAGGTGGGTATGCATCCCCGAACCGTTGATGCGCGGGATCGGCTTGGGCATGAACGTCGCGTGCTGGTCGTGTTGGGCGGCGATGGCGCGGACGACCGTTCGGAACGTCCCGACGTTGTCGGCCGTCGTCAGCGCGTCGTCGTATTCGAAGTTGATCTCGTGTTGGCCCTCGGCGACCTCGTGGTGACTGGCCTCGACCTCGAAGCCCATCTCCTCGAGTCCGTAGATGATGTCCCGGCGAACGTCGCTCGCGAGATCTTTCGGCGCGAGATCGAAGTAACCGCCGTGGTCTCCCGTTTCGGTCGTGGCGCGGCCGTCGTCGTCCTCCTCGAACAGGAAGAATTCCGGTTCGGGCGCGGCGTTGACCGTATAGCCCATCTCGTCGGCGCGCTCGAGGGCGTTCTTGAGCACGCGGCGCGGATCGCCCTCGAAGGGCTCGCCGGTCGAGGTATCGATGACGTCACAGATCATCCGGGCGGACGCCCCGTCCTCGCGGTTCTGCCATGGCAGTACCGCGAACGTATCGGGGTCGGGCTTGAGGCGCATGTCCGACTCCTGAATGCGAACGAAGCCTTCGATCGAGGAGCCGTCGAAGTAGATGCCCTCGGTGAACGCTTTCTCAGCCTGCCGGGCCGGCACGGAGACGTTCTTCACAGTTCCAAGAATGTCGGTGAATTGCAGCCGAAGGAAGTCGATTGCTTCCGCCTCGATTTCGTCCAGTACCTCCTCTTCCGCAGCGGTTAGGTTCCCGTTCGTCATCTTCTACTCGACTACGCAAACGGATTCCACTATTAAAGCTCTACTGTTGTTGGCGAATATCCGCAAATATCCTCAAGAGTGTTCAAATGTATTTTACCATCCGGCATCTGCGATCGAGAACTGATATCAGACGAAAATCGGCAGCGAAAGTGAAAGCGCGTTTCGGAAGCTCCGGAGTTACCGTCAGTGATTGTACCGACAGTCGGGCACCGATGCCGTTCGACGAATCGGCTACGGGTCGGGGTATCCACGGATACCGGCTGTCGCTCCGACGCCGACGAACGCGGCCAGACTCGAGCACCCCAAGTCGACGCTTGCCCGCCAGACCATCGCCGACGCGTGGACCGTTCGCTGCCACGCCGCCAGCGGTCCCGTCGCTGCCCGGTCGCGTGACGACTCGGTCGACCGCGGTCGCTTCGTGAGCGTCGTCTCACACTCGGGACAGACGTACGCGACGCACCGATCGCGGGGCTCCACCAGCCAGTCGCCGTCGACCGGACTCGAGTGGGCACACGCCCAGCAGAACAGCGTCGCTTTCCGCTGGGTCGGCAGACCGTCGTCGCGGTCAGTTGCGGGTCGAGTCATCGAGCGTGGGTACAGAATCCAGCTATAAAGTCACACTCCGTGCCCCCGTCACACAATACAGCCGTCCGATGAATCCGCGATGCGAGACCGTCATTCAAATCGGAACGTCCGAGACGGGCCCGTGATTCGGATTCCCCGAGCACGAGGCCGGGTTGACGAGCGGGACGGGCTTGCGGCCCGTGTGTCCGTCAGGGGTTTCTATCGCGGACACGTAGCCGTTCCTATGGCCGTGCCCAGCAAACCGAGTCGATTCGAGACCGGCGACGAACTCGACGAGTTCGTGGCGAGCCACGATATCGCGCTCGTGGAATTCTACACCAGCGGCTGTGCGCTGTGTCAGGCGATGGAGCCGGCCCTGGGCAACGTCGCCCGGGCGACCGATATCGCGATCGGAATGGTCAATCCCGGCGACGACATCGACCTCGTCGACCGGTTCGACATTCGGTCGGTCCCGACGCTGCTCCTGTTCGAGGACGGAGCGGAGACCGCACGGCTGGCGGAGGGCTTCCAGGGCGGCGACGCGGTGACCGACTTCCTCGAACGCCACGTTCCGAACGCCGTCGACGCCGACTGAGGCGGAGAGCGCGACACGCCGATCGAGCGTCCACGTCCAGAGTATCGCTCGCCCGTATTCCTCCGCGCTGTTCGAGGCGGTGTCGCGTCGCGCTCGAGGGCGATGTCGCCGGGTCCGTGAGCGCATGGTCGCCTGTCGCGGGGGCGCGACGAGAGCCGTCGGCTGAACGTAAACCGACGCACTGCTCGGCGATGACAACGTCACCGCGCGGACACCGGGCTCCGGTGTGGACAGCGGCCCGAACGACGAGCGTCGACCGCCCGCCCCGATCCCGGAACGCTACTCGTCGGGCTCGAGGTCGCTCGGATCGAGGTCGCCCGCGAGGTACCGCTCGCCCGCCTCGCTGAGTTCGTAGATCCCGGCCATGTGACGCTTCAGGAGGCCGTATTTGGCCAGTTCCCGACAGCGGTAGGCCGCGAACTTCCCCGGACAGATTCCCTCCTCTTCGAACTGGCGCGGCTCGAAGATGTCCTCCGACTGCATGGCCTCGAGAATGCGCCCGTCAGCGGCGTCCATCCACTTGGCGTCGATTTCCGATCCGGCGTCGGCATAGATCGGGGCTCCAGCCTTCGTTTCGACGGCGTGTCCCCCTTCAGTGTGGCTGTGTGCCTCCGTTTTGACCGTGACGTCGGTGTCTGCCTCGACACCGGTGTCGCTCTCCGCGTCGGCGTCGGGTGTGTGGTCGTCCATGTGGTGGTGTTCGGTCCCCGTCCGGGAGTATGTTTACGTCTCGACTCGGCCGGAGCGTCCGGCGCGCTCGTCCAGTCGACTACGACCGCGATCGATCCGGCGTGCCGTAATCGACGTGGACGTTCGGGGTCGTCGCCGGCGTCCGGCCGGTGATCCCGCGATCGACGAACGTTACGTCGGTCAAGTCGCCGCTGAATCGGACCGTTACCGTGCCGTTCTCGACCGTTCCCTCGACTGTCGTCCCCGACAAGAGGGTCACGTCGGCCGTGCCGTCCTCACCGACCGGTTCGATCTCGCCGTCGACGGTGAGTTCGACGCTCGAGGGCACCCCCTGTCCGATGATCGTCAGCGTGTTCGGGAGGGCAGCCACACCGCCAGCAGCCGCTCCCGCCCGCGTCGCTGCGATCGTCGCCGTCGCGGTCGATTCGGTGCTAAACGGTGACGCGTCTTCGGTCTCGCCGTCGGCTGTATCGGCTCCGGTATCGGGAGCCGTTGTCGCTTTCTCGCGTGCCATATGGTGGGTAGAGTCGGGTATGACAGTATAAGCCTTCTCACTGAACCAACGGTTCGATTCGGTGAAATATAACCTCTCGAGCGGAACGTCGGCGAAATTTTGACCCATCCCGGATTGCTCTCCCATCGAACGAGGGGCATCGACGACTCGCGTGTCGGTTACGATTCCAAGGCATTCATCCGGTCTGCTGTCCCGATTGCCCGGCGAACCGACGACTCGGCCGTGGGCTCGGTGGACCGGACTGACAGTCAGCCGTCTCAGTCGTCCTCGAGGAGGCCGAGTTCGGTGGCGACCAGATCCGCGATCCGGTCGGCGACGTCGGGATCGACCTCGGCGACGTCGTCGCCGTCGTGGAGTTGGTCGTTGTGTCGTTCGACGGCGTCGGCAACGTCCGAGAGGGGGACGCGGGACGTCGTTTCACAGTCAGGACAGACGACTGGAACGCGCGGCCCATCCCCGTCCGACTCGCTTGTGTTCGTCATTTGTCGGGTATCTCGCGCCGATCGATAAAACCTGATTGATTCGGACGACGGACGGACCCGTGTAGCCGTTCGGTCCGCGTATCGGTGGTACTATATGATAGCATACAGCACACGTTCGCGGAAATCTTCCGTCCGTTTTCGCCGCTTTCCCCGTAAATTGGCCAGCAGTATTATTGTGGTTCGAGCGAACAGTCAGGTAGACGGGGGGTACGACAGTCTGTCGGTGGGGAAGTCCACCCGATCCGTCCGCCCCGTCATGACGTGCGAGGAGCTCCATGGTTCCCGGCTACATCCGTAGCCGTTCCCTGTCTTTCGGACCGAGTCAGTCTCCGCCGAGTGATAACGCCGTCGTGGCGGTCGTCGCCGGGCCAGGTTCGGAGCCGGATCGATACCGTCGCCGGACCGGCTTATCCGCGGGTGCGATGGCGAGCGATGGCGGCGACCGACAGCGCGATAAGGGCCGCGAGCGCGCCGAACCCGGGCATCGAACCCCCGTCCTCGGTATCGTCGCTGTCGGGTTCCTGATCAGTCTCGTTCGTGGAGTCGCTCGAGTCGGTCCCGACCGATCCGGACGGGCTTGCGGAGCCGCCCGGCGCTGCATTGAGCTGTAGGATGACACTGACCTGTCCGTGAGTGGCCCCCGGTTCGTAGGTCCAGCTGCCACCGACTTCCTCGTAGGATTCCGCGGCGGCGACCGGATCGATATCCGAGTCCCAGCCGTCGCCTTCGGGGACCTGTTGTATGTACCCCACGACGTCGATCTTGTCGGCGTGCTCGCCGCTGATCTCCGCTTCGCCGTACTCGATGGTCGCGTCTTCGGGCTGCCCGTGTAGCTCGATACAGTGGGAATCCAGGTAGCCGTCGCCCTGGGACATCTCCGGGCTCGTTCCGAACTCATCGCCGTCGAGCGGCCGGTCGTAGTGGTCGGTCATGGGGAACTTGACGGTCATCGGATTCGCCTTGGAGTGCCAGCTCGTTACGTCGTTCGTCGGAATCGTAACGGACGTGTTCGGGACCGACTCGCCGACGACGGGGTCGCCGTTTTCGTTGAGCAGCGTGACACAGATCTTTCCGGAGCCCTCGCCGAGGTACGGGCTCCGATACTCGTCTCGCGGGTTCTCGTAGCTGATCCAGCTGCCGTCTTCCGCTGCCGCTTCGAAGTAGGGATCGCCCGGTTCGGGCGTGGGCTCGACGTATTCCGCTTCCGAGACGGACCCGTTCGACTCCGGATCGGCGGGGCTCGCGGACGCTCCGGCACCCGTCGCGACGAGACTGCCGATCACCGCCAGCCCGAGCGCGAGCGCGAGCAGCTTCCGACAGCCGTTCGGGAGCGGACGACGTGAGCCACGTGCGCCGGACATGGTCACGCTTCCGCCCCCATTACGATACCGAGTGGTTCCATCGGACAACTGTGCTGCGACGATGACTGTCGTGTAAGCGTACTAGTCATCGATCCGAGGTACCGGCTGTCCCGTCCTATATATGAGCAGCGTACCCGCGAAGTAGCAGGTCGTTACGCGGAGTAGGCAGTCGTTTGGGCGATCGGTCCGAATCGAAACGAGGTGCTCTGCAGTCATCCTCCCGGCTCGGCGTCGACTCGAGCCGACCGACAGGGCCGACGAGACGAAGTCGCCGGGGAGCGTCTTCGATCGACTGGCCGGCGAGTGCGGCGGCACGGACGACCGCCGGGCCGGCGGTTCGATGGTCGCCGGTTCCCGCCCGAACGCCGTGCTGTCGGGCGGATTGTGATAGCAGAACGGATTTACGTTCGGGTCACCTGTTTTCGCGTATGGATTACGAATCGAGTCTCGACCGAGCGATGGAAGACGTCCCCGATATCGGGGGCGACGAACAGCGACTGCAGATCCCCGACCCGCAGCCACAGAAAGACGGCGCGTTCACGCGAGTGACGAACCTCGACGAGATCGCTGACGTCCTCTCGCGGGAGACCGAACATCTCCATCGGTTCATCCAGCGCGAACTGGGGACCAGCGGCAAACTCGAGGACGGCCGCGGGCGGTACAACGGGACCTTCTCACAGACGGACCTCGACGCGGCGATCGACGCCTACGTCGACGAGTACGTCCTCTGTTCGGAGTGTGGCCTGCCGGACACCCGCCTCGTCCGCGAGGACCGAACGCCGATGCTGCGCTGTGACGCCTGCGGTGCGTTCCGCCCCGTCACCAAGCGCTCGACCAGCAGCCAGCAGCAACAACAGCAAGACGCCGTCGAGGAGGGACAGACCTACACGGTCGAGATCACCGGCACCGGCCGCAAGGGCGACGGCGTCGCCGAGAAGGGCAGTTACACGATCTTCGTCCCCGGTGCCGAGGAGGGCGATGTCGTGGACATCTACATCAAGAACATCTCGGGCAACCTGGCGTTCGCCCGCCTCGACTGATCACGGTCGATTCGTGTGGCGCGGCGGACGACTCGCGGCGGAACCACGGCGACGCGGGCGTCAACGCGCTGCCTCGGGGATCGCATCCGGCAGACAGACCACTTTCTCCCGACCGAGCCGATAGCGGTCGATGACGTCGCGCTCCTCGAGCTCCGAGAGGAGGCGACTGAGCGTGGCGTGTGCCCAGCCGTAGCGCTCGGCGAACCGTCGTTGTTTGATCCGGCCGCCGTGTTCGATGAGGACGGCACGAACGTACTCCTCGGGCGTGAGACCGTACTCGAGGAGTTCGCTCTTGTTCGTGGGACCGCTGTCGGGATCGACGAGGTCGCCCGTGAGCGACCGGTCCTCGTCCGACCCCGTCGGCGACGCGTCACCGGGTAGACCAGTGGCCGAGCGAGCCACTGCGACCACGAAACGGTCCGAACGAGCCACACACTGCGCGTGGTAGTCGATCGCCGACCTCTCGGTGCGTCGGTTCGCGTCGCTCGAGTCCATCGGAGCGACGCGGGTCGGAACCGGTCGTTTGACAGCAGTTACGAGCCGGGAACCGCCCGCACTCCGTCGTCCGTCCATTGTATTCCGGTCTGATAGCCATGTGTACAAAGGAGTATTCCCAAAAACGTTTACCCGACCCCCAACCCGGATACCGCGAAATTAAAGGTAGGTTGTGCTAGTCACACTAGTGTGGGAGTATCGTTCGATCTCTTCGGAACGCTGGTGACCGCCGACCGGCCGGACGATCCGGCCGACGCCGTCGCGACGGAACTCGCAAAGCGAGACGTCGCGGTCCCCGACGACTGGGCCGCGGCCTACGCGGAGCCACACGTCGACGCACCGGACGGCGCGGAGGTGCCGCTTCCGGCTCACGTCTCGCACGCGCTCGCGAGTCGCGGCGTGGACGCCGAACACAACGCGGCCAGACGGGCCGTCGTCGCAGCGTTCGACCCGACCGTCGAGACGAGACCCGGCGCGCTCGAGGCGGTCGACGCCGCCCGAAAGCGGGGGCCGGTGGCGATCTGTTCGAACTGCAGCGTCCCGGAACTGGTCGGGCGCACGCTCGTCAGATCGGCGTTCGAGCGCGACGATTTCGACGCGATCGTCACGAGCGTCGGCTGTGGCTGGCGCAAACCGGCCCCCGAAATCTTCGACCGGACCGCCGCCGAACTCGGCGTCCCCACCGCCGACCTCGTCCACGTCGGCGACGATCCTCGGACCGACGGCGGGATCGAGGCCGCGGGCGGCACGGCGGTGCTACTCGAGGACCTGGCGCTCGCGGACGTGCCGGCGCGACTGGCAGCGTCGACGCCCGACGAACACAGCAGTAATGACTGAGCGGTCCCATTCGGACGACAGTATGGAGGCGAAGGCGGCGTGTTGAGGACGCTCGCGGTCGTCGGACTGGCGTTCAGTCTCGATCTGTTGCTCGGCGAACTGCCGACTGCAGTGCATCCGGTCGCGTGGTTCGGCCGCCTCGTCGGCGCGGTCGATCGGCCGTGGAGCGATGACGAGCGCCACCAGTGCCTCGCCGGCGTCGCGATTGCCGTGCTCGCGCCGCTCGGTCCCGCCGCCGTCGTCGGCGGGGGAGTCCTCGCGGCGGGTTCGATCGGACCGATAGCCGGCGGTATCGCTGCCGCAGTCGCCCTCTTCCTGACGACCAGTCTGCGGTCGCTGCTCGAGTTGACCGAGGACGTCGTCGGGGCGACGGCCGACGACCTCGAGCGGGCCCGCGACCGGGTCCGCGGATTGGTCGGTCGAGAGACCGCGGCGCTCTCGGCCGGCGCGCTTCGCAGCGCGGCCGTCGAGAGCACGGCCGAGAACCTCGCGGACGGGCTGGTCGCGACCCTGATACCGTTCGCGATACTCGCGCCGATCTCGCTTCCGGCCGCGGCGGCCGCCGCCGCGTGGGTCAAGGGGGTCAACACGCTCGACTCGATGCTTGGCTACCCCTCGAAACCGATCGGCACCGCGAGCGCGCGGCTGGATGACGTCGTCATGTATCTGCCCGCCCGACTCGCCGCCGGGGCGATCGCCGTCGCTGCGGTCGATCCGGTTGCGATCGTGCGCGCCCGACGGTGGGCGCGCGCGCCGCCGTCGCCCAACTCCGGGTGGCCGATGGCGACGCTCGCCTGCGCCCTCGGCGTTCGCCTCGAGAAAGCGGACAGCTACGTCCTCAATCCCGATGCCGACCTCCCGACGCTGGCCGAGGGCGAGCGGGCCGTCAGCCTCGTCGGGCGAGCGGCCGTCGTCTCGATCCTCGTTGCCATCGTGCTGGCGATTGCCGTGCCGGAGCTTGCAGGTGGCTTCGAGACGTACTGGCAGTCGATGACCGCCTCGAGCACGGGTTCGATCACGGGGGTGCGAGCGGGACCGTGATCGGCCGCTGGATCGGTGCCGTTCGCGGCGCGCTCGGCTTTCTGACGCGGCTGCCGGTCGGGCACCGCGACGGCAATTGGGACGCGTTCCGCGCGACGCCGGCCGCGTTCCCCGTCGTGGGTCTCGTGGCGGGATCGCTGGCGGCGATCCCGCTGCTCGCTGCTGATACGCTGATCGCGCCGACCGTCGCACTGGGCTACCTGCTTTCGGTCTACGCCGTGACGGGAATCCACCACCTCGACGGGATCGCCGACGTGGGCGATGCGCTGGTCGTCCACGGCGACGTCGAGCGTCGCCGCGAGGTGCTGACGGACACGACGACCGGCGTCGGCGCGTTACTCGCCGTAGCGCTCACCGTCACCGCGCTGGCACTGGGCGGGCTCGGACTGGCCGGCCTCCCCGTCCGAACGGCGGTCGGCATCGCGATCGGGGCCGAAGTGGGGACGAAACTCGGGATGGCCGCGATGGCCTGCTTCGGGCGTGCCGCCTACGAGGGAATGGGCGAGCAGTTCACCGACGTGAGCACTGCCGGGTCGTTTGTCGCGCCCGCGACGATCGTCCTCGCGGCAGCCGTGGTCGGCTGGCCTCACCCGGGTGTGATCGCCCTTTCCGGTGCCGTCGCCGGCATCGGGCTCCCGTGGTACTGGGCGGCTCGCTCGCTGGGGGGGCTCAATGGCGATATCTTCGGCGCAGCCAACGAGATCGGCCGCATCGCTGGCGTTCACGTGGGGGTGATCGCGTGGACGCTCTCGTGATGTGCGGCGGGAAAGGCACCCGCCTCGAGAGCCCCCACGAGAAGCCCCTGCACCCGATCGACGGGACCGCGATGATCGACCGCGTCCTTGCGGCGCTCGAGGGGAGCCGGATCGAGACGATCGCCGCCGCCGTCTCGCCGAACGCACCGGCGACGCGGTCCCACCTCGAGGAGCACGACGGCGTCGCGACGGTCGAGACGGCCGGCGAGGGCTACGTGACCGATCTGCTGACCGTCCTCGAGCGGCCCGAACTGTCGCCGCCGCTCCTGACCGTCGCCGCGGACCTGCCGCTGCTCGAGGCGGCGGTCGTCGACCGGATACTCGCGGCCCACGGCGACGCCGAGGCCTCGCGCACGGTCTGCGTTCCCGTGGCGCTCAAACGGCGGCTCGGCGTCAGCATCGAGACGCGACTCGAGGCCGACGACCACCTCGCGCCGACCGGGGTTAACGTGGTCGGCACCACGGACGAATCCACGACGATGACCGACGTATACGACGATCCACGACTTGCGGTGAACGTGAACCGACGCGAAGACGCCCGTCTCGCAGCCGACATGCTGCGCGACCGCACTGCGGAGGAGCGCTGAGATGCGCGTCATCTTGCCCGCCGGAACGACCGAGACCGCGCTGATCGACGGCATCAGCGCCGCCGGGGCCGCACCGGAACTGATGGAACACACGCCCTCGGCGGACGTCGAAATCGTCGAACACGGCGCGCCGATCATGTCGCCGGTGACGCCCGTGAGCCCGAACGGCTGTCCGACGCCGGCTGCCGTGACCCGTGCGGTCAGAGAGGTCGTCGGCTTCGACGTGTCGGTGATCGACGCGGGGCTCACGCAGTCGACGGCCGCGCCGACGGTCGACCTCGGCGGCGGCCCCGGGAACGACGTTCGCGAAGCGGTCGCCGTGCCCGACGCGGACGCGACCTTCGACCGGGCGTTCGACTACGGCGCGAGTTTGCCGGACGACGAACTGCTGCTCGGCGAGACGGTTCCCGGCGGGACGACGACCGCACTGGGCGTCCTGACCGCGCTCGGCGAGCCGGCCGGCGTCTCCTCGTCGCTCCCGGAGAACCCGATCGAGCGCAAACGGCGCGTCGTCGACGAGGCGCTGGCCGCGAGCGACCTCGAGCCGGGCGACTGCGAGGGGACGCCGCTCGCGGCGATCGAAGCGGTCGGTGATCCGGTCCAGCCAGCAGTCGCCGGAATCGCGGCCGGTGCGCTCGAGTCCGGCACCGCGGTGACGCTCGCCGGTGGCACCCAGATGCTCGCCGTTGCCGCCGTGGTACGCCACGCGGGGATCGACGCGCCGCTGTCGATCGCGACGACCTCGTTCGTGGCCGACGAACAGGGCGATCGGCTCGCCGACGCCTGCGAGCGGTTCGACTGCGACCTGACCGTCACCGATCCCGGCTTCGACGAGCGCGACCACGTCGCGATGGACCGCTACTGCGCCGGCGAGGCCAAGGAGGGCGTCGGCATGGGCGGCGCGCTCTCGCTCGTCCCCGACGGCGAGATGGACGCGGTCAGGGATCGGCTCGAGACGGTCTGTCGACGGCTCGGAATCGAGGCCGAGGACGGCGCGGACACTGCCGAGCCGACGGAGGGCGGTCGTGGACCCTGACGCCATTCGAGCCGGGAACCGAGTGCCCCACGGCGGCGAGACCGACCGCGACCTGCTGGACTTCTCGGCCAATACGAACCCCAGAACCCCCGCGGGCGTCGGCGACGCGTACGCGGCCGCTCTCGAGGAGTCCCGGCGCTACCCGGACGACGGCTATCCGGCCTTTCGCGCCGCCGCCGCCGACTTCGTCGGCTGCGAGCCGGAGCGAGTGGTTCCAACCCCCGGCGGACTGGCCGCGATCCGGCTTGCGATGGAGACCGCCCTCGAGCCGGGCGACGAGGCGCTCGTCCCGTACCCCAGTTTCGGGGAGTACGCCCGCGAAGTCGAATTACAGGGAGCGACGCCGCGGTTCGTTCGCTACGACGACCTGACCGCACTCGGCCCGACCGCCCTCGAGCCGTGTGCGCTTGCCGTGTGCTGTACGCCGAACAACCCGACCGGCGACGCGATCGAGCCGGACGCGCTCGCGTCGTTCGCCGCCCGCTGTGCGGCCGCCGAAACGACGCTGCTCGTCGACGAAGCGTTCCTGGGGTTTACCGATCACCGGTCGATGGCGACCCTGGATCGCGAGCACGTCGTCGTCGCGCGCTCGCTGACCAAACTGTTCGGGTTGCCGGGGCTTCGGGCCGGCTTCGCCGTCGCAACCGGCGACCGGCGGGAGACGCTCGCAACGGCTCGCCGCACGTGGTCGCTCGGGACGCCGGCTGCTCGGGTCGGCACACACTGCCTGCGACGGGCGGGGTTCGTCCGCGAAACGCGCGCCCGCGTCGCCAGCGAGCGCGAGCGGGTTCGCGAGGCGCTCGAGGGACGGTTCGATGTCCACGACTCGGACGCACCGTACCTCCTCTGTGACGTCGGCGACCGGGACGTGGCGACGGTGATCGACGACGCGCGTGCGGCCGGCGTCGCGATCCGCGACGCGACGACGTTCCGGACGCTCGATTCTCACGTCCGCGTCGCGGTCAAGGATCGAACGGCCAACGATCGACTGCTCACCGCGCTGGGCGTTCGCGAGCGCACGGACGACGATCCGGAAACGGAGCGATGACGGACCCGGACTACGATGCGGTTCGGCGGGCGGGCGTGCTTCGCGTTCGCCGACCGGCTACCGAATGGCTCTCGACCGGCTGGAACGGCGGCCGCCGGACGGCCGACTGCGCGTACAACCTCTCGGTCCCGGAGGGCTGGGAACGGACGGCACTCGGGCCCTACATCGATGACCGCCTCGAGCGGGCGGAATTCGAGACGACCGCCGGGGACGCGGCCAGCCCGGCGTTGCTGACCGGCGTCGACATCGCGGACGCTCGCGGCGCTCGGTGTGGGTCCGTGACTGTCTACGCGACAGCCGGCATCTCGAATCCCGCCGCGTTACCGATGGAGCCGACTCCCGCCGACCGGGCGGCGTCGACTGCGGTCGAAGACGACGATGCGGAGTCCGGACAGGGGCGTGGGACCGTCAACCTCATCGTCGGAACGACGCGTGCGCTCGCCTCGGGCGCGCTCGAGAACCTGATCGCGGTCGCGGCGGAGGCGAAGGCGGCGACGCTGCTCGCCGAGGCCGGTGTCCCGGGAACGACGACGGACGCGATCATCGTCGGCCACGACCCGTCGGGGTCGCCGGCGGCGTTTTCGGGCAGCGGCACCGATGTCGGCGCAGCAGTGCGTGCCTGCGTCCGAGAGGCCGTCCGGGCGTCGCTTCGCGCCCACTACGCGACCGCCGACGCGGAGCTGCCGACAGCGGTCGACGATGCGACGTACGGCGTTTCGACTGCCCGTCGCGCCGACGTGTTTCAGCCGGCGCTCGCCAGCGACCGCTCCCAACCCGACAGTTAATCCGTTGCGAGTCCAAGCGTCGGCCGATGGTCGAGGACGACCCGTCAGCCGAAGCCGACGATCCGTCAGCCATTCGATCGGTCGCGCTCTCGCCGGAGGATGTCGTCGACGCCTACGTCTACGGGCGGGAAAACCCGGGGGAGGCCGTCCTCCGGGTCACGCCACCGTTTCACGGCCGGATGCGGGCCCGGCTCCACGTCTACCGCGTCGACGACGCTGAACTAACCGGCGCGGTGCACTTTTCGCCCGCGACCGTCATCACGGACGATGTCCTCGCAGCGTACCCGGACCTCGAGTCGGCGCTGGCGGCGACCGACGAGCCGGCCGCGGACGACCGGCTCCGCGAGCGCCACGCCGACGCCGTCGCGGAGTGGCGAACGCGAGCACGCGACGCGATCGTCGAGTCGATCGCGCTCGAGACCGACGACGGAACACACCGCGTCGACCTCAAGACGCTCGGCTAGCGAGGTCGCGAGCATGGCGGACGGTACCGAGCCACGATGGGAATCCGCAGCGACAGCGCCGACCGGTGGATAGCACGCGTCTCCGCGTTGCCGGGATCGACGAGTGCGGCCGATCGAACGTCGATAGCGACGCCGTCTCGTCGAGCACCGCGGCGGCCGAACGGCTCTGCTGCTTGCGGCGTGAGGCCCGGGTCGGCCGGAGCCGGGACGCCGGCAAACCGATACCACTAATCACCCGGCTGCGAGACCCCCGCTAATGAAACTCGCGCGGATCGCAACGGAGGACGGCCCGGTCGCGGGACGGTACGAGGACGGTGTCGTCCACGCGGACGACGGCGTCTACGAGGTCGGCACGGACGCCGACTTCCTGCCGCCCTGCGAGCCCTCGGCACTGTACTGTGTCGGCCGGAACTTCGCGACGACGCTCGACCAGATGGCGTACGAACGACCCGACGAACCCGACTTCTTCATCAAGCCGCCCGCGTCGCTCGTCGGCCACCGGGACCCGGTTCCCTCGCCCAGTTTCAGCGACGAGGTGACCTATGCCGGCGAACTCGCGGCCGTCATCGACGAATCCTGCCGGAACCTCTCCGAGGACGCGGTGTCCGAAGTCGTCCGCGGCTACACGATCCTGAACGATCTGGACGCGCTCGACCAGAACGGCCGAACGGCCCGCAAGGCGTTCGACGCGTCCGGCCCGCTCGGGCCGTGGATCGAAACCGCCGTCGACCCCATGGGGATCGACATGTACACCGACGTGGCGGGCGAGCGCCGGCAGGAGGCCACGACCGAACGCATGCTGTTCGATCCCGACGAGATCATCGCGTTTCTCTCCCGCCGCTTTACCTTCCGCCCCGGCGACGTGATTTCCTTCGGCAGTCCCGCCAACCCTGGGCTCGTCGAACCCGGTGATACCGTCGAAATCACCTACGAAGGCGTCGGCACGCTCCGGAACACGATCGTCGACTCGAGTGAGCGGGACACCATCGC
Organism: Natrinema gari JCM 14663; assembly: GCF_000337175.1. Taxonomy (GTDB): domain Archaea; phylum Halobacteriota; class Halobacteria; order Halobacteriales; family Natrialbaceae; genus Natrinema; species Natrinema gari. The sequence goes on along the minus strand of NZ_AOIJ01000038.1, from coordinate 60,293 downwards.
CCTCGAGCGAGGGACGGGGCGCGCATAACAGCGACGGCGGACTCGTGTCACAGTCCCGTCTGCTCCACTGTCGGGTGGACGTTCGGGAGAGCGTCGTCGGTGGCGCTCCCTCAAAGGACGGGTAGAAAGGCACTTGGGGCCGACTCGCCTCCCCTCTAGTCGTGAGCGCTGACGCTACGCGACGCGTCGAGGTGTACCCCGACCGCGAGGTCGTCGTCGAGTTCGATCCCAATCTCACCTTCGAGTGCGTCGACGACTGTACGTGGTGTTGTCACCACGGCGTGCTCCTCTACGATCGGGACCTCCTCGAGTTAGCCCAGCGGGCGAACCTTGCGGAGACGACGACCGACTTCCGCGGCGAGAAGTTCGTCACTCGAGAGGCGAAAGACCACGAGGACCACGTCGCCGAGGACGGCCACGCGTGTGCCTTTCTGCGCGAGGATGGCCTCTGTTCGCTGCACTTAGACGCGGACTGGAAACCCACCCGGTGTTCGGTCTTTCCGCTCGCCGTCTGGCTCGAGGACGGCGACCTCCACGTCGACATCCGCGACTCGGCCCACGATCACTGCGAGGGGCTGAACGTCAGCGAGCGGTCGGTCATCGACAACCTCGAGGCCTTTCTGCCCGAACTGCTGTGGGACCTCGAGAATCCCGATTCGGACCGCGAACTATAGACCGGTAGCGATCCGTCGATCGGCGACAAACGGCAGCCGAGATAACTAGTTACTATATTGACATACAATACTATGCTGTGGGATACCACGACTTTCCAAGCGTTTAAACGTCTGCCGCACATAGTTAAGTTGTGACAGAAGACTCCGGGCGACGGAACCTCCGTATGCCCAACAGCGATGAAGTATTCGCCGTCGTAACCGAACACCTCGGGGGTAACCACGTTCGCCTCCGCTGTGAGGACGGCGAGGAGCGACTCGGCCGCATCCCGGGTCGCATGAAATACCGGACCTGGATCGAGCAAGACGATATCGTCGTCGCCGAACCGTGGGACTGGCAAGACGAGAAGGCCACCATCGAGTGGCGCTATACCGGCCAGGACGCGGATCAACTGCGTCGCGAAGGCCACATCGATTGATCCTCGGTAGCGGTTCCGATAACTACTAGATTTCTCCCACCGATAGGCCGCCCGTAGCGGTTGCGCTAGCGCTCGTATTCGGTACCTCGCCGAGATGAGGGTGACAGGCCAGAAAAACGAGACGTGTTAGCAGAAGTACTCCCAGTAGGTATGGTCACGTGAGCACGTGATCGTAGTGTGTTCGCCAAACGCCGCGATCGATTGCCGCACTTTCACCTCCGTCTCCCCGTCGGGAAGCGGGACGCTCGCGTTCTCCCCACAGTGCGGACAGGCGACTGCTTTCGTTGCAACTTCGTTCATGTTCATCATCCATGTTACCACACGACATAAGAGCGCATAACCGTTGTCGTCACTCTCGCCGATGCGAGACGGTGCGTACGCGAGCGTTCGCCTCGTTGTGCGTCCGAAGAACCGGTCAAATCGACTGTCTCGAACCGCGAGCGGCCATTACTCTCGACGGTCGGTCCGCACGCTGCTACCCATCTCGGCGTCGCGCTCCGCCCAGGTCCGGGACTGCAGTCGAAACGACTCGAGACACGCGGGGATTCGACTACCGCAGCAACCGCGTTCTCGAGCGTTATCGCGTCGCTTGCTTCCACTCGCGCAGTCCGACGATCGCCCCGTCGACGGCCGTTGGCTCCGCCTCGGTCGCCGCCCAGACGAACATCGGGGCGACGGCATCCGGATCGCGACCGTTGTTGCCCGACAGTTCCGTCGCGACGACCCCCGGGTCCAGACAGCCCACGACGTAGTCGGTGTCAGCGGCGAAGCCGCGAGTCACCGCCTCCGCCGTCGCCTTCGAAATCGCGTAGGAGCCGTAGCCTGCCGTCCCGTCTCGAGCGACCGCGCCCGTCGGCACGAGCACTCGCGCGCCGTCGTTTAGGTGCGGCAGTGACTCGCGGATCGTCGCGTACACGCCGCGTCCGTTCGTCCGCCAGTGGTCGTCGAACGCGGAATACGATTCGTCGTCGGTCGGCGTTGCTCCGGCCTCGCCGTGATATACGCCCGCCGCGGGAACGACGACATCGATACCGGCCGCCTCGCCCGCCCGCGAGGCGATCTCCGTCAGCCGCTCTACGTCGTACTCGTCGCGAACGTCGGTTCTGAGCCCCGCCGCGGTGGTCCCCGCGTCTTCGAGCGCGTCGACGGTCGCGTCGACGTCGTCCGCATCTCGAGCCCCGACGACGACGGTCGCACCGGCCGCACCGAACGCCTCGGCGACGGCAGCACCGATACCGCGTGTTCCGCCGGTCACGACGACTGTCTGGCCGTCCATACGCACCGTACGGGCGCGATCCACAGGAACCTACCGGACGGGGGACCGTCCCCCGGGCACGAGACGAACTCGACGCCGCCCGCCGCGCCGTCGACCGATCGGATCCCCTATCTATGTATGAGACACGTTTAACAGCGGTCCGATACTCACGTACGACTACATGCAATCGCTGGCCGGTGAGTCGGTCGTCGTGATCGGGAGCGGGATCGGTGGGCTCTCGACGGCCTGTTACCTCGCCGACGCGGGTGCCGACGTTCGGGTCATCGAGAAGAACGAACAGCTCGGTGGCCGAGCGAGCCGCCTCGAGAAAGACGGCTTCACGTTCGACATGGGTCCCTCGTGGTATCTGATGCCCGATGTCTTCGAGCGCTTCTTCGCCGATTTCGACCGGACGCCGGGCGACTACTACGATCTCGAACATCTCGATCCCCACTACCGGATCTTCTTCAAGGACGGCGATCGGGTGGACATCACGCCCGACTTAGAGCGCACGAAAGCCGTCTTCGAGGAGTACGAGTCGGGTGCGGGTGAGGCCCTCGAGCGCTACCTCGAGAAGTCACAGGAGAACTACGAGGTCGGAATGAAACACTTCGTCTACGAGGACCGCGAGCGCCTGCGGGACTACCTCGATCTCGACGTGGCGCGACAGGCGCGGGGCCTCTCGCTGCTTGGCTCGATGCAGGGGCACGTGGCGGGCTACTTCGACCATCCGAAGCTCCAGCAGATCATGCAGTACACGCTGGTATTTCTCGGCGGCTCGCCGACAAACACGCCGGCGCTCTACAACCTGATGAGCCACGTCGATTTCAACCTTGGCGTCTGGTACCCCGACGGCGGGATCGGCGCGGTCATCGACGGCATCGCCGAACTGGGCGCGGAACTCGGCGTCGAGTACGACACCGATCGCCCGGCGACTGAGATCAAAGGCCGCACGGGCGGGTTCGAGGTCGAAACACCGGCTGGCCCCCTGCAGTCGGATCTCGTCGTGAGCAACGCCGACTACGCCCACACCGAACAGGAACTGCTGACCCCCGAACGGCGCGGCCACGACGCCGACTACTGGGACGACCGGACCTACGCGCCCTCCGCGTTCCTCCTCTATCTCGGCGTCGAGGGCGATGTCGACGACCTCGCCCACCACACGCTCGTGCTGCCGACCGACTGGCAGGACCACTTCGACCAGATCTTCGAGGACCCCCAGTGGCCGGACGACCCCGCCTACTACCTGTGTGTCCCCTCCAGGACCGACGACGACGTCGCCCCCGAGGGCCACAGCGCCCTGTTCGTCCTCGTGCCCATCGCGCCCGGTCTCGAGGACACACCCGCAATCCGCGACGAGTATCGGGACGTGATCCTCGACGATATCGCCGAAAACACGGGGACGGACCTCCGGGACCGGATCGTCCTCGAGGAGCGGTTCTCCGTCGCGGACTTCGCGGGCCGGTACAACAGCTACGGCGGGACGGCACTGGGGTTGGCCCACACCCTCCGCCAGACGGCCCTCTTCCGCCCGCCACACCGGTCGGCGGAAGTCGACGGACTCTACTTCGTGGGCGGCGATACCACACCCGGAATCGGCGTCCCGATGTGTCTCATCAGCGGCGACCTGACGGCGGAGAAAGTGCTCGAGGACCACGGACTCGAGGGCTGACCGTGCCGGAACCGCGAGGGATGGATCGAGACGAGCAACTGACCGACCCGCTTCCAGAACCGAAATGACTGTCCGCATCCGAGCGCCCGCGTGCTCGAGACGCCAGCGATGAGGAGGGAGCCGACGGCGGAAAGCGAAGGCAGCGTCGGCGAACAGCTGTCGTACCTGCTGACGCTCTCGCGGCCGCGGTTCTGGCTCTATCTGGCCGGGCCGGTCCTCGTCGGAGTCGCCTACGCCGCGGGGTCGGTCGAGGACCTGGTCACGCCGGCGACGGCCGTCCTGTTCGCGTACTTCCTCCTCCCGGCGAACGTCTTCCTCTATGGAATCAACGATATCTACGACCGGGAGATCGACGCGGCGAATCCGAAAAAGGACGATCGGGAGGCGCGCTATCGGGGACAGCGATCCGTTCCCGTCGCTGTCGCCCTCTGTGCGGCCCTGCCGCTGCTGTTCGCGCCGCTGCTTGCGGCGGCCGCGATCCCGTGGCTCGTCGCCTTTCTCGCCCTCGGTGCGGCCTACAGCGCCCCACCGGCCCGATTCAAGACGACGCCGGTGCTGGATTCGGTCTCCAACGGACTCTACATCACGCCGGGCGTGGCTGCGTACGCCGCCGTCGCCGGCTCTCAGCCGCCCGTGCTGACGATCGCTGGCGGCTGGCTGTGGGCCATGGGAATGCATACGTTCTCGGCGATCCCCGATATCGAGCCCGATCGCGAAACCGGGACCCGGACGACGGCGACGATGCTCGGGGAACGACGGACCTACGCCTACTGCGGCGCGTGCTGGCTGGCGAGTGCGATCGCCTTCGGCGCACTCGACGGGCGACTTGGCGCACTCATGCTCGTGTATCCGGGGCTCATCGCCGCAATCGCGACCGCGAGTGTCGCCGTCGATCGGGCCTACTGGTGGTTCCCGGCGATCAACACCGTCGTCGGCGCGCTCCTGACCATGGGCGGCCTCTGGAGGCTCCTCTATGGATAACGGCGAGTCGGCGGGCCCGCCATCGCGTCCGAACGCAGGCCCGGACGGCGAGACAGGGCCGGCGGAGGACGGCGATTCGAAACGGCGCACTCACGAGCGGGATGCGGCGAGCACGGACGGCCGCGGACGCGAGGACGACGCGTCGACGGCGAGAGGGACCAGCGAGACGGCACGGGAGACGGGACAGCGGCGACTCGAGGCGCTCGTCCGGGAGAACCGGTTTACCGTCGCAGTGGTCTTCCCGGTCGTCGGCGCGGTGACGCTGGTCGGCAGCGCCGAAGGGATGCTTCCGGCACCGCTCGCGTACAATCCGCTGTTGATCCTGTTCGGAACGCTGGTGATGCGGTCGCCGCTGGTCGTCGCCTTGCTGCCGACGATCGATCGACGGGCGGTCGCGTTCCTCGGCGTGTTGACGGGCTACACCTACGCCATCGAACTCGTCGGCGTCCGGACGGGCTGGCCCTACGGGACGTTCGAGTACGGAATTCGGCTCGGGCCGATGCTGGGCGGCGACGTGCCCCTGGCCCTGCCGCTGTTTTTCGTCCCGCTGGTGCTCAACGCCACCCTGCTGACGTTGCTGGTGCTTCGCGACCGAGCCGCGCGCGTCGGTCCCCGATTGCTCGCGGCGATCGCCGCCATCGTCGCGGTCGATCTGGTCCTCGACCCCGGGGCCGTCGCCATCGGGTTTTGGGAGTACGTTCCGCCGGGCGGCTACTACGGCGTTCCCCGCTCGAACTACTGGGGGTGGCTCCTCTCGGGGACCGTCGCTGTCGTCCTCGTCGATCGCGCGTTCGATCGTGCGGTCCTGCTCGAGCGGGTCCGGACCTGCGAGTTCGCACTCGACGATCTGGTGAGTTTCGTCCTGTTGTGGGGTGCGATCAACGTGCTCTACGGCAACTGGCTGGCGGCCGGCGTCGCCGGCCTGTTCTGTCTCGGACTGTTCCGGACCGACCGCTACGACCTCGCGATGCTTTCGACGGCGCTTCCCGAGCGGGGGCGCGGTCGATAACTGACGGCAGTTCGGTCCCCCAGGACGACCGGTGCGAACATGCCGGCACGTCACTTTTGCTCGTGACCGCCCTGTCATTGCTATGGCAACGCGTAACTCGATCGAGTGCCCAGTCTGTCGGGAGCCCCCGGCCCCGAACCAGCAACTCGAGGAGCACCTGTATACCACGCACACGAAACGAAAACTCGCGAAGTTCATCGTCGCGGAAACGACCGTGCAAACGAACGAAGACGTTTCCGAGTAGCGACCTGCGGTGAACACTCGCGGCCGGTCCGCTCAGACGAACAGGCTCGAGATGGCGTCGCGGAACACGAACAAGAGGATCGCTGCAGCGACGATCAGCGCGAGCCAGACACCGAGTCCGATCGCGGTCGTACGGCCCATCTGCCGTTCTTGATCGACGATATCGGAGTTCGCCTCTGTGGGCATACACCGAGCTTCGAACGCGATGGCTACGAAAGTCGGGCCACTATATCGTGGGCTTTGATAAACCGCCGGTCAGGATCGTGTCGGCACGCCGTCTCCGTGTTCCGGGTGTCGATGGTCGTGGTCGGCCGTCGGCACCGCCGAGACTCGCTCGAACACGGCTTCGGGGTCCCGATTCCAGTGCCAGTGCCAGCGCGTCTTCGCCAGACACCACAGCTTCCGGGCCGTCGACAGCGACGGCTCCCGCGAGAGCACGTCGTACCCCTGATTGCGGATGACGGTGTGGTGTTCCGCGTAGAGAACCGCCGCCAACAGGACCGGGAGCTGACAGTCCTCGGGCAGGTATCTGATCCCGGCGACGCCCTCGCGATAGAGTTCCTCCGTCCGCTTGAGTTCGGCGGCCATCGCCCCCGCGAACGACTCGGAGTACTCGAGTCGCTCGATCTGTGCCGGATCGACCCCGTGGTTCCGAAGCGTCTCCTGTGGCAGGTAGATCCGGTCGCGTTCGCGAATATCCTCGCGGACATCCCGCAGGAAGTTCGTCATCTGGAACGCTTCGCCGAGTGTGACGGCGTGGGGGATCGCGACGTCCTCGGCGTCGGGTTCCATGATCGCGGTCATCATCACGCCGACCGACGCGGCCGACCCACGCATGTAGGACTCGAGGTCCGCGTAGGTCTCGTACCGGCTGGTCTCGATGTCCGTCGCCATCGCGTCGATGAACGTGTTGATTTCCTCGTCGTCGATCCCGTACCGCTCTCTGAGCTCCCCGAACGCCTCGAGCACCGGGTCGTCGGGCGCTTGCTCACCGACCGCCTGCGCCCGGAGCGACTCGAGTTGTGCCCGCTGTGTCGCCGGATCGGCGTCGTCGGCGTCGTCGACCACTTCGTCGGCGATGCGGAAGAACGCATAGAGGACGTGGGTCGCATGTCGCACTCGCTCGGGGAGAAACCGCGTCGCGAGATAGAACGTCCTCCCGGTTCGCTTCTGTATCGCCTTGCTTGCATCGATGTGTTCCTGTTGCATTCTCTGTCCCGTAGATCCTGCCGACGGTGATCGGATGTCTCCACTACGACAGATGTATATAAAATAACCCCCCCTCACTATGTTCAGCTGGGCCGGGAACGGTCCGCCGACTGCGGCCTCACTCGAGGAGTTCGTCGAGCAACTTCCGCTGGGCGGTTCGCAGGTGTTGGTGAAACGTCGATCGCGAAATGCCCATCGACTCGGCTAACTCCTCGCCGGACACGTCGCGAGGCCACTCGAAGTAGTTCGCATAGTAGGCCTTCCGGAGCGCCGTGAGCTGGCGGTCGGTCAGCGACGACTCGAGGCGCGTCGTGATGCTCTCTCGGGTGGGCGTCGGCTCGGTGGTCTCGTGGTAGCTGACGAGTTCGACGCGCTCGTAGCGACGCTCGAGCAGGTCGTACGCCGAGCGAGCGGAGCGGCCGTCCGGAAGTTCGACGGTGAGGTCGGCGACCGTATCGGTGACCGTCAGCTCCCGAATCACCGCGCCGTGCTCGCTCAGGGCCGTCACCAGTCCGTCGTCGGTGGTGATCTCGAGGATGGTCCGCCCGTCGGTTTGCGAGAGGATCGTCACGTCGCCGCCGGCCGGAGACACGTCGGGAACGTCTTCGGGGGCGATCGCCCGGTCGGCATGGAGGGAGAGGTGCGGCGTTCCGTCCCCGTCGTAGGTCACGCCGCGGTAGCTGATCGCGGCCTCGAGCGTCGCCGACAGCGCCGTGACGAACAGCGACGGGTCCTCGATGGCGACCTCGACCGAGACGACGGTCTCGGTCGTGAGCATGCGCCTGACTTCGAGGGCATTCATCGCGGTCGCGATCGTTCCGGCGAGCGACTCGAGCACGAGGAGTTCCCGGTCGTCGAAGGCGTCGGCCTCCGCGGCGAAAACGACGAGGACGCCGTAGGTGAGGTCACCGTACGAAAGCGGCAAGGCGGTGACCGATCGGACGACATCGCCGGCCCCGGTCGGCCACCACCGGTCGGCGTCCGCGGCCGACTCGAGGTCCTGGATGACCGCTGCCTCGTCGTCCACGAACGCCCGAACGGCCGGGTGCTCCTCGTCGGTCCCGATGACGAGTTCGTCGTCCTCAAGGGGAACGTCCCCGCGACTGGCCCACTCGTGAGGTGAGAGCCGCTGTGCCGTGATATCCGTGCGACCGATCCAGGCGAGGACGTAGGGGTCCGTCTCGGCGAGACACGCACAGACTTCGTGTTCGATCTCCGCTCTGGTCTCCGCGCCGACGGCGGCGTCGGTGACGTTCCGGACGAGTCCGTCGACGCGCTCGAGAACGTGTTCCAGTGCTTCCCGTTCGTCGCGTACTTGACGGGCGTTCTCCTCGGCGGCGATCTCGGCCAGTTTCCGCTCGGTGATCTCGAGATGAACGAGCGAGACCAGTCGCTGGCCGTCGTCGGTAAAGGGATTGACACGCATCATGAACCAGCGTTTCTCGTCCGCCGAGTGACACGGGTACTCCATCTCGAAGGAGTCGCGCTCGCCCGCGAGCACGGCCTCGATTCCCGCGGTCGCCCGCCGGGCGTGTTCGTCGTCCGCAGTCGCGGCGGTCGCGACGTAATCCGCGCCGACGTGGTCGTCGGGGTCCGGACCGAAGTCGCGCCAGGATCGATTCGTCAGGAGGATTTCACCCTCGTCGTCAATGACAGCGACGGTGACGGGGAGCGTCTCGAGCGCCGCTGCGGCGAGTTCCTGCCGGGGAACCATCGCTCGGACGTACGGTCTGCTGTGGCTTAACACGAGTGGCACAACGGGTGGCGCGGTATGACCGAGTCGCCACGTCCTCGCCCACCCCTGTGCATCGATGGCACGCCCGCGACCGATACCTCCCGTAGTGAGCGGTGCCACGACCCGTTGGGACTCGTGACGCTCGTTGCCGGCTGAACAAACGATTATGTAACCCGACAGCATACGTCGAGACATGGGAAGCCAGATGACACACGAACGGTCACGGTGTCGAAACTGCGGCTTCGAAGCGCCCGGTGGGGACGACGAGTGGCGGCGGATCGAGGTCCCGAAACTGGGCCGGATGACCCAGTGTCCCGACTGCGAGAGCACGGATATCATCACTAGCCGGTGACTGCAACGCCCGGGCACCGACATCGGCACGACCGTTGCCGGTCGACGCCGCCGGAACCGGCGACCGCGCAGACAGACTCTTGAGTGTCTCTCCCCTACGAGCGTCCATGAGCGACGAGTCAGATCACGTCCCGACGAGCGACGAGGAGTGGCGCGAACGATTGAGCGACGAGGAGTATCGCATCCTCCGCGAAGCAGGCACCGAGACGCCGTTCAGCGGCGAGTACGTCGATCACAAGGCGGACGGCTCCTACGCCTGCGCCGGCTGCGGGGCCGAACTGTTCGATTCGGAGACTAAGTTCGACTCCGGTTGTGGCTGGCCGAGTTTCTACGACGCCGACGACGATCGGATCGAAACCCGAACCGACACCAGCCACGGCATGCGCCGCACCGAAGTCATCTGTGCGAACTGTGGCGGCCATCTCGGTCACGTCTTCGAGGACGGCCCCGAGCCGACCGGCAAGCGATACTGCATCAACTCCGTCGCCCTCGAGTTCGACGAGTAACGCCGGCGTTCGGAGCGGGGGCCCGCGACGGGGGACGCTCGGCCGCGCTAGCGAGTGCAGGCACCACGGTTTTGAAGAACCCCGGCTCACCTCCAGTCATGGCCGCCGAACGACCGACCGCCGAGGAACTCCGGCAGGGAATGACCGTCGAGATCGTCCAGGAGGATGCGGACCCCCATTCCGAGGACACGGAACCGATCATCGGCGAGATCGGCGTGGTTTACGGTGACGAACCCGAGGGACCTCACGTGAAACTGAAAAGCGGCGTCGTCGGTCACGTTCGCTCGATCGCTCCCGACGAGTAGCCCGCTCGAACGCACCGATCCGAAAACGAAACGGGACCGGTTACGAGCGCTCGATCGAAATCCGCCCGAGTCGATCGGCAGCACACACTCGTCGAACGCCGATCGCCACCGACACGTGGTTTAGAAAATATAGAAATATGTCGGTTAAGGTTTAATATCTAATCACATATTCGGGGCGTATCGATACATTCATAGCCGAGAGAGTATTATTCCCGAGTATGGTGCCCGAAGCAGAGTCGATCGGAAGCCGATCGAGTGATACAGCCGATGTCGTCGCGGCGGTCGACGAGATCGACGGGACTCCGCACCTCGTTATCGCCGATATCGCACGGGACGAGCGCTGGATCGCCATGACCGAAACCGACGTGGCCGCGCTCGACGAGTGGCGGTAATCGCTTCGGAACCGTGCTGACCGCTCCCCGCGCTTTCCTTCTGCCATCGTAACCACGGTCGCGGACGATACCGCGACTGCTCGTCATCGCGGACACGCAGTACCGCTCGAGCGCGACCGGACCGATGGGTTCTATCCGCAGGCGGTCCTATCGGGGACGAATGGCTTCCGCACGCCCGCTCGACGACGCCCGGCTCCTCGTCGTCGCACCGCCCGATCGGAGAGCCGCCGGCCTGCCGGACGCGCTGGCGGCCGAGACGCGCGACGTGACCGCAGTCTCGACCGCGGCCGCTGCGCTCGAGCACCTCGAGCACCACCCCGTCGACTGTCTCCTGACTGCCCATTCCCTGCCGGCGGCAACGATGACCGGGCTCGACCTTCTCGAGACGGTTCGCGAGCGCGAGCCGGATCTCCCGGTCGTGCTCGCCCCGGTCGACGGTGACGAGTCGCTCGCCAGCGCGGCGATCGCCGCGGATGTCACGGCGTACGTGCCGTGCGACGACTCCGGCGCTGAGTCGATCGCGGACTGCCGCGCGGCGATCGAGCGGGCGCTATCGACGGGCCGCGAGCGACGCCGCCGACGGGAGCGCGCGCGGCGGTTCGACGCGATCTTCGAGGCCCCCGAGACCTACTCGTGGGTGCTCGAGACGGACGGCACCGTTCGACGGACCAGCGAGTCCGCGCTCGAGGCGATCGACGCGGCCGCGAGCGACGTTCATGGCCGGCCGTTACGGGACCTGCCCTGGTGGCGGTGTACCGCCGACGGGGGTGCCGCGATCGGGGACGCGATCGAACGGGCGGCGGCCGGCGAGGTCGCACACCGCGAACTGACGCGGGTCCGCGCCGACGGCGCTGGGTCCGCCGATCCGGACGTGACCGCCCCGTCGAGCGAGGATGCAGACGCGACCGAGACCCACACGTTCGAGGTAACCGTCCGGCCGATCCGGGACGAGTCCGGCGATGTCGTCTCGCTGCTCGCGCGGGCGACCGACATCACCGACCGCGCCCGCCTCGAGCGGGAGTTACGCGAGTCCGAGGAACTCCACCGGGTGACACTCAACAACATGACGGATACCGTCCTCATCACCGACGACGACGGCGCGTTCACCTACGTCTGTCCGAACGTTCACTTCATTTTCGGCTACTCGGACGACGAGATCCACGAACTCGGGACGATCGACGAGTTGCTCGGACCCGATCTCTTCGACCGTGAGGCCCTCGAGCGGGAGGGCGTGCTCACGAACATCGAATGTACGACGACCGATCGGGCGGGTCGTGAGCACACGCTGCTGGTCAACGTCCGCGAGGTCTCGATTCAGGGCGGGACGACCCTCTACAGCTGTCGGGACGTGACGAAGCGAAAGCGCCGCGAGGAGGCGCTGACGGCGCTCCACCGAACCGCTCGCGAGTTGCTGTACGCCGAAACCGATCGCGAGATCGCCGCCCTCGCCGTCGACGACGCGATGGACATCCTCGACTGCGAGGCGAGTGCCGTGTACCTGTTCGAGACGGACGAAAACGTGTTACAACCCGCCGCATCCTCCTCGGGAATGGAGCGCTTACACGGTCCGACCCGCGACCACCGTGCGGCGACCGACAGCATCCCGGGACACGTCTTCGTCGACGGCGAGCGCCGGTTCTTCGTCGATGTCCACGACTCCCCGCTCCTCTCGAATCCCGGGACGGACCTGCGAAGCGCCGCGTACGTCCCGCTCGGCGATCACGGTGTCTTCGTCGCCGGCTCGACGGAGGCGGACGCGTTCGACGACGTGTCTCGAGAACTGACCGACCTGTTAGCGGCGACCGCCGAAGCCGCACTCGATCGGGTCGAGCGTGAGCGGACGCTTCGCGAACGAGATCGGGAGCTCGAGCGCCGGAATCGGCAACTCACTCGCCTCAACGACGTCAACGAGATCATCAGGGACCTCGATCAGGCGCTGGTTCGCGCGGAGACCCGCGAGGAGATCGACCGCGCCGTCTGCGATCGACTCACGGCCGCCGACCGGTTCTCGTTCGCGTGGATCGGTCGAGCCGACGTCGGCGGCGACCGCCTCGAGTCGCGCGCTCACGGTGGCTCGGCGGAGGGGGCGGCGTATCTCGACGCCGTCTCGCTCTCGCTCACCGACGCGAGCGAACCTGCCGTCAGGACGGCGACGGACCGATCGGTGACCGTCGTCCCGAACGTCGCCGACGGACTCCGCGACGAGCCGTGGCGATCGGCGGCGCTCGCCCGGGAGTACCAGTCCGCGGTGAGCGTCCCGCTGGCCTACGACGAGTTTTCGTACGGGGCATTGACCGTCTACACCGATCGGCCGGACGCGGTCGACGACATGCTCCGTGCCGTCCTCGCGGAACTCGGGGAGACGATCGCCTCGGCGATCGCCGCCGTCGAGCGCAAACGCGCACTGGTCGCCGACGCACGGACACGACTCGAGTTCGACGTGGCCGACGACTCGCTCGTCTTCGCCCGACTCGCCCGCCGGGTCGACTGCGTGCTCTCCTTCGACGGCGGCATTCGCCACCACAAGCACGGGACGACGGTGTTCGCGACTGTCGAGGGTGCGTCGCCGGACGCCGTCGTGACCGCGGCCGACGCACTCGTCGGCGTCGAGCGCGCACAGGTCGTCAGCACCGGCGGAGCCAGCCAGGGGAGCGTCGACGGGGCGGCCGACGACGCTAGCGACGGTGACGACCTCGGCGGGACGGTCCGCTTGGACCTCTCGCGGCCAGTCCTCGCCCAACAATTCGCGGATCACGGAGTGGTGGTGCGGAGCATCGAAGCGACCGCCTCGAGCACTCGGATCGTCGTCGACGTGCCGCGATCCGCCGACGCGAGAGGGAGCGCCGATCTCGTCTCGACGGCGTTTTCCGATGTCGAACTGCGCTCCAAACGGACCGTCGAGCGGACGGCACCACGGGACTTCCGGTCGGAACTGCGCGAACGACTGACCGACCGCCAGTTCGAGGTGGTTCAGCTCGCGTACTACGGCGGCTACTTCGAGTCACCGCGCGAGAATTCGGGGGAAGACATCGCCGAGACGCTCGATATTTCGCCGGCTGCGTTCTACCGCCATATCCGGACCGTCCAGCGGACGCTCTTCGATGTCGTGTTCGACGAGATCGGCGTCCCGGCAACGGCGTCGACAGGGGTTGAATAATGAACGGGACGTTCTCGGTGCCGCTAGTTATCTGACGGATAGGCTCATCCTAATATCCCTAGTATTCCTAAGTGCGCAATCACTGCGAGCACGACCGCTCGCTGTCTCTCCAATGAACCAGAAAGACGCGGAACGCGATCCGCAGACGGAATCGACCTACGAATGCTTCGATTGTGGAACCGTCGTCCGTGCGACAGCGCCGGACGCCTGTCCCGACTGCGGTGCCGAGATGCGGAATCGACGCACACCGATCGAATAATCATGGCCTCTCAGCACCGTTCGACGACGACACGGGAAGCGACGGCCGCGTCGGAGACCGCACTCGAGACCGCGCGGCGACAGCTCGACCGCGTCGCCGCACAGCTAGACGTCGACGACGCCGTCATCGAACGCCTCTCGCACCCGAGGGCGGTCCACGAGGTGACGGTGCCCCTCGAGCGCGACGACGGCAGCGTGGAGGTCTTTACCGGCTACAGGGCCCAGCACGACAGCGTCCGCGGGCCCTACAAGGGCGGGCTCAGATACCATCCCGACGTGACCCGCGACGAGTGCGTCGGCCTCTCGATGTGGATGACCTGGAAGTGCGCGGTGATGGACCTCCCCTTCGGCGGCGCGAAAGGCGGGGTCGTCGTCGATCCGAAGTCGTTGAGCGACGACGAGACCGAACGGCTCACGCGGCGGTTCGCACAGGAGATCCGCGACGTGATCGGACCGAACACGGACATCCCGGCCCCCGACATGGGGACCGATCCGCAGACGATGGCCTGGCTGATGGACGCCTACAGCATGCAGGAGGGGGAGACGATCCCCGGCGTCGTCACGGGCAAGCCGCCGGTCATCGGCGGCTCCTACGGCCGCGAGGAAGCGCCGGGCCGGAGCGTCGCCATCGTTACCCGGGAGTCCTGTGACTACTACGACTACCCGCTCGCCGAGACGACCGTCGCTGTCCAGGGCTTCGGAAGCGTCGGCGCGAACGCTGCCCGCCTGCTCGAGGAGTGGGGCGCGACGATCGTGGCGGTCAGCGACGTCAACGGCGGGGTCTACGATCCCGACGGGATCGACGTCTCGGCGATCCCCTCCCACGACGAGGAGCCCGAAGCGGTCACGCGGTTCGCGACCGAACTCGACGCGGGCGACGACGTGTCCCGCCTCTCGAATAGCGACCTCCTCGAACTCGATGTCGACGTTCTCGTTCCCGCGGCCGTCGGTAACGTCATTACTGCGGACAACGCCGACGCGATCGCCGCCGACATCGTCGTCGAGGGCGCGAACGGCCCAACAACCTTCGCCGCTGACACCATTCTCGAGGAACGTGGCGTGCACGTGATCCCGGACCTGTCTCTTATANCTCGTTCCCGCGGCCGTCGGTAACGTCATTACTGCGGACAACGCCGACGCGATCGCCGCCGACATCGTCGTCGAGGGCGCGAACGGCCCGACGACCTTCGCCGCCGACACCATTCTCGAGGAACGTGGCGTGCACGTGATTCCGGACATCCTCGCGAACGCGGGCGGCGTCACCGTCTCCTACTTCGAGTGGCTCCAGGACATCAATCGCCGCCAGTGGTCCAAAGAGCGGGTCAACGAGGAACTCGAAGCCGAGATGAAGACGGCCTGGAACGCGCTCAAGGACGACGTCGAACGCCGGAACGTGACGTGGCGCGACGCCGCGTACGCGGTCGCGCTCGACCGCATCGGTGACTCCCACGAGACGCGCGGGCTCTGGCCGTAAGGGTGCGTCGGCTCCCGGGGCCGGCGAAGACACGACTCAGGGGTCTCGGTCGAGGTACTCGAGGGCCTCCTCGTCGCTCACCTGGTCGAAGGTCCGGTAGAACTGGCCGACGGCACGGAAGTCCGCGGGCGTCTGCAGGGCGATCACCGCGTCGGCCTCCCGCTCGAGGGCGTCGATCGCCCGCGGTGAGCCCACTGGCACGGCCAGACCGACCCAGTCGGCTTCGGCCCCCCGGACCTGGCGGAGGCAGGCCGTCGCGGTCGCGCCGGTCGCGACGCCGTCGTCGACGAGCAGGACTCGCTCGCCTCGACGGTCCGGCACGCCGCCCGATTCGCGGTAGCGGTCCGCCTTCTCACGCGCGTTCTCGGCTTCCGCCGCCCGGACCTCCGCGAGGTACTCCTCGGAGGGGTCCAGCCGATCGATCAGGTCGTCGTTGTACCAGACGCTGCCGTCGCTGGCGACCGCGCCGAGTGCTAGCTCCGGGTTCTGCGGTGCCCCCATCTTGCGCGCGACGACGACGTCGAGGTCGGCGTCGAGCGCGTCGGCGACGGGCCGCGCGACGGGCAGGGCTCCGCGGGGAATCCCGAGGACGACATCGACCACGAGGTCGCGGGACTCGAGTTCCGCTGCGAGGCGGTCGCCCGCGTCGGTTCTGTCATCGAACATGGTTCCGTCCGAGCGTACGACGGCGGGACACTATGTGTTTGCGTCGCACACGCCGGGCGGATACGGTCCGACCCGGAACACGCCCGCCCAACAACTGCACAGTGGGCCCGGAACGCGGCCCCGCCGACCGCTGCGAACCTTACGGGTCCCGCCGGCGTCGAAGCCGCCCGCGAACGATCGGCGTCACCGGAAACACCCCGGCGTCGACCCGCTCCATCTCGAGGACATCGAACGCGTCGTGTCCGACGAACCGCTCGACCGTCTCGCGGGTCAACTGGCACCCGCCCGCGGCGCGTTCCCAGATCGGATTCAGTCGCTCTTGTGCCCGCGCGTGCCAGCCGTCGTTGCGGACGTGCTCGAGGAATCGCAGTTCGCCGCCGGGTGTCAGAACGCGGGCGACCTCCTCGAGCGCCGCGTCGGGGTCACCGATGGTACAGAAGACCAGACTTGAGAGCACGGCCTCGAAGGCGTCGTCGACGTAGGGCAACGACTCAGCGCGAGCGTCCCTGAGAGAGAGCTGGAGGTCGGTTCCCGCCGCCTCGCGGGCGGCCCGGCGTCGCATGTGTGGATCCGGTTCGATCGCGTGGTACTCGAGGTCGTCGCCGGCGTCGGCCGCGTAAGGTATCATCGCGCCGGTTCCCGCACCGATCTCGAGAGCGCGTCCGGAGAGGTCGGCCGCGAGATACTCGCGGTGGGGGCCGATCAGAAACCGATCCGGCACGAGCCGATCGTACAGCGCGGCGAACGCGGGGTGGGAGATCGTCCGCTCGCCCGCGCCACACCGTGGGGTACTGTCTGCCATCGTGTCACCAACCCAACTGACGGTGACCCGTGTGAAACCCGTTTCCCCGTCAACGCTCGAGCACCCGACACGCGACGTCGGGACGGTCCCGATCGTCGAGCCGAGCGGTCTCAGGGCCGGGGTGCGGCCTTCTGCAGCGCCGTTTCGGCGATGTTCCCGCCGTAGTCGGCGCTTCGGGACAGCGAGTCGACGATCAACCCCAGCGACTGGGCCTGAACCGGCTCGAGGTCCCGGAGCATGTCGTCGATCTGCCGGGTGTGTTCGTCGATCTCGAGGACGGCCTCGCGGGCGTCGTGCCCGAGACGGTTCGCCTCCGCGGTCTCGTCGGCAAACAGCGCGTCCATCGACTTCTCGAGGACCGTCGAAGCATCGACTTGTAGTTCCTCGAGCCCTCTGGCGACGGGCTCCGGGATCGCGTCGAGTTTGAGCGCGATGTTGCTGATCTTGGCGGCGTGGTCGGCAACGCGCTCGAGTTGGCGGGCGCTCGAGTGGTAGTCGAAACAGTCCTCCCGGGGGACGCCGAGTTCCTCGGCGGCGCGCGGCGAGCGCAGCGTCGCGCGGAAGATCCGCGAGACGACCAGCCAGAGCCGGTCGACATCGTCGTCGCGCTCGATCACGTCGTGGGCGATATCGTCGTCGTTCTCGATCAGCGCCCGGACGGCGTCCTCGAGCATCGACTGGGCGATCAGGCGCATGCGGGTGACGGCGTTGACGATCGACAGCTCCGAGGAGTCGAGCAGATCCTGAATGACCACGCTGTCGGTCGTCTCCTCGAGCACCTCGACACCGACCAATCCCTGCGTTGCATCGCGGATCGCCCGCCGTTGATCCGTCGTGATCCGGCCCGCCTCGAGTCGAATCAGATCGAAGCCGCTGACGTACATCGTCATCACGGCTCGAGTCAGGCGCTCGCCCTCGAGACTCGAGATGTCGAGGCTCCCCTCTTGGCGTTCGGTGTCACTCTTGGGCGTCAACAAGAGCGCGTCGTCCTCGGGATAGAACTCGACGGTCGTTCCGGCGCTGACGTCGTTGTCGGTCGCCCACGTCTTCGGGAGCGACACGGTGTAGGTCGACCCGCCAGTTACCTGGACCTTGCGCGTCTCCATAAACTGGCTTTCGACCGCGCAATGATAAATCTACATGGATCTATAGAGTGGTGTCCGAACATCGGTAGATCAGCGCTTACAGGGCGTTTTGGATCGATCACCGAATAGAGTAATACGTTCTGCCACTGTTAGTTCGGGAGGGAGAAATAGAAGTATATAGTTACAGTGGCGTTCGGGTATCTCCGAGTGAGGGGTGCTACCCCCGCCAGTTGACAAGCGTCTAGACTGGCAGCGAGATCGTCTCATGGCACCGAATCAGCGGTGACGGGCGCCGGCTGCGGGCACCTACGACAAGTACTCGCTGTAACTGCCGAGGCCGATGCCGCGGGTATCGAAATGAAACGAGATCATCGACACTCGCCGCTGGCTCGTTCGAACCGGCGTGCAGCATCGACCGACGATACCGCGTTCCGACACCGCTTCTATCGTCGAAATAGGACTATATAGGAATATGTGTTCACTGACCAGTATATATGGTTCATAGCATCCCTTTTTTATACCATCACGAATCAACCACGTGATGGCAGACAACCAGTTCGGACGCGACGCCGTATCGAGACGGAAATTCATCGCTGCGGCCGGTATCACCGGTACCGTAGCAGCAGCCGGTTGCCTGGGGAGCACTGGAGAGAGTAGTGGCAGCGGACCGCTGACCGCGGACGGCTCCTCGACGGTCTATCCGATCACGTCCGACGCGGCGTCTTACTGGAACTCTAACCACCCCGCTGACGACGGCGAGTACTGGGGCTCCAACGATGAAGGCACCGCGCCCGGCTACGGTCAGATCGACAACCCCGACAACAAGAACCTCGCTGACTACTGGGCAGGACTCTACGGCTTCGAGGCCAAGGACGGCGCCGCGCCGCCGTTCTCGGTCAACGTCGGTCTGAGCCACTCCGGAACTGGCATCGAGAAGGTCGCCAACGAGCAGGTCGACATCGGTGACGCCAGTTCGAGCGTCGCCGACGAGCTCCCCGACGCCAGCCAAGGAGAGCTCGACAAGTACACCGACCACGTCGTCGCGCGCGACGGCCAGCCCGTCGTCGTGAGCAGGGAAATCTGGGACGCCGGCGTCGAGAAGCTGACCGGCGATCAGGTTCGCGGGATCTACACCGGCGAGATCACGAACTGGTCCGAGATCTCCAGCTACAACGGCCCCGACAAGGAGATTCAGGCGGTCGGCCGCGCGGTCGGCTCCGGTACGGACACGGCGTTCCGCGCCAACATGCTCGGTGACCCCGAGGCCGAGATGTCCGTCGACATCCGAAAGGGACAGAACCAGCAGGTCCAGACGACGGTCGCGGACTCTGACAATGCTATCGCGTACATGGCGCTCGCGTTCGTGGACATGGACCGCGTTCCCGCGATCTCGCTCGAACTCGATGGGACGACCTACACGCTCGGCGAGAACCTCGGCTCGAAGGACTACCCGCTCTCCCGTGAACTCCACTGCTACACCTACGAGGGCACCAGCGAAAAGGAAGCGGCGTTCATCAACATGCTGCTGAGCGAGTTCGGCCAGCGACACTTCGTCCAGCCGAACAACTACTTCATGCTTCCGCCCGAGGAACGCGAAGAGCAGCGCTCGAAGCTCCCCGAGCAGTCGAACTAACGCGCGTCGCCGTTCAACCACTGTTATCATATGTCAACGACAGAACTACACGAACAATTGAAGGACCGCCTCGGAGTCGAGTCGGCCGACGACAGCGTCGTAACGCTGGGAGCAGTGGGAGCGCTGTGTCTACTCGGATCGGCCGTCGCGTTCCTGATCGGGTCCCCGTTCACGGCGTTGCCCCTCGCCGGGTTCCTGTTCACCGTCGGGTACGGACTGTGGAACCATCAGGCGACGACAGCGAAAGCACTGACCTTCCTCGCGACGATTGCGACGGGAGCGATCCTCGCGTTGATCACCGTCTACCTTATCATCGAGGCGTTCCCGGCGATACGGGAGATGGGCCTTGCGATGTTCACCAAGACATCCGGGCGGATGTGGATAACCCGCGGCGAGGAAGTGTACTCGCTCGTCCCGATGATGTGGGGTACGCTCGTCACAACGGTGCTGGCGATGCTGATTGCCGGTCCCCTCGGCGTCGCAGGTGCGCTGTTCATCAGCGAAATCGCGCCCGACGCCGTCCGCGAGATCGTCAAGCCCGCTGTCGAGACGCTCGCGGGCATTCCCTCGATCGTCTACGGCTTCATCGGCTTCACCATCCTGAACGACTACATGATGGAGAACCTCGACCTCCCCTCGTCGGGTAGCCTCGTCATCGTGGGGCTGGTCGTCGGGCTGATGGCGCTGCCGACCGTGGTCTCCGTCGCCGAGGACGCGATCTCCAGCGTCCCCGAGTCGATGAAGAGCGGATCGCTCGCGCTGGGGACGACTGACTGGCAGACGATCAAGAACATCACGCTTCCAGCGGCGTTCTCGGGCGTCTCCGCCGCCGTGTTGCTCGGCGTCGGCCGCGCCATCGGCGAGACGATGGCGGCGACGGTGATTCTGGGCCACGCCCAGGTCCTGCCGGAGCCGCTGTACGACGTCTTCGGCAACACCGAGACGCTGACAAGCCTCATCGCGAGCCAGTACGGCGTCGCAAGCAGTACGCACATGAGCGCACTGTTCGCGGCCGGTGTCGTGCTGTTCGTCACCGTCACCGTGCTGTCGATCGCGTCGCAGTACATCGAACGTCGCATGCAGATACAGCTACAGGGAGACACATGAGCGAGCAGACCGCAACTCGAACGGCCGCACCGGCCGTCGACCTGTTCGACCGCATCGCGCTTGGCGTCGTCGGTCTCTCGATCGTGACGTTCCTGCTCGGCTGGACGACGCTGTTCGAGCGCACGGGGACGGACACCGCCGTGGCGGGACTATCGCTGTTTACGCTGTTCGGCGCGGTGTTCCTGCTCGCCGGGATCGGGCTGCTCGTTTCCGGAATCGCGTCGTACGTCGGTGCCTTCGAGACGACGGCCGATCGGTACACCGGCATCGGCACCGGCCTCGGGCTCGGCATCGTCGGCTTCGCGGTCGGCGGGCTGGCGACAACGATCTTGTTCGGCGTCGGCGCGACCGGTAGCGTCCTCGTGGGGCTCGTCGTCGGGCTCGTCGTGACGTCAGGCGTCGCCGTCCTCCCGGAAGATCTGGGGACGACGTTCCCCGTCGGGCTACTCGGACTGGCCTGGGGCGGACTGCTCGTCACGGGGGCCGTCGACGCTGGCTGGTTCTGGAACCCTCCGTCACTGGACGCGACGTTCCACGCGCCGATCGTCGTACCGCTCGCGACGATCGCGCTCAGTCTGCTCATCGCCTGGAGCGGCGCTATCGTCGCGGAAGGCTTCGGCAGTCAGGGCCGCCAGAACGGCGCCTACCTGCTGATCGGGCTGAACGCCTTCGGCATGATCGCCGTGCTGCTGTTGCTGATACTCTTCGTCGTCCAAAAGGGGCTGCCGAAGCTCCTCGAGGGCGCACAGTTCGGTCCGGGACTGGGCATCTCGGTCCCGTTCCTCACGAAGGGCGTCATGCTGGGCCAGCAGTACAACGGCATTTTCCCGGCCATCGTCGGCACGATCTGGCTCGTGATCGGTGCGGTGTTGCTGGCGGTCCCGATCGGGATCGGAGCCGCCGTGTTCCTCACCGAATACGCCGAGCAGGGCCGGTTTACCGCGATCATCGAGACCACCACCAACGCGCTCTGGAGCACGCCCAGCATCGTCTACGGCCTTTTTGGCTACGCGTTTCTCGTCCCGCGCTTTGGCAACAGCAACTCGCTGCTCGCTGGGATGTTCGTGCTCGGGTTTATGCTTCTGCCATTGGTCGTGATCACGAGCCGTGAGTCGATCAAGAGCGTCCCCGACGAATACCGGGACGCCAGCGCCGCTCTCGGCGTCAATCAGTGGCAGACGATCCGGAGCGTCGTGCTGCCAGCCGCGATGCCTGGCGTCGTCACCGGCGTGATCCTCGGTGTTGGCCGGATCGCCGGGGAGACGGCGCCCATCCTGCTAGTTACCAGCGGTCAGCCGTTCCCCGCTCGCGCGCCGAGCATTCTCGGGTCGTTCCGGTTCGTCGCGACGCCGCCGTTCGTCCAGAACGAGGCGTTGCTACAGGCCTCGAGCGCGCTCCCCTACCAGCTGTACGCCGTCATCACCGCCGGCGTCGGCCAGGAGGAGGCGTTCGGATGGGGGACCGCCCTCGTACTGCTGCTGGTGGTGCTTGGCTTCTACGCCATCGGCATCGCCTCGCGGATCTACTTCAGGAGGAAGCTACACCAATGAGCGACCAGACAGTGACACAGACCAACGAGGAACAGCAATCGAACGACAGCACGGAACAGCGATCGAACAGCCTTACGGTCGATGTCGAGACCGACGAGCGACTCGTCGACTCGTGGACCGACTACGAGTTCGAGGACGAGGCCGCGATCACGGTCGAGGACCTCGACGTCTACTACGGCGACGACCACGCCATCGACAGCATCTCGATGGAGATCCCCGAGCGGAGCGTGACGGCCCTGATCGGCCCGAGCGGCTGCGGGAAGTCGACGTTCCTCCGGTGTCTCAACCGGATGAACGACCGAATCGACAGCGCCCGGGTCGAGGGGACCGTCGAGGTCGACGGCGAGAACATCTACGAGGGAGACACCGACCTGGTGCAACTCCGAAAGCGGGTCGGGATGGTCTTTCAGAGTCCGAACCCGTTTCCGAAGTCGATCCGCGAGAACGTCTCCTACGGACCGCGCAAGCACGGCGACGTGAACGTCGGCCTCCTCGGTCGTTTGCTCGGGAACGACGACCGCGAAGTCGAGCGGGAGATCGTCGAGCGCTCGCTCGAGCAGGCCGCCCTGTGGGACGAGGTATCGGGCCGCCTCGACGACAACGCGCTCGGACTCTCCGGCGGTCAGCAACAACGCCTTTGCATCGCGCGCTGTCTCGCCGTCGACCCCGACGTAATCCTCATGGACGAACCCGCGAGCGCGCTGGACCCCGTCGCGACCGCCAAGATCGAAGATCTGATCGAACAGCTCGCCGAGGAGTACACCGTCGTGGTCGTCACCCACAACATGCAACAGGCCGCGCGGATCAGCGACCAGACCGCCGTCTTCCTCACTGGTGGCCAGCTCGTCGAGTACGACGACACCGACAAGATATTCGAGAACCCGGAGAGCGACCGGGTCGAGGACTACGTCACCGGCAAGTTCGGGTGATGACCCGCGAGGACTACCGACAGCGCCTCGACCGACTCCGCGAGACGGTCGTCGCGATGGGTAATCTCGTCCGCGAACAGCTCGCCGACGGCTGCTCGGCGCTGTTTACCGGCGATCAGGACCTCGCAAACGATGTCATCGCGCGGGACCGAACCGTCAACGACTGTTATCTCGAGATCGAACGGGAGTGTCTCGACCTGCTGGCGCTCTACCAGCCCGTCGCCGGCGACCTCCGGACCGTCGTCGCCGCGTTCAAGATCGTCACCGACCTCGAGCGGGTAGGCGATCTGGCGACGAATCTGGCCGAGTACACGCTCGACACGACCGGTTCGGACCCGACGCTCCCGGACGTAGACTTCGAGCGGATCGCCGCGTTGGCACTCGAGCAACTCGAGGCCGCGGTCGAGGCGTTCTTCGACGAGGAACCGACAGCCTGTCGAGGGGTCGCCGACCGCGACGAAGAACTTGATCGGCGCTGTGAGGCGGTGGCCGAGCGCGTCGGCCGGCGGCTCATCGAGTTACGCCTCAATGCCGACGGGAGCGTCGGGAACCGATCGCTCGGAACCGGGGCCGACCGTCGCTCCGTTGGCCCACTGCTCGCGGACGTCTCGCGAACCCTCGTGATCGTCCGCGACATCGAACGCGTCGGCGATCACGCGGTCAACGTCGCCGCTCGAACGCTGTACGCACTCGAGAACGACGCGTCGCTGCTCGCCTGACGCTCTCGTATCTATATATCTATTGATTGATATACATGGCACATAGCATCCTATTTTTGTCCGCTTTGGGCTCGTTCAGGTGATGCGATCTACGCAGCTCGGACGGTTTCGTGGGGGGATATCGCGACGGACGTTCATCGCGGCGACCGGTGGCACCGGACTGACCGGGCTCGCCGGCTGTCTCGGGGACGATACCGACGGGGCCGACGAGACGGGAACGGCCGAGTCGGACGACACCGACGGCGAGACTCTCTCGGGCGAGGTCACGGTCACCGGCTCGAGTACGGTCTATCCGATCTCGAAGGAGATGGCCGATCGGTTCATGGCAGCCCATCCCGACGTCACCGTTCGGGTGGAACCGACCGGCAGCGGCGGCGGGTTCGAGGGACACTTCTGTCCGGGCGAATCCGACATCAACGGTGCCTCGCGACCGATCACGTCGGCCGAGACCGACCACTGTGGTGAAAACGGCGTGACGCCGCTCGAGTTGCAGATCGCGGGCGACGCGCTCACGATGGCTATCAGTACGGAAAACACGTGGGCCGACTGCCTGTCGTTCGCCGAACTGGCCCGGATCTGGAGCGAGAACGGTGCCGAGACGTGGGCCGACCTCGATCCCGACTGGCCTGCCGAACCGTTCGAACGCTACGGCCCGGATACGACGTCGGGAACCTACGACTGGTTCACCGAGACCGTCGTCAGCAGCGCCGGCCCCCATCGATCCGACTACGTCAGCACCGAAGACGACGAGACGATCGTGCAGGGCCTCGAGGAGAGCCCGTACGCGATCGGCTACTTCGGCTACTCCTACTACGCACGGAACGCCGACCGTATCGATGCGCTGCGGGTCAAACGCGGCCCCGACGATTCGTGTGCCGAACCGAGCCTCGGGGCGGCCCGCGACGGCACGTATCCGATGGCTCGACCGCTGTTTATCTACCCCTCCGAGGAGGCGCTGGCTCGCGAACCGGTCGCCGAGTTCGTCCGCTTCTATCTCGAGAACGCCACCGCCGACTGGATCGCCGACGACATCGGCTACGTCCCCTCGAGCGACGACCAGTCCGAGACGAACCTGGAGCGTCTCGAAGCGATCGTCGACGACTAGTCACTGTGGTACCGGATTCGTCGGCTGTGGTGCGATTCGATTAGCCAAGGGTCGACGGTTCGCCGACGCTCGCCAACGCCGGAGCCGCCGTCCTGTTTTTCCGATCGCGTATCCGCGGGCGCGGTACTCATCCCTGGTCGTCCGGCTCTCGACTCGAGGTCGACACCGTTGGCCTCCCGTGACTGCCCGCCATGTCTCGATCGGTTTTCGGCCCCGCTCGTCTATATATGCCATATTGTATTCATCCGAATAGCGGGCGAACTGTATTTCCGACAGGCATCGCTAGGTTGGTGGGGGACAACCATTGTCATATGTATGCGTTCGATACACCGCTCCTGGTGCTGGGCCGGTCCCCATCGGACGATCGCATCAGTACATAGCTCTATATAGCTATCATAGTAGTCTACTTACCTACTCTGTGACTTCGATTCGGTGATGTCGAGAGATTCCACGGCGTCTTTGCCGGCCGGACTCGGTCGGCGTGATTTTCTCGCCGCGGCAAGTGTTGGCCTCTCCGGCGGGTTGGCCGGTTGCACCGGCCTTTTCGCCGCTGAGGGCAACAACGTAAACATCGCGGGGAGCAGTACCGTCTTCCCCGTGACCGAGGCGATCGCTTCCTCGTTTTCCGAGGCGAATCCCACCATCAACCTCTCGCTGAGTAAGACCGGAACCGGCGGTGGGTTCGGGAACTTCTTCTGTGCGGGACGGACCGACATTAACAACGCGAGTCGGGCGATCGCCGACGCCGAGATCGAACAGTGCGGGAACAACGATGTCACGCCGGTAGAGTTTCAGGTCGCGACCGACGCGCTGACGGTCGTCGCCAACCCCAACGCCGACTGGGTCGACTGTCTCACCGTCGAACAGCTCCGGGAGATCTGGCGCGCCGACGGTGCGACCCACTGGAGCGATATCAACGAGGAGTGGCCCGACGAACCGTTCGAACTGTACGGGGCCGCGACGACCTCGGGGACGTTCGACTACTTCAACGAGGCCATCATCGGCGAGGAGGCAAACCACCGCAGCGATTACCACGCGACCGAGCGCGACCGAACGATCGTTCAGGGGGTACAAGGCTCGGAGTACGCGATGGGCTACTTCGGCTTCTCGTACTACAGCGAGAACCCGGACTCGATCAAGGCGATCTCCGTCGACGACGGCGACGGCTGTGTCGAGCCGTCGATCGAGACGGCGATGAACGGCGAATACACGCCCCTCTCGCGACCCCTGTTCATCTACGTCGCCAAGGAGTCACTCGAGAAGGCGGCCGTCCGTAACTTCGTCCGGTTCTACATGAAGCGGGCCGCGACGGACCTGGTCTCGGAAGTCGGCTATGTACCGCTCGCCGAGGACAAACGCGACGAGAACCTCGAGACACTCGAGACCACGATCGAGGAGGTGACGGCATGAGCCAGCCGGACTTCTCCCACGACGGGATCCGCACGGCGCGGGGCACCGCGTTCCGCTATCTCTTCATGCTGTGTGCGCTCCTGTCGATCCTGACGACCGTCGCGATCATTCTGACGCTGCTCGTCGACGCGGTCGACTTCTTCGCGCAGGTTTCGCTCGTCGACTTCCTCACCGGCACGCGCTGGAGTCCGACGAACGAGCCGATCGCCTTCGGCGTCCTCCCGCTGATCTCGGGGACGCTGGTCATCACGATCGGGTCGGCGATGGTCGCGCTCCCGATCGGACTGCTAACCGCCATCTATCTCAGCGAGTACGCCTCCGACCGACGGCGGGCGTACCTCAAACCGGCGCTCGAGGTACTCGCCGGCGTCCCGACGGTCGTCTACGGCTACTTCGCGCTGGTCTACGTCACGCCGGCGATCGACGCGATCCTGCCGGTCGATCTCTCGACGTTCAACGCGCTGTCGGCCTCGATCATGGTCGGCATCATGATCATCCCGATGGTGTCCTCGATCAGCGAGGACGCGATGAGCGCCGTCCCGGACTCGCTGCGCCAGGCCAGTTACGGGCTCGGCGCGACGAAGTTCACCGTCTCGACGTCGGTCGTCGTACCGGCGGCGCTGTCGGGGATCTTCTCCTCCTTTATCCTCGCGCTCTCGCGGGCGATCGGCGAGACGATGATCGTCGCCATCGCCGCGGGCCAGACGCCTCGGATGATCGACCTGACCGATCCGGCGGGGATGTTCCTCGATTCGATCCAGCCGATGACCTCCGCGATGGTCCAGATCGGCACCGGCGACATCGTCGGGCAGGGCCCGGCGTACAAGAGTCTCTTCGCGGTCGGGCTGACCCTGTTCGTCATCACCTTCGTCATGAACCTGATCAGTGAACTCGTCGCGTCGCGGTACCGGGAGGTGTATCGCTGATGGCGGCCGACACCGGAGAGACGCCCGCCGACGGCTTCGGGCGCGTCAGTCGGACGAAAGACGTCGTATTCCGCCTGCTCGCGCTCGCGGCGACGCTGATCGGCATCGTGTCGCTCGCGGCGTTGCTGTTGAACGTCGCCGTCGACGCCGTCGGCTGGCTCGACTGGCAGTTCCTCACGAACCCGCCACACCCCAACCCCTACGAGGCCGGGTTCCTGCCCGCGCTCGTCGGCTCGATCGCGATCATGCTGATGATCGCGCTCGTCACCTTCCCGCTCGGCGTCGGTGCCGCGGTCTACCTCGAGGAGTACGCCAACGACGGCTACCTCACGCGATTCATCCAGCTTAATATCGCGAACCTCGCGGGGGTCCCCTCGGTCGTCTACGGCCTGTTGGGGCTGGGCCTGTTCGTGGGCTTGTTCAACATCGGCTACGGGAACGTACTGGCGGCCGCGTTTACCATCGCCTTGCTCATCCTGCCGATCGTGATCATCTCCGCACAGGAGGCGATTCGGGCCGTCCCCGACTCCCAGCGACAGGCGTCGTACGGGATGGGCGCGACGAAGTGGCAGACGATCCGCAACGTCGTCTTGCCCCGCGCGATGCCCGGCATCATGACCGGGACGATCCTCGCACTCGGCCGCGCGATCGGCGAGACGGCACCGCTGATCATGATCGCCGCGCCGACGACGGTCTTCGGGCTGCCCAATAGCTTCTTCAGCAAAGTCAGCGCCATGCCGCTCCAGATCTACAACTGGGCGTCATATCCCCAGACGGAGTTCCAGTACGGCGTCGTCGCTGCCGGCGTCGTCACGCTACTCGTCGTCTTGCTTACGATCAACTCGATCGCGATCGTCATCCGGAACCGGTATCAACAGCGCACCTGACAATGACTAACGAACAGATGACTTCCTCGGAAACGGAACCGACCGACGACCAGACCGCCCCGACGCCGGGCACCGACGGCCTCGCCGATACCGCCGATTCCGGCGGGGAAACGACGTTCGACCGAACGCTACTCGAGGCACGGGACCTGAGCGTCTACTACGGCGAGGAGCGGGCGCTCGCCGACGTGGATATCGAAATTCCCGAAAAGCAGGTCACGGCGGTCATCGGCCCGTCGGGCTGTGGGAAATCCACGTTCCTCCGGTGTATCAACCGGATGAACGATCTCGTCGACAGCGCTCGTGTCGAGGGCGAACTGTGCTTCGACGGGAAGAACGTCTACGACGACGACGTCGATCCCGTCGCCCTACGCCGGAAGATCGGGATGGTCTTCCAGTCGCCGAACCCGTTCCCCAAGTCGATCCGCGACAACGTCGCCTACGGACTCAAAGTCCAGGGGAAACAGGAAAACGTCGACGAGAAAGTACACACCGCCCTCGAGCGAGCGGCGCTGCTCGACGAGGTCGAAGACCAACTGGACTCGAGCGGGCTGGACCTCTCGGGTGGGCAACAACAACGCCTCTGTATCGCCCGGGCGATCGCGCCGGACCCGGACGTGATCCTGATGGACGAACCGGCCTCGGCGCTGGATCCGGTCGCGACCTCGAAAATCGAGGACTTGATCGAGGACTTGGCCGAGGAGTACACGGTCGTTATCGTCACCCACAACATGCAACAGGCGGCCCGCATCTCGGATAAGACAGCGGTCTTCCTGACCGGCGGCGAACTCGTCGAGTTCGACGATACCGACAAAATCTTCGAGAACCCCGAGCACGACCGCGTCGAGGACTACATCACCGGTAAGTTCGGATAACCGGCTCGTCGCGTGCCGTCCGGTCGCGGTTTCGACCGAGTCATCGTCGCGTCGCACCCGTGCGGGAGTGGGAGTCTCCCGACCGAGACCCTCTGGCGGGCGACTAATTGTATCTGGCTGACCATGCCGCTTATTATCGGGTATCGCATGGTCTCGAAAACCATGGTCGCCACCGGGGTTCACATCCTGCTCAGTCTGGCACTGATTTTGGTTCTCCGTCGGCCGGGACGACCCGAGCCATACCTCGTCGGGGCGCTCGCCGCCGCCGTCCCCGATAGCGACACGTTCGTGTTTCGGCCGCTGGTCAACAGCGGCTACGTCGAGGGTGTTCTGTGGAGCCATCGGGGACTGACACACTCGCTGCTCGGTGGGATCGTCGTGGTCGCCCTCCTCTCGTCCGTCGGCCCGTGGCGACCCGCTGCCATCGGATTCGGTTCCCACGTCGGCTTCGATTTCCTATCCGGCGGCGTCCGACTGCTTGCTCCCCTCGATCGAACGCTGTACGGACTTTCGTTCGATTGGCTACTCCTGAACGCGCTGACATCGGCGGTCGCTGTAACCGTCATTCTCGGCGGCTTGCTCGGCAGGAAATACGGCCTCGAGACCCGAACCGGGTCATATACGGCGAAGCCGATACTCGAGTGGTTCCGATAACCAAACGCCCTCCGTCGGTGGAACCGCCAATCGGGACTGTCGGAGACGACGAGCACGGGGCCCGTGGGGACGGCGATAGAGGCGGTATCGCACGCAGTCTTTATGGCGGATGGGCAGGTTGCAACCAATATGGCCAGACAATCCTACCAGGAAAAGCTCACGGAACTCCGTGAGGACGTCCTCTACATGAGCGAGGTCGTCATGGAACGGCTTCGAATGGGCATGGACGCCCTCGAGCAGAAAGACGAAGCTCTCGCCCGCGAAGTGATCGAGGGTGACGGCGAGATCAACCGGATGTATCTCGATCTCGAACAGGACTGCATCGACCTGCTCGCGCTGCAGCAGCCGGTTGCGAGCGACCTGCGGTTCATCGCCGCCTCGTTCAAGATCATCACCGACCTCGAGCGGATCGCTGACCTGGCGACCAACCTCGGCGAGTACACGATGGACGCCAAGCGGGATCTGTTCCCCGATGTCGACGTCCAGGAGATGGGCGAGTTGACCCTCGACATGCTCGAGGACGCGATGCTCGCCTACGACACCGAGGATACCGACAGCTGTCGCGAACTCGCCGCCCGCGACGACGAACTCGACCAGTTCGCCGAACGGGCCAGCGAGATCGTCGTCCGAGACCTCATCGAGCGCGAACTCGCCTCGACGGAGGAGGTTGAACAGATTCTACAGGACGTGTCGCGGCTCCTGTTGACGATCCGTGACTTGGAACGCGTCGGCGATCACACCGTCAACATCGCCGCGCGGACCCTGTACATGGTCGAGAACGACGACGAACTCATCTACTGAGGAAGTCGGGGACGGTGCCCCACCGGACACCGAACGGTCTCACTCGCTCGTTTCGTTGCCGCTTTCGTTCCCGTCGGACTCGTTGCCGCTAGTCTCGTTCCCGCTGGTTTCGTTGCCGGCGGTTTCGTTCCCGCCGGTCTCGTTGCCGCCACCACCGCCGGTGCCGCTCGCGATCTCCAGATCGCCGCGCATCTGGGCCTCGTGGGGCTGACAGACGTACTGGTACATCTCGCTGCTCGCCGTAATGTCGAGCATCTGACTGTCGTCCGGCTCGGTCACCACTTCGGTCGAGAGATCGCCGATCACTTCGTCGTTTTCGTCCCTGATTTCCATGTTGTGTGGCTGCCCGTTGCCTTCTGTCCAGCCGATCGTGTAGCTTTCGCCGTCCTGTAGGATGAGCGTCGGGTTCTCTTCGCCCTCGATAGCGGACGGGGCAAGGCCTTCCCAGTGGCTGGTCTGACCGCTGAACTCGATCGTCGTGTCGGGTTCGATCTCGTACCCGTCGCCGCCGCCGTTGCCGTTACCGCCGCCGTTGCCGTTACCGTTCCCATTGCCGTTGCCACCACCGCCACAGCCTGCGACGAACGCCGTCGACGCCGCAACACCGGTCAGCTGAAGCATTCGCCGTCGGGATAACCGATCGTCTCGTGCCATCGAGTTGACTTTGCGCTCAACGGGAATAGTCGAATACCCGTCTACTGCGTGGGAGTCAAGTACGGGGCGGTTTGAGGCAGCCTCTCGACGGGTTCGGATTCCGATTGGCGTCGCGTCGCTCAGGAGAACAGGGAGTGGTCGTCAGTCGGCGGTTGTCCCCCGATGTCGCTCCGGAACGCGGGTCAGCAACTGGGCCGTATCGACGACGTTGCGCGTCTCGAGCAGGAGTTCGGCCGCCTCGCGGACCGTAAACTCGGCCTCAAGGGCCACGCCGTGACAGCGCGCATAACACTCGAGCCAGCGGTTCATCGCGTCCTCGAGTGCGGCGAGTTCGGATCGCGTGAACGGGACCATGCGACCGCCGGTCCGGGCCTCGACGTAGAGCCAGATGGCCGGCCCAGCACCCTCGCGAAGATAGATCTCGGCGTTGTCGGAGCCCGGGTCCGTGTCCGTCGAATCGTCGGGGCCGCGGTCGTCGAACGCCGCCCGCTCGCGCTCGGCGCGGCGGGCGAGTGCGGCGATGCGAGGGCCGTACCGGCTCATTCTACCCCTCGCGATACTCGACGCCTTTGCCGCCGCGGGGATGTTCCCACTCGGTGTCGGCGACGATCGCACAGGTCCCACACTCGACGCAGGGCTGGGTGTCGAGACTGACCAGCGTTTCCTCGGTCCCGTTGGTCGTGACCGCCTCCGAGCGGTAGCAGCCGCCGCCGAAATCCCGCGCACTGACCGGGCAGGCGGTGACCGCCGCGCCGCTGGCCGCGGCCGACTCGTCTCTGAGTTCGATGTGGGGATTGCCGACGTCAGTATCGTAGGTGAGGTCGCCGATGCGCTCCTCGAGCGTCGGCGGTTCGATGTCGCTTTCCCAGTGGATGGTCTTGCCGTGTTCCTCGGCGATCAGCGTCGGCAGGGAGATGTAGCCGGTTTTCGTATCCGGCAGCATCGATACCAGAAACGGCGAGTTGTACGCTCGCTGGAGCAGGCGGTCCGCGATCGGGTTCCCGACCGCGAGCGAGCCGATCGGCGACGCGAGCACTCGCTCGACGGCGTTGGTCACGGTGTCGCGCTCGCCGACGGTTCGGGCGAGATCGTACCGGCGGGGCCGGAGTTTGGCCATCGTGCCGGAGTCCTCGAGCAGTGTGGTGTATCGCCGCCCGGCGGCCGCCGGGTCGGCGGTGCCGCGGGTGATAGCGAAGGCGTCGGCCGCGAGCGCGCCGGCGGTGACGGCGTGGTTCATCCCCTTGATAATCGGTCCCTGGGCCTGCATCTGACCGGCGGCGTCGCCGACGAGGACGAGGCGGTCGCGGTAGGGCCGGCGGTGGGCGACCTTCTTCGAGTCGGGAACGAGCTTCGCCGCGTACTCGCGCTCGTGATACTCGTTTTTGAACCAGCCGGCGAGCAGCGGGTGGGTCAGCAGGGCGTCGAGCAGTTCGTGGGGTTCGGCCGATTGCTCGACGAGACTGTCGAGGTGAAAGACGGTCCCGATAGACAGCGAGTCCGCGTTGGTATAGAGGAACCCGCCGCCGCGGACATCTTCGAAGAGGTCCCCCGAGAACAGGTGGGCGGCCCCCTCCTCGGGGCCGATGTCGAACCGGTCATCGATCGCGTCGGGAGCCATGTCCACGACGGCCTTGACCCCCTGGAACCACTCCTCGGGCTCCGCCCAGTCCATCAGTCCGGCGTCGCGGGCGAGTTCGGAGTTGACGCCGTCGGCCGCGACGATCAGGTCAGCCTCGATCGGCTCGAGTTCGTCACAGGTGACGCCGACGATCTCGCCGTGGTCGCGGAGCAAGCCGTTCACCCGCACGTTCGTCAGAACGCCGCCGCCGGTCGCGCTCGTCTTCTCGTGGACCCGCGTCTCGAGCCAGGAGTCCATGTCACGTCGGAGCACGGAATCACACCAGTCAGTGTCGTGCTCGTGGAGATCAGTCAGGTCGTAGGTCTTGACCGAGTTCCCGGCCACGTTGTGGATGTAGTAGTCCGTGACGGGACGTTCGGTCGCCGCCTCCCGGAAGCCGTCGAAGAGGTCGTCGAGCGTATACGGCGCGGATTCCTCGGCGTAAACCAATCCGCCGGAGACGTTCTTCGAGCCCGCTTCGGGGCCCCGCTCCAGGACGAGCGTTTCGACGCCGTGATCGGCGAGCCGCGCGGCCGCCGCGGCCCCGCCGGGTCCACAACCGACGACGACGGCCTCGTAGTGTTCGTGGTCGTCAGTCATCGCCCTCACCCCCGTCGGCGACGGCCTCGGGCTCGAGGGCCGTCTCGCCCGCTTCGATCGCCTCGGTCAGCCGCGGTAGGACCTCGAAGAGATCCCCGTGGATGAAGTAATCGCTGAAGTCCCTGATACGGGCGTCGGGATCGGTGTTGATCGCGATGATCGTGTCCGACTCGTCCATGCCGACCTTGTGCTGGACCGCGCCGGAGACGCCGGCGGCGATGTAGACGTCCGGCGCGACGACCTGGCCGGTCTCGCCGATCTGTCGTTCCTCCTTCGAGTACGCCTCGACGTGCCCCTCGAACTGATAGGAGGAGGTGACGATCCCCCGCGTGATGCCGAGGGCGGCGTCCTCGAACGCGTCCACGAGGTCGAGACCCAGTTCCATCCCCTCGGTCGGGGCGTCGGCGATCCCGCGGCCGAGACAGACGATCACGTCGTGCCCCGTGAGGTCGATGCCGGCCTCGAGGCGGTCGTGTTCGGCGATTCCGACCCGGAACCAGTCGTCGGCCAGTTCCATGTCGTGTTCGACGACCAGCCCGTCGCGGTCGGCGTCCGGCTCCATCGGGTCGAAGCTGCCCGGGATGACCGAACACCCCTGCGGGTGGAAGTCTCGGTTCGGGTTGTCGAGACAGAGGATCGTCGAGTACTCGAACCCGGAGAAGTCGGGTCGCTTCATGTGCAGCACCTTCTCGACGGTCTTCTTGACGCCCGGTTCACCGGTCTTGACCGGGTTGGAAACGTCGCTTTCCTCGATGAACAGGTCCGAACAGTCCGAGGCGAGCCCGGAGTCGAGTTCGGCCTGCACCTTCGCCGAGAGATCGCGGCCGTTGTTCGTCGCCGGGAACAGGATATAGCGCGGCTCGTCGTACTCGCGCCAGTCGGTGCTCTCGACGGTCCCCTCTCCCCGAGCCATGTGGGCCGCGATCTCGGTGTAGGGTTTGTGCAGGAACCGCTCGAGGCGCTCGTCCTCGTGATAGACCGCGACATCGGCTCCGGAGGCAATGCACTCCTCGGCGAGGGCCTCGCAGTCGTC
Organism: Natrinema gari JCM 14663; assembly: GCF_000337175.1. Taxonomy (GTDB): domain Archaea; phylum Halobacteriota; class Halobacteria; order Halobacteriales; family Natrialbaceae; genus Natrinema; species Natrinema gari. The sequence goes on along the minus strand of NZ_AOIJ01000038.1, from coordinate 25,605 downwards.
GCCCATCAGGAACGCGACGACCGCCTCCTGATCGCCGTAGTCCGCCTCGAACTGATCCATCAGGTCACGGCCTTTGCCCAGCATCTCCCGCGAGACGTCGAGCAACTCCCCGCCCTGCGTCTCACAGAAGATCCACATGTCCGCGTAGTCGCCGTCCTCGAGCGCCCGGACGTGTTGCTTGTCACGGGTGGGGTGGGAGAGGACGTCGTCCTCCCCCGGGTCTTCCCCGTCTTCCTCGCCCGGCTCGGTCTCCGCGTCGTCGGCTTCGGCGTCGTCCCCGTCCGTGCGCTCGGCGTCATCGTCCACGTCAGCTTTCGTCTCCTCGTCTTCGCCTTCGGGTTCGGTGTCCCCTTCGACGGCGTCGCTCTCGGCGTCCGATGCGGGAGCGATCTCCTCGAGCTTCCGGTGGATCGCCTCGCGAGCCGTCGCCCGGTCCTGACCGGCCCGCTCCGCCTCGAGCACCGACTGCAGTTCGTCCGCGTCGTCGATCGTCTCGAGTGCCGCAGTCAGTTCGTCGACCGTGTGGTCGTCCGGATCGATCGCTGTCATTTCAATCACCCGCCCCCGCGGCGAAGGGATGCATCTCCTCGAGTACGTCGCCCATATCGTCCTCGTCGGGATCGATCATCGTCGCCTCGCGTTCGGACGGGGCCTTCGGGATCGGATCGACCGACGAGACGATCGTCGGCGAGCCGTCGAGTCCGATGTAGTCGGGGTCGAGGTTCAGATCGGCGTGATCCCACGTCGTCAGGTGGGCGTCGTGATTCGCCGCGCGCTCCTCGGTTTCGGCCCGGAGTCGCTTGTGCGTCAGCCGGTGGGAGGCCGTCCGATAGGTCGGCTCGAACTCGGGATCGGTGACGACGAAACAAGGCAGGGGCGCTTCGACCGTCTCGACCTCGTCGATATCGCCCTCTACGAGTCGTTTCGCACGAAGAGTCCGCTCGTCCGGGTCGATATCGAGGGCGATGACGTGCGTGACGATCGGCCACTCCATCGCCCAGCACGTCTGCGGGCCGGTCTGCCCCGTCTCGCCGTCCGCCGTCTTGAACCCCGCAAAGACGAGGTCGATGTCGGCGACTTCCTCCTGGTACGTCTCGAGGCCGGCGCTCAACGTGATCGCCGTCGCCCACGTGTCGGAGGCGGCGAGTTCACGGTCCGAAAGCAGGTAGCTGTCGTCGGTGTAGACCGACGCCATCGCCTCTTGTAGGACCTCGCCGTACCCTGGCGGCCCCATGCTCATGCCGCTGACGTGGCCACCGTGGCGGACCGTCGTTTGGAGCGCGGCCTGCAGCGCGACCTCGTCGTTCGGATTCATCACTGTCGGCGTCTTCCCCCGCTCCAGATGACCGTCCTCGTCGAACGAGACGGCCCCCTCGGAGAAGTCCGGGACGCCTTTGGTCAGAACGATTGATCGCATGACTCCTCCCGTGGGTGTATGTCTATATTTAGCATGCCTGTCGCCCCCTATCAGATTATCAGTATTAAGAATAGGGGTCAAAATCGCCGATACATGGCGACGGTCATCGTGACTGCCGTGTTCGGTTCGGAAAGAACGATACCGACTGCGTCGTCACAGCGTCGCCTCTCGGCGGAGCCGGTGCAGGCTCGAGAGCCACGAAACGAGCGGCTCAAGGCGCTGTGTCGAGAGAGTCGGTCGGCGTCGTAATCAAACCGCGTTACTCGCGCTCGCGTTCGGTCGTCCGCATCGTGATCTCGCCGTCCGCCCGGATCGTGCCGTCGACCTCCGCGTCGGGGCCGAGCTCGAGGTCCGCACAGGAGACGTCACCGAGGACGCGGGCATCGTGGTCGATGACGACATCGCCGTTGCGGGTCGTCACGTCGCCGTGGATACGGGTGGTTTCTCCCACGGAGACATCGCCGCGCGCCCGGAGACTCCCGAAGATGTTGCAATCCGCACCGATATCGATCGTCTCGGCACGGACGTTCCCGTGGAGTCGACAGTCATCGCCGATCGTCGCGGGCGTCGAGACGCGCCAGGCGTCGTCGCCGACGGTCGCGTTCCGGGGGATGACCAGCGGCTCCGTGTCGGGGTCGCCGTCCTCCTCGTCGACGATTTCGGAAACGAGCCGCTGGGCAGCATCTTCCTCGCCGAGCAAGAGGAGGTGTTTGAGGTAAACGAACAGGAAGACGATCGTCGGCATCGGGTTCCGGATGACGATCCAGCCGTTGGCTTCGAACCCGTCCTCGATCTCGACGTCGTCGCCGATGTCGAGGTCCCCGGCGACTTTCAGTCGGCCGCCGATGTGGACGCGTTCGCCGATGTACGCGTCCTCGCCGACCAGGACGGTCTCGGCAACGTCACACCACATGTCGAGCCGACAGTCGCCCTCGGCCTCGATCCCGCCGCCGAACTCGGCCGATTCGCCGGCCAGCACGTTCCGACCGCGAACGCCGAACTCGACGCTCGAGCGCCCGCCGACGAGGACATCCCCGTCGGTAACGAGGTCGCGTTCCTGGGCTTCCGTGCCGTCGGGGACGACGAGTTCGTCGAGCGGATCCCTGCTGAAGGCCACACTCGGGCTCAAAGGGAGTACCGCCTAATAAACCTCGCGCGTCGTCAGTCGTCCGTCGGACGCCCGTCCGTCGCCGTCGGCGCTCGCATCGCATCAGTCATCGATCACAGTCGCCTCGCTTTTAGTATCCCACTGCGTACGTCCGACCATGACAACGCTCGCATTCGACGACGAGGGCGTCGACGTCGTCTACGAAGGCACCGAGTTCCGCCTCGAGCAGGCCCTCATCGAGGACGCGACCGACAAGTCCTACTACGACGTGACCGACCACGAGGTCCTCCAGATCGTCGCCGAACAGCCGAATCTCCAGGGAGAACCCCGACGGATCGGTGACATCCTCGACTGAGCCGCCCTGCGGGAGCCGAGACGGTCGCCGTCGGGGTTCGGGCGACCGGCTCAGTAGACGACGTGCAGGAGGCCGAAGACGACGATCCCGAGCGAAAAGGAAAGCAGCCACAGCGTCGCCGCGACGCGGCCGACGCGGGCGTGGCTCGTTTCGGGTAGCTCCGCGATCGGGCGGGAGAGCACGAGCAAGAGCACGTAGTAGAGCAGGGGAATACAGACGATCGCGAGGAGGATATGGATCGCCAGCAGCGGCAGGTAGACGAACTGATAGACCGGGTCGGGCCCGTGGAACGGCTGCGGGCCGCCGGTCACGGTCAGCCGGTAGAGATAGAGGGCGAGGAAGGCCACGAACAGCCCGAACGAGGTGACCATCGCGACGCGGTGGCGTTCGATATCGTCGCGCCGGATCGCCCGCCAGCCGAGCGTAATCGTGCCGATCGCAGCCGCGCTGAGCACGGCGTTAACGAGCGGGATCGTCTCGATAACCCACGCCGGAGCCGCCGGCACGCTCGTGGAGGGGATCCGTCCCCCTGCAGCAGCGAAGACGACCGCTAGCGAGACGACGCTCAAGACGGCAGTGAGGAGACGCACGCGCTCTCGAGGGACGTATTCCATGGCTGTTCGTTCGAGCGGAACGGGAAAGGGGTTACCGTCTCTGACCGACTGCCGATAGCAATCGAGTGAAACCGCTCCCTAACCGCAACGGCTGACGGATTATTGTTATCCTAAGATCATATGGGAGTTCTATTCGCTGCCGGCTGACGAAGCCACCGTTCGGCGCTACGTCGACGACCGCTGGCTTCCGTATCACCGCGAACTCGAGGCAATCGTCGACGCCCACGCCCTCGCCGACACAGGCGCTATGGACCTCGTTGCGGCGGAAGTCGAGTTCCGACTCGAGCGCCTCGAGATGGGAGAACATCGAGCGTTTATCGCCGTCGGATGATGAGGCCTGTCGACAGCTCGTAAACCGTCCGTTTGGGGTATCCTAATCGGCAATCACAGCAACTCGATAGCGTGTACCGATCGACAGGGCTATCGCTCGTCGGTGTAGTTCTGAAAGGATTATGCGTGGGTGATGTCCTCGGAGGGAGATCACCTGCATCGAAGTGGTGGACATTGTCCACCGATGCGATGCGTGGGACCGGATTCGAACCGGCGGACCCCTACGGGACAGCGCCCTCAACGCTGCGCCGTTGGCCTGGCTTGGCTACCCACGCTCGCGGTCTCTGTCTGCACTCATTCGTATCCAGTGTGATTATAAAAGCCCTTTCCTTTAGGTCGGCGACTGCGGCCGGCTCCCACGGGAACCGGACCCGCGAGTGCCCGTCACTCCCGTCGCTCGTCCGCCGGTGGGCGACGGACGCTGTCCCGTCGACGCTCCGTCGGCCCGTCCGAGCGGCCGCCGCTTCGCGAGAGACACAAAGGTTTCAATACTCGAGGGGAATCGTCGGCTGATGTCGCTGTGGTCGGTTCGAACGCGTGCGCTCATTGGGGCGATCGTGGCCAGCGGCGCGGTCGCCGCGGGCGCGCTCGTCTCGCCGTCGACGATCATCGGGACCGTCGATGCCGTTGCGGCGGACCCGGTCCTGTTCGGCCTCCTCGTCGCCGGCCTCTACCTCGTGCGCCCCCTCCTCGCGTGGCCGACGACGCCGCTCGCGGTCGTCGTCGGCTACGGCGTCGGCGTCCCCGTCGGCGTCCCCATCGCGCTCTGTGGCGTCGTGGTGACCGTCTTCCCTGTCTTCGTCGCGGCGCGCTGGCTGGCCGCCGGCGCGGCCGGCGAGGACGCCGACATGGCCCTCCTCGAGCGAGCCGGCGCGGCCGTCGCGCGCTATTACGAGACGGCGGGCCCGCTGCGCGGCGTCACCGCCTCCCGGTTGGCACCGATTCCCTCTGACGTCGCGACGTGTGCCGCGGCGGTCAGCGGCGTCGGGTATCGCCAGTTAGTGCTCGGGACGGTGATCGGCGAACTCCCGTGGACGATCGCCGCGGTCGTCGTCGGTGCCTCGGCGGCGACGGTCACCGCGGGCGGGCTCGAGGAAGTCGGCGTGACGCTCTCGCTTGCCTGTGCCGCCGCTGCCGTCCTCCTCCTTGCCGGGCCCGCGTACCGCCGGATTCGAACGGCGAGCCGGTCGCCGACGGACGGCTAACGACGCCGCGTACTCGTCACCGCCAGCCGCTCGGACGGGACTCGAGAGCGGGCGCTCAGCGGAAGGGATCGCTGCAATCGATGATGACCCCGTGCTGGGGACAGACGTACTTGCAGTGGCGCTTGTACATCGCCGCATCGCAGTGTGGACAGCGCGGGCCGGCGGCCGTCCGGTCGCTCGAGCCGTCCGTCTCGACGCCACCGTCCGCTCCCCGCCCGCCGTCGGCAGTCATACGACGGCGTTCGCGGCGACCGATGCTAAGTGTGGCGTCTCAACGAGTCGTCGCATGCGACCCGAACGAAAACACGAACGAGAAACACGGCGTCAAAACGGCCTCAGTCAGCGCTCAGCACTCGCTCCAGCCACAGGATTCGCACGTCTTGCAGCCTTCGGAGAAGTACAGCGTCATCGAGCCACAGTCCGGGCACTCCGGCGACTCGCCGGCGTCGATGAGGTCCTGGGTCGTGTCGTCGGCGTCCGCGGGCGCACCGCCCTGCGTGGCGGCCGCGCCGCCGTCGGTCTGGGGCCCGTCGTAGTCGGCGATTTCGGCGTCAGCCGACTCCTCGAGCGTCTGCTGTTTCGGGTACGGTTTGTCGATCTCGCCGTCAAGGTAGCGGCGCATCGCGGTGCCGATGGCGTCCGGGATGGACTGGATCTGTTCGCCCTTGTCCCAGGCGACTTTCGGCGACCGGGTTCCGCAGAGCTCGTCGACGATCTCCTCGGGATCGACGCCCGAGCGCAGCGAGGTCGAGATGACCTTCGCCAGCGCCTCGGTAAAGGAGTTCGTAAAGCCACCCGAGTGGCCGATGTTCGCGAACAGTTCGAACGGCTGGCCGGTCTCGGGGTCCTCATTGATCGTCACGTAGATCTTCCCGTAGCCGGTGTCGATGCGCTGGCTGACACCCTGTAAGGCGTCCGGCCGCTCGCGCTTTTCGGTGAAGTCGATCTCGACCGGCTGGCGATCGTCGTCGGCCAGCGAGCCGACGTCCGCGTCGAGAACGTCCCCGACTTCGTCGCTCTCGAGGAAGGCCTCGAGACCGCCGAAGATCTCGTCGATCTGCTCGACTAAGGCCTGTGCGGCCTCGGTTTCGTCGGCGAAGTCGGCGTTGTCCGCGCGGGTCGTCAGCACTTGCTTGCTGCGGGTGCCGTCGCGGTAGTAGGTGACGCCCTTGCCGCCGTGTTCGTAGATGTACTCGAACACGTCTTTGGCGTCCGCGAGCGTAGAGTCGTTTGGCGCGTTGACCGTCTTCGAGATCGCGGAATCGACACCTTCCTGACAGGCGACCTGGATGCCGGCGTGCTCTTTGGCCGAGAGATCGCCGGTCGTGACGAACAGTTCGCCGATGGCGTCGGGCACCGTCGACAGCCCCTCGACCCCGTCGAACTGGTTGGTCGCCATCTGCTCTTTGGCCTCTTCCTTGACCGCGTCGACGTCGATGTCGTTGTCCTCGAGAACGCGGAGGAAGTAGTCGTCGAACTCGACTAACATCTCGTCGCCCTGGACGTCGTCGGAGACGTTCTTGTAGTAGGCGACGTTGTAGATCGGCTCACAGCCGCCGGTAGTGTTGCCGACCATCGAGGTCGTGCCGGTCGGCGCGATGGTGGTCGTGTTGTGGTTCCGGATGGCGAATCCGTCCGCCCAGTCGTCGGCATCGAGACCCGTTTGCTTCTCGAACCACTCGCGGTACTCGGTCGGGTTCGCGTACTTGGACTTGTCCCACTCGTCGAAGCTGCCCCGTTCTTCGGCGAGTTCGTGGGAGGTCCACTTCGAGGTGTGGTTGATGTGGCGCATCAGCTGGCGCGCGACCTCGTTTGAGGTCTCGCTGCCGTACTCCATGCCGAGCTGGATGTACAGCTGTGCCAGTCCCATGATCCCTAGGCCGATCTTGCGCATCTCCCGGACCTTCTGCTCGATCTTCTCGACCGGGAAGTCGCTCATCGTGACGACGTTCTCCAAAAAGCGCGTGCCCATCTCGATGCGGCGGTCGAACTCCTCGAAGTCGATCGCCTCCTCGAGGAAGGCGTCGACGGCGGCCTCGAGCGACTCGTACTCGTCGCCGTGGTCGTCGTACCAGACGCGCCAGTCGGGGGCCTCCAGATCCGCAAGCGTCGAGAGGTTGATATGTCCGAGGTTACAGGCCTCGTACTCCTCGAGGGGCTGCTCGCCGCAGGGGTTGGTCGCGAGGATGCGGTGGTCGGGGTGTTTCTCGACGTCGAAGGAGTGCTGTTTGTTGACGCGCTCGAGGTAGATCACGCCGGGTTCGCCGTTCTCGTGGGCACCCTCGACGATGTCGTCCCAGAGTTCCTCGGCCGGGATCGACAGTTCCGCGCCGACCTCGACGTGGTCGCCGAGGCCGAACATCTCGTAGAGTTCTTTCGTCTCCGCCGTGGCGATATGGGGCTCGCCCGTTCGGGGATTGGTGAACGTGAACTCCTCGCCGTTCTTGACGGCGTCCATGAAGTCGTCGGTGATGCCGACGGAGATGTTGAAGTTCGAGAGGTGGCCCTCGACGGCGTTTCGGAGGTGCTTGGGGACTCGGCCCTCGTCGTCGATGAGTTCGCGAGCCTCAGCCAGAGCCTCCTGGAAGGAGGTGTGCGTGTAGTCGTCGGGGTCGTTCAGGCGCAGCGTCTCGGCCAGCGAGACGTCCTTGTTCTTGGCGTGGATGAACTGGATGACGTCGGGATGGGAGACGCGCATGACGCCCATCTGTGCGCCGCGTCGCGCGCCGCCCTGGGCAATCGTCTCGCACATCTGGTCGTACGTGCGCATGAACGTGATCGGACCACTGGCGATGCCGCCGGTCGAGCCGACCGCGTCGCCGTAGGGTCGGAGCCGCCAGAACGCATAGCCCATGCCGCCGCCGCTCTGGAAGACCTGTGCGGCCTCCTTGGCGGTCTGATGGATGTCGTCGATGTCGTCCTCAGGGGAGTCGACGAAACACGCCGAGAGCTGCTGGAGTTCGTCGCCGGCGTTCATCAGGGTCGGCGAGTTCGGCATGAAGTCCAGATTCTCCATCATGCCCTGGAACTCGTCGGCGACCGACTCGACGTGGTCGCGAATCTCGTCGGGGAGTTCGGGGACGACGGTGTCGTAGGCGAACTTGTTGACGTTGTAGATAGACAGCGTGGTTTCGGCGTCGCCTTCGGTGGTGGTGCCCGCGCCGAACACTTCGGCGGCGAGTTCGTCCCGTCGCGGGTGGTCGGGCTTGAGCTGGTCGGGCGTGACCGTGATTTCGCGGTCACGGTTTTTGGCTTCGTAGACGGCTTCAGCCAGCGCGATGTTCTTGCCGACGCGGTCGAAGAGATCTTCCTGGTCCTCGATGAGATCGCCGTCGGCGTTCTTGCGGAGATAGCGGGCCGGTAGAATGTTGTGATAGGCGTTGGCGGTCAATCGCTCCTCGAGAGTCTCCCCATCGGAGCGTTTGATCGGGAGAGTGAGATCCGCCGCGGAAAGTTCGGCATCGCTCATGTGTGGGCCACCCCGGCGCTATACCGCTTCCGCGCGTCGATTCTGGCGTGAGTCGGATTCCGTGCGCACATCATTCGTGACGAAGGTTCGGTATTCATGCATCCATCATAAAACGTGGTGTTGTTGTCCTACTTTTCTTGTAGTAGTACAAATGTGGTTTCAGAGATATCTCTATAACCTATCGTGATCCACTCTCCCACGACCGCCGAAACGGCCGCCTGTGTGGTCAACAATAGCTACGTCGCGGACCGTCTTAACGATTTTCAGACCGGACTGAAAGTGACTGTAACCGACGAGATGGGGTCGCAGTCCCGTGATTTTTTCTTTCGCCAATGGGTTCTCGAGAGTCAGTCGTCGCTGCGGATCAGTCACGATATCCAGAAAGGTTACGTCCCTGGGGCGTGGCCACTGGCGTATGTTCGATGCACTAACGTCGGCACCACCGATCCTGCTGGTGTTGGCCCTACTTGCCGCCTTCGCGGTCGCCGTCATCGCGCTCCGAATCGCGATCAAACTCGCCGTTCGAGTCGGTATCGTCGCCGCAGTCGTCCTCGCGGCCCTCTATGCGGTCGGGCAACTCGAGTTGCTCCCCGGCGTCTAACGAGACCGGCGCGGCTGGTGACCGATTTCCGGCGCGGGGGACGACGCCGCGCCGGACCCACTGCTTTTCTCCCCGTCTCGAGGACGACCCGAAGAGGGTCGCGTCAGACCCGCGCGAGGAAGTTCTCGATCACGTCGTGGCCGTTGGCCGTGAGGACGCTCTCGGGATGGAACTGTACGCACTCGAGGGGGAACGACTCGTGGCGGACGCCCATGACGAGCGTCTCGTCCCCGTGTTCGGCAGTCGCCGAAATCGTGAAACAATCCGGCACTGCAGTCGCGACGAGCGAGTGATAGCGGCCCGCCCGAAAGCCCTGCTCGAGGCCCGCGAAGACCCCCTCGCCGTCGTGGTCGACCGCGGAGGCCTTCCCGTGGATCGGGGCCGGCGCGCGGCCGACGGTCCCGCCGTACTCGTAGACGGCGGCCTCGAGGCCGAGGCAGATTCCGAGCGTCGGTAGCTCGGGCGAGAGGGTCCGCAGTACGTCCATGGTCACGCCGACATCGCGGTCGTTCTTCGGGTGGCCAGGGCCGGGACTGATGACGATCGCGTCGGGATCGACGGCGCGGATGTCCGCGAGCGACGCGGTGTTTTTCAACACCACGGTCTCGGTGCCGGCCTGCTGACTGACGTACTCGACGAGGTTGTACGTGAACGAATCGTAGTTGTCGACGAACAGCACTGTGATCGGGTCCGCGTCGCTGTGCTCATCCGCCGCCGCGTCCGTGTCGCGATCGGGCCTCGCAGTGCTCATCGGCTCACCTCTGCCGTCGCGTCGGTGTCGTCGTCCGCCGTCTGCTCCGCGGCCGGACGTTCGATCTTCTCGAGAGCCGCAAGGACGCCACCCATCTTCTGTTCGGTCTCCTCGTACTCCGCGGTGGGGTCGCTGTCCGCGACCAGTCCCGCGCCGGCCTGGACCGTGATCCGATCCCGTGAGCCGTCGTCCTCAACGGTTGCAGTCCGGATGACGATCGCGAAATCCGTATCGCCGGTCCACGAGTAGTAGCCCACGCCACCACCGTAGAGCCCCCGCGGGTCGGACTCCAGGTCGTCGATGATCTCCATCGCCCGGATCTTGGGAGCTCCCGAGAGCGTTCCCGCGGGGAAGGCGGCTCGAGTCGCGTCGAACCCGTCCGAGTCGTCGGCCACCGTCCCGGTCACGGTCGACTCGATGTGCTGGACGTGGCTGTACTTGAGGACGTTCATGAACTCGTCGACGTGGACCGATCCCGGCTCCGAAACACGGCGCACGTCGTTGCGCGCGAGATCGACCAGCATCGTGTGTTCGGCGCGTTCCTTCCCGTCGGCCAGCATCTCACCCGCCAGTCGACGGTCCTCGACGGGACTCGAGCCCCGATCACAGGTGCCCGCGATCGGGTTCGACATGACTTCACGGCCGCGCACCGAGATCAGGGTCTCGGGGCTGGCCCCGACGACGGTGAGATCGTCGTGGTCGAGCAGGTACATGTACGGCGACGGGTTCACGTCCCGCATCGCCTCGTAGAAGCCCATGGGATCGATGTCGCCGTAGAGCTCTCGCGTTCTAGAGATGACGCCCTGGTAGATATCCCCATCGAGGACGTGTTCTTTCGCCCGCCGGACGCTCTCCTCGTATTCCGCTTTCGGTCCGGCACGCTCGCCTTCGCGGGTGAAGCCGTTGGTCCGGGGCTCGTCGGCCTCGCGCAGCGTCGCCGCGACAGCGGCGGCTTCCGTTTCGAGCGCGTCGTACACGTCGTCCGGGTCGTCGTCAGCCTCGATGACCGGCGTACAGACCAGCGAGACTGTCCCATCGCGCTCGTCGAAGGTGAGCGTCTTCGTCGTCAGCAGGAACTGCGCGTCGGGGAACCGCGAGTCGGGCCGCTCACAGCCGACTTCCTCGAGCCAGAGGTCGTAGACGGCGTCGTAGGCGAGGAAGCCGACGAGTCCGCCGTCCAGATGCTGGCGGTCGTGGTCGGGCGCGTTCTCGAGGCGGACGTCCGGCATCGCGGCTCGAAGCGCGTCGACGGTGTCGCCCTCGGCGTCCGTCCGAATCGACTCGAGGGGCGCGTCGTCGGACAGTGCGTCGACGGTGGCCGTGCCGGATTCGACCGTCACGACGGCCTCGGGATCGTACCCGACGTAGGAGTATCGCGCGTGCCGTTCGGCCCCCGCAGCGCTGGGTCGGAACGCCCCATCCGGATCGCTCGAGGCGGTCTTCTCCGCGCTCTCGAGCAGGAAGGCGTACGGCGACCGCTCGCGATCGGTCGCCTCGGAGCGACCGGTGAGCGCGGCGTAGGCGGCCAGCGGTGTCGTCTCGATCCCGAGCGTCGCGACGGCGTGGACGACGACGGGTCGATCCGTCCGGTCCGCGCTCGTGCCCGCGTAGTCGCGGAAGGTTTCGCGATCGATGTCGAACGCGGGCCGGTCGGCCGGCATCGAGACGGAGTCGTGTCCGGTCACGGTTACGGCTCCGCCGGTCTGCGGGCGTTTTTGGCGCGATCGACGAACGTTCGGACGGCCTCGGCGTCTTTGACCCCGCCACGTTTTTCCACGCCGCTCGCGACGTCGACCGCGAACGGATCGACCGTGCGGACCGCATCGTCGACGTTGTCGGGCGTCAAGCCGCCCGCGAGGATCAGCGGCGACTCGAGGTCGGCGGCAGCCAGCCGGGTCCGGTCCCAGTCGTGGGTCCGCCCGGTGCCGCCACCCCCGTCCTCGCCCGGCGTGTCGACGATGAGGCCGTCGACGATGTCGTCGTAGGCCGCCGCGGTCGCCGCGTCGTCGGCGTCGACCGCGAGCAGAAGGTCCGCCTCGAGGGTCGCGCGCAGGGACGCGAGGTCGCCGGTCCGGATGTCGCTGTGGATCTGAATCGCGTCGGGTTCGATCGTCTCGACCAGTTCGATCGCTTCCTCGGGGCCGGCCGGCATCGTCACGAGGACGCTCGTCACGAACGGCGGGGTGGCCGCTGCGAGCGCCGCAGCCCGTTCGATCGAGACCTCACGGGGCGTGTCGACCGAAACATCACAGATGATCCCGACCGCGTCCGCGCCCGCCTCGATCGCGGCCTCGAGATCGGCGTCGCTGGTCAGACCGCAGATCTTGACCCGCGTCATTGTCCCCCCGCCCGTGCCGTCGCGCCGCGGAGTCGCTCGAGTTTGCGGGCCGCCGCGCCGGAGTCGATCGCCTCCCGGGCCACGTCGACGCCGGCCTCGAGCGAGTCGGCCTCGCCGGCGACGTAGATCGCCGCGCCGGCGTTCGCGAGGATGACTTCGCGTTTCGCGCCGGTCACGTCACCCGCGACGATGCCGCGCATGTCCTCAGCGTTGTCCGCCGGCGAGCCGCCGGCAATGGCCGTAATGTCGTGTTCCTCGAGCCCGAGATCGGCCGGCTCGAGCGCGTATTCCTCGACGGAATCGCTGTCGACCTCCGCAACGACCGTCTCGCCGTGAATTGCGATCTCATCGGTTCCTGAACCGTGGACGACCAGCGCGCGCTCGATGGCCATGCGAGCGAGGGCGTCCGCGAGCACGGGGACGAGGGCCGGGTCGTAGACGCCGACGACCTGTGCATCCGCCCCGGCGGGGTTCGTGAGCGGCCCGAGGACGTTGAAGACCGTCCGCATGCCCAGTTCCTTGCGCGGGCCGATGACCGCCTTCATCGCCGGGTGGAACACCGGCGCGAGCATGAAACCGATGCCATCGTCCTCGATGGCGTCCTCGACGGCCGGCGGTTCAGCTTCGACGTTCACGCCGACTTCCGCTAAGACGTCCGCGCTGCCCGACGAGGAGGACACGGAGTAGTTGCCGTGCTTGGCGACCGGGACGCCCGCACCGGCCGCGACGATCGCGCTCGTCGTCGAGACGTTGATCGTATCGTACTCGTCACCGCCGGTGCCACAGGTATCGACTAACGGCTCCCGGTCGGGCGAGATCGTTCTGGCCGCGTCGCGCATCCCTTCAGCAAAGCCCGCGATCTCGGCTTCCGTTTCCCCTTTCGCGCGCAGCGCCGCCAGCAACGCGCCGATCTGTGCCTCCGTCGCACCCTCGAAAACGGCCGCCGAGGCCGCTCGAGCGTCCGATTGCGTGAGATCCGCCCCGTCCGTGACTCGTTCGACGTATTCCTTCATAGTGCACACCAATGTACGTAGTTGTCTTGTAATGCCCAAATCAGTACATCATCTTAAGCGTATCGACCGGGTGCGTGGTTCCGACTCCCGTACGGCGGCCGATTCGAAACCTTCAACTGGTGTGGGGAGCAACGAACGAGTGCAGTCAGAAAGCGTGGCGACGCAGGCCACGGATGAAAGCCAAACCAGGGTTGGTGGTCTAGTCTGGTTACGACACCTCCTTGACATGGAGGAGGCCGGCAGTTCAAATCTGCTCCAACCCACTTCTTCCGAACTAACGCGACGAACGGAGCGGTGCGTTCGTTTTTAGCGCTCGTCCCCGATTCTCCGCCCGCGAGCGAGTGCGTGAGTCACGAGAGCGGGTACGGACGGGTTCGAATGGGGGCCAGCCCTGCTGTGATCCCGATCGGTGTTACTCGTGATTGAAGAGACTCCCGAAGACGAGAAGCACCGCAGTGACCAGGACGAGGACGAGGACGAGTTCCGAGAGGACTTGTACCATCCACGGTCCGACGTTGCCGAGCCGAATGAACCCGGCCGCGAGCACCACGATATTCGTCCCGAGAAGCAGGTTCGTCGTTTTCCGACGCTCGGCCCACTCACGTGTGTCGTCCGATGACATTGCGACTTAGTGTTCAATGTAGTCTCATCACTGTTCCGATGGACAGGACCCCGCCGTCGGATCGGTCCCGCGGACTCGAGCGGCGCGAGCCGGGACAGCGTCCGCATCGGCCAGTTATCTCGAGAAGAGTCGCGCGAGCCGACCGAACAGTCCGGGACTCTCGTCCTCGTCGTTCGTCTCGGTGTCCGCGTCCCGGTCGACCGAGCCGGCGAGCGGGCCAGCATCGTCGGGCACCGCTGTCTCGGTCTCGGTCCCGCCGCGGTGGCTCGTCTCGAGGTCGTCCATCGACAGGTCGACGTCGTCGATCTCGGGCGTCGATGCCCGCCCGTCGCCGGCTTCGGATGCGCGGACGTCCGCCCCGGTGACCGTTCCCTCTTCGACGCGAGCGGCGAGGTCCTCGAGCGAGGCGTCGTCGGGGAGCGACGACGCGGCCGCGTCGACCGTCGCGGCGTCGGTGGCGTTCGAGCCCTCGTCCGACCCACCGTCGGCGGGGTCCGCTTCGGCGGTCGGCTCCGGCGTCGAGTGGTCGCTGTCGTCGCTCGTCGGCTCGTCGGCCGTGGGCGTCCCGTCTTCGTCGGCCACGGTGGTGACGGACTCGCTCGAGACGCTCGTCGTGACGGCCGCGTCGGCCGACGCCGCCGATTCCGACGGCGTCGAATCCAGCGACTCGAGGATGTCGTCGACGCTCTCCTCGGAGACGACGCGCTGGGGACCGCCGCCGGGTTCGGAGCTGCCCGTCGAATCGGTCTCGTCGGCCGCGCCGGCGTCGTCGGTCGCGGTGGAGGTCGATTGCTCGTCGCTCATCGTGATGGTCTGTCGCTGCTGGGGACATAATCCTTCCCCCAGGGCACGGCGGTACTGTTCAGCGGAGAGGAAACTGGCAGAAACTCCGTGGGTCTCTCTGCTAGAAATCAGCCACCTCAGCGGGATCGTGACGAGGTGGCCGTCGCTCAACGGCTGAAACCGAGCCTTGACGATAGCCGCCAGAATTCAGTTCCACACCTCGAGCGGAGCGAGACGGCGTCGTCCCCGAGGCCGCGTTAATCGGCGAGCGGCGGTTGGACGCGGACGACGTTGAGGACGGCACCGACGAGAATGATGATGCCGGCGAAGTACAGCCAGGTGACGAACAGGAGGACGGCCCCGACGGCCCCGTAAGCCTCGTACTGGGCGGCGTTCGACGCGTACAGCTGAAATCCGAACTGGAGGATCGTCCAGCCGACGGCCGCGAAGAGCGCGCCCGGGAGCACCTCGCGGAGGGTGACCGGGATCGGCGGGAGGACGTAGTAGATCGGAAGGAAGACGAAGACGAGCCCCGCCAGTAACGCGACCCAGCCGAGCAGGTCGACGAACGGTACGGTCTCGGGGACGAACTGGAGGGCCGCGCCGATCCCGATCATGAGAGCGAGTGCGACTGCACCGGCGACGATCACGGTGAGCCCGTCCCTGATCTGATCGACGAGGGTGTCCTCGGCGATCTCGTCGTAGACTTTATCGAACGCGAGGCTCAGGCCGCGAAAAACCTTGAGCGCGCCCCAGGTAGCGACGAGGAACGCGACGACGGTCGCCTCGGCACGGCCCGATTCGGTCGTCAATGCGTTGGTGACTAACTGTTCGCCCGACGCCGGGAGGACATCACCGGCGGCGGTGATCAGCCGCTGGGCTGCTTGCTCGCCGCCGATCACCGATCCGACCACGAGCGCGAGCAAGACGAGCGGGATCAGCGAGACGAACGCGTAGTAGGCGAAGCCAGCGGCGAGAAAACTGAGATCGCGGTCGCTCGCCGTCCGATAGATCGCGGTGAGTGTCTCCGGAACCTCCATACGGACCGTACGACGGTCGGGTCTAATAACGTGTACGTGGTTCGCCGTGCCGACAGCCGGTCACCTGTCACGTTGTCGCCGTCTCCGGAACCGCTCGAGGCGGTGTGTCCGACCGCCGGTCACCATTCGCGACAGAAGTTCTGGCCCGCGTAGACGGAGCCGTCCTCGGCGATGTAGACGCCGACGCCAGCGCGATCCCAGCGGGGCGTCTCGCCCGCTTCGAGGATCGCGTGCCGGTGATCCGTGGAGTTCATCCACTGATCGACCAGCCCGTTCGCGAGGGCTTCGGCGGTCTGATAGCGGACGACATCGTTGCTGTCGGGTCGCTGGACGCGCCGATCGACCCACGTCATGGCGATATTCTCGCCGTACCCGCGGCAGTAGCTGTCGACGTCCTCGAACCGGTCGTAGGGTCCTTCGCCGTCGGGGTTCGTATGTTCGAAGTACTCGTCGGAGGCCATATCGTACGCGTGGGCGCGGGCGACTGATGCGACCGTCCCGTCCCACTCGAGAGGGGGAAGATCGTGCTCGGCCCGGCGCTCGTTGATTTCGGCGTGGACGAAGTCCTCGACGGTGGGGGATCTGATCGTCTCGATATCGGTCTCGTAACTCGAGTTCCCGGGGTCGTCCGGGTCGGTCACCGCGGGGGTGCGTTCGCCGGCCGGCGGCGGCTCGGAACTGGGCGAGGGGCCGTCCTCGAATCCGAGGCCGTTGATGAGGGTGGGCGCGAACAGCGCTGTTCCGAGCGCGAGCGAGCAGACGAGGGCGACGGCGACGAGAATCGTCGCGACGCCCCGAAGCAGCGCACGGTCAGTGCGCTCCGCCGTATCGGGTGCCGTCGCCGTGGACCGCGGACCGTCCATTAGTTTACGTATCGGTCCCCCGGTACAAGACAGTCACGATCTCTTACATGTCGTGAGACGGTGTGTCCACATGACGAGACGAGCAGGCCCCGTCGGGAACGGAAAACGGGCCGCTCAGCAGTTCGCGGCTCCGTCACCGAAGATCGTCTCGTGAATCCCGATGACGAGTCCGGGGACGACTGCCATGAACAGGTGTTCCTCGAGCGGGATGCCGGCGATGTCGATTCCCGTCCGGAGTTTGATATCGAAGACGCCCACGGCAAGGGTATACCGGTCCCAGACGTAGGCGATCGGGTAGAGCGCGAGGACGGTCACCGCCGCCTTTCGAAGCGCGTTCGCGCGACGCAACAGGAGGGCGGCGACGGTACCCCAGACTACCTCCGTGAGGAGGTAGGTGTAGCGACCGAAGACGCTGATATCGAGCATCGGCCGCCGATTCAACGGCTAGTACAAAAACCCCCTGGGTGATCCCCCATCGATAAAACGGGCAGTACCTTAAATACCTCTGCGACAGTAGCTATCCCTAGAAGGATGAATATCGCTGATATCGCCACCACGGAGTTCATCGAAGTCGACGTCGGCACACGCATGGGGAAGGTCCGTTCGATGTTTGAGAACGGCAACCCCAAGGGAATTATCGTCACCGACGACGGGGAGTACGAGGGCGTCATCAGCGAGCGGGAGATCCTCCAATCCCACGTCGAGGACGACGCCAAGGTCGCGGCACTCACCAAACCGAGTCGAAGCACGCCGTCGCCCAAGGTCGACCGGCAGGAAGACGTCAGAGAGACCGCGCGCGTGCTCGTCGAGAGCAACGCCAAGGTCGCGCCGGTCTTCGAGAACGGCGACCTCTGGGGCGTCATCACCAACGACGCCATTCTCAAGGCGGTCTTGGAGAACCTCGATACGCTGACCGTCGCGGACATCTACACCGCCGATCCGGTCACGCTCACCGAGGACGACGGGGTCGGGAAGGCGATCAACCACCTGCGCGAGTACGGCGTCTCCCGGCTGCCGATCATGAACGAAAACGGCTACCTCTCCGGGGTCGTGACGACCCACGACATCGCCGACTTCGTCATCCGGGAGAACCACACGACGACGACCGGCGATCGGGTCGGCGACACCCAGCGCCTGCTCGACGTGCCGATCTACGACATCATGACGAGTCCCGTCGAGACGACGACGGTCGACGCGACCGCCAAGGAAGCCGTCGAGACGATGCTCGAGAACGATTTCGCGGGGCTGATGGTCACGCCGGCGGACGACGACCGCGTCGTCACCGGCGTCATCACCAAGACGGACGTCCTGCGCGCGCTGACGTTCACCGAGGAGGAACACATGGACGTTCAGATCACGAACATCTCGATGCTCGATACCATCACTCGAGAGTCGATCGTCCAGAGCATCGAAGACGTCGCGGACAAGTACGCCGACATGCAGGTGATGCACGCTCACGTCCGCTTCCACGAGCACAACGAGAAGCTCCGTGGGACGCCGCTCGTGCAGTGTCAGATCCGCCTGCGGACGAACAAGGATCAGGTCGCCGGCACCGGTGAAGGCTACGGCGCGGAGAACTCGTTCCGGGTCGCGCTCGACAAACTCGAGCGCAACGTCTTGGAACTCAAAGGCGTCACCAGCGACGAGGAGTACCGCGGCCAGCTCCTGCGGAAGCTCAACCAGATCTAAGTCGGTACCACCGCGTGCGAACTCGCGGCTCCCCCAGGTTGCGTCTTTTTTGCAGCGACGATCCAAAACCCGAGTCGGAGCGACTGGGGGCCGGTAGGTCGTCGCACTCGCCGATCAGTTCCGGAACGGGGACGAATTGCGATTGCGATCCGACCGCGAATCGCGGCGAGCGAACGCGGTCGAGACATCTCGAACCGCGTGTCAGCCCCGTCGCGTGTCGTCTCCGCCTTCGAGTCCGGTCTCGGTGATCCGGAACTGCGCCGACTCCCCGGCGGGCTTCGAGCGGTGTTTCTCCAGCGTCGCGCGTCGCTTCCCGCCGCGGAAGCGCTCGAGCCGGACGACTGTTCCGGTCCAGTGTTCTAAGGTGTTGCCGCCGAGTCCCTTGGTGCGATCCGAGTCGGGATCGGCGAAGACCTGATTGGTCAGGACGACCGCGAGATCGTGTTTGCGGGCCAGGGAGAGCAAATGCGTCACCTGTCGGGTGACGCTCCGGAGCGCCTCGCCCTCGTCACCGTCTGCGGTGCGCTCGAGACGGTAGAAGCCGGTCGCGCTGTCCACCACGATCAGGTCCGCGCGCTCGGCGAACTCCTCGGCGTCGCGGACGGCTTCGGCCTGTTCCTCGAAGTCCAGTACGTCCTCGATGACGATTCGCGAGGCGACGGCCTCGATATCGTCCGGCTCGGCCCCGTCCCGCGACGATCGGCCGGTGGTGGCCTCGAGCAACTGCTGGAAGCGGTCGACGGACACCCCCTCGGTATCGATATAGACCGCGGTCCCGCCCTCGACGGCCGTTTCCACGGCCGCCGACAGCGCGAGGTTCGTCTTCCCGGCGGCCGGCGGGCCGTACAACTGCGTGACGGTGCCGCGTTCGAACCCCCCACCGAGCAACTCGTCGATCGGGCCACAGCCGGTCGGAATCGCCTCGTCGATCACGGTCCGAGTTGGGATGGGATGCGCAAAAAGGCCCCGGAACGGGCGGCCGCTCGCGGTTCGGGTACGTTTATTCCTCACCGGAGCCAAGTCCGATTCGTGATCGTCGTCGCTACGACGGACTTCGAGGTATACCACGGGGTCGTCAACGAACTCCGCGACCGCGGAACGACGTTTACGACTATCGAACCCGATGCGGCGCTTCCCGAGCAGGCAACCGTCGTCGTCACCGACGCCGACAACGCCGACGCCTTCGCGGACGTCCCGACGATCGTCGCCGACCCCGACGACCCTCGACGGACGGTCGACCGGGCGCTGGCGGCGGTTCGCGGCAACGGCGGCCGGACGGTCATCGGCGTCGATCCGGGAAAGAAACCCGGGATCGCCGTCCTGACCGGCGAGACCATCGTCGCGACGTTTCAGGTCCCCCTCGGCGACGCGGTCGACGTGATCCAACGCGAGGCCGCCGAGGCCCCGTCGCCCGTCGTCCGGATCGGCGACGGCTCCCGCCTCGAGAGCGCGAAACTAGTCAACGAACTCGATACCGTGCAGGTCGAACTCGTCGACGAGACGGGGACGACCCCCTATCTCGGCACGGGTGCGCGGGGGATGGGCGACGTGCTGGCGGCGGTCAACATCGCCCGACTCGAGGGCGAGGTCGTCGACGCACGCGAAATCGAACCGACGGCGGGTGAACTGCAGGTCATCAAGGACCGCTCGCGGGAGCGAAGCGAACACAACCGGGCGATCGACGAGGTGCTCGCTCGGCGTGTCGCCGCCGGCGACCTGACGGTCGACGAAGCCCTCGCCGAACATCGAGACGACGGGGACGGATCGGCGACACCGGACGACCAGGACGAGTCGTAGTCGGGTCCCTACCGGCATCGTGGCCGCACTCACGTCCGTCGGGAACGATGAGACGCACCGCTCCGGTGGCTTCGTGGTGGCGTCGAAAGAAGCGAAAGTTGTCGGTCACTGCGGCCGAACATCGGCCGTGTGACGAACTATGATACCGTTACGCGCCGGCCCAGACGTTCGTCGAGGCGACGGACGTGAGCTGGACGTTCTCGTTTTCCTGAAGGCTGATCTGTGAGCTCCCGGCACTGCCGCCGTCTTCGGCGACCGCGACGGCGGTGTGTTGCTCGTTGATGTTCTCCTGTGTGATGAGTTGGCTCTGCTCGATCGCCGCGCTCGCGGTCTGCTCGGCGTCGTTCGTCTGGTTCGCGGAACCGGCGTAGTCGTACGACGTGCCGGGGTTGTCCTCGCCCGCGTTGCCGTCGACCGTCACGGTCGTACTCGAGGTCCGGGTAACGTCGTCGGTGACGTAGCCGGGGCTCGCGTAGACGTTGATGGCGTCGGCGTAGCCGACCTGTGCGTTGTAGTTTTGCTGGTAGGCGAGCTGAATCGCGGTGGATTCGCTACCGTTCTGTGCGATGGCCAGTGCGGTGTTTTGCAGGTTGATGTTTCGCTGTTCGACCCCCTGTTGCTGGGCGACGCCAGCAGTCGCGACCTGTTCGCCGTCGATCCCGTCTTTCTTGTCTTCCTTGTCCGGTTCGCTGACTTCGGTCTCGGTCGAGAGGATGTCACCGCTGACATCGCCCGCGGTCGCGACGTTCATTCCGGTGGCCGTCGCCATCAGGTTCGAGGCGTCGGCGCTCCCGATCTGTTCGTTAAGGTTGCTCTGGTCGGTGAACTGGATCGCCGTGGCGGTACTGTTCTCGCCGATAGCGATGGCGACTGCACCGCCCTGTTCATTGACGTTCTCCTGAACGACGTCCTGAGACTGCTCGAGCAGCGCGTCAGCGTCCTGTCCTGTACTCGAGCCAGCGCCGTGGTCGCCCGACTTGTCCTTCTTGTGCCCGACCTTGCCGTCACCGAGGTAGACGTTCGAGGCGTTGGCCATCCCCTCCTGGAGGTTCTCGTTTCGCTGGTAGGACTGCTGGAGGGCGGTCGCGTCGCTGTCGTTCATCGCGAAGGCGAAGGCGGTACTCTGGTTGTTGTAGTTGACCTGCCCGACCGTCTGGGACTGGGCGACGCCGGCAACCGCTTCCTGTGTGATCGTCTTGTCGTCGCCCTTCTTGTCCTTGATCCCCCAGCCATCGAACTGTTGGTCGCCGCCGTTGCCGATAATGATGTTGACGTCGCCGACGTTCTCGAACTGGGTTGTCGCGGTCTCGACGCCACCGCTCTCGGTGACCGCCTCGCCGCTCTGGACGTTGTCGTTCTCCTGGTTCGCTTCCTGGATGGCGGTTGCCTCGCCGCCGTCGATCGCGATCGACACCGCAGAGCCTTGCTCGTTGATGTTGACCTGATCGACGTCCTGGTATTGAACGATCTCGGTGTCGGCATTACTCGAGTCGTCCGCGTGCTCGTTGACGTACTCTTCGAGCGACTGCTCGCTCAAATCGGCTCCGAACACGAGATAGAGTTCCTCACCCTGCTCGAGTGCGTGTACCGTTCCGGCATTCAACTCACCCTCTCCGCCTGCGGTCGCAGCCGGCACGCCGGCCGCGACCATCGACAGGGCGATCATACAGGACAGAAAGAGTGTCGTAGCTCGTGAGCGTCTCGTTGTAGTGGTTGTCATTGATCGTGTGATCTGTATCGTGATGGTCTTTCGTTTCTGAGTCTCCGCGATGCAAATCATCCTATCCGCATGAGTCCCTTTGTTATCGACAGGTTGGCAGCAGTATGAAGCGGCCTTCGAATCCATAGGCCGCTGCTTATCCGCGGAAATCGGTGGCTTCTCGAGCGGATACCGGACTATGGTTCCGCAACCAAAATCGTCTTCACGCAGTCACAGGCCGTCGTGGCAGCGCCGAAGCAAACCGACGCGAACGCTCACGATTCGCGGACCGTTTCGGCCGCCGAAGTCGAATATTAGCGCATCGTGGTCGCGTGCCGATCGTTTCACAGGGGCACTGGAGAGACTGAGGCGGTCGAACGCGACGGATCGAAGACGCACGCGGTAGCGTCCTCGAAACGAGGGCAAGTACTCAACTGCCGGCCGCTGAACGATCCGCCCGAACGCTAGCCTCACCAATCAGGTGCTCTAATGCCGCTATTCGGCCCGAAACCGTTTGCCGGGTTCAAATGGGTCCCTGTGATGAGTAGCGACCGGGCAACGCGCCATATCGGAACGCTACCGGGAGGAGGCAGCTTAGTTGCGACCAGCAACAGCGCCGCCAGACGACGAGGCACCTCCGCTATGGATGCGCTCCGGTGTGGTCAGACGCGTGGTGCCCGACTGACACGGTGACCGAATCCACTATGAAACGCGCACTCACGCTCACACTGACGGTAGCATTGATCGGCGGCCTCGCTTTCATGGGGCTCGCCGGAACAGCAGCGGCACAGCCGCAGATCAACCCAGACGTTAATTCCTCCGTGGATATCGATCAGGACTCGAGCGCGACGACTACGATAAACAACGATCAGAGTAACAGCAACTCACAGACCCAGCTCGCATCATCGTACGCCAGTTCGGACACGAGCTACGCGAAGACCGTTGCGTACCAGAGCCAAGACGTCGACCAGAACAACGTCAACGTCGTTGACGACGTGTACACGATCTCCGCGAACCAGGCCAACGACAACGACGCCAATTCGACCGGGATCGACACCGACGTCGACATCGACTTCGACGAACTGCCCCTGTAAAGAGAGCAGCCTCAGTCAGCAACGGCGTCCGTTTTTATTTTTAGCGGCGAGTAGATAGGCTACTCGTTGTATTCGTGCGTTGTGCGTAGTCGTACAGTGCGAAGACACGATCCTCCACGAGCGGACATCTACTCCATCTCTCAGAGCGGTTCACGCAATGGCTGACTATCGTATTCCCTGTCTGCAGCAAGGATCTGCAACTCGGCAGCATATCGACGGGCGAGGTGCGTACACACGTCTGTGTCACTCGTCGGCCTGTATCCGACTCACCGAATCGGTGATGATGCGTTGACAATCCATATTGGCTACTAAAAAGCAGCTACTGGCAGTAGTTTCGGAGAACGCTCGAGCAGGACGATGTAGGGCAGAAGTATGGTTCTGAACGGTATTCAGCCTTCATATGGAACACTGCGGTCGCTATCGAACAGGTGACGCATCGTGAGACGGGCATTCGCGGTAACAGAGCAGAGGAATCGGTGAAGTGATCGAACCGATCCGTGTCCGATCGACGAGCCCGCGTGTACACGGTGCGCTCGCCTGGACGAATACAGAAACCAAACTATGAGACGAACATCCACAGTACTACTGACGCTCGCGTTAATTGGAAGCCTGGCGGTCATGGGCTTTGCAGGGACGGCAGCTGCAGGTGGTGAGGATCACCACGACGACAAACCGACCGGTGATCTGGGAATCGCAGGCGTGAACATCGAGCAGGGGCAAGACGTCTCGCAGGCGAACCAGATCGAGCAGAACGCGCTCCAGTTCGCCGATCAGAACGCGACCGGGGTCGACATTGACTTCGGCGATATAAACGGCGATGATGGCGACAATGGCGATAATGGCAACGGGGCGCTGTTCCAAGGAGAGGTCACAAACTGTGAGTATCCTGACGGTCCGGCGATTAGCAACATCCAGTTCTACGATACGGATGGTAACCTCCTCGTGAAATTCGAATGGACTGGGACCTCGTTCGAACCAGAAGGTGGCGACGCTATGGGAGTCACGATTACCGATGTCGAGTTCAAAGAACCCAACGAACCAAACCTCGTCCGTTGGACATCTGAAGAGCCAATCTCGGAGGTTGTAGTCAAAGCTGGCACAACCGAATGTGACTTCCCGGGTGACACGTCCGCTGAGAGCATGTCCAACAACGGCAATTCCAACGACGACGGTACTACTGATGGTACCTCCATCGAAGGTTCCGTTGGTAACCAGATGCTCAATCAGACACTGGAGCAGTCGGTCGACGCGTCCAACAATAACGGGCAGACCGCCACCGGGTCCGCATTCAGCGGCAAGCTGGCCGCACTCATCGCCGGCTGAGACGGTCGCTCTCCGAACGGTTCCACGCTCGCTTTTTTATGCGCTGTAGTCGAGTCGACCACGCGACCGTATCGACCACGTGACCGGCCCGACTCGAGGCTGAGTGACGGCGACGCCGGAGTTCGTGCTCGCGTTCACGAGAGTCGCATCGAGCCCCGCCGCTCGAGGCGGCATCATTATGGGTTGTTAACAGTAGATATAAGTTCCAACCCATCAAACTGAAAACTGGAAGCTGGTCTCCAGCGACACGGGGGCTGTATCGAAATGCCCCGGGTGCTGTGACCACCCGAGACTCGCTTCCAAACCCGCGAGGGTTTCGAAGCATGATTACGTTAATTCTACCGGGATATAAACGTCCCGCACGACGCCGGAATCGCCCGACGCGATCAGTGTCGACGCCGCTCTCGATCGGGAGGTGCGATCGCGATGTGTAGCGAGGAGACGCGGGATGGCGACGGCCGAGTGGCCGACTCGGCGCTGCTCTCGTGTCCCAGTTGCGGGCAGCCCATTACTGCGCTGACATCGACCGGTCCCCACACCGGCGTCGTCAGGCCCTGTGGCTGTTCGGTCGCGCCCGGGCTGGTCCACCGCGAGACCGACCGCAGCGACGAGTAACCCGGGGCTCGGCGCTCGAGCCCCGGCGGTCAGCCGGCCGGTCGGCGTCGCGAGTCGAACGCACGACCACACCACACCCTGCTGTCGACACCACCACTTCGTCGACGCCACGTGGCGTCGACACCACTCCGCCGCCACGATCGTTCGGCCGGCCGGCTCGCAAACGGGCCTCGAGTCCAGTCCGATCCGAGCGGCGCACTGTCTGCCACGGCAGACCAGCAGTGCACCGCGTGAACGATATTCCAGTGTCTCGAGCGCGGTGGTCGACTGAGACTGACGGGAACGACGCGTCTACCTCTCGTGGCAGGGGGTGCCCACGTTCTCCCCAGCCGATTCGCTCGCTCCTGTCGCTCGCTCATCTACTGTCAGAGTACGCTCTGTCTTCCCCGGGCAGTCGATAGCGCGCGCCACCGCATGCCAGTCCCCAGCCGAGTGAGTCGTAGCCCACCTGCCCGAAGCGATTCGGTGACATCGAGACCACGACCCGGAGCGATAGTGGCCCCATCCGGGCCGCCGGGAGACTCGAGACGGTCTCCCACCGACCGGTCGCGGCCGTCGGTAGGCACACCACGAACCCAGTACGCCACCGGATCGATCCGGTAGTAGACCGGCCGCTGAAACGGAAGGTCGTCGTTAGGGACGCTCGGCAGGACATCAGCGTGTGGATCGCCGCGATCGACCGGCGGGTCCCAATGGCGACGGCGAGACGACGAGTTGCGTCTCGAGCCCTCGCTTCGAATCGGTCGAAAACCGTGATCACGGCGGCCGTCGCCGGGGGTACGTGTTCGGTCAGCCGAGACCCATCCGACTGGCAAGCGGCCAACGCGCTCTCCGTGTTCCTGAATTATGACATTCGTGATATGATCGGTAAAGCTGATA
>NZ_AOIJ01000037.1 GCF_000337175.1 Natrinema gari JCM 14663 | reverse complement strand
CGGTCGATTTCGACGGGTGATCTGCATGGAAAAGCGAGTCACGGCCGCCGTGCAACGCCGTGAGCCGTGGCGACCCGTGTCCCCTCGGGCAGTGTTCGAGTACGTGTGCGATCACCCGATCAAGAAACTATGAAACGGATATTCACCGCACTGTTGATAGTCGCTCTCGTCGGGAGCATGACGGTTGCAGGTGTTGCCGGCACGGCAACCGCAGGCGAGAACGAAGACACCGAAGCGGACGCGATCGACACCATCACGTTTTACAACGACGACGGCGACCTCGAGCAGTTCGCCAAGGCGACGTGGACCGGCGACGAGTTCGTGATCGAGAAACTGGACGGCAACGACGACGTCTCCCTGACCGCCACGGAGTACACCGACGACGGCCCGGTCGAAGTCGAGTGGACGTACGAAGGCTACGTCGGCAGCGACCACCCGGATCTGGTCCGCGTCAACGCCGGCGGTGAGACGTGTGACTACGCGGTCGACTCGACCACCTATCCGTTCACCGGCACGGCGACCGCGTGCGACTTCGCCGATGACGACGATGGCGAGGACGGCAACGGAGAGGACGGCGAAGACGACGACGCTGACGACGGTGAGGAAACCGACGGCGACGACGAGTACGAGACCCCTGACGACGAGACGATCGACGAGGCCCTCGACGAAATCGTCGATTCGACGACCGACTCGGACACCGAGACGTCGTCCGCGATTGGCGACCTGATCGGACTCCTCGTCGGCTGAGAAGCTTTCCAACGCAATATCGCTTTTTCGACCGCCGACCGAGACGGGTCGTGAGGCCCGCACCCGACGGCCGCTCGATGATCGTTCGAACCGGGAGAGTCTCGTGTGCGACCGCCGCCGCATCGTCGTACATCACCGTCGCTATCCGCGTCCGGCAGGAACTCGTCGACCGTCGTCGCAGTGATACCGCTCGTGTCCGACTCGCCGATCCGGTACCCGACCGCAGGCATCGGTCACGGGCTCGAGGACAACGGGGGGTCGGCACCGGCATCGAGGAGCGCGGTGAGGATCATGTCGCCGCTGACATCCATGCAGCCGTCGAAAGCGAGGGTTCGCATGTCCTTCTCGAGTCGGAAGACACAGATGGCCACCTCTCTCCGTTTGCGTTCGGACGGCGTCGATAGGGCCAAAACCAACCGAGGCCGGTACATCTTTGTAGCGTCCGGTCCTACCTGTGTGTGATAGCTACTAGCACAGGAAATGACTCACACTAGCAAAAAACCTATCCGCGCACGAATCGGAGTCATTGACATCGCCGTCCCTAAAATATGAACGAAGTTCAACTGGAGGTTGCGAAGGCGTACCCGAACGACTCGGGTCGTGGTATCGCCCGACTCGACCCGGACACGCTGTTGCATCTGAAGCTGAGTCCGGGCGACATCATCGAGATCGAGGGTGCAGATACGACTGCCGCGAAGGTCTGGCGTGCAGACCGGCAGGACTGGAACACGGACACCGTCCGTATCGACGGGTTCACCCGCCAGAACGCCGATGTCGGTATCGGCGAACGGGTGACCATCCGGAAGGCCGAAGCGACGAAAGCCGACAAACTGGTGCTTGCACCGCCCGAGGAGGCGTCGGTCCAGTTCGGTTCCGACGCCGCCGGCATGGTGAAACGGCAGATCCTCAAGCGACCGGTCGTCGGCCGCGACATCGTCCCGGTGATGTCCTCGACGAACCACCCGTTCATGCGGTCGCCGGGCCAGGCGATCCCGCTGATCGCCGTCGAGACCGACCCCGAGGGAGTGGTCCTCATCACCGAGGATACCGACGTCGAACTCCGCGAGGAACCCATCTCGGGATTCGAGAAGACCGGGGGCGGTATCACCTACGAGGACATCGGCGGCCTCCAAAACGAGATCCAACGGGTCAGGGAGATGGTGGAACTCCCGATGAAACACCCGCAGATCTTCAAGAAGCTCGGCATCGAGCCGCCACAGGGCGTGCTCCTCCACGGGCCGCCGGGCACCGGGAAGACCCTGCTGGCCAAAGCGGTCGCCAACGAGACCTCCGCCAGTTTCTTCTCTATCGCCGGGCCGGAGATCATCTCAAAGTACTACGGCGAATCCGAACAGCAACTCCGGGAGATCTTTGAGGACGCCACCGAGGAGTCGCCGTCGATCATCTTTATCGACGAACTCGACTCCATCGCACCCAAGCGCGAGGACGTCACCGGTGAGGTCGAGCGCCGCGTCGTCGCCCAGCTGCTGACGATGATGGACGGCCTCGAGTCACGGGGACAGGTCATCGTCATCGCGGCGACCAACCGCGTCGACAGCGTCGATCCGGCGCTGCGTCGCCCCGGTCGCTTCGACCGCGAGATCGAGATCGGCGTCCCCGACGAGACGGGCCGCGAGGAAATCCTGCAGATCCACACCCGCGGCATGCCCCTCTCTGACGACGTCAGCCTCGGTCACCTCGCCGACGAGACCCACGGCTTCGTCGGGGCCGACATCGAGAGCCTCACCAAGGAGGCCGCGATGAAGGCGCTGCGGCGGTACCTCCCCGAGATCGATCTCGACGAGGAGGACATCCCGCCGAGCCTGATCGACCGGATGATCGTCAAACGGGAGGACTTCCGTGGCGCGTTAAACGAGGTCGAACCTTCGGCGATGCGGGAAGTCCTCGTGGAGTTGCCGAAGATCTCCTGGGACGACGTCGGCGGCCTCCAGGACGCCAAGGATCAGGTCCAAGAATCCGTCGAGTGGCCCCTCTCGAGCCCCGAGCGGTTCGACCGGCTGGGCGTCGATCCGCCGGCCGGGGTGTTGCTGTACGGCCCGCCGGGGACCGGCAAGACGCTAATGGCGAAAGCCGTCGCCAACGAGACCAACGCGAACTTCATCTCGGTTCGCGGCCCGCAACTCCTCAGCAAGTGGGTCGGCGAGTCGGAGAAAGCCATCCGTCAGACCTTCCGCAAGGCCCGCCAGGTCTCGCCGACGGTGATCTTCTTCGACGAGCTCGACGCGCTCGCGCCGGGCCGGGGCGGTGAGACTGGCTCGAACGTCTCCGAGCGGGTCGTCAACCAGCTCCTGACCGAACTCGACGGGTTAGAGGAGATGGGCAACGTGATGGTCATCGGCGCGACCAACCGCCCGGACATGATCGACCCCGCACTACTGCGCTCGGGGCGCTTCGATCGACTCGTCATGATCGGCGAGCCCGACGTCGACGGCCGCGAACGCATCCTCGAGATCCATACCGAGAACACGCCACTGGCCGCGGACGTCACGCTGCGCGAGATCGCCGAGATCACGGACGGCTACGTCGGCAGCGACCTCGAGTCCATCGCCCGCGAGGCGGCGATCGAAGCCCTGCGCGAGGACGAGGAGGCCGATATCGTCGAGATGCGTCACTTCCGGCAGGCCATGGAGAACGTCCGGCCGACGATCACCGACGATATCCTCGACTACTACGAGCGGATCGAAGAGGAGTTCCAGGGCGGTTCGGCGGGCGGCCCCGATCCGACGGGTCGTCGTGGGAGCCGCATCGGCTTCCAGTAGTCGCGGTCGTCGACCACCCCGGCCCCTGGGAGGCGCGGTTCGTTTTCCGCGGGGAGTTCTCTTGAGCGCCGATGGCCAGCGATCCGCGTCCGACTCGTTGGAGTCACGATTGTCGGCGACGGCGGCCAATGTGTTCGATGGCCCTGCCGAGTTGATCATCTCGGCTGAACGTGCGCGTGGCGTCTGACGGACATCCTCGCAACAGTTCGTGTGACAGGTGTCGCGACCGGTCCTTCGACGCCGATAGGACGACCCCGTTGCCCGCCATCCGCCGCCCGGGTTATGCCGTGTCCATTTCCTCCCGTGCGGCCTCGAGGTGCCGGCGGTCGACGACGACCTCCGACGCCCGTTCGTTCGCCGCCTCGGGCCCGTACTCGTCGGCGACCTCGCGGATCGCTCGCATCGAGGCGTTCCTGACCAGCGCCTCGAGGTCGGCACCGGTGTATCCCTCGAGTTCGGCCGCGAGGTCGCCGAGATCGATNNAGAGATGTGTATAAGAGACAGGACGTGGGTGTCGAGCCGGCCGGGGCGCAACAGGGCGGGATCGATCTGGTCCTTGCGGTTGGTCGCGGCCAGCACGACGAGGTTTGGGTTTTCCCGCATCCCGTCGAGTTCGGTCAACAGCTGTGAGACGACGCGTTCGGTGACCTCGTGGCCCTCGCCGCGGGCGGCCGTGATCGCGTCGATCTCGTCGAAGAAGACGATCGACGGGGCCGACTGGCGAGCGCGTTCGAACACCTCGCGGATCGCCTTTTCGGACTCGCCGACGTAGCGGTCGACGATCTCGGGACCGTCGACGCGGACGAAATTGACGTCCGTTTCACCCGCCAGCGCACGAGCGAGCAACGTCTTGCCGGTCCCCGGCGGGCCGTACAGCAGGACGCCGGACGGCGGCTCGGTGTTGGTCTCCTCGAAGAGTCGATCGTAGGTCAACGGCCACTCGACGGACTCCCGGAGCGTCTGTTTCGCCTCCGAAAGCCCCCCGACGTCCGAAAAGTCGGTGGTCGGCGACTCGGCGACGTACTCGCGCATCGCGGACGGCTCGACGGACGCGAGCGCGGAATCGAAGTGCGTTTTCCGGACCGTCGGGTTCCGGCTCCAATCCTGGCGCTCCTCGGTATCGGTCGGCCGATCGCGGATCGCGGCCATCGCGGCCTCGCTCGCGACGGCATCCAGATCCGCCCCGACGAAGCCGTGGGTCCGTCGTGCGATCGTATCGACATCGACGTCGTCGGCAAGCGGCATGCCGCGGGTGTGGACCTCGAGAATTTCGCGGCGACCCTCTTCGTCGGGGACGCCGATCTGGATCTCGCGGTCGAAGCGGCCGCCCCGCCGGAGCGCGGGATCGATCGTATCGACGCGGTTTGTCGCGCCGATAACGATCACCTCGCCGCGGGCGTCGAGGCCGTCCATCAGGGTCAACAGCTGGCCGACGATCCGGTTTTCGGCGTCTCCCTCGTCGTCGCGCTGGCCGGCGATCGAGTCGATCTCGTCGAAGAAGACGATCGTCGGCGCGTTCGCCTCGGCGCGCTCGAACACGTCGCGGAGCCGTTCCTCGCTCTCGCCTTTGTACTTCGACATGATCTCCGGGCCGGAGATCGTCTCGAAATTGGCGTCGACCTCGTTGGCCACCGCACGGGCGATCAGCGTCTTGCCCGTCCCCGGCGGGCCGTACAGCAGCACACCCGATGGGGGCTCGACGCCCAGCCGGCGGAACAGGTCCGGCTCGGACAGCGGGAGCTCGATCATCTCGCGGACGAGCTCGAGTTCCTCGTCCAACCCGCCGATGTCCTCGTAGGTGACGCCGGAGCTCGGCCCGGGGCCGTCGATGCCGCCCGCGGCCCCGGCGTCGGCGGTGACTGCCGTCCCCGACGACTCGGTCGAGTCGCGGCCGCGATCGGTCGTCCCGGAGTCGGTCGAACTCGCGGTGCCGCTCGGTCCCGCTTCGGCGTCGACGATCCGAATCGTCGTCGCGTTCGTGATTCGAACGTCCCCGTCGGGATCAGTGTCGGTAACCCTGAACGGCTGTTGGTCGATCCCTTCGATCCGGACCTGTTCACCGGCACGTACCGGCCGGTTGCGTAGTTTTTCCGTCGCTTCGTTCTCGGCGGCTCGTCGCTGACGTTCGGGCAGTCCCGGTGGCGCGGTCAGCGTGACTCGGTCGGCGTCGGTAATAGCCGACTTGTCCTTCGCGCGGACGGAAACCGTGTCCCCCACGTGGACGCCGGCGTTCGCACGCGTGTCCCCGTCGATCTGGATGGCGGTTTCGGGGACCGATTGGTCGGCGGGCCACATCTTGGCGACCGTCGTCTCCGTGCCCTCGATCACAACGGTGTCGCCGCTCAGAATACCGAGCTGGCGACGCGTCGGTTCGGGAATCCGTGCGACGCCCCGGCCGGCGTCACCTTTCTCCGCAGCGCGGACCGACAGCGTCACGCCGTCCGATTCCGACGAGCTCATACACGTTCCTTTCGGACCAGTCGTCTTGAGAATTGCCCTCTCACCGGCGGTTTGCCGTCGCCGCCCATTCGAGACGAGGGGCCGGGCATGCGTTACAGGGCGTTCTCGAGTAACCGATCGATCCCGCGGCGCAACCGTTCGGAGGCCGACGGGGCGGAAATACCGAGTCGATCGCCGACGACTTCGGTCGAGGCCTCCCGCGGGACCGCGAAGTAGCCCGCTTCGTGGGCCGTGACGAGCGCCTCGTACTGTTCGTCGGTGAGACCGAACGGCGGGTCGTCGGTCGACGACTCCCGCGTGAGTCGCTCGAGTTTGAACGTACTGCCGCGGTCCGTACAGAACGCGCGGTACTCCGCGAGCGCGTCCCGGTCGGGAAAGCGGGCCCGTCCCCACCAGCCGTCGACGGTGACGATGCCACCCAGCGGGGTGGTCCCCAGTTCGACGTACTTCCGGTAGATCGGGAGCGGCGGGTTCCGTAATTTGATGCGGTACATCGCATCTCCTTCCCCGTTACCGTCGTCTATCGTCGCGTACGTGTCGACCGTCGGGTCCGCCGCGAGCGCCTCGAGAAACCCGTCGTCGGCCCCGACCGCGCGACAGAGGACGACGGGTCGGTCGGGGTCGATGACGAGTATCCGCTCGATGTAGAGCGTGACGTCCGGGACCGCCGCAACCGCGTCCGTCAACGGGAGGTCAGGGGAACTGAGCTGAAACTCAGCGATGAGTCCCATAGCGGCCCTTCAACGGCGAGATATATAAACGCCCTACTGCATGAGATATAACCTCATCGGACTGCGACGCATATGTTCGGGTGAGTATGGCCGCCAACGACCACCCCGTGATGCAACTCGATACGACGGTTCGATCGCACAACTACTACCGAAACGCGGTCGAGAAACACTGGGACCCCCACGAGATCGATCTCGAGGCGGATCTCGAGGGCGTCGCCGAACTCCCCGAGTCCGCCTTTACGGGCCTCAAGCAGTCGCTCGCGCTGTTCGGCGCGGGCGAGCAGTCGGTGACCGAGGACCTCGCGCCGCTGGCGATCGTGCTTGAAGACATCAACGATCAGATGTTCATCACGACGCAGCTCTACGAGGAGTCGAAACACACCGACTTCTTCGATCGCTACTGGCGCGACGTGATCCACGTCGAAGAGGAGCGACGCGGGCAGGACCGCACCTCGCCAACCGACGAGCGGTGGTTCAACGAGCCCTACGACGAACTGTTCGAACGCAACGAGCGGGCGATGGCGCGGCTTCTCGAGGAGGACACAGCCGACACTCGAGCGCGTGCCTACTGTCACTACCACCTGACGATCGAGGGGATTCTGGCCCAGACCGGCTACTACGGACTTACCCTCGCCTACGGTGAGAACGAGCCCGACCTGCCCGATCTCCCGGGGCTGGTCGAGGGGCTCAAGCTGGTTCGCAGCGACGAGGGCCGCCACGTCGGCTTCGGGATGGCGAAACTCAAGGGGCTCGTCAGCGACGGCGCGGTCGAGCCGGACCTCCTCCGCGAGACGATCGACGAACTGGTGCCGCTCGTCCAAGAGAGTATCGCGGGCGACGAAGGGGCCAGTTCCGAGGACGGCCCCGGCCCGAACCCCGGCGATCTGGCCGACTACGCGTACACGAAACACGAACAGCGAATGCAACAGATCACCTCCGCGAGCGAGCAGATCCCGGCCGTCGAAGAGCTAACCGAACTCGACGCCTGATCGCGAGCGGTCCGGGCCGACGCCCCGTTCGACGGCGACGGTAACCGGAGAAACTCCTTTTGTCATCCGTGGTCCATCGTCTCCCATGGTCGTCCAGACAGAGCGCGACGACACTACCTGGTACGAGTGTGAGACCTGCGGGCTTCTCTTCGACGAGCAGTCCGACGCGGCGGCACACGAAACGCGGTGTGACGGCTCCGATCCGACGTACATCCAGTAACGGTTACTCGAGTCGGTCGCGGTGCTCGCCCGCGAGGTCGCGTGCCGCCTCGAGCGTGTGTGTCTCCGTCCAGCGGACGCGCTCACCGTCGCCGTAGGCGACCGCGGTCTTGAGTTCGTCCCGGAGGACGCCGTGATCGACCGCTAGCACCGTCCCCGATCCGTCGCCGAGTTCGTAGACGCCGGGCCGGTCCGGCGCGGCGGCGGCCGTCTCGCGCTCGAGGTCGCGCCAGGGTTTCTGCAGCGGCATTAGCCCGTGTCCTCGACGAGTTCGTAGGCGTGTTCGCTCAGTTCGTCCTCGGCGAAGACGAACACCCGCCCGTCGACGACCGAGAGGTCGGCCTCGACGCGGACCGAGTAGGCGTCCGTCGCGACGGTCACGCCCGGAAACAGTTCCGCCTCGTCGTCGCGGTCGAGCATCACGCGGCCGACGCCGGTCGACTCGAGAATGTCGTCGTGCGTGTTCCGATCGTTGACGTACGTCATGGCACCCTCGACCCCGTCGGGATCGGTGACGAGGACGTGGACCTCCTTCCCCGGCGGGGTCGTTAGCGGCCCCTCGACGGGCTCGGGGGGACCGTGGTAGAACACCTCTCGACCGTCGTGGTACTCGACGACCACGCCACCGTCGACGAAATCGACGCCGATCGTACTCGGGGGGACATCGTTGCGCGCGCTCATTGTCACGTCTTGGATTGGCGGCGGGAAAAACAGTGTGCTCCGTCGTTCGTGAGGCGGAGTGCCCACTCTCGTTGCCCGCCTGCGTGCAGGGGTATGCAACCGAGGCCGCACGCTCTGTCTCCGCTACGCCTTCAACGAACGACCCCTCCGAAAGGTCATCGCCCGTGTCTTCGAGGACAACGATGCCTCGATGCGGGTGCTCGAGAAACTCGGCTTCGGGCGGAGGGACGGCTCCGGGACCACTATTACATCGGCAGACCGTGCGTGAATGCCGTCCTCTCTGGGATCCTCGACACCGAGTTCTGACTCGAGAGCATCCAGTCCAGACGCGAGCGAGTCACGACTTGCACGGATCGTCAGCCGTAAGTACGCCCTCTGAGAGAGTCCGTGTATGGATGGCCGTGCTGTCGCCCCCGCAGCCGGGACGGTACTCAACGCGCTCGCGACCGGCACCGGGTCGGCGTTCGCGATCGATCTCGAGACGACCGCGACCGTCGAACTCACCGAGGACGGCGAGGTCGTCGGCGAGGTCGCCGGCCAGCCCGACGCCGATACGACGCTCGTCGAACGCTGTGCCGCGATGACGATCAGCGAGTACGCCGCGCAGGCCGGGGTAGACGCTGGCACGGTCGGCGCTCGAGTCCACACCGAAAGCGAGGTGCCGATGGCCGCCGGGCTGAAGAGTTCCAGCGCCGCCGCCAACGCGACGGTGCTCGCGACGCTGGACGCCCTCGCAGTCGCCGACGCGGTCGAGCGGATCGACGCCTGCCGACTGGGCGTTCGAGCCGCCCGCGACGCCGGCGTGACGGCGACCGGAGCGTTCGACGACGCCAGCGCGAGCATGCTCGGCGGCGTGACGGTGACCGACAACACGGCCGACGCACTGCTCGCTCGCGAGGAGGTCGATTGGAACGCGCTGGTCTACACGCCGCCCGAACAGGCCTACAGCGCCGACGCCGACGTGTCGGCCTGCGAACGCGTCGCTCCGATGGCCGACCTCGTCGAGGAACTCGCGCTCGACGGCCGCTACGGCGAGGCCATGACCGTCAACGGCTTCGCCTTCTGTGGCGCACTCGGGTTCTCGACGGGGCCGCTGATCGACGCCCTACCCGACGTAACAGGCGTTTCGCTTTCGGGCACCGGCCCGAGTTACGTCGCCGTCGGTGAGCGAGACGCGCTCGAGACGGTCCAGGAGCGATGGGCCGAGCGGGACGGAACGACACGATTACTGCGAACGCGAACGGACGGAACACGACGAATATGACTCGAGACCCAACTGATACGGCGACGGACGGCGGAATCGACGAGGAACGGACCCCCGAGGAGATGGACCTCGACGAACTGCGCGAGGAAATCCGGACGATCGACCGGGAACTCGTCGAGTTGATCGCCCAGCGAACCTACGTTGCGGACACCATCGCGGCGGTCAAAGACGAACAAGGGTTGCCGACGACCGACGAAAAACAGGAACAGCAGGTCATGGAGCGGGCAGGGGAGAACGCCGAACGGTTCGACGTCGACGCGAACCTCGTCAAGGCGATTTTCCGACTCCTGATCGAACTGAACAAGGTCGAGCAAAGGGACAAGCGATAGCACGACACGGGAACTGTAGGGCGTGTACCGATCGAGTGGGAGTTGGAGTTCTGCCGGTTGCTGTTCCGTAGGTTCGTCGATTACAGTGTCCTATCGCGGATAATCATCACCTTCACTCGGCGTACCCCGTCGAAATCCCGGAGGCGATACGTGAGTTCACGTACCCGTTCGGCAGAACCGCGACAAAACAGCGATTCGAGACACCACTCGCCTTGGTGCGTGTGGCTCGTATTGAGGATCACGTCCTGATACTCGTGTTGGACGCCGTGGAGGTCCTGAATCACGTCGTGATGACGGTAGTCGAAGCCTACGAGCGCGACGATCTCACCGACCGTATCCTCGAGTCGAGAGTGCGCTTCGATGAACTCCAGCATCGCTTCTCTGACCGCTCGGGACCGATTCTCGAGCCCCTCGTCTTGCCACACTCGGTCGAACTCCTCGACGACCTCGTCGGGGATGTTGAAACTCGTTCGCATCGGGTTCAACTGACTCGTGCAGATACAAGAGGATCGTTATGACGATTCCCCCGGTTCGGTATTAACAATTGCTAAGCGTGCTGGTTTCTGCGTGTCAAGTGAATCGATGGTTCCAAACGATATGGGTGGCCCGCTCATCGGTGCTGTCGTACTCGGTGCGATCCACGGTATCGAACCGGGCCACGGCTGGCCGGTCGCCGCCTCGTATGCGCTCGATCAAACGAACAAATGGGTGTACGGGTTCGCGGCGAGTCTGCTCATCGGAATCGGTCACCTCATCAGCAGCCTCGCAATGGTGGCCGTCTTCTTCTACGCGAAGGACTACTTCGATCTTACACGACTCAATGACCCACTCACGGTTCTCGGCGATGTCCAAATCGGCGGCCCTGTGAGTCTCCTCGCCGGGATACTGCTTATCGCACTCGGGATTCGTGAATACAGCCACGGCCACGAGCACGGAGCGACCGGTCACACTCACGGCGACCACAGCCACGAGCACTCCCACACAGAGCACGGCCACGAGCACGACACCGGTTCTTCGGATGAGGAACTAGCTCGGCTGAAGCGACGCCTCCCGTTCGGAGATCACTCCTCACACACGCATTCGCACGATGAACTCGACGATGCCGCTGCCCGTGGCCTTCTCGGGATCGCATGGTTTGCGTTCGTCCTCGGATTCGCTCACGAGGAGGAGTTCGAGATTATCGCGCTGTGTGCTGGCTCGAAGTACTGTCTCGAACTGATGAGCGCATACGCCGTGACGGTCGTCATCGGTATCGTCGGCCTGACGCTGCTACTGATCGCAGGGTATCAAAACTTCGAGAAAGAAGTCGAGCAGTACACACCCTACCTCCCGGCATTCTCGGCTTCGGTCCTCATCCTCATGGGACTCGGGTTCATTACGGGGCTGTTTTGACTACCCGACTCGCGAGACGAATTACTCGGAGACAACACGGAAGCAAATGCCGAGCAGTTACGTACCGGCGGTTGCATCGATCGGTCGGCCGACGCTACTCGACCCGGGCCAGCAGGGAAAACCGGTCGCAAAGCGCGTCTCGAGCCGGCTCGAGCCGTCTAGTTCTTCCCGGTCAGTGAGCGAACCGACGCCCGCCACTGAACGTCACCGAGTGGACCGAATCGCCGCTCGAGGCGGTCCCAGACGACGATCGTCGAGGGAAGGAGAAGGATCGACGTGAGGTAGGCATAGAAGACCCCCAGCGCGAGCAGGAGTCCGAACTCCATGATCAGGGGGATCAGGGCGAGATACAACACGCCGAGTCCGCAGACGGTCGTGAGCATGCTGCCCGTCAGGGCACCGCCGGTTCCGCGAACGGTAACCGCCAGCGCCTCGTGGACGTCGGCCCCAGCCTCGTACTCGTCGACGAATCGGTGCATGAAGTGGACCGTGTAGTCGACGCCCAGTCCGATCGAGACCGAAAGGATGGGTGCATTAAACGGCGACAGTGGGACATCGAACAGCCGCATCGACGCCGCGAGCATCGCGACCGTAACGAGGACCGGCACGAGGTTGATCACACCGTAGATCATCCGGTCCTCGAGCCACCAGTAGGACAGCATCAGGAAGCCCGCGGTGAGGACGAACGCGACGACGAGGCTCGTGATCGCCGAGTCGCTGATGCGATCGATGACGGCCTGATTGACCACCAGACTCCCCGTGGCCGTCGCGTCCATGGACATGTTGGCGGCGACCGCCTCGGCAGCGTTCGTCGCATCGGTCTGATCGGCATCGACGTCCACCTGGTAGACGATCCGGGTCGCGCTCCGGTCGCTCGTGACGTACTGGTGAGCGGCGTCCGACTCGAGCAGTTCGTCGTAGACGTGATCGACGTTTCGCTCCGGCAGTTCGTCGCCGTTCGAATCGGCTCGCCTGACTGTCGCTGCGAACTCTGGATCGGTCGATCGTCGTTCTTCCAGAACGCTCACGAGACTGTCCGCTTCTGCCCGCCGGTCGGTTTCGACGAACGCGTCGGGCGGGTCCGTGACTGCACGGTCGACCTCGCGGAAGGCGGCGGCCGATCTGACGTCGGGGTCGTCGACGTAGACGGTGACCGAGCCCACGAACCCCTGCTCGAAGTCCTCCTCGAGGTAGTCAAGGACGGTCATGAACGTGTACTCGCCGGGTGCAAACGGCTCGGGAAGCCGTTCGTACTGGGCGATGCGGTCCTCATCCGGGAAGAACGCCTCCTGGGAGAACTCCGTGTCGACACCCGTCCCGTAGCTGGCCGCTGCCGCACCGAAGACGAGCGCGCTCACGAGGACGATGACGGGAGCGATCCGTGCGGCTTTCGTTCCCACGGGGAGAATGCGTCCGAGGATCGAGTCCTCGCTTCCGAGGGGTCTCGTTCCGAAGTTCGGCAGACGGGTCCCCGCACGGAGTCTGTCCAGGCCGACCTTCCCAGCCGGCAGGAAGATCCCGAAGATGAGGAAAGTGAAGCTAATCCCGACGGCGGCAACGATGCCGAAATCACGAAGTTGGGAGAGCGAACTCGTCAGGTTCGCGGCGAACCCGATGACTGTCGTGAGCGTGACGATCAGGAACGCACCCGAGAGCTGTCGTGACGTGATGTCCATCGCGTCGCCGATCTCCACTCCCGCCGCCCGCTCTTCGCGATAGCGGTTGATGATGTGGATACCGAAGTCGATCCCGACGGCAAGCAACAGCGGAAAGACCGTGATCAGCGAGTCCGAGAACGGGATGTTCGCATAGCCCATGAATCCGAACGTCCAGAGCAACGTCATGACCAGCGCGACCAATCCGAGCGCGAGATCGATCGGGTCGCGGTACGCGACCAACAGGAAGATCATGATCAACACCAGCGCCGCCGGGAAAACGACGATCGCGGTGTCGCCGAGCAACTGCAGCGTCTCTTCCTGAATGATCGCGTCGCCGAACACCTCGACGTTCTCACCCGTCTCGTAGCCGTCGATCTCGTTCGCTAACTCGGCGGTCCCCGTCTGTAACTCGGCTCTGTCATCTGAATCGGCGTTCGGGGGCGTCTCGTAGGTGACCGCGATCTGAGCGACATCGGCCTGTGCTGACTCCCGGGTAAAGTCCGTACTCACCGGCAACCCCGCGGTCTCGTCAGCATCCGCGATCGCCGCCTCCAAGTCACGTTGGGTGGCCCGCTCGATGGCGCGTCGCTGTTCCGTACGCGTCTCGGCGTCCGGATCGAGTTGTCGAGCGACCAGTGATGCCGGACTCGTCGACGACGCGATTCTGAGTCCGTCTTCGTTTTCCGCACGCTCCTGGAACACGAGCATCCGACGGAGACTCGGCTTCGAGAGGGTGTTTCGCTCGTCGGTGATGAAGAGGGTCGCGCTCGAGTTGCCGCTCTCGCGACTTTCAGTCTGGAAGTCGTCCTGCATGTCCTCGAGGGCCTCCTGTTCTTCGAGCCCGTCGGTAAACTGGTCGGTTCCGGCCTGTTGTTCGCCACCACCACCCATACCACCCATGAACAACACGGTGACGACGACGAACGCGAGGACGACCTGCCAGGGTCGGTCGGTGATCACTGCAGTGATCCGGTTCCCGAGCGACGACTCGTGCTCCGTCGAATCGGCCCCGCCGCGGATTTCGTCGAGGTCCGGCATCGATCAGTCCCGTCGCAACCAGAGGCCGATCCCGATTCCGGTTACGGCGAGGACACCGAGCAGGCCGACGATCAGCGACGGGAACCCGCCACCGTCGTCGCTACCGGGCTCGACGTCGATCGGATGGGTATAGACATCCGAGAGGACTGTCTCGCCTCGTGCGGTGTCGTACTCGAAGTCGAGTTCGACCGGATGCGTCTCGACGGTCGCGTCCATCGACGCCGAGATATCGAACGGAATCGTGGCCGACTCACCGGGCTCGAGTTCCTTGACGAAGGCTTCGTCGTTCGACGTGTCGAGACCCCCTTCGGTGTAGAGTCCGGCATCGATGTTCGTCACGGTC
>NZ_AOIJ01000036.1 GCF_000337175.1 Natrinema gari JCM 14663 | reverse complement strand
CGCTGCCGGTGTATTCGACGGTAAACCGGAGCTGCCGGGCACCCGGGTCGGCCTGGCCGCTTACTTCCATCGGGTAGGTAAACGTCGCGGCCTCACCCGACTTCAGCTCGGGAAGCGCGTAGCGGGTGTCTTCGACGAACAGCGAGTCGCTCATCGGTTCGACGATCAACACCGCGTCGTCGACCGATCGCGGGCCGTCGTTGACGATCTCACCCGTCACGGTCCCCTCGTATCCGACCGAGAGGGACCCCTCGAGCGTTCGCAGCGAGAACGACTGCTCGCCTGCGGGCGCGAACGTCGACCGAACGGGAATCGCTGTCCGCTCGACACCCGACCGATCCTCGTACGTGACCGTCGCTTCGATCGACTTGGCCGCCGCGCTGGTGGAATTCGCGATCGCCGCTTCAACCGTCGTGGTCGTCGTCGCCCCCGGTTCGAGGTCGCCGATGGCGGTCTCGCTCGTCCCACCGTTGATCGTCACGCCACCGAAGCCGGTCACGGCGACGCGTGCCTCGGTTGCGGCCTCGGTTCCAGTGTTTTCGATCTCGAGGGTCATGTCGCCGTTCCCACCTGGTGCGACATCCGTAGTGACGTTCGAGATCGAAAACCGGGGCTCGTCGGGAACCGTGACCGTCATCTCGAGCGTTTCGGTCTTCGTGAACCGTTTCTGTAACTCCGCTGCGTCGGACACCCATGCCGTATACGCGTATTCGACCTCGACTTCGATCTCGTACTCGCCGGGGTCGGTGTTCTCGGGGATCGTTAGATTGAGCGGTGCCGTCGCGATCTCGCCGTCCCGAATCGGGCCGACGCCGACTGCGCCGGATTCGGACTCGAAGGGACCAGCGTCGTCGATCCTCGCAGTTACACCGCGGGCGGTCAGAACGCGATCGCTCTGGACCCCGGTCCCCAGCCGTCCCTCGTTTTTGAGTTGGACCTCGAGCGTGGATTCCGTCCCGGGTGTCACTTCGGGATCGGACTCGACGACTTCGAGGACCGGCTCACCGCTCGTCTCCTCACCGGTGGCCTGCTGGGCCAGTGTTGCCGGTCCGGCGAGCGACAGCAGCAATCCGAGACTCGTGACGAGGGCAAGTGCAAGGGCGGCAGCGCGGTGCGTCCTCATGGCAGCCACCTCGAGCGAGCCCCGAGCGTAACCGTCGGTCCGATCGCCGTCGGGGCCACGTGATCGACGCGTCCAGTGGGCGGACTGTCACACATTGTTCGAGGAAGTGGAGGCGACCATTATAACTTTTCTCACGTCGAAATCGAATCAAACCGATTATGGCAGCGCGACGCGCTCCATCCGAGTATGAACGTGCTCGACGAGAGGTCGTCCAGACCCGTCATGGAGACGGCCACACGACTGGCTCGCGATCGAGGTGACGCACGTGAGTAGCGACATCTTCGAAAACCCGGTCAATACCCGCGAGGAAATCCTCGCAGCGACCTATCGAACGCTCAGGGATCGCGGCTACGCCGACCTGACGATGCAGGCGATCGGCGAGGAACTCGACCAAAGCCCCTCGTTGGTCTATCACCACTACGAGGACAAGGACGCACTGGTGCTTGCGTGTCTCGAGTACCTCCTCGAACATTTTCGGGACGAGTACAGTTACGAGACGATCGACGATCCACGCGAGCGACTCGAGGAGGTGGTCGACTGGTGTTTCGGCACGGCCGATGCCGACGACGATCGGCAGCCGTTCGTCCGGACGGTCCTCGAACTCCGTGTCCAGGCGATCCACGATCCGGCCTACCGGGCCCACTTCACGCGGAGCGATCAGGTGTTCGCCGAGACGATCGCAGCGATCATCCGTGCGGGAATCGACACCGGTGACTTCCGGGAGTGTGACCCGAACGCGGTCGCGGAAACGTTACAGACGGTGTTCTTCGGAATGATCAGTCGCCTGTTCAGTACCGATGCCGACGGGTGGGCCGAAGCCGTCTCGAACGAAGTCGAATTGTATCTTGATTCGCGTGTGTACGCGACATAGCTATCGGCGAGCGATCGAACGCCGTTCTTCCCAGGTGGGATGCAGTGATCTCGATCTCCTCTCGAGGTAAAATTCGATTACCCATCCGAGACGAGGTCGAACCGAACGTCGGTGGTTCATCACGAAGCGTGGGTGTGTGCCTACGGGTCAAATCACGGTCCCGGACGGAGCACTCCCCTACTCGAGACGGGGGACAGCGGCTGACACGGCCCAGTAATAGACGATAAATCGGACTTGTTTTTTCGATCAATTATGCCGAAATACCGGGGGTGGACAACAAAGCATATATGCTGAGCCTCGCAACGGTTGTACTGTACCCCTACCCATGGTCATGCAAGCAAGTAGGATCGACGGCCGAGTCGGGGTCGGATGTAATATCCGATTACCGAGCGCCCGATCGGAACGCAAGCGTGGCCGTGCAGAACACACGACTACGATATAATATGACAACAGACAACATAACCTATCGCGAGAAGGGACGCGCAGTGCTCCTGACCGCGATGATGGTACTCTCTGTCGTTGCGATGTCCGCGGCGTTCGTGGGCGGCGCAGCGGCCGCAGAGAACAATGATGTACCGCGCTTCCATGACGATCAGACCGTTTACCCCGATGACACGATCTTCCAGGGTGAAGATGATATCGATTTCTCGGACGACTTCACCGGTGACCGTCTTATCGGCCTGGAAAGCCAAGGTGCCGAAGGTAAAACCCTGAGCCTTCCAGTTGATGAAGATCAGCGAACTGGTCGCTACGGTGACGGCGATGGACACACTGTGCTCGTCGACGAGCCGCGAGTGTCCGATATCACGATCAACCGGCTAAACAGTGACGACCCGAACGATATCGCCACTGACGTCGACGGCTCGAGCATTTCCACCGCGGATGCCGAGCACATGAGCATCGTCCCCGAATACAACTACGAGCAGGCTGAATACGCCGAAATCACCGTCGAAGACGAGGACGGCTCTGACGTCACGAATGAGGTCCTCTCCGGAGATGCAGTCGTTGAAGACGGAGAAGCCGTTCTGATGGACCTCTCCAACGAGGACGCCGGTGAATACACGATCACCGTCGAAGGTGAAGAGAACCTCGACTTCGGCGATGCAGTCGGCACCACGACGGTCGAACTGATCACTGACGACGAGCTTGGTCTCGAAATCGCTTCGGACGAGGTCGTTCGCGGTGACAACCTCCAGTACACTGTCACGAGTGGCAGTGACTCCGACAGACACTTCGTCACGATCGATAGCTCCGACTTCCGTGACGGTATCAGCCTGGAGAACGCAGAGAAGATCTTCCGGAACGTTGACGATACCGAAAACGTTGGCGTGTACAGTAATGACGGAAATACTACGGACATCGACGACCTCGAGAGTGTCGACGATGTTGACTTCGTGTGGGCAGAAGTCGAAATGGACGGTACGAGTGCCGCCGGCTCGATCGAAACCCAGTATCTCGACGACTCGTCGATCGATCTCGAAGTCTACGATACCGAGACGAAAAACGCTAGCGACGCGGATGGGGACGACCCCGCAGATGATCTCTCCTTCGACGTAACCGAAGGGGACATCTCGATCGACAACCCTGATGGTGCCTACGTCGTCGGCTCCGAGGTCGACGTTAATGGTACTGCAGAGGGCTCCGACGAAGTCGCACTCTACGTTCGTGACAACGGCGACTGGGAACTCATCGAAGACGAGATCAATGTCGATTCCGACGACACCTTCGAAGAAGAGGACTACGCACTCTCCGAGAAGGACGATTCGGGCATTCTGAACCTGCCCGGAACGTACCGCTTCGGTGTCATCGATCAGAACGATGCTGAAGAGGTCTGGGATGAGAGTGACTCCTCCATCTCGACTTCCGACTTCAATCAGGGCAGCAGTGCTACCAAGTCGCTTCGCGTGACCGAAGGTGGTCTGTCCGCCGAGTTCGAGACCATCAACGGCGAGGTCGCAGAG
Source organism: Natrinema gari JCM 14663 (assembly GCF_000337175.1). Taxonomy (GTDB): domain Archaea; phylum Halobacteriota; class Halobacteria; order Halobacteriales; family Natrialbaceae; genus Natrinema; species Natrinema gari. The sequence goes on along the minus strand of NZ_AOIJ01000036.1, from coordinate 12,673 downwards.
GATGCTGATGGCAACATCAACATCTTCGGTAGCGCGGAAGGCGAGGACAAAGTCGTCGTCGCCTTCGTTGACGACCGTGGCAACACGGAAGCGTACTCCTACTCCGTTGACTCCGATGACTACACCTTCGACGAAGAAGACGTCCCGCTGGGACTCTCGCAGGGTACTGTCTCCGGACACGTCCTAGTTGACGGTCGTGACGGCGAATGGGGAGACAGCGAAGAGATCGAATCCGGTGCTGACAATCTCGCAGATTGGATCAACAACCTCGGTAGCGGTAGCAAAAGCCTGACCGGTGACCAGATCCGCGACCGTATCGCGTCCAAGACCGTCGACGAGACGGCTAGCGACGACCGTATGGTCACGGATACCTTCCGTTACACCGACGCTTCGACGACGATCGAATCGGTCTACTCCGAAGGGAACGAGGCCAACGGCATCAATCCCGTTGCGCTGAACGACACGATTGTCGTTGAAGGTACCACCAACATCAAGCCCGACGACAACACGATCACGGTGGAGATTCTCGACGAAAACGGTGACGTGCTTGAAACCACGGACACCGACGACTGGGGAACCGACGGTAACTGGACCCTCGAGATCACCCCCGAGACCATCGATGATCTCGGTACTTATACGATCGAGTCCGACGACGGTGAAACCACCGACCGCGCGGATCTCGAAATCGTCGAAGAAATCGACTACGGCGACGATAACAAGGGCGACTCCGACGATAACAAGGGCGACTCCGACGATAACAAGGGCGACTCCGACGATAACAAGGGCGACTCCGACGATAACAAGGACGACTCCGACGATAACAAGGACGACTCCGACAATAACAAGGACGACTCCGACTCGTCTGACTCGTCTGACTCGTCTGACTCGTCCGACGAAGAAGACAGCACGCCCGGCTTCGGTGTCGGTGTCGCGCTGGTCGCACTGCTCGGCGCTGCGCTGGTCGCACTCCGACGCGACAACTAAGCGCTAAGCGGTAATCGTTAACTACTGGGTCTTCACCCAGTCCTTGCCGAACATTCCGTTTTTTTGAGACGCCGATCGGATAGTGACAACGCTGCCTGTCTGACCGACAGAACAGTCGGCCGTCAGCGACCGGCACTGATCGTCTGTCGAGTTAGCGTGAGAAGTACTGGCAGGCGTTCGTCGATTCGCAACCGCTACCAAGCCGTTGAGACGACCAATAGTGAGCAGTTGTCTCAACCATCTACATTAAATTACACTTCCACACTAGCAACTGGCGGCTGCCCGTCTTCGTGGTGTCGCTGTGAATCAAGTCTCGAGTCATGGCATCGAAAGAGAACATCTCCAGAAAGTACTTACCGGAAGAAAAGAAGTAGTCTACAACTACTATGACGCATCGCACGCTGCTATGGACAACAACCGCTGTGCTCTCTCTCTGTCTCCTTCTCTCGATATCAGTCGTGGGTGCCGGGTCCGGAACCGGGACCGACACCGGTGCCGAGATCGGTCCCCAACCGGTCGACGGGACCGTCGAATTCGCCGATTCGAACGTCGTCGAACAACGAGGTAACGTAGCGACGGTCCAACTCGAGCTGGAAAATACCGACGAGGCAGATCTCTTGGTTCGGTCCGCACAACGAGACTTCAGAGCGGATCTCCGGGTTCGCGACGAGGACGATGATGGAACTGTTCGGGTCCGATTCAACACGTTTTACGGAGCTGAACACGAGGGCCGTTCGGCGTTCACCGCCGTTGGGGACGACAGCGTAACCGTTCGCACGCACGCGACGACCCAATCGCTGCCGATGCTTGAGGCCGGCCGGTACAATATGATTGCATCGACCGAGACGTCTCGTATCGCGGCAGTGTTACAACTCGAAGAGCCAACGGTTGGCGAGAGTCGGAGCAAGGCGATCGCACCCGGAACGGATGTGAAGACCGTCGCCGCCAGTGAGGGCGCTGTGCAAGCCACTGCGGTCGATATGCAAGTTACGACGGAGAAAACGACGGTCGCAAAGGGCGATATCGCCCGCGCCGAGTTCGACGTTAGTGGTGTCGAAGGACTACTACAGGACCCGACATCACGTGACCAGCTGGTAACTGCAACCGATAGTCGTCCGGGAGCCCAAACGACACATCGCCTCCAACATACCCCCGATCGGGACATCGAGGGCGTGGAAACGATATCGATCGACTACGATGCAGCGGGCGGCGTCGCCCCGAACATTCAAAGCCTCTCCTGGAACGATTTCGAAATCCTCGGCGTCGATACGGATAACGACGGACACATCGACCGGTCCTTAACGGGGTCCGTGTCGGGCATTCAGACGACATCCGCCGGTGAGATCGTGATTCGGTTCGACGATCCAGTGTCGATTTCGGAGTCCGAAACGTTCTTCGCGTCGTATGCGGCGACGAATCCCAGCAAGACGGGGACCGGCGACGTTCGTGTTCGATTCGGGTCGGATCGATACGTTGAGACGGGCGAAATAAGCTACGGAACGGATAGTCTCGGAACGCTCACCCACGGCGTGGATTTACACCTCCAATCCGCCGACGACCGATTGCAGACCGTGGCGTCGCTTCAGTCGCTGACGACCACGTATAACTCGACGACGGACACACTCGTTGCCGATGTCGATACCACCCACCTCGAGCCGGGAACGTACACCGTCAGGTTCCAGGTCTACGACGACTCGCCCGTTTCCGACGACGGGAGCGTCGTGACCGAACGGTTCGTTGTCGTTCCCCCGTCCGCGAGGATTTCGGAGCCAACGCTGACGAACGAATCGACGCTCGTCGTCAACGCAACGACGAACCTCGCCCCGGAAAACGACGTGTCGATCCGGGTGCGAACGGATCCGTTACGAAAAGGATACCTACTCGAGTGTAACACGACCGTCGAAAGGGACGGGTCGGTGGCATGCGAGTACGAGTTGCCGGATACCGAATCGCCGCTGAACGTCACCATGAGACGCGACGGGACGCAACTCGCAGAGCCGGTACAATACGAACTGCCGGACGCATCGGAACGCTAGGTCGCGCGTGCCAGACACGGAGCCAGGGATATCGCGTACCCACGTCGAGAGACTATTGACTGAGCGACGAGGGAACGAGTTTCAAGACGGGTTTCTCGAGTCCGAAGCGGGCTACCGAGAGCGGCGAGGACAGAGTCGTTCAAATCCCGCTCGGTGATGATTGCAGGGCAAATCGCCACGTCGTTTCGCTACCGGTCGGGTGGATCTCCCGACGCGTTGCGATAGTCCCAACGATTGATACGCCTCTCGCACAGCCGTCGTGCGATCAAGTGTGTCCGTGTGAGTCCGTGGTCCAACAGTCATCGGTGGCCGTCGAACGCGGCCCGGACGTGCGATGGGCGACGAGCCCACACACGTGGCACGTGTGACCCGTGTATCGAGGCGCGAGCGGTATTCGACCGGACGAAGGTCGTACTCTCGAGAGACCCACTGTAGTCTCTCTAAGCAGCCACGTACTGAAGTCAAGGTGCTCAAGGAGAGACGCGAAGGAAAAGCGGTCCGAGTCAGTTGCGTGGGGATGCCCGACCGGACACGAGTCGAAACCGGGAGTTCGCTGGGAGAGGCGTTCAGTTGCGGATGCCGACCGCAGTGGCCACGCGGTGCCACAGCGACGGGGACTCGGTGTAGCTGGCCCAAAGGAGCATCGCGGGCGGAAGTGCGACGATCGACGTCACAAACGAGTAGACGACGCTCAACGCCATCAGCAGGCCGAAGTCACCCAGCACGGGGGTAATCGCCAGTGCGAGTGCACCCGTTCCGAGAGCCGTCGTGAGCATGCTCCCCATGAGCGCCCCGCCGGTTCCCGAGAGCGTCGTCGTGAGCGCGGTGAACGCGTCAGCCGTTTTGAACTCGTCGATGAACCGGTGAGTGGCGTGGACCGAGTACGCGATCCCAAGTCCGATCGAGATCGACAGTATCGTCCCCGTCAGCGCGTTCAGCGACATGCCGAGGGATCGCATCGTGGCGATCAAGAGCGCGATCGCGATCAGGATCGGGAACACGTTGACGATCCCGAGTAACGGCTTTCGCTCGAGTGCGGCGTACGTGGCGACGAGGAACACGGCGGTCAAACCGATCGCGAGGATCAGCCCCTGGACCGACGACGAGAAGATCAGGTCGGTCACCGCTGCGAAGACGACGATATTCCCCGTCGCGGTCGCGTCGTAGCGGAAATCGGTTGCGAACTCGGCGGCGTCCGCGGCCACCGCCTGCTGTGACGCGTCGCCGTCGATGGCGTACTCGACCTGTGCCTTGCGTCGGTCTTCGGTCAGGTACTGTTCCGCCTGCGAGCCAGCCGATGACGCGAACAGTTCGTCGTAGATCAGATCGAGGTTCCGATCGGGGATATCGTTGTCGTTCCGATCGTTCCGCTCGACGAGCGCGGCGAACTCGGGATCCTCGGCGGCGTGGGACTGGATGACCGTGATGATGCTCCGTGCCTCCGCTTCGCCGCCGGAGCCGACTGCGAGGTTGCTCGGCGGATCGTCGTTCGGGTCGGCCAGGGCCTCGAGCGCGTGGTCGTCCTCGAACGAGCCTTCGACGTATATCTTGACGGATTCGTCTTGGTCCGTCGCGAACTTGTCTTCGAGGAGGTTGATCGTTTCCGTTACCGTGTACTCGCTGGGGGCGAGCGGGGCCGGGACGTATGAGACGTACTCGGGTTGATCTTCGGGGGGCAGGAAGTCCTCGGTATCGAACGAGGTGTCAACTCCCGCCCCGTACCCGGCCGCCGCACCGCCCATGACGATGATCACGACGACGAACACGAGCGGTGCGTGGCGACTCGCCCTGGCGGGCATCGCCAGGAGACGGCCGAGGGACGAGTCCTCGGATGCGATCGGGTCCGAGCCGAACTCGGGGATGCCGAACCGCTCGCGAAGTTGATCGACCTCCAGTTTGGCCGCCGGCAGGAAGATCCCGAAGATGAAGAACGTGAAGATGATCCCGATACTGGAGGCGATCCCCATGTTTCGAATGGGGCCGAGATCCGAGATCACGTTCGCACCGAACCCGAAGACGGTCGTCACCGTGACGATGACGAACGCGATCATGAGCTGGTTGTTCGCGGTCCGCATCGCCTCGAGCGGTTCGTACCCCTGGACCGTTTCCTCGCGGTACCGGTTGACGATGTGTATCCCGAAGTCGACGCCGACCGCCAACAACAAGACGGGAACGGAGATCATCTGCTGATTGAACGGGATGCCGGAGTACCCGAGGAAGCCGAACGTCCAGATGACCGTCATTAACAGCGCCAGTAGTCCCAGCGCGAGGTCGATCGGGTCCCGGTACGAGATGGCGAGGAAGGCGAGCAACAGGAGGACGACGACGGGCATAACGAGCGTCATCGAGTCGCCGATGACGTTCGCGGTCTCCGCGTCGGTGATGCCGCTCCCGAACGCACGAATGTCGCCCGGCTGGTCGCTCGCGATCGACTTGATCGACAGTTGGATGTCGGTCAAGTCGTCGTCGGTGAACTCGCTCGGGATGTCGTGGGAGATCACCGTGATCGAGGCCGACGCCGACGCTGCCGTCGGGTTGAAATCCTTGGACAGGGTGCGCTTGAAGGTGGCATCGTCGCTCTGCTTCCGGATCGCCTGTCGAATCTCGGTGGTCGTCGCCGATTCGATTACCCGCCGCTGTTCGGCCGGTGTGGTCGCCGTCGGATCGATGGTCCGGGCGATCAGCGGTGCGGGTCCGTTCGCCGAGTCCATGCGGAGGTCCTCTCGCTGTTCGACGTGTTCGAGGACCAGCAGGCTCCGCACGAGTGATTCCTTAGTTAGAACGTTCTCTCCGGTATGGACGAGCTGTGTCGTATCGTCCGAGGTCTGGAACGGCCCCTCGAACTCCTCGTTGACGGCGTCGAGCGCGTCTTGCTCCGGGAGATCGTCGGTAAACGAATCGGTCGCATCCGTGTCGGTGGTGACCAGGCCGAATCCACCGGCAAAGACGACGGTGAGGACCAGAAACCCGATCACGACCGTGCGTGATCGGGAGATGATCAGGTCATTGAGGGTTTCGGTCGCAGTTTCGATTCGCTCGCCCGCTGTCATCGATTAGTCCCTCCGATACCAGAACACGCCGACCGCGCCGATGAGAAGCGAGCCCGTGATGAGAACCAGCGACAGCGGGAAGCCGCCGTCGGCGGCCGTAACCTCCATCGGTACGCGAATCGTGTTCGAAAGCTGGCTCTTGTTCCGTTCGTCGTCGTATCGGAAGTCAAACGAGATCGGGTACGTCTTTTCGGTCGCCGACTCCGCCGCGCTCAGTTCGAACGTCATCTCGACCGACTCGCCGGGCTCGAGCGACTCGACGTACCCCGTGTCGTCGTCACCGGTATCGAGCGGGTCGTCGGCGAAGATACGCGCCTCGACGTCGGTCACGGTCTGATTGAGTTCGTTCGTGACCGACACGGTGATCGCCTGCTCGCCGCCGGACGTAATCGTCGATTCCTGGACATCGACATCGAACTGATCGCGCTCGGGAGCGATATCGGCGGTCACGTCGAGTTTGGTGTACTGACGTGTCTCCGCCTCGGAGTTCCGATAGCGGACGGCAAAGTCCAGCGATTTCGCTCCGGCTTCGGCCTCGCTGCTCACTTCGATCGGCAGTCGGAACGACGCCGAGTCACCGGGCTCGAGGGCCCCGACGGCGACGGAGCGCTCGATGGGAATCACGTTCGGCGACCCCTCGTCGGCGAACCGGACGACGGTACTGTTGACCCGTTTCGGGCCCGTATTGGTGACGGTCCCCGAGATGCTCCCGTCCTCGCCGACCCGCAGCGTCGAGGAGACGTTCTCGAGGGCGAACGATTGTTCGGCGGCAGTCGAGATGCCGGTTTCCAACGACGGTGACGTTCGTTCGATCCCGTCGCTATCAGTGTATCCGACGTTCAGACCGAGCGAGTAGCCACGATGTGGGGCATCGTCGGACAACGCGACGCTGTAGGAGACCGTTTTGGTCTCGTCGGGGTTCCATTCGCCGACGTAGCCCGTCGACGTCTTCGGACCGGCACCGAACGACATTTCGGCCGTCTGGGACTGGGCGGTCACGCTCGCGTCATGTGCCGTCTTGGTCCCCGTATTCCGAAGCGTCACCGAGACGTCGTTTCGATCGCCGACTTGGGCGTTCGATTCGACATCGACGACTTCGAACTGGGGTTTGTCTTCGACTTCGATCGTCAGCGTCGCCGTCCGCGTCCGTGTCAGGTCGTTGTACTCAACGCTTGCTTGACTGAATTCGACGACGCGCGTGTACGAGTACTCGTACTCGACCGGAAGCTCGTAACTCCCCGGCTCGAGGTGGTCGGGAATCGTGACCCGAACCGGCGAGACGCCTCTGGTTCCCGTCGGAACGTTGCCGACGGAGACTGGCCCGCTATCCACATCGATCGGTGAGTTCTCGTCCTGGAAATCGAGCGACACGCCGCGTGCCGTCGTGACCCGTTGTTGGTACTGCGCCGGGCCGGCGCGGTCGATCTGCCCGCGATTGGTGATCGAAAGCGGGAGTTTGACCGACGTCCCGGGGGTCAACTCACCGGCCGACGATTGGATGGTGATATCCGGCTGTCCGACGACCTGGCCCGACCGTTGCCCCGACTGGGCGAGTGCGGGACCGATACCCGCAGTGGTGACCAAGACGACGACGAGGAGACAGCCGAGTGTGCGACCCGCCCTCATTGGTTTGCCCGTCTCGAGTACGGAATTCGGTTCCCGTCCTGTCCGCTATGTCGACGTACTAAGCGGTCTTGAATACTCATTCAAGAGAGAATACAGTGATCGTCTCATATAGGGGTATTGGTTTCTCACCGAGTCCTGACAGTGTGCCCACTGAACAGGGGCCATCGAACGCGCTGTCGTTTTGACGACGGATCGAGAGCGAGAACAGCCGGGGCCGGACAGCGATCGACGAAACGGAGGGCGAGCCGAGGGGGATAATCGGTTCGTACAGTGACGGATACTAGTCGACTACTGCGCCGAGCGGACCCGTCCTCAGTCGTCCGCCGCGGCTGGCTCGGCTTCCTCCGCACTCGAGTCGGCTCGCTCGAGGGCTTCGAGGTACTCGTCGGCGTCAAGGGCTGCCTTCGAGCCCATGCCGGCGGCGGTCACGGCTTGTTGGTAGTGGTAGTCGACGACGTCGCCGGCACCGAAGATGCCCGAGACGTGGGTTTCGGTCTGGCCGCCGCCGTCGCCGCCGGTGGTCTTTAGGTACCCCTCGTCGTCGGTCCGGACGGCGGTTTCGTCGAGGTAGTCGGTGTTCGGCGTGTGACCGATCGCGAAGAAAACCGCACCGACATCGAAGTCGAACTGCTCGGTCTCGGGATCGTCGAGGCGGTCGGTGGGATGGCCCTTGTCGTTCTCGACGAGGGTGACGTGGTCGACGCCGTCCTCCTGGGAGCCGTGGATCTCGGTCAGTTCGGTGTTCTTCATGATTTCGATCTCGCCTTCCTCAACCTTCTCGTGGACGCGGTCGACCCAGTAGTCCTCCGCGCGGAACTCCTCGCGGCGGTGGGCGATGTAGACGGTGTCGGCGAACTTCGTCAGGAAGGTCGCTTCCTCCATGGCAGCGTCGCCGCCGCCGACGACGAGCATGTCCTCGCCGCGGAAGAACGCGCCGTCACAGGTCGCACACGTCGAGAGACCGTAGCCCATGAGTTCGTCTTCCCCGGGAATACCGAGCGTCCGTGCGCTGGCACCCGAAGCGGCGATGACGGCGTCGGCGGTGTAGACATCGCCGTCTTTCATTTCGACGCGGAACGGTCGGCTCGAGTCGTCGACGGACTCGATGATGCCGTTTTTCAATTCGGCCCCGAACTGTTTGGCCTGCTCTTTCATGTTGTTGACGAGTTCCGGCCCGCCGATCCCCTCGGGGAAGCCGGGGTAGTTTGCGACATCGGTGGTCAACGTGAGCTGGCCGCCGGGCTCGTCGCCCTCGATGACCAGGGGGTCGTTGTTCGAGCGGCCGGCGTAGATCGCGGCGGTCAGACCGGCGATGCCGGTCCCGGCGATGATCAGTGGCCGGTGATCGACGATTTCGCCGTCGTCTTCGGTGGCGATTCCGAGTTTCGCGTCGAGTTCGCCGGTCTCGTTGAGCGCGCTGGTGTCGTCCCAGCCGCCGATGAGTTCGTCGTCGATGAACACTTCAGGGGCCGTCTTGCGGCCGTCCGCACGTGCGACCATCTCCTCGAAGCGGTCGTCGTCGTCGGTGACGTTGTAGGTCTCGTACGCGATGCCTTTGCTATCGAAGAGGTCCTTGGCCTTCTCACAGTACGGACAGTCAGTCTTCGTATAAATCTCGACGCGTGGCTGGTCACTCATGTCTCTTATTTCGGATAGAGCGCCTAAACGCCTTGCGCTCTCAGCAATCTCTCCTCCTTACTGTGGCGGTCCGACGGATCCGATGAGGACGGCGTTGATTCGTAGACCGGTCCCGATCCGCGGTCGGATCCGAATCGAGTACCCGTCCGACCGCCGCGGACGCCGACGCACTTACGGGGCCGAACGACGAGGGTCGACCATGGCTGCCGATCTCGAGGAGAAGACGAACCGGTACGGCGAGTTGCTAGCAGCGGCGCTCGAAGCGGCCACGATCGCGCCGCCCGACGGGTCGCCGATGGCCGAGGCCGCCGCCGAGTGCTACGAGATGGCGGCGTCCTATCTGGAGGACGGGAGACATTTTCGCGAGCAAGACGACCCCGTCAACGCGCTCGCGTCGTTCTCTTATGGGCACGCGTGGCTCGATGCCGGTGCCCGCATCGGGTTGTTCGACGTGCCGAGGGACGGCCACCTCTTTACCGTCGAGTAGTGGGGTCCGTTCGTCGGACGGAACCCGAAACCCCACTGCACTATTTCAAACGATTAATGAATATATAACCGGAACCTATATAACAGAAAATCCAGGCAATTTATAAAGTAGGAGAAAGATTTATATGCCTTACGACCTTACCCTATGTTAGCTGAGGCGACCGGGTTTCTTCTGGTTACCCCACCCGGGAGCCCCGAGTAACCCACCCGATACGCTATGACAGACACAAGCATCCGAACCTATACGAACGAGCGGGAGACCGAAACCGAGGAGGAAAGCACGGCGGTATCCGACGAACAGGAACACTGCCCCGAATGTGGCGGCCGTCTGATCTCGGACGACGAACACGCCGAGACGGTCTGTACGGACTGTGGCCTCGTCGTTGAGGAAGACGAGATCGACCGCGGTCCCGAATGGCGTGCGTTCGACGCCGCCGAGAAAGACGAGAAGTCCCGCGTCGGTGCGCCGACGACCAATATGATGCACGACCAGGGACTCTCGACGAACATCGGCTGGCAGGACAAGGACGCCTACGGCCGGTCGCTCTCGAGTCGCCAGCGCCAGAAGATGCAGCGCCTGCGCACGTGGAACGAGCGCTTCCGCACTCGCGACTCCAAGGAACGGAACCTGAAGCAAGCGCTCGGCGAGATCGATCGGATGGCTAGCGCGCTCGGCCTCCCGGAGAACGTCCGCGAGACCGCGTCGGTCATCTATCGACGCGCACTCGAGGAGGACTTGCTGCCGGGACGCTCGATCGAGGGCGTCGCGACGTCCTCGTTGTACGCCGCCGCCCGCCAGGCCGGGACGCCGCGCAGTCTCGACGAGATCTCCGCGGTCTCCCGCGTCGAGAAGATGGAACTGACCCGCACGTACCGCTATATCATCCGGGAACTCGGCCTCGAGGTCAAACCGGCCGATCCCGAACACTACGTGCCGCGGTTCGTCAGCGATCTCGATCTCTCCGACGAGACCGAGCGCATGGCCCGCGAACTGCTCGAATCGGCCCGTCAGGAGGGCGTCCACAGCGGAAAGTCCCCAGTCGGCCTCGCCGCAGCAGCGGTGTACGCCGCCGCCCTGCTGACCAACGAGAAGGTCACCCAAAACGAGGTCAGCGAGGTCGCGAGCATCTCCGAAGTGACCATCCGGAACCGGTACAAGGAACTGCTCGAGGCCTCGGATACGGCCGCACCTGCCTAAATCGGCCGAGTCTGCGGCCGTGTCTGTCGCGTCGCGATGACGCGGGTGGCCTTTTTCGGTTGTATGGAACCGCGGCAACGTTTTTTACCACTCATGTGAAAGTGTGTGTCATGGATAGAACGACCGTCCAACTGTTGTGTCCCGAGTGTACGAAGGACTGGCAGACTTCTCCGGACGACCTCCCTGCGGCCGCCGAGATGTTTCACTGTCCGAACTGTCATGCCTCCCGTCGGACCGCCGAATTCATGCGAACCGACCGTGATCTACAGACGCTGAAACAGCTCGGGTAGTGTCGAAATCGCTCTCCCATCGGATACCCCAACCGACATTTTCACACCGTCGTTCCAGTAGTAGCCACGGTTTAACTCTCCGAACGCAGCGTATCGGAAGCTGGAAAGAAATTAGGTATTAGGCCCGTAAATAAAACCATAACCCCGACTCCGTCGTGCGGTTTGCTTCGTGTAGGGACAGCATTCGAAGTGTCTTCGAAGGTGATATACCAGACGTACTATGGAGGAAGTGTGTTAACGCGACTCAAGATAATAATATAACCCTGCAGTGGATAGGAGCAGATGGTTATGAAGAAGCAGGAGCTCATTCACCTTCACGGCCTTCTCGCGGAGGTATCCAATCAGTGTGCAGCGTGGGAAGACTGTCAGATCGATCTCGAAGAGTACGAGTCGCGGGGTATTCGGCCGACATCGATCCACAAATCGAAAACCGACCACAAAGCCGCTGTTTTTGCACTCGCCGGTGGAATTACGAAGAACATGCGGGAAGGGGAGCAGGAAGCAGTCGCCGCAACTGCAGACTGAGCAACTCGTCGCATCCTCCGATAGCTCACACTACCGATCAGTGAGTCGTCTCGCTATCACTCGTCCAGCCATCTCGGTCGGTGGGCCGCCGAACACGACGAGCCGACGCTATCGGCCGGGGTCGCCGTACTCGCTGCTCAGTAGGCGGCTGCTACGAAGCGTCAGAACTCGTTTGGACGGGCTGACTATCCGGTCGACGGGACTGACGGTCGGAACTACTCGACGAGGTCCTCGAACTCGGGAAGGATTTCCTCGTCGTCTTCCTCGTCGGACGCGGCGTCCGAGACGCCGGTCGCGTCGGCTTGCTCGTCCGAGTGCTCGGCGTTCGACGAGTCGTCAACCGTCTCCGACGCTTCGTCGTCGTCCTCGTCTTCCAGGACATCGACCCGCTCGACCTCGAGCGGGATGTTCTCGAGGAGTTGACCGATCTCTTTCCGGGCGATACGCGAGGCGTGTTCCTCGCGCTCGACGTTGAACACGGTCATCTCCAGTTCGAGCGCGACGAGCGCTTCGTCGGCCGCGATGAACGCGGGCGGCAGTTCCTCGCCCGACGGCGAGGTTCGCTCGCCCATGTTGATCTCGACGTAATTGAGGTCAGGGTTCAGCATCTCGCCCGTCTTCGAGATGGCGATACGGATCGCCTCGTCCTCCGTTTCAACGTCGAATACCGGCACTGCAGCTTCGACGACGACCCTGCAATTCATGCATAGACGTTGTATCGCATACAGTAAGAAGGTTCGCCCCGTGTGGCCGGCGCTGTTTCGTTAAGCGTGAAAAGTGAGGCGGCACGATTTTGTGGTGCCTATGCCAAAAATCGACCGCCTCAGCGGGTGTAGCGAC
>NZ_AOIJ01000035.1 GCF_000337175.1 Natrinema gari JCM 14663 | reverse complement strand
AACTGCTTTAGTCACGTACAACCGTCAACAGCAGAATCCTGGCTTCAAGCCTTCGCTGTCTGGCACAATGCTACAAACTAAACACGACCGTGTGGCCGGGCCGTCGCTACGGGCCATCTCCGTTCGGGGGCTGCCCCACGGCGGATCGCTTCGAAAGGCAAAGGACCCACACGCCCGAAGGACCGACCGAATGGAGACGGGGACCATCCCGATCGACGATCTCGGTGGCGGACTCGACCTGTATCGAACGCTCGAGAGCGGCCAGAGCTATCTCTGGCAGCGCGGGGACGGCGAGATGTATACCGACACGCCGGCCCCCGACGCGTGGTACGCGACGGTCGTCGACGGCGAAGTGATTCGCGTTCGGACCCGCGACGGCCGCCTCGAATGGGAATCGACGGCCGACGCCGGGTCGACCGTTCGTCGACTGTTGCGCCTCGAGGACGACCTCGAGGCGATCGCCGCGGCCGGGCCGGACGATCCGTTGCTCCGGGAGGCCTACGAGGCCCACCCCGGGATGCGACTCGTTCGGGACCCGCCGTTTGGCTGTCTGATCTCGTTTATCTGCTCGGCGCAGATGCGGGTCGGCCGCATTCACACCATGGTCACGGCGCTGGCGCGGGAATACGGCAGTCCGATCGCGTTCGACGGGGCGACCTATCACGCGTTTCCGACGCCGGACCAGCTCGCGACTGCCACCGAAGCCGAACTCCGCGACCTCGGCTTGGGGTATCGTGCTCCCTACGTCGTCCGAACTGCCGAAATGGTCGCGGACGGCAACGCCCATCCGGCCGACGCACGCGATCTCGAGTACGAAGCCGCGCGGGAGTTCCTGACGCAGTTCGTCGGCGTCGGCGACAAGGTGGCCGACTGCGTGCTCCTGTTCTCGCTGGGCTTCGACGAGGCCGTTCCGCTGGATACGTGGATCAAGTCGGCGATCGAGGAGTACTATCCCGAGTGCGATCGCGGCTCCTACGCCGAGACCTCGCGGGCACTTCGCGGCCGACTCGGCGGTGAGTACGCCGGCTACGCACAGACGTACGTTTTTCACCACCTCAGAACCGGCACATAGTGCGGGGCGGCGGAGGGTCGAGTATCTCCGGCTTGCTTACCGGTTCCACTGGCGATAGCCCAGGAACGAGATCCCACCGAGGCCGAGAAGGACGATCACGGCCCCGAACAGCGATCCCGCGCTCGACACGCCGGCGGCGATGATCGATTGTCCGCCGCCGAGACCGACGCCGGACTCGGTCACGGTCGTTTCGGTGAGGTCGATCATCCGAGTCGTCCGATTTCTGCGATCGTCGATCGTGTACGCCGCCTCGATCTCAGCAGTCCCGGTCAGCGCCTCGTCGATGGGAATGGACACCGTCTCGGCCGAAGCGGCGTCGACGGTCGCGATCGTCGCGCCCGGCAACTGCTCGCTCTCCGTTTGCCCCGAGATGCTTACGTCGTCGATCGGTGCGTTCCCCCGATTGGTGACGCGGTACTGCAGCGCCGTCGATTCGTTGTGCTCGAGAACCGAGACGTACAGATCGACGTCTTCGCGCAGCGGTTCGACTCGAATGGGTTGGACGGTCTCCACTCGGTTGCCGTCGTCGTATTCCAGTGCGGCTTCGAGGCGGTCCGGACCGGGTTCATCGGCTCGGACCTGGAACTCGAAGGTGGTCATGTTCTCGGCCTCGAGCGTCGGGCGGATTCGAGTCGGTTCTTCGACGGTGCCGTTGCTGTCGAGGTGAGCGACGAGGTCGGTCAGGGCCTCGTCGTCGCCGTTCGAGACCGTGACCGTAACCGGGACCTCGGTGCCGGCGACCGCGCGGTCGGCGTCGATTCGGAGCCGCGGGTCTGGCTCCGAGTCCGACGAGGGTTCGGAAACGCTGACGTACACGGGCCGCTCGATGACACCGACCTGCTGGGTGTTCCCGTCGGCGTCTTCCTTGATACCGCGTACTTTGACGGTGAGTCGCTTCTCGCCCGCCGTGTCGAACGTCGTCTGGAGGGGGACGTCGATGGTCTCCCCGGAGGCGATCGCGCCGAGGGCGTCGGCTTCGTCGACCTTGCCTCGGTCAGGGGCCTCCAGCACGACCTGCGTGACCTGGAATCCGCCGTCGTGTCCGCTTGAGTGTCGAATCGTCGGTGTGACCGTGATGGCGTCGTCGGTCGTCGGCTCGTCGTCCGAGACGGCGATATCCGACACGGTGACGTAGACGTCCGAAGGGGAGGCGGTGACGGCTCCCACCCCGCCGAGCAGCGAACAGCAGAGCAGTCCAGCAACGAGCACCGTCAGTAATCGAGTCGAACCGCTTCGTTTCGATCGTGGCATACGACTTTTAGGCCCGCCTAAAACAACTTACGTCTTACTATTTAGGCTGGCCTAAAACGCGAGTGCGTCCGTCGCTTGCGACGGGTCAAATCCCAGGGAACGCTACTCGTCGTACTCCCCGTATCCGGTTTTGGAGAATCCGAGACGGGAGTGATCGCCACCGTCGAGAGGCTGCCGGTGACCGTGCCGTTCGCAACGAACTCCATGTCGATGCCGTCCCGTTACTGAATGGCCGTTCGAAGCATCGCCGATACTTCCGCCGGCTGGTGATCGGAAGCGGATTTTTCACGGTCGCGGTCGATGCCGCTCACATGGCAACACGAACCCGCGCACACGTGTTCGTTTCGGGGACGGTACAGGGCGTCTACTACCGCGCGAACACCCGTGATACGGCCGATGAGATGGACGTCGACGGCTGGGTGAAGAACCTGAACGACGGACGGGTGGAAGCGATCTTCGAGGGCCCAAAAGACGCCGTCGAAGGGATGGTCGAGTGGTGTTACACGGGCAGTCCCGCGGCCGACGTCGAAGACGTCACGGTCGACTACGAGGAGCCCCGGGGCGAGGACGGGTTCGAGATCAGGTACTGAGTCAGCCATCGCTCGAGACGACTATCGCCACCTCGGCGGAACAGCGTCCTGACGGAATATCGATGTAATCGGAACCGGAACCGGCGGCGTTGCACACGGCGATTTCAAGTTCCGGGTATTCCAGCCGACTCTCGAACCGGCCGCTGTGGCGTGCATCGAAGGATCAGGAACCCCACGTCCGGCCGTGATCGGACGAGAAGCCGCGTGGGAGTCGGGTGCCTCTCACTCGCGCTCCGGGAGCAAGGCCTCGAGCCACGGCGGTTCGTCGGTGTACTTCCACTCGGCCCAGTCGGCCTTCTCGCCGGCGTAGTAGGCGCGGTAGGCGGCGACAGGGTCGTCGGCCTGCTTGTACTGGTCGGGCATCGCCTGCGGACGGGGTGTCGGCTCGTCGGCGGGAAACGAAATCGCGGCGGGATCGATGCGCTCGATCACCTGCCAGGAGGCGTGGTCGTCGTCTTTCCCGTAGCGCTCGACGAACTCCGCGTTCAGTGCCGCGGCGTGCTCCCGCAGACGGAGCCAGTTCGCGCGGGATTCGGTGGCCCACCTCGTGACGGGGTGGTCGACGTGGGTCGCCCGGTATAGGAAGTCGGCCTCGTGGTCGTTCTCCCTGGCCGCGGTACAGAGGACCTGTGCGGCCTCGAGCAACAGTTTGTTGACGTGCTGGTCGCAGTGATAGCGTGCGGCGAGTCGCGGGTCCTCGTCGAGCCAGAAGACGTTCATACCGGAGCACGGGACCCGAGGGAATTGGGTCTGCTGCCTACGATGGTTGCCGGTGGTGTCCGCAACGTTGAACGGACGGCCCGTCGAACGCCCAGCCATGATCACAGGCGAGCGAATGGCCGCCGTCGACGCGAACGCCGCGGCGCTTGGCGTGGCGCGAAAGCAGTTGATGGAGTCGAGCGGGCACGCGGTGGCGCGAGCGATCCGTGCGATCGCCGATTCCGGCGCTCGGGTCGTCATCGTCGCAGGTCGTGGGAACAACGGCGGCGATGCCTTCGTTGCGGCCCGCTTTCTGGACGACTACGACGTGACGACGCTGCTGCTCGGCCGCGCGGACCTGATCGGAACCGAGATCGCCCGCGAGAACTGGGCCGCCCTCGAGCGAGCCGGCTACGAAACCCGGGAGATCACCGACTCGAGCGGCGTCGATCTCCCCGACTGCGACGTCGTCGTCGACGCGATGTTGGGCACGGGGCTCAGCGGCGACCTCCGAGAGCCAGCGGCGACCGCGGCCGCGGAAATCAACGCGGCCGACGCGACCGTCGTGGCAGTCGATGTTCCCTCCGGCTTCGATGCCGACGGGGGCGACCACGCGGCCAACGGCGTCGAGGCGGACCGCGTCGTCACCTTCCACGACGCGAAACCAGGACTCGCGGACCTCGACGCCGACGTCACCGTCGCGGACATCGGCATCCCGGCCGCGGCGGAGCGGTTCGTCGGGCCCGGCGATATCGCCCTCGCGCGGCCCGACGGTCGCGAGGGGCGGCCGTACGTCATCGGCGGCGGTCCCTACACCGGCGCGCCAGCGTTGGCCGCCCAGGCTGCGCTGCGTGCCAGCGCGGAACTCGCCTTCGTCGCCGCACCCGACACCGTCGCCGGCGAGATTCAGGGCTACGGCGAGGACCTGATCGTCCAGCCCTACGAGAGCGACGTGCTCACGCCCGCGGTGGCCGACGACCTCCTCGAGACCGCCGAACGCTACGACGACGTCGTCGTCATCGGCCCCGGACTCGGCACCGCCGACGAGACCCGCCAGGCCGTCCGGCAGTTCCTCGCCTCGTACACGGGGCAGGCGGTCGTCGACGCGGATGCCCTCGAGGTCGTGCCGTCGGTCGAGACCGACGCCACGCTGGTCTGTACGCCAAACCGGGCCGAACTGGCGCGGATGGGCGGCCCGGACACCGACGAGCTGGCTGCGGCGGCCGACGAGATCGAGTCGTTTGCGGCCGAGTTGGGCCACGTCGTCCTCGCGAAGGGCGCAGCCGACGTCATTACCGACGGGGAACGGACGCGGATCAGCCGGTCCGGAACTCCCGGGATGAAAGCCGGGGGGACAGGCGACACGCTCGCCGGCGTCGTCGCGGCGCTGCTGGAACACGCCGAGCCGCTCGAGGCCGCCGCGGCGGGCGCACAGGTCAACGGTATCGCGGGCGAACGCCTCGCGGAGTCCCAAGAGTTCGGTTTCCTCGCGTCGGATGTCGTCGAGGAACTGCCGGCGGTCCTCTGGGGTGATCGCGATGCGTGAGGAGTCCGAGGACGAGTCGGCGACCGCCGACGAACTGACCCATACCACGGCCGACGGCGATGTCCAGATGGTCGACGTCGGTGACAAACCGGACAGCGAACGCCGTGCCGTCGCCGTCGGAGAGGTTCACCTCCGGCCGTCGACGATCGAAGCGATCCAAGACGATCGGGTGGGCAAGGGCGACGTGCTCGCGACCGCCCGCGTCGGCGCGATTCAGGCGGTCAAGCACACCTGGGAGACGATCCCGATGTGCCACCAGATCCCGATCACGAACGTCGACACCGACTTCTCGCTTGCCGACGACCGGATCGAACTCCGCGTCGACGTCGAAACCACCGGCAAAACGGGCTGTGAGATGGAGGCCCTCGAGGGCGTGACGACCGGCTTGAACGTCGTCTGGGACATGGTGAAGGCCATCGAAAAGGACGACGACGGGCAGTACCCGGACACGGGGATCGAAAATGTCCGCGTCCTCGAGAAGGAGAAACGACGAGCCTGATCCGGGTGGACGACGACGCTACGGACCCCACTCTTGAAGTGCTGGCCAGCGAGACACCGATCATCTAGGCACCGATCGCAGCGCGACGACGTGGCGTCACGACGGCGATATCGAGGTGCTGACGTCGGACGCCGCCGATCGAGACACAAGACTCATAAGACTCGATTACTCTCAGTCTCGCTATGACGATCCGTTCTGCGGTAGTCCTCGCGGCGGGAGAGGGGGCTCGCCTCCGGCCGCTGACGAAGTATCGGCCGAAGCCGATGCTGCCCGCAGCGACCAAGCCCATCATCGAATACGTCTTCGATGCGCTCGTCGAGGCCGGCATCACGGAGATCTCCGTCGTCGTCGGCTACGGACGGACGCACGTCCAGTCCCATTTCGGGTCGACGTACCGCGACGCGAGCCTCGAGTACGTCGGACAGGACAAGCAACTCGGCAGCGGACACGCCCTGCTGGCGGCCGAATCCGAAGTCTCGGAGCCGCGACTCGTCCTCAACGGCGATCAGCTCGTAGCCTCGCGACTCGTCGAGGATGTCCGCACCGCTCACGACGACGGCGATGCCATCGCCACGCTCGGACTCATTCGAGACGAGAACGTCGCCGAGTACGGCGGCGTGATCTGCGGGGACGACGGCCACATCTCCGAGATCGTCGAGCACCCCCGCGACGACCGTACCTATCAGCTCAACGCGGGCGTCTACGCGTTCGAACCGGCCCTGTTCGAGTACCTCCGCGGCCCGGAACCGCAGTTGCGCGAGTACTCGCTCATCGACGGCATCGCGAACGCGATCGACGCCGGGGCGGCCGTCCGCGGCGTCACCTCCGACGGCATCTGGATCGACGCGACGTACCCGTGGGACCTCCTCGAGGTGACGGCGACGCTCCTCGAGCACGCGGACGGCGTCGGGAGTTCGGTCTCGGCGGACGCGCGGGTCCACGAGTCGGCGACGATCGTCGAACCGGTCGCGATCTCGGCGGACTGCGTCGTCGGCCCCGACTCCGTCGTCGGCCCGAACGTCGCACTCGGCGAGAACGCGACGGTCGGGGCGAACGCCGTCGTCGAGGACAGCGTCGTCGACGCCGATACGCGCGTGGGGTCGGGAGCGACGCTCATCGACTGCGTTACCGGTCGCAACGTTCGGGTTGGCCCCGGCTCGACCGTCGTCGGCGGCCCCGGAGACGTCCGCGTCGGTGACCGTGTTCACGAAACCGAGCGACTGGGCGCGTTGCTCGCCGACCGCGTTCGCGACGGCGGCGGCGTAACCTACGCGCCGGGAACGGTCGTCGGCTCTGATGCCGTTATCAACGCCGGGACGACCGTTCGGGGGACGATCGAAACCGGGACCGAGGTGCAGTAACGATGTGCGGAATCGTCGGCTACGTCGGCGCGATCGGCGGAAACGACGCCATCGATGTCGTCCTCGATGGTCTCTCGGCGCTCGAGTATCGCGGGTATGACTCCGCCGGGGTGGCCATCCCGACCCCCGAGATGACGGTCGCCAAGGCCGCCGGCGAACTGTCGGCGCTCGAGGAAACGGTTTCGCGGGACGAACTCGCCGGCGAAGCAGTCGGGATCGGGCATACGCGCTGGAGTACGCACGGCGCGCCGTCGGACGACAACGCCCATCCACACTGTGACGAGGCGGGTCGGGTCGCCGTCGTCCACAACGGGATCATCGAGAACTACCAGCGACTGCGCGACGATCTCGTCGACGCGGGTGTCGCGTTCCGCAGCGAGACCGACACCGAAGTCATCCCTCACCTGATCGGGCGCTATCTCGATCGCGGCGCGGACCCCGAGGAGGCGTTCCGGCTGGCGGTCGACCATCTCGAGGGCAGTTACGCGATCGCCGCGGTCGTCGAGGGGTCGGAGACGGTGTACGCGGCACGCCAGGACTCCCCGCTCGTCGTCGGCCTCGGCGACCACGGGACGTATCTCGCGAGCGACGTCCCCGCGTTCGTCGAGCACACTGACCGGGTCCGCTACCTCGAGGACGGCGACATCGCCCGGCTGAGCGCCGATTCAGTAGCCGTCACCGACGTCGAGGGTCGTCCCGTCGATCGGGCGACGGAAACGGTCGCGTGGGATGCCGAAGACGCGGAGAAAAGCGGCTACGACCACTACATGCTCAAGGAGATCCACGAGCAGCCGTCCTCCCTGCGGCAGTGTCTCCGCGGTCGGATCGACGAACTCGAGGGGACAGTTGATCTTCCGGAGCTCGATACCATCGACCACGACGGTCCGATTCAGTTCGTCGCGTGTGGAACATCGTATCACGCGGCGCTGTTTGGGGCGGAACGACTGCGAACGGGCGGGATGGACGCACACGCGTTTCTCGCAAGCGAGTACGCGAGCGATCGCGTCCCGGTCGATGAGGACACGCTCGTCGTCGGCGTCACCCAGAGCGGCGAGACCGCCGACACGTTGCGTGCACTGCGCGAGGCCGACCGCGCCGGTGCGACGACGCTCGCAGTGACGAACACGGTCGCGAGTTCCGCCGCACGGGAGTGCGATCACACCCTCTACATCCGTGCCGGTCCCGAAATCGGCGTCGCGGCGACGAAGACGTTCGCGAGCCAGCAACTCGCCCTCGCGCTGCTGGCGTTCGAACTCGGCGACGGGCCGACGCGTGGGGAACTCGAGGCGCTTCGGGACATCCCCGGCCAGGTCCAGACGATCCTCGAAACGACGGACGCTCGAGCGGTCGCCGAGACGTTCGTCGATGCGGACGCCTACTTCTTCATCGGTCGGGGGTATCACCACCCGGTCGCGCTCGAGGGCGCGCTGAAGATGAAGGAGATCACCTATCGGCACGCCGAAGGGTTCGCCGCCGGGGAACTGAAACACGGGCCGCTCGCGCTCGTGACCGAGCAGACGCCCGTGTTCGCCGTCGTCACCGGTGCTGGCGAGACCGCGCGGAAGACGATCGGGAACGTCAAAGAGGTCGAAGCTCGCGATGCGCCCGTCGTGGCGATTACCGACGGCACGTCCGACGTGGCGCGATACGCGGACCACGTCCTCGAGCTTCCCGCCGTCGACGACCTCGGCGCGTCGGTGCTTGCGAACGTGCAACTCCAACTCGTCGCCTACTGGGTCGCGAACCTGCTCGGCCGCTCGATCGACAAACCGCGGAATCTGGCGAAGAGCGTCACCGTCGAGTGAGCCGTGCGAGCGTACAGTCGTCGAGTCGCACGTCGAATCGGTCCGATTTATGTGGTCGCGTTCTCCCAGTTCCACCAGTGACCCGCGCGGAGTTCATCGTCGCGATACTCGCCGGCATCGTCCAGGGAATCGTCGAGTGGCTCCCCGTCTCGAGCCAGGGGAACCTCTCGCTGTTTCTGACGCTCGCAGGGACCGACCCCGCGAACGCGGTACAGTTGGCGCTGTTCCTACAAGTCGGGACGACGCTCTCGGCGACGCTCTATTACCGGGACGACATCGCGACGGCTCTCCGAGCGGTGCCCGGGTGGCGGCCCGGAACGGCCTACAGCGGCGAGAACGCCATCCCCTCGTACGTCGTCGTGGCGTCGTTCATGACGGGAGTGGTCGGCATCCCGTTGTACCTGACCGCGGTCGATCTGGCCGGCCGGGTCTCCGGCGGCGTCTTCATCGCGCTCATCGGCGTCCTGCTGGTCCTTACGGGACTCCTCCAACTGGTTTCGGAGTCGGTCTCGATGGGCGGCCGGGACGCGCCGACGCTGCTCGACTCGATCCTGGTCGGGGCCGTCCAGGGCGTCGCGATCCTGCCGGGTATCTCCCGCTCGGGGACGACGACGAGCGCGTTGCTGTTCCGGAGCTACGATCCGCCGGCGGCGTTCCGGCTCTCGTTCCTGCTGTCGATCCCCGCAAGCCTCGGCGCGGCCGCGCTGACCGTCACAGAAGCCGGCGGCCTGCCGGGCATTTCACCGGGGGCAGCCCTCGTGGCGCTCGGCGTCAGTTCGGTCGTCGGCTACTGGACGATCGACGCCCTCATGCGGGTCGTCGACCGGGTGCCCTTCTGGGTCGTCTGTTTCGGCCTCGGCGGACTCGCGATCGTCGGCGGCGGCGTCATCTCCGCGTTCGTCTGAGCGCCGGCACGGAGCCGCCGCGACTCGAGGACCCGTCCGCCCTCCGTCGGTCGACGGCTCGAAGAGAGCGTAACTATCATGGCCATCTGCCCGAATTTGAGTTCCAATGGCCGAGGACAGCGATTCGAGGGCGATCGCCGACGCGACGAGGGCCTTCCTGGAGGCCCGAGAGGACGGTGACCACGTGCTCGAGACCGTCCTCGCGACCGACGGCGAACACGATACCTGGACGTTCGACGACATCGAGCTGGACTCGGGGACGTTCGGCGAACTCGTTTCGAGCGGCATCGTCGAAAACGCCGCCGATGGGTATCGCGTTGCGGACCCCGCGGTCGTCGAGGCAGCCCTGACCGGGGACGAACTCACGGCGGACCGCGAGCCGGAGCCGGCCGACCGCGCGGGCGGACTCGAATGGGTCCGGACGGCCATCGATCCGCGAGCGATGATCGCGCTGCTCGGGACACTGGTCGTCGTCGCCGGTGCCAGAGCGACGGCGTTTCGGGCCGTTTTTCAGCGCGGCCGCGTCGTCTCGCCCGGTAACGATCCCTACTACTTCCGCTACTGGATGGAAACGCTGGTCGCGGACTCCTCGGGACCGCTGGACTACGGCGTCCTCGTGGATTCGCCGGCCGGTGTCTTCGGGACGCGCCCCTTCGCACATGCGACGAACTGGATCGTCGCCGAGTTGCTCGGCGGCGGACAGGGGGCAGCCGACACCGTCGCGGCGTGGCTCCCCGTCGTCGCGTCGGTCGCGCTCGGCGTCGCGATCTACGCGTGTGCCGTCTCGCTGACCCGGGACGCTCGCGTCGGGGTCGCGTCCGTCCTCGTCTTCGCCGTCACGCCGATCAACGCGGTTTACACGGGACTCGGCTTTCTGGATCACCAACTCCATCAATACTTCTGGCTCGGGATTACGATCCTGACACTGACGCGACTCGCCGTCGACCTCCAGCGGCGACTCGAGACCGGTGATGACGGGCGGGCAGCCGTTCGCGACCACCTCCGGGCACCCGCGACGTGGCTCGTCGCCGCGGCCTTCGGGCTCTCGGTGACCGCCGGGGTTCACGCCTGGGGCGGCTCGCCGCTCCTGTTGGTCCCGCTCGCGGGCTACGTCGCGTTACGGGTCGCGATGGACGCTCGAGCCGGTCTCTCACCGATGCGCGCGAACCTACCGCTGCTCGCCGGGCTGGCCGTCGGGAGCGTCCTCTCGCTTGTCCTGCACCACCGCTGGGGCTGGCACGCGGAGTTCGTCGCGACGACGCCCACGCTGGTGCTCGCCGGGTCGATCGCCGTGGCCGTGCTCGGCGAACTGTGGCGGCGGCTATCCGTTCATCTCGGCGGACTGCTCGCCCTCGAAGGGGGTGTCGCCGTCGCGGGGCTGCTCGCGTTTCGACGACTGCAACCCGAGGATTGGGTGGAAGCAATGGCCCGCGCCGACGATCTGTTCTTCCGTGAGGGTGCGACCGAGACGGCCTCGCTGTTCTCGACGGAGTACTTCGTCATCTTCGGGCCGCTCTACCAGCTCGGGATGGGGTTTTACATCGCGCTGGCGGTGCTCGGCTGGGTCGCGTGGCTCGTCTCCCGGCGGTACGAACCCGGCTGGTTGCTCGTCGGTACCTACGCGGGGTCCCTCCTCGGACTCGCGGCCATCCAAGTGCGATTCGCCGGCCAGCTCGCGATTCCGCTGGCCGTCCTCACCGGCCTGGGGCTCGTCCGACTGCTCGCAGTCGTCGACCTGGCCCGGCCGCCCGTTTCGGTCGGTAATTCGGAACCGGGTCCGTTGGATCGCTCCGACGCCGAACCGGCGGTGGCCGCCGACGGCGGGCTCGAGCCGGCAATTGCGATACCGGACGGCCGACGGATCGCCTACCTGCTCGGCATCGGCCTGCTTGTGTTCGGGCTGAGTCTCGTCTACGTCCCCAGCCTGACGGCGGACGTGACCTACAGCGAAGCCCAACTCGAGGCGGTCGACGCGATCGACGACCACGCCGAGGCCGCGGACCGTACCTATCCGAAAACCTACGTCCTGAGCGAGTGGGGCGACAACCGGATGTACAACCACTTCGTCAACGGCGAGTCGCAGAGATACTCGTATGCCCAGAACAATTACGAAGCGTTCGTCACCGGTACCGATCCGGATGATTGGTACGACACGTTCAATGGGCGGGTCGGCTACGTCGTCGTAACCGAGTCCAATGACGAAGACGTCCCGGCCGACAGTGCACAGGCGCGCTTGCTCGAGAATCAGGGCGCAGGCGGGGCCGACACCGACGGGGTCGTCCACTACCAGGCGCTCTCCGTCGCCGACGATGTCGCAGCGTTCGCCGTCGTCCCCGGGGCGACGCTCACAGTGCCCGGTGAGCCAGGGACGACCGTGACCGTCGAGACGACCGTCTCCGTCTCGGGTGAGACGATCACGTACGAACGACGGGCGACGATCGACGACGGCGGACAGGCGACGGTAACGGTCCCGTACGCCGGCGAGTACGCGATCGGCAACCGAACGGCGACCGTCACCAAGGGCGACGTGCTGGACGGACGCTCGGTCGCAGTTGGCGCGTAAGCGGCCGCTTTCTCACTCGGGTCTGTCGGACTCGGACCGCTCCCGTCGGCGCTCGAACGCGTCCGGCTCGGGCCCGCGATGGGACAACTGTCCCCGTTCCCCGATCGACGACCATCGGCACGGCTTCAATTTCCGGCCGCGGCTCGACGGCCACCAGCACGCGCACCGCGTCGCCTCGGCCCTGCTCTCGCATAGGTGGCGCTTGCAGCGCCTGGTCGCCTCGTCGTCGAGGTCGGCGTCCCGCTCGAGATGGGTAAGTAAGCCATTCACCAGGTGATTGGTCCGGATCAGGGCCATACAATAGCCGGCCGTACGGTTGTCAGAGCGGTCGGTCGACGATGATCATGTCGCGCGGTCGGGCTGGTCGGTTGGCGGTTCGTTCGATCGGTCGGGATCGTTATGATCTCGAGAATTGTTATCAGTCATCGTCTGCAACGAAGAAGCGGGTGTGTCGATAACTAGCACAACACGTCTTTGAAGTGTATTTTCGGAATTCAATCGATTCCAGATCACAGTACTCATATTTTTCAGTTATCCATCACACCAATACAATCTCAACCACGTACGTAGATTCTATTTCTCTACGTACATGGTTATGTTCCCCAGGGATAGTACCAATTTTCCCTCCTGGGTCTGGATAACTGCAAAAGATGGTTGAGCGGGTTTCCTGGATGGCACCGGTTGATTACGAGATTATGCTGTTCTTTGACGAGCACGACATCCAAACTTCTCCGCGAGTGTTGGCCGCCAACATCGATTACGATCGCCAGTACGTGAGCAAACGGTGCGGGAAATTATCCGAGGCTGGATTACTTGAGTCAGTCACGACTGGACTATACCGGCTTACTGATACTGGCCGTGCGTATCTCAACGGTGATCTTGATGGTAGTGCACTTAAATTAGATAAAGAATGACCGTCTAACCGTAGTCTTACTCCCAACAGATAATCGTAAGACACCCCCTCAATATATATCTACAATGAGCGACGAGAGTTCGAATTCGAATATTATATCCCAGTTTATAGAAGATTTTGGTTTTTATACACTAGCTGAGTTCATTCCAGCAGCCCTTGGTTTGGTTTCCCTCGTGATTTACACTAGAATCTTTAGTACTGTTGCATATGGCCAATATTAATTAACAATTGTTTTTGTTACAGTCGTTTCGACAGCAGTGTTTGGTTGGCTTGAACAAGCCGTACTGCGGTTTGAATCTGACTCAAAGAAAGTTGTTCCAGTCGCAATCACTATTCTTGTTCTTATTTCAGGTATTATTCTCACAATTGGAGTGGTTCTATTCGTATTCTTTGGAGGATATTTGAGGTCCTACCGGACTTTCTACCTAGCCGCGGTTGCTGCAACTATCGGTATTGGGGCATTCCGTGTACTAAAATCAGTGTTCCAAGCACAGTTAAAGTCAAAACAGGTTAGTCTGTATTCATTATTGAAGGCAGTACTTAAACTTAGTATTGGAATCGTCCTTTCTATATATGTTTTTGACAATATTGTTGGATGGATCTGGGGTAGTGCAATAGGGAGCATTATCGCTGTTCTTGTTATGTTCATCAAGATCGATATAGATGAATTGACTGTTAGTTCCAATACTGCTCGCCGACTAGTTTGGTATGGACTTCCAATGGTTGGATGGTTATTCGGATTGACATTACTTACATTTGCAGATCGAGCCTTGATTGAACTGCTGTCCACGACATCGGATGTTGGAATCTATTCATCCAATTACTCTCTTGTACAAACTGGGCTTCCCTTAGTACTTTCACCAGTCATCCAAACTCTGCATCCGATTATTATGGATAAATGGGATGGAGAAAATCATGAAACGGTTTCATCATTGATCGCAGAATACAGTAGATATTATTTAATACTCGGGGTTGCCGCTACCATTTTTGCTGGTATTATTAGCCGCCCACTTAGTAGAACTGTACTTGGAGAATCCTTTCAATCAGGATTTGTTATCATTCCAATAATCGGAGTGTCATTATTCCTTTGGAATCTTGCTATGATTGGCCATAAGGGGTTAGAATTGTATGAGTCAACAGGCATTATGACTGGCGGAGTCATACTTGCTGTGACTTCGAACATAGTCCTAAATATATTCCTGATTCCGCCATATGAGTACGTGGGTGCTGCATTCGCTACAGTCTTGAGCTCGGGGATCTACGTCGGCTTTGCATACGTAATGTCAAGAAAAACAGTTTCCTGGACTATTCCACGAAACACAATTATTCGTGTCTTTTTCGCAGGCAGTATTATGTCGTTCATCGGATATTTTGGATACATATCAAATTTATCAGACATATTTCTATGTCTTGTTGGTATTATCGGAGGAATTATCTATTTCTTGGTCCTTTTAGCCTTCGGTGAGTTCCGAAGTGGTGAAGTAGTACGGGTAAGAAAGATGCTCAACGCGATAATTTAGTATGGCTAGGATACTCATCATTCACCCCACATTAATGGCGAAAGGTGGAGGTGAATTAGTTTGCATGAATGTTTTAGAAGCGCTACAAGAAAAGCATGATGTGGATCTTCTTACGGTCAGCGACCCAGATTTCACTGATCTGAACAAGTACTATGCTACATCTGTTACCAATATAAATATACGGTTGATTGATGGTCTAAGTGCAATTTCACATCGGTTACCAAAAAACCGGTTTGGGAAACTAAAAATGGCATTTTTAGAATCATATATTATTAATAATAATTTAGGAGATAAATACGATTTACTCTTCAGCACATATAATGAGCTACGAGTTCCTTGCAAATCTATTCAATATATACATTTCCCATACACTGATAGAAATGTTCATCCGAACGCAGATGATTTTTCAACATCCATTTATTCTGCTTATGACTGGGTCTGTGACGTAGTTGGACCCTCACTACAAGGGAATAAAGAAAATACAGAATATTTATCTAATTCTGATTGGACTGGGGATAAGGTGGATAAGGCACTAGGTGTGAATTCGCGGACGGTATATCCACCAGTAGATACTTCTGACTTTGATCCACTAGACTGGGAAAGTCGCGAGAACGGCTTTGTAACCGTAGGAAGAATCAGTCCAGAAAAGAACATATTGAGAAATATAAATATAATATCAAAACTACATAAGAGGAATGATGATGTACATTATCATATAATTGGCCCTAAAATGGATAGGTATTCATCACCTTTTTCAGAAAGCTATTGTGACAAAGTTATGAGAAAGTGTGAAAAGTATGAGTTTATCCACCACGAAGGTGAGGTAAGTCGTGACCGACTGATTGAATTAATATCGACACATAAATATGGTCTCCACGGAATGGATCATGAGCACTTCGGTATCGCCGTCGCCGAGCTTATTGCTGGTGGAACTATTCCGTTTGTGCCTCAGGGGGGTGGACAACAGGAGGTCGTTGGTCACTGTGATGATGTCATGTACGATTCGGTTGACGATGCGGTCCAAAAGATAGAATCTATTTTGAGAAGTGAAGAGAAGCAGAAGAGCGTTCAACAAAAATTACCAAATATTGATGAGAACTTCGGACGATCTCGATTCCAGTACGAAATTAAGCAAATTACTGACGAGGTGGTATCATGATGAAAATTGAGTACTTGGATCGCTTTCCGCTATTTAATACCCACCAAACAGCAGAGCGAGATGCGTATACTCTCTGCATTATTCTCTCAATCGGGTTAACTGTGTTTACCCCATTTCTCTCATTAGTAACACCACTTCCAACACTTGGTTGGGTAGTAATTATTGGTCTTATTTACGGTGTGACTGCGCTCGTTATCGGGAGGGTGGCCATTGGAGTGTATGTCTCATTGATTGTATCTATGATGTTTGCTGCAAATATCCCTCTGTCCTCACGCGGATACCTAATGAGCATGACAAGGGATATCGGACCTAGTATCTGGTTTGCTCATATACCTCTCTTTATACTCCTATTTGTGCTCTTTGTTCGAGACAAAGAGCAGTTCCTTCAAGTACACAAAAGTGAATTATTCCTTGGAATATTCGTTGGATGGGTAATCCTTGCATCTGTGGTAACGCAACCTACTCGCCTTGATACTGCCCTATATTTTGCATTGTTTGTCTTTTGGGGGGGACTTGTATTTGCGGCCGTAAGACGTGTTCATCAGATGCTTCCAGTCTCTCCAAGAACAACAATGATTCTCGTATCTATCTCTGTCTTAGCTAACTCAGTGTTCGCCCTTACGGAGATCTTTCACGGGGACTCCTATGGACTTACAAATCTTGGTGAATTATCGCCGGAGTATACTGACCAAATCGCGGAAATTACGTTTGGATCGATTACGTTACCAGTCGGTACATTTGTTTCTGGGTTTTCGGGTATGTCGTTTATCCTTGCGAGTATAATTATACTGGTATTACCGTTCGTACTGTCATCCCTGTTAGGGGGATCCCTGCGTATTCAAATTATAGGTGCGGCCTCAGCATTGATTCTTATCCTCGTACTCCGATTTACTGCTAGTGATGCTGCACGAGGGGGAGCATTATTAGCTATAGGTGTGTTTTCCACACTAACGCTAATCATGTTAATAAAGGAGAATGTCAGTACGAACCGCCGCACATTAGCGATTTTTCTTACGATTATGATTCTGTGTACAGGTATTGTTCTTTTCCCATCGACTATGTCTGGCACACCGAGTGAGCAACTACCCCAACAAGGCTCTCAATCTACGGAAGAACAAACTGCTCAAAAAGAGTCAACAGAAAGTAGTTCAGCAGTAGAACCATCTGACATTTCGATTCCAATGTTCGATCTATCAAACCTTGGCCCGCGGCTTCAACAGTATACAACAGGAATCTCACTTTTTATTGAACAACCGATATTTGGGATTGGTGGTGCAAACTTTGCAGATACCAGCCAAAAATATGGCCTTACTGACGGGTTGCCGATACATAATATCTATCTCTCCTTACTTACCGAAACTGGATTCGTCGGTTTCGTTCTTTATATGAGTTTCTTGGCTACGATTCTATGGCAAGGAATGCAAAAGGTGGTTATCACAACAGACACAATTCCACTCCAAATCGCCGTTCTTGCAGGAGTTCTTGGTTACCTTGGGTTCATGTTCTGGGACCACCTTCTTTTTAATTCTATTGTGGGGTCTTTCACATTCTACACGATTTGTGCAACATTGGTCAATGGTGACCAATAGCATAGTGTTCCGTTGGATAATTCCGAAATAACCACGCATATCGAATTCTTTTTGTAGATTGTCTATCTAATAGGAGTTAGTTCCGTAAATTCACCAACCATGGATATATTACAGGTCAATAAATTCTACTATCCGCAAATTGGAGGTATCGAGCAGGTCGTTAAGAATATCGCTGAAGGACTTCCTCCACGATACACAACTCGCGTTCTAGCAGCACAGCCGCGAGGTATTGGAGGTTCGGGAGAGCACAACGGAGTGAAAGTAACAAAAACATCAAGTCTTGGAGTCGTACAATCAGTTCCAATTGCACCATCGTTTCCATTACGACTTCGAACAGCCATTCGTGATACAGATATTGTCCATCATCATCTCCCAAATCCGCTTTCGACTGTCTCGCAACTCACTATTGGTACCGGTGATAAGCCAATTATTGCTACCTATCATAGCGATATTATCCGTCAAAAGACGGCACTAAAAGTATATCTCCCCATCCTCAGACGTTTTCTTAATAGAGTTGATCGTATTCTCGTCACTTCACAGCGATTGCTTGACAACTCCACCGTGCTTGAGCCCTACGAAGAAAAGTGTAAGATCGTTCCTCTGTCAGTCGATCTTAATGCTATCGACACTGAAAACCCCGCAGACTTAAACATTGCTTCAGAAGAACCAATTATCCTATTTGTAGGCCGTCTCAATTACTACAAAGGGGTAGAATATCTTGTTGATGCGATGCAGTCGGTTGATGCAACATTGCTCATTGTTGGAGACGGCGAGCGTCGATCAGAACTTGAACAGCGGGCCCGAGACCAAAACGTCGACGATCGGATACAGTTTCTTGGACGTCTCTCGGATGCTCATCTCGCAAGCGCATACCGTTCTTCGGATATCTTTGTCCTCCCTTCTGTAGAAGCAAGTGAAGCGTTTGGTATCGTTCAACTTGAAGCAATGGCACGGAAGACACCAGTTGTGAACACATCGCTTCCGACAGGAGTGCCATGGGTGAGCCAAGATAGTGAAACAGGCATTACAGTTCCACCGCGTGACACTCCAGCATTAGCCACGGCAATGAATACACTCATCGAAAATGAAAATCTTCGTCAACTATACGGGGAACAGGCACGAGAGCGTGTGGAGAGGCTTTTCTCCCGTGGAAAAATGCTCAAGAACATGCAGGATATTTATGAAGACGTGTATGAATAGACCTAATCAGACTATTTATCTCAATTATGGGCAATGATATGGGTAGTCTTAATCCCCAAACTAATGTCTGTAGTGTCACCGACAGAGAATTTATCATTCAATGAGTTAGATTATTTCTCTTAATCCATCTTCGAGCGAAAGTGACGGCTCAAACCCGAGACTCGACTCGATATTAGAAACACTGGCTCGACTCCGATCAATGTCTCCGGCACGGGCTTCCGTGTAGGTGATTTCCGGGTCCGAACCGGAAAGGTCCCGAACGATTTCGGCGAGTTCGAGAATGGAAACGCTCTCGCCTGTGCCGACGTTGAACGTCCCTGTCTCTTCAGCTGTCGCCGCCAACAGGTTCGCTTGGACGACATCGTCGACGTGGACGAAGTCGCGCGTCTGCGAGCCGTCTCCCTCCACGGTGATCGGGTCGCCGGCCGCTGCCTGATCGACGAAGACACTGATGACGGCACTGTAATCGCCGTCCAGTTGTCCCGGACCGTAGACGTTGAAGTAGCGAAGTGCGACGGCACTGAGGTCGTAGAGATCGGCGTATAGTCGGACGTACCGCTCGGCGGCAAGCTTCGAGAGACCGTACGGTGACGTCGGCTCGAGGGGCGCGTCTTCCGAAATCGGCACCGTGTCCGGGTGGCCGTAGACAGCTGCACTCGAGGCGAACACGAACCGCGCGGATTCGTCGCGTGCGCGCTCGAGTAGCTTCACGGTCCCGGTGACGTTGACATCGTGGGTTCGTTCGGGATCGCGGATGGACGCTTCGACGCTGATCAGCGCTGCGTGGTGAAAGATGATGTCGATATCAGCGGTGGCTCGGTCGAGCGCGTCATCGTCTCTGATATCACCCTCGATCAACGTCGCGCCCTCGGGGACGTTTGATCGGGAACCGGTCGAGAGATCATCGAGGATGCGGACCTCGTTGTCGGCGACGAGGGCACTCGAGATATTACATCCGAGAGAGCCGACATCGCCAGCGACGAGAAGGTGAATACTTAGCGGGTACGGCAGATCGGCCTGGGAATTCAGTCGTCAGAAGCCAATTTGAAGAGATCGGATACGACTTTCCAGAGTTGCCGAATGACGATTTTCACATCGACCAAGAACGACTGCCGTCGAATGTACTCAAGATCGTAGCGTAATTTCGCGTTCGGATCGGTGCTTTTCGCGTCGTTGATCTGTGCGAGGCCGGTCAGTCCGGGTTTCACGAACCAGCGCTTGCGCCACGCTGGGGCGTCCTCCTCGAGAAGCAATTCCTCTTCGGTCCAGACGGCTCGCGGGCCGACGACGCTCATATCCCCGACGAGAATCGACCACAACTGCGGGAGTTCGTCCAGATGTGTCTTTCGAAGGAAGTACCCGACGCGTGTGATTCGATCGTTTTCCGTGTCGGTGATGGGTATGGCCGATTCCCCTTCAGGAATCATCGAGCGGAATTTGTACACGGGAAAGGTATCCCCGAATCCAGCGGTACGGTCCTGATTGTAGAATATTGGTCCGGGACTGTCGAGCTTGATCGCGACTGCAATCACTGTCATCAACGGCGCAAACACGAGCAACCCGACACCGGCAAACGCCACGTCGAAAAGCCGCTTGAACAGATGATCCAGCGGGTCCCACGGCTCGAGATCGACGTCGACGAGTGCGCCGACATCTCCCTCCGACACCAGCACGCTGTCGGCGTACTTGCGGTGAACTTTCGCGTCCACGCCGTGTTCGTGACACGCATCCAGCGCGCCGAAGAATTCGGCGCGGTCGGCGTGGCGAAACGCCAGCACGACCGTGTCGATATCGTGTGCCACCAGCGCGTCCTCGAGTCGGGAGAGACCGCCGAGACGCGTCATCGAGTCGAGAACGGTCGACTGGACGGCTTCGTCCGCGAATTCGGGGTCGTCGTGGCGGAGTTCGACCCCACCGTCGGCGATTGGCTCGGTGGGACTGTCCGCGGGTGCCGCCGATGTCGCGAGTCGGGCGACCGTCGGGCAGAGGTAGCCGATCACGGGCGCGTCCACGGCCGGCGTGACCCGCGCGATCTGTGCGGGGTCGTCGCCGACGATCACGATCCGGCCGTCGTCGTCGGTCGGTCTGGCGCGAATCAGCAGAAACCAGACGGGGAGAACGACCGCCACCAGACCGACGGTCATCACGAGCGTCGCCCGGGGAAGCCGGTGTGACCACTTGAAGTAGCCCAGCGTCGCGAGCATGAAGCCCCCGACGAAGACCCGTTTTTGGACGAGGACGACTGTATCGAGGATTCGTCGAGGGCGGGGTTTATAGAGTGGCCACGCCGCGCCCCCGACCGCGAAGACGCTCAGCGCGATGGCCCGTCGCAGCGACGGGCCATCGAGGATCGTCGGTTCTAACCGATTGAACAGGGGAACGACCGTCGTGAACGCGCTCTGAGAGACCGGGTGGTTCGCGACGAGCACCGCGATGACGACGAGTGCCGCCGTCCCGGTCGCGCTTGCGAGCCGATACCGCCAGCCGGTAAGCATCTGGTAATCGAAAGGGAACTACACGGTCATATACCCTTTGGAACTGCTGTTGCGACGACGAGCGGCTATATAGTAATTGTGGCTCTGTGGCGACCGTGATGATGGCCGACCGCCTCGGGAGCGACGCGAGCGACAGCCGTTGTGGCGTAGTCGGCGGCTGACGGCGGCCCGCGTTAGAGGTCCATCCCGCCGTTGACGTCGATCACTTCGCCGGTCACGTACGAGGAGTCCTTGCTCGCGAGGAACCGGACGACTGCGGCGATGTCCTCGACTTCCGCCAGCCGCTCGAGCGGGATGCCCGAGATGATCCGATCGAGTACTTTGTCGGGGACGCTCTCGAGCATGTCGGTGGCGGTGAAGCCGGGCGCGACGCAGTTGGCCGTCGAGCCGCCCTTGGCGAGTTCGAGGGCGATGGTTCGCGTGAACCCGAACATGCCGCTTTTCGCGGCGGCGTAGTTGGCCTGGCCGTAGTTGCCCTGTTTCCCGACGACGCTCGAGATGTTGATCAGCCGGCCCTCCTCGGCGTTCCAGATGTCGTCGTAGAACAGTTGGGTGCAGTTGAACATGCCGCCGAGGTTGACATCCATCACGCGGTCCCACTCCTCGCGGGACATTTCGGTGAACTGTTTGTCGGCGGTGATGCCGGCGTTGTTCACGAGGACGTCCGCCGGGCCGAAGGAGTCGTGGCAGACTTCGACCATCCGCTCGACGTCGGCACGGTCGGAGATGTCCGCCTGTGCGGCGACGGCCGAGCCGCCGGCGGACTCGATGGTGTCGACGGCGTCGTGGGCGGCACCCTCGGAAGTCCGGTAGTTGACCACGACGTTTGCCCCTTCTTCGCCGAGGTACTCGGCGATCCCGCGACCGATACCCTTCGCCGAGCCCGTAATAACGCAGGTACGACCATCCATGGACATAGTTCACACGTTCAACGTCCGATGATAAATAACGACCTGTTAGTTATCCATCCTGTCCGTCCGATACGAACCCGCGGTCCCGAGCCCACAGCCGACGGTCGCCTCGACTCGACTACCGCTCCCGTGCCTGCTCGATCCAGTCCTCGAGTCGGCTCGGCGAGATGTCGGTCTCGGTGGCGAGGTCGGCGGCGTCGGCTGTGGCGAGCTGGTCGATCGTCTCGATCCCGGCCGCGGTGAGCGTTTCGGCGTACGCCTGTCCGACGCCCCGCAGCTCGGTGAGATCGGCGGGTTCGGTGTCGATCCCGGATGCGGCCGCCTCGTCGACGGTCATCTCGTCCGGTGTCGTGGGGTCGGGCGTCTCCGAGTCGGTTTCGCCTTCGGTCCCGTTCGAGCGCTCCGCGAACCACGCACAGACCTGCGGCCAGAGTTCCTCGTGGCTGCGCGAGGAGACGGACATTCCGATGTGGCCCGTCGCGAACTCGAGGATGTCGGTGTCCTCGGAGGCGATCACGTCGTTGAACGGTTTCGAGGCCGCCGGTGGGATGAGGTGGTCGTACTCCGCGACGATCTGTAAGACGGGCATGTCGATGTTGCTGATGTCGACGTGGTCCCCGTCCAGAGTGAGGTCGTTCTCGTAGAGTTTGTTGTCCTGATAGACGTCGCGGATGAACTCCTCGTAGGCCGCGCCGGCCATGTCGATCCCCTCGTCGAGCCATCGCTCCATGCGCGCGAAATTCTCAACGAAGTCCTCGTCCGCCATGTTGTCGTAAAAGCGGACGTACTTCGTCACGTTGTTCGCGACGGGGTCCATCAACGCGAAGCCGACATCCAAGAACCCGGCGGGGACGTTGTCGAACGTCTCGGTGACGACTTCGGGATCGTAGTACTCCTCGCCGCCCCAGAGTTCGAGGACGCCGCCGTCGCCGGCGAAGCACAGTCCCGAGGCCATCAGTGCCAGGTTCTCGACCTTGTCGGGGTACAGCGAAGCGTACATGGCCGACATCGTGCCGCCCATACAGTAGCCGAGGATGTTGATCGAGTCCCGCCCGGATCGCTCCCGAACCACGTCGACGCAGTTGTCGATGTACCGGGTGACGTAGTCGTCGATCGACAGCGAGCGGTCCAGTGTGGACGGCTCACCCCAGTCGATCAGGTAGACGTCGAAGCCGGCCTCGAGCAGCGTCTGGACCACCGAGCGGTCGGGTTGCAGATCGAGGATATAGGGCTTGTTGATCAGCGCGTAGACGATGAGGATCGGGATGTCGTATTGCTCCTCCGTCATCGGCTCGTAGTGGAGGAGTTCGAGTTTGTTCTCCTCGTAGACGACTTCGCTGGGCGTCTGCCCAACGTCGACGTTCTCGACGGTGTCGGTTCGGTCGGGGGCGATCCGGGTTTTCTCGGCCAAGTCGGCGGTCGCCTCCCAGGCCTGTCGTTGCATGGTCAGTGCGGTTGCGAAGGGGTTGTTCATTGCTCGTCTAGGTGCTCGAGAACGCGGTCGAGTTTCTGTTCGACGGCGTGTTGGCGGCGTTCGAGTTCGACGAGGCGGTCACCGATCTCGACGACATCGTCTTGCGTCGCGAAGCCAAGCGAGTGCAGCGTTTCTTGGGCTGCCTCGTCGGCCTGTTGTTGCAACTCGAGGACGTCGCCGACGGTTTCGCCAGTCATCTTGGCGAACGCGGTCGTCGACATGACGTCTTTGAACGCCTCGTTGGCGGTGTTGAGCCAGATATCGCGGAACTCCTCGATGTCGACGTCCTCGCCTTCGAGTTGGTCGTTTATCCGGTCGACCATCTGCTGGGAGGCGTTCATCCATGTCTCGTAGGCGCGGGCGTACCCCTCGACGCCGTCGGAGAGTTCGGTATCCTCGCTGACCTCGCCGACGGTTTCGGACCAGCTCTCGACGAACTGTGCCTGGGCTTCCATATTGTCCTCGAGCGCGTCGAGGAACTGTTCGTTCCACTGTTCGGCGAACGCGTTCCAGTCTTGCATCGGGGGTTGTGAATCTGACATGGGTGAAAATTGGCGGTGAACGATAAAAAGCTGGGCCCGGATTTACGCCGAGACGTCGAACTCGTCGGCGGCCTCGTCGACGTTTTCGGCGACGGCATTGACGTTCTCGGTAACCTGCTCGTGGGCTTCCAGTGCCGCGTCGAAGGAGGTATCGATGACCTCGGAGTAGCTGGCGGCGAACTCCTCGTAGGCGACTTCCGACTCCTCGAGTGCTTCGAGGTAGGCGTCGATCGACTGCGACTGGGCCTCGGTGGCCGAGTCGAAGCCGTCGTCGACGAGGTCGCGGAGTTCGCCGAAGTCGGCGGCCTCCTCGGGCAGGGACGCCTCGAGCGCATCGAGGGAGGCGTGGATCGTGCCCTTGGTCAACTCGGCGTTGGATTCGGCCAGCGAACTCGAGGTTTCGACGGCGTCGGCGAAGGCGCTGATCGAGGTCCGCTGGGCCTCGAGCGCGTCGTGGGTCAGGCGCTGGGACTGTTCGAGTGCGGTGCGCTGTGCGTCGAGTACTGCGGTGAATGGGTTCTGCGTCATGAGTGATCCTCTCGGTTACGTTTGACGGGGACGACGATCGTCTGGACGATATCGCCCTCCTCGATGTCGAGGGCCTCCCGTTCGGGACCGGGAATGCTGATCCGACCGCCGCTCTGAACGCGGGCCTTGAACGTCGCCGTGCCCATGTTCATCGGCCCGAACGCCGACGTGTTCTCGAGCGGGTTCGCCGACGTGGCCTGCAGCAACTGTTTCATCATCTCCTGCTGGGATTCGGCGACCTGCTCGCCCGCTTCCTGCATCTGTTCCGTGAACATCGCAGGTGGGAACCAGGTCGACCGGTCGGAGTCGTCCGTCATCAACAGCACGTTGGCTCGCAGACATAATAAGACTTTCCACTAGATACCATTTGAGACCACGAGATGGTACAGGGTGTACCAGGCCGCCTCGATCGATCGGCCGGCAGGCGAGACCGACTGCCGGACGTGACAGTTCAATTTGAAGTACGAACGGGGTCGGAAGAGAGGCACTAATACGGTATTACTGGCTCTGTCGTGCGGTAAAACGCTCTTGAGCGAGCCAAAGAAGTCATATACGCACCACGCCTAGCCGCTCGTAGATGTCCCACCAGAACGCTGGCGAAGACAACCTCGCCGCCATGACGAACGCGTGGTCGGCTATGACGCGAGGGTTTCTTCGAACTGCGACCGCGGCGAACCGTGCCGCCGTCTCCGCGATGCTTCCGCCGACCGACGGCGACTCCAGCGCGGAGCCCGACCGGATCGCCCCGCCGATCCCGTCGGTCGACTACTCCGATCTCGATTGGCAGTTCGACCGGACCGTCGACGATCCGGACGGGATCAGCGTCGGCGATACCGTCACCTTCGAGAAGGCCCTCACCGACGAGGACGTCCGGGCATTCGCCGCAGTCAGCGGCGACACGAACCGACTCCACCTCAACGAGGAGTTCGCATCCGAGACCCGCTTTGGCGAGCGCATCGTCCACGGCACCCTCGTCTCAGGTCTCATCAGCGCCGCGCTGGCTCGGCTCCCCGGGCTCACCATCTACCTCTCCCAGGACCTCGAGTTCAGCGGCCCCGTCGGAATCGGCGACCGCGTCTCCGCCCGCGTGGAGATCGTCGAGAATTTGGGCAACGACCAGTATCGACTCGAGACGCTCGTCCGCGACGAGGACGACGACGCGACCGTGATCGACGGCGAGGCCGTCGTCCTGATCGACGACCTGCCCGCCGAGTAGTCGTCGCATCGGGCCCCCGTTTTGCCCCGCAAGCGACGAGTGCAATATCGCTAAGTGGCTCCTCGCGGAACGGACGGCTATGACGCTCTTTGGGACTGCAGGAATCCGTGGCCCGGTCGAGGAGGTCTCGCCGTCGCTGGCGCTTGCCGTCGGCCAGGCAGCGGGCGACCCCGGGGAAACGTTCGTCGTCGGTCGTGACGGCCGGGAGACCGGGCCGGCACTCGCGGCGGCGATGGCAGCCGGCCTCGAGAGCGCCGGCGCGGACGTCCGCCGCGTCGGCCAGGTACCGACGCCGGCGCTCGCGTTCGCCTCGCAGGGACGACGGGGCGTGATGCTCACCGCGAGTCACAACCCCCCCGCGGACAACGGCATCAAGCTCTTCGCGGACGGCGTCGAGTACGACAGCGACGCCGAAGGGGCCATCGACGACCACGTGGCACGCGACGACGCCGGCCTCGCTCGCTGGGACCAGTGGGGCGACGCACAGGACCTCTCGATACTCGATCCGTACCGGTCCGCCGTCGAGGACTACGTTCGGGAACGGTTCGGGACAGACGCGAACGCCGACTCGAGTGCCCCCCTTGCGGGGCTCCGGATCGCCGTCGACTGCGGGAACG
This sequence comes from Natrinema gari JCM 14663, assembly GCF_000337175.1. Taxonomy (GTDB): domain Archaea; phylum Halobacteriota; class Halobacteria; order Halobacteriales; family Natrialbaceae; genus Natrinema; species Natrinema gari. The sequence continues at coordinate 61,549 of NZ_AOIJ01000035.1, read as the reverse complement.
GCGTCGGCGCGCTCGCGACGCCGCAGGTCCTCGAGCGCCTCGGCGCAACGGTCGTCGCGGTCAACGCCTCCGTCGACGGCCACTTCCCTAGCCGTGGGAGCAAGCCCACGCCGGAGACGCTTGCGGCGTTTACCGACTTCCTCGCGGAGGGACCCGAACCCGCGACCGGCGACTTCGATCTCGGGCTGGCCCACGACGGCGACGCGGACCGACTTGTCGTCCTCGGTCCCGACGGCGACGTGATCCACGAGGATACCGTTCTCGCGGTCGTCGCGGCTCACTATACGGCGGCGAGCGACGCCGACGATCCCGTGGTCGTCACGACCCCCAACGCCTCCGCCCGGATCGACGAGCGGGTCCGTGCGGCGGGCGGTCGCGTCGAACGCGTCCGACTGGGCGCGCTCCACGAGGGGATCGCCCGCGAACGCGCCGCCGGAGCCGACGGGACGGAGATCGTCTTCGCCGCCGAACCCTGGAAACACATCCACACCGCCTTCGGCGGCTGGATCGACGGCGTCGCTAGCGCCGCGGTCGTCGCCGCCCTCGTCGCCGACGCCGGCGACACCGATCGCCTCCGCGCGCCGGTCACCGAACGCCCCTACCGAAAGGTCAGCGTCGAGTGCCCGGACGCCGCCAAGGCCGACGCGATGGCCACGCTCGAGTCGGCGCTCCCCGAGGCATTCCCGGACGCGGCGGTCGACACGGACTACGGCGTCCGCCTCGAGTTCGACGACGCGTCGTGGCTGCTGGTTCGACCCAGCGGCACCGAACCCTACGTGCGCCTCTACGCGGAGAGTGACTCCGTCGACGAACTCGTCGCCGAGGCGCGTGCCGTCATCGAGACGGCGGTCACTGAAACCGCGTAGGCGGCTGGGCCAGCAGCTGTCGATCGCCGGTTGAAAGCCCGAAGAAGGTCGCGCCAGCCGTCCAGTCGACTTCTACTGTTTCGACGGGTATATATCGACACCCTACGCTAGCCCGCCTCATGACGCGAAACCGACGACGATTTCTCGAGGGTGCAAGCGCAGTCGGGCTCGCCGGTATCGCCGGCTGCGTGGACGGGTTCGGCGACGCTGGCAGCGCGGAGTATCGAGTCGGCATGGTGTACGCGACCGGCGGGACCGGCGACGACTCGTTCAACGACATGGCCAAGCGGGGACTCGAAAAGGCGCTCGAGGAGTTCGATCTCTCGTACGAAAAGACCGAGCCGGGCAACGAAGGCGAGTTCCCGAACGCACAGCGTACCTTCGCCGAGGGCGACTTCGACCTGATCAACTGCATCGGCTACGCGCAAGCGGAAGCCCTGCGGGAAAACGCCCCCGAGTATCCCGATCAGAATTTCATTATCGTCGATGAGGTCGTCGATGCGGACAACGTCCGGAGCTACACGTTCAACGAGCCGGAGGGGTCGTTTCAGGTCGGTCACCTGGCCGGCCTCCTGACCGATCGCGAGTTCGCCGCCGGTGCCGGCGAAACGAACCCCGATGCCAGCACCGTCGGCTTCGTGGGCGGGACCAAAACGCCCCTGATCGAGTCGTTCGAAGCCGGCTTCCGCGCCGGCGTCGAGTACGCGAACGACGACGCCGAGGTCGTCTCGTCGTACGTCGGTAACTTCAACAAGACGGGCCGCGGGCAGTCGACCGCCCGATCGATGTACCAGAACAACGATGCGGACATCATCTTCCACGCGGCCGGCCGCACCGGTGTCGGCGTCTTTCAGGCCGCCCGGGACGAGGGCCGATTCGCGATTGGCGTCGACAAGGACCAGTCGCTTTCCAACGCGGACTTCGCCGATGTCATCCTCGCGAGCATGGTCAAGCGCGTCGATACTGCGGTCTACAACGCCATCAGATCCGGCGTCAACGGGGCGTTCGAGGGCGGCAAGGTCGAAGCTCTCGGACTCGAGCAGGACGGGGTCGGTGCCGTCTACGGCGACGAACTCGGTGCCGAAATCCCCCAGGACATCAAAGACGCCCTCGCGGAGTCTAAACAAGCACTCATCGACGGCGAGATAGACGTCCCAAGCGAACTCTAATCGCATGAGTGAGCCCGAACCGGGAACGACTGACGGGACTGGACCGACCGCAGCGGTGGAGACGAATACTGCCGCTCTCGACGGGACGAACAGTGACCTCGCCGTCCACCTCGACGGCATCACCAAGCGCTTCCCCGGCGTCGTCGCGAACGACGATGTCGATCTCCGCGTCGAGCGCGGAACCGTACACGCCTTACTCGGGGAGAACGGTGCCGGCAAGACGACCCTGATGAACGTCCTGTACGGGCTCTACCGGCCCGACGAGGGACGGGTCGTTATCGACGGCGAGGAACGCACGTTCGACTCGCCCAGGGACGCCATCGACGCCGGTATCGGGATGATCCACCAGCACTTCATGCTGGTCGATCCCATGACGGTCGCCGAGAACATCGCACTCGGGAACGAACCGACGAAGTGGTTCGGGATGGCGGTCGATCGGGACCGTATCGACCGCGAGGTTCGCGACCTCTGTGACCGATACGGCTTCGAGGTCGACCCGGACGCCACCGTCGAAAACGTGAGCGTCGGTGTCCAGCAACGCGTCGAGATCCTCAAGGCGCTGTTCCGCGGTGCGGACGTGCTCATTCTCGACGAACCGACCGCCGTCCTCACGCCCCAGGAAGTCGAGGGCCTCTACGACGTCCTCGAGGAACTCACCGCCCAGGGGAAGACGATCATCTTCATCACGCACAAACTCGAGGAGGCGACCCACGCCGCGGACGCGATCACCGTCCTCCGGGACGGGGAGTCCGTCGGTACGGTCGATCCAGACCGGACGGACCGGGAGGCGCTTGCCGAGCGCATGGTCGGCCGGGAGGTCATCCTCGAGGCCGACTCAGACCCGGTCGAGACAGGCGACACCGTTCTCTCGACCCGAGACGTCACCGTCGAGGACGACCGCGGGGTCGAGGTCGTCTCCGGTATCGACCTCGACGTACGCGCCGGCGAGATCCTCGGCATCGCGGGCGTCGACGGCAACGGGCAGGCCGAACTGATCGAGGCGATCACCGGCCTCAGACTCCCCGACGAGGGAAGGATCAATTACGCGGGAGACGACATCACGACGTGGTCTCGCCGCCGCCGCATCGAGAACGGGATGGCCTACATCCCGGAAGACCGACAGGAGCGCGGGCTCGTCATGCCCTTCGACCTCGTCGAAAACGGCGTCCTCGGGAGTCAGCGATCGGGGCGGTTCGCCAGTGGCGGCCGCATCGACTGGCCCGGCGTTCGCGACCACGCCGAGGAGATCATCGAGACCTACGACGTTCGACCCCCGGACGCGAACGCGGACGCACGGTCGTTCTCCGGTGGCAACCAGCAGAAGTTCATCGTCGGCCGCGAGTTCGAGCGCGACCCCTCGCTCGTCGTCGCGACCCATCCGACCCGCGGCGTCGACATCGGCTCGACCGAATTCATCCACGACCGCCTGCTCGAGCTTCGGCGCGAGGGCGTCGCCGTGTTGCTCGTCTCCTCGAAGCTCGACGAGATCCGATCGCTGTCGGACCGCCTGGCGGTCATGTACGAAGGCGAGTTCATCGACGTCACCGACCCCGACGCCGTCACCGAGGAGGAACTCGGACTGCGCATGGCCGGCCAACGGCCGGATGGAGAAGCCGACCGCCATCCCAACCCGGGTGAGTCACGATGAGGGACCGACTCGAGTCGCTCGCCGAGCGCCTCGCTCGGTCGTCGGTCGTCGACCGACTCGTCATCAGCCTCGCGGCGCTGGTGACCGCCGTCCTCATCGGCGGCGTCCTCGTCTTCGTCTCCGGGGCGTTCGCGTCCTGTCGGACCGGCCTCGAGCTGGGCGGCGCGACGTTCTGTTACAACCCGATGCAGGTCTACTACGAACTGTTCCTCGGAGCCTTGGGTCACCCTCTCGAAGGCGGCTGGACGCTCACTAACTACAGCCTCGCGACGACGCTCCAGCAGACGACGCTGTTGATCTTCACGGGGTTGTCGGTCGCCGTCGCGTTCCGCGCCGGCTTGCTCAACATCGGGACGCAGGGGCAGTTGGTCGTCGGCGGCCTCGCGACGGCCGTTACCGTCGTCTACGCGGCGGCGGTCGTTCCCACGGGGTTCATCGGAGCCCTCGTCCTCATTCCGCTCGGCGTTCTCGCGGGCGCGCTCGCCGGCGGGGTTTACGGTGCGATTCCGGGCGCGCTCAAAGCCTACGCCGACGCCAACGAGGTCATCACGACGATCATGCTCAACATCATCGCGGTCGGTATCACGTCGACGCTGCTCTCCTGGCAGTTCCAGGACCCCAACAGCCCCAACCCGCAGACGGCACCGGTCCCGGAGTACGCCGAGATACCGACCATCCCGGGCGGCTTCGGCGGTGGGATGGACTTCTCCCTGCTCGCGCTGGCGTTCGCCGTCGCGCTCATGATCGGCATCGCGTGGCTGTTCGCTCGGACGTCGTTCGGCTACGAACTCCGGACGAGCGGTATCCAGCCGGGAGCGGCCGCCTACGGCGGCGTCAACGAGAAACGGATGACCGTCGCCAGCATGACCCTGTCGGGAGCGCTCGGCGGAATCGGCGGTGCCTTCTGGGTGTTGATGGTCCACGGCCGCTGGCTCGAGAACGTGCCGTCGCTCGGGTTCGACGGCATCGCCGTCTCAGTACTGGCCGGCAACAGTCCGATCGGCGTGGGCGCGGCGGCGTTCCTGTTCGGCATCTTCGATAGCGGCGGGAACTCGATCAAGACCGCGACGGACGTTCCGCCGGAGTTGGTCGGGATCCTGACCGGCTTCATCATCCTCTTCGTCGCGATGCCGGAGTTCTTCCGCCTGCTCGGACGGCGGTACATCACCGTCGACGCGGCGAGACCCGCCCGGGCCGACGGCGGTGACGCGGGGGTCGATGACGGAGGTGACGACGATGCGTAACTCGCTCCATCGAGCACGGGCGGCCCTCGAACAGCGCCCGCTTGCGGCGGCCGTCGGCGGCGTTGCCGCCGTCCTGGTCGTCCTCTGGGCGACGCCGGCGAGTTGGCAGACGTCGACGCTTCGATTCGCCGTCCCGATCGCGCTCGCGGCGATCGGCGGCATCTTCGCCGAGAAGAGCGGCGTCATCAACATCGGCATCGAGGGACTGCTGATCGTCTCGGCGTTCAGCGCGATCGTCGTCGTCGACTGGCTCGGCGACGGCGGCGCGACGGCCGGCGTGCCGAACCTGTGGTGGGGCATGCTGATCGGCGTCCTCGTCAGCGTCCTCTTCGCGCTGCTTTTCGCGATCGTCTGCCTCGAGTTCGAGGCCGACCAAATCATCGCCGGCCTCGCGGTCTGGCTCATCTCGCTCGGCCTCGCGCCGTTTGCCTCACGAATCCTCTTCGACAGTCCCAACACCGCAAACATCACGCGGTTCGAGAACGTGACTGTCCCGGTACTGTCGGAGCTCCCGGTCGTCGGCTACCTCCTGTTCGACACCGAACCGCAGGTGTACATCATGCTCGCCGGGGCCGTCGCGGGCTGGTATCTCCTCTCCCGGACGACCTTCGGCAGGTGGGTCGTCGCCAGCGGCGAGAACCCGAAGGCGCTGGATACGGCCGGCGTCGACGTTCGCAAGGTTCGCTACGCCGCGGTCCTCCTCTCGGGCGTCTTCGCCGGACTCGGCGGTGCAGGGTTCGGTCTCGGGACCCTCGGGACGTTCGCCGGCACCGGCGACACCGTAATCAACGGTCGCGGGTTCATCGCGATCGCGACCTATCTGCTCGCGAACTACCACCCGATCGGTGCCCTCCTCGGATCGTTCCTCTTCGCGGGGCTCAACTCGATGCAAAGCGGGCTACAGGCCGCGGGATACGCCATCCCAACGGAACTCATCCGGACGATCCCGCACATGTCCGTCATCGTCGTCCTCGTGCTCGTCGGGCGTACCCGACTGCCCGACGCCGCCGGCGACCACTACGAGTCCGGCGAGGACTGACCCCCACCCTCGAGACCGACCGGTCGATGGCTTCTTGCACACGCTTGCGGAACCACCGCTCGTGACCGACCACGATCTCATCGACGCCGCCCGCGACGTCCAGGACAGCGCACACGTGCCCTACTCCGAGTACCGGGTCGGTGCGGCCCTCGAGACCGCCGACGGCACGGTCTTCGTCGGCTGTAATTTAGAGAACGCCAACTTCAGCAACAGCCTCCACGCCGAGGAGGTCGCGGTGGCGGAGGCGGTCAAGAACGGTCACCGCGAGTTCTCGCGGCTCGCGGTCAGTTCGGACCGGCGCGACGGCGTCACCCCCTGTGGCATGTGCCGGCAGACGCTCACGGAGTTCTGCGACGGCGATCTCGTCGTGCTCTGTGACGAGGGCGATGCGGTAACCGAGTACACGCTCGACGAGCTGCTGCCGAACACGATCAGTCAGGCAACGCTCGAGTGAGGTCGCCGCAGGTCCGGAGTCGGCCCGGGAGGGCGGTCGGCTCGTCTGCGGGACAGGCCGACAGCGATCGCCGGCAGAACTCTGCTCCCTCGAGCGCCGCCCTGAGAATTGTCCGGTGACAGCGTTTCGTCTCCGTATTCTCGACACAGACGAGCACGAACGACCCGCCGGCTGCCAGCCTGTCGTCCAGCGCCGCGAGCGCGGGTCGCGCGTCGGCGTCCGTCTCGAGGTGGTTTCGGTAGGCCTCGCCGACCCCGACCCGCTCCCACGCGGCGTTGTGAGCCCCCTCGTCGCAGAGCCCCCGCAGTCTCTCCGCCGCGGCGTCGCGCATCGACGCGAGTAGGTCGTCGGGCAGCCCCAGTTCCGGCACGGTCTCGTCGACGACCGCACGGGCCCGAGACGGCGGCCGTCGCAGTACGCCGATTCGCGTCGCGGCCGACGTGCCGGCAGCCAGCCCGTGTCGGATCGCCCTGACGGAAGTGTCCGTAAGCGTCCCGCGTGCCATGCGTTCGCGTCCGTCCAGCATTTATATACCGCGCCGCCCCGAACCGCCGCTCATCGATGACCCGCGACAGCGAAGACCCGAACGCCGACGTACAGTATCATCTCGGGATCGACTCGGCGGACGTCGCCGACACCGTGTTGCTCCCCGGCAACCCCGAGCGCCTCGAGACGATCATCGACTTCTGGGACGACCACGAACTCCGAGCCCGCCACCGCGAGTACCGAACGGCGACGGGATCGTACGAGGGAACGCCGATCTCGGTTACGTCGACGGGCATCGGGAGTCCGTCGGCCGCGATCGCCGTCGAGGAACTGGCCCGCGTCGGCGTCGATACCTTCATCCGAGTCGGCTCCTGTGGCGCGATCCAACCCGAGATGGACATCGGCGACCTAGTCATTACCACCGGTGCGGTCCGACAGGAGGGGACCAGTGACGAGTACGTCCGCGAGGACTACCCCGCAACAGCCGACCACGAGGTCGTCTCGGCGCTGATCGCCGCCGCCGAACGACTCGGCTACGACTACCACACTGGAGTGACGATGAGTGCCGACTCGTTTTACGCCGGCCAGGGACGGCCCGGCGTCGACGGTTTCGAAGCTGCCGGCGCCGACGACCTGGTCGACGAACTCAAAGCGGCGAACGTCAAGAACATCGAGATGGAGGCCAGCGCCATCCTGACGCTCGCGAACCTCTACGGGCTCCGGGCGGGTGCGGTCTGTACCGTCTACGCCAACCGCGAGACCGGGACCTTCCGCACCGACGGCGAGTCCCGCGCCGCCGAGACCGCGACGCTCGCGACACACCTCCTCGCGAAGATGGACGCCGTCAAACGCGAGGCCGGCGTCGACCGCTGGCACGCCGGCTTGTCGCTCGAGTAGCCCGCGGCCGCGTCAGTCCCGCATCCGGACGATGCCGTCCTCGAAGACCTTCCGGTTCGGAACGATGTACTCCTCGGAGTCGTCCTCGATCTTCGTGACGAACAGGTCGACCTCCTGAACGATCCCCGTCTGGTCGCCGACCCGGATCTCGTCGCCGATCCCGTAGGGCTGGTTGAGCAACAGGTAGATGCCGGCGGCGCTCGAGACGAGGAAGTCCTTGAACGCGACGGTGCCGACGATGACGATGCCGACGGCGTAGACCGTCAGCAGGATCAGCAACGCGAGGACGTGAACGCCGACCTGTCCAAGCGCGATGATGAAGGTGACATAGAGGACGGAGTACTTGACGAGTTTCGGGATGACGGATACTTCGGGGAGTTTGACGCCCCGGAGATACTCGCTGACGACCAGTTCGGACTTGTCCGCGATGACGAACCCGAGAATGAGCACGAGGACGGCGATGAACAGTTGCGGGATAAACTCCGTGACCCGCAGCCAGAACGCGTCCGTGTCGAGCAACTGCGCGATGTGGATCGCGGTCAACACCGCGATCCCGTAGATGAACCACGAACTCAGCCGCGCGACGATCTCGACCGTCGAGGTCCCGATCGACTGGGCCGTCCGTTCGAAGGGGGTCCCCTCGACGGTCTCCGGAACGCCCGAAGCCGAGAGCAACTCCTCGTTGAGCCGGCCGACCAGATAACCGACGACGAGACCGAGCGCCAGGACCGCCGCCGCGATGACGGTCGGCTCGTCGAGGAGTGACTGCCATGCGACCATATCAGTACGCCTCCGGATCGACCTCCAGGATGAGTTCACCGGCCTTGAACGCCCTGACGAGCCCGTCGCTCTCCGAGAGCACGATCGAAATCGAGTTGGTATCTCGCGTGATCGCAGCGCCGGACATGTGTCGCGCACCCAGTCCTTTCGGAATGTCGATCCCCTCCGCGGACGGCTCGAGGTAGCGATACGCCGAGACGATCTTGCCCGCGTCGGAGATGATGAACGCCCCGTCGAGTCGCGAGAACTCCTTTAGCATGACGTTCACGATGGGGTCGCCGACGTGAACGTGGGACTTCTCGAAGGGGTTGTACGAGAGCGGCCGTGACTTGTTCATCACCTTGCCCGCGTCGCCGACGACGAACAGCGCGCCGACGGGCTTGCCCTTCTGGCCCTTCTTGCCGAGTTCGATCGCCACTTCGAGAACTGCCTTGACGACCTCCGGGTCCGCCCGGGATTTGGCGAACAGGTCGTAGATCCCCGTCTGGGTCTCCGCGTCCGCCCGGACGCGGGAGACCGTATCGATTTCGTCGCTGAAGACGCTCGTCGCACACGCGAGGTCGTCCCCGTCCTCGATGACACCCTGATCGAGGGCACCCTCGAGACCGAAGCGAATCCGGTCGGTGATGGCCGCGAACTCGAGGGGGAGTTCGACGAACGTCTCCGCGCCGACGTCGTTTTCGGTGCCGACGACGACGAGGTCGAGTTCGTCGACGGCCATGAACCGCTCGTAGTACGAGCCGCTGGGTGAAAAGAGCACGACTGCGTCCACACTCGTGAAGAGGTCCCCAAACACGTCGTCTAACCCAGCCATTGATACTACAACCCGGCCCTGCTCGAATAAGCGTTATGGAGCGTCTGACGCGTGTCTGTCGTTTTGCTCGGCGGCCGTGGCTCGAAACGATCGGTGGCGGCGGGCGGATTACTGCTCGTCGGCGTCGCCGCGGTGGCGGTGGAACGCGATCGGGTCGGGGCCGTGGACGACGGTGCCCCCGCCGCCGCTGGTCCGGACCATCGGCACGGACCCGTCGTCCCGGTCGGTTGTCACGCCCTCGTTGACGGGGCGGCCCGCCAGTGCTCGGCGGGCGAACACGGCTTCAGCGCGGATCTCCCGCAGGTGCCGGGCGGCGTCCCGTCGCCACTCCAGGTCGCAGTCGTCGGCGTCGGCAGTCGCCTCGACTGCCGCCAGCAGGTCGCGACTGATCGCTTCGATCGCCCCGAGGCGTTCGCCGTAGCCCGCGAGCGACGCCGTTTGCGTGTCGGTTGCGGTCGATTCGTCCGGTCGGTCGGGGGCGTCGGACCCCCGCGAGTCGTCGGTTGGCATTGGTCGTCGTGGGGATGGAAACGTACGGGCTGACAACCGGGCATCGACCTCGAGTTCTTCGGCTCATCTCGTCTGGCCGCCACGTTTCCCGGATAGATAATTCCACTGTAGGTACAAAAAACTACGCTTAACCGATCTACCGAATCTTCTAATCTATAATTGGATTGTCTAAAGGTAGCTGTAGGTTTTCTATTACATACTTTCATAGAACACTGTCAAGCATAGCNACGAGATATTGGAATACCTTGCATCAGAAACCGCCGGCACTCCGAAGGTAATCGCGGACGCTCTCGATCGGAGCAACGGCTACATCGGCGTGCGCTGCCGCAAACTCGCCTCGTACGGCCTCGTCGATCGGCCATCACGCGGGTTCTACGTGATTACCGACGCGGGGACGGCATATCTCGAGGGAGAGTTAGACGCGAGTAACTTATCCGCAACGGAGTAGCACGGCCGGATCGGGTTCTACCGACCGGTGTCGATGCCGTTTTCCTCGAGTCCATCAAGTACGTGCTCGATATCGTAGCCGATTCCTAACCCGCTGTTTGCGTTTTCCAGAAGTATTGCTATCGCATCTTGGATTTCTTGGACGGTATTGAGGGTTAATTCCTCGAGTTCGATATCGTTCACAGTCGTCGAGTACACGCGTTGCACTCGCAGGAGTTGGTTTTCGATCTGTCGCAGATCGTGCGTTATTTCCTCGAGTTTCCGATCTTGGTATAGCTCACGTTCCGTGATAATCCCGACGACCCGGCCGGTCTCTGCGTTTACGATCGGGCCGCCGGAATTCCCCCAGTTCACCGAGCCATCGAGATAAAACCCGTATTCGTGTTCGCCGGAAACCATAGCCGAGTGGACCAGCACCTCGCTTAGTTCGAACGGATAGCCGGCGAAGAGTACGTCGTCACCACGAGCGAGCGAGTTAAAACAGGGCTGGAGAGGCTCCGTTTCCGGCGGGAACCCTTCGCTCGCCGTTAAAATGGCGTAATCGTGCCCACCGGCTTCCGGCTCGGGCGAATAATCGACGAGTTCCAACTCGACCGTCGTCGTCCCCGTGTTCGCTCGGACGGGGACCCCTTCCCGGATGGTCGGCTCGACGACATGTGCGTTCGTCAGTACCGTCTCGTCGTCGAGAAATCGAAACCCCGTTCCCAGCGGTGTCCCTTCGATCTCGATCCGAACCGCAGCAGCAGCTATCTCAGCAACCGACATGTCGTCACACCCGTTTGCGACCGAATTTGGTTATCTCCGCCCATCGCCATGGGGCGCGCTCGATAAACGATTGCACGTCGGCCCATCCTTTGGACTTGCAGTAGAAGAGATTGTAATCGATCGTCTCCGGATCGTACGCTAGTGCCTCGAGCAGATCTGATCGGGTTACTTCCGGCTTGTTCACGTTCTCCCGCTCCGCTTGTTTCAGTTCTTGGAGGATCTCCTCCTGAACGGTCGAATCCATGGGTGTCTCCACGCCGAGTTCCTCCGCTTCGTCGATCTCTTTGGTAGTGATGCGACGTGATTTGCCGCGGTGGCGAAAATACCCCTCCTCGGTCATGAGTTTCCAAACGTATTCGACATCGTTCTCGGAAACATCGTCTCCAAAGTCGGCAGTTACGTCGCGCAGCAGGCCGTCTTTGAAAACGATGTCCGAAAATGGATTGGAATCCTGTAACCAATCAGTGACAGCGGTGGTGATGATGGCTTCACGGATTTCCGATTCCTGATCGCCCATAGCGGAGCATACGTAACGGACTCTTTTAGTCTATCCTCATCCCATCCGAACGGAGTGCGGGACGACCGTTTTCGAGTTCGGCTGACGGTATCGGTTCCCCGCTCGCGAAACCGATGTGACGATCGGGAGATGGGAACTCCTGTCTGCAGTACTCTTCGTCCACAACGCTAAGGATCGCTGTCGCTCGCGAGTTGCTCGCGACAGCAATGCGCGGGACCGGATTCGAACCGGCGGACCCCTACGGGACAGCGTCCTAAGCGCTGCGCCGTTGGCCTAGCTTGGCTACCCGCGCTCACCTCCGGGTTTTCACGAATCGAGTAAGTACCTGTCGGTCCACGCTAACGGCGCGCCGGCCGCCGGCTCGTCCCACCCGCCCCTCGAGCGGCACTAACAGTGTTTCACCGGCTCCTCCGGCGACCAGTCCGGCGGAACGATAAACGTCACGTGCTCGGGGTCCCGAAGCTGATGGAGTTCCGCGGCCTGTTCGGCCAGCGACCGCTCCCGGTACGGCATCTCGAGTCCGCACCCGGTACAGACGAGTTTGCAGGTTGGGTCTTTCATGGACAGGTGCGACCGCCCCGGCGACCGGCGTCTCGCTCTTGGGCCGACGGCTGGTTTAGTAGTCGTCTCCTAGTGAAACCGGCCGAGAACGGCCGCATTTCCGAGATATTCGTACCTGAACGTTGCCAGTCGTAGTACAGCATTGGCGACCCAGTCCGACGCGACCGCCGGCAAGCGGCGCGGCGAGTGGGTGACCGTAGGTTTATGCCGCCCGACCCGAAAGCCGGCAGTATGCACAGCGCCCGGGATCGCATCGAGTACGAACCGTGGCTCGAGGACCTCGAGGCCGCCGCCGAACGCCTGGAGCTCTCGACGGAGGCGCGGTCGTGTGCGGTCGACCTCTTTCTCGCTGACGTGCCGGCGTCCGATCGCTCGAAACGGGCCGTGTTGGCCGCCAGCCTCTATGCCGGGTCGCTCGTCGCCGGCGAGGGCCGCACCCAGGGCGCGGTCGCGGAGGCCGCGGACGTCTCCCGGCTCTCGATCCAATCCCGCTGGAAGGAGTTGCTCGAGGCGGCCGGACTCGAGCCGCCGCGCTGGTAGCATCGTCGTACACCCGCTCGGGCATCGCTCAGTGATGGACTGAATCTGGATAAGGAGACGATACGAGAACGGACGCCACATCGCGAACCCAGCGGAACGCACCGAGTTGGTGGGGCGATCGCCGAGGACCGCGACACATCAGTTGCCGTCGATGACCGTTCCGTGCTCGTCGATTTCGCCGGCGACGATCCGCGTGCTCGAGATGATGTCGCCGTCGTCGGCGAGGACGTGCGGGACGACAACCACGTCGAGAGCATCGTGGCCGCGCTCGCGGCGGATCTCGTTGATCCGCGTGCCGCCCTCGCGGGTCTCCGGCGAGACGACGAGGTAGTCGTACTGGGGTTCCGTTGCGATCCCCGTCGGCGACTCGAGTTTCCGTACCTCGAACGCGCGGTCGTGGTCGGCCGCGATCGACTCGAGTTCGGTCTCGAGGTCCGCCTTCCGGTCGTCGAACGATCGGACTCGCCGGTCGACGTCTCGTGTCTTCGGCGCGAGTTCGTCGCTGGTCAACCCGACCGTCACGTCTCCGAGTTCGAACGCCCGTTCGAACAGCCGTCGATGGCCGTCATGAACGGGGTCGAAGGTCCCACCAAGCGCGACGTCCATACGCCACGTCAATCCCGCGGTGCGTATAAAACGGTCGAATCATCATCTTTTCTCACGGAACGGCGCGCCCCATTATATGCCGGGTCTTCGACAGCCGTCGAAACTCCCCTTCGCATTGTTTTTAGTAGTCCCCTGCAGTGTCCCCGATATGGGACTAGACGAGGACGCACTGGAGTACCACCGGACCGATCCGCCCGGAAAGATCGAGATATCGACCACGAAACCGACGAACACGCAGCGGGACCTCTCGCTTGCGTACTCGCCCGGCGTCGCCGCACCGTGTCTCGAGATCGACGAGGACGAAACGGATGCCTACAGCTACACGGCGAAGGGGAACCTCGTCGGCGTCGTCTCGAACGGCTCGGCCGTGCTCGGCCTCGGCGACATCGGCGCACAGGCCTCCAAACCGGTCATGGAGGGGAAAGGCGTCCTGTTCAAGCGCTTCGCCGACATCGACGTCTTCGACCTCGAACTCGACGACTCGGACCCCCACAAGCTCGTCGAGGCCATCAAGATGATGGAGCCGACGTTCGGCGGCATCAATCTCGAGGACATCAAAGCACCCGAGTGTTTCACCGTCGAGGAACGGCTGCGCGAGGAGATCGACATTCCGGTCTTCCACGACGACCAACACGGCACCGCGATCATTTCGGGTGCTGCACTGCTCAACGCCGCCGACATCGCCGGCAAGAGCCTCGACGAACTCGAGGTCGTCTTCTCCGGAGCCGGGGCGAGCGCCATCGCGACGGCGCGGTTCTACGTCTCGCTGGGCGTCCGGAAGGAGAACATCACGATGTGTGACTCCACGGGGATCATCACCGCGGACCGCGCCGCGGCGGGCGAGGTCAACGAGTACAAACAGCAGTTCGCTCGCGACGTTCCCGAGGGCGGGCTTGCGGACGCGATGGAGGGAGCCGACGTCTTCGTCGGGCTCTCGATCGGCGGCATCGTCTCGCAGGAGATGGTCCAGTCGATGGCCGCCGACCCGATCGTCTTCGCGATGGCGAACCCCGATCCCGAAATCGGGTACGAGGCGGCCAAGGCGGCCCGCGACGACACCGTCATTATGGCCACCGGCCGCTCGGACTACCCGAATCAGGTCAACAACGTCCTCGGGTTCCCGTTCATCTTCCGCGGGGCACTCGACGTCCGCGCCACCGAGATCAACGAGGAAATGAAAGTCGCCTGCGCCGAGGCGCTGGCCGAACTCGCCCGACAGGACGTTCCCGACGCGGTCGTCAAGGCCTACGGCGACGAGCCGATTCAGTACGGTCCCGACTACATCATTCCCAAGCCCGTCGACCCGCGGGTGCTCTTCCGCGTCGCGCCGGCGATCGCCGAAGCCGCGATGGAGTCCGGTGCCGCTCGCACCGAGATCGACCTCGAGGCCTACGAGGAGGAACTCGAGGCCCGCCTCGGCAAGTCACGCGAGATGATGCGGGTCGTCCTCAACAAGGCCAAGAGCGACCCCAAGACGGTCGCGCTCGCGGAGGGCGAAAACGAGAAGATGATCCGCGCGGCCTACCAGATTCAGGAGCAAGGGATTGCCCTGCCGGTCCTGATCGGCGACGAGGACGAGATCAGGGGGACGGCCGCCAACCTCGGGCTGGACTTCGATCCGACGGTCGCCGATCCGTCCGTCGGCGACTACGAGGAGTACGCCGACCGGCTGCACGAACTCCGCGCCCGGAAGGGGATCACACGCAGCGAGGCCGGCGAACTCATCGAGCGCGACTCGAACTACTTCGGGAGCGTGATGGTCGAACAGGGCGACGCCGACGCCCTACTGACCGGGCTTTCCCATCACTATCCCTCGGCGCTGCGGCCGCCGCTGCAGGTCGTCGGGACCGACGAGGATGTCGACTACGCCGCCGGGGTCTACATGCTGACGTTCAAGAACCGCGTGATTTTCGTGGCCGACGCGACGGTCAATCAGGACCCCAACGAGGAGGTCCTCGCGGAGGTCACGAAACAGACCGGCAAGCTGGCACGCCGGTTCAACATTGAACCCCGCGCGGCCCTGCTCTCGTACTCGAACTTCGGGAGCGTCGACAACGAGGGGACCCGCAAACCCCGCAAGGCAGCCACGATGTTGCAGGACGACCCCGAGGTCGACTTCACGGTCGACGGCGAGATGCAGGCCGACACCGCCGTCGTCGAGGACATCCTCGAGGGCACCTACGGCTTCTCCGACCTCGAGGAGCCCGCGAACGTGCTGGTCTTCCCGAACCTCGAGTCGGGCAACATCGGCTACAAACTGCTCCAGCGGCTGGGCGGAGCCGACGCCATCGGCCCGATGCTGGTCGGCATGGACGAACCGGTCCACGTCCTCCAGCGGGGCGACGAGGTCAAGGACATCGTCAACCTGGCCGGCGTCGCGGTCGTCGACGCCCAACAGGAGTAAACGCGTGAGCGAGCACGCCGCCCCTCGGGACGGTGTCGCCGATCAGGACGACGCGGACTCCGATCGGGACCGCTCCGAAGCCGGTGGCGCTCGCGTGTCTCGACGGACGCTGCTCGGGACCGCGGCGACTGCCGGTGCCGTCGGCCTCGCGGGCTGTACCGCCCGCCAGTACCGGTCACCGCCGGACTGCGGGGCCGTCGCCAGCGCCGCGGACGCCGCCGACGGCTACGTCCCGCTGCCGGCGGGCGACGAGCGCTCGATGTTCCGCCGCGGACTGCGCCGGTACGGCTACTATCCCGACGCGACCGTCCCCGAGACCGTCCGGAAAGCGTGGTCGATCCCCGTCAACCGCATCGGACACACCGCGGCCAAGTCGACGCCGCGGCCGACGCCCGACGGCGAGACGGTTCTCGTCGCCGGCGACACCGGGACGATCCACGCCGTCACGCCGACCGGCGAGCGCCGCTGGACCCTCGAGACCGGTGCCGGCCGGAGCCTCGGTTTTCACGGAACGCCGGCGATCGTCGGCGACACCGCCTACATCGGTGGCTACGACGGCGAACTCTACGCCGTGGACGTTCCGACCGGGGATATCGTCTGGCACACCCGGACCCGCGACTTCGGCGACGCGATCGCGATCGGCTCGAGCCCCGCGTACGTCGACGGCTCGCTCTATGTCCTGACCGAGCACAAACACCCCGCCAGCGGCGCGCTCTGGGAGGTCGACGCCGCCACCGGCAACCCGACCTGGAGCGACGACCGGCTTTGGGGGATGCCCCATCCTTCACCGGCGATCGACTGCGAGGCCGGCCGGCTCGTCACCGGCTCGAACGACGGCGTCGTCTACTGCTGGGCGTTCCCCTCGCTCGAGTTCGTTTGGTCGTTCCAGGCGGGCGGCGAGGGCGGTCCCGACGGCGACTCGATGGCCGGCGGCCGGTTCGATCTCGGCGCGCAGATCAAGGGGACGATCCCGGTCTACGACGGCGCGGCGTTCGCCGGCTCCTGGGACGGCCACTTCTACCGGCTCGACCTCGCGGACGGCAGCAAGGACTGGGCGTTCGAAACCGGACGCGTCGTCATGTCGAATCCGGCGATCGATCCGAAACAGGGGATCGTCTACGTCGGGAGCGACGATCAGCACGTGTACGCGCTCGATACCGAAACGGGCGACGACCTGTGGTCGACGGACGTCGGCGGCCGGGTCATCGGCTCGATAACCGCCACCGCGGAGACGATCCTCGTCGGGTCCTACGATACGCACCTGTACGCCCTCGACAGGGAAACCGGCGAGCGGCGCTGGCGCGTCGAAAACCGCGGCCACGTGACCAGCGGCGCGATCCCGCGGGGTGACCGGATCTACTACGCCGAGCGCGGCGACTTCTCGCACTACTACGACGATGACGCGGAGACAGTACTCGAGGAGTCCGGTCACGCGTACTGTCTCGTTCCGGACGACTGAGTCGGGGCCACTGTCAAGACCCGCGAGCGACCGGCGGGAGGAGCGGGTCGACGACCGATACGGCGGCCCCGACGGTGCCACCGCGGCGGGCGGAGTGCGTTCGATCGAAATTTCACGCTGCGATCGTGGCTTCGCCGCTCCCGCGGTGAAATTTCGTAGCAGTGCATTCAAGTATACGCCCGGATTTTTATCGGGTATGCAAGATCAGGGACGCTCTACGCGCAAGCGAACCGGTGGTCGACTGAAGAACGTTCGAAAGCGCCGCAAGAACGAACTCGGTCGCCTCCCGACGGAGACCGAGGTCGGCGAGCCGCGGTTCCGAACCGTTGACGTTCGAGGGAACGGATCGAAGACCCGCGCACTCGCGACGAACGTCGCGAGCGTCAACAAGGGCAGCGAAACGGTCTCCGCGGAGATCGAGGACGTCGTCGAGAACGACGCCAACCCGAACTACGTCCGCCGGAACATCATCACGAAGGGGGCCGTCATCGAGACCTCGGAAGGACAGGCCCGCGTCACGTCCCGTCCCGGCCAGACCGGGCAGGTCAACGCCGTTCTCGTCGAGTAACGGAGACTTATTTTCGGTTCATCGCGATCCGTGACAGCGTCGCCTCGTAGCGGACGGTGTCTCTGTCGGTCCCGCGTCCGCGGAACGGCTCGCTTTCGCCGTGTGGGTAGACGCTGGCCGTCTCGACGAAGGTAATTCCGAACTCGAGTGCGCGGTCGATCACCGTGCGCGTCCGCTAGCGGTCGTGACCCATCCGAGACTGGACTGGTCTAGGTCGGGTCCGGGACGCGATCACGGACGCGGCGCAGCTTTCTGGAGTGCCGTCTCGGCGACGTTCCCGCCGTAGTCGGCGCTTCGGGACAGCGAGTCGACGATCAGCCCAAGCGACTGGGCCTGTGCCGGCTCGAGGTCGCGAAGCATGTCGTCGATCTGGCGGGTGTGCTCGTCGATCTCGACGACGGCCGCGAGGGCGTCGTGTCCCAGCCGGTTGGCCTCGTCGGCGTCGTCGGCGAACAGCGCGTCCATCGACTGTTCGAAGACGGTCCCGGCTTCGGCGTGGAGCCCGTGGATCGCGTCGGCCACGTCGGCGGGGAGGTCGTCGAGTTTGAGCGCGATGTCGCTCATCTTGACCGCGTGGTCGGCGATCCGCTCGAGTTGGCGGGCGCTCGAGTGGTAGTCGAAACAGTCCTCGCGGGAGACGCCGAGTTCCTCGACCGCGCGCGGCGAGCGCAGCGTCGCACGGAAGATCCGCGAGACGACCAGCCAGAGCCGGTCGACATCGTCGTCGCGCTCGATCACGTCGTGGGCGATGTCGTCGTCGTTCTCGATCAGCGCCGTCACCGCGTCCTCGAGCATCGACTGGGCGATCAGGCGCATGCGCGTAACGGCGTTGACGATCGACAGCTCCGAGGAGTCGAGCAGGTCCTGAATGACCACGCTGTCGCTGGTCTCCTCGAGCACCTCGACGCCGACGAGTCGCTGCGTCGCGTCGCGGATCGCGCTGCGCTGCTCGGTCGTGATCCGCCCCGCCTCGAGCGAGATGACGTCGAAGCCGCTGACGTACATCGTCATCACGGCCCGCATCAACTCCTCGTCCTCGAGACCCGAGACATCCAGCGTCCCTTCCTGGCGTCTGGTTTCGCGTTCGGGCGTCAAAAGGAGTTCGTCCCCTTCGGGATAGAATTCGACCGTGGTGCCGCTGCTGACGTCGTTGTCGGTCGCCCAGGTCTTCGGCAACGAGACGGTGAACGTCGACCCACCTGTGACCTGCACCTTGCGCGTCTCCATACGCCCCGCTTCCGATTGCAACAATATAAATCCACCTGTCTATAGAGAGTTTACTGTGAATTAGATCTATTAGTAGAGACCATCTCAAGCGTGTTTTCTTCTAATACTGGTTCGTATACATACATCGATAACAGTTCCCATATATAGTTCTATATAGGGAATAGTGCGGTCGAGAGACGGAGCCGATCCGATCGAACCGAACGAAAACATCGATGCGCGATCCACCGCGGGGGATCGCGTCGGCTATCGGACGTCGTCGAGGTCGACGATGGCCTGAGCGTCGACCGAAAGCCACGTCGTCATCCGGTCCGACTCCGGGCACTCCCGCGGCGTGATCGTCCACCGATCGGGCCGGTCCTCGTATCGGACGACGATCGACTCGAGGTCGGTCTCGTCGGTCGAGTACTGCGTGGCCGTAGCTAGCCGCTGTCGAGGCGACCGATCGCCGTAACCGCTGGTTGGTCCGGACATATGTCTCGCGTACGCGAATCGAGCGACGACACGTACAAAGCGGCTGCTAATTGTGCTATTGTACGCTCCATACGGGTATAGTGGCCGGCGTCGGTTTCGTCACCGACCGATCGGCCTCGGCCGTCGAAAACGGGGTCCGCGTCCCTCGAGTGGCACCAACGGACTGCAAGCCACCGCCGAGTACTCGGATAACCCGCCCTACCGACGCGCATCGCGCCGCGTCTCCGAGAGCACCGATCGCATTCGTGTCTCGTGTACGTTCGTGCTCGAGCCGTCGGCCGCGGGCTGGCACCGTTCGTAGGTCCCGTCCGATCGCATCACCCACCTGTTCCGATCGTCCGAGAGCAGTGTCTCGAGGATCTCGTCGAGTTGACTCCGGAGCCGGGGTTCGTCGATCGGCGCGATGGCCTCCACCCGGTTGTCGAGATTGCGAGTCATCCAGTCCGCCGAGCCGATGTAGTATCGTTCGTCCCCGCCCGCCCGGAAGTAAAAGAGCCGCGAGTGCTCGAGGAAGCGGCCGACGACGCTGTAGACGTCGATCGTATCGCTGACCCCCTCGAGCCCGGGGCGGAGCCGGCAGATGTCCCGGACGATCAGGTCGATGTCGACGCCGGCCATCGACGCCTCGTAGAGTTCCCTGACGATCGCCGGGTCCTCCAACCGATTCATCTTGGCGACGATGCGCGCGTCCTCGCCGTTGCGTGCGTGCTCGGCTTCGGCCCGAATGAGGTCGACGAACCGATCACGCATGTTGCCGGGCGCGATGAGCAGGCGTCGGTAATCCCGGTACATCGAGTGGCCGGTGAAGTAATTGAACAGCCTGACGAGGTCCTGGCCGATGTCCCGGTCGGCCGTCAACAGTCCGAGGTCCTCGTACTGCTTTGCGGTCCCGGAGTGGTAGTTGCCGGTCCCGACGTGTGAATAGAGCTGGACCCCGTCGTCCTCCTCCCGGACGACCAGCGAGGTTTTCGTGTGCGTCTTGTAACCGATCGTCCCGTACGCGACGTGGATGCCCTCCTCCTCGAGTTTCTTCGCCCACTCGAGGTTGTTCTCCTCGTCGAAGCGGGCTTTGAGTTCGACCATGACGGCGACCTGTTTGCCGTTCCGGGCGGCCTCGAGCAGACTCTCGATGATCTGGGAATCGCTGGCCGTGCGGTAGATCGCCGCCTTGATCGCGAGCACGTCGGGGTCGTTGGCCGCCGCCTCGAGGAAGCGCTGGACGGTCCCTTCGAAGGAGTGGTACGGATGGTGGACGAGCACGTCGCCGTCGCTGATCGCGTCGAAGACGTTCGTCGCGTCCTCCCGACGGCCCAACCGCGGATGGGGCTGTGGCGACCACGCGGGGAGTTTCAGGTCGGGGCGATCGAGATCGGTCAGGGCGGCGAAGTCGCGGTAATCCAGCGGGCCGTCGAGGTGGAACACCTCCCGCTCGTCGAGCTCGAGTTCACGCGTGAGGATCTCGCGAACCGTCTCCGGCGCGTCGCGCTCGAGCTCGAGTCGAACGGCGGTCGCGAAGCGTCGTTCCTCGATGACCTCCTCGATCATCTCGATCAGGTCTTCGGCGACCTCTTCGTCCCGTCTGACCTCCGCGTTGCGCGTCACTCTGAAGAGAGCGGTGTCGACGATTTCGACGTCGGGGAAGAGCAACTCGAGGTTCGCCCGGACGACGTCCTCGAGGAGGACGTACCGCGTGTCGTCGCCGAGCTGAACGAACCGCACCTGATTGCGCGGGATCTTCACGCGGGAGAAGGTCACCTCCTCGCCGGGTCGTTCTCGCGTCAAGACGGCAAGCGAGAGGCTTTGATTCGAGATGAACGGGAACGGATGGGCCGGATCGAACGTCAGCGGGGTCAGGGTCGGCAGGACGGAACTCTCGAAGTACTCGCGCAACTGCTGGCGCTCGCCGGCCGAGAGGTCGTCGTAGTCGACGATCCGAATCCCGGCATCGGCCAGCGCCGGGCGGATCTCATCGCGATAACACGCCGCCTGACGCTCGAACAGCGGCCGCGCCGTCTCGAGGGCAGCCGCCCACTGCTCGTCGGGCGTGCGCCCGTCCGGCGTTGCCTCGGTTACGCCGGCCGCGATCTGCTGTTTCAGTCCGCCGATGCGCTTGCGGAAGAACTCGTCGAGGTTCGTGGTGACGATCGCGAGGAATTTCACGCGTTCCAACAGCGGGTTGGCCCCGTCGAGCGCCTCGTGGAGGACCCGTCGCTGGAACGCGAGTTCGCTGAGTTCGCGGTTCAGGTAGTAGGCCGGTGCCGTGAGATCGACGTCCGACCGCGCCGAGTTGGTCTCCGCGGACGCGGCGACCGGAAGCACGTCCCGGTCGGACCCCGTCGCCGGGACGAGGTCGTCGGTCGCGTCCGTCCGCTCGAGGACCACGGAGTCCGCGTCGGGATCGGCGTCGGTCGCTCGCTCGTCCGCCCCGTCGGAATCGGCGGGCGCGTCCGCGTCGCTCCCGTCGAGGAGGGCCCGAAACGAAACCGCCACGTCATCGCTTAGTGTCCCCTCGGACGACCGTTCATCCGTCGGCGACTCCCGATCGTCGCGTTCCGTCGCGTCCCGTTCGTTCGGTCCGGAATCCCCCTGCATCTCACTCGCGATCAGCACCGACGATCTTTTCCGACGACCGCTCGACGTGGCCGGTTCCGGTCACGCTAACGGCCTCCCCGCGGCGAACGTCGTACGCCGTCAGTTGCCCACCGTAGACACACCCGGTATCGAGCCCCACCGCCCACTCGCGTTCGATCGGCTCCGCGAGGACGGTGTGCCCGAAGAAGACCCGCGGCGGTCCCTCGTAGCGGTCGAACCAGAACGGACCGTCGTAGCCGTCGCCGGCCGGCGACCGCATCGTCAGCACGTCGTCGTCGGAGTGTCCCGACAGCGGTCGGCTGGGGTCGAGTCCGCCGTGGACGACGAGGCCGCCGTCCCACGAAATCGCCGTCGGCAGCGACTCGAGATACTGGTAGTCGACCGCGTCGAGGGCCGACAGCGAGGCCTCGCCCTCGAGCAGTTTTCGCTCGTTGTTGCCGCGGACCGAGAGCAGCCGCGGCGACCGCCTGACGCGATCGAGGACGGCCTTGCTCTCCGGTCCCTTTCGGACCAGATCGCCGACGAACACGGCGAGGTCGTTCGCGCCGAGCTCCAGCGTCCCCAACAACGCCTCGAGCGCGTCGAGACAGCCGTGAACGTCACCGATGACGTAGACCTCGTCCCGGTTCTCGAGGTCGATGTGGCGGTGGTCGAACGATACCGCGTCGTCGGACGGGGTGTTGGCGGTCGTCACGCGTACCGTCCGAACGATTCCGCGAAGCCGGATAAGTCGTTTATATGTTGGATATGCGATGGTATATAGCGCCGTATAGCCGAACTGAGTCGCGGTTCCCGACGGTCCCGCGCCCCCGACGATCACCGACGGGAGTCCTCGGCAGCGGTTCCGCGCCACATTCCGATGGCAAACAGGATAGACCCGTAGACGAGAAGGGCGACCCCGTTTCGAGGGAGCGGTGGGAATCCGAACAGCCCGCTGGCAAGCAAACTGAACCCGATCACGAACAGCAGCGTGCGGGTTACTCTCCGGGTGGCTTCCGCACCCATATTAGTCCAACAATAGCATTGGCATAGATTATTACTTATGCCGTTGATTGCGGAACGCGGGTGTTCGCTGTTCGGTGAGTGGCTGCGCTGCGTGCCTCCCTAGCAGGGCGTGTTCGTCCCACGAGACAGCAACCGCCCGCGGTACCTCGAATGGCCGGAGCGACGAGAGGGCAGCGTTCTTGACCGTCGCACCCGCAGCGATGGTATGCACGTCGTGGTCAACGCCGCCATGAGCGCCGACGGGAAACTCTCCTCGCGACGCCGGGAGCAACTCGCGATCAGCGGCGACGAGGACTTCGCGCGCGTCGACCGGCTCCGGGCGAAACGCGACGCCGTCGTCGTCGGCGTCGGGACGGTCCTCGCGGACGACCCGCATCTGACCGTCAAAGACGACGCGCTCCGGGCACGTCGCCGCGATGACGGCCGATCGGCGTCTCCCGCACGGGTCGTCGTTGACTCGAGCGGGCGAACGCCGACGGACGCGGCGGTCCTCGACGACGCGGCGACGACCTACCTCTGTCTGAGCGAGGCCGCGCCCGTCGACCGGCGGCTGGCACTCGCCGAGCGCGCCGAGTTGCTCACCGCGGGCGACGAGCGGGTCGACCTCCTTCGAGCGTTCGGAGCGCTGCAAGAACAGGGCCTCGAGCGGATCATGGTCGAGGGTGGCGGCGAACTCATCTTCTCGCTGTTCGAGGCTGGGCTGGTCGACGAACTCCGGACGTTCGTCGGGCCGACACTCATCGGCGGTCGCGACGCGCCGACCCTCGCCGACGGCGAGGGGTTCGTCGCGGCGTTTCCGACGCTCGAGTTAGAAGCCGTCGACCGACTCGACGACGGCGTGTTGCTGACCTGGAAGACCGACGACCGCTGAATGCACCCAGTCGTCTCGGACCCGTCGACCGCTGGGGCTCGGGGACAGTACGCTACCACTAGTCCGCCCGTTGGCGGCCCCTACTCGGACGGAGTCGATGGACCCTCCGGTAGCGACACCGTATCCGCCGAAGGTGTTTTGCCCGGTACCGTCGAGGTGTGGCCGGGTATCCGAAAGATGACAAACCGGATCGGTGGGAACGAAGGCGACGGGAACACGTCACGGTCGAGCGAGCCGCCGGGACTCGAGCGACGCGCGTTTCTGGCGAGTACCGGAACGGCCGCCGGTGCGCTCGGCATCGGTACACGCTCCGTCGCGGCGAGTGACGGACGGTCGACCCTCGACGCCCGCGGAGTCAGGTGTGCGCACCCGCAGGTCACGTGTGGGCGGCAGGTGACCGCGGCCGACGGCATGGTCTCGAGCGTCGATCCGATCGCCTCCGGCGTCGCCGCGGGCGTGCTGCGCGAGGGGGGCACCGCCGTCGATGCCGCCGTGGCGTTGCAGTACGTCCTGACGGTCACCCAGCCTCACGGCTCGGGGATCGGCGGCGGCGGGTTCATGGTGATCTACGACGCCGACGCGGACGAGGTCGACGTCATCGACAGCCGCGAGCGCGCACCTCGGGGTGCGACCGCGGACATGTTCCTCGACGAGGACGGCGACCCGATCCCCTTCGCGGACCGAATCCGGCTGGGCGAGGCCGTGGGCGTTCCGGGGACCGTGATGGGACTGGAAACCGCACTGGATCGACACGGGACGCGACCCCGCCAGCGGCTGCTCACCCCCGCAATCGACCTCGCAGCTGACGGCTTTCCGATCGATGCGGTCTTCGCCACACAGATCGCGGAGAACTGGGAGAAGTTCAACGACGCGGCGAAGGCGGCCTACTCGGATGCGAACGGGCGGCCCCTCACGGAGGGCGACACGCACGTCAACACCGACCTCGCCGAGACGCTCGCGGCGATCGAGCGAGACGGGGCCGAGGCCTTCTACGAGGGCCCCATCGCGGCTGATCTCGCCGCGACGGTCCGGGACGCCGGCGGCAGCATGACCACCGACGATCTCGCGGCCTACGACGTCACGATCGACGACCCGGTCCGCGCCGAGTGGAACGGCGTCGAAATCGTCGGCCAACCGCTCCCGAGTTCGGGCCCGAGCACCGTGGCGGCCATCCTGAAACTGCTCGCGTTCCTCGACATCGGACAGTACGACAGACGATCGCCAGCGATGTATCACCTGATCAGCGAGGCGACGAGCCTGGCCTGGGCCGACCGAAACGAGTACATGGGTGATCCCGAGTTCGTGGACGTTCCGATCGACGGCCTGCTCTCCGACGCGTATCTCGAGGCGCGCGCGGCGCTCGTCCGAACCGGAGAACCGCTCGCGGACTACGAGGCAGGGGAGTGCGTCGCTCCCGGCACCCCGTCCGGCGTCGCTCCGACGCGGGGGCCGTCACCCGATCCGAAGCGCGGTTCGACGACTCACTTCTCCGTCGTCGACGCCGACGGAAACGCCGTCTCGTACACGTCGACCATCGAGCAGCTCATGGGGTCGGGGCTGCTGGTCCCCGGCCGCGGCTTCATGCTCAACAACGAACTGACGGATTTCAACGCCGTTCCCGAGGGACCGAACAGGGTCGCGCCGTGGAAGCGGCCGCTGAGCAGCATGAGCCCCATCATCGTCCTGCGCGACGGCGTCCCCGAGTTCACCGTGGGCTCGCCGGGCGGCTGGACGATCATCACTTCGGTCGCACAGACGCTCCTTCACCGCTACGTCTACGGACTCGAGCCGCTCGCGGCCCTCTCCGAACCGACCGTGTTCACTACGGAGTGCCCGCCGATCATGTGGGAAGACGGCGTCCCGGCGCGCGCCCGAGAGGCGACGAGCCGGTTCGGACAGGTCTGGAGCGATGCGTCCAGCGGAGACTTCGGCAACGTCCAGGTGATCGAAATCGGCGACGACGAACTGTGCGGCGCGGCCGATCCGACACGCGACGGGCGGGCCGTCGGAATCGACCGCGGCCGGACGCGGCGTCACGGACGGGGCGGGTGAGAGAGCGCGAGGCGTGGCCGGCGGTCCGCCGAAGCTACCGGGGTTCCCGTCACATCTTTCCTCGGGCGCGCCGTACGACGGGGTATGGAACGCGCCACGTTCGGCGGCGGTTGTTTCTGGTGTACCGAAGCGGCGATGAAGGAACTCGAGGGCGTGGAGTCGGTCACGTCCGGCTACGCGGGTGGGCACGTCGAGGAGCCGACCTATCGCGAGGTCTGTTCGGGCAACACCGGCCACGCGGAGGTCGTCCAGGTCGAGTACGACCCCGCGGAGATCGGCTACGACGACCTGCTCGAGGTATTCTTCGCCACCCACGATCCGACCCAGCGCAATCGACAAGGGCCGGACGTGGGCACGCAATATCGCTCGATCGTCCTGTATCACGACGCGGAGCAGCAAACGCAGGCCGAGGCCTACATCGAGGCCCTCGACGAGGAGTACGACGACGACGTCGTGACCGAACTCGAGCCCCTCGAGACGTTCTACCGCGCCGAGGAGAAACATCAAGACTACTTCGAGAAGAACCCGAACGACGCCTACTGTACGATGCACGCGGCCCCGAAAGTCGAGAAGGTCCGCGAGCGATTCGCCGACAAGGTCGCCGCGAAACGGTAACTGCGGCTCTATCGAGCCGCGGGTTCCCGGCTGCCCGCCCGAGTGAGCGGATCGGGCGACAGGAATGGCGCTCGACTGATGTGTCGCTGCCGATGGAAGGAGCGATGTACTGTCCCAAAACACCGATACCCGGCAGACGGGGGCGTGGATACCCCACCGGACCCGTCTTCGGTGGCGACGACCGTCCCGTCTCGCGTCCGTGTACTGACCCGCTATCGAAGTCCGGCCCCGCCCGGTCGATCAGCCTTCTCGCCAGCAGCAGCCCGCCCCCGTTTTATATATGTCGTTCCCGGAACAGTTTAGCGTGGGAATGCCGGTTACGAAATACTCGCTTCAGAGTGTTCGCAACGGGATCCGGGAGCCAGGGCTCGTCTGGACGGAGCTCTGCAAGTACCTCTGGTCGGCCCATCGGGAACTCTTCGAACTCCGCTACGGAAGCGGTATCGACGTCATGGCCGAGGACTGGGACACGCTCCTCGTCCTCGATGCCTGCCGATACGATTTCTTTGCCGCACTGAACTGGATCGACGGCACCCTCGAGTCCCGGCTGTCCGCCGGCTCTAGCAGCCCGGGGTGGATCGACGCGAATTTCACGGGACGAACGCACCACGACACCGTCTACGTCAGCGGCAACGCCTTCACGGCCGATATCGGCGACGACGTGTTTCACGCGATCTATCCGGTGTCGCCCGAGCCGGTCGCGGAGTCGGCGGCCGTCGACGCGGCCGACGTCTTCGACGCCCGGCTCCTTGCGGACAGTTACGTGATCGACCCGGAAACCGTCGTCGAGACGGCGCTCGAGGCCCACGAGCGACACCCCACCAAGCGGCTGATCGTCCACTTCCTGCAACCGCACGTCCCGCTCATCGGCGAGACCGGACTCGAAATCTACCAGCAAATCGCGTCCCAGCGGGACCTTTCGTCGGTGTCCCGCGGCGGGCGCGGGGACCGCTTCGGCGCGCTGAACGTGCAACTCTACGAGATCGTCGAGGACGATGCGTTCGACATCGACGTCGACGATCTGCGACGCGCGTACGCGGAAACCCTCGAGATCGTCCTTCCCTACGCCGACCGATTGATTCGCGAGTTGGACGGGAAAGCCGTCATCTCTGCGGATCACGGCGAACTCCTCGGCGAACGGCTGCTTCCCTTGACGGGCCGCAAGTACGGCCACTTCGAGTATCTGGCGGCCGAGGCACTGCGACGCGTTCCCTGGCACGTCGTCGACGGGGACGATCGGAGACGGATCGTTGCGGAAGCGCCGGTCGAGTCCGCCCGCATGGACGAGGACGAGGTAACGGAGAAGCTCCGGGTACTCGGCTATCGGTAGCGACGGCGCTTCGAGCCGATTCCGGCTGCTCCGGGTGCGGTCGGTTTCGTGTGAAAGGCGCGATTTGAATAGTCGGCTCGGAGTCGGTCGAACCGACGTATGTCCATTGGCAAACTCGGCCCCCAGGCTGTCGTCACGACGAGTCCGGACAGTCGACTCGAGGAGATCACGGCGACGCTCGAGTCGGAAAACATCGGGTCGATCGTCGTCACCGAAGACGACGAACCGGTCGGGATGATCACCGACCGCGACGCGGCGCTCGCGATCCACGACTACGACGACGTCGGGTCGGTCTCGGTCGAGGACGTGATGACCGAACGGCCGGTAACGGTCCACGAGGACGATGATCCGGTCGCGGTTTCGGAGGCGATCCGCGACAACAACGTCCGTCGGTTCCCGGTCGTCGACGACGACGGCGAGTTAGCGGGTATCGCCACGCTGGACGATCTGGTCGCGACGATCGGCGAGGAACTCGAGAACGTCGCCGCGACGATCGAAGCCCAGTCGCCGGAGTACAGGCCGTAACGCACGGACCAGTCCCACGAACCCAACCCGACACGGCCGCGATCCCGGCTCGTGACATTCCCCATTTTTCGCGACGCCGCACACCGTCCACCACGGTGAAAGATACGTCCGTCTGGGAGCCGTTACTCGAGTATGGACAGCCGAACGGACGCCCTCGTGATCGGGGGCGGTGCCACCGGGACGGGACTCGCCAGGGACCTCGCGCGGCGCGGTGTCGATGTGACGCTGGTCGAGCGGGACGGGCTCTCGTCGGGGACGTCGGGCCGGTCACACGGCCTGCTTCACAGCGGGGCTCGCTACGCTGAGGCCGACGGCCCGGAAGCCAGGGCGTGTCTCGAGGAGAACCGCATCCTGCGCCGCATCGGCGGCGCGTGCGTTCGAGAGACCCGCGGGCTGTTCGTCCAACTCGCGGACGACGAGCCGGCGTACTTCGAGGCGAAGCGCGACGCCTGTGCGGACGTGGGAATCGAGACCGAGGTCGTCGGCGGGGACGCGGCCCGCGAGGCGGTTCCGGACCTCGCCGCCGATGTCGAGCGAGCGATGTGGGTTCCCGACGGCGTCGTTCTCCCCTCGCGGCTGAGCGCCGCCAACGCGGTCGATGCCCGCGAGCACGGCGCACGAATCCGTACGCACGCGCCGGTCACGGACGTGACTGTCGAGGACGGACGGGTGACGAGCGTCGCCCTCGGCGGCGACGCCGACGAAACGGTGCGGCCGACCTACGTCGTGAACGCGACCGGCCCTCATGCCGGCCGGATCGCGGACATGATGGGGGCGACCGTCGAGATGCGTCCGACACGCGGCGTCATGGTTTCGGTCGAATACGACGGCCTCGAGCCGGTCCTCAATCGGTGTCGCGAGCCTGACGACGGCGACATCATCGTGCCCCACGACGGCGAGGTCGTCCTCGGCACGACGAGCGTGTCGGTCGCCGATCCCGACGACTACGAGCAAGCCGAGTGGGAGATCGCGGAGACGGTTCGGGAGTGCGCGGCGATGCTGCCGCCGGTCGCGACCGCGCCCCGAGTTCGGACGTGGTGGGGCGTCCGCCCGCTGTACGAACCCGAGGAGGCCGCTAGCGGCGGCCGCGGGATTTCGCGGGGCTTTCACCTGCTCGATCACGCCGACGAGGGCGTCGCGAACTGTTGTAGCACCGTCGGCGGAAAACTGACGACATACCGCCGAATGGCCGAGGCGACCGCGGATCACGTCTGCGACCGGCTCGGGGTAACCGCCGACTGTTCCACCGCGGACGAGCAACTGCCGGGGGCGTCGGAGCCGGCCCGACTCGACGCGTTCGTTCGGGAGTTCGACGGACAGGGACCGACGGACGCCGATCTCGTCGGGATCGAGAGTAGCTACTGACCACGATCGGCTCGGCGGCCGGGCTCGAGCCGAACGGGCTCCCTCAGAACTCCCGCTGGAGCTCCGACCAGATGCCAAACGCCGTGGAGCGCTCGATGTCGATACACAACTCGTTGTCGTCGTCGAGGGCGATCGAAATCGCCTCGAGATTGGCGACGTACCGGGACTTCCGGTGGCGGCCCTCGCGGACCCCGACGGCCTCCTCGGCGAGTCCCGCCTCGGTGAGACAGTCGAGTTTGCGGTAGGTCGTCGAGAGCGGCCGGTCCGTCGCCTCGGCGATGTCTTCGACCGTCATCGGTTCCTCGAGTACCGCGATGATCTCCCGACACGCCTCGTCGTCGAGCGCGGCGATGACGCACCCGAAGCCGGGAGGTTCGTCGGACGAGGAAAACTCGAGGGACATTGGGTGCTGTGAGGTTAGGAGCGAGGCCTAAAGACACGTTTGGTTAGGGGTGTCACCGAGCGGGATCGAGACGTCGGGGGGCGACGAATCGATGGGGCAACTACATGTGCAATCGGCCCGAGGGAACGGGTATGAGCGACGATCGGACGCCCGAGTCCACGGTCGAGAACACGCCGGGGAAGGGACGAACGCCCGAGGCCGAGCGGATCGAACCAGCCGCTCCCGAGGAGTTCGGCCTCGTGCAGGTCTGGTGGGGCGACGGCAAGGGGAAGACGACGGCCACGCTGGGCATGGGAATGCGCGCCGCCGGCCACGGCTACCGCGTCCACATGCTCCAATTCATGAAAGGCGGGGCATCGAGCGTCGACGCCGTTCGCGGCGAGTACAACGCGATGGCCGCCCTGCCGGGCATCAGTTACGAGAACCTCGGCCACTACGGCTGGCACGGGATGGCAGACGGGAGCGACGAGGCCGACCACGAGGCCGAGGCGCAGGCCGGCCTCGAGCGCGCCCACGAGTTGCTCGCGGCCGCCGCGGAGACCGATCTCGGCGAGCCGATCGACCTCGACGCACCGCCCGAGGCGGGCATGCACATGCTGCTCCTCGACGAGGTGCTCTACGCCGCGGATCGAGGGCTGCTCTCGGAAGCGGACGTACACGACCTCATCGACTCGAAGCCGGCCGCCCTCGAGTTGGTGTTGTCGGGGAGTCACACCGAACCCGACTACCTCGCCGATCGTGCGGACCTGATCACGAACGTCCGGAAGGTGAAACATCCGATCGACGACGGCCAGCGGGCGCGACGGGGAACCGAGTTCTGACCGGCTCGCTGCGAACGCGCCATCGCACGTGCCCACCGGCAGCACTCCGTGCCGACCAACACAATTATTATCAGATACTGAGAAAGACTGGCAAGCCAATGGGTGTGATTCGAGTCGCCGGACTGCGAAAGACATACGGAACTGTCAGCGCTGTGGATGGAATGGCGTTCGCCGTCGATCGGGGCGAGGTGTACGGCTTTCTCGGTCCGAACGGTGCCGGCAAGACGACCACGATTCGGGTCTTGACCGGACAGATCGAGCCGGACGCGGGCGACGTGAGCGTCCTCGGAACCGATCCGGTCGCCGACCCGATCGAGACGCGCCGGCGGGTCGGTATCCTCCCGGAACAGGAATCCCCGCCGAGCTTTCTTACCCCCCGCGAATACCTCGCGTTCGTCGGCGAGGTGCGCGGTCTCGATCCCGACCGGGTCGCCGAACGGACCGACACGTGGGCCGAGCGGCTCGGGTTCGAGAGCAAACTCGACACGCTGCATACGGACCTCTCCCGGGGACAACAACAGAAAGTGATGATCGCACAGGCGTTCGTCCACGACCCCGACGTGGTCTTCATCGACGAGCCGCTGGCGAACCTCGACCCGCTCGTCCAGGAACAGGTCAAGCGCTTTCTCGTCTCCTACGCGGCCGACGACAACGCCGTCTTCGTCTCGACGCACAACATCGATGTCGCCGAGGAGATCTGCACCCGCGTCGGCATCGTCGCCGACGGTCGGCTCGTGGCCGAACGCTCCCTGGCCGACGACGCGACCGACGAGTCGCTGCTCGACCTCTTCCTCGACCGCGTCGAGGGCGAGGACGCGCGAGACACGCCGGCGCTCGAGCAACTGCACACATGAGCGAGCCGAAATCGACCGACGGCGCGAGCGCGACGGACGCGACCCGCTCCGACGCCGGACTTTCGACCCCGCGGCTGCTCGCGATCCTCTTTCGAGAGGAATGGCGGCTCCACACGCAACTGTTCGGCGGCTGGCGGTTCGCGCTCTTTCCGCTCGTGATCGCGCTGTTGACCGTGAGCGCGGCTGTCGCGCTCATCGAGACCGGCACCGCACCCGGGACGGTCGTCGGCGGGCTGCACGTTCTCGCCGTTGGCTTCGGGCTCTACAGCGGGACCGCGGGCTTTGCCGGGTCGGACATGCTCGAGAACGTCTTCGGGCGGCTGTCGCTGTTGCTCTCGTCGTCGACGACGTTGCCCCTCTCGCGGCGACGGCTGCTGGGCGCGTTCCTCCTGAAAGACGGGCTGTTCTACGCGATCGTGTTCGTGTTTCCCATGTCGCTGGGAGGGCTTGCGGTCGACGGACTGTCGGCGACGCCGCTGCTCTCGATCATCCTGTTCTGGCTTTCGCTCGCTCTCGTCTTCGCGGTCGGGATGGCTACCACCGTCGCACTGATCGCCGTCCGCACGCGGGGCGTCCCGTCCTGGGTCATCGGACTGGGGATCGGACTCGCCGGCGGCGGCGGCTGGGCGACCGGCCGACTGGGACCGATTCGGTCGGTCTTGGTCCCGATCGACGGCTCCCCGGCCGCCGCCGGCGGACTGGCCGTCGGAACCCTCGCCGTCACGGCGAGTTCGCTCGCGGTCTACGATCCCACCTACGGGCGGCCCTCGCGGACCGCGAGCGATCGCTTCGCCCGGGTCAGTGACGCGCTGCCGCTCGAGGACGCCCCGCTGGTCACGAAGTCGTTGCTCGACCTCGCGCGCTCCTCGGGCGGCGTCTGGAAGCCGCTCGTCTCCGCGAGCATCCTGTTGGCGCTCGTGGCCGCGCTCGTCGGCGTCGTCGACTCGATCACCGGCGTCGCGCCCGCGCCGGGGATCTTCTTCGGCGGCGTCCTCGGCCTCTCGGCGTTTACGACGTACAACTGGCTGACCCAGTTCGATTCGCTCGAGGCCTACCTCACCTATCCCGTCTCGATCGCCGACGTCTTCCGTGCGAAGCGGATCGCGTTCGTCCTGGTGGGTGCGCCGGCGGTCGCAGTGCCCTACCTCGCCGCCGTCGTCTGGTTCGACGCGACGCTCGTCGACGCCGCCGTCGGAGCCGTGCTACTGGCGGGCTACGCGCTGTACTACTACGGCCTCACGGTCTACATCGCGGGCTTCGACCCCAACGAGTTCCTCTTCGACGCCGTCCGCTTTGCGATGTTCACCGTCGGCGTCGCCGTCCCGCTGGTGCCAACGCTGGTCGCCGGCTTCGTCGTCGTCCCGCCATCGGCGACACTTGCCGTCGCGCTCGCCCTCGGCGGGCTCGTCGTGGGGATCGTCGGACTCGTCCTCTCGAGTCGCGCCGGGCCGCGCTGGGACGCGCGATACCGGACGGAATAGCTGGTTGTCTCCATCTCGCTCTGCCGCCGAGGCCGGGTATTCGAGCGGTCGCGAGACGCCGGCGGCAGGCCGCCGATCGAGGCAATCTTCGGTCCCGAAGCCGGCCGACCGCCTCCCCGAACACGAACCGATAGGACGATACTCCTGGCTCCCCGATTCCCGCTCAACGCGGATGACACGAACGCTTCTCGTCGCCGGAACCGCGAGCCACGTCGGCAAGTCGACGGTCGCCGCCGGCCTCTGTCGGTTGCTCGCCGACCGCGGGATCGACGTCGTCCCCTTCAAGGGCCAGAACATGAGCAACAACGCTCGCGTCGTCGCTCGGCCGACCACGGCCGACCGGGAGCACGACTCCGACGGAACCACCGGCGGCCAGTGGGGCGAAATCGGCGTTTCGCAGTTCGTGCAGGCTCGCGCGGCCCGGATCACGCCGACGACGGACTGTAATCCCGTCCTCCTCAAGCCCCGTGGCGACGGCGAGAGCCAACTGGTGGTGCACGGAACGGCCCACGACCACGTGCCTGCCGGGACCTACTACGAGGACTACTGGGAGCGAGCGCGTGAAGCTGCCGAAGCGTCCTACCGCAGACTGGCCGCCGACAACGACGTGATCGTCGCCGAGGGCGCGGGCAGCATCGGCGAGATCAACCTCCACGATCGGGACCTCGCGAACGTCGAAACCGCCGCGTTCGCGGACGCCGACATCCTCTTGCTGGTCGATATCGAACGCGGCGGGGCCTTCGCCAGCCTCTACGGCACGATCGAACTCGTCCCCGAGGACATCCGCGAGCGGATCGTCGGAGCAGTGATTACGAAATTTCGGGGCGATCCGTCGCTGCTCGAGCCAGGGATCGAGGAGATCGAGTCGAGGACCGGCGTCCCGATCCTCGGCGTGATACCCTACGCCGACCCGGGACTCCCCGAGGAGGACAGCGTCGGCCTCCCCGGAACCGAAGAACGCGGCGTCGTCGGCGAGGACGACGGCGTGCCCGCCGACCGCCGGATTCGGATCGCCGTCCCCCGCCTGCCCAGAATATCGAACGCGACCGATCTCGAGGCGTTGGCGGACGAGCCCGGCGTTTCGGTGGTGTACGTGCCGATCGACGACGACGCTGCTCCCCTCGCTGGTATCGACGCCGATGCGGTCGTCATTCCGGGGACGAAGAACACGGTCGACGATCTGCTGGCGCTCCGGAACGCCGGCTTCGACGACGCGCTCGCGGCCTTCGACGGGCCGATCGTCGGGATCTGTGGTGGCTATCAGCTACTCGGCGACCGGATCACCAACGCCGCACTCGAGGGGACGGGCGCGGACGATGTCGTCGACGGGCTGGGGCTGTTACCCGTCGAAACCCGCTTCGAGGGGGACAAGCGACTCGAGCGGACGACGGTTCCCGTCGACGGGACCGCCTCGCCGCTGCTCTCGGGAGCCGACGGTCCCGCTTCGGGCTACGAGATCCACGCGGGGCGAACGACGGCCGTCGGCGACGTGACCCGCCCGCTCGGCGACTCGAGCGCGGCCCGCGGACGGGTACTCGGGACCTATCTGCACGGCCTGTTCGACAACGAGTCGGTCCGGACGGCGTTTCTCGAGCACGTCGCGGCGACGGCCGGCGTCGACCGGCCGGCGCGTGCGATGCCTACAGCGGCGGCCGAGGCGGACGCGACCGGCGCGACGCCGTACGATCGTGCGGCGCGGCTCGTCGGCGAGCACGTCGATCTGGCCGCGCTCGGCGACCCGTTCGAGCTGAACTGACGACCTCGATGGAACCGATCGGCGGAGAAAACGTCCGGAACGGTGCGAAGCGGGCGACGAACGCGTGCGAAGCGATGAACCGATCGGTCTAGCCCGACTCGCCCCGATAGGTGCCGAGCAGTTCCTCGAGAATGATACACTCTTGATCGGTCTCGTCGTAGTGGGTGTCGATGAACCGTTCGGCGGCTTCGTAGTTGCCGCGCAGACCGTGTTTTCGAACGTTGATAACCGCGTCGAGGAAGAACGTGCCACCATCGGTTCCGAGCGCTTTGGCGTGGTCTTCCTCGCTGATATCGAGTTCGGACTTGATCTCGTCGAAGTTGAACGTCTTCACCTCGTGGTCGGAGTCGATCAGGGTGAGCACGTACTCCGCGGAGAAGCGATAGAACTCGGATTTACTCTCGAACATACCGTCTTCGACGAGCGCGTCGATCTCTTCGACCACGTCGTCGGGGTACCTGACGGTATCTTTCGCCATACCCCGATACTGGTCGCCGCTGACTAATTATTGTTTCTACTGTTCAGCGCCGTTTCGGAGCCGAGGCGCTCGAACGAACGGAGCCAGTGAACGCTTGCTCGAGTCGGCTCTGCTATAGTAGCAACTGAACGTCATTGCACACCTGATCACACGACAGCGTTGCGATCAGCGTGTAAATCGTTTCAATTGCGACTATAGATCGGGGAGCAGGCCGGTCCGAGTGTCCGACGGCCGCGCGTACCGCAGTTCGGAACCGGAACGCCACCTGCAATCTTATCCGTTTCGGAGCCGAACCATGGTACCTGATGACGGACGAAGCCGAGCTCCGCGCGCAACTGGTCGCCGCGTTCGAGGGTGCTGAGTACCCGGTCGCGGGTCCGATGGAACTGGTTCCGGCACTTCCGGACGGGCCCGGGACGACGTTCGAATCCGACGAGTTCTCGATGACTGTGATGGAACTGCAGGCGAAGACGTCCGGCGGCGACTTTCCGTACGACGATGTCGAGTCGCTCGTCGACGACCTGCTCGCGGAGCTTCGGAATCGCGGTGAGATAAACGCATGACGGTACCGAGTCCGTGACGAAATCACGCGGTGACTCGCCGAACGGGCGCTAAACGACCAGTAAGCTTTTATTCCACAACATGTCTTGATAGAATAGAGTCTCGTTGGCTGACTTCGTCCGCGTTCATGCGGGACAGGGAGGAGATAGGATGACCGCTACACATCGACCCGGGCCGATCGTCGTCGTAACGGATCGTCGAAAACAGAGAAGCGATCTCCGCTCGCGACTCGAGCGGGCAACCGAACACGAGGTTCGAACGCTCTCCGCGACAGGGGACCTCGAGGACGTCATCGGGACGGACGCGACCGATCCGCCCGATACGGACGGTGACGCGGCAGCGACCGTCCCGAGCGGTGTCGTCGTCGAACTCGACTGTCCCAGCGACATACAGACGGTTTTGCAGCGCGTTCACGATCGGGTGGCGACCGTCCCGACGATCGTCGCACCCCCAAAGGGAAGCGAGCGGCTCGCGACCGTCGCCCTCAGGGCCGACGCGACCGACTACGTGCCGACGGGCGGCGACGAGGACCCGATCGATCGGATCGTCGCGACGATCCGATCCCACTCCCAGTTGCCGTCCGCCGACGACGGCCAATATCACCGCATCCTCGCAAACGAGTTGCCCGACGAAGCGTTCGTCATCGGCGAGAACGGCACCTATCTCGAGGCAAAGGCCCGGCCCGACTCGGCCGACCTGTATTCGACGGCGGCCGACGACCTTCCGGGGTCCCAACTCGAGGATGCCTTCCCCGATCAGGTCGCCACGAAGCTACAGGATTGCATCGAACGGGCGCTCCGAACCGACGATGTCCAGTCGGTCGAGTACGACGCGGAGACGACCGAGGGACTTCGTCGATTCGAGGCCCGCGTCGTCCCGATCGACCAGCGAATCCAGGGACAACGTGCCGTCGTCTGGCTGGCCCGGGATATCACCGAGCGGGTGCGGCGCGAACGGCAACTCCGATCGCGACAGGACCAACTCGAGACGCTCAACCGGATCAACGCGGTCGTCCGGCAGGTGATCGAAACGCTCGTCGAGGCACCGGCCCGGGATGCCATCGAACGCGAGGTTTGCGAGCAACTCGTCGATTCCGACCTCTACTGCGGGTCGTGGATCGCCGAACGGGCCGGCGACGGGCGACTATCCTACCGGACCGGAGCGGGGGAGGCCGAACACTATCTCGACGCCGTCCGGGATCTCACGGTCGATCAGGAGCGGCCGCTCATGCAGGCGGTCCAGACCGGTGAGATCCGAACGACAAACCGGATCCGCGAGGACGGGACGATCCCCGAACCGCTTCAGGAGGCCGCCCGCGAGGACGACGTCAGATCCGCGATCGCCGTCCCGATCACCCACGAGGACGCGATCTACGGCGTGCTCACCGTCCTCGCGAGCCGGGACGACGCCTTCAGCGAGCGCGAGCGGGCCGGGTTCAGGCTGCTCGGGGAGACGATCGGCTTTACCATCATGGCGGTGAAGAACCGTCAACTGCTCTTTGCCGATACCGTCGTTGAACTCGAGTTCCGGATCGACAGCGGCGAGACGTTCTCGTTTGACCTCTCCAAGGCGTACGACTGTACCTGCTCACTTGAGTGGGCTGGCACCACGGCCAACGGGCGGACCTTCCAGTACGTGACGGTCGACGGACTGGACGGCGAGACGGTCCTCGAAAAGGCACAGGACCATGACTCCATCGAGCGGTGTCGACTCATCCACGACGGCGAGGAAAACTGTACGCTCGAGATGCAGTTGGCGAAATCCGGAGTCCGGACCCTCGCGAACCATGGGGCGACGATCCGAGACGTAACGGTCGAGTCGGGGATCGGGACCTGTCTCGTCGAGGTGTCCCAGGACGCCGATGTCCGCGAAATCGCGGAGGCGCTGACCGTCATCTACGAGGACACCGACCTCGTCGCCAGACGCGAAGTCGATCGACCGGTCCGGACGGCGGCCCAGCGCCGAAGCCGAATTCTCGATCAACTCACCGATCGACAGCTCACGACGTTGCGCCTCGCATACTACGGCGGGTTCTTCGACTGGCCCCGCGAAAGTACCGGTGAAGAGATCGCGGAGGCGATGGATATCTCACCGCCGACGATGCACCAGCACCTTCGAAAGGGGCTCAAAGGGATTCTCGCGGAGTTCTTCGAGAACGGCGGTCACAACTAACCGCGGGGAGCGGTCGCCGTCGCCGGCCGTCGAGGGCAGGCTCCGTCAGCCCGTGGCGACCCCACCCTCGGCCAACCGTAGCCGGGCCGTTCGATTGCGGTGTGACGTTCGGGCTCGTCTGACAGTCACGTTTCCTTCAAAGAGTGCTATATGAACCCCAGCACCGATCCGGTCGGGAGCGCATCGATCGACGGGAATGACGACGACCGTTCGGAAACCGGCGTTGCGTGCCACCCCGCGAGTGGCGGAGGGGCGTGTTCGTGCCACCCGTTGACTCCCTTTTCGAAGGGACCGACGGGCGGTACGTCACCGACTGGCAGATCGAAAGGCGGCTTCGGGCCGGGGTATGGACGCTCTGTCTACGACAGCGGGCCCCCGAGAAGGTGCTGGTCGAAACCCGGAACGGAGCGTTGCTCTTGCTCGCGGCGATCGAGTCGAGCGAGTTGCCCGCCGGCGTCGAAATTCGCGTCGCCGACGGCCGCGCTCGAGTCGTCGATACGCGAGCGAGGACGTCCGTGACGGCACCGCACACACCGCTGGCCGACGGTGAGCGAAGCGGTGGAACCGGACACGAGGGGTAGCCCGTCCATGGTCGCTCGCAACGGGGGGACAGCGGTACGATGACACGAACGACGCGTCGCGTGGTCCTCGGAGCGCTCGGTTCGATGATCTCGCTCGGGACGCTGGCGGAGGCGTCGCACGAACCAACCGAAACGCTCTCCGTTCGCATCTGGCTCTCGGAGCAGGCCGCGACCCACGAGGGGGTCACCGACCGCATCCGCGAGTACCTCACGGCGCTCCGTTCCGTCGAGCACTGGACGCTCGAACTCTCCGTCGGCGGGACCGTCGCGGTCTCGACTGAGGATGCCGCCCGGCTCATGATCCGCGGAGAGTAGCCGATGGCCGTCGTGGCGGGCGGACTCGGCCAACGCGATCTCGAACCGGTGGCGGACGTCAACGTGCTGGTTACCGACGGCAGGATGGAGGTGGCACCGACCGGATACGGAGTGTCACATATCGCATCGGTCGGCGGGGCGCGACACATCGCCGCCCTCGAGCCGTTCGAGGAGTCGCTCGTCGACGGCACGCGGTGGATCGTCCCGAACACGGCACCGACGCGAACGATGCAGGTCCTCGTTCACGAGATCGGCCACGCGCTCGGGTTGGACCACGAACACGGCGTGGCGATCCGCACCGACGACGCCGTGACCGCGATGCCAATGCTCAGTAGCTACGCGTGGGACCCGTCGTACTAGGCCGATCACGGTCGTTGCGGGTCGGCGATTCCGCCGCCGGACGGACTCGAGAAACGGCTCAGCTTTGCCTTCTCGCCGTGTGCCCGCCGCGAACTCGCGACGTACAACGGCGGACTCTTCTCGGACACCATCGAAACGGGTCGAGACCCGATCGCGATCGGATAGTTGCCACTCCGGCCGAAAACGAACCGCCGACGGCGAAACCGAACGTCCGTGCCGTTACTCGTCGGTTTCGTCGTCGTCGTTCTCACCGCGGGCGAAACTGGCCTGGGACTCTCCGTGGTGGTCCGGGGCGGCGTTTGGTCCTTCGATGAGCGCTTCGAAGTCGTCGACTTCGTCGTACTGGTCTCGGTACACCAGCGCCGCCTTCCCCGTCGAGGAAATCTCGTAGAGCCCGGATCGCTCGGCGGGACCGATCTTCCGGACGAGCCCGTAATCCTCGAGCACCGGCAGTCTGGTGTTGATGTTCTTTCGGCTCTTTCCCGTGTGTGCAGCCAGGTTCGTTGCGACGTTTCGTCCCTTGTCCTCGAGCGCCTCGAGGATCAGGAAATCAGTTGGTTGGCGGAGTTTCACTCTCGTTCACTCTCGTACCGGTCTATATTTCCAGTGGTAACTAATACTTTCGGCTCGAGACGAGTTGTTTCTGTTGGTTATTCCTATCGGTGTGTTTAAGTGGTGGGCGTTCATACGGTTTTGGTGGGTGGGCCGAGCGATCGCGGACGGCTCCCCGACCGTCAGTGCCAGACCGAGCAGAGCCCCGGTACGCCGCTCCCCCATACCGGACTCGGTCATGACTTGCCCATACTCGGCTCCCACCCACCCCCTCTAGCCGTTCCCGTTTTCCTCGTAATCGAGACGCGGTCACGAGCCGCTATCGAGAGCCGACTCGCGTCCCCGTCACCGTACTCGTTCGCCGCGTTCGTTCTGGATCGTTTCGAGCCACGAGAGAACCGACGCGACGTCGGCGGGTGATGCGACCCGATAGGACGCGCTCGAGGGCGCGTCGTCGCCGACCCGGATGCCGATCCCGTCCGGTTCGACGGCACGGAACGCCGATTCGTCGGTAACGTCGTCCCCGATGTAGACGACGGCCGTTCCGGGGGGCTCGTCGGCGGCGATCAACTCGACCGCATCGCCCTTGCCCCACGGGATGTCGGGTCCGATCTCGAGGATTCGTTTCCCGGTCGAAATCTCGAGGGCGTCACCGCCGAAGCGGTCGACGAGATCGTGGGTGATCCGACGGACGGTCGTTTCGGCGGCCGCCGGAACGGATCTGAGATGGACCGTCCCGGTCAGGCGCTTGTTCTCGACCCGACAGTTCGGCACGGACGCCAGCACGGTCTCGAGCATCGCACAGAGTCGCTCGACTCGTGTCGCGCGTTTGCGGGCGACTGGATGGACGGCGACCGATCCGTTCCGAGCGAGTTCCAATCCGTGATTGCCGGCGTAGATCGTCGGGCCGTCGATCCGCTCGCGGACGTTCGTCAGCGCGCGCCCGCTGACGACCGCCGTCGTCACGCCCGGCGTCTCCGCGAGCGCGGTCACTGCCCGTTGATTCGACTCGGTCGGGACCGCCGCATCCGGATCGTCGACGATCGGCGCGAGCGTCCCGTCGAAATCCAGACAGACCAGCAGTCCGGTGGCGTCCACGAGCGTCGCCCGCACCCGCGGCAACTCCTCCTCGAGCGGCCGTGGTGGTGTCTCTGTGGCAGTCATCGCTACACTGGCGGTGTCCGTTCCCGGGAATCGGAGTCGGTGTCAGTGGTCGTGTCGCTGCGCTCACGATCGCCGTGTACCCGCCGGATCCAGTCGAACTGAGTCGCCATCCACGACTCGAGGTCGTCGTCGAACACGCGCTGGCGGAGCGTGTTCATCCGTCGTCGCCGTTCGTACGGCGACATCGAGAGCGCGTGCTCGAGTTGCGCCGCGAACCCGTCGGTATCGGTCGGGTCGATCGTCAGCGCGTGCGACCCGAGGCGTTCGTGTGCCCCGGTCCGGTCGCTCAGCACCAGCGCATCGTCGCCGTCGACGCTCGCGGCGACGAACTCCTGTGCGACGAGGTTCATGCCGTCGATCAGCGGACTGATCACCATCACGTCCGCGCGGCGGTAGAGCGCACAGATGTCCGCCTGGGACAGCATGTCCTCGGTGTAGACGATCGGTTGCCAGTCGTCGGTTTCGAAGCGGCGGTTGATCCGCCGGACCTCGCTGCGGACGAGTTCGCCGTATCGCTCGTAGGTCTCGATGTCGGTCCGGGAGGGTGTCGCCTTCTGGATGAAGGTGAACGCGCCGCACCAGTCGGGATTCCGCTCGAGGAGCCGCTCGAGGGCCGCCAACCGTTCGGGGATGCCTTTCGTGTAGTCGAGCCGATCCAACCCCAGCCCGATCGTCGTCCCCTGGGGAATCCCGTACTCATCGAACAGGTCCGAAAGCCGGTCGGGATCGCCCGCCCGGGCGTCCCGCTCGTAGGCGTCGGCGTCGACGCCCATCGGCGTCGCCACGACGCGAGTCGTGTGCCCATCGTAGCGAACCGTTCCATGGGAGTGGTCGACGATTGCGGTCGGGAGG
Source organism: Natrinema gari JCM 14663 (assembly GCF_000337175.1). Lineage (GTDB taxonomy): Archaea > Halobacteriota > Halobacteria > Halobacteriales > Natrialbaceae > Natrinema > Natrinema gari. The sequence continues at coordinate 19,372 of NZ_AOIJ01000035.1, read as the reverse complement.
CAGCGATCGATGCAGTGCAGGAACTGCTCGGCGTACCGATCGACGTGGAAGCCGATCAGGTCGTTGCCCAGTAATCCCTCGAGAACGCGGCCGGCGGCGGGGCACTGCCGGAACGTCGCCGGCGACGGCCACGGGATGTGCCAGAAGTGCGCGACGGTCGCCCCGGCGGGCACCGAGTCCCGAATCATCCGCGGCGCGAGCGCGAGGTGGTAGTCCTGTATCCAGACGACGGACTCGCCTGTCGCATGGTCGGCCACCGCCTCGGCGAAGCGCTCGTTGACTGTCCGGTACCAGTCGAAGTCGGTCGGCCGGTCCTCGATCAGGTCGGGAAAGCCGTGACAGAGCGGCCAGAGCACGCGGTTGCTGAACCCGTAGTAGTAGGCGTCGACGGCGTCGTCCGAGAGATCCAGTCGACGGAGCGTATAGGCTCCCTCATCCGGCGGGACGGCCACGCAGTTCCGCTCGTCGGTCACATCGAAGTCCGCGTCGCCGTCGCCCCAGGCGATCCAGGTCCCGTCGGTTCGTTGCATAACGGGATCGAGACCGGCGGTCAGACCGCCGGTCGGCTCGTCGACCGTGATCGGTCTCGTCCCGGCTGTGGAACGGCCATCACCGTCCGTCCCCGTCCGTGGGTGCCCCGTTCCGTCGGGGCTCGTAGCGTCGTCGTCCGACGGTGCGGTGGCGTCCTCGTCTCGGTACTCGTGACGATACGGTTGCCGGTTCGAAACAACGATCAGCGAACCGGGACAGCTGGGCCCGTCGGACGCGGACTCCTCGTCCGTTCGGCCGCGGCCGTCGGCCCGTCGCTGTCGATTTCGTACAGTCCTCGACGACAACCGCTCGGTAACTCGCATTCGCTGAAAGACCACAGCATCACGACGGGTTGCTTCGCCGCTTGCGATCGCCAGGGGGTTAATACGTTCCCGCTAGTACTCGCGGCGTCCCGACTGTTCGACCACCGGGAGGGTCACCGCTCGGGATCGGTCTCGGACGCGCCGGGACGCGAGGCGTGTGCCGCGGCGCTGGAAACGAGACGCGAGCGACACACCCAGCTGGCGACGCGACCGGTGCTCGGTGGCAGTCGGGAGCCGACGACACCCCGCGGCCGATGTCACCAGAACCAAACGTTGATTTCTCACTCGAGCGAAGTCCCGCCCATGCAACCCCCGTTCGAGCACCGGATCGCAGCCTGTCAGCGCCGACTCGAGGACGCGGAGGCCGACCTGGCCGTCTGCTTCCCGAGTCCGAATCTGACCTATCTGACCGGCTTCGAGGAGACGCCGTCCGAACGACACCTCTTGCTGTTCGTTCCCGAGCACGGCGATCCTGCCCTCGTCGCGCCGGCGATGTACGAGAACCAACTCTCCGACCTCCCGATCCCGACCCTGCAGCTGCGGCCGTGGACCGACGCGGACGATCCGCTCGAGGAGATCGCGGCCGTGCTCGAGGGGTATGCCCTCGACGGCTCCGACCCGGCGACCGTCCTCGTCGACGACCGACTGTGGGCAACGTTCACCCAGGACCTCCGGGAACTGTGTCCGGACGCCGAGTTCGGGCTCGCCAGTACCGCCCTCGAGCCGCTACGAATCCGGAAAGACGACGTCGAACTCGACGCGCTCCGGCGGGCCGGCGCGATCGCGGACCAGGTGGCACTCGAGATCCGCGACCGCGGCGACGACCTCGTCGGGACGACCGAAGCGGAGCTGGCAGCGGAGATCGACCGCCTGCTCGCCGCCCACGGGGGCGAGGAGCCCGCCTTCGAAACGATCGTCGCCGCCGGCCCGAACGGAGCCCGGCCACACCACCACAGCGGCTCGCGGCCGATCGAGGCCGGCGACCCGATCGTCCTGGATTTCGGCGCGTTCGTCCCGGCCGACCTCGAGGGCGGAACGGGCCGGTATCCGGGCGATCAAACGCGAACGATCGTCGTCGGCGACCCCCCCGCGACGTACGAGCACGTCCACGAAACCGTCAGGGAGGCACAGGAAGCCGCGATCGACGCCGTCGAACCCGGCGTCGAAGCCGGCGCGGTCGATCGCGCCGCCCGGTCGGTCATCGAAGCGGCCGGCTACGGCGACGCCTTCGTCCACCGAACCGGTCACGGCGTCGGGCTCGAGGTCCACGAACCGCCCTACATCGTCGCCGGCAACGACCGCGAACTCGAGCCCGGCATGGTCTTCAGCGTCGAACCGGGGATCTACCTCGATGGGCAGTTCGGCGTCAGAATCGAGGATCTCGTCGTCGTGACCGACGACGGTGCCGAGCGACTGAACGACACGCCGCGAGGCTGGGAAAGCGGTCGCTGATTCGGTCTGCGGTCCCGATTTCCCGACAACCCCACAGCCGGGCCGTGGGTTCGCGGCACTGACTGACAGCGGTCCGTATGAGTTGCGTCCGGATCACGTCGATGGCTCGACCGCGTCGAACGGGGACACCGGGTTTCCGGTGAAATGTCGGCCCATTGCGACTGGCGCATGTTCCTTGATCTCCCGGGCCGCGTCGGCGGTGGCGGACGGCTACGACTCGTCGGTTTCGACGAGCACCGTCCGGACGACATCCGGGTCCTCGAGCAACTGGTGTTCCGTGTAGCTCCCCTCCGCGCTCCCGCCGCTCCGACGGGTCTGCTCTAAGATATCGAGGAACGCGTGTTCTTTCAGCAGATCGCGAACTCGCCGGAGCGAGAGGGGGTCAGAGCGTTCCTGGCGGCAGATTTCCTCGTAGACGTCGTAGATTTTCGTCGTTCGGAACCCGTCCTCGTCGGCCGCATTGAGCGAGAGGACGGCAAGGGCCTGCAGGACGTACCGGGAGTGGGGCGTCGAGCCGCGGATGAGTTCCCGGAACCGATCAGTTTCGGCCCGCTCGCGCGCCTGGACGACGAACTCCTCCCGAACCGTCTCGTTGCCTTTCGACTGGGCGATTTCCCCGGCGTATCGGAGGATGTCGATCGCCTTCCGTGCGTCGCCGTGTTCGCGGGCCGCGAGGGCTGCGGCCCGCGGAATGACTGACGGCTCGAGGACGCCGTCCTTGAACGCGTCGCTGCGAGCCTGCATGATGTCCCGAAGCTGGTTCGCGTCGTACGGGGGGAAGACGAACTCGCGTTCACAGAGACTCGACTTGACTCGCTCGTCGAGTCGGTCCTTGTACTTGATCTTGTTACTGATCCCGATGACGCCGATCTTGCACGACTCGAGTTTGCCGGCCTCGCCCGCACGCGAGAGTTGCATGAGGATATCGTCGTCATCGAGTTTGTCGACTTCGTCGAGGATCACGAGGACGACATCGTACTGGGTGTCAAGCACCGTCCAGAGGCGCTTGTAGTACGTCGAGGTGCTGAGCCCCTTGTCCGGGATTCTGATATCGGTGATCGCCGGCTCGTTCAGCGAGTGGGCGATCGTCTGGACGGCCTGCGTCTCCGTGTTGTCCTGTGCACAGTCCACGTAGGCGAACGCGGAGGTGACATCTTCGTCCCCCGCGACGCGGACGGCCCGTTCCGAGATGTACTTCGCACAGAGGGACTTCCCAGTCCCCGTCTTCCCGTAGATGAGGAGATTACTCGGGCTTTGCCCGAAAATCGCGGGGTTGACCGCGTTCGCGAGTTCCGAAATCTCGTCGTCTCGACCGACGATCCGGCCCTCCGCTGGGAGATGATTGATCTCGAGGAGTTCCTTGTTCTCGAAGATCGGGTCGTCGCGTGTGAACAGGTCGTCGCCGGAACTCGACATAGTCGAACACCGTGTTTCCGGTGAAATAGCCCTTCCGTTTGCCACCGGCGACTCGAGCGGCGAGCTGAACGCGGTGACACAACCCTGCAGACCGGTCATGTAGCGGCTGTGGACCGGTTGTGTGGCGGATTCGGATTCGACGTGCCGGTCCGGAACTGTTTCGTTCGGCAAAGTGAGCCGTACACGATCGGCTGCGAACACACACCGTGTTTCCGGTGAAAGGGGGAGAGCGGCGTAACACGGGTCCAGTTGAAACGGAGGTTCCGACATGCCGGGACTCCGTTATCCGTGGCTGTCCATGCAGAAACGACTGGTATCGACGGGCGATAACGACCGAAACCAGTGACGGGAGCGGGATATCTCATCGCTCGCCTTCTCCGATCACTGGAGAAGAGAAGTCCGATTCACTTGGCGAACTTTTCTCATAGATACTGTTTATATATTTCTATAGACTCGAAATAGTTTGGCAATCCGTGGTCGGCTTAGGGTACAATCGGCACAGCGCAAAACAGCGTGATCGAACGGCCTTTCCGAGTCCTTTCACCGGAAACACGGTGTGTGTCCGAACGAGCGGCGGCGGCCGCTCGGACCAGTGGACAGAGCCGAGTACGGACTCGAGTTCAGTCGGCGGTCGCATCTCGTTTGTCGTCGCCTTCCGTCGCTTTGCCACGCTATCGTTGTCACGCGATGTCGCCTCGAGTCCGCCTCTGTTCGTTCTCTAATCGCGGAGCCGACCGCCCGCGGAGCCGACCGCCAATCCACCCGCGAGTACAGCCCGAATCGGTCTAAGCAGCACCGTTGGAGCCCTGAATCGGTCAGTCTAAGTCAGCTACGGTCGGGAGTCTCGAGTTCTCCGCCCGTTCGACACCGGTCCGCAACTCGATGTCGTTTCACCGGAAACCCGGTGTGGGTGAGACCAGTTCACACCACTTTGATCCGCCCGGGTGTTCCCGATATTCCATGGACGCCGCGGTCGGTAAATTCACCGGAAATCCGGTGTGCCGACTCCCCGGACTTCAATCGGAGTCCGCCGAAGGCTGTTCACCGGAAACACGGTGTGTGCCCCCGTCCCGGCCCCAGCCTCGTGTCTCCGGTGACTGATCGGATTTCACCGGAAACCCGGTGTGGGTACAATACGGAAGAGAACAGTCGAGGGTGGAGCCGGGAGCAGTCAAGGGAGGGCAGAGCCAACGGGGGAGAGACAAAGCCAAGGGTGTTTTGGTGGCTGCGTCGCTCGGCACTCGTAATCGAACCCCGTGGACCGCTCGGTCCATCAACCGGCCGGTTCGGCAGTCGGTTTCGACGTTCGATGCCAGTCAGCTCCGGTATTCGACATCGATTTCGGCAGTCGCGGGCAGTCGCCGTCAGATTCAGTAGTAGTAGAGTTCGAGTTCGTGACCGCAGTTCCGACACCGAGTCTCCGTTCCCAGGAGCGGGTTCGAATCGCTCTCCGAATGGATACCCGGTCCCGACGGAACGGTGGCGCTGACCGTCGTCTCGCATTCCGGGCAGCCGATCCGCATTTCCGTCTGACCTGTCCGGGACATCGCTCGAGCGTATTCGGCGCTCCCCGTTAGTTATCGGAGCCGTACGCGACCGCTGTCGCTCCCGTCCGGCCGGTCGATCGCCGTAGGAGACGATTTACGTCGCGAAACGACCGCGGCTGATGCGACGGTTCCATCGGTCGCCCGTCCGTCGGTTCGACTCGATTGGAGGGACTGTTTCCGCCACGAAAGCCGTTTTTCCGGTCCGAAATCGGCAATCGGGCTCCACTTCCCGCCGCTCGAGTGTCCCCATCGAACACGCCGGCGCGCACTCACTCTTGTTTCGGACGACACGACCCTCACGGGTTTCGGACGGCACGACCCCCACGGACAGCGTCCGGACGATTAGATCGTGTACGTGATCTCGTTGAACTCGAAAAACGCCGTCTCGTAGCCGTCGTGACGGGATACCTGTGGTGGCGAATCGACGGTAACCGTCACCCGATCGCCCGCCACGAGCGCGTCGAGTTCGAGGCCGTAATGGTGGCCGATCTCGCCGTCGAGCGTTTCCACGAGCCTCGCCTCACGGACGATCTCACCGTCGCGTTCGACGGCAACGGACAACGAGGTAAGTGGGAGGATAATGCCGTTGTACGGCGTTCTCGGACAGACCGCAAGGTACGAGCCGTCGTCGGTGAACCGGTTGGCGTCGGTCACGAACGCGGTGATCGCCGCGTCGCCGCTGCGTTTGGTCCCAAGCGAGTCGCCGGGGATGTCCGCGATCCGCGGCTCCTGTCCCGTCGGCGGCGGGCCGAGATCACCGCCGTGGGAACCGCTGCCGTCGCCGTGGTCCATCAGCGACAAGGCATCACGGTTGCCCCACTTGCTCTCGTCGAGCGTCTCGAACGAGAGCTCGTTGATATCGGAGCGGGCGTACTCGAAGTCGATCTCGAACGAGGCCGCGGTGTCCAGCCGTCCCTCGAACGCGCCGGTTCGATCGAGCGTGACGGGACTGGTCCGGATGCGGGCCGTATACTCGCCTTCGCCGGGCAATCCGACGTTGTCGCCGTAGTGAAAGCCCATCCGCTGGGAGAGCATCGGCCACGGCGACGAGATGCCCGCGTCGACCGGCGACCCGTCCTGCAGGAGCTCGAGTCGCATATCCACCGGCAGGACGGTCCGCGTTTCGCGATCCCAGAGGGTGGTCATGAGATGGTGCGTATCGTCGGTCGCGACCTCGACGCGTTGCTTCCCGTCGCTGGTTGCCTCGACGGTCCAGAACCGGTGTGGAAAGGTATAGGAGAGTGCAACGGCGTAGTCGCCGTCGGTCGCCATCCCGTAGGTCCGCATCTCCTCGCGCGAGGATGGAAGGTAGACGGCGTCGGGGCGGTTTTCGACGAGCGGCGGGTTCGCCCAGGCGGATTCTTCTTCGAACCCCAGTCCCTCGAGACAGCCGGCGGTTCCGACGGTTCCGACGGCTCCGATCGTCGCTGTTCTGCGGAGAAAGCCCCGGCGATTCATTGGGCGGCCCTTCACCGCCGGCGATAAAACGCCTGTTGGTTCGCCGATCAAACACCCTCGCCGATCGAACGCTCCACGAGGGGTGCAGTGCTCCGACCGCCGACAGCCACCCCACGCCGCTCGCACTCCCCCTCGATAAACGTTCGATCTTCGTGAACCGAACCAATGAACCTTTCATCGGTCGTTCCCTCGAGTCAGACATGGACCGGCGGACATATCTCGGCACGGTCGGAATCGCGGGACTCGCAAGCGTTGCCGGTTGTCTTGGTGACACGCTCGGTGGCGGAACAAGCGATACCGTGCTCGATCCGCCAGAACAGCAACGCGGGGACCCCTCGTATCCGGTTCACGGCGACGACTTTCCGGAGTTTTCCATTCGGGACCCGCTCGCCGACAAGACGATCTCGCTCGAGGACGTCATCGACGAACGCCCGTTCGTCATCACGTACTTCTATGCGTCCTGTCCCGACGGGATGTGCCAGCAACTGCTCCAGCATCTCCATCGAATACAGGCGGACGCCCTCGAGAGCGGGTACGAGGACGATCTCGCGTTGCTCGCGTTTACGTTCGATCCCGATCGCGATACGGCCGACGCCCTTCGCACGCACGGCGAACAAATGGGCATCGATGTCGATGCGGGGCACTGGCACTTCCTTCGCCCGGAAGACAACGAGACGGCCAAGACAATGCTCCAGGAGACGTTCGGGCTGCCGCTCAGACGAGACGACGGTGAATCGACCGCCACATCGGACAACGAGTCAGCGGACGCCGGCAATGCGTACACGTTCACGCACTCGGCGCTCGTCCAACTCGTCAACGAGCGCGGCATCGTCGAGCGGGCGTATCCGAAAGCGGCGACCCAGCGCGACGCGGTCAACACGCAGGTGATGGTCGACGACACGAGAACGGTCGTGGGGGTGGACGAGTAGCGATGCGTCGCCGCGACCTCCTCGCTGGACTCGGCAGTGCGGGCGTGATTGCCGGCGGCGGTGCGGTCGCTGCGTTCGGTGTCCCGTCTCCGGGCACCGTCACCGAGCAGGAGGACGATGGCGGCGACTCGTCCGGTATCGTGGGGAAACAACACGACCCCTACGAGATCGAGACCGTCAACGCCCCGGGTAGCGAGGCCGGCACAGTCCGCGTTCCGACCCCGGATCGACCGACGTTCATCGACTTCTTTGCGACCTGGTGTTCGCCCTGTATCAAACAGATGGACGCGCTCGCGACGGCACACGAGCGCGTCAGCGACGAGGTCCTCTTCCTGTCCGTAACGACCGAGTCGATCAGCGACGCCGAACTCAGGGACTGGTGGGTGAAACACGACGGCAACTGGACGATCGGTCTCGACCCGACCGCGGAACTCACGTCCCGATACTGGGGAACGCCCTACCCGTCCGCCGTGTCGATCGACGCGACGGGGACAGTTCGATGGTCCGAAACCGGGATCAAGACTGCGGACGAACTCGTCGCCGGTATCGAACGAGCACTCGAGGCGAGCGAATCAGCGAACGAGGCCGAATAGGATGGTCGACTCGACGCTCGTCATGACCCTCACGTTCGGGCTGATATCCGGGGTCGGGACCTTCTTCTCTCCGTGTTCGTTCCCGCTTCTGCCGGGCTATGTCGGCTTTTACGTCAGTCAGACCGACGGCGAGCGCGCGTCCCTCGGCGGTGCCTTGGGTCGGGGGCTACTCGCCGGGCTCGGGGTCCTCGTCACGTTCAGCGCCCTGCTCGGGGCGACGTTCTGGGTCGGTCACGCGACGCTGTCGACGGTCAAGTGGTTCGAAGTCGTCGCCGGAGTCGTCCTGATCGCGTTCGGTCTGTTGGTCGTCTTCGAACGAGCGCCGACGCTGTCGATCACGCTCCCCAAGCGACGCTCGAGCGTGCTCGGGTTCGCGATCTTCGGGGTCGGCTACGCGCTGGCGGCGGCAGGCTGTGTCGCGCCGATATTCATCGGCGTGGTCACCCGGTCACTGTCGCTGCCGACGACCGAGGCGGCGATTCTCCTCGGAACGTACGTGGGTAGTTTCGTGGCCCTCATGGTTTCGTTGACCGTTGCGACGGGGATGGGACTCGTCGCGAGCGCCGGTCGACTCGCGGCCTATACTGGACTCGTAAAACGCGTTGCGGGAGTCGTGATGATCGTCGCCGGAGTCGGGCAGCTCTATCTCGCGGTCGTCGAGCTCGACGTGTTCGGCGTCTTCTGAGCCGAAGCGGTGCCGGTCGACGGCGTGGCCGTCTCCGTGCATACCGGAGCGACGGGCCGTCTCCGTAGTCGCGTGGGCGGCCGTCGAACGGAACCCGGCAGGCAACGGCAGGTCCGAAACCTATCCTCCCGTCTCCCGAACGGGAGACAAGCAATGTATCAGGACCTATTGCTTGCGACGGACGGCAGCGACGTCGCCCAACGAGCGACGGATCACGCCGTCGAACTCGCGCGGGACCTCGACGCGACGCTCCACGTCCTGTCGGTCTCCGAGGACGGCCCCCATGCCGCGGAGAAACAGGACCGGTTGCGGTCCGAGCCGGAGGACGAGGCCGTTTCGGCCGCCGAACGCGCAACGGAGACGGCGGACCATGCGGACGTCGACGTCACGACGGACATCCGCCACGGCGTTCCGCAGGAACAGGTCGTCGACTTCGCGGAGACGAACCCGATCGATATGGTCATCGTCGGGACGGCCGGCCGATCCGGGCTCGACCACCTGATCTCGGGCAGCGTCGCCGAGGAAATCGTTCGGAACGCACCGGTTCCGGTTCTCACCGTTCGCGACACACCCTAACGACGCAGTTCCAGTGACCCGGACACCGACTCCCGTGCGACGCGTCGGTACGAATTCGACACACGCCATACGGTACGGTGACGGGCACCTCACCGCACCCGCTCGTCCGCTCGTCTACGAGGGTGTCGCCGGATGAGCGACGGCACCGCCACCGTCGTCCACGATACGCTCCGTGTCCTGGTCGTCGGTACCTCCGACTCCGCCGACGACGCGATGACCACACTCGCCGCGGCGTTCGACGACGGGGCGCTGCTCAGAGCACGAACGCTCGAGGATGCGCTCGAGCGACTCGCCGCTGGAGCGATCCACTGCCTGGTCTGTCCGTTCGCGAGCGCGGACGGCGGATCGCCCGCCACCGACGCGCCCCTCGAAGAACTGGCCGCCCAAACCGGCGAGCGGCCGATCGTGGCCCTCGTCGACGACGGGGACGCCGCTCGAGCGCTCGCGGCCGGCGCAAGCGACGTCGTCGAGCCGACCGCGTCCGACGCGGTCCTGACTGCCCGCGTCAGGACCGCCGCCGAGCGAGAACGATACCGGCTGGCCGCGGCAGCCACAGATGCGCGTCCGCGGTCGATCCTCGAGCACGCCGCGGCGGTCGTCTGGGTGCTCGATGCCGACGGCGAGATCGAGTACGCGAGCCCGGCCGTCGAGTCCCGGCTGGGGTATACGCCGACGGAACTCGAGCGAACCACGCTCACGCGGCTCGTCCGGCCGGCCGATCGCGAGGCGGTTCGCGAGACGCTCGCCGCCGTCGCCGCCGCCCCGATCGGGACGACCGAACGGCTCACCTGCCGGCTGGGTCACGCCGACGGCACCTGGCAGGTCGCGACACTGACCTGTACGAACAGACTCGAGGACCCGGCCGTCGAGGGGATCGTCGTCACGCGGACGGACGCCCCGGGGGTCGAAACGGCAATCAACGACGAGCTACGAGCGGGACTCGATCGCCTTGGAGACGCGTTGTTCATCCTCGGTCCACGGCGCGAGGTTCGGTATGCCAACGAGGCGGCACGGGAACTGGTTACCGCTGGCGACCGACCGGACGACGACGCCGTCCCGACGGGGATGGTCATCTGGGACCTGCTCCCCGATCGATTCGGCGATCGGCTCGCCGATCGGCTCCGCGAGGCCGACACCACGGGCGAGCCCGTCGCGTTCGAGACCGCACTGCCCGATCGCGAGCGCCGACTCTCCGTCACTGTTTATCCCGGCGACGACGGCGTCTCGGTTTCCGCGAAGGAGCGGCCCGCCGAGACCGCCGTCCCGGCGGCATCGGATCGGGATCGCCGCGCGCTCCTCGAGGGCGTCGTCGACGCGATAGACGACGGCATCGCCGTGCTCGAGGGACCGACGGTTCGGCTGGCCAACACGGCGCTGTTGGAACTCGCGGAAGCGGATGCGCTCGTCGGCCGCGACCTCGAGGACTTGTTCGACGACGAACTCGCCGCGACGGTCCGAGAGCGAGCGCGGTCGCCCGTCGTCAGGTGGATGGAGCCCGTGACGGGCGAACTCGCGACCGACGTGGGCCGGCCCCGGCCGGTCGACGTCTCCGTCGTCCCGCTGCCGGCGTCCGATCGAACGCTCTGTGTGATCCGCGACCGACGCGGCTCGCGGGCCGCCGCGGTATCGACGGTCCGGGCAACCGTCGCGACCCTCCGCCGTGCCGACTCACCGGGTCCCGTTCGCGACGCCGTCACCGGTGCCGTTCGCGAGTGTACCGACGCCGACGTCGCCGTCTGGTATCTCGTCGACGACCGCCTCCGTCCGGCGACGGTGGCGACGGAACGAACGCCCGAACGCGAACGGGACGCGATCGAGCCGCCTGCGATCGATCCCGACGACGCTCCGCTGGCCGACGCCCTCGAGAGCGGCGAACCGACCGTCTCCGAAGGCGGACATCTCGACGACGCCCTCACCCGGTCCGGGCTCCGGGCCGAACAGTTCTTGGCCGTCCCGATCGGGGATCGGGGGCTCGTCCTCGCGACCAGCACGGAGCCGATGGCGTTCGACGGGCTGGACACAGCCCCGATCGAAACCTTGGCGGACGCGGCCGTACTGACGCTCGAGGGGCTCGAGCGCGTCGCTGCTCTTGACGACTGTCAGCGCGACCGGGAGCGACTACGGACCCGCACGGCACGAGCGGAGCGGGTCCGGGAGGCGACGCGATCGCTGCTGGACGCGCCGACCCGCGACGCGGTCGAACGACGGCTTTGCGAGGCCATCGTCGCTCTACCGTCCGTCGAGTCCGCCGGCGGAATCGAACTCGCCTGGGTCGGCCACGCGGACGACGGTGGCCAGCGAATCGTTCCCGAGACGTGGGCCGGTCGTGACGCCGAGTTTCTCGAGGGGGTTCGAATCTCGCTCGACCGACACACCGGGTCGCCGACGGCGGACGCCGCGTCGACCCGCGAGCCGGTCGTTCTCGAGACGCTCGAGGTCGCCGACACCGGCCGGGGGGACGGGGACGCCACGGAGCGAGCGTGGCGGCAACCGCTCCTCGAGCGGGGGATTCGGTCCGCAATGAGCCTCCCGCTCGAATCGGGCGCGCTCCGATACGGAACGCTGACCGCGTACGCCACGCGACCGTCGGCGTTCGACGACGCTACCCGCCGGGCTTGCGAGCACCTCGTGGCGGTGGCCGGCGATGCGATCGCTGCGATCGAGACGAAACGCGCGTTCCTCGCCGATCGCGTCACGGAACTCGAGGTCGTGCTTCGGGACGAGTCGGACCCGCTCTCGTCGATCGCAGCGCGACTCGATCGTCGAATCGACGTTCGGGCCGTGATTCCGCGGTCGGCCGGCGGTTCGACGGTGTTCTGTTCGGTCCGCGACGCCGACGCGGAGGGTATCCACGAGGCCGTCGGCTCGCTGCCGGCGGTCGACTCGGTGTCGATCGTCGGGCACGAGAACGGCGACCCCGTCGTCGAGATTCGACTGGCCGAGGCAACCGCGCCGTCCATCGCACGGACGGTCGCGGACCACGGCGGCGTCCTCCGATCGGTTGCGCCGGTCGACGATCGGACCAGCGTCGTGATCGATCTCGGGGAGCCGATCGATGTCCGCTCGTTCCTCCGCGGGCTCGAGGCGGCTCACTCGGGCACGGAACTGGTCGCTCGCCGGGAGCGGGAGCGGCCGCCACGCTCGACCCGGCCGTTCGAGACGCTGGCCGAGTCCCTCTCGGAGCGACAGCGACGGACGCTCGAAGCGGCCTACCACGGCGGGTTCTTCGAGTGGCCCCGCGAGCACACCGGCGAGGAGGTCGCCGAGTCCCTCGGCGTCTCGCAGCCGACGTTCAGCCGGCATCTCCGGATCGCACAGCGCAAGCTCTTCGCCTCGGTGTTCGATGCGGCCGAGGATTGAGACGGTACCGGCGGCCGGCGGATTTCGATCGGTAGTACGCTTTTACCGACGTGTTTCGGCCCGGTAACACGTTCTTTCCGCGCCGTCAAAACATCGTAGCGAATTGACTGCTGAATCAATATTGAGGGCGAACTCGAGCCGGTGTCCGTATATAGCGTCCACGATCATGTACTCGGCTCCGAATAAGCCATTCAATGAGCGCGTTCGAGGTAAGTCGTACTTACGACGGCCGTCCCTCCGGGCGGGGGATGGCTCGATGAGCACCGGTTCCGAGGACGCGACCGAGACCGAGAGCGTCTCGACCGCTGGGGTGACCGGTGCCGAGACCGTCCGCGATCCGGATTCCGATGGCGAGCAGCAGGGGATTCGTTCCCAGGCCGAGGGCGGCATCGTCGCCCAACTCCGCCTCGATCACGCGGCCCTGTTCCTGCGGCCGACCCTGCGAGACGCGCCGGCGGTCACCGTCGAACCGGAGTACTGGACCACCATCGAACCCGGACGGACGGTCGTCTTCGTCACCGTCTACGGACGCGAGTTCGACCCCTTCGAAGCCGCTCTCGCGGCCGATCCGACCGTCGCCGATCCGGTACTCGTCGATCGCTACCCCGACAGCCGAGTCTACCGCGTGACGCTTACCGACCGTACGGTGACGGTTACGGAGGAAACCGCCGCGCTCGGAGGTCGCCTGCTCGACCTCTCGAGTTCCCGGGACGGCTGGCTCGTCCAGCTTCGCTTTCCCGACCGCGAGCGGCTCGTCGCGTTCAACGACTACTGCCGAGAGAACGACATTTCGGTCACGGTCGATCACCTTCGGGTTTCCGACGACGAGAGCGACGGCGTCGTCGCCCTGACCGACAAACAACAGGCACTCCTCACCGTCGCCCACGAAGAGGGATACTTCGACGTGCCGCGGGGCATCTCGCAGGACGAACTCGCGGAACGGCTCGACGTCTCGAAGTCGGCGGTTTCCCAGCGACTACGGCGGGCGATCGGCGAACTGTGCGCCGCGACGCTTCCCTGACCGCACGGCCCTATCGCGACCGCAAGCGATGTTCGGCCGTGGCAACGCTGTCGCGAGTTCGTGCGCGAGACAAAGCGATTCGCCGATCGTATCGAACCGTAGCAGTTCGCGGTCGTCTCGAGGCGCGTCGGTCGAGGATGTCCGATTCCGGTCGCCATCGACCCCGTTCCGCGGCGGTCTTTACTCCTCGTCGTCGTCTTTCATCGACCCGAGCTGATCGACCAGCTCGTCCGTCGAGACGTCGGACTCGAACGACATTTCGCCCTGATGGTCGTTTTCGTGGACGTTGACTGCCTCTACGTCCTCGTCGTCCGTCGTCTGCTCTTGCTGTTCGGATTCGTCGTAGCTACCAAAACCCATATGCACACGTCCCGCCCCACCGCAAAAGGTGTGGCGGTTCGTTCCATCATCGGCGGTGGCCCACCGCGCAACGCGGCCGACGGCCGTCGCTCGCGGGCGTCTCGAGTCGCGCCGCCGGATCGACGGCCGCGCTCGGCGCGGCGACGATCAGTGTCCGTTCGTTTCCCTTCCCTACCGATCGTTGGGGGGCCGATACCGGGCGTTCGACGTTCCGTACACGAATCGCGGTCAGCTGTTCGAGTATCATACTTTTCGGACGTTCGCCCTCAGTCCGAAACAACGCCGTGAGCGAGCCTCAAACCGCCGTATTGCGGAACGCACTCGCAGCAGAGACAGTCAGGCTGCGCTACTCGAAACGGCTGTCACCGACAGTCGGCGGAGAAGTACCTGCGGACTACAGGACGCAGTAGTCCGTCTATAGTAATGGGTTCAGGAGGGATGAATTCCGCTCATGGTTGCGTACCGTCTACCATCTCGATTACGTACGATGGATCGGCAGGATATCATATTGCCGCTCCTGCCGTCGTCGGTGGGGGACCGAGCTACCAGCGCGTCACCCCCAGGAACTGACACTGTGTCCGGGCCACACGAGCATCCCCACCGGCCCGTCGATCGGTGACCAGCCGATGTGTGGAATCATCGGTCATGTCGGCGACGGAAACGCGCTCGAGCCGTTGCTGACGGGACTCGAGAACCTCGAGTATCGTGGCTACGACTCGGCCGGCGTCGCCGTCCAGAACGGCTCGGGAATCAACGTGGCAAAACGCTCCGGGCGGGTCGAGGAACTCAAGGAGTCGATCGGGGACCCCATTCGGGGGACGGTCGGGATCGGCCACACGCGCTGGAGCACGCACGGGCCGCCGACTGACGCGAACGCCCATCCCCATACCGACGAGAGCGAAGACGTCGCCGTCGTCCACAACGGGATCATCGAGAACTACGCCGCGCTCAGGGACCGACTGGCGGCCACCGGCTACGAGTTCACGAGCGACACCGACACCGAGGTCATTCCCCACCTCGTCCAGTACTACCTCGACGCCGGCTTCGACAGCGAGGCGGCGTTTCGCCAGGCCATCGACGAACTCGAGGGCAGTTACGCCGTCACCGCGATGGTTTCCGGTGAGCACGTCCTCTACGCGGCCCGCCAGGGCTCGCCGCTCGTCGTCGGCATGGAGGACGGCGAGTACTTCCTCGCGAGCGACGTGCCGGCCTTCCTCGAGTACACTGACAGCGTGGTCTATCTCGAGGACGGCGATATCGTCATCGTCGACCAAGACGGCGTCGAATTCACGGATCTCGACGGGAACCCGGTCACGCGCTCGTCCGAGACGGTCGAGTGGGACCCCGAGCAGGCGGGCAAGGGTGAGTACGATCACTTCATGCTCAAGGAGATCACCGAGCAACCGACCTCGTTGGCTCAGGCGATCGAAGGGCGGGTCGATCCGACGAGCGGACGGATCGCCCTGTCCGATTTCGAACCGGGCACCTTCGACGATATCGATAGCGTCCAGTTCGTCGCCTGTGGCACGTCGTATCACGCCGCGCTCTACGGTTCGCTGGCGCTGAACCAGGCCGGCGTGCAGTCGGCTGCGCTCCTGGCCAACGAGTACAGCGTCTCGGCCCCGCCGATCGACGACGACACGCTGGTGATCGCGGTGACACAGAGCGGCGAGACGGCCGACACGCTCAACGCGCTCCGGCGAGCCCGAGCCGAGGGCGCGGCCACGCTCACGGTGACGAACGTCGTCGGGTCGACGGCTGCCCGCGAGGCCGACGACGCCCTTTTCATCCGCGCCGGCCCGGAGATCGGCGTCGCGGCGACGAAGACGTTCTCCTCGCAGGCCGTCATGCTCACGCTGCTAGCCCAGCGCATCGCCGGCGACCTTCGGGGCGCGTCGGCGGCCGACCTCGAGACCCTCCTTCCGGAACTCGAGTCGATGCCCGGGCGGATCGAAACCCTGCTCGACGAGTCCGACGCCGACCTGATCGCCGAGCGGTACCGCGAGAGTCAGTCGTACTTCTTTATCGGACGCGGACTCGGCTACCCCGTGGCGCTCGAGGGCGCGTTGAAGTTCAAGGAGATCACGTACGAGCACGCCGAGGGCTTCGCCTCGGGTGAACTCAAACACGGGCCGCTGGCGCTGGTCACGCCCGAGACGCCGGTGTTCGCGATCTTCACCGGTCAGGAGGACGAAAAGACGCTGAAAAACGCCGAGGAGGCCCAGACCCGCGGTGCGCCCGTGATCGCGGTCTGTCCCGACGACCATCCGGCCGTCGCGGCCGCCGACGAGCAGCTCGCGATTCCCGAGACCGAACCCGATCTGGCCGGCCTGCTCGCGAACGTCCAACTCCAACTCGTTTCGTACTACGCCGCCGACCTCCTCGATCGGCCGATTGACAAACCCCGTAACCTCGCCAAGAGCGTCACCGTCGAGTAGGACGGCCGCTCTCGATCCTCCGTTCCGACCGGTCGCGGACAGTACTCACCGACAGCTATCGGCGCGCCGTGACGAGCCGTCAGGAAGGCGGGTCGCTCCGCGGCTCGTGAGACGAACGGGACGCCGATCGGACTCGAGTAGGGTCATCGAAGCCGCAGGACCTGAGACCACCCCCGTAGCCCGGTCCGCACGGCGTCGGTAGTCGCGACCCGTACTCGAACGATGTCGGAATCGAACGTGGAGGGTCTGTGCGATCGAGCCGCGGCGACGGACCACCCGGCTCATGGGTATCGACTGATACCCTCCAATTGAACTAGGAATTGCCCGTGATATAAAGGGTACACCTGATAGCTACGGGCGGCCGCCGGACCGGTACTCGAGGGGGCGATCTCGACGGCATTTATCGACGGTCCGGAGATGGGGAGCCGATCGACCCTTCGACGCCTCACCGCCCGGCTGGTAATCGGTGTTATGACCGCGTAATATTGGATTACTCGTTCGAAATATGTAATTTCTCTCGCGCGAGGCGTCGACACTCTCGATTTTTGGAGTGTCTTGTTCACTGGTAGATCACGGGCGAAAGCACTGACTAACGACGAGCCAGTTGATTATGCAGTCTATAGTAAATACCGTTCTGTCGGTACGGGCTGTTGATGTCGACGGATCAATCCGCGAAGTGGACGCCGATGTCGTCACGATCGCAAACGAGCGCCCCTCGCTGTGTCAACTGCGGCAACCAGGTGACGCGTCAGTTCGCCCGCGTCTTCGGTGATAACCGCGACGTCGTCCACGCCTGTCCCGACTGTGCGACGTACCGCGAGATGAAGACCTCCGATTTCATTCCCGAAGAAGCCAGATAGCCGGTCTCCGGATGTCCGCCCTCGAGCGCCGCTGGCGCTGCCGTCCCGGTATCGAACTGACTCGGACCGTTCCTCGCTGTCCCCTCAGTGGTCTGCCGCCGTCGTCTCGGTGACGAGTCCCTTCGCGGTCTCGAACAGGTCCGCCGCGTCCGATTCCGACCGCGCCTCCGCAGTTACCCGGATCAGCGGCTGGGTTCCGCTGGCGCGAAGCAGGAACCAACCGTCCTCGGTCTCGACTCTGACGCCGTCGAGCGTGTCGACCTCCTCGTATCGCGTTCGAACCCGCTCAGTCACGCCGGCCATCACCGCCGTTTTGTCCGTGACCTCGAGGGACGTTCGCCGGATCGGATACCGATCGATTCCGGCGACGCGGTCGGACAACGGCCCTCCGTCGGCGACCAGCTCGACCAGCTTGCAGGCCGCCAGCGGTCCGTCCGGGCACCGCGTCTCCTCGGGCCAGATCCAGGCACCGCTTGGCTCCCCGCCGAAGACGACATCGGGGTCGGTCGTTCGCTCCGCGACGTAGACGTCTCCCACTCGCGTCCGGGTCAGCGACGCGCCGACGTCGGCCAGTACGTCGTCGACGGCGAGACTGGTGTCGACGGGAGCGGCGACGCGGTCGCCCTCGCCCGCGGCTTCTCCGGCGAAGATGGCAAGAAGCACGTCCTTCGGCACGAACGACCCCGTCTCGTCGACCGCGACCATCCGGTCGGCGTCGCCGTCGTGTGCGATTCCCACCTCGGCGTCGGTCTCCGCGACGAGCGCCGACAGGGTCTCGAGGGTGTCCTCGGTCGGCTCGCTTGGCCGGCCGGGGAACGAGCCGTCCTCCTGCCCGTTCAGCGTCCGCACACGGCACCCGAGATCGTCGAGGACCGCCGCCGTCACGCCGCCGGCACCGGTGCCGCTATCGACGACGACGCTTGGCGACCGCTCGAGGGCGACCGCGTCCCGGATCGAGTCGGCGTGCCGGTCCCGAACGCCGGTCCGATGTGAGCGATCGCCGACGCCGTCCCACGCGGCCAGCGCGTACTCGTCCTCGCGGAGTCGCCGTTCGATCGCCTCGCGCTGGGCGGGTCCGAACGCCTTCCCCGACGGCGTCCAGAGTTTGAGCCCGTTGTCCGTCGCCGGGTTGTGCGATGCCGTGACGACGACGCCCGCATCGGCATCGAGATGGGGGATCGCTCGCGCGACCGTCGGCGTCGCCTCGACGCCGACCGTGATCACGTCCGCCCCGCACTCGCGCAGTCCCGCGCTGACCGCGTCGACGAGCATCGAACCGCTCTCGCGGACGTCGCGACCGACGACGACGCGCTCGTATCCCTCCGAGGCGACCGCTCGGCCGACCGACAGTGCCAACTCCGCCGTCACGTCGCTTCCGACCCGTCCGCGAATGCCGCTGGTTCCGAACATAGCCGCTTCTGAGAGCGGCGCGTGCCTTACTATGCACGGGTTAACGACGACAGCCGGGCCACGGTTTCGGTCCGTCATCGCCACTGTGTCGGCGTCTCGAGAGATTACTCGGCGACCGCCACTCGTAACGGCGCGACGCGGTCGGGTCGGCGGCGCCCGATCGTTAGTTGTCCCCTAGATTTCTGAACTGTCGGTGCTGTCTATATGAGTCTGGCCGGTACGCTCGAGTGAGAATGAGACCGGCAGAGCCTTCCGCCGCCGGACGGGCTCCGGCGGCCGACGGACCCGCGCCGCGGCCTCGACCGACCGACGTGCGGAGCGACGAGCGACCATCCCCTCGAGTCCCCCACACCGACCGCCCGAGGGCCGAACGGAGAGGTCGACACCTGTCTCTTATACACATCTCTGATGGC
>NZ_AOIJ01000034.1 GCF_000337175.1 Natrinema gari JCM 14663 | reverse complement strand
CGCGAAACTGGTCTACAAGGTCCTCGAGTACGAAGCACCGCTGACCCAGGAGGGGATCGCGGCCGAGTCGCGCCTCTGTTCCCGAACCGTCCGCTACGCGCTGGGAAAACTCGAGGAGCAGGACTTGATCACCAGCCGCGCCTGTCTCGAGGACGCGCGCCAGTCGAAGTATCGGCTCGCGGCGTAGCGACCTCGCGGCCGACCGATTGAACTCGATGGGACGACCGGTCGACTGGGGCGGTCGCCGTCGGACTACGCTACCGGTGTTTCTGATACCGATCGACGAGCAGGTCGATCCCGAACGCGCCGGCCGTGATCTCGTACTGGATCTCGAGGCGGGGGTTGAACTTCGCCTTGTAGCGGTTGATGCTCGGGACGCCGGCCCCAACGAGGTCGTACGCGTCGATGCCGCCGTGCAGGCCGTCGCGCATGACGTGCCAGTCTAACAGGTCGTTGATCGCGATGTCGACATCGGCGTCCGGCTTGACGCCGCCCTGCCATCGATACCGCGTCCGGTCGGACTCGACGACGAGGATGCCGCCGAGGAACTCGCCGTCGACGCGACAGACGTAGGGCCGAATCGCGCCGTCGGGGAGCATCTCGTGGAGCGACCGGGCGAAGTCGGTACTCAGCCGGAACGGCTGGCCCTGGCTCTCGTAGCGGTCGCGGACCTTTTGGACGATGCGCGCAACGTCGTCGGTGTCGCCCTCCGCGATCGTGTAGCGATCCCCGTCTGCGTTCCGGATGTTACTCCGCGCGTCGCTGCTGAACCGTTTCAGTAACTCGTCCTCGCTGCCTTCGAGGTCGACGACGTACGTGTGGCCGGGTTTGACGTCGTACTCGTTCCAGACGAACGGCCGGATGTCGTCGAACTCCGCCGTGACGAACTTGCTGTACAGCGGCGCGATTTCGTCCTCGATCCGCTCGAGACAGCCCTCGATGAACCGTTTGGTTCGCCGATCGGCCTTCCGTTGTTTGAGCTTCTCGACGTTGAGCAAGGACGGGCCGAGGTACGACGTCCACGAGTGGGGCGCTGGCGAGAACGCACCGGTGACCGGTCCCCTCGTGTATTCGAAGACGGGAAAGACGCCGACCGGCTCCTGGCCTTTGAAGCCAGCGAGCAGATAGGGCGTCGTTCCGGTGTCCTCGGCCTGCAACCGGAGCGCCTCGGCCCGAAAGAAGGGGTTCGTGCCGTCGGAGCGCTCGACGTAGCGGTTCCACTCATCGGCATCGGTCCGTGGATCGAGGGCGCGGATGTCCACGCTCATAGATATCCCAGATCGGACAGCCGGTTTTCGACCGTCTCGTCGTCGGTCGCAGTGATCGGCTCCGGATCGTACGCCGGGTACGGTCGCTCCGCGGTCTTGTCGATGACCGGGAGCGGGGTCCCATCCATCGCGGCGTCGATCGGGACGTCGAAGAGCGAACAGATCGTCGGCGCGATATCGAAAATCGTCGCTCCCTCCAGGGCGGCGGACTCGTCGAACGCCGGTCCGGCGGCCGCGACGACGCCGGTTCGCTTGTGATTCCACGGCTCCATCGGCTCGCCGAACTGCGCCGTTCCGAGGGTGGCGTCGATCGCCGTGTCGAACGCCCGGGGGACCGTCACGATGTCGGGTGCCTCGTCGACGTGCGGGCCGTCGAAGTAGTGTTCCCGCGGTTCGACGGCGTCGAACATCCGGGTCCCGTCGGGCGTTCGGACCGCCGACAGCGTCTCGATGAGTTCCTCGCGGACGACCTCGTACTCCTCGGGCGGGACCTGTCCGTTCGGCTCGCGACCCGCGAGATTGATCCGGACGCCGAGTTCGCTCTTCGAGCGGACGTAGGCGCTCGACTCGGGGAAGTCGACCTGCTCGCTCGCGGCCCGAATCGCGTCGTTCGGGACGCGCTTGCCGATCGGTTCTTTCAGTCCGACGCGGTCGAGCGCGCTCGCCACCCGCTGGGTCGTGAGCCCGACGCTCGCGGCGAGGTTCATCGCCCGCTCGAGCAGGCCCGTCGTGTGCTCGCCGGCCTCGGCTCCCTCGAGCAGATCGTTCTCCCAGGACTTCGACCAGTCGGGCATCCCGTCGCCGCCGCGCCGAGCGCTCACGTAGCCGCGCTCGCGGAGGAACTCGTTGACCCGGAACTCGTCGCCGGTCACCTTCCCCATGCCGTGGTCGCTGACGACAAGCACGTTCTCGGGGTCGGTTCGCTCGATGGTCGCCGCGAGCTGTCTGTCGACCTCACGGTAGACCGCTTCGATCGCCCGTTTGTCTCCGTGTCGTTCGTGAAACACCGAGTCGGTTTGCTGGAACTGGAGGAAGCCGAAGTCGGGGGCGATCCGGCGTGTGAGATAGCGAAACGCGTTCCCTCGGAGTTCGATCGTCCGCTCGTACCCCTCGATCGACCGGTCCGGTGCCGGCCCGCTCTGCGGATAGATCCAGTACTCGCCGCCACAGGCGAGCTTTACGTCTTCGAGAATCCCGTCGGGGTGGCAGTCCGGATTCTCGGGGGCGGTCAGACCCGGAATCAACGCACCGTCGAACGCCCGCGCTGGATGGGTCACGGGCACGTTGACGACCACACTCGAGAGCCCGTGGTCGCTCAGGAGCTCCCAGACCGGCCGCGCCCTGACGTGGGTCGCGTTGACGACGTCCCACTCGTAGCCGTCGAACGAGAGGAAGTCGTAGACGCCGTGTTTGCCCGGGTTCTTGCCAGTGTACAGCGACGGCCAGGCGCTGGCCGTCCACGGCGGAATTTGGGACTCGAGCGGCCCCGCCGTTCCGCGATCGAACAGCCCCTCCAGGGTTGGAAGTTCGCCCGACTCGAACAGCGACTCGAGCACCGGCCGACAGCCGGCATCCAGCCCGACGACGAGCAGACGAAGGTCTTTGTTGTCGGTCGAACCTGCCATGGAACCGTTGTCCGTTCGCCCGGGCTTTGTTATGCAACTGCTGGCCGACTGTAAGTTCGCACTGGCGGTTCTACGGACGGAATAGCAGTTCAAACGGCGTGAGTATCGATCGCGGCGGCTGACTGTAATACTCGATTGGCACGCGACCGCGGGCTGTATCGCCCCTATCACTAAGGCCACGGCCGGGTCCGTCTTACGTCGATGATCGTCTCTACTACTGGCTTCCCGTCCCGCCGCTTCGTATGATCGATGCCACCCCGTCCGTGTTCGACGCGTCGCTTTCGGGGACGGGGGCGGGGATCGATGCGTTCATCGACCGGCACGCACCCGACAGCACGCATACGTACTACGGCTCGGGAAAAGTCGCACTCCGTGACGGTCTCGCCGGACTCGTCGAACCCGGCGACAACGTCGTCGTTCCCGCCTTCCTCTCACCCGCCGTCGTCGAGCCGTTCCACGAACTCGGCCTCGAGTCGCGGTACTACGCCATCGAGGAGTCGCTCGCACCGGACTTCGCCGACCTCGAGGCGCGGATCGACGCCGACACCGCCGCCGTCGTGTCGGTCAACTACTTCGGGTTCCCCCAACCCGGCCTCGAGCGGATCGCCGCGCTGACCGACGAGTACGACTGCTACCACGTCGACGACAACGCACATTCGCCGCTCAGCGTCCGTGACGGGACCCTGCTCGGAACGCACGGCGATCTCGGCATCACGACGCTGCGGAAACTCCTTCCCGTTCCCGACGGGGCCGTCCTCTACTGTACGGACGAGAGGGTCACGGCGCAGTTCGCGCCCTCGTCGCTGGCCGGCCGGTCGAATCGCATCGGGACCGCTGATTGCCGATTCGTTGCCGCTTCGATCGCCGAACGGGTCCTTCAGACCAGTCCGTCGCTGTACCGCTCGGTCGAGGCGATCCTCGCGGACGGGGCGGCGGACTCGTCGTCCGTGGACCCGGACGATCGATACGAGGCCGCCAAAGTCCCGATGTCGAAGCTTTCCGCGATCGTCGCCGACGCGGTCGACCCGGATGCGATCCGTGCCGCTCGCCGGGAGAACTTCCGTGCGTGGCAGCGAGTCGTGGCCGACCGCGACGACGTGTGGCCGCTCTACGACCGACTGCCGGAGGGCATCAGCCCGTACGAGTTCCCCGTCCGGACGCCCGATCGCGACTCGTTTCTCGCGGCGCTCGAGGAGCGTGGCGTCGTCGGTGCCCACTCCTGGCCGATCCTCCGCGAGACCGTCCGCGAGGACGACGCCTACGAGACGTCGATCCGACTCGCGGACAGTCTCGTCGCGCTTCCCGTCCATCAGGGGATCGAACCGTCGGCTATCGAGGCAGTCGGTGATCGGCTTCGAACGTGAGAGAGCGCCGCCCGCTCGTCTCGATCCGACCGGGACCGCGCTCCGTTACTCGTCCGCCGCGGCCGGTAGGTCCGCCCGCGCGTCGCCGGCCAGCGCATACGTCCGTTCGCCGGACCGCTCGAGCAACCCGTCCGTCCGGAGTTCCGAGACGAGACTCTGGACTGCGACCCGCGATCGATCGACGCGAGCGGCGACGGCCGCCGTCTCCAGCGGGCCGTCTCGCGCGAATACGCGCAGAACCTTCGCGGCCGTCTCGCGCGAACACTGTGACCCCTCGCACGCGCGGGCGACGCGCTCGTCGATCCACTGAGTCTCGAGCAGTTCCGTGTGGTCGCGTTCCTCGTCCGCAGCGACGGCCCCCGACACGTCTCCGGTGTCTGACTCCGACGCCGCGTCCGCGTCGGCGGGCATGTATCCGAACTCGATGTCGTCACCGCCGGCCTGGACGATCGTCGATCCGTCCGCGTCGGCACCGCCGTCGTCGGCTTCGACTGTCGTATCGTCGACATCCTGGTCGGGACGCTCCTCGCGCTCGAGATCACGGACGACCGCGCGCAACTGCCTGTTTTCGTTCCGGAGCCGATCGACTTCCGCCGCTCGATCCGCAAGCTGCTCCTCGAGGTGCTCGAGACGGTCGTCGCGCGCGGCGAGGTCCGCCTCGAGTTCGTCTCTCTCGGCCTCGAGGTCGGCGATCTCCTCGTGGAGTCGGCGCAAGTCCTCGCTGCCGCCGGGGAGCTGCGACTGGACCGTGTCCGTGTTCTGCAAGGCGTCGGCCATCTGTCTGGCCGCACTCGAGACGTCCCGCGCCGATGCGAGGTCGTCCTCCAACGTCTCGATCCGGCGTTGCTTTTTCTCGAGTTCGGCCTCGAGTTCGTTGATGCGGTCCTGTTCGCGCTCCTTGCGCTCGGAGATGTCCTGGAGGTCGCCGACCAGCGCGTCGGAGACGGACTTGAGTTCGGGGCGCTCGAAGTCGTCCAGGCCGGGCGTCGCCCCGGCGTCGAAGGTCCGCTTCCGGCGAAACTGGATCTTCCGGACGTCGACTTCGGTCCAGTCGGTCTGGACGAACGCCTGCCCGTCGTCGAGATCCGAGACGAGTTCCGAGTACTCGGTGTCGATGATCCGGCCGACGACCTTAGTGTCGTTGTCCCAGGTCAGGCGGTGCCAGACCAGCCAGTTGGCCTGCGTGATGAAGTCCTTCTTCACGTCGGCCGGCCGCTGGCTGATCCCGACGATTCCCAGGCCGTGTTTGCGGCCGCGCTTGCTGATCTTGATCAGCAGGTTCCCGGTCTCGCCGACGCCGCCGCCCTCCGGGATGTACTCGTGGACCTCCTCGACGACCAGCAGGAACGGCTTCTTCAGCTTCTTCTCCTTGACGAACAGCTGCCGGGCGATCTTCCGTAAGAGTTCGTCCGCGACGTCCTCGTCGAGATACCCCGACACGTCGAGGATGACCGGGACGTTCTCCTCGAGTGCCAGCGTCGCCATCTGCTCTGCGTGTTCCGGTCCGATCTGGATGTCACACTCCTCGTCGGCCCCCGCGTGGAGCATCTCGTACTCCTCTTTGAGCCCGTAGTACTCCCCGTCCGTGTCGACGATGAGCAGGGGATAGCCGGCCTCGAGTAATTCTTCGGCGATCACCGACGCAGTGTTTGACTTCCCCGAGCCGGACTTGCCGGTGACGAACCCGCGACCAGTGAGGAGTTCGACGACGGGCAGCTGCAGATCGGCTCCGTCGGCCGTCTCACCGACGTGGATCAGGCGCTGCCTGGAGCCGTCGCTCACCGATCGACCACCCCGACCGTGCGCGGTTCGTTCATACTATCTGTACAGTCCGAACACGCAACCTTCAATATTGGCCTCCCTTCCGCCGTCGATGTCGGCCGGCAAATGCCGCTTGCGCCGCGGTGGGAGCGGCCGACGGGCGTCCTCGAGTCCGATCAGTCCGCGTCGCGCTCGACCGTCCGCTCGCGGACCGTCATCCCCTTGCGACCCAGATGCTGGAGTTGCTTCCGGGCGAAGTCCTCCTCGCGGGTCCCCCGGGTCGCGAGGACGTAAACGAGCGCGCCGCCGGCGGGCCGCATCGTCCGGCCGGCGCGCTGGGTTCCCTGCCGGCGCGAGCCGCCAAGCCCCGAGGCGACGATCGCCAGATCGGCCGTCGGCAGGTCGATCCCCTCGTCGCCGACCCGCGAGATGAGCAACAGGTCGCGCTCGTCGCGCCGGAACTCCTCGAGCAGCCGCCGGCGCTCGTGGTGTGGCGTCTCGCCGCTGAGGAACGGTACGTCGAGCGCCTCGGAGAGCTCCCGGCCCTGCGCTAGGTAGTCGACGAAGACGATAGCCTTCGCGTCGGGGTGGGCCGACAGCAGGTAGCGGACCTCGTCTACCTTGCCCCGATTGCGGGCGGCGATCCGGTACTGTTCTCTGCCGTCGGCCGAGCCGTAGGCGTTTGCCTGCTCGTCGTCGCCCCACGGCACGTACCGGATCTCGAGTTCGGGCTCGGCGACGTGGCCCGCGTCGAACAGCGCCTCCCAGTCGGTGCCGATCGGCGGCCCAACGAGGGTGAAAATCTCCGTCTGGCGGTCGTCCTCCCGAATCGGGCTGGCCGACAGCCCGAGCCGGTGTTTGGACTGGAGGTGCGTGCTTCGCCGGTAGACGTCCGAGGGGACGTGCTGGCACTCGTCGAAGATCACCAGCCCCCACTCGCGGTCGTCGAACAGCGAGCGGTGTCGATCCATCCCCGCGATCTGGTAGGTGGCGATCGTCACCGGCCGCACCTCCTTGCGGCCGCCGTGGTACTGGCCGATCTGGTGAGGCTCGAGCGACGTGTACTCGACGATCGTGTCGGCCCACTGCTGGGCGAGGTCCCGACTCGGCACGAGGACGAGGGTCTCGCCCTCGACGTTGGCCATCGCGCCCATCGCGGCGACGGTCTTCCCGCTACCCGGCGGCCCGACGAAGACGCCCTCGCCGGCCTCGGCGAAGCGATCGACCCACGTCCGCTGGTAGTCCCGCAGCGACACCCGCAGATCGATCGGCAGTTCCTCACCGGACTCGAGTTCGCGGTGGTCCTGCACCGGGTAGCCGGCCTCGTAGAGGATCCGCTTGATCGCCGCTTCCGCGCCCTCGCGGACCCAGTCTTCCGTCTCGGAGATCGGCGCGTGGACGTGTTCCTCATCGAGTTTCTGCCGGGCGACGTTACCCATGATCTCGGGGCTCCGGGCCTCGAGGACGGTGTAGCCATCCTCGTGGGTCGTCAGCCGGAACTGGTGGGCCCGATCCCACTGGCTGTGGACCCACTCCTCGAGGTCTTCGGAGCGCTGGCCGAGCGCCTGTCGCATCGTCCGGGCGAGGTCGTCGAAGCCGTCGTGGGGCGTCCCCCAGACGTCCTCGGGCCGGACGACGTAGCGGTATCCCTGCTCGCCGTTGGCGTCGGCCAGGTGGGCGAACTGGGCCAATTGGGCGCGCGTGAACTGGTCCGGACGGTCGACGACGATCTCCCGGCGCTTCGGGAAGACGACCACGCGCTCGCGGTCCGTGAGGTCCTCGAGCTCGCTGGGATACCAGACCACGGGGTCGGTCGAGACGGCGTGGCGCTCGAGGTCGCCCCTGTCGGCGAGGGCCTCGAGTCGCTCGGTCGCTTCCTCGTGGGGGAGCTCGAGCGCGCGGGAGACGGCCGCGGCGGTGAGTACGGGTCGTCCCTCCTGTTGGCTGGCGTCGTGGAAGTCGGCGATCGTGAACTCGTCGTTGCCCGTCTCGTTCTCGTCGCCGGCGTCGATCGGCTCCGTGTCACCCGACGCTGTGGGGTCGCTTCGCTGCTCGTCGGCGGGCGTCGAAGAACGGTCGTCGGTCACTGGCGAGTCGTAACGTCGGTGCGGATAAACCGATTTCGCTCGCCGACGGCGGGGCGTCGAGCGTGCCCGTCCGGGGTGCGCGTCCGGCCGGACCAGGATAGCTATATTTGGCTGGACGGCGTTGCCTTTCGGTATGTACCGCGCGATCCTTCCCGAAGGACAGATCGAATGCGACCGGTACGATCACGCCGAGAACGGCGTCGAACTCTACGACGAGGACGACACGTTCATCGCCTTCATCCCGTACGCCAACCTCCACGCGCTGGCCGACGAACGGCTCTACACCGAGAGCACCAGCAAGGGCGAGCGGTCGATCATGTAGCCGGCTGTTGATCGATCGCCTCGAGTTGCTCCCGATATCGATTGCGGACGGTGACGACCGTCGTCTGGGCGGTTTCGGCGACCGCTCGTTGGGGGATGGTCTCGTCACAGAGGAGCCCGGCGGCGTAGATGGCCGCGGCGGCGAACCCCGTCGGTGACTTGCCCGAGTGAAGCCCCTGCTCGGTCGTCCGGTCGATGATCTCGATGGCTTTGGTCTCGACGTCGGTCCCCACGTCGAGTTCCGAGCAAAACCGGGGGACGAACTGTCTGGGGTTCGTCGGCTCGAGGTTGATGTCGAGTTCGTCCGCGATGTACCGGTAGGTCCGGCCGATCTCGCGTTGCTCGACGCGTGCGACCGAGGTGACCTCCTCGAGACTGCGCGGAATGTCCTCCTTTCGACACGCGGTGTAGAGCGCGCTGGTCGCGACGCCTTCGATCGATCGGCCCCGGATGAGGTCCTGCTCGAGCGCCTGTCGGTAGATGACGCTCGCGGTCTCCTTGACGGGCTTGGGGACCCCGAGCGCGCTCACCATGCGGTCGATCTCCGAGAGGGCGTACTTGAGGTTCCGTTCGCCCGCATTCTTCGTTCGAATGCGTTCCTGCCAGACCCGGAGTCGATGGAGTTGGCCGTGTTTGTCCGCCGACATCGAGTGGCCGTTGGCGTCCTTGTTGCGCCAGTCGATGGTCGTCGTGAGCCCGCGGTCGTGCATCGACTGGGTCAGCGGCGCGCCGACGCGCGACAGTTCGTCGTGTTCCTGTGCGTTGAACGCGCGCCACTCCGGCCCGTAGTCGATCGGGTCCTCGGTGAGGACGAGCCCACACTCCGCACAGACTTGCTCACCGCGGTCCGGGTCGTGGATGATCGTGTCGGTCTCGCAGTCGGGACACAGACCGGTCTCGACCTCCGCCGACTGTGATTCGGTGCTGCGTTGATCGATGATAGACCGCGTCATCAGTAGCCGGAGGAACCCGTGCCGGCACTGTAAGGGGTTCACATGGTTTCGCGGGAAACGCCGACTTACGATGCCGCCGGCTGTCAATCCGCGTGATGGTTCGCTCGAGCGAGCGCGGCGAATTACATACCCCGATTACGGCGGGGTGTCGTTCGAACACCGGCGAGCGACGACCGTCACCGCGCGAAGAGAGAACGGCAGCTGACCGAGACAGCCGCCAACTGCCTCGAGCAAACAGAACGGCGGCCGTCTCGGAACCGTGTCCCATCGGTTGTGTTCGGGTGAAACGACCCCGAATCGGTCGCTTCGACCCACCGTGGGCAATGGACACATAATACATGAATCGTGGCGATCGTTGTTGTGATCTGTCGACATCAATCGCCCATTCATGACGTAAATCCGTCGTTCGGTTGTGAACTGTCGCTCGCCTTTACGTTGGTTGGTTCGAACTTTCGGACCCAGTGCTGTGTTAGTCCGTAGTCCCTTGGCCCGTGCTTGTCGGTGGCCGTTCGCGGAGCCGACCGCTCGTACGCCGCCGATATACGGGTGCAATCGCCGGATACGACGCGGCGACGCGGGCGTTCGAAATCGCCCGCCGTGGCGGCGGCCGCGCGTCGCGGGAGTGCCGTCGAGAAGTCGTTCCGTACCTCCTTTGCAGACGGTGCGAAACGTGGTCGTGTTTAAGAGTATCTCTGTTGGTGTACAACCTGGTGTGTCAATCGTGATTTCGACTCGCCGTTCGAACGTACAGCGGTCGCCGTCGGGACGACGCTCCGGTGACGAGGAGCAGGTCCGACCGGTGCCGAACTCGAATGGTGTCTCTACAACGGGAGGGTCGTCGTAATGTCCTCGATCGATACGTCGCTGCCCGACGAAATCGCCTCGGTCGCCGACGCCGACGAGGACGAACGCCTCTCGAAGGACGTCATTTTCGAGCTTTTAAAGAATCGCCGTCGCCGGGAAGTCCTCGCGTACCTGCTCGAGGCCGACGAAACGGTTACGCTCGGTGAACTCGCCGAACAGATCGCCGCCTGGGAGAACGATACCGAGGTCAACGCGCTCAGTTCCGATCAGCGGAAACGCGTCTACGTCGCCCTCTATCAGACCCACCTACCGAAGATGGACGACGCCGGCATCGTCGAGTACGATCAGGACCGTGGCCTGATCTCGCTCGCTGACAACGCGGACCTGCTGATGATGTACCTCGATACGGACAGCCACCGACAGGACCGGTGGGATCGATGGTACGCCGCCCTCAGCGTGGTCGGTGCCGCCCTTCTCGGCGCGGCGACGCTCGGCGCACCGCTGCTATCGACACTCCCAATGCTCGGTCTCGCTGGTGCCGTCGTCGTCGCCTTCTTCTGTCTCTCGGTCGCTCACCTCGTTCGGAACCGCTCGCAAGAACGCACCGTCGACGGCAAACTGTCCCGGATCGAGTGACTCGACGTTCCTGACGGCGCTCCCGTATCGCAACCCCGCGATGACTCTCTTGTCTGCACGTCCGCTCGAGTGACGGCCGTCTCGCTCGGCGAGTCACCGGGTCCTGACGCCACCGTCGCTCGAACGCCGCGTACCGCGGCCGACGCGGTCACCGCTCGACGCCAACGGCGCGTCGCCGGCTGTCGATTCGGCCACCTTCTTCTCGGATCGCCGAGAAGATTTTTAGTAGGCGATTCCGTACGTTCGACTGGCTCCCGACGACCGTCATCCGATACCGGAGCAGTCGCGTGCCAGCAGCTGTTCCCGGCGCGGGAGCCGTCTTTCGAACCGTGCCGCCTCGTCTACTGCGACCCATCCCTGGCGTCCCTTGTTCTCGAGTCGCGACGCGATGTGTGAGCGGGGTCGTCCGTTCCGGCCCCCGGTTCGAGTGAGAGTCGGTATCGACGAGGCCGACCGTCGCTTTCGGTAGCGGCTCCATACCCGGTCGCCGTCTCGAGGGCGAGTTAGCGTTCGTGAAGTAATCGGACTAAAACTAATGACCGGCGTACTGTCCGTCGGCTCATGGTCGTTCGAACCGCAGTCGTCGGCGCAGGCACGGTCTCGCAGGCCCACCTCGCGGGAGCGCAGAACAACCCGGAGATGGAACTGGTCGCGGTCTGTGATCTCGACGAGGACCTGGCCAGAGAGCGGGCGCGGGAGTTCGGGACGATGGCCGTCACGGACGTCACCGAACTGCTCGACGAACTCGACTGTTTGCACGTGTGTACGCCGGTCCAGACGCACTTCGACATCGCTCGGCAGGCGATCGAAGCCGGCGTCGCCGTCATTATCGAGAAACCCGCCACCGTCACCGCCGAGGAGGTCGAGCAGTTGCAGGCGCTCTCTCGCGAACACGAGACGCCCGCGACGGTCATCCACAACCACCTGTTCTATCCGGCGGTTCGCACGGCCCGGGAGCTGATCGACGCCGGCGAACTCGGCCACATCAAGTCCGTCGACACCCTGTATGCGGGACTGACGCCGCCCGATCAGGTCAACCGCGGGTCGTGGGTGTTCGAACTGCCCGGTGGCGAGTTCGAGGAGGGACTGCCACACCCGATCTACTCGGTCCTCGGCATCGGCGGCTGGCCGGAACACGACGACGACATCGCCGCACAGACCGTCCTCTCGGACCACTACGAGGAGGACTTCGAGTACGATCAGGCGCAAGTCCAGTACGTCTCCGCGGACGGCGCGCTCTGTACCGTGACGATGCTCTCGGGAACGCTCCCCCAGCGCCTCCACGTGATCACCGGCTCCGAGAAATCCCTCGTGCTCGACGAGATCAATCAGTCGCTCTACGAAGTCGACGAGGACTACACCTCTTCGGTCATCGCCCGCTCGAAGAAGAGCCTCGACGTCTCGCTGGCCCAGGTCACCAGCACGCTCGAGAACGCGAAATCGGTCGCCACCTCCCGGTTCGACGATAGCTGGGAGGCGGAGACGGAGACGAACTCCCACTGTGCGATCTTCGACGGGTTCGTCGACGCGATCGAGGGCGACGCCGACGTGCCGGTGCCCCTCGAGCAGTCGAAGTGGACGATCCGCATCATGGAGACCATCCGCGACGCCGCAAAGCCCCGTCCCGAGGCGGACGGAGCGGAGACGGCGGACGCGGCGGACGACGACGCGGCCGAGGTGACCTCCGACGCCGAGTCCGTCTCGACCGACCTCTAGAAACTGCCGGTAGCCCAGCCGCTCCTCGCTTTCAATGTCACTGTCACAGCGCATCGTTCGCGGAGTCACGGCCACGTTCGGCGCTGAACTGCTTCGACTCGGCGCGCAAGGGGCTATCACCCTGTTGCTCACGCGGGTGTTCCTCTCGCCCGACGAGTACGGACTCATCTTCCTCGCCATCGCGATCTTCTCGATCGCGACCCTCTTCGGGACCCTCGGGATTCCGAAGTCGATGGCGAGGTTCGTCACGGAGTACCGGGAAACGGACGACACCCAGATCCGCCACATCGTCCGGTCCTCGATCGCGTTCAACGTCGTCACCGTCGGACTCGTCTGCGTCCTGTTCTTCCTCTTTCGCGGCGCGATCGCGGCCGCGTACGGCGAGCCGCGGTTAGAACCCTTGCTGGCGCTCGGTATCGCTTTCATCGTCGTCAAGGTCGCCCACGGCTACCTGCTGATCGCGTTCCAGGGCTTTGGCGAAGTCACCCTGACCGCCGCGACCAGTACGGTCTCGAGCGTCGGCCGACTCGGTTTCATCGTGCTCTTCCTTATCGCGGGCTTCAGCGCGTACGGCGCGCTGGCCGGCTTCGTCGCCGGGTATCTGGTGTCCGTCGCCGTCGGCGGGTACTTCCTCTACCGAATCCTTTCGTCGTATCCCGCGACCGACTCCCCGGAGCCCGGGCTCTCGACGCGGATCGGCAGGTACAGTCTCCCGCTGACGGCCTCGCAGGGCGCGAACGTGCTGTACAAGCGCGTCGACACGCTGATGGTCGGGTTCTTTCTGACGCCGGTCGCAGTCGGCTTCTACGAACTCGCCAAACAGATCTCTACGTTCGTGATCGCGCCCGCTGACTCGCTCGGCTTTACCGTCGCACCGACGTTCGGCGAGCACAAGTCGTCCGAGCGACTCGAGCGCGCCGCTCGAGTGTACGAGCAGTCGCTCGAGTACGTCCTCCTGGTGTACCTGCCGGCGGTCGCCGGCATCGTCCTCCTGGCGGAACCCGGGGTCCGGTTCGTCTTCGGCGACGCGTACGCCGGTACCGCACCGGTCCTGCAGGTGTTCAGCGTCTTCGTCCTGTTTCAGGCGATCGATAAGATCACCAACGACAGTCTCGATTACCTGGGCCGGGCGACCGAACGCGCGGTCGGGAAGGGACTGACCGGCGCGTTGAACTTCGGACTGAACCTCGTCTTGATCCCGGCGATCGGCGTCGTCGGCGCGGCGATGTCGACGGCACTCTGTTACGCGCTCATGGTGTGTTACAACGTCTATCTGATCGACCGGGAACTCGAATTGCACTGGCGGCGACTCGCGACATCGATCGCGACGGCCGGCGGCGTGACAGTCGCGATGACCGCCGCCGTCGTCGCGTTACAGCCGTTCGTCACCGGACTCGTAACGCTGCTTGCGGTCATCGCCGTCGGCGTCGCGGTTTGGGCGGTGCTTTCCGTCGCGAGCGGTCTCGTCGACATCTACGAGATCAGGACCCACATGTGACTCGCCTCGCTGGCGCAGACCGCCGTTCGTGCGCG
This sequence comes from Natrinema gari JCM 14663, assembly GCF_000337175.1. Lineage (GTDB taxonomy): Archaea > Halobacteriota > Halobacteria > Halobacteriales > Natrialbaceae > Natrinema > Natrinema gari. Next base: position 18,545 of record NZ_AOIJ01000034.1, on the reverse strand, counting down.
CTTCGTCGGCCTCGGTCGACTCCGAGCGGGGCGGCGCGCGATGACCGGGCCGAAAACCTCAACATGTTCGATTTCGGTACTGCTTGACTGATCGACAGCCGAGAGTGTCAACGTATCTGGACGAAGCGCCGGTAAAACACTATTACCGCGACGCCGTACTGCGGTCACAATATAAAACATACAACCCATGATTCGATATACTAATCAACAAACATCGACGAATCTCGGAACTTCTGTTTATTTTATACAGATATAAGCGGAAAGTTTATGGGGGCATCTTCTCCTTAACCGAACGCATGGCACGCGACAATTCGGTATTGGATGATGGCGATTCCACGGATAGCGTCCTCGAGAGCAGCGAGACGAGCGGTAATGACGAATTACTCGACCGTCGCTCGTATCTGAAGTTGACTGGTGCGGCGTCCGTGATCGGCGGCGGGTTCGCGACCGGTACCGCGGCCGCCCAGGACGACTACGAAGTCATCGAGGCGTCCAACGAGTGGTACACCATCGACGACGGCGAGGTTTTCGAGAACAAGATCATCGACTTTTCGAACGGCAACTGGTTCGGGCTTTACGCTCGCGAGTCGACGAACTGGACGATCCGGAACGTCGGCTTCGTCGGGACCCACCGCTACGACAGACACGCGATCGCGGTCGCCGACGTCGACGGCAACACGTCGACGATCGAAAACGTCTACATGGGCGACGGCTGTGTGCGCCCGAGCAGCTACAGTTCCCACGGACAGTGTGGGATCTGGGTCGCACCGGAACACAGCGGGCACATCGACATTCGGCACTGTAACGTCCAGGACTGGCCCAATAACGGGATTTACGCGTCCGCGCCCGGATACAACGGCAACGGCGGCACGGTCCACATCGATCGCTGCTACGCGGCGAACAACTACGTCTCGAGCTTCCGTCTCAGTTCCGACGGCTCGAAGTGTACGGACTCCGTCGCGTACAACGACGGCAACGGCCGCTACAACGGTCGGTGTTTCTGGGGCTGGAACCCCGGCCGAATGGAGGTCACGGGCTGTGACTTCAGCTCCGGCTCCTACAACGACGCGATCCACCTCGGTCGAAACGGCGAGACGACGCGGATCCGCATCGCGGACACGCAGTTCGACGGCATCAGCCAGCGCGGTGACGTTCGCCTCACTCGCGGGGACGGACTCGGCTCGAACCCCGACCTCTCGATGCCCGACGGAGTGCCGACCTCAGCTGAGGAGGCCGCAAGCGGCGGCTCGTCCGGCGGCCAGAGTACTGAATCGTCGACCGGCGATTCCGACGGCTCGTCGCTGGCGAACACGGTCGTCTTCGACGGGAACGGCACGTCGGACACGACGAGCTACGAATTCGTCGTCAGCGAGGCGGTCGAGCCCAGCACCGACGAGAACGCGACGATCGACGCGGCGGCTTCGGTCGACGGCACCCGCGCTAGCGGCACCGTCGCCGACTACCTCGACGCGTTCCGCTTCGACGGGGAAATCGAGCGCCTGTCCGTCGACGGCGACGCGACCGTTCGGGTCAACGGCGTCGAGATCGACCCTGCGGATATCGACGATGTGCTGGACGACATCATCGTCATCAACGGGAGCGACGAGGACGTGACCCGCTACGAATTCACCGTCACCGGCGAGGCCGAACGGAGCGGGTACAACGGTGCCTCGATCGACGACGAGGACACCATCGAGTCCGGCACCGTCTACGGTGTCGTCGCCGACTGGAAGGACGCCTTCCGGTACAGCGGCGAGATCGACCAACTGACCGTCGACGGTCCGGGTACCGTGTCCGTCAACGGCGACCGGATCGATCCCGCCGACTACGGGACCGACTTCCCCCACGTTCTCGAGGTAGAGGGAACGGGAACCCCGGTCGGCTTCGAGATCACGGTCGACGGCGACATCGAATTCGCTTCCGACGAAGCGCCGGAAGACGAGGCGACGACGATCTCCGGCTCGACGGCCCAGAGCACCGTCACCGACGGCAGCCTCCGCTTTCGCTTCTCTGGAACACTAACCGACGTCTCGTTGATCAACGGGACGCCCACCATCACGGTCGACGGCGACGAGATCGATCTCGAGGAGTACGGCGACCCCGAACTGCTCCCCCACGCGGTCGTCTTCGACGGGACCGAAACGGCCGAGCCGAGCACGTATTCGTTCCGCGTCGACGGGAAGGTCATCCAGGCCGAGTACCGCGACGCGTCGGTCAACGAGAACGATATTGTCGAGGATACGACGGTCCGCGGCGGCGTCGGCAACTGGCTCGACGCCTACTGGTTCGACGGCGATATCGAGGACTTCCGGATCCTCGGCGACGCGACGGTCGACGTACAGTACAACGCGCGCGAACAGTAGCCGGCATCGGTCACTGACGCGGCGTCAGTGAGCCGCGACGCGGTACCTGTGATCGGCGCGATCCATACTCGTTTTGCTCGTTCCGGTTCGATTTTCGGGACGCGAGAACCCACCAGCCACGGCCCGCTGCCGTAACCGGCGCGCGGTCGCCATCGGGGGGGCTGGTGTACACTCGCGGGGAAGACGATATAACTCTCGTCTCTCTTCTCCAGAGTACAGTTCTCCGTCGTCCGTGCCGCATCGCCGCGGTCTGTCGGTCGCCGCCGACCGCAACCGACGGCAGCGGCCACGACCAGTGGGAAGCGATCCGTTCTCGCGTCCGCTCTCCGAACGCCGACGGCTCGCTGCCGTTGGAATGTCGGACGTTCCGTCGCGCTGTCGCGGTCGTCCCGCGAGACCGTGGGGAGACGCGGCTGGTCAGTGTATCGCTCGACTTAGGTCCGAAAAACGAGACGGAAAACCGGTCGCGCGGAAAGCGTCCGCGTACCGAGCGTCACGCGGCGGCGGGCGTCACGTCAGCGGGGATCGAAACGGCGTGCGAGAGGGTGAATTAATGCGGTGGAGGGTAGAAGGGGTCGCGTCAGCGGGTCGGTACGTCGGCACACAGGCAGCGTCGTTACTTCTGTGAACCGGACGCGGCTTCTTCGGGGCTCGTCGGGACGCCCTGCGGGATGAACGCCTCGGGGTCGGTCCCGACGCTGTCGCCGAGCTGGACGTTCGAACCGGCGTGTTCGGCGATGCCGGCCCCGTCGTCGTAGTCGGTGTTCGTGACGGCGATCTCGGTCGGGTTCCCGTTCGCACCGGCGTCGATGGCGGTGTTCTGTCCGTTCATTTCGATCTGGCAGTCCTCGACCTCGATCGTCCCCGGGGCCCAGCCCCAGATCCCGCGGCCGACGTACCCGTGACTCCCGTCGACGTAGACGCTCGAGTTCGTGACCTTGCTCCCTTCGGTCGCCAGTCGGAAGTGCGAGACGTAACAGTTCGCGGCGAAACTGCTGTCGATGTGGATCGTTCCGCCGCCCTTGGTGCCGGGTGCGGAGCCGTAGATCGCGTTGTCCGCGAAATTCTGGATGTTGACGTTCTCGAAGTCGATGTGCCCGTTGTGGTCCGGCGCGACCCAGAAGGCCGTCTGCCCGTGGCCGTTCGGGTTCCCGTTCCCGGTGCTCGAGCCGTCGCCGAGGTAGACGTTCTCGACGGTACAGGTGCCGCCGCTCGTATCGGAGATGCCGAACGTGGCGGTCCCGGTGCCGGCGGTGTTCTTGCCTTTGAAGCCGATGTTCCGGATCGTCCAGTCGCTGCTGTGGGCGGTGACGACGATGTCCTGGCCGGTCGTCATGTCGATGAGTTTGTTCTCCCAGGTCTCACCGGTGTCGATGGTGATCGTCTGTCCCGCGGCTTCGATAACCTCGTAGTCGTCCTGAGCGGCGGCCGTGCCGGCCCCGCCGATCGCGGTCGCCGCGGTCGCCACGGTGGCGAGCGAGCGAACGTAGTTACGGCGGCTTAATCCGCCGTTACGGCTTGTAGTCGGAGTGGATTCCGTCTCGGACGTACGGGGGTTCTGCGCCATACATGTCCGTAACTCCGGCTTACACACATAAACTTTTTCTTGGAGATATGGATTAAATTTACAGAATATATTTCTAACACTGGGTATAGGGACACAATCTACCGAATTTTCCTCATGAACCTATGAACGAATTAGTGACAGTTCCCGTGGCCGTAATCGACTCTTTGTCGAGGAAACGAGAGCGTGTCGGGCGGAGAGGCGCTCTCGACTCCGGACCCGACGGGGGAGACGAACGCGGGCGTCGCTATTCCGACATCGTTTCGCACGGCCAGTCCAGCCTTTCCCGTGCCGTAAGCAGTTCTTACCACCTGTTTCGACCGTCTCAGAGGCTCGGACGCGGCACGTCGGTCTCGACGGTGGCGGAGACCGCGATCGAGGAGTGCCGACACCGGTCTCGAGTCGACGGCACGTGTCACCGTGAGGTCGACTCGCAACCGTGGTCGCGTGCACGAGGTGACAGATCGACTCATCTGGTTCGTCGCGCGAGCGGGAGCCGCGTCGGGCGCGACTCGCACGCTCCGGGCAGCAGTGGCAGCAGCGACCCGCGGACCGGGAGCGTCGCTACGACCCGCTCCTGATAGCGTACATCTCGAACTCGTCGTTCGAGATGACCTTGTTCGCGGCCGGGTCGGTGTCGAGCCCCTCGAGTGCGGCTTCGCGGTAGTTGAGTTCCCGATAGACGTCGATCTCTTTCGTTCTGTCCCACTCCGTGAAGGCGAAGTAGTACTCGTCGGTCGGATAGGCCCCGCTGTAGTTGCCCGCCGAGAACACGGTCGCGTTGACGGTTCCCGTAGCCGCCGACGCGCCACCGACGGTATCGCCGCCGCCGGGGATACCGTTGATTCCGTGATCGAACCGGTAGGGATCGTACCCCATACCCGCGTAGGGAACGCCCTCGGCCCCGTGATCCAGGCCGTCCTCGTAGCCGCTCATCATTTCGGGAGTCACGTGCTGGCCCGGATTGTAGATCAGCGGCGACGCGAACACCGTGAGCAGCCCGAGCACCAGACAGCACCCGAGCACCAACGCGGTGACCGCGTTCGCTCCCGGTCTCGTGAGCAGGCGCGAGAGCCCGCCCGTGAACTGTGCCAGCGCGATTCCGGCGAGGATCGTCAAGAGGACGTAGATGAAGCCGACCTGTCGGAACGCCATCGTGGGCGTTCCGACGAAGTACACGGCGAACAGGCCGCCCAGCGGAACGAGTCCGAAGCTGACGTAGTTAACGAAGGATCTGCTCTCGGCGTCGAGGCTGGTCCGACCGAGCCAGACGGCCAGGATGAACAGGCCGACGAGGAGTCCGATGATCGCGGCATCGAGGAACATCTTCACGAAGAGCTCGGCGAGGCTCCCTCCGATGTCGGTCAGCGACGATCCTCGCTGGTCGACCTCGGCTCCGGCACCGACGTCCTGCGAGAGCAGCCCGTACACCAGCCCGGACGCGGCGCTTCTGAACCGTTCGTTCCCCAGCGCCCAGAGCCCGAACATCCCGCCGAGGACGATCGTGTGCGCGTACGTCGTCGGGTGCTCGAGCATCGGGTGCTCGTCGAACCGTCGGCGAGCGAGGAACTGCACGCCGCTGATCGCGGCGACGAGGACGATGATATTGAACATCTGCTGGGGGTGGACCAACAGGAGTGTGAGGCCGGTCAGGTAGACGAGGACGCTGAACGGCGACAGCCCGAGCGGGAGTCGTTCGATCATCGACCGTCGCCGGAGGTAGGCGACGAGAGCGAAGATGACGGGAGGGACCAGAAAGAGTGCGTTCGAGTTGGTATGGACGCCCATGAACGTCGCGATGTTGTTGACCGGGAGGACCATCCAGGAGACGATCGCGGACAGCCCGACCGCCAGTCCGCTGCCAGCCATATCGCGGACGGTGAGCGGAACGAAGACGACGAACGGAACGAAAAGCACGACCATCCCGATCAGGAGTCCGCGTTCGATCGGGACACCGCCGACGACGTGAAACACCGTCGCAACGGCGTGTAAGCCCGGATAGAACAGTTCGTGGGGCGCGGTTCCCCCGGAGACGATGTCCCGGGTCCAGCCCAGATGCGTCATCGCATCGCCCATCCCGGCGAAGCGATAGTTCCGGATCACGGGGAGGCTCACGATGGCGGTCACCGTCGTTCCGCCCAGCGCGATCCCGTACCCCTGTCGGCGACCCCGACAGGACAGGGCCGTCCCGACTGCGATGGCGAGCGCGAACGCGAACGCGACCCAGGTGCTCGTCGGCGAGCCCACGTACACCGAGGACTCGTATGCCGTCGCCGGGTTCGCTCTCGCGACCAGGATACCGACTGCGACTGCGAGAAACCCGACCGCGACCGTCACGTTGAGCGTCGATCGTCTCATCTCGTCCCACCACGTTCGTCCGGGCCAGTCTCGGTACGCATCTCTCGAGCCAGTCGTCGACGCTGTCGGGGTTTGTTATCCGGCACCTACCCTCGAAATCAGCTGAGATGGCGAGTTCCACGCCGTACGGCCGGCGTCCCGCGCGGATATTCGCCCCGCGGCTCGTCCTTGAGCGCGTGGACCGCGTTCGTTCGGCCGCGAACGGGGCGAGCAGGGACCGCCGCAGTCGACGTATCCCGTCCCTATCGGGTCCGGACAGTCCGCTATGGATGCATTTCTCGAGTGCTGATCGATCAACGGTTCCGGTCGTTTTTGTAGTCGGTCGTGGTCCACTCACTCGAGCGCGAGACGTCCTCACTATGTCATCGATCCTTATCGACCGACTGACGGCCGACGAGAGAACCCTCGAGTGCTCGATTCGAGCCACGTCGGACCTCGAGCGGTTCTTCACCGGCGAATCGTTCCGAACCGACTACGACGTTCCGGTCGCGGCCGTTCCCGACGGCGTGCTCGCGATCCCGGTCCTCGCGCAGGTTTGTCCCGTCGCGTGGGCCAACGGGGCCGACGTCTACGTCGACGAGGTCGACGCGACGTTCGCGCGCGCCCTCGCGGACGTGAAGACGACCTTGTGTGAGATGTACGACTTCCTCCAGGGGGGTACCCTCTACGCGCGGCGGACCATCGATCCGGAACCGGAGCCGGGCGACGGGAGCGGGCTGCTCTTTACCGGCGGCGTCGACTCGACGTGTTCGTACGTCCGCCACCGCGAGGAGTCGCCGACGTTGATCAGCATTCGGGGCTGGACGATTACTCCCAGCCCTGACGACGACGGGAAGTGGGACGCGCTGCGTACGCGCGTCTCGCGGTTCGCCGACGACCACGACTGTGAGACCGCATTCGTCGCGTCGAACATGCTGTCGTTTCTCGACCATCCGATGCTGTTGGCCCACTACAAACGACACGTCGACGGCGGCTGGTACAGTTCCGTCGGCCACGGGCTGGGGCTGCTCGGTCTCTGTGCCCCGATGGCCTACGCGCGCGGGATGACGGATCTCTACGTCGCCGCGACCCACTGGGACGGCATCGACCTCGAATGGGGCTCGCGCCCCGACATCGACGAGCGTGTCCGATGGACCGGGACGCAGTGTCACCACGACGGCTACGAACTCACCCGACAGGAGCGCCTCGATGTCATCGCCGACTACGTCCGCAGCGAGGAGCCGACGCTTCGACTCCAGACCTGCAACGACCGGCTGGACGGGAACTGCGGCGAGTGTGAAAAGTGTTATCGCACTGCTGTCGGCCTTCGCCTCTCGGGCCTCGAGCCGGCCGATCACGGCTATCCGTTCGCCGAGCAAGACTACCGTCGGCTCCGGCGATCCCTCGAGCGCGGCGAGTGGGTGCTCGGCCAGGACGAGCGTCACATGTGGGCGGATATCCGCGAGCGCGCCCGCGAAACGGAACCGGCCACGCCGGCCGAACAGGCCTTCTTCGAGTGGCTCGCCGGTGTCGATCTGGACGACCTGATTTCGGCGTCCGAACCGCCGCTGACCGATCGGCTCCTCCGTGCTGGCGCGCGAAACGCCCCCGCACCCGTCTACAACACCGTTTACCCGGCCTGGATGGCGGCGAAAACCGGCCTGCAACGCGTCCGTTCGGATCGATAGGCGTCGCCGCTGCCGTCTCGGTCGGGACCCCGATCGAGCCGCGTCGGTCCGCGTCCGTCCGGTCTGACTCCCACCACGCTTTTCTCCCGCTACGGGAAACAGTACCACAGTAGCGCGATGACCGTCGAACTCGGCGATCTGGCTTCCGTCCTGCTCGAGCACGCCCAAGACAAACTCGCCATCGTCGATACGGACGGCACGTACGTCTACCTCAACGCGGCGAGCGACCCGATCCTCGGCTACGAGCCGGCGGACCTCGTCGGCGAGCAGTCGGAGGCGTACATCCACCCCGACGACCGGCGGGCCGTCGCCGATCGGCTCGAGCAGGTCAGTGCGACGGGAGTGCCGTCGACGGTCCGCTATCGTCACGCGACCGCGGACGGCGGGTGGGTGTGGCTGGAGAGCCGCGTGACGACCCTGCCGGACGCGGCGCTCGACGGCTACGTCGTCAGTTCGCGGGACATCTCCGATCAGGTGACTGCGGAGCAGGAACGCCGCGACGCCGAGAGCAGACTGCGAACGATCGCCGGCACCGTCGGCGACGTGCTGTGGATGTTCGACGGCGACTGGTCGGAACTGCTGTTCGTCAACCCCGCCTACGAGGACGTCTTCGGGCAGCCGGTCGCCGATCTCGAGGCCGACCCCCAGCAGTTCCTCGAGGTCGTCCATCCCGACGACATCCCGTGCGTCCGCGAGGCGATGGATCGCGCCTCGGCCGGCGAATCCGTCGACGTGGAGTATCGCGTCAACCCGGAGTCGGAGTACAGCCACTGGGTCTGGGTCCGTTCCGAACCGATCATCGAGGACGGCGACGTCGTCCGCATCGTCGGCTTTTCCCGAGACATCACCGACCGGCGGCGACGGGAACGCCAGCTCGCGGTCATGGACAACCTGCTCCGGCACAACCTGCGAAACGACATGGCCGTCATCATCGGCAACGCCGAGTGTATCGCCCGGGAGGGCGACACTCCGTCTCGCGAGCGGGCGGAGATCATCCGCACTCAGGGCCGGAACCTCCTCCGGAGCGCGGACAAACAACGCGACATCATCGACCTCCTCACGGATCGGGCGGTCCCGGAGCCGATCGATCTCGTCACGGTCGTCACTGACGCGGTCGAGACGGTTCAGGAGCGGTATCCGAACGCGACGATCGAAACGACGCTGCCGGCGTCGGCGACCGCGACCACCCTCCACGAGATCGAGTTGGCCGTGACGGAACTCCTCGAGAACGCCGCCCGACACGAACCCGACGGACAGCCGGCGCTATCGGTTACCGTCCGTTCCACCCCGGAAACGGTCGCTGTCGTCGTTCGAGACAACTGCCCGCCGATTCCGGAGGTCGAGTTTCGCGTCCTGACCGGCGACTGGAAGATGAACGACGTCTATCACACGTCCGGACTGGGGCTGTGGCTCGTCTACTGGACCGTCGATCTCTCCGAGGGCTGTATCGCCTTCGAACGAGCCGAGAACGGCAACGAGATTACCGTGACGGTGCCGCGCAGTCGGTCCTGATCACTCCATATAGCCCAGTCCTTTCAGCCGGTCTGCCACGTCGTCGAAGTCCTCGTCGACCGCCTCGTCGCTCTCGACTCGACCCACCGTCGTCCGCTCGACCTTGGTCGCGGCCGGCGTGCTCTCGTCGTCGAAGGCGTCGAAGAGTACCCGTCCGTCGGCGTTGTCCGGCACTGGCTCGCCGATCCCGTGTAGCAACGTCGGCGCGATGTCGACCACTCGAGCTCCGCGCAGGGTCGCGCCGGACGCGATCGACGGGCCGCGACAGAGGACGATCCCGTCGTTGCGGTGGCTCGCGTCGTAGGTCCCCGTCTCGCCGTGGATCTCAGTTGCCATCCCGCTGCGGGATTCGTACACGCCGCGGCCACAGACCACCAGATCCGGCGACCCCTCGTCCGTCGGGAACAGGTCGTCCCCGTCGTGGACGACCAGAAGCGGATCGCCGTCGTCGTCGGTTGCCGACTCGAACGCGGCCCTGAGATCGGCCTTTAGCTCCGGGACTTCGTTCGGCGAGACGATGCCGCTGTCGAACCGCTCCGTGTCGTTGATATAGCAGTTGCCCGTGTCGTGGACGAAGGCGACGGTTCGGTCGTAGTCGACGTCGTAGAGGGCGTGATCGCCGGGAATCTGCTCGGCGACGGAGTCGACCAGCCGCCGGGGCAGCGACTGGACGAGGGCCTCCTCGGTGATGCCGACTCGGTTGAGCGCCCCGGTGATGGCGTCTCGAGAGATGCCGAGGCTCGCGAGCGCCCCGCGGGTGCCCTCGTCCTCGCGCCGGAACAGGTACCCCTCCTCCTCCAAGATGCGGTTGACGTAGACGAGTCCCTCGATCGGGCCGAAGCCGTGGTCGGAGACGACGTAGAGGTCCGCGTCGTGGTCGTCCGTGTACGCCATGACGTCGCCGAGTATCTCGTCGAGTTGCGCGTAGTGGGCGCGCAGTCGGTCCATGTCCCAGACGAGGTGCTGGAACCGGTCGGGTGCGGTGTAGACGAAGAAAAACAGTTGCCAGTCGTCGCCGGCGCGATCCATCTGTATCTCCATGAGGTCGCGGCGTTTCGCGAGGACATCGTCGACGGCGTCCTCGAAGTCGTCCGGCCGGTCGGCGTACTCGGGATAGTCGAGGCTGATCTCGTAGTTCGGGATTCGGGAATCGATCTCGGCTTGCAGTCCCGGCGGGTGGGTAAACTCCCGGTCCGTCGAGGGCGTCATCATCCCCGTGACCATGGTGCCGTCGATCTCGCGGGCCGGATACGTCATCGGGACGTTTCCGACGTGGGCCGGCCCGAGCTGATCCCAGAGAGCCGGCTGTGAGAGATCGCGGCTCGTATACATCTCATGGCTGTATTCGGATGAGAGGTTCTGAAAGCCGTAGATTCCATGTTTGTCCGGCCACACCCCCGTGGCGATCGACGGCCACGCGAGCGGCGTCGTCGGCGGACGAGTGCTGTCGAGCGTTCCGGATGCACCCTCGTCGCGCATCCGAGCGAAGTTCGGGAGGACACCCTCGTCGCTCCATCGCTCGATGAGTCTCCACGGCACGCCGTCGAGTCCGAGCACGAACGCTCGCTCGGAGGAAGTCGTAGATCCGCTCATGGTTGGTGTATGAGACGTCGAAGACGCCTGCTGTCCGGGCGGTTGCCGAGTGAGCGCTTTGTTATAGAGCGGTTTCAGCCAACGGCCGCCTCGAGCCGTCGCTGTTCGGTGGCGTTAACTCGTCGGTCCGTGTGCGAGGCGGTCTCGTCGACCCTCGATTGCCTCCCACGGCGCGCGGTCATCAGTCGCCGGCCCAACAGGACATCCATAACAAAGCCCCCCGCCCACGACGGTCCGGATATGAGACGCATGCAATCGTGGTGGGATCCGTGGGTAGCGTCGTAATATCGCTCGACGCGGAACTCGGCTGGGGGTTTCACGACTTTACGACGCCGCCGGCGGACCGCGTCGAGGCCGGCCGTCGCGGCTGGTCGGTCATGGTGGACTTGCTCGAGGAATTCGACGTCCCGGCGACGTGGGCCATCGTCGGCCACCTCATGCTCGAGTCCTGTGCTGGGACCCACGCCAACCATCCGGCCCCCGACGGCTGGTTCGAGCGCGAACGGAACTCGTGGGCCGACCGCGAGGACCTCCGGTTCGGTCCCGACCTCGTCGCCGACGTGCTCGAGTCCGACGCCGGACACGAGTTCGCCAGCCACTCCTTTTCGCACGTCCTGTTCGGTCGTGCGGAGACGGACCGCGAACTCGCCGACGCCGAACTCGAGCGCAGCCGCGAACTCGCGGCCGACTGGAACCAGTCGATCGACTCGTTCATTTATCCGCGCAACGACGTAGGACACCGGGACGTATTGGCAGACCACGGTGTGACGGCCTACCGTGGGCGGTCGCCGACCAGGGACGGCGTTCGGGGCGTCTTCGACTCGACGATTCGCGACCGGTCGATGCTGGTCGAACCGACCATCGACGAGTACGGTCTGGTCAACGTGCCAGCCTCGATGTTCCTCTTCGGGTTCGAGGGGCCGGCGCGGACCGTCGCCGAGTCCATCTGGGCGGATCCCATGGTCGCCCTGGCTCGCCGCGGAATCGAGGAGGCGGCGCGCACTGACGGGCTCTTTCACATGTGGCTCCATCCGAACAACCTGACCCACGAGCGGGACGACCGCCGCATGCGGGCGATCCTGTCGTCCCTCGACCGCCAGCGGTCGGCGACCGATCTCACCGTCGAGACGATGGCCGATGTCGCCCGTCGCGTCGCGGGTCCCCGGAGTAGCGCCGAGCGGGCGACGGCGAGTCGGCGTTGATCGCGGCCCGGTCGACGGTGCCCGCAGGCGGCCGAAGGCGTCCGCTACTCGGCCGCTCGGGCGGGTACGGCGACGATAACAAAGCCCGCAGCCCGCCGAATGTGGGCAGATGGCACTCCCGTTTTTACATCGCTGGACCGATTCGGACGCCCTCTCGCTTGGCCTCCTCGGGATCGGCAACATCGGCATGGTACACCTGAAATCGGCGGTCGCGATGCCGGCCGTCGACGTCGTCGCGGCCGCCGACGCGCGGCCGGAGAATCGCGCTCGAGCCCGGACCGCCGGCGTTTCCCGCACGTACGACGACTACGAGGCGTTGCTCGACGCGGAAACCCTCGACGCGGCCGTCGTCGCCTTACCGCCGTTCCTCCACGCCGACGCCGTCGAGCGGGCCGCCGAGGCCGGCGTCGACGTCTTCGTCGAGAAACCGCTCGCTCGCTCGACGGCGGAGGCCGATCGGCTGCTCGAGACCGCCCGCGAGGCCGGGATCGCCGTCGGCGTCGACCACACGCTGCGCTACCAGCCCGATATGATGGGCGTCAAGGAGGCCTACGACGAGGGCGGCGTGGGTCACGTTCCCTACGCTTCGATCACGCGACTCAACGACCATCCACTCGGTCGGCCTCCCGCCGGTGACGCGCCGCCGGAGTGGCCCATGGACCCTGACGCCGCCGGCGGCGGCTCCCTCGTCGAACTCGGCGTCCACTGCTTCGATGTCCTCGAGTGGCTGTTCGGCGACCTCGAGGTCAGGGACGCCTCGATGGGACGGACGCTCGAGACCGAGGCCGAGGACGCCGCCACGGTGCTCATGGACGCACCGGAGACGGGCACGACGATCACGCTCCACTGTGGTACCTACCAGTGGGAACAACTCCCGGCAGTCAACACTCGGCTGCGTCTCGAAGGCGTGACGGGGACGATCAGTAATCGGGAGCACCTGCCGGCGAACTTCTACGCCGGTGCGGCGACGGCCGCGCTGTCGAACGTCGCGAGCCGGCTCACGAGCGACGAGCCGGACGTCTTCGGCCCGACCTTCTACCTGCAGGCCCACTACGACGCCCTGGCTGCCTTCTGTGACGCGATTCGCGAGGGCGAGCGGCCGCCGGTCGACGGTGCAGACGGTCGACGAGCGATCGCACTCGCCGAAGCGGCCTACGACCGCGCCGCCGAGGACGACGGCGCAGGCGATATGGACAGTCTCGAACCCCCGGAGGTGTCCCCGTGAGCACCGCACCGGTCCGTGCAGCCGCCGTCGACGCCGCCGAACGCCGCGGTGGCTGGGTGCCCGATGTCGACGCCCGCATGGCCGCGCTCCGGTCGCCGGTTCGAACCGTTCTGGAGCCCGCCGTCGAGACGCTCGCCGAGGCCGACCGGGTAACGATCGTCCCCGACGCACACTACCCCTTCCACCCGTCGTCGGGCATAGTCACCGATCCCGCCGTCGTTGGCGCGGTCGTCGCCCGCCTCGAGCGGGAGACGGACGCCGACATCGCGGTCGCCGGCGCGAGCGACGACCGCATCTCGTTCGACCGGACGGCGCGGTATCTCGGCTACGAGAGTCTTCTCGAGGGGCTCGAGGCGTCGCCCGTCGATCTCGCCGACACCGCTCACACTGGTGATGTCTGTGCGGTCGCGGACGAGCCGATCGCGCTCTCGGTCCCGAACCGCCTCGCCGAGGGGGCCGTGGTCGTCGTTCCGTCGCTCCGACCGACCGAGGCCGGCCCCGTCGCGGGCGCGATGCGGACGCTCGCCGCCCTCGTCGACTGTGATGCGGGACCCGATCGGGCCCCCGTCGCGGCGACACGGGCCGTCGATCCCGCGGTCGCCGTCCTCGATGCGACGACCGCCTACGGCGGCGACCCCGTCGCGGGGAACGCGCTGTTTGCGGGCTCGGCCCCTGCCGTTGACGCCGTCGCGACCGCCTTGCTCGGCCGGTCGATCGCGGCCGACGGGGCGCTCGAGATCGAACGCGGCGACTGCGGCCCGATCTCCGTCGCGGGTGAGATCGACTTCGAGGCGCTGCGGGCGCGCATCCCCGACGGCGAGTTGCCCCCGGCGGACGACACCCACCCCGCCGTGTCGACCGCGTACCGCGCCTACGCGGCGGTGGCCGGTGACGCCGTCCCGCCGCAACTCGAGGGCGGCCGATGACCGGAACGCTCGAGCCGGGGACGGCGGCGGTCACCGGGGCGACCGGGTTCCTCGGCTCGCGGCTCTGTACCCGCCTGCTTGAGGCGGGCTGGACGGTGCGCGGACTCAGTCGGCCGACCTCGGATCGGGGCGACCTCAGCGGCGTCGACTGGGTCGTCGGCGATATCTTCGACGGCGAGACGCTGCGGGAGCTCGTCGACGGGGCTGATGTCGTCTTCCACCTCGCGGGGGTCGGCCTCTGGAGCGCCGACCCCGAGACCGTCTGGGCGGTCAACCGCGACGGCACGGAACGGGTGCTCGAGGCCTGTCGCGACGGCGACGTTGGACGCGTGGTGTTCACCAGTACCGCCGGAACGCGCCGTCCGCAGGGAGACGACGCCGTCGCGGACGAGACGGACGTGGCCGAGCCGATCGGGGCCTATCAGGCCGCGAAAGCTGAAGCGGCGACCCTGGTCGATCAGTACGCCGACGCTGGCGGGGACGCCGTAACCGTTCACCCGACGTCGATCTTCGGCCCCGGCGACGAGGCGTTCACCGCCCAACTGCTTTCGATGGGCGTCGATCTGACGATGCCCGCCCACCTCCCCGGCGGCCTGAGCATCGTCGGCGTCTCGGACGTCGTCGACGGCCTCCTGGCCGCGGCCGACCGCGGAACCAGCGGCGACCACTACATCCTCGGCGGCGAGAACCTCACCTACGACAGCGCCGTCTCCCGGATCGCCAACGCCGTCGACGGCTCGCCCGCCCGCATCCGCGTTCCCGCGACGGCGATCCACGCCGCCGGCCCCGTCGCGGAAGTCGTCGACACCGTCGCCGACCGGCGCGTGTTCCCCTTCGATCGAGACATGGCCCGTCTCGCAACCCGGCGGCTGTTCTACAGTTCGAAGAAAGCCAGCGAGGAACTGGGGTACGAGTACCAGCCGCTCGAGGCCCACCTGCCCGAGACCATGGCGTGGTATCGAACGGCAGTCAGGTAGTCGGCCCCGGTCGATCGGAGCGCGGATCGGCCGATCGGTCTCGGAAGACGGGGTCGACTGCCCGTCCCACGCGATCCCGTTCGAGGACTCACTCGGGTCGACCCGCGGCTCCCTCCGCGTGCCGCGTCTCGCCGCCGGCCGCGGGCTCGCTCGTCGTGTTCGCGACCCGCTCGTAGACCGTAAGCAGTCGGTCCGCGGTCCGGTCGATGCTCACCTCGCGGGCGGCCTCGCGGCCGTTCGATCGCTCCCCGCGCTCGAGGACGTCGATCAACCCGCGGATCAGTTCCTCGTCGGTCGTTGCGACGTGCGAGGGAGTGACGCCGGCAAGACGCTCCCGAACGTCGCCGACGTCGACGGCGACTACGGGGAGGTTGCAGGCCAGGGCCTCCTTGACCGAGTTCGGCGACCCCTCGCTGTCGGAGGTCAACAGGAGCGCGTCGGCGGCGTTCATGTAGTCCGAAACGGCGTCGTGGTCGACGCCGTAGACAGTTCGGAGCCGCACCGGTCGCTCGAGGAGGTTGTCGACGACGGTCACGACGCGCTCCGCGCGAGTATAGTTTTTCACCCCGCGTGCGGGAGAGTACGGAAACAATATTTCATGAGCGTCCGCGTCGTCGTCCCAGCCGACCCGTTTCTTCGCTCGGTCCTGTGGCTCCGGCCGGAACTTCTCGAGGTCGACCCCGTCGGGGATCACCGTACACTCACGGCCCAGGGCGGTGCGCATCTCTTCGGACATGACGACGACCGCGTCGCAGAACGGCGCGGAGAGCCGGCTGACGGGTGCGGCGGGTCCGTGCACGTCCGACCCCCACAGCGAGAGGACGACCGGCTGTCGGAGCTGTGCGAGCGCCATCGGTGCCGTCAGGCCGTAGTGGGCGTGGATCAGGTCGTAGCCGTTTCGCGCTTCTTGGATGACCCGTGGAACGGTCCGCACGTAATCCGCCGGTGACCGATCGGTGTCGGCGTCGACCTCGCCGGCCACTGATATCGTGGTCCCGGAAACGCCCCGCTCCGCGAGCGCCGCCTGCTGCTGGGTCATGAAGGGAGCGTCGGCGTTCGTGGTGAGCGTGAGGACGTGCATCTCGGTGGCCGACTCGACACAGCGGGGCCGCTTTGTTATCCGCGCCGGCACGCGGGTTTTCTTCACGTACAGCTAGACGACCAGTCCGTAGACGGTGACTTCGGACCGACTGTCCCCGTAGCGATGCTATTACAAAGGGTCGAGGCCCGGTAGTCGGCGTCGATGCGGCTCCTCGTCTTGGCCAATACGCCCGCACACGTACACCTGTACCGACACGCCGTCGACCGCCTCGAGCGGGCGGGACACGACGTGCTCGTGCTTACTCGGGAGTACGCCTGTACGACCGATCTACTCGACTATTTCGACATGCCCTACCGAGTGTACGGCGACCACGAAACCGAGGGCTACTCGCGGGTAGGGTTCGCCCGCGAACTGGCTGGCCAGTTCCTGACGATCGGGGCCGAGGCGATCCGGTTCAATCCTGATGTCGTCTTCGGTCGGGGTCCCTACGCCGCCTACGCCGGTACGGTTTCGCGGACACCGGTCGTTCTCGTCCTCGACGACGAACCCGGCGATTTCAACCACACCGTGTCGCGACCGTTCGCCGACTGTATCATCTCCCCGGCCGTGACGCGTCGCGATCTCGGCGACGCCCACTATACCTTCGACGGCTTCAAGGAGTGTGCCTATCTCCACCCCGATGTTTTCGAGGCGAACGACGACGTTCGCGAGTACCTCGACGTCGACCCGGACGAACCGTACGTCATCGTCCGGTTCAACGCGCTCGACGCCCTCCACGACGCCGATCTCGAGGGGTTCCGTCCCGAGCAGCGACGGGAGCTGATCGAACGGCTGAGCGAGGTGGCGACCGTCTTCGTCTCCGACGAGGGCGACGAGATGACCCTCCGGGACCTCCCCGCTCGGTCCTACGACCTCCACCCCGCGTTGATCCACGACGCCATGGCCGAGGCCTCGCTGCTGGTCGCCGATACCGGAACGATGGTCAACGAAGCCGCCCTGCTCGGGACGCCCGCCTTCCGCTACCGCGGGACCGACGATCACGAGTACGGCGAGTTCCGGGAACTCGAGCGTGCCGGCCTGGCCGAACAGTTCGACGAGTACGACGCGGTCCGGACGCGCGCCCTCGAGATCCTCGCCGACGACGGTGCGAGCGACCGCTGGCGAGCGCGGCGACGCGAGTACGCGGCCGACCTCGTCAACCTCACCGAGTTGCTCGTCGACGTGGCACAGTCCCGCGGGGAGCTGAAGCGACTCGACCGGTCGACCAAGCGCGTCCTGCAGCCTCGTTCGCGGTCGATGTGACCGATCTCGAGTCACAGTCTCGATCCTTCACGAACAATTGTGTCCTATCGCAGCACACAAAACACTTTTATTCATCTCCGGAAAAGAGCCGATAAGCCCCCTGTTCTATGAGTCTCTCCACGCTCCTCGATCACCTGTTCTCCGGGACGGGGTCCGCGACCGACGCCCCCGAAACCCCCCGCGAGAACGGCGACGACGCCCCGTCGGTGACGGTCGTCCACGAGTGTCGGGACTGTGGAACGAACGTCTCGGACGGAACGACCTGCTGTCCCGCCTGTGAGGGCGAGGACATCGTGACGTATTCGATCGAGTAACCGTCGGGCCGATCTCGGAATCGGCTCACGGATCTCGCCTCGATCGAGTCACCCACGAGCGCGATCGCTTTCCGCGTCGAAAGAGCGTCATTCGGCGTGGGTATCTCGAGCCGTCCGAGCCGGCGCTCGTCCGTCTCGTTCCCACTCTCGATTCCGCATCGCTCGCTGGGGACACGGGCGCTCGAGGTCCGCGTTCGCCTCGGCGTCGAGTTTGATAGCGGTACCGAGCGCGAGGAGTCCGAGTAGAACGGCGATACTCGCGACGATCATCCCCGTGACGCCGTCCTCGCTTCGAGCCGTCCGAACGGCCGAGCTGACGACCCCCGTCAGGCCGCCGGCCAGGCCGATCGTACCGGCACCGTAGTAGACGACGGCCGGATTGAACGACCGGAGCACGTACCGGTTCACGAGTCGCCAGCAGAAGCTCCGGAGTAAGAGGAGGGAGACGAACCGCACGAACGGCACGTACTCTGTCTCTTATACACATCTCTGATGGCGCG
>NZ_AOIJ01000033.1 GCF_000337175.1 Natrinema gari JCM 14663 | reverse complement strand
CTCGGGACGGAGCAGCCGGTTGCCCTTGGCGTACTCGACCTCGCCGGTGACGACGGGGTCGACGATCCGATCGAGGATGGCGGGGTCCATCTGCCCGTCGCCGTTCATCACGGCGACGACGTCCATCCCGTCCTCGGCGGCGCGGCGGTAGCCCGTCTTGACCGCCGCACCGTAGCCGCGGTTCTCCGCGTGACGGATCGGGACGACGCGCCGGTCGTCGCCGCCATCGGCCGCCGCGACAGCCGGCAGTGTCTCGCCCTCGGCTTCCTCGTTGACCCGCTCGGCGGCCCGCCTGATGACCGCCCAACTGTCGTCGGGCGATCGGTCGTCGACGGCGTAGATCCGGTCGACGAAGTCGGGTACCGTCTCGATGACGCGGCCGACGAACGACGCCTCGTCGTATGCCGTGACGACGACGCCGATCCGGTCTCCCTTATACATCGTTCTCTCCGCCCGGCGTCGTCCTCGACGCTCCACGGTGGCTCCCCGCGTCGCCGCGCGCTCCGCTCGGCGGCCGTCCGTCGCTCGAGCCAGCCAGGTCGTATTCCCGATGGGCCGTCTCCGAGAGATCGACCGCGTCCCGGCCGTCGACGACCACCATCGGCTCGAGCGCGGTCCAGTCGATCCGATCGAACGCCGCGTGGGGCGTGACGATCACGGCGGCGTCGAACGACTCCGCAGCCAGCCCGTCGATCGCGACCGGTCGCGCGCCGTAGTCGGCCGGATCGACGAGCGGGTCGACGCCGGCGATGTCCGCGCCGTGCTCGCCGAGGGCGTCGATGAGCCCCAGCGCGGGCGAGGCACGGATCTCCTCGACGCCGGGGCGATACGTGAGCCCGAGGATGACGACCGAGGCGTCCGCGAGGGCGATACCGGCCCGCTCGAGTTCCCGCTCGAGGCGGTCGGCGACGACCGCCGGCATCTCGTCGTTGACGCGGCGGGCAGTCCCAGTCACGGCCAGCGGCTCGTCGGTTCGGCCGAGCAGGAAGTGCGGATAGTACGGGATACAGTGGCCGCCGACGCCCGGACCGGGGTCGTGCAACTGACACATGGGCAAGTCGTTTGCCGTGTCGATCGCCTCGCGAACGGAGATCCCGAGCTCGTCCGCGAGGCGGCCGAGTTCGTTCGCCAGGCCGATGTTTACGTCGCGGTAGAGCCCTTCGAACACTTTGACCGCTTCCGCGGTCGTCGCGTCCGAAACCGGGTGGACGTCGTTGTCCGAGAGTTCCTCGTAGACGATCGCCGCGGCGCGAGTGCTCGCCGCGTCGACGCCGCCGACGACCTTGGGGTACTGGCCGCGGATGTCCCGCAGCGCCGTCCCCGAGGACGTGCGTTCCGGACAGAACGCGAGCCCGAACGCGTCGGGCGCGAGTCCGCTCTCGCTCGCGAGATGGGGCCGGAGGACATCGCGGCAGGTCCCCGGCGGAAGCGTCGACTCGGCGATCACCAGGTCCCCCGGGGCGAGTCCGGCGGCGATATCGTCGGCAACTGACTCGACGGTCGTCAGGTCCGGCTCGTTCTCGTCGTCCAGCAGGGTCGGGACGATGACGACGTGAATCCGCGCCGCGGCCGCCGCCGCCTCGCCGTCGGTCGTCGCCTCGAGTCGGCCGGCGTCGACCTGGGCGGCGACGAGGTCGTCGAGTCCGGGTTCGCCGCCGACGTGACTCCCGCCGCTGGCGATCGTGTCGACGACCGCGGGGTCGACATCGACACCGGTCACGTTACCCGTCGTCTCGGCGTACACCGCCGCGAGCGGGAGTCCCATCTTGCCGAGCCCGTAGACGGCAACCGGCAACTCTCCGCTGGTCACCCGGTCGCGCTGTCGCTCCGGCGGGTGACTCGAGCCGTAGAGCCCGCCGGTCGTCCGCCCGCCGAAACCCCCGGATCGGCGCGTCGGTTCCTCGTCGACCGAACGCTCCGCCATCAGACCTCCACCTCACGTTCTTTCGGCGGGGCGTCGCCCGTCTCTTCCGACGGTCCCGTCGCGAGCCGATCGATCACCTTGACCGTCTCGAGGGCTGCGATCCCGTCTTCGGCGGTGACTGTCGGCGTCGACCCGGTACGAACGGCCCCGACGAACGACTCGAGTTCGTTGCGAAGCGGCTCGCCGCTGTCGACGCGGGGTCTCTCGACGACGCTTTCGTGGCGGTAGCGGGGCTGGCCGTCGTCCGCGACGTACTCGGGGTAGGAATCGCGGTGGATCAACACCGACTGCTCGAGGTAGTCGACCTCGACGAGACACTCGCGGGCGGTGACGGTGAGCGTTCGGATCTTCTTCTGCGTGAGGCGACTCGCCGTCACCGTCGCGATGACATCATCGTATTCGATGGTCGCGGTGGCGTACTGCCCGTTGTCGGTACCCATCGCGGCCAGCGAGTGTGGCTTGTCGTCGAGCAGCGAGCCGACGATATCGATGTCGTGGACCATCAGATCGAAGACGACGTTGCCCGGGGCCGTCCGATCGATCGGCGGTCCGAGGCGCTCGGCCTCGACGCTGATCACGTCCAGATCGTCGATCAGCCCCGCGACCGTCTGCACCGCCGGGTTGAACCGTTCGATGTGGCCGACCTGAAGGACCAGTCCCGCCTCGCGGGCCTGCTCGGCCAGTGCGCGGCCCTGCTCGACGGTTGCCGCGATCGGCTTCTCGACCAGCACGTGGACACCCGCCTCGAGACAGGTCGAAACCGTCTCGTAATGGGCGGGCGTCGGGACGGCGACCGTCACAACATCGCAGCGGTCACACAGCGTCTCGAGCGCGAGCGCGTCGGTCCCGTATCGCGTCGCGATCGTCTCGGCCACGTCGTCGTCGCGGTCGGTGACGCCGACGAGTTCGACGCCGGCGAGTTCGCCGTAGACGCGCGCGTGGTTTTCGCCCATGGAGCCGACGCCGACGACGCCGGCCCGGATCGGTTCCTCCCTCGTCGCGTTCGCTCGGTGGTCCGTACTCATTGGCTGGTGAAGTGATCGCGTACTGCTTCGACGACGGTCCGCCGGTCGCGCTCGGTCAGCCCGGGATGGACGGGCAGGGAAAGGACATCGGCGGCGGCCCGTTCCGCCTGCGGTAACGACGCGGCGGCCGTGCTGACCGTTTCGTAGGCCGGCTGGCGGTGGATCGGCGTCTCGTAGTAGACGCCGGTCTGGACCTCCCAGTCGCTAAGCGTCGACTCGAGGGCGTCCCGCTCGTCGGTCCGAACCGTATACTGGTGGTAGACGTGCCGTGCGGTCGCCGGTTCCGTCGGCGTCTCGAGGGGGAGGTCGGACAGCCGATCGTCGTAGTATGTCGCGTGTTCGCGCCTGGCACGGTTACACGCCGGGAGACGCTCGAGTTGGGTGCGACCGATCGCCGCCGCCACGTTCGTCAGCCGGTAGTTGTGGCCGAGAGCGACGTGTTCGTAGCCGCCGGTCCCGTCCCTCTCCCGACCGTGATTGACGTACCTCGCCGCCCGCGCGGCGATGTCGTCGCGGTCGGTGACGATCATGCCACCCTCGCCGGTGGTCATGTTCTTCGTCGGGTAAAACGAGAAACACGCGGCATCGCCGAACTCGCCGACGCGCCGGCCGTCGATCTTCGCCCCGTGGGCCTGACAGGCGTCCTCAACGACGAACAGGTCGTGTGCATCGGCCAGTTCGCACAGCGCCGGCATGTCGGCGGGGAGCCCGTAGAGGTGCACGGGGAGGAGTCCGACGATATCGTTCCGCTCGCCGAGGACGCGTTCCACGTTGGCCGGGTCCAGGGTGTACGTCTCGGGATCGATATCGGCGAAAACGGGCGTCCCCCCCGCCAGCCGAATCGCGTTTGCGCTCGCCACGAAGGAAAACGGCGAGGTGAGCACCGCGTCGCCCGCTTCGACCCCGATCGCCTCGAGCGCCGCGTGGAGGGCGGTCGTTCCGTTGGCGGTCGCGACCGCGTCGGTCGTTCCGCAGTAGCTCGCGAATTCCTCCTCGAAGGCCCTGACTTCGGGGCCGTCGGCGAGTCGCCCCGCTTCGAGGACCGACACGACGCGCTCGATGGCGTCGGCGCTGAGTTCGGGGTCGGCGATCGGCACCGGCGTCGACGCGCCGTCGCGGTCGAATTCGGGCTCGGCGTCGACCGCTTCGGTCCCCGCGCCGGCGCTGGTGGCCTCGACGGTCGCGTCGCCCTCGGGAGTGGGTTCGGTGTCGGTCATGCGAGCTGGTTGGCCCCCTCGAGCGACTCCGGTAGTTCCCGAACGCTCGCCGGCGTCCCGACGGCCAGGCTCGCTGCCGGCACGTCCACCGTGACGACGGCCCCGGCCGCGACGAAGGCGTTTTCGCCGATCGTCACGCCCGGCAACAGCGTCGCGTTCGCGCCGATCGATGCGCCGTCCTCGATCGTCGGTCCCTCGAGCCCGTCGTCGGTCCGGACGGGGTACTCGTCGTTGGTCAGCACCGCTCCCGGGCCGACGAAGACGTTGTTGCCGATCGTCGTCTCGGTCGGAACGTAGACGTTCGTCTGCAGGCTGACGTGTGAGCCGATCGTCGTCCGCCCGTCGATGACCGTCTTGGTGCCGACGAGCACGTCGTCGCCGATCGTCGTCCCTTCCCGGATCAGAACGTCGTGACCCGTCGCGAACTCGTCGCCGATCGTCACGTCGCCGTAGACGATCGAGCCCGTTCTGATCGTTGCCCCGTCGCCGATCCGGGTCGGCTCGTCGAACCCGCCGTAGCCGACCGTCGCCCCGTCGTCGATCGTACAGTCGTCACCGCGGGCGACATCGCGTACTGCCTCGCTCATCGCCGACCCCCTCCGTCCGCACGGGAGCCGCCCCAGTCGCCGCTCGAGCGAACGCGACGGCAACACAGCGCCGTGTCCGTTCGGCCCGCTACTCGAGATCGTGGTCGGTCGCGTATTCCTGTCATAGTGAATCGATACCCGCGTGGGCAATCGTGCTCAAACAGCCGGTAACGAGGCTTTGTTATCCCCGGCCTGCAGGCCTCGTAGCTCCGAACTACAGTGTCGTCGAGACGGCCAAACGACGGTTGCCGGTCCCCAGCCCCGTGGGGCGGCGAACGGCCGCTCGAACCGTCGTCGATCCGTGAACCGTCGAGTAAGGCGTCAGTCACGGCCGCTAACTGGTACAATACCGTTTCGGGCGGGTAGCAGAGTGATAGTAAAGTGGGACACGCTGGCATCGTGTGCTGTGAGGAATCCGACTTCACCCGTCAGACGGGACCGGGATCCGATCCGATACGAGGAGGGCACACATGGCTGACAGCGAACTCACGCAAGCGAAACTGTTCGACGTGTTCAGCAATGCGCGCAGACGCCGAACGGTCCAGTACCTGAAACGACAGGGCGGCACCTGCGATCTCGCACCGCTCGTCGAGCAGGTGGCTGCCTGGGAGAACGATGCCGACCCCGACGACGTGACTCGTACACAGCGCCGGCGGGTCTACATCTCGCTGTACCAGACCCACCTGCCGATGCTCGAGGATCACGGCATCGTCGACTGGGACCCGGACGGCCACGAGATCGAACTCCTGCCGAGCGAGGACCGTTTCGAACCCTATCTCGACCGGCATCTCGAGGACCGGCGGCCGTGGCACCGGCTTTACGCAGCCGTCGCGACGGTCGGCGTCGTCGCGTTCGCGCTCTCCGCGCTCGCGATCGGTCCGCTGACGATGTCCGCCGCACCGGTCGTCGCACTGGCAGTTTGCGTCGTCGTTCTCGGGCTCTCGGCAGCACAGTACGTCTCGCGTCGTCCGGGGATCGAGCTCCCGATCGGGCGTCCGAGCCGCTAACCAGCGTCAGTGTCCGCTCTCCACGCGGGAGCCGTCACCCCGTCGTTCGGCGGGACGATCCCGCCGTCTCCGCTCGTCGTGACTTGTCTTTTCCCATCAAGCCACCGTCCCCGCCCTCGAGCCGGGGACCGGTGACCCACGCATCACTCCCGCCGGTCCGGACCCGGTTCCGACGGGACGTTCGCGGCTCCGCCACCGGTGGCAGCCCCGAAACGCGGTTCACTCCTCGGTCACCGTCACCCAGAAGTGGGTCTCCTCGGCGGCGTTCCCGTTCGTCGGCGTCGCCGGCGGCTCACCCTCGTAGAGCAAGACGCTGATTCGAACCGTTTCCCCCGCCTCTGCCGTCGGCGTTATCGTCCGCTCCCCGGACCCCGTCGCCCCGTCCGAGACGCTCGCGTCGATCCGGCGTAACTCCGTCCGGTCGACGACCGTCCCGTCCTCGAGGGTCTGTTCCTGAACGACGGCCGTGTAGTCCCGCTCGGCACCCTCCTGGTTCTCGATGGTGATCGTCAGCGGAATCGACTCACCGGGCTCGATCTCGTTCGGGAGCTCGCCGGCGACGACTTCGCCGTCCTCATCCTCGCTGTAGAGCGCGAGTTCGGTGAACCCGCCCGCCGTCACGGGTAGCAGGAACGCGACGAGCAATGCGCTGACCGCCGTCCCGATCGCCAGCACGAGCAGTATCGACGACGCCGTCGCGGTCGTGCCGTCGCCGCCGATCGTCTCGAGGCCCGCGAGCGGTGACACGGCAAACCGATCGCCGTCCGGTACCCGAAGCCGCCGGACGACGCCGATCTGTGCGACGGCGACCGTTCCGAACCCGAGGGCTGCGGCGATCGATGTCGTCGTCAGCGCGAGTCCGAGAAGCGGTAGTAGCAAGACGATCAGGGGCACGACCGCCAGCGAGAGGACGAACGCCAGCCCCATGCGTTCGGTCCCGTCGATCCCACGTGGACGGCGCTCGGCGGCCGTCGCCGCCGTCTCGCGTGTCTCCCGCTTGCCGGCCGGAAAGAGGACCGAGACGAGCGCATAGCCCGGGAGAAACAGGGCGAGCGGAACGGTTACGAACAGCCGGAGAGTGCTCTCGCTCGCCATCGCCGTCACGAGCAGATAGGCGACGACCGCACCGATCGAGACGGCCGCGAGGTCGACGGGATAGCGACGAACGACGTCGAACCGAGTCCAGGGACTCGTTTCGTGGCTCATCGACGATCCACCGGCCGCTGGTCGGCGTTCGATCTCCGCACGGACAGTACGCGTGGCATTCTCGTCGGATCGAACCACCTTCCGGTTCTTTGTTATGGCCGCGCTACCGATCACAACCGGCTGCTGCTCGGTTCGGGGTCGGACGACGAGCGGGACGCTCCGTCGGGCCTGCGCTGGGCCGCTCCGTTCGCGTTCGAGCACCTAGAAGTCGACGTACTGCGCTTCCCACTCCCGGCGCTCCTGAATCCGCTGTCGACCGGATTCGGTGATCGCGTAGTAGTTCGTTCGTCTGTCGAGTTGTCCCTTCTCGACCAACTCCTTGTTGACGAGTGTGTCCAGATTCGGATACAGGCGCCCGTGATTGATCTCCGAACTGTAGTACTTCTCGACTTCGTCTTTAACCGTCTGGCCCGACGGTCGGTCAGCACCTGCGATCACGTACAACAGATCGCGCTGGAAGCCGGTCAGATCGTGCATTGTTCAATCACACTGACCGTTCTACTGAGTAGATATTTGTTATCCGTATCATACAGGCGTCACCGCTCGCATTTAAACGGGCTTACTCGAGCGAAAGTACTCGTTCGACGACCGGTCGCGCCGTGTCGTCCGTCGGACCGTCGCCCGCTCGAGCGGCACCGTGGTGCGATCGACCGGCGTACGGTTACGGGCCGAGCGATGTGCCTCGATCCGTCGCGGATTACTCGTCGGCGTCCGACACCGCAACATCGATCCCGTCGGCGTCGATCCGGACGCGGAGGACATCGACGGTCGCCTCGTAGGCGGTCGTATGTGAGCCGTCGTCGTCGAACCGCACGCACTCGGCAATGAGCTCGCTCTCGAGGAGATTGTTGATTCGTCGGTAGACGGTCGCCGAGGAGCTATCCGTTCGTTTGGTCAGTTCTTTCGCCGTCTTCGGGCCCTCGCTCGTCGCGATGAGGATCGTCCGGGCACAGTCGTCCCCGAGGACGTCGAGCTGGGCCGCGTGGTCGGCAGTCGACTCCGATCGCGTGTTACTCGCTTGCGTTGACATAGTCGTAGTCACCCGTCCAGGACGGGCAGGGGCCGTTCGCTCTGCACGAGAGGTGACGATACGAGACGGGCGGCGGTTGGGCCACCACTGTCGGGGATTCCACCATTACATTCCGGCACGAAAATCGGTAAGCGATAGTGGTATTTTATAACGATGTACCTTATCCCCTGCCGCCAGTCGGCTGCACGACGTAAAATCGTATTTCGCTCCGGAAATTACTGCTTTCGACCCGTCCCCCGACGGGTCAATATCCTGTTTGAGAGCCGACTGCCGTCCAACGCGGCTGAACTGGGATTGATACGACTTGTCGATCGATTTCGAGACCGCGCGTTTCGAGCGGTATGAGCGCTTCTCCCGGGCATAATGAGGCGCTTTCTCGGTTCTCAAGCGCGCGCTCAGGGTGAACGGTCTGCGTCCTTTATTCGCGTTTGCTCCCCTTGGTTCGATGATGCCCGGGCGGGTATCGCGACGGATCGGCGGCAGCGTCGGCCGCCGGGACCGCGGGCGGCACGGATCGGTCCCGTCGGCAACGCGACGGAGCGCGACTCGTCCGAGTACACACCCCCACAACCCATGAACTCCACACAACACGACTGGAAGCCCATGGAATCGTCGACAGCCGGTGCCCGCTGTCGAAACTGCGGGACGCACGTCACACAGCAGTTCGCTCGCGTCTTTGGCGACAACGGCGATATCGTCCACGGCTGTCCATCCTGTACGACGTATCGGGAGATGCAGTCCGGCGGGCATCTCCCGGGTGACTGACCACTACCGCTATCCGCCGGTTTGATTTCGCCGTTTCGACGCCGATCGACGAGGCTTTTTGCTCCATCTCTCCCGATACCGACCCGATAGCACGGCTGCTGGTCTCATCCTCCACGCTCCGTTCTCGTTCCAGCGCTGTCCGTCTCCGATCGCGGGACCGACACCGCTCTCGAGAGCTCGCCGTCGCTGACTGTATCCGCTCCCTACGCGGACGGCCGCATTACTCGTGCTCGCGGCGTGAACCGACCGACAACGTAACCTGCAAAAGTTAAAGTTAGTGGTGAGTGAACTGGGGAGACATGGTCACAGGTGGTGGATCGCCCCTCGAACACGCCCGTCCCTTCTCCCTGATCGATGTCAGTCCAAACGGACAGAACTGATCCGCTCGAGGAGAGCGAAGTGTTTCACATCCTCGGCAACGACAGACGACGTGCGATCGTCCAACTGCTCGCGGAGGAGGGCGGACAGATCGATGTCTCCGACGTCGCAACCGAAATCGCCGCCACCGAATCCGACACGACGCCCGTCCCGAACAACCTCTACAAGAGCGTCTACGTCTCCCTTCAACAAACGCATCTTCCCCAACTCGAAGAGGACGCCGTCATCGAGTACGATTCCGACGCGAAGACGATTCAGTCCGGCCGTCACTTCGAGGCGGTCCTCCAGTACGTCGACGGTCACACGACCGATCACTCGCGAATCTTGCGGTTCCACCTCGGACTCTGCGTGCTCGGCCTCGCCGTCATCGCGGTGGCCGGACTCGACCTGCCCGTCGTCTCGCGCGTCGATCCCGTGCTCTCGAGCGTGCTCGTCTTTCTCGCCGTCGCCGCGAGCAGCCTCTATCGACTGCTCGGCTGAGGGCCGTCGCGGCTGTGCTTCGCGTCTCGTGACCGCCGACTCGATCCGCTCCGACCACTAGTAGTACCGGTGCCGTAAGCACTGTCGCGGCGCTCGAGGAGCGGAACGAGCAGCGAAGAAATCGATTCCCGGTCGCCGTTCGGTGGACGCACACCGTCGCCGTATCGCCTGCAACGGCGCGAAAAGACGCGCTGTCCGTTGGAGTCTCCTCGGTTAGGCCGTCAAGCCGTCGTCGGTGTCGTTCGTCTCGTTGTCGTCATCGATCTCGTCCGTGTCGTCGAGATTGTCCGTCTCGTTGAGTTCGTCGTCGGTTTCGTCATCGATACTGTCCACGTCCTCGTCAGTATCGATCTCGTCGATCAGTTCGAGTATCGCGACCTCACCGGCCTCATCGGTGAGGATCATGTGGATGTACGAGCCTGCCTGCAGCGCGCTCGTCTCGACCTCGAACTCGACGTCGTCACTCTCGCCGCTGTCGAGAGTCACGTTCTGCTCGGCGACGAGGTCTCCCTCGAGCCGGAACTGGACGGATTCGGTGCGTTCCTCGTCGCTCGGGTTCTCGACGGTCGCCGTCACCGTGATGTTCTCACCGACCGTGGCACTCTCGGGGGCCTCGAGATCGCTCACCTCGAAGGCCTCGGCCGTCACGTCGTCAGCAGCGTCGTCGTCATCAGTTTCGTTGTCAGTCTCGTCACCGAACAGCCCGTTGTCATCGGTGTCGTCGTCAACCGGTACCTCGTCCTCGTCGTCGGTTTCGTTATCGAGCGGTTCGTCGTCGGTGTCGTCGTCAACCGGTACCTCGTCTTCGTCGTCGGTTTCGTTATCGAGCAGTTCGTCGTCGGTGTCGTCGACGATCGGCTCCTCGGTGATGTTATCGATCTCGTCCGGCAGGTCGTCGGTATCGATATCGTCACCCACGACGAGTACGTACACGGACGTGTTCTCGGCGTTTAGGTCCTCGACCGTGAGGTTCTCGACCGTGACGAAGACCGGGCGGTTATCGGCATCGATGGGCAGCTGATCCATCGGCTCGTCCTCGACGGGTTCTTCCTCAACTGGCTCTTCTACGACCGGCTCGTCGTCGGTTTCGTTGTCGAGCGGTTCCTCGTCAACGGGTTCCTCGTCGGTTTCGTTATCAACCGGCTCCTCGTCAACCGGCTCTTCTTCGACCGGGAGCTCGTCGGTTTCGTTGTCAACCGGTTCCTCATCAACGGGTTCCTCGTCGGTTTCGTTATCAACGGGTTCCTCGTCAACCGGCTCTTCTTCGACCGGAAGCTCATCGGTCTCGTTGTCAACCGGTTCCTCGTCGACGGGCGCTTCGTCCGCCACGCCATCGACGGTGATCTCCGCATCGTCGGTCACCGGTTCGTTATCGGCCGTGAGGTATGGCCCGTCGGCCTGTCCGTCGGTTTCGACGAAGTCGTACGTCTCGTTGTCGTTCGTGTCGCGATGCGGCATCGCGATCAGCGTCTCGTCTTCCTCGAGCGGCTCGTCGAGCGTGATCTCGATGTTCTCGTGCGTGCCCGCCTCGAGGTAGGTCGAGCTGCCGATTACGCTGTCCACGACGTTGCCGACGAGGAGGCTGCTGTCGTGGATCGCCACGAAGCCGCCGCTCGCGAGCGTGGCGTTCTCGACGACGACCGTGTCGTTGTCGATCGCCTGATCGTTAAACGTCACGTACGCGGCTTGGTTCCCGTCGGAGTCGGTATCCGGCTCGAGTTCGCCGTCGTCGGACGCGTTGTCCTCCAGTCCGGTCGCCGTCTCCGACCGATCCTGGCTCTCGGCTACTGATTCGTCCGCCGATTCGATGTCTGTCCCCTCGTACTCGTCCTCGCTGACATTGTCGCCCTGTTCGACGGTGTCGCCGCCCGTTGCGGCTGCCACCATCGCCCCGCCAGAGCTGACGACCATCAGCGCGGTAAGTACGACGAGTAACTGATTGCGTGCGTTCATAGTTGCCCGTGAAGGCATCCATCCCGTCGTTCCTTCGGCGGATAAACCAGCAGAACCATTACGCTACGAAATCGAATACTACGGCCCACCATCGGCGTCTTCGCGAACGGAAACCAACGATTGCTGATAGGAACGACCGCCTCCTCGTTTCCGCCGCCCGCCGATCGACGGATGCCGGACCGCCGTCGTTCGATCTCACGAGTCGTCCGGAGCAGTGCAAACGCTAGTCGTCGTTCACCTGTTCGGGTGACTTCGACGCCGTCGGTTCGTGGCCCGGGAGACAGACCAGGTTCTCCCGCCCGAGCCGCAGTTTCGTAATCCGGCCGTCGTCCTCGAGATCGGCGAGCAGGCGGCTGACCTTGGCTTTCGACCAGTCGACCGAATCGACGATCTGCGACTGTTTCATCCGACCCCCGTTCTCCCGAAGGAGTTGCTGCACCCGCTCCCGGTCGGTTACGAACTCCTCGCGGCTCGGCTCCGAGTCAGCCGCCGCCGAGGCCGGTTCCTCGTATCGATTACGAGCGACGAGTATCCCACCGAGCACTGCGAGCGCGACCATACCGGCAATGGCCGCGAGATGGGCACCCCCATCCAGTTGGAGCGGCCGACCCACTCCCAGGAGAACTCCGGACCACGAACTCACGGTGATCGTGGACGCGACTGCACCACCGCTCGACGACCCGTATGCGTCGCGGAGCGTGGAACCCCGTCGTCGGCTGCTCATGGCTGTGAACGGTCTACAGTCATGTGATTCATGTCCTGTACCGTCGTGATCTGTCCACAAATTGTTTTTTATAATACATAGTTTGTTAGCGTGTTTCCGGTATCTCACGACACCTGTGAGTTCAACGCACCCAACGTGTCGGTCTCCACGGTCGATCCGAACCGGACAGCCCCGTTCGGCGGCGGAACGCCGGCGCGACGCGAGGACGGACTGCTGTAACACTCGCCGGGCATGGTATAGGCGGCCTTTGCTCGACAGACTGAATAAACGCAACCGGACGTTTGGAACGGTTAGCGCGGATTCATTCCGGATTTAGCCGGTAACAAAACGTTGGTGTGAGTCTCTCCCGATCGGACACGACCGAGCGATTCGCCGGTCCGGTGCCGTTTGCGTCGGCGTTTGCGCGTCGCCCATCGGGCACAGACGAGGCGTATGAGCTCTGCGGCCCGGTCGAGCGCAACCGCCGGCCACGAGCGCACCGGTTACCCGTCTCAGCGATACGACCCGTCGCTTCGGTTCGGCTCGAGGGCGGTGGCGGTCTCCGCGTCGGCCGGATCGGATCGATCGTGGCCGACCAGCGACCGGATGCCCGATTCGATACCGACCGTGGCGTCGAACCCGAGTTGGCGGGTCGTTTTCGACGTGTCCGCGCCGCTGTGTCTGATATCGCTGGTGCGAGGCTCGCGGTGGACGATCGTCGAGTCGGAGCCCGTGATCGTCCGGATCGTCTCGGCGAGGTCCAGAATCGTCGTTCGCTGTCCCGTCCCGATGTTGTACGCCTCACCGACCGCGTCGGTCGTGGCCGCCCGCAGGTTCGCTCGGACGACGTCGCTGACGTGGACGAAATCGCGACTCTGCCGGCCGTCGCCCTCGACCGTGATCGGTTCGTTCGCCCGCGCCTGCTCGAGAAACGTCGAAATTACCCCGCTGTAGGGCCCGCGCTGGCGCGGCCCATAGACGTTGAAATACCGCAGTGCGACGGTCTCGAGTCCGTACAGGTCCTCGTAAAGGCGAGCGTACTGGTCGACCGCGAGCTTCTGGACGCCGTACGGTGACGTCGGCGTCGTCGGTGCCGTCTCCGGCACCGGCAGCGTTTCGGGGTGGCCGTAGACGGCCGCGCTCGAGGCGACGACGACCCGCGCGTCCTCCTGGCGGGCCTGCTCGAGGACCAGCAGGCTCGCCTCGAGGTTCGTTCGGTTGCTCCGCCGGGGGTCGTCGACGCTTTGGGTGACGCTGACGAGCGCGGCGTGATGGAAGATCACGTCGACGCCGCGGGCCGCCTCCTGCAGGGCGATCGGGTCACGAACGTCGCCCTTGATCACTGTCACGTCGTCGGGCAAGTACGCGCGGTCGCCGGTCGTGAAGTCGTCGAGCACTCTGACCTCGTTGTGGGGAGACAGGGCCTCGACGAGGTGACTCCCGATGAAGCCCGCACCGCCGGTCACGAGGATCGTGCTGTCGCGGATCGCGTTCGAGTCCATTTCCGCCCACCACCAGTCCCGCGCTGTTTAGTATCGCACTCGTACCGCCGCTGTGCCGGTGCTCGCTCGAGGAGAAGGGATCGCTTACAGCCCGAACGTCAACGCTGATCGGGAACACGTATCCGTCCGACGGCCGACAGCTCCGATAAATGTCGATCGCCATCGGCCATTTCGCGTTCGGGGCGGCGATGACGACGCTGGTCGTCACGTATCTCGTTCCGACCGACCGGTATCCGCGCACAGTGATCCTACTCGGTGGTGGGTGGGCGATGCTTCCCGACGTCCACTGGATCAGCCCGATAGCCGCGGAGCGACTTTCCGCGTTCCATCGAACGTCCGTCCTGACGGATATCTTCTGGCTCCACCGCACATGGGACCGGATCGACCCGACCGATTCGAAGTCGATAGCTGCCGTGTTGCTCGCGTTTTTGATCGTCGCGACGGCCATCGCGGAACGGCGCGACTATCGCGCCCCGGCGTCGGTCAGAGCCGCCTATGAGGAGCAGTTGTCTTCCGAATCGACCGACTGAGGACTCGGAGCGGTCTCACGTTCGACACCCACAAACCGGACGCGGACCCACGTCGGACACGTTCCGGCTGCGAGGGACACCGCGGCGGCGGTCCGTTTGGGGAAGCTATATGCGCGGCCCTCGGCAATCCCACCGTAATGACCGTGGATCTCGTCGTGCGCAACTGTACCGTCGTCACGCCCGCGGGACGGACGTCCGACGCGGGCGTCGCCGTCGAGGACGGGGAGATCGTCGCCGTCGGTCGGAGCGACCGGCTTCCCGAGGCCGACCGCGTCCTCGACGCCGAGGGGAACGTGCTGGTCCCCGGCATCGTCGACTGTCACATCCACAACCGCGAACCCGGCCTCGAGTACAAGGAAGACTGGGAATCCGCGACGCGCGCGGCGGCGGCCGGCGGCGTGACGACCGTCGTCGGGATGCCGAACACGGACCCGGTGATCGACCGGCCCGAGCACCTCGCACTCAAATTCGAGCGCGGCGAGGCGTCGGCTCACGTCGACTTCCAGAGCTACGCCGTCGTCACCTCGGAGAACCTCGATCTGATCCCCGAGATCGACGAGACCGGCGCGCTCGGGTTCAAGATCTTCCTCGGGTCGACGGTCGGCGATGTTCCGCCGCCAAACGACGGCGAGATCCTCGAGGCGATGGAGCGAATCCGAGAGACGGGCAAGCGACTGGGCTTCCACGAGGAGAACGGCGAGATCATCGACCACTACACGGAGCGGTTCAAGGCCGAGGGGCGAAACGAGCCGATCGACCACTCCCACTCGCGGCCCGTGATCGCCGAGCGCGAGGCCGTCGAGCGGATGATCACCTTTGCCGAGGAGACGGGCGCGAAAATCCACATGTTCCACGTCTCCTCCGGCTCGGCCGCCGAGGCCGTCGCCCGCGGCAAGGACCGGGGTGTCGATGTCACCGCCGAAACGACCCCCCACTACCTCTGGTTCACCGAGGACGTCATGCGTAAGAAGGGCAACGTCGCGCGCATTCAGCCGCCGATCCGGGACGCCGAGGAGCGCGAGATACTCTGGGACGTCGGCATCGATCAGGGAACGATCGACTGTCTCGCGACCGATCACGCGCCCCACACCCCGGCGGAGAAGAAAGTCGACGACCCCTTCGGCAACACCTGGGACGCGATCTCGGGGTTCGTCGGCCTCGAGACCGAGGTCCCGGCCATGCTCCCCTTCGTCGATCAGGGCCGACTCACGCTCGAGGAGTGGGTGCGCCGCCACTCGACGCGACCCGCGCAGGTCTGGGACATGTATCCACAGAAGGGGTCGCTCCAGGTCGGCACCGACGCGGACTTCACGATCGTCGACCCCGACCGCGAGTGGACCCTCGCGGACCGAACGGAACTGCACTCGAAAAACTGCGTGACGCCGTTCGAGGGTGAGACGTTTACCGGCAAAGCGATCGCGACGGTCGTCCGCGGGAACGTCGTGGCCGAGGACGGGACGGTCGTCGGCGAGTCCGGGTACGGAACGCGCGTCGATGTCGACTGAACGGGCGTCTCGGTGCTACTCATCGGCCGCGGACGGCTATCCACACGGAATCCTGCGGCAAGCCTCGAGGGAGCGGTCGTTCAGGAATCGTCGTCCACGCGCGTTTTCAGGTCGTGAAAGTGGCAGCCGGTTTATATTCATATGCCGACTCTCCGGTCTCAGTAGGGAACGGCAGCCATGAGTAACGAACGAGCCGAAGCCGACGAGAACGACGAAACGCACGGAACGGACAAGACCGAGCAGCTCCGGTCGGTGTTTCTTTCGGTCACCGGCGGCGAGGAAGAGTCCGTCGTCGAACCCCAACGAGAGGAGCCGCGCACGCGAGAACTGCGAGGCGAGGAGCGGACCGACGAGGCCGTCGGCCCCGCGGAACACCATGGACTCGACGACGCGATCGACGATCCGGAGCCGGGCTGATCGGATCGCCGACGACACGCGGAGTGGTTCGATTCGACGAGTAACTAGTTCCATACCACGACAGCGACAACCAGATGTCCGCAACCCAGTTAGCGATCGAGGCGACCGATTTACGGAAACGATTCGGCAACACGCTCGCCGTCGAGAGCGTCGACCTCGCCGTCGAGCGGTCCGCAAGGGGCTTTCCTTCAGCGCTCGTCTGTACCCATGCGCGTCGAACACAAACGTGATTTCCCGGCGAACAAAGTCCGTTGAGCACGTGATTCGGCAAGCCGAACCGCAACCTGCGGTCGTCCTCAAACCGCGAACTACTCTCGAGTATTCTGCTGGATAGGTTGCAAGCATAGTGTAACTAAGCCCCACTGTGGACCACCCCCAGCATCGCGTGGATCAACAACGCCGAGCACGTAGACTCGTTGCTGTTGTTGTGATTTACTTGAACTGCGTTCTACTGCTCTTCGACTGTAAAGGAAAAATTCTCAACCACAATAATTTTCATCAAATTGTATTCTCCCATCGTTCCTAACTCTAATTATGAGTTCTTGATCATCACAATTCCCCATTGAGAAATCATATGTGTCTGTTGTGTCCGTTGTGTCTGTGGAGACAGTAGCCTCGACTTGATAGTCTCCACCTTCTATAATATTTTCTCGGAAAATAGTTGCGTCTCTATCCATTTCATACTCCTCTAAAAATACTTTTTTCCCCGACCTACGTATTTCCACATTGATCATTACTTCCTTCCCCGACCAGTTTAATATGTTTAAAGATACCGTGCCAGGTTCTCCAAAGGAAAAGCAGCCTGTTATTGGGATGAAGAAACCTACTACAGACCATACAATATGTCTACGTCTGAATTCCATGAATAAATAATAAATCTCCTATAATATGATTGTTTCCCACAATTCTTATATGATAGTTCTGATCTCCTATAATATCAACTGTTATTGTTTTCATCTCCTATAATATCAACTGTTATTGTTTTCTCTTGTGTATCTGTTTCGCTATATACCCCAGTTCTATCTCCAGTATGACCATTCATTTCAATTATACTCCATGACGATGAACACTCAACCTTCACTTCCTGTTCCCCATAGTTTTTGGCTGCATTAATATCAAAATAGACCCCTCTACATGACCTTTGGTCTGTCGGGAAAGAATCTAATGGGAACTCCCATTCTGTATCTCTATGAGAATTATTGAATTCTGGTGATTGAGCATTATTGTTCATAGATATTGAAAAGCCTGCTGAGATTGGACCGTAACCGGCAGAGATTGACAAACCAAAGTTAAATTCACTCCCATCGCTATGGGAATCAGATGGGTAGGGGTTATTACTATATAAGTCATCGTTTTGCCACCCACTCTTATATGACAAATCAAAATAATACCTGGAACTTCCTGGTAATAGCATATGGCAAGTACCTCCCCTACATTTATCATAGTCATTCCTACTATAGTCAATTTCGGGGATTTTTGGATAGAAATTCTGAATGTTCCACCTATTCCACCCATTTGCAGGTATTTGTTGAGCAAAATGGTCCTTACTTCCGTCTGCAGTCACATAGACGCAATGTTTATAATATTCTTCTGTATGATCTGACCACCCACGTTGTGTATTATTAAACGTTATTAAATCATAATCGTCATCCGTGCAGTTATCTACATCACAAGTGCCTTGAGTTTCAGACGTTGGTTTTATTTCCTGTCCACCTTTGAACTCCTTGGAGTCCACATGTTTTTTATCTGCCCTATACTCGTTCAGTAATCTTTTTACACTTGATCTTTTTTGATTGGATTTTCGCTCTAGTGCAAACGCGATTCTATCAAGTTCTGGATACCGGATCACACCCGTTAAAGAGGATTCCCCAAATGATTTGATTTTTATTTTCTTTGGCCTATTGTAATCATTCTCATTTTCTTCTTCCTTCTCAAATTGTGTCTCTTTAACAGACTCTCCGATATTCTGTCTACTAATGCTTTCGTAAGTCTTTTTAGGCCTATTTACACTAAATTTATCTCCATCAATAATCAAATCCCCGTCAATACCCTTATTATGTGATATTTTCCCATGTGCTATCCCTATAATTTCATGCGTAGTTGGATCATATGCAACTCCTTCGTACTGAGTGTCGGAGTCAGACCCTTTGACTTGAGGGATAGCAGCCGTACTAATACCAATTCCGCTAATTGATTTCAATACACTTCGTCGATTATTGTTACCCATGTCTACATTATAGAATCCCAACTATACAGAAATAAATCCTTCGCTCAATAAAGAGATTAGAAAACCCGATCCCTGCTCAGTTAGTCAAGATCAGCGCCGACCGCGTCCTCGACCGACGAGAAGCCGTCACGCTCGAGCAACGCTGCCAGTCCCCGGTTGATCCGCGTCGCGGTCGACGGGCCCTGGTAGACGAACCCGGTATACAACTGGACCAGGGAGGCTCCGGCGCGGATCTTTTCGTAAGCGCTTTCGGCCGAGTCGACTCCACCGACGCCGATGATCGGCAGGTCACCGTCGGTATAGTCCGCGAGTGAGCGGATGACGGCCGTCGAGCGATCCGCGAGTGGCTTCCCGCTGAGTCCGCCCCACTCCTCCCGTCGGGGCGACGCGAGGCCGTCGCGACTCGTCGAGGTGTTCGTCGCGACGATACCGTCGAGGTCGAATTCCTGGACGATGTCCACGAGGTCGAACACGGACTCCGCGGGTTCGTCCGGACCGATCTTGACCAGGATCGGCACGTTCCGGTCGTTTTCCGCCTCGAGCGTCTCGAAGATCGTCCGGAGATGCTCGGGCGATCCCTCGTCGAACTCGTCGGGCGTGTTCGGACAGGAGACGTTCACGACGACGTAGTCGGCAAAGGGCGAGAGCCGATCGAAAACCCGCCGGTAGTCCTCGATCGCCTCCCGTTCGCTTGAGGAATTCATCTTCCCGACGTTGACCCCGAGCGGGATGTCGGGCGTGCCGTCGGCCTCGAGCCGGGATTTGACGCGTTCCATCCCCTGGCCGTTGAATCCCATTCGGTTGATCATCGCCTCGTCCTCGCGCAGCCGGAAGAGTCGGGGGCGGTCGTTGCCCGCCTGCGGATACGGCGTGACGGTGCCGATCTCGACGAAGCCGAAGCCAAGCGCCGCCAGCGCGTGGGTCACTTCGGCGTTCTTGTCGAAGCCGGCGGCGACGCCGACCGGGTTCGGAAACGTCGTGTCGAACAGGTCGACTTCGAGGGCCGGATCGTCGTATCCGTAGGCGTAGGACAATGCCGTTCGCGTCGGCCACGTCGACTGGGCTGCCCGGAGCGTCCGTTTGCCCAGATCGTGGGCCGTCTCGGCCGGCAGCGTGAACGCGAGGGGACGAACCCGCGAGTACAGCGTCATTGCCGGAACATGAGGGTGGACGACAGGTAAACGTCCCGAACCGCTCGAGGCCATTTCCGACCGGGCACCGCCGCCCTCGTCGCTAGTCACCCCTCGTCGCGAACCTGGTCCGCATCGGGACCGAACTCGGACTCAAGCAGGTCCGGAACGGTCTCGGGTGTCACGTCCGAGTACCACGTGTTTCGTGGCTGGATCGTAATCGCGGTTCCGCCCTCGCTGCACAGCCCGAGACACGAGGTTTCACTGACGGAGACCGTGGTCCAGAAGGCGTCGCGCTCCCGTAGCCAGTCTTTGACCGCCGTGACCGTCTCCTCGGCACCGGCCGCGCCACAACTCGCGTACTCGCCGTCGTGGTCGTTGGTACAGACGAAAACGTGCGCGTTGAGGCGGTCGCGGCGTTCTTCGGTCCGATCCTTCATGGGCTTGTGAGCAGGTCGTCGCGTCGGTCCGCGGCCGGACGGACGCCGGCTCGCGTCTGGAGCCAACCGAAGCAGCCGGCGACGAGCGACCAGAGCGCGGCCTGACTCAGTACGGTTATCCCGCGGAAGGCGGTGACCAGCTCCGCCGGCATCGCGTCGATTTCGACGATCGTCGGCGCGGCGACCACGGTGATCGCGACGAGCACCACGATCGGGACTGCAGCCGCCACGGCTCCGATCGGCCGGCTCCGAGCAGAAACGCGCCGGTAGCCGTAGATCGATCCGGCGGCGACGACTGCGCCGACGGCCATCATGCCCGCGTAGAGCGCGCTCCGGAACGTGGGATCGAACGCCTGCTCGGCACCCGGCGTCGTCGGCGGCAGCACCAGCCACGGAGCGAGGGAAACGGCGAAAAAGCCGGCCCCAGCGAGGACGTAGGTCTTGACCCGCCCGCGGCCGGGCAGCGCCGGCTCGAGGAAGTAGAAGGCGAGCGCGAAGGCACCGCCGAGGAGGATTCCCCAGAGGACGCCGCTACCGATGCTCACGGCGGCTGTCGTCGCTTCGCTGACCGCGTGGGCGTGCTCGCCCGCCTCGTGTGCGTGTTCGCCGGCGGCATGGACGTGCTCGCCGGCGGAAGCGTGGGCACCGTGTTCGCCACCCTCGGCAACCGTCTCCATGTAGCCGAGCAACGGGTTCGCGACCAGCGCCATGTAGAGGCCGTACGCGAGTCCCGCGATTACCCCGGCCAGCACGCCCCGCTCGAGATAGTCGACGAGCATCAGTGACAGGTGACGCCGACGGCGTGACGGAAGTTGTGCATCGAGTCGTGAGCTAGTGGCTCCTGGAGGAACAGCAACGTAAACGTCAGTGCCGCGACGAAGGCAAAGACGGCCAGCAACTGGCCAGTTGTGAGTTCGTCGCGTGCGATTCCGATTCGATCGTGGACGGTTTCAGTCGTGGTCATGCAAGTCAGTTTTCCCTATTGAAACTACAATTGTAAAACTACCGATCGTCCGGCGGCAGCCACGAGCGCCACTCTTTTCGACGGTTCGGTGAGCACGCAGCGAATATATCACGAATAATTGGAGTATACCCGTCGGAACGGACGATTGCTACTGAATAACGAAATCGTTTTCCTACGGCTACCGCTTGGTTCGACTAACAACGAGAGTCATGAGTGTCCAACGACGGTCGCCAGGAGGGAGACGCCGTGGCGGTTGAACGCCTGCTCGTTCCGCTGTCGGACACGGTGACCGTTCGACAGACGGTCGGCTACGCCGTCCAGTCCGGTCTCGAGGCAGCCGACTCGCTCGAATGTCATCTCGTCGTCGCGATGCCCTACGACGCCGATGTCCCCCAGAGCGATCGGTACAGCGATGACGCCGACGGGCTGCTCTCGCGGGCGCAAAACTGGGCCGAAGAGGATGCCGGCGGGGCCGACGTGACGATCGAGACGACGACGCTCGGTGCCGACGAGTACCTGTTCGGACCTCGCGACTACGCCGAGAGCTTCGACGCCTACGCCGACGAACACGGGATCGATCGCGTCGTCCTCGATCCCGAGTACCAGCCCGGCGTCACCGCACAGATGCTCCAGCCACTCGAGCGCGAACTCGATCGCATCGGGCTGGCCTACGACGAAGCGCCCGTCGATCGGCCGGCCCGACGCGGCCGTCTCAACGGTGGGCCGGAGGGGTTCGACCGCCAGTTCGCGACGTTTCTGATTTCCTATGGCTTCTATCTCCTCCTCGGAGACCCGTCCTACTGGTTCGACCTCGTTACCGGCGCGGCGGTCGCCGGTATCGTCGCCATCTCGCTCGCACAGGTGACGTTTACCGTGCCGCCCGATCGCGTGCAGTCGCCGCTCCGGGTCGTCCGGTTCGCCCTCTACATCCCCTATTTGCTCTGG
This sequence comes from Natrinema gari JCM 14663, assembly GCF_000337175.1. Taxonomy (GTDB): domain Archaea; phylum Halobacteriota; class Halobacteria; order Halobacteriales; family Natrialbaceae; genus Natrinema; species Natrinema gari. Next base: position 145,221 of record NZ_AOIJ01000033.1, on the reverse strand, counting down.
GAGATCGTCAAGGCCAATATCGCGGTTTCGGCCGTCATCCTCCGGCCGTCGATGCCGATCGAGCCGACGCTGACGCGGGTTAACTCCCGCGTCCGAAGCGGTCTGCCGCTGACCGCGCTGGCAAACAGCATCACGCTCACGCCGGGGACGCTGACGGTCCGGGCCAACAACCAGCAACTGCTCGTCCACACGCTGATCCCGGGTGCCCGCGATGATCTCTTCGACGGCGGCCTAGAGCGGGGGATTCGCTTCGTCTTCTACGGCCGCAAGTCGGCGGCGATCGCCTCGCCGCGCGAACGCGACGACGCCGAAATCGTCGGGGGTGACGAGCTGTGACGCCGGTCCCGATCGAGGACGTGTTCCTCGCCGCAGCCGCGCTGTTCGTCGTCCTCGCGATCGCGATGTTCTATCGCGCGGTCGTCGGTCCGACGACGCAGGACCGACTGCTGGCGGTCAACGTACTGGGGACGAACACGGTCGTCATCCTCGCCCTGCTCGCGGCGGGACTCGACCAGTCGTGGTTCCTTGACGTGGCGTTGATCTATGCTCTGCTGAACTTCCTGATGTCGATCGCCATCTCGAAGTTCACCGTCGAGCGAGGTGGTGTGCTGTGATCGAGACGCTGCGCTTTTGGGTGATCGTCGCCCTGCTGGGGCTTGGCGTGCTCTTTACGTTCGTCTCGACGGTCGGCGTCATCCGTCTGCCGGACGTCTACTCGCGGGCCCACACCGCCTCCCAGACCGACACGCTCGGGGCGGGCTTTGCGCTCGCCGGCGTCGCGGTTGCGTTTGGCTGGCAGCACGCGGCGGTCTACACCGTCCTCCTGCTGTTTTTCGTGTTTATCACGAACCCGACGGCGGCCCACGCGATCTCCCGATCGGCGGCGGAGACGGGGGTCGAGCCGGTCCTCGCCGAGGAGGGCGAAGACGGGGCCGAAACCGCGGGCAACGCCGACACGGACGGTGAGTCGCGATGAGCCTGTTCGCGTACACTCTCGTGGCGTTTATCCTCGCGACGGCCGTTGCGACGGCGCTGTTTCGCGACATCCTCTCGGTGATCATCGTCTTCGGGGCCTACAGCCTCGGCATGGCGATCCTCTATACGTTCCTGTTGGCTCCCGACGTGGCGATGACCGAGGCCGCCATCGGGGCCGGCGTCACGACGCTGTTGCTGTTGCTGACGATCGCGCGGACGACGCGCCCGTCCACCGACCGGCTTAGCGAACGGATTCACGTCCCGGCAGTCGTCGTCGTCGGCGCGCTCGTGCTCCTGCTCTGTACCGTCGTCCTGCCCGAAATGTACGCAGTCGGTGCCAGGGACACGCCGGTCTGGTCGAATCTCGAGGTCACCCAACACTATATCACGATGACGTATCACGACACCGGCGTCAAGAACGCGGTCACGTCCGTGCTCGCCGCCTACCGTGGGTTCGACACCTTCGGCGAGGCGGTCGTCGTCTTCGCCGCCGGCGTCTCGACCCTGCTCGTCCTGAAACGCGAGGTGTTCGCCTAATGTCGCAATCCGTCGACGATACCTACACCGAGAGTCAGGTGATCATGACTGCGGTCAAGATCATCGCACCGTTTACGCTCACGTACGGGCTGTTCATGACCTTCCACGGGGGCGACGCCCCCGGCGGCGGGTTCCAAGGCGGCACCGTCGTCGGCGTCACCGTCCTCATGCTCGCCTTCGCGTTCGGCATCGAGCCGACCCGCCAGTGGCTCCGTAATTCCTTCCTCGTCGGCATCATCACCGGCGGCGTCGTCATCTTCGGAGCCATCGGCCTCGCGATGATCGCACTGGGGGGACACTTCCTCGAGTTTACCATGCTCAAGGAAGTGTTCCACATCAAGCCCAAGTGGGGCCTCGAGGCCATCGAGATCGGCGGTATTTCGCTGATCGTCACGGGAACCATCATCAGTCTCTTCTTTACGATGGCGGCCGGGTTCTCGCCCGAGCGACCGAGCGGGACCGGCGGCCGCGACGAGCGCGGCGAGTCGGTGGATGCAGAGGTGAGTGACGATGATTGAGTCCCTCTTTAGCCACTACACGTACGTGCTGGTGTTCGTCCTGCTGGGGCTGGGGATTTACATGGTGATCGCCAGCAAGAACCTCGTGAAGAAACTGATCGGGGTGAACCTCTTCCAGACGGCGATCTTCCTGTTTTTCATCTCGATGGCCTATATCGACGCCGAGGATGCGTCGGCACCGATCGTCCCCAAAGACGGCGTGCCCCTGAAAGTCATGGTTGCGAGTCCGCTGCCCCAGGTCATCGTGCTGACTGCCATCGTCGTCGGGATCGCGCTGACGGCGGTCGGACTGGCGCTGATCATCCGGATCTACGCGGAGTACGGGACGCTCCGCGAGGACACGCTTCGGGAGGTGCGTGCCGATGAGTAGCGTCGACCTGCTCCTCCCGCTCCTGATCGCCGTCCCGATCCTCGCCGCGACGCTGCCGATCGCCCTCGGGCTGTGGGTCGACCGAACGGGCTGGCCCGTCGCCGCGCTCACGACGAGCGCTCTCTTCGCCGGGGCGATCGCTCTCGCGAGCGTCGTCTCGACTCGCGGCGAGGCCGTAACCCACACGCTCGGCGACTACCCTCGCACGTACGGGATCGAACTCGTCGCTGATCAGTTCTCGATACTGATCGTCCTGCTCGTGACCGCCGTCGCCACCGGCGTCCTCGTGTACACGCGTCAGGGCGGCCCGCGCGGGAACACGTTCTACACCGCCTACCTGCTGCTGACCGCCGGGCTGCTCGGCATCTCGCTGACCGGCGACGTGTTCAACCTGTTCGTCTTCCTCGAGATCACGAGCCTGGCGACCTACGCACTGGTCGCCAGCGGCGACGGTCCCGAAGCGGCGGTCGCCTCCCTGAAGTACCTGATCCTGGGCACGATCGCCGCGTCGATGTACCTGATCGGCGTCGCCTTCGTCTTCATGGCGACGGGGACGCTGAACATGCTCGAGCTCGCCGAGGCGATTCCCGGTGCGGAGAGTCAGACGCTGCTCCATACCGGCGTCGCGTTCATCGTCGTCGGCTTCGCCGTGAAGGTCGCTCAGTGGCCGCTGCACACCTGGCAGCCGAGCGCCTACCAGCAGGCCCCCGACGGCGTGACGCCGCTGATCGCCGCGCTCGTCTCGACGGCCTCCGCGTACGCGTTCGGCCGGCTGCTCGTGACCGTCTTCGGCGTCGAGTACCTCACCGCGATGCCGAACGCGGCTGCGGTCGTCCTCACGATCGGCTGCGTGAGCGTCCTCGCAGGAACGATACTGGCCGTCATTCAGACCGAGGTCAAGCGGATGCTCGCGTACTCGTCGGTCTCGCAGTTCGGGCTCGTTATCGCCGCCTACGGCGTCGTCATCGCCGGCAGCTCGGAAACGGCTTTCATCGGTGCCGCGATCCATCTCGTGGGTCACGGTCTGGTGAAGGCCGGTCTCTTCCTGGGAGTTGCACTCGTCGCGCGGAGTTACGACGCCCGCACTGTCGACGAGTACGCCGGCCTCGCCAAATCGCGACCGATCGTCGCCGGCGCGATCGCCGTGCTCTTGCTCTCGCTCGTCGGCGTCCCACCGGGCGTCGGCTTCGTCGGCAAGTGGTACATCGCGCTCGGTGCCGTCCAGTCCGAACTGTGGCCCGTCGCCGCCGTGATCTTCCTCAGTACCATGCTCACCCTCGCCTACGCCGCCCGCCTGCTCGAGAAGATGTACTTCACGCCGCCCGCGAGGGCCGACCCGCTCCACGCGCCGGCCCCGGTCGCGACGGACGGCGGTAATGCCGGCTCCGACGAGTCCGATGCCGAACCCACACGCGACGAGCCCGGAGCCGCCATCGCCGCCATCCGCGGCGACCGATCGGCGGCTCCCGTGTCGACCGGCATGGTCGCGATCGTCGTCCTCGCCGCAATCGGTGCCGTTGCCCTCGGCTTTTCGGGGGGGACGATCGCTGAACTACTCGATCCGTTCCTCACCAAGGTGATTAACTAATGGTTGCAGATATCCGGCCGCTCGCCGCCGTGTTGGTGTCAGCGGTTGCCATCGTCCTGATCATCGCGTCGCATCGTCGTCCGAACCTCCGCGAGGGCTGGTCGGTCGTCGCCGCCCTCGCGAAGTTCGGAATCATCGTCAGCATGCTCCCGGCGGTCATGGACGGGACCGTCTTCGCGTGGAGCCTCCGGGAGAGCACCGGGATTCAATTCCTCGCGGGCATCGATTTCGCTCTTCGAGCCGATCCCCTGGGGATCTTCTTTGCCCTCCTCGCGAGCTTCCTCTGGATCTTCACGTCCTTTTACGCCATCGGCTACATGCGCGGGCTCGACGAACACGCCCAGACGCGCTTTTTCGCCTCTTTCGCGGCCAGCCTTTCGGCCGCCGTCGGGATCGCCTTTGCGGCGAATCTAGTGACGATCTTCGTCTTCTACGAACTGCTCTCGCTGGTCACGTATCCGTTAGTCGCCCACAACGAGGACTCCGAGGCGCGAATCGCCGGCCGGAAGTACATCACGTACACGTTCTTCGGCGGCGGCGTCTTTCTGCTCGCCGGGACCGTCATGATCTACTGGTTGACGAGTCTGGTACACAGCGGGCCGACGCTCGCCTTCGAAGCGGGCGGCATGGAGGCCCTCGCCACGGCCGCACAGGCCGAACCGATCTACGCACAGACCGCCTTCTTCCTGCTCATCGCCGGCTTCGGCGTCAAGGCCGCCTTGATGCCGCTTCACTCCTGGCTCGCCGACGCGATGGTCGCCCCGACGCCCGTCTCCGGACTGCTCCATGCCGTGGCGGTCGTCAAATCCGGCGCGTTCGGCATCGCCCGGGTCATTCTCGAGGTCTACGGTCCCGGGCTGATCCACGACCTGCCGCTTGACGTGCCCGGCATCGGCACCGTCGGATTGAACATCCCCGTCGCCATCGTCGCCGCGTTCACGCTGACCGCGGCGAGCATCATCGCGATGCGGAAAGACCACCTCAAGCGCCGGCTGGCGTACTCGACGACGGCGCAACTCTCCTACATCGTACTCGGGCTCTCGATGCTGCATCCGTACGCGATTGTCGGCGCGCTGTTTCACATTCCCGCCCACGCGTTCGCAAAGCTCACGCTGTTCTTCTGTGCGGGGTCGATCCACGTCGAGACCCACACCGACTACATCAGCGAGATGGCCGGCATCGGCAAGCGGATGCCGTTGACGATGACCGCGTTCACGGTCGGTGCCGCCGGCATGGCCGGTCTCCCGCCGATCGCCGGCTTCGTCAGCAAGTTCTACATGTTGCTCGGTGCCGGCTCCATGGGCGGTGAATACTGGCTGTTCGCCGCCGCACTGTTGCTTTCGGCCGTCCTCAACATCGCGTACTTCTGGCCGGTCGTCTACACCGCGTTCTTCGAGAGCGAGGAGCGCCACGACGCCAAACCCCTCCTCGAGTTCCCACGGGGTGGGCTGGTCGAATCCTACGCCGATGGGTCCGACGCGGACATCGCCGCCGACGGCGGGCAGCCCACCGATGGCGAAGCCGATCGCTCCGATCCGGAGCGCCCGGCCGAAGACGAGGACGGGGACTACGAGTACGCGGTCGACGAATACCCAAGCGACGCCGAGGTTCCCGATGGGGACCATGTCAGTAGCGTCGACCACCACGGCGACTTCGACGACCACCTGACCGGCGGGCCGCCGGCCGACGGCTGGCCGCGTCGGTCGCCGATTACCGAGACCACGTGGCTGATGCTCGCGCCCATCGCCGTGATCGCGATCGGCGCAGTAGTCCTCGGGATCGGCCCCGACTACGCCGTCTTCCTCGATCTGGCGAGACAGATCGTCGGGGATGTCTTCGGACTCCCCTTCGAGGACGTGACTGCCCTTCCGTTCGACCGACTCGTGACGGGGGTGCCCAACTGATGGCACTCGAGCCCCTCTCGATGGCCTACCCGCCGCTTATCGTCTTCGCGGCGGCGCTGCTCGTGCTCGTCCTGCCCCGAATCACCGGCTTCGCCGTCGGCGCGGCGAGCCTCGCGGCGGTTCTGGCGGTCTCGCTGCTCGCACCCGAGGGACAACACCTGGCTGGGACCTTCCTCGGATTCAAGGTCGTCCCGTTCTACGTCGACGATTTCTCCCGAATGGTCGGGCTTGGCCTCGGCTTCCTCGGGGTCTGTAGCGTCATCTACGCCTACTCGAGCGAGGCCAGTAAGACGCTGGTCGCGTTCGCGCTCGTCTACGTCTCTTCGTCGATCGGGGCAGCGTTCGCCGGCGACTGGCTCGTGCTCCTGTTCATGTGGGAGTTGATGGCCGTTACCAGCACGCTCGTGGTCTGGCACTACGGCGGCGAGGCGGTTCGGGCTGGCTTCCGGTACGCGCTGTTCCACGGCACTGGTGGTGTACTCGTAATGCTGGCGATCGCCGCTCATTACGTTCAGACTGGGACGTTCATCTACACTGAGACCGGGATCGCAAACGGGATTCCGGCGCTGCTTGCCGTGCTCGGGATGGGTGTCAACGTCGCCTTCATTGGCGTCCACACCTGGCTCCCCGACACCTATCCACGACCCCACATCGCGGCTTCCGTCTTCCTCTCGGTGTACACGACGAAGACGAGCGCGTTCGTCCTCTACCGAGCGTTCCCGGTCGATGCCGGGAGCGATCTGGGTATTTACATCGCGTACATGGGCGGCTTGATGGCCGTCTATGGCGCGACTTTTGCCCTGTTGCAACACGACATGCGGGCGCTCCTCTCCTATCACATTCAGGCCCAACTGGGTTATATCGTCGCCGGGATCGGTATGGCCACGATGGGGTCGGATCTCGCCGCCGCCGGCGCGATGAGCCACCTGTTCAACAACGTGCTGTTCAAGAGCCTGCTGTTCATGGCCGTCGGCGTCGTCATCTATCGCACCGGCGAGGAGGACCTGTACAAGCTGGGCGGCCTCTGGCGCGAGATGCCACTGACCGCGATCGGGTTCGGGTTCGGCGCACTCTCGATCACCGCGATTCCGGGCTTTAACGGCTACGTCAGCAAGGGGATGCTCTTCAATGCGGCCGATCCTCACTACTACGGCCAGCCGGAGTATCAGGCGCTGTACTGGCTGCTCTGGCTCGGCGCGATCGGGACCCTGCTGTCCTTTATCAAGCTCGGCTACTACGTCTTCTTCCACGGCGAGAGCGACTACGAGGTCGCGGACGCCAAACCCGGCCAGACCGTCGCGATGCTCGGGCTGGGCGGGGCTTGCCTCCTCTTCGGCGTCTGGTGGCAGGGGCTGGCCGACCTCGCGCCGACGATCCATGGCATCGAGTTCGAGTATTACGGCGGGCCCGGCCATCTCCATCCCTACAGTCTGGGCCATCTCGAGACGGCGGGGATCCTGACCGGCGTCGCGGCCGTCACCTTCGTCGTCGTCCGGAAGCCGCTCTCGAAACTCGACCTCGGCGATCCGGTGATGGTCGTCTACCCCGCAACCTACGCCGTCAGTCGCTGGACGATGCTCGGCGTCACCGAGGCCTACGCCGCCGTCGACCGGACCGTCGTCGGCGCGGTCAAACGTTGTTACTGGATCGGGAACAACCCCGTCATCGCTGTCGACACGGCGGCGGGGCAGTTGCCCGACTGGCTGGTCGCCGTTGACGAACGCCAGCCGACCGACGGCGGCCGCCCGTCGACGATCCACCTCCGGACCGGTATCGGCACCACCGTGCTGCTGCTGACGCTCGTCCTCACGGTGGTCCTGTGGCTCCTCGTCGTCTGAGAGTCGTCGTCGGAGAGTCGTCGTCGGAGAAGCGGCCCACCAGCCCGTGTCGCTCACTCCGTCCCCGACTGCTCGTCGCGCCGCTTCGTGTCCGTCTCGGGCGGCCGCTGCGTTTCCTGTACCACGATCGATTGTTCGAGGACAGACGCCCGCAGGGTCGGTTTCGACGCCGTTGCTTCGCGTCGGTACACGTCGTCGTGCTCTCGGCGAACGCCCCGCGGCGTCAGGTAGTTCCCGTCGACGTCGACGACGGCTGCCTCACAGAGTCGCTTCAGGATCGACCGCGCGCCCTCGGTGGTGATCGCCGGCGGGGCGATCGACCGCTCGCGTGCGAGTTCCATCGCCGTCGCGTCCTCAAGCAGCGCCTCGATCTCGCCTTCGTCGTGGCCGCGCTCGTCCAGCACCGACCGGACTCGCGCGGCGATCGACGGCGCATGTCCCGTCGGAAACAGCGGCCAGTCGTTCGACGGCGGATCGAGAACGACCCGATAGCGCCGCAACGGCGTCCGCGCACGGGCGGGAAGCGGCACGTCTTCGAGGCGCTGGGACTTCCCCAGCACGCGGACCGTCCCGGTGTAGAAGTCGACATCGTCCCAGGTCGCGCCCGTGCGTCGGTCATCCTCCGGGACCCGGAACAGTTCCGCGCCGCGGACCGTCGAGTGAGCGAGGACAGCGACCATCGCGTACTCGCGCAGCCGAGTGCGGCGCTCGCTCGTCGACTGGGCGTCGGCCTCGAGCACCCGCTCGCGGACGTAGCGCTCGAGTTCGCGCCGCTGGTCGGCCGTCCAGGAGTCATCGGACGGCCGCGTGTCGGCGGTCGGCAGTGCGGCCTCGGCGCGGTCGGTCGCCGCGGGGTTTCGCTCGAGGACGCCGCCGCGAACGCACCACGAAAGGAACGCACGGACCACCGCGTAGTAGGTGCCCGCGGTCGAGGCGGTGTACTCCCCGCGCTCCGTCCGCCGGCGGAGTTCCTTGGCGTAGGCGCGCATGTGGTCGACCTCGAGCGCGAACAGCGACGTGAGCTCGTGCTCGTCCTCGAGCCAGGTGGCCCACCGCCGGAGGATCGATTCCGCGTTGGACGCGTAGGCTCCCGCGCCCGGGCCGTCGGGATCGCCGACGGCTTTTCGCTGGAGATAGGCGTCGACCGCGTCGGCGATCGCCACCTCGGTCACGACGCGATCACCCGCCCCGGTATCGGACGGAGACGCGATCTCGAGCCCCCGTGTCGCCGCTCGTGGCGGGTATCACCGCGGCAAGAACGGATCGTGTGGGTACCGCCACGGATCATTACTCGTTGGATACTGTTCTACGCTCCTAAATCGGTGTTTCGGTCTCATAGATCGGAACCGTGTGACCTGGCTGCGATCCCATCCGGTGGTCCGTCTCCCTCGGAGTCACCGTGTCGCGCCGAACCGGAGCACGTCCGCGTGGTCGCTGATGAGTCCGTCGACGCCGGCCGCTGCGAGCTGTTCGCCCTGGTACCACGTCGCGAGCGTGAAGACGTTCACGTCCCGGCCCTCCTCGTGTGCGACGGCGAGGAGATCGATGTCAGCCCAGCCGGCTCCGTCCTCGTAGCGCTGATCGGCGTAAAACGGCGTTCCTCGAATCATGTGGTAGGGTGGATGAATCGCCTCGGAGTCGTAGCGTCGCGCGATTTCGACACCCTCCTGAACGGAGTTCCAGAGCAACGGCGCGACGGCGTAGTCGGACGCGTCGCGGGTCGTCGCCAGCGCCGCCTCGTAAAACGACGAGAAGAGGTACTCGTGGTGGAAGTCATCGACGATGTCGAGCACTCGCGCGACGAAGGGCTGCCAGCGTTGCTTCCGTTCCTCGAGTTCCGCCTGCGGCAGCGATTCGGCGAAGGCCACGTCGAACGACCCCGGGTTCTTCAGCTCGACGTTGACGCCGACGTGGGGTGGAATCGCCTCGAGGACGGACCGCAACCGGGGGACGGTTTCGCCGCTTGCGAGGACCTCGGCGTTCGTGACGGTCGCCGTATCGGTCTCCCAGACGACGCCCTCGGTGTCGGTGAGTCCGCGCTCGCCGCCGTCGCGACCGGCGAGTCGGCTATCGTGGAATACGACGACGTCGTTTTCGGCGGTCGGAACGACGTCGATTTCGATCATGTCGGCACCGCGTGAGGGGGCGATTGCGGACTGGCCGCCGCGAGCAGCGGCGTCGACCGCGCCGACGGTGTTCTCGGGATAGAGGCCGGCGAAGCCACGGTGGGCGATCAGGTTCGGATCGCCGTCGCGACCGATGGAGTGGTTCCGCTTTGACTCGTCGTGTTGGCGGGTGTCGGGAGTGTCGTCTCTGCTCTCGTGACTGGGCGTTGCCCCCGCAGCGCCGCTGATTCCGGTCGCCGACGTACCGGCCGCGACGATAAACGATCGGCGGCGGAGCGCGCCACTGGATGTATCCGGGTGGTCGGTTCGTCGCTCGTCGTCGTGTATCTCGGACATCTGCAGGTCGGCAGAGCGGGACGACTGGTAAAACGAATTATAATACGTCCGCATAGCACGATGGCCGAATATCCGTGCGAACAGTTTTCAGCATACGTCTCTACACGGCCGGACCGGCGGGATAGCTGTCGGCGATAGTCTGCAAACTGGGACAACGGTTGGGTCGAGTCCCTACCACTGACGAGGTGGTCGACGTCGATGCCATCGTCACCTCGAGACCTGAGACATGGGTCTCGGTTGACGAGTGCTTCGAGACCTGAGTTCGAAGCTGTCCAGCACCTCGATTAGCGAGAAGCGATTCGCCGTCGTTCCGACGAACCAATGCCTCCGCCATCACACATCGGAGTCCCTCTATAGCCGTCGTAGTCCAACCCCAATACGCCACTCTTTAATATATCTCTATTTGGTTTATCGAGGGGGCGGCAGCGCCGTTTCCGATTCCACGCGGCGATTCAGGAGGGATGTTGATGTCTGATCTTCTCGGCCGTTATCCCTGGGACCGGCGTCCCGCAGTCCTTGCACTGCCAGTCCGGCGTCGGGACGCCGGATTGCTTCTCGAGGTCCTGTTTGAACGCGATGCGTGCGCCACACGGACACCGGTAGGTCGTGCGGGTCATACACGAACCAACTCGCCGGCGAGCGATAAACGGTTCGCCGGAGTACACCAGTCGCAGGGCCGCGGTGTGGGGTCGGCGCGCCGGAATCGGGTTCGAGTCCGTCGCTCCGTTCCGGACTCGTTCGTCCCGACGGCCGCACAGCCCGTCGAACGGGGCTGAAACTCTCGATCCGGCCCCATCCATGGTCATCCCGAGATCGCTTCGGACCGACCGCCGCAGTATTGCAGCGGTGACGATGGACCGGCCTCGAGCGACCGTCGGGACACAGCTATCAAGGCCCCGGCAGCCGTCCGCCGGGATACGAGATGCCCGAGACACACCGCGTTCCGGTCGGTAACGCGACGACGGACGCCGCTCCGACCGTCGCCGCCGTCCACCACGAGGCCGACTCCGACGACTGGCTCGTCTGTTGCCATGGCCTACGCAGCGACAAGTCAGGCAGTTACGAAGCCCGGTGTCGCCGGGCCAGCGAGGCGGGGTACAACGCCGTCCGGTTCGATGCCAGGGGCTGTGGCGAGTCCGACGGCGAGTTCGTCGACTCGACGCTCGAGACGCGACTCACTGACCTCCAGCACGTCGTCGACTACTTCGATCCCCGGACGTACGTGCTGTTCGGCTCGAGTTTCGGCGGCAAAGTCGCCGTCCACGCCGCCGCCGAGGACGAGCGGGTCGAGGCGGTCGCGACGCGTGCACCCGTGACAACCATCGAGACGTTCGACGAGTACCGGACCGTCGTCGAACGTGAGGGCGCGTGGACGTTCGACACCGGCGACCGAGTCGAACGGCGGTTTTTCGACGCGCTCGATCGGTATCCGTTCGACGACGTCGTCGACGAACTCGACGTTCCGGTCGCGATCTTCCACGGCGGCGCGGACGCGGTCGTCGATCCGGCCGATAGCTTCGCCGCCGCCGCGCGCCTCGAGACCGACGTCCTCGTCGAGCGGTTCGCAGGCGAGGGACACCGGTTTTCGGCGGCCGGCGAGCAACGACTGCGCGATCGACTGTTCGACTGGATCGCGTGGGCGGACGCTCACGAGTAGCTGTTTCGCCCGACATCGACCGCCGTGTCGGTTTACCGCGTTGCCCCGCCTCTGGTAAACCACATCCCGATATACAAAACGCGTGGCGTGATCGCGTCCGTTCGGACGGACTGCTGGCGTCCCGGACCGCCTTGCGTCCCGATTGATCGACCTCTGTCTTGCAGGTGATTTTCCGTTCACGCCCGCGAGCGAAAACGTATTCTCTAGTCCAGAAAAATCGGACTGCTTTTGATATCCATGCCGAAAGGAACAGCTATACCAGTGAGTGAGGAAACTGACCTGTCGACATTGCTTTCGGTTCTCGACGACGAGTACGCACGGGATATCCTCACCCACACGAGCGTCGAACCCATGTCTGCCAGCACATTGAGCGAACGATGTGACGCGTCTCTCCCGACGATCTATCGGCGGCTTGATCGGCTCGAGGAGTGTGATCTCGTCACTGAAGAGACGGAGCTCGCCTCCGACGGCAACCACTACAGCGTCTACAGTGCGAACCTCGACCGACTGGAGCTGTCGCTGGAGGACGGCTCGTTCACTCTCGAGTTGACGTATCGCGAGGAAGACGTCGCCGACAAGTTCACTCGCATGTGGGAGGGGATGCGATGAATCGAGAGGTCGTCCGGATCGACGAGGTGACGCTGTTCGAGCTGTTGACGATCGCGAGTCTCTTCCTCGTCGCGCTTGTCGGAACGATTATCGCCTATCAGGCCTACCGTGGCTACCGGCGTAACGATGCATCGTCGATGCTCTATCTCTCCATTGGACTCCTCTTGCTGACGCTGTGTCCCTTCTTGGTCAACGTGGTGATGACGACGTTCGTCAGGGCGGATCAGATCGTCATCGCGCTGCTCGAGAACGTGAGTCGACTGCTCGGACTGGGCGCGATCACCTACTCGCTGTACGGGCGGCACTGACCGAGTCGTCGCGGTCGACAAACGTGTAGGGCCGAAGCCATCCCGGATCACCGGTACCGCTGACAGTGAGGAGGGGGTCAAACGACGCAGGACGCCCCCGCGCGAGGGGGAGTCGCGGGGGCGGAGGGGCAAGGCTGGCGTCGCGACCCATGGGATGATCGGATGCGGGGAGGCACGGGGGACCACGAAGGCGTGTGGTGCGGCCTCTCTCGTCCCCCATCCGTCCCTATCCACGCCATCGTATTAGTGATACGAGCGTGTTTTCTGGGTCGGAAAATCCGGGCGTTCGGGTCCGATCTCACTCGCCGCCGTCCACAGGGTTCTTCGAGAACGTCACCGTAGCGTCGCTATGGACTATCTCGTCGGCACTGATTCCGTTCACACGACAGCGGCGATCTGTGACTATCTCGACGACCGGGTGACCTCGGCCGATACCGTGACTGCTGTCGCCGTCTTCCCGGCCGACGATCCGACGGCACGCCGTGACGCCGACGAGGCGTTGAACGTCGCTGCCGTCCGACTCGGGGCTGCCGGTGGCGTCGAGACGGAGCGCCGATCGGGATCCCCGGCACCGGTGCTCCTCGAGACGGCGGCGGCGATCGATGTCGACGAACTCGTCATCGGCGCGCACGGTGGCGATCCGGACGCGACGCGAGCTGTCGGGGCGACTGCGCGGCGGGTTCTCGCCGACGCGACGCGGCCGGTCGTCGTCGTTCCGATTCCCGACCTGTAGGATGGCCCGGCGGTTTCGAGCCGTCCGCGTTCGTCGAGGGTGTTCGCGTCGACCGCGGCCGCGGCGCTCCTAGAACGGGAACAGCGAATCGGCCTCGAGGTCGCGCTCGATGAGTTCGATCTCGTGGCCGTCCTGATCTTTGGTGAAGGCGTACATGTCGTCGCAGCTCTCGGGGTCGCGGTAGTCCGCTGCCTCCCGGGTGATGAGTTGGTCCCAGTCCTCGTGGAGATCGTCGAGGCGGACACAGAGGTGGCCCCACGCGTCGCCCATCTCGTAGCTCCGACCGTCGTAGTTGTACGTCAGTTCGACGGACATCGCCTCGTCGGCGGCGTTCGTGGGTTCGACGAAGTAGTTCGCGAAGGTGTCGGCCTCCCAGCGGCCGACCTCGTCGTAGCCGAACTTGCGCGTCCAAAAACCCAGCGCCTCGTCGGCGTCCTCGACGCGGATCATGGTGTGGTCGAGCGACCAGAGCGTTCCCTCATCGCGCTGGACGAGCTCGATCTCGTGGCCGTCGGGGTCTTTCACGAACGCGTAGCGCCCGCCACAGGACTCGGGATCGCGGTAGTCCTCGACGCCCTCGTCCATGAGCTGCTGGTAGTAGTCCTCGAGTTTGCCTTCGGGAACGCGAACCGCGATATGGCCCCACGCGTCGCCGACCGCGGGCTCCTCGCCCTCGTTGTGGGTAAGCTCGAGCATCGCTCCGTCGGCGTGCATCTCCTCGGGCCCGAGATAGACGATGGTGAAGCCGTCGCCCTCGTAGCGATCCTTCTCCTCGTACTCGAGGTGGTCCTGGTACCAGTCGAGTGATTCCTCGAGGTCAGCGACGCGAAGCATCGTGTGATCGAGCGTTCCGTCCATACGCGAACGGACAGCTGCACACTCCAAAAGATTGGCGACTGCGGGGCCTACTCGCGGGTCTCGGGGGACTCCGAGTCGCGCTCGGATTCGGAGCTGGGGGTCTCGGCGGTCGCGGCCGGTGTCATCGCAACCGGCTCGAGCCCCTTTCGACCGGCGTCGACCCTCGAGAGGCCGACGACGAGGCCGACGAGGGCGACGACGCCCAGCGGCAGGAAGACGAGCGGTGGGACGCCGAGGTAGCCGTTGAGCAGGTAACAGCCGATGACTACGAGGAAGACGGTCAGGGCGTAGGGGAGTTGCGTGCGCACGTGATCGATCAGGTCCGCACCGGAGAACGTCGCCGAGAGCACCGTCGTATCGGAGATCGGCGAAGCGTGATCGCCGAAGATCGCGCCGGAGAAGACGGCACCGACGGCGATTGGAACGAGTTCGAACCCGGTCCCGAACCCGTAGGCGACCCGAATGGCGATGGGCGTCACGATCCCCATCGTCGCCCACGACGAGCCCATGGTGAACGCGACGAACGCGGCGACGAACAGGATGAGAACGGGAAGCAACGCCGCGGTGAGATACGGTTCGGCGATGGCGGCGACGAATTCGCCGGTCCCGAGCGTCTCCGCGACGCTGCTGATCGTCCACGCGAGCACGAGGATCGTGACCGCCGTCAGCATGATGCCGAAGCCGTCGATGACGGTATCGACACCGTCGCCGATATCGAAGAGGTCGTAGGCGAGTCCGATCGCGATCGCGGTCGCGACCATCGCGAACGAGCCCCAGATCAGCGCCGCCGCGAAGTCGCCCGCGCCGACGATGTCGATCAGTACCTGCGTGAGCCCTGCGTCGTCGACGGCGGCACCGAACGCCGTCGGCGCTCCCGCTTCGGCCTGACTCGAGAGCCACGACTGATACCCCGTCCAGAACGCGCTCGCGAGCGTCACCGCGATCAGGACGACGACGGGCGCGAAGAAGGTCCGCAGCATCGGGTGCTCGTCGATCGGTGCGCCCAGGTCCTCCTCGACCTTCTGGAGCGGCTGTGCGCCCTCGCGGTTGACTGCGCCCGTCGTCCGCGAGCGGTGTTCGGCGTCGAGCATCTCGCCGTAGTCCCGCCCGGTGTAGACGATGATGCCGACCATGACGATCGCCAGCAGCGCGTAGGTGTTGTAGGGGATCGAGCCCACGAACGTCTCGAATGCCGTCGGGGCCTCGTCCGCGACGCCCATGTCGTCGTACGCGCTACTGATCAGCGACAGCTGAAACGCGACCCAACTCGAGATGCCCAGCGTCGCGACGGGCGCGGCCGTCGAGTCGACGATGTACGCGAGCTTCTCCCGGGAGATGCGGAGCTGATCGGAGAGTTCCCGCATCGTGCTCCCGACGATGGCCGTGTTGGCGTAGTCGTCGAAGAACAACACGATTCCCAGGATCCACGTGGTCAGCCCGACGGTTCGCTGGGTCTCGAGGCGTTCGGTCGCCCAGTGGCGAACCGCGATCGCGCCGCCGAGCCGCCAGATGAGCGCGACGCCCGACCCCAACAGGAGCGTAAAGACGAGGATCTGGACGTGAAAGCCGTCGTCGACGATGACCGCGCTGACGATCCAGTCGAAGGTCTGTGCGATGCCGAGACTCTCGGTGTGGATGACCGCCCCCGACCAGATGCCGAGAAACAGTGCCAGCATCGGTCGGCGAGTCACGATCGCGAGGACGATCGCGAGCAGCGGCGGCAACACGGAGAGTGCCCCGTACGTAGCCATAACTGTCTAGTCTTCGGCTGTCTGGATAGTATTGACCGTTCCGATCCGGCTCGTGTGAGCCGTTCGACAGTACCGCATGCGGACCGATCCGAGTGGGAGCCGAGCCGTCGGGTGACGGGGCGACCGTCCGGGACTAGCGTCGCAGAATCAGTTTCAGTACGTCCTCGTCCTCGAGCACGTGGTCCTTGCCGACCTGCTGTTGGTCGTGGGCCGCGCTGGAACCGGTCACGCGGGCGAAGCGGAACCGCTCTTCCATCTCGCCGCCGAGTTTCTCGACGGCCTCGCCGACGGTGGTTCCCTGCTCGACGACGAGCGGCTCCTCCCAGTCGATACCGCGGCCGGGTTTGTCCATGTAGACCCGGATGAGTCCGAGTCGCTCCCAGATACGGTCTTTGAGCACGTCGAGCCCTTTCTCCTCTTCGGCGCTGATGAAGGTGACCGCCTCGGGGTCCAAGTCGCGCTGGCGCAACTGCTCGTCGACCGTTTCCTTGTAGTCGGGATCGATCAAGTCGACCTTGTTGACGCAGGTGATCGAGGGGATGTACTCTCGGTTCTCCATCAGGCCGTCGACCAGCCGATCGATGGAGACGTTCTCCTGGAGATTTAGAT
The DNA here is from genome assembly GCF_000337175.1 of Natrinema gari JCM 14663. GTDB lineage: Archaea > Halobacteriota > Halobacteria > Halobacteriales > Natrialbaceae > Natrinema > Natrinema gari. Next base: position 128,504 of record NZ_AOIJ01000033.1, on the reverse strand, counting down.
CGGCGTTGACGTAGCCGTGCTCGCGGAGGACGTCCTTGATCGTCTTTTCGTCTAAGTCCTGGTCGGTGCTCGAGGTGATCTTGATACCGTCTTTGATTTTCGGGCGGACCGTAACCTGCGGGGGCTCCTGATCGACGCGGATGTTGATGTCGTACAGTTCCTCTCGCAGCCGATCGTACTGCTCGATCTCGAACACCGAGAGCATGAAGATGATGAGGTCGGCGTTGCGGACGACCGCAAGCACCTGCTGGCCGCCGCCTTTGCCCGCCGCCGCGCCCTCGATCAGCCCCGGGACGTCGAGCAGTTGGATGTTCGCGCCACGGTGGTTCAACATCCCCGGGTTGACATCGAGCGTCGTGAACTCGTAGGACCCCGTCTCACTCTCCGCGTTCGTCATCGAGTTCAGCAGCGACGACTTGCCGACGCTCGGGAATCCGACCAGCGCGACGGTCGCGTCGCCGTGTTTCTCGACGGAATAGCCGCCACCGCCGCCCGACCCGGACTGCTGTTTCTCGAGTTTCTCCTTTTTCTCCGCGAGCTTGGACTTCAGCCGGCCGATGTGGGCCTCAGTCGACTTGTTGTAGGGCGTATTGGCTATTTCGTCTTCGATTGCCTCGATTTCATCCTCGAGCCCCATTTGTCAGTATGCAACCGGCCGGGCCGAAAAACCCTTTCGAGACACACGCTGGCGACGCCGCGGTCGGTCGGACCGACCGCCCGTCGGTCACTGCGTTCCGGACCGTCTCGTCACCGGAACGAACGCGCCGGTTCGAGCGGGCGAGGACCTCGTCGTCGAGGCCGCAGTCGAGCCCGAGGGCGATTCCACGTATCACGGGTTCGTCGATGTCGAGGTCAACCTGATCGTCGGCCACGACCCCACGCACGTCGACAGCGAGACGGTCGAGGTGTTTACGGGCCACACCGAAACCGTGTCACTCGAGTTCACGACTGCGACCGTCCGCAACACGCAGACGTTCCCCGCCCGCGTCGAAACGCGCGACGACGCGTCGGTGACTGACGTTACGGTTATCGGAACCGAAGACGGCGGATCGCAAGGGCACCTCGAGGTGACTGGCCTCGAGACGAACGCGCCCGTGACGGGCGGGGAGTGGCTCGAGGTGACGGCGACGCTATCGAACACGGGCGACGGCCCGGGGCCGGTCGTGAGGTCGACCTCGTCGTGGGTCACGATCCGACGACAGTCGACACGCAGTCGGTGACGGTCTACGGAACAGATTGACCCCCACGGCCCGACGAAACGGCGGCCGACCACGCCGTGGTGTGCCGCTGAGTCGTTACGTGCCGTACCTCCCTCTCGTTATCGAGGCATTGGCGGGAAAAGGTATTGTCGGTCAGTTCCTCCCAAACGGAGTCGTGACCGCCGAATGCACCTGCGAGTGCAGTCGGTTCGTCGACGGATTCGATTCGGTGATCGCTCGCGACACGATCCGACGCCGAGTCTCCCCTCGATGGTCCTGGATTTCGTTCGCTGATTCTCGATTGCCCCGGGCGCTCGAGGGAAGACTATATTGTTGTATGCTATCATGGTACATAGCTGGGCTGCATGCGAGCGCCAGTACGGACCACCCGGCAGTGATGACGGCAGCCGTCGAGGTCACTCGATGGTGGGTCACAAAGCGGGCGACTCGTCAGTTTCGGGCCCGACCACTCAGCTCCATTACCGATAGAAACGGGACTTCGACACACATAAACGACCGGCCGGGGATACGGTACCTATGCCGAACGCGTCGCGGCTGCGTGACAGTACCCAGATCGTCCTGCCACGGGAGGCATTCGAGGGGTTCGAGTCGCAGCTCGACGACGAGTTCACCGTCACCGTCGTTCCGGCGGGCGACGACGACTGCCGCATCATCGGCAGTCCCGTCGAAATCAAGGCGGTAAGCGAGTTCCTCGCTCGGCGTGGCGTCACCATTCGGTGATCGCCGCTCGTCGTGGTCCACCGAAGCCGATCGATCCCCCGGCGCCTCTTTCCCCTATTCGAACGCACCTAGCCCCGCGGTTCGGCGTCACCGCTCCGGATGCGTCGGTGCATCGAACCCGCCTCGAACGAGGGGCTTCGCGATGTGGCGTCGCGCACACGGCGGGACCTCGTACCAGCCGTCTTCGAGGTCTCGCTCGAGCGGGTGCTCGGCTCGCTCCGCCGCACTGGTTTCACAGTCTCGGCAGCGATACCCCTGCTTCCGTCCGGCGCTCTCCATCGTTCGCTCGCAGTCGGGGCAGATCGGCGTTACCCGCTCGGTCCGAACGAGGTCGCGGACGGCGATCTTCTCGAGTTTGAGCGTGCCGTCGGCGACCTCGCCGCAGGCGGTGATCCGATCGCCGACGCGGAGCGCTCGCACGCGATCGCGGAACCGCTTCGTCGGCTCGAACGCCGCGCAGGTGAGCCGCTCGGCCGACCTGTCGCCGTCGGCGGCCTCGGCGGCCGGCGGTTCGATATCGACGAACACGTGGCCGCCGCGACGCGTTTCGGGCTCGCTCGCGACTCGCCCCTCGACGCGGTAGGCCCGCCCGTTCTCGACGGTCCCGATCGAACCGTCCCGGAGGTGGACGTCCGTGCCCTGGTTAGTCACGAACAGCCGTCCCCCGGCGACGGGTTCGCTCTCGATTCGGTCGGCGACCGCACGGACTGAATCGGGATCGTCGCCGCGGATGCCGTGCAGGATGGGGCCGGGCGTGTGGGGGACGCAGACGGTCTCGCCCTCGCCGCGGTCGACCGTATCCCACACCGAGGGATACCCCTGCTCGGCCGCGGCGAAGACGCTCTCGTGGGTCACGTCACGGGGTGTTCCCCAGCGGTCGGGCTCGCGATACGAGATGTATTCGTAGGTCCACTCCTCGAGCGCCGTCCAGGAGCCGATCGCGGCCAGCGCCCCGATCCGGCCGCGGCCGTCGCCGGCGTGCCACGACCGATACTCGTGGCGCTCGATCAGGGCCGCGGCGGCGGCCGGCTCGAGGTGGTCGCGGATCGCCGTGCGTGTGAATCGACGCACGTCGGCGGGGATCGCGCCCGCTTCGGGTACGCGGTCGGCCACGACCAGACCGGGGTTCGTTCGGTCGTCGTCAGTTTCGGCGAGCGACTCGAGGCGGTCGCGAGCGATCGCGAACGCGCGGGCGGGATCGCAGTCCGTGTGGATCGCCAGCGCGGCGTTGCCCCGCGTCTTGTACTCGACGGCGGGGTTGAGCCGAACGAGGAGGACTCGAGACACGGACGCGCCGTGCTCCTGACGGAGTCGATCGGCAATCGTCGCGGCGACGTAGGTCGTACACATCCCGCGCTCGCGCGAGTCGGTATCGTCGATCCCGACGACGGTCATCGGCGTCTCTTGGCGGGGGACCGGGGAATCCCTTTCGGGATCTCGTTTCGCCGTCGATCGGCGGAAACTAATATATAAGTATACTCCCATGACGATCACGGAATCGCGACACGGCACCCGGATATCCCGGGGAAAAACCTCTTATAGGAGGAATCGCTTACAACCCCGTATGTCCCGCTCCGCACTAGTCGGTAACGTGACCGCGATGTTAGAGGACGCGGGATTCCTGGTAAGTGATCGGTGTGCGATCCGGCCGAAGAGCTTCGATATCGCCGCTCGGCGCGGCGAGGATCTGATCCTCGTCAAGATCCTCGCAAACATCGACGCGTTCAACGAGGCGACCGGCCACGAGATGCGACGCCTGGGGACCTACCTCAATGCGACGCCGCTGGTCATCGGCCTGCGAAGCCGCGATGAGGACCTGAAACCCGACGTCGTCTACTTCCGACACGGCGTCCCGGTTTTCAGCCCCGACACGGCGTACAACCTCTTCATCGAAGAGGTCCCACCGCTGATCTACGCCGCCCCAGGGGGCCTCTACGTCAACATCGACGGCGATCTGTTGGCCGACGAGCGCGAGGACCGCGACTGGAGCCTCGGCCAACTCGCCAGCGAACTCGGCGTCTCCCGACGGACCGTCTCGAAGTACGAAGACGGGATGAACGCGTCCGTCGAGATCGCGATGGCCCTCGAAGAGATGTTCGACGCGCCACTGACGAGCCCGGTTGATGTCCTCGAGGGAGCCGACGACGTCCACGAGAGCGAGGCGACGCCAGCTGATCCGGAAGCGGACCCGGACGACGAACAGGTCGTCGCCGTCCTCACGCGGGCCGGCTACAGCGTCCACCCGACGGCCCGCTCGCCGTTCACGGCGGTCAGCGAGGACCAAGACGACAGCGAGATCGTGCTGACCGGCCACTCGAAGTTCACGAAGGCCGCGGAGAAACGCGCCCGGATCATGAGTTCGATCGGACAGGTCACGCGGACGCGATCCGTCTACGTCGTCGACCGGGCGAAACAGGAGTCCGTCGACGGCACCGCTCTGGTCGAGCGCGACGAACTCGAGACGTTCCGGAACGCCGACGACCTTCGGGACGTCATCCGGGAGCGCTCCGAGCACGAAGAGGCGGCCTGACAGGGATCCGCGCCGGCCGCATGGACCGATGTCGGCGATTCAGCGAGTACCAATGCAGACGAATTCCGCCGTCGACATCGTCAGCGCACGTCGTGGACTCCTCGTCGGGTTTATGGCTGGACTCGGAGTCGCGTTCAACTACGGCACGACCATCACCACCGCGGCCGATGGAGCGCTGTTCGTCGCCATCGCCGTCGCGATCGGCTATCCCGTTCTCACGCTGTGCAGCCTGTGTAGTGGTCGGTTTTAGTGGGTCCGAGAGCAGTCCTGTCTCGATCCGGACCCGCAGTCCGGCATCCGAACGGCGATCGATTGCAGGAGTTACGCCGCGCCGCTGCCGTAGGTCTCTTCAAGGTACGCGACGATGTCGTCGCTCTCGTGCATGCCTTCGACGCCGTTGGCTTCGTCGGTGATGACCGGCACGCCCGTCTGACCGCTGACGTTCTCGACTTCCGTCCGTTCGTCGTGCGAGCGAGGGACCTCGATGACGTCGTACTCGAGCTCGAGGTCGTCGAGTTTCGAGCGGACCTTCGCGCAGTACGGACAGCCGGGAAGTTCGTACATCGTGATGTCTGCCATGCGAGGGCCTTGCCACGGAAGACGTATCAGGTCACCGGTCGACCGGGTCGTTGCCGGGATCGCGGAGACTGGGCGGGTGGGCCGGCGGCGTCGCCGAAACCGGCACTCGACGGCAGCCGTCAGAACGAGACCATGCCGGCGTCGACGGCGAAGTAGATGACGAAGTAGAGGATGAACGAGAGCGCAAGCGCCCACTGGCCGGTCGAGACGTCGTCGGCTTCGCCCATGGCACCTTTGACGAGCGGATAACTCATGATGCCGGCCGCGAGACCGTTCGAGATCGACGCGGTCATCGGCATGACCGTGATCGTTAGTCCGCCGGCGATCGCCCAGGCGGGATGCTGCCAGTCGATGTCAGTGACGCCCTGAAGCATGATGATACCGACGACGACCAGCGCGAGATAGGAGGCGTACTGCGGGATGGCGCTGATTAGCGGCACGACGAGCAGGGACAGCACAAAGAGGAGACCGACGACGAGGGCAGTGAACCCGGTCCGCCCACCCTCTTCGACGCCGGTCGAGGATTCGATGAACGTGGTCACGGTCGAGGTACCGATCATCGCCCCGACTGTGGTGCCGATCGCGTCCGCCATCAGCGGCTTTTCGATCTCGGGAAGATCGCCTTCCTCGTCGAGGAAGCCGCCGATCTGCGAGACGCCGATGAGGGTCCCGGCCGTGTCGAAGAAGTCGACGAAGAAGAACGTAAAGACGACCAGGACGAAGACGAGCGGGTCCTCGGTAATCATCCCGAGGCCGTCGATGAAGCCGGCGATCAGGGGCCTGAAGTCGTACTGTACGCTCGCGATCATACTCAGGAGCCCCTCCTCGGTGACCTGTTCGTAGCTACCGGGCGGCGTGAGTGTTCCCGGGGCGACGACGTCGGCAGCCGTCAACGCCCACCCGGCGACGGCCGTCGCGACGATCCCGATGACGATCGACCCGCGGATCCCCCGTGCGTGGAGGACGAGCATCAGCGCGAGCCCCGCGACCGAGAGCGCGGCGACGGCGCTCGTCGCGACGTTCCCCAGACTGACGAGCGTCGCCGGGTCGTCGACGACGATCTGCATCTCCTGGAGACCCAAAAAGAGCAGATAGACGCCGATACCGGCCCCCACGGCGAACTTGACCGGTTCGGGGAACAGTTCGATGATGTACCGTCGCGCGCCGATGGCGGTCAGGAAGATGAAGACGACTCCCTCAACGAAGACGGCCGCGAGCGCGACCTGCCACGGGACGCCGAGCCCGAGGACGACTGTGTACGCGAAAAAGGCGTTCAGCCCCATCCCGGGCGCGAGGCCGAACGGCCTGTTCGCCCAGAACGCCATCACGAAGATGGCGACCGCGGAGGAGAGGATCGTCGCGACGGTGATCATCTGTGTGACTTCGCCCGAACTGTAGCCCTCCAGTGTGATCGCCTCGCCGAGAATTGCCGGATTGACGACGATGATGTACGACATCGCCAGGAACGTCGTCACCCCCGCGATCGATTCCGTCTCGAGATCGGTATCGTGTTCGTCGAAACCGAAGAACGCTGCGAGTGCCCCCATATTGGATGTCCGAGCATAACCACACCGATTAGTTAAGCGTTCTTGTCCGCATCGGGGCCATGTATGGCCACAATCGTGTATAGATGAGGGGGCGCGAACCGAACTCGGGTCCGCTCGCGCTCCGATCGTCCGGCGTACAACGAGTGGCGGCCGGACCAACGTATTTCACCCCGGACCGCGTACCACGGTAGCATGAGGTTTGTCATCGTGGGATACGGCCGAGTCGGCTCGCGGACGGCAACGATCCTCGCCGAAGAGGGCCACGAGGTCGTCATCGTCGACAACGACATGGACCGCCTCGAGCGCGCCAGTGGCGACGGACTCGAGACGGTCCGGGGCGACGGTGCCGACGAGACCGTCCTCGTCGACGCCGGTATCGGGAACGCCGACGCGATCGGCACGTTCACGCCCGATCTCAACGTCAACTTCGCGGCCTGTATGGTCGGCACGCACCACGGCTGTCGGACCGTGCTGCGGATCGACGAGGACTACCGCGAGGACATTTACGAGAAGTATGCCGAGGAAGTCGACGAGATCATCTATCCCGAACGGCTCGGGGCTGCCGGCGCGAAGACGGCCCTGCTCGGCGGTGACTTCAACGTCGTGGCCGACCTCGCCGCGAACCTCCAGTTGACGGTCCTCGAGATTCGCGAGGGATCGCCGGCGGTCGGCAAGCGAATGAGCGAACTCGACTTGCCCGAGTCCGCGCGGATCTACGCCCACGGTCGCGCCCGCGAGTCGCTGACGATTCCGCTCCCGGGGACCGAACTCGAGATCGGCGATGAGGTCGCACTCATCATCGAAAGCGATCGCACGGACGACGTTCGGTCGACCCTGTTGCCCGCGAACGCCTGATCGAGCCGAGCAGGCCACTGCGCTCGGTTCGGGTTCGATCGGGCGGCTACCGCTCACCTGCCGCTATCAAAAGGGGGGAGAGGAACGGGAGTAGGCGCGCAGACGGCTGGATGGGGGAGGGGTGGGGAGACCGTCGCGCGCCTATTCCTTTCGTCACGCTGGGGCCCAATAAAACCGCGTCAGACGACCGACAGACGGGAGTCAGACTCAGTCAGGTTCGCCCCGCCTGCCGTGGACATCCGAGCCATCCCTCGGGCGTGACTCGCCGCCCGGCGGCCGGCAGAAACGACTCGGCCGCACTTCAGTTCCCGGCGTCGCTCCCATCCTCGAGACGGAAGACGAGGACATTCTGGTGAACCATCGAGGGGACGAACGAGAAGGGGTAGCCGTAGACGTGGAGGTCCTTCGTCGGATCGTACCAGATCAGGTTCGCCGCGAGCGTGAGCGGGGCGGACGACTCGATCGCCCGCGCGAGGTCCGCCGAGAGGAACTCGTAGGACTGTTCGCGGTACATGTCGCCGATGAAGACGACGACGTGACCGTCCGGCGTGACGGCGTCCGCGAACCGGTCGAACTTGTCGGCCATGTCGGCGAGCCACTCGGCTTTCGATTGCTCGCTGCCGCCTCCATCGTCCGCATCGGTGTCGGCGGTCGCGTCATCAGCCTCGGCACCGTCGAACGATCCCAACTTGCTCTCGCGCGTTTCGCGCTCGTTGCGCGTCTGTTCGAGTTCGTCCATGTGCCAGTACGGAACGTCGGTCAGCAGGAGGTCTACGGAGTCGTCGGGGACATCGTCGAGTAATTCGACACAGTCCCCGTGGCGCATGTCTTGTTCGGCGAGGGGCGGATCGCCGCGAGCGCGACGCTCGTCGTTTTCCGCCGCGAGAACCTCCCGGTAGAGATCGACCCAGCGTTCGGTCCGTTCGAATCCGATTGCGTCCCGCAGGCCGGTCCCCTCGTGTTCGCAGACACTCGCACCGAGCAGGGTGCCGCCGACGCCCGCGAAGGGGTCGAGAACCGTGTCGCCGGCCTTGCTGAACCGGCCGATCAGGTCCGCACAGAGCCGCGGCGGTTTCTGGCCGCCGTGTTCGCTGCGCCGCTCGTGCTGGACGGCGGGTGGGTACCCCTCCGTGATCACGGACTTCGTGGCGTATTTCCACTCCTTGCCCGTGAGATCGTTCACTCGATTGCGCTCGTCGTAGATTCCCCGACCCTCGACGTAGCGCTGGTTGTCGGCCAGGTCGTCGGTATCGATCACCTCGCCGTCTTCGACCGGCAGGGATTCCTCCCGTGCACGGTCGGCGTCGAACGCGCCGTCGTCGTCCGTGAACAGGCGGCTCTGGCGGTGTCGATCCCCGTCGTCTGCCATACCTCGAGTGCTCACGGGAGTCTGTTAAACGCTTCTGCTCCGAACGGCCTGGTCGGCCGTCGATAGGACCGATCGGTTCAGTTGGACGACCGCGAGTCGCCGTGAGATCCAGGTGACACGAGTGTTAGCGAGAGCCTTTAGTCGTCCGTCCCGCCCGTTCGTGTATGAACATGCTCGTCGACGGCGAATGGCGGACCGATACCTACGAGTCGACCGACGACGGCGGCTCGTTCGAACGTCAGGAAACGACGTTCCGGGACGAAATCCGAGACGACCCCGACGCCCGATACCAACCGGAGGCAGGACGATACCACCTCTACGCTTCCTATGCCTGTCCGTGGGCACACCGGACGCTCGTGACGCGGGCGCTGAAAGGACTCGAGGACGCGATCTCCGTCTCGATCGTCGATCCGTACCGCGATGCGGACGGCTGGCAGTTCACGCCCGACAAGGAGGGCTGTACGCGCGATCACCGCCACGACGCCGAGTTCCTCCGCGAGTTGTACGTGCGAGCGGACCCGGACGCGACCTGTCGCGTAACGGTGCCGGTCCTCTGGGACAAGAAGACGGAGACCATCGTCAACAACGAGTCCGCAGAGATCATGCGGATGCTCGACACTGAGTTCGACGACATCGCGTCCCGAGACGTCGATTTCTATCCCGAGGGATACCGCGACGAGGTCGACCGGATCATCGACGAGATCTACGAGCCGATCAACAACGGCGTCTATCGGGCCGGATTCGCCACGGAGCAGGGGCCCTACGACGAGGCGATCGCCGACCTCTTTTCGGCGCTCGACCACTGGGACGAGGTGCTCGCGGACCGGCGCTATCTCGCCGGCGATCGGCTAACCGAAGCGGATATCGCGATGTTCACGACGCTCGTGCGCTTCGATAGCGTCTACCATACACACTTCATGTGTAACGTCCAGTACGTTCGTGAGTACGATAACCTCTGGCCGTATCTACGGGATCTGTATCAGACTCCCGGCGTCGCCGAGACGGTGAACATGGTCCACATCAAAGAACACTACTACACGACCCATCCCGACGTGAACCCACATCGGATCGTCGCTCGCGGCCCCGACCTGGACTTCGAGGCTCCCCACGACCGCGACGACCGTCCGGGCGGGCCGCCGTCCGACCTCGTCGCGGCGGCGAATACCGACGACTAGCCCGACGGGACACTCGAGCGGGAACCTACCGGGTTAGGACTCCGCGGCCGTTCGGTCGCCCTCGGCGTCTGCAGCATCGTCGTCCGCGGGGTCGGAGTTGTCTTCGACCTCCGGTTCGGCGGAGTCGTGACGGCTGGAGCCGGTGCGTCCGGACTCGCGACGCCAGGTTTCGAAGCTGTGCTCGAACTGTTCCTCCGAGACGAACACTTTCCAGAGAATCCAGACGGGAACGAGAACGGGGATCAACGGAATGAGAACGACCACGAGCACTGCGGCCATGATATAGCCGAACAGTGACATCTGGGTGTTCGGCCCGTAGCCCGTCGACTCGGACACCTTGACTGACATGTGATCGGCTACGAACGTGTCGGTATTCCGTCTTTCGATCCCCTCGAGCGGCCGCGGTACCGCTGCCGGCGGTCTGACGACCTGTCATTTCGGCGGTGAGTCGGTCGAGTGACGACGCGACGCTCCCTACAGGTCGTACGCCGTTTCGATCGCGAACGTCTCCTCGGGTTCCGGGACCCCGAATTCGGACTGGTGATCGACCGCGGCGGACCGGTCGATCTCCCGGACGCCGTATTTGTACTCCGGCCCGCGCCGCACGAGTGGCTCCCCGAACACCGCGAGCGTCGGCCCGTACGCCGACGCCAGCGTCTCGAGCGTCTCCCGATCGACGACGACCCACTTGAACGACCCGCTCCCTTCGTCGAGGAGGAGCATGCGGATATCGACCGCGGCGAGAACGGTGTCGTTCAGTGCCGTCCCGAGGGCTCGGCACAGCCGACTCGGATGCGCGCCGTCGGTCGGCGGGTATCGAAACGCGGCCGTCGCGACGGGGTCGTTCGCATCGTCGACCACGACCAGCCGGAACGCCCGGGGATGATCGGGATGCGCGGGTTCGATCCACTCGTCGCTCCCGACGCTCCGAAACTCGAACCCGTACCCGAACTCGGCCAGCGCTCTGTCGAGCGGGACCTCGAGGGTGCGTTTGTGGTGGTAGGTGTTGTCCACGATCACGCCGCGGCCGCTCTCGCTCAGGACGGCCTGTACCGTCCCGGTTTTCGCGCGTTCGGGGTCGCCACCGGTACCGAGCCCCCGTACGACGGCCCCGTCGACGGCGACCGCTTTCGTCGCGTCGCGTATCGAATCGGGGGCCTCGATCGCGCCGCCGACGATCGCCTCGTCGGAGAGGCCGAATTGGCGAAGGACGTCGACGACATCCGCCGCGGCGGTGATCGCGTCGTCCGATGGTGATTCGCGGGCCATGCATCCCGTATGCGGCCGCGATACTATATTCGTTCTGTTGTGTTGATATACTGTCGTCGCGGGCGGACCGCGGACGAGGTGGAGTCGCGGCCGCCTCGTCCGCTTCCGGGTCGGTTCATCCGTCGTTCAGAACCGCCTCGGCGTCGTCTCGTGGCCGGTAGCCGAGGTCGCGCATCGTCTCGGACAGCGAGAGGAACCGGTCGGAGTTGGCGGAGATCCCGTGTGCGGTCAGGGGCGACCCGCCAAGGGTCGCCGTCACGGCCGCGTTGAGCAGCCGTCGGCAGTCGTCGGGACTCAACCACATCGCGCGGGCGTAGCGCTCGCCCGCGCCGTCCCGTTCGCGACACTCCCGCCGGAGGTCGTCCCGTGTGAGCAGCCAGCCGATCCGCAGGTTCACCACCTCGAGGCCGTGGCGCTTCGCGTAGTACGATCCCATGGCCTCGCCGAAGGCCTTAGTGACGCCGTAGTACGTGTCGGGATCCGCCGGATCGTCGGGTCGGACGATGGCCGGACGGCCCACCGTCGACTCCGGCCGGATTCCCGAGACGGCGTTTCGCATGTTGACCGCATGGTTCGAACTCGCGAAGACTACCCGCTGGAGGTCGTGCTCGATCGCCGCCTCGAACGCGTTGTAGACGCCGTCGACGTTCGGCCCTCGCACCTCGTCCCACTCGGCTCGCGGCGACGGGTTCGCCGCGAGGTGGAGCAACACGTCCTGGCCCTCGAGCGCGTCGACGAACGCCTCGCGCTCGGTGATCTCAAGAAGTTCCGTCTCGAGGTCCGCAGTCTCGTGGTGGGAAAGGAGCGTGAGGTCGTGGTCGTCGGGAAACGCGTCGATGGCTTGCCGGCCGACCTTGCCCGCCGCGCCGGTGATCGCGATGGCAGTCATACGGGACGGTCGGTCACCACGCCGAAATAGGTCGGGCCAGCGCCTTCCGGCTTCGCGCCGATTCCGGCGGTCGATTCAGTCGACCCGCGGCTTGGGTCGTCCGGCCGCAGACCTTTTTCAAACCCGATCGTACCTGGGCCTGTGACTGCCCCCACGACTTGGGAGGTCGAACTTCGCGTCCCCGAGGACGCGGCTCTCGACGCCGCGGGCGAGTCCCGAACTGTCGCGGTCCGCGAGGACCAGTCGATCCTCACGGCGGCCCGCGCCGCGGACCTCTGGCTGTCGGCGGATTGCCAGCAAGGATGGTGTATCACCTGCGGTGCGAAACTCCGCTCCGGCGAGGTCGATCACAGTCAGGCCAAGCGATACTACCCGTCGGACGAGGCGGCGAACTTCGTCCTCACCTGCGTCGCTCGCCCCCGATCCGACTGCGTCATTGAGGTCGAACGGTCCGAGGCACTGCTCCGGCATCGTGCCGACCACGACAAGCCCCCGGGGCGGTCGAAACTCGAGTAGGGACGAACGCGGGTCGACCGAACCGGTCCCGGCACCTGCCCCACCGAACGTTTTCCGCCCTCGTGGCGTACCGAACGGTATGCCCGACCCACAGTTTACGGGGCTCCTGCTCTACGACGGCGACTGTCCCTTCTGCTCGGCGGCGTCGACCGCGATGCGACGCCTCGAGTCCGTCGGCGTCGTTCCGTGGGACGACCCGGCCGCACAGGCGTTCCTCGCGGCCCAGTTCGGCGACACTCCCTTCGCGCTCTTTTTCGTCGATATCGAGGCCGAAACGGTCTGGGCGGGGCGGGCCGCCGCCACCGAACTGTGCGAGCGGGCCGGACTGCCCGTGCTCGTCCGGGACATCGTCGACGAGAGCTACGAACGGGTCGCGGACGCCGTCCAGTTCGTCTCGGGAACCGATCGCGAGATCGATCCCTATCACGACGCCTATCCGCTGTCCGACGACGCCGCGGCGCTGTTCGACGACCTCGCGGCCGCCGGGACGCGGACCCACAGCCCGGACGCCTAAGATAGGTTTCGGCGACCCGGCCGCGCACCTCGTGGTCGGGCGGTTCGTTCGCGGAATCGACCCGATCCGCTACGCCGGATTCGGCGCGGGCAAGGCGCGCCGATCCCGCGGCGGCACGAGGTAGTTCGCCCGGTTGCGGACGCTGATATACTGGAGGATACCGTTGTTCGTCCGCGAGTTGACCGCCCCCTCCGTGAGGTCGCTGCCGGTCATCGCCCGCCGCGTCGTCACGAAGTCCGCGATCGAGCGCTGCAGGGAGAGGAAGTGGAGGGCCGCCCGGTCATCGTCGGTCGAGTCGAAATCCCGTCGGAGGATGATCGGTGACCCGTCTTCGCGGGCGCGGGCCGTCTTTTGCGCGTGACCGACCGTTCCTTCGGTTCGCGCGTCGTCGGCCGCGCTCCCGCCGACCTCGGCGACCCGGCTCGAGTCGCCGAGATTGTGGCCGGCACCCTCGACGAGCCCGTCCTCGGCGTGGGTCGGGGAGAACATCTTGGCGACGCGCTGGTCGCGGCTGTCCTGTTCGTACCACTGATGGAGGTGCAACTGGATCTTCGAGAGGTGAATCGTCGTGCCGCCGGCGAACGGGCCCTCGTCGATCGTCACGCGGTCCTCGCTGGCCTGGGTCTTCCTGAATCCCGACTTGAACCCCATGAAAAGCGGTGCGTCCTCCGGAACGGGTTCGCTGTCGGGAATGCCGCTGACGCCGGCCTGGTTGTCCGCCGGGAGGCCGCGGCCGATGAATCCCGTCCGGCGCTCGGCGATGTCGAAGACGCCCGCGAGCGAGCCCTCGACTTCGAGGCCGTTCAGTTCGTCGAGGTCGCCTTTCAGGGCCTCCTCGGCGCTGAGCGTGACGTGGCCGTAGTCGCTGGCCAGATGGACGAGCGCGTCGTACTCGTCGAGTTTCGGGTCCTCGATCGGCGCGAGCGCTTCGGGTGCAGGCAGATCGACGCCATCGGGAAGGGCGGTATCGAACCGGTCGAAGTAGTTCGGACCGTAGCCGATCGTAAACGCTAGCCCCTCGTTCCCGCGCTTGTAGGCTCGTTCGAGGGTTCGAAGCGCGCCCTCGAGTCGCTCGCGCTCGCGTTCGACCGCGGCCGGGCCGTCGCCGACGTACTCGAGGCCGAGCAGAAGGTGGTGTTCGGGTGGGACGACGTTCCCGTGGTCGTCCGTCGCGAGGAACTCGTTCCAGGCGTGCTGGCGGTCGGGAAGTTCGTCCGGGGCGAGAGTGGCCTGGGGGACGTCTTCGGGTTCTTCGCGCTGGAGACAGGCAGAAAGTGCGCTCGCACCACCGATGGCGACGGCACTGCGGACGAACGCGCGACGCGAGAGGCCGTGATCCGAACCGTTCATACACGTCTTTCAGGGGCTGACGAGTAAGGATATTGCGGTCACGTCGTCGGCACACGCCGGCCGAAATCCCGCGGCTCGCGGGCTGCAAGTGCAAGCAAAGATACATGTAGCGAGTGCTGGGAGTGATCCGATGGATGTCAGACGATAAACCACACGCGACGGGCACCGTCGATACAGGGGACACGAGCGAGCGCGTCGGCATGGCTGTCCTTCGCGAACGGGGACTCGAGCCCGAGGAACTGCGCGAGAAACTGATCGACGCGATCGGTGCCGAATTCACGACGTACTACTACTACACGAACCTGCGCATGCACCTCGCCGGCCACGAGGATTACAAGGAGATCACCGAGGACGCCCGCCTCGAGGACCGGGCGCACTTCGAGTTAGTCGCACCGCGAGTGTACGAACTCGGCGGTGCGCTCCCCAACGATATTCGCGAGTTCGCCGATCGGGCGTCCTGCCCCGACGCCGAGGTCCCGGTCCCGATGGCCGGTGACGGGGGCTTCGACACCGATTCGCTCAGCGCCGCGGGCATTCTCGAAGTACTACTCGAGGCCGAACGCTGTGCCATTCGGACGTGGTCGGAGATCTGTGACATGACCCACGGCGTCGATCCGCGCACCTACGACATGGCCCAGCGCATCCTGCAAGAGGAGATCGAACACGAGGCGTGGTTCGTCGAACTCCTCTCGATGGAGCGCGACGGCGAGATCAATCCGGCCGGCCACTTCGTCCGGGGTGAGCCGGGCGACGCGCCGCTCTCGACGAACCGGCGGTTCAACGACAGCGCCTAGGCCGAGAGGTCCCTTCGAGGAGGAGACGGTCGCGTCTCGTCTACGACCCGCAGCCCGGAACCGGCTGACGGGGTGCAAGCCGATCGTCGAGCAGTGCCGTCCCGTGTCCGTCGTCGCCGGTGGCGCTTCGACCGGTACAGCCATCCCGCTGAGCGTGGTAGCTGGGTGCATGAACCAGGTCGAGGTCTTCGTCGAGATCGACGCCCCGCCCGCGGTCGTCTGGGAGGCGCTTCTCGCCTTCGACACGTATCCCGAGTGGGACCCGATCAGCCGGACGATCGAGGGAGTCGCAGTCGATCCCTCGATGCAACGGCCCGGGGACGCGTCGGCCGACCTCGGCCGGTTCCTCGACGGTCCGATGGCCGTCACCGTCGAACCAACCCGCCGACTCGCCTGGCTCGACCGACTCGTGGTCCCGTTCGCGTTCGACCGCTACCACGAGTTTCACCTCGAGCCGATCGCCGATGGCCGGCGTACGCGACTGCTCCAACGCGAAACCGTTCGCGGCGCGTTCGTCCCGCTGGTCTTCGACACGGCCCGCGTCGAACGAGCGTTCGTCGCGATGAACGAGGCGATCGCGACCCGTGCCGAGCGACGTGCGAGCGCGACCCCGTGACTGCGCCCGCGCTCGGCCGTCGGCGAGCGGACTCCTTCGAGCCGTCGCGCGACCGACCCGAGCTCGGCCGCCGGTTCGCTCGAGACGCCGCCCGTGTCAATGGAGGCCTATCGGACCCTGCATGCGATCCCACACCCCTCGGTCCGACGTGCAGGGGTTCCGGCGTCGTATCCGTCATCGGCCGCTCCTCCGTGGGTGTCCGAGCGGTCGGGGTGAGCCACTGTCCGCTGTCGGCGACTGTCTGGGGAAAGTACTTATATACCGGTTCCCAAATCGGGGTCGACTCGGTAGTCCGCATGACAGGAACCCCGCCCGAATCCGCGCCCGCGACTGCGACCGGCGACGCGGCGACGACGCGCGCTGCTGTTCGGGCGTTCGTCCGATCGCGTCTCGGGATCGATCCGCGGGCGCTGGCCGCGTTCCGGATCAGCCTGGGGCTGGTCGTCGTGCTCGATCTGCTCGTCCTCCGCGCTCCGGGACTGGTTACGTTCTATACGGACGCAGGAATCCTCCCGCGGTCCGCCCTCGAAGAACTGTCACCGACGCTCGCACGCTGGTCGCTGTACGCCCTGTCGGGCTCGGTGTGGGTCCAAGCCCTTTTGCTCGCGGTCACCGGCGCTCTCGCGGTGTGTGTGCTGCTCGGCTACCGACATCGACTCGCAGCCGTCGGGTCGGCGCTTCTCCTCGCGTCGCTGCACGCCCGTAATCCGTACCTGGTCAACGGCGGCGATACGATACTCATCTCGTTGCTGCTTTTCGCGGCGCTGCTCCCCCTCGACGCTCGATGGGCGATCCGTCCTCGCCGTCGCGAGGAGCGGGCCGTATGCGACTCTCGAGACGAGTCGCGCGTGGTTTCGACGGCGACCGCGCTCTTGCTCTTGCACGTCGTCGTCATCTACGCGATCAACGCGGTTCTCAAGTTCCGGAGCGACGAATGGCTCTCCGGGATCGCGGTCCAGCGGATCTTCCGACTCGAGAGCTTTACCGGCTATCTGGGTCCGACGATCGCGGACTATCCCGCCCTCTTGACCGCGATCAACTGGCTCTGGATCGCCGTTCTCTCGGCATCGGTCCTGCTCGTGCTCGCGACCGGCCGGCTCCGAACCGCGACCGTCGCCGCCTACGTCGGTGCGCATCTCAGCATGGCAGCGACGATGCGTCTGGGACTGTTTCCGCTGATCATGGTCTCCGTCCTGCTGGTCTTTCTCCCGCCGCCGGTCTGGGACCGGCTCGAGCACCTCGGGTCGGCGAGCGGACTCGCACGCCGACTCGCTGCATGTCGGCCACGCGGCGAGCGAACCGAAGCGGGATCGAGTTCCCCGGCCGTGCTCTCGCCGCGCGTCCGACGCGGCACGCGACTCGCCGCGACGGCGCTTCTCGTCTGTCTGTTCCTCGCCGCGGCGAGCTGGCAGGTCACGGCGGCGGGCCTGGTCGACAGCTCGAGTGCGGGCGGCGACAGCGTGCTCGAGCGCTCGAGTTGGGCCTTTTTCGCGCCGCACCCGCCCGATACGTACAGCTGGTACGTCGTCGAAGCGACCGACGGGGCCGGGGAATCGACCGATCTCCTTCGCGACGGACCGGCGACGTTCGACGGCCCGCCCGACGTCGCGGAGCGGTATTCGTCGACGCTCTGGGAGCGGTACGGGCGGAAGGGACAGGGTGCGGGCGAACCCGCGCGTGAGGCCGCGGGATCATACTTCTGTGAGCGGGCTCCCGACGGCGTCGAGTCGGTGACGATCTATCGCGTCGATCAGTCGGTCGATGCGGACGGCCCGGTCGGCGAGCCGACGCCCCACGAACTGATCGTCAGTCAGTGTTGACGGTCTTCGACGGATCGACGGAGTCCGACCGCGGACGGCCGCTTTCCCGGTTGCACGCCGAGCAGCGCGGTCGTCGTCGGTCACCGTACCCGTCCGCAGGTTCAAGTAGGGGCACGCGGCCAGACCCATCGTGAGCACCGAACCGCATTCCCGCTCGCACCTCGAGTGGCCCGATTCGCACCGCTTCGACCGGGTGACCGATGGGACATAGAGCCCTCGTCGCCTACCGGCGGCCGGATCGCCTCTACGACCTGCGATACAGTCACTGGGGCGGTGAGACGCTGTCGCTCGCGGACGAGATCACGGCGACGACTCCCCTCGCGGACGGCGCGGTCAAGGGACCCCTGCTGGCGGACTCGATCACGCTCGAGCGAATCCTCCGGGACCACCTCGAGCCCTGCGTACACGAGGCGTTCTTTCTCGTCGCCCCGGCCGACGACTACGGCGTCGAGGCGTATCGCGTCTGTTGGCTCGAGTGGGGTGACGGTCGTGACGGCGGCCGCGGAGCGCTCGTCCCGACGCGGCCCGCTGACGAGGGGACGATCAGGGTCTGGTTTCGCGCGACCAAGACGGCTCTCGGCGACGTCATCGAGATGGGAGCGCTCTCGCGACGGACGGCACAGGCGTACCTCGAGGCCCGCGTCTGCGAGAAGCGGGACGGAATCCCATATACGTACGGTGAGTCGCCCGGCGGCGAGACGACGTATACGCCCACACCGGACCACTGGTTCGCGGACGCGCGTCGGGAACGCGATGAATCGACGGACGAGGAACTCGACTTCGAGGAGTAATCTCGAGCGGGGACCATTCCCGCCTCACTCACCGGTCGTCCAGCGGGCGTCCGCGAGCGTCCGCTGGACGGCCTCGTTGCCGACCGCTTCGGCCAGCGTCTCGAACCCGGCCCGCTCGGTCCGGCTGCCGGCGTTGGCAACCAACCGCGAGACGATGAACTCCGGCGTCGACCGGCCCACGGTGTCGAACCGGGGCTGATAATCGACGCGCAACTCGAGGTCGGGATCGAGCCCCTCGGCGAAGATACCGTCGACCCGGGCTTCGGGCGGCAGGGGCTCTAAGTCGTCCGCGAGGTGGGTGACGAACACACCCAACGCCTCGCGGTCGACCGAGAGCGTAACGAGTCCGTGGAGCAGGTCCGCCGCGCTGCCGGGTTCCGTGATCGCCTCGAACTCGTCGACCAGCATCAGGGTGCGCCCCCCTGTCGAGAGCGGCGGGACGATCGAGCGCAGCGTCGATTCGAGGACGCCGGCGTTGAAACTCGCGTGCCGGCGGTGAAAGACCAGCGAGTCGACGGGCGTCACCTCGGCCCGGTCGGCGGGAACCGGAAGCCCCATCATCGCGAGCAAGACGACCTGACACAGCGTCTCGAGGACGGTCGTCTTCCCGCCACTGTTGGCCCCCGTCAGGACGGCGACGCGTTCCTCGCCGGGAACCGCGTTGACGCCGTCCGGGACGCTCGGGATATCGTGCTGTCCGAGGGCATAAGTGACCGGCTGGACCGACTCGTCGTCGCGGGCTGCGAGGGTCAGGTTGCGCGCGTTGACGACGGAGACCGCGGCGTCGTCCCCCTCGACGAACACGGGGCGAGTGCAGCCGTACTCGAGCGCGAACCGCGCCAACGAGAGCTGTAAGGCGATGTCGTCGACCGCCTCGACGGCCCGGTCGACCGCGTCGCGTGCATCGGCCAGTGCGTCCTCGAGATCGCTCGCGACGGTCCGCTCGCGCTCGTCGACCGCTGCGGTGAGGTCACGCCGAAGCGTCCGCAGCGTGTCGCCGACGAAGTCGGTCGCGTCCGTCGCGTCGGTGGGCATCGCGTCCCGCACCCGGTCGATCGTCACGTCCGTCTCGGTCAACAGGCGGTCCTCGAAGGACTGGCGGAACCCCTCGGCGTCGTGGACGCCATCGGCGCGCAGGTCCTCGATCAACGCGAGCGCGTTCGCGTCCAGATCTTCGACGGCCCCGAGCGCGTCCCGGAGGCGATCGAGGTCCTGATCGGCACCGTTCCGGACGCGGCCGCCCTCGAGTGCCCCCAGCGCCTCCGCAGCCGTCGCGAGCCGCTCGCGCTCGAGATCCGCGATCGCGGCGAACGGGCCGGAATCGACGCCGGCCGCGAGCAGCTCGAGGGCGGCTTCGACGGCGGCGTGTTCGCTGCCGTCGCGCTCATCGTAGCGCTCGTAGGCCTCGAGCACGGCGGCCCGATCGGCCTCGGGGAGCGCGGCCCAGGCGTCTCGCGCCGCGAGCACGTCGTCGAGACGCTCCTCCATCGCCTCGCGGCTGTGCAGCGGCGTTAGCACTCGGATTCGGTCGGCTGCACGCTGGGTGACGGCGTGGTCGACCGCCAGCTCCAGCAGGTCCTTGTACGCCGCCCGGGAGTCACTGGTCGCCAGCACGTCCATCCCCGAACCGCCGGTCGCGCGACGGAGGATCCGCGTCGCTCGGCCGCGGGCGAGTCCGGCGTCGGACAGCGCCCGCACGTCGCCGCTCTCGATCGCTCGGATCGCCGCCTCGTTGCCCAACTCGTCGACCAGTGTCTCCCGCGTCTTCGGGCCGACGCCCCAGTACTCCTCGAGTCGCATACGTGGTGGACTCGTGGCGAGTGTCTTGAACACTGTGTCATTGGCCGCCGTGGTCTCCGCACACCGCCCGCCGGACCGGTGTTCTCCGACAGCGGAAGCGAGACGCAGCGGCCGGTTTTCCACTGTCATCGCGTGTCCACACACCACATATACACGGGTGTGGATACTAGACTGGTCTTCGGAGAGCCGAACAAGCACAAACACGGGGGTTTTTATCGGCTCGGTGCCCTACTGACTCCCATGACTGATGGGCGGGGCGAAACTCCCCGGCGAACAGGAATGACCGAAAAGTGCGGCGTCGTCGGCGTCTCACTCGACGGTCGAGACGCGGCACGTCCGTTGTACTACGCGCTCTATGCACTCCAGCATCGCGGCCAGGAGTCGGCCGGGATCGTCACGCACGACGGGTTTCAACAGCACAGCCACGTCGAAATGGGGCTCGTGGGGGATGCCTTCGGGGAGGACGACCTCGACGCGCTCTCCGGCGCAGCGGGGATCGGCCACGTGCGGTATCCGACGGCCGGCTCGGTCGACTCCTCCTGTGCACAGCCGTTCTCCGTCTCGTTTAAGAGCGGGTCGCTCGGGCTCTCGCACAACGGGAACCTCGTCAACGCCGATGAGATCCGCGACGAACTCGCCGCCGCGGGCCACGCCTTTACCAGCGACGGCGACACGGAGGTCATCGCCCACGACCTCGCCCGGAACCTCCTGGAGGAGGACCTCGTGCGAGCCGTCAAGCACACGATGGGGCGCATTCACGGCTCGTACTCGCTGACGATCACCCACGACGACACCGTTCTCGGCGTGCGCGATCCACAGGGGAACCGGCCGCTGTGTATCGGCGAACTCGAGGACGGATACATGCTCGCCTCGGAGTCGGCGGCGATCGACACCCTGGACGGGGACCTGGTCCGCGACGTTCGACCGGGCGAACTGGTCGTCCTGCAGGAAGACGGCGAGGGCTTCGACTCCTACCAGCTCGTCGACAACGAGCACACCGCCCACTGTTTCTTCGAACACGTCTACTTCGCGCGACCCGACAGCGTCATCGATGAGACGCTCGTTTACGAGGCGCGGCGCAACCTGGGACGCGAACTCTGGGACGAAAGCGGCGTCGAGACCGACGTCGTGATGCCGGTCCCCGACTCGGGGCGTGCCTTCGCCTCGGGATACGCCGACGCCGCAAGCGAGACGACCGCCGACGGCGAGCCGCGGGATGCGGACGACGACGGCGTCGAGTTCGCCGAGGGGCTGATGAAGAACCGCTACGTCGGCCGGACGTTTATCATGCCGACGCAAGACGAGCGCGAACGCGCGGTCCGGCTCAAACTCAACCCGATCAAATCGACGATCGAAGGCAAGACCGTCACCGTCATCGACGATTCGATCGTCCGCGGCACCACGTCGACCCAGCTCGTCCAACTCCTGAAGGACTGCGGAGCCGAGGAGGTCCACGTCCGCATCGGTGCTCCTGCGATCGTCGCGCCCTGCTACATGGGCATCGACATGGCCACCCGCGACGAGTTGATCGCCGCGGACAAATCGACCGCCGAGATCCGCGACGAGATCGCCGCCGACAGTCTCGCCTACCTCTCGACCGACGCCGTCGCCGACGTGCTCGGCAAGGAACGCATCGATCTCTGTCTGGGCTGTGTCACCGGCGAGTATCCCTACGACATCGACGGCGAGGAGACCGACCGTGACGTGAGCCGACCCGAGGTCGGCGGCCAGCAGCTCCCTGCGGACGACTAACGAAATTTCGATCAAAAGTACACCTCCCTCCGTTCACTCGTTTCACTCGCTCACATCCGTCGTCGGTGAGCAGGCGGCCAGCCGGGTACCGATTCGGCGGGGGCTGACGACTACCGCAGACAGGCCGCCACGACCTCGAGCATGCCCTCGCCGCGGACCTCCTCGGCGAACAGGGGAACGCGGCGAACGTCAGTGCCACGGAAGAGGTCCTGTGCCTCGGCTAACGCGCCCTGCTGGACGTCCCAGCGGCGCTGGCAGAACGCACAGTCGTCGAGGTTCGGTTGCAGGAACTCGCCGTCGATATCGTCGGTCACGTTCGACAGCGGCTCCATCACCCGATTGACGACGACGGTGCCGACGGGAATCCCGAACTCCTCGAGTTGCGCCCGCAGGCGCTTGGATTCGAAGACGCTCATCTCCTCAGGGACCATGACGATCCGGAAGTCCGTCCGCGCGGGGTCGCGCAGGGCCGCCCGCAGACGTTCGATGCGCTCGCGAAGCACCTCCAGATCCTCGAGATCGTCGCCGTCGTCGGGCGCGTCGCCGCCGAACATCCCTTTGACGCCCTCGAGCATTCCGCCGAGTCGCTGGCGGAGTTTCATCAGACGGCCCATCATCGTGTCCATGATCTCGGGGAGTTGGAGCAGGCGGAGCGTGTGCCCGGTCGGGGCCGTGTCGATGACGACCCGCTCGAAGCGTGCGTCGTCCATGTACTCGAGCAGGAGTTGCATGGCGGCGGCCTCGTCGGCACCGGGCATCGCGCCCCCCAAGAGGGCGTCCATCGGCGAGTCGCCGCCGAGTATGTCACCGAGGCCGCCGAGTGGTCCGCCCTCGCCCCCCTCGCCGGGGAACGGGGAGCCGCCCGCCTCACTGCCCGCGAAGGGGTCCGACTCGTCCGCTCCCCCACCCGCCCCGCTGAAGGGCGTGTCCCCCTCCTCGAGTGCGGTTTCGGGATCGATCTCGGCCGCGTAGAGCGGCACGTCGTCCCGGATTCGGTCGGGCTCCGCTGGGATGTCGGTCTCGAAGGTGTCGGACAGCGAGTGGGCCGGGTCGGTCGAGACGACCAGCGTCGCTGTCCCCCGGCGGGCGCTGTCCAGCGCCGTCGCGGCCGCCATCGTCGTCTTCCCGACGCCGCCTTTCCCGCCGTAGAGGACGTAGTCGGGACCGTCCATCGGCTCGTCGGACGGCTCGACGTCGATGGTCTCGCGCTCGGCCGGGTCCCCGTCGTCGACGGCGTCGGTCGGCGTCACCTCGATGGTGTGGTCGCCGTCGTCGCGCTCGCTCGTCGCCTCCTCCTCGTCGACCGGTTCGACGTCGATGCCGCTCATACGCCGCTGTTCCCGGTCCCGACACGAGTATTCGTCGGTCTCCGGCGGCCGGGCGTCCCGCCCGCGACGGTAATTCTTCGGTGTCACGTCGGCGCGGCACCACGGATAGCGTACCGCGACGACGGCCTCGAGAAGCATTACGCGGGTGGTCGGCCGCTCGACGTGTCGGTATTTCGGCCGGACTGTCGTCGCCGCCGAACGGACGGAGGGCGTCAGTCGAAATACGCGGCCAACCGCTCGGCCGCCTCCGCGACGCGCGGCGTCACGAGCGCGAACCGCAGCCACTCGGTTCGGGAGTCGCCGAAGGCTTCGCCGGGCATCCCCGCGACGCCGGCCTCGTCGATCAGTCGCTCGACGTTTGCGAGCGTGCCCGGATAGCCGTCGAAGCGGGCCATCACGTAGAACGACCCGCTCGGTCTGGTGTACTCCGCGCCCGCCGCATCGAGCGCGTCGGTGAAGGTGTCGACGCGCTCGCGGAGCAGGTCTCGATTGCGCTCGTAATAGTCGGGTCCCGTCTCCCGAAGGGCGTTCAGGACCGCGTACTGACCGGGGCGCGTGGTGGCGACGTTGACCAGCATGTGGCGGCTCTTGGCGTCGGCGACGAGCGCCGGCGGGAAAATCGCGTAGCCCACGCGAGCGCCGGTGACCGCCATCGACTTCGAGAAGCCGTTGGTGACGATCCGGTTGGCGGAGTCGGTCTCGAGCGCGCTCGCGAACCGCCCCGAAAGGTCGTAGTGGTCGTACACCTCGTCGCTGATGAGGATCGCGTCGTACTCCTCGGCGACGCCGACGAGGGCCCGCATCGTCTCGGCGGGGTAGACCGCCCCGGTCGGATTGTTCGGCGTGTTCACGACGATCGCGGCCGTTGCTTCGCTCGCGGCCGCACGGACGTCCGCGGGATCGAGTCGGCCCTCGTCGTCGGTCGCGACGTACCGCTGGGTGCCCCCGAGCATCGTCGTCTTGCCCGGGTAGTAGGGATAGACGGGATCGGTCAGCAGGATCTCGTCGCCGCGCTCGCGCTCGAGCGCCCGCGCCATCGCGAGGTAGTTCGCCTCGCCGGTCCCGTTCGTGACGACGATCTGGTCGGCATCGACGCCGCGCCGTGCGGCGATTTCCTCGCGCAACTCGAGCAGGCCCTCGCTTGGCGGGTACTGGAACCGGTCGGGTTCGAAGTCGGCGTACTCGTGGAGGCCCTCGCGGAGTGCCTCGGGGGGCTCCCAGTCGGGGTTTCCGCTGACCATGTCGATGACATCGTGGGTCGCCGCGTCCGCGTACTTCATCACGTGGAAGAACAGCGGCGTCTCGTAGTTCATGTCGGACAGTGGGCGGTCACGTCCCGTCTTTCTTTCCGTTTCCTGGGCGGGCGGAATGGGTCGGTGTCTCTCGAAGGTGGCCGACTCGCTCGGAGCGGGGTTGCGTTCGGACGGCAACCCCCGCTTTCACAACGCCGCCGCCCATGGGATCGGGCATGAACGACGCCATCGACCGCGACCTGCCGCGGGAGGTTGCCGACGCGCTGTGCGACGCCGAGGAGACCCTGGCCGTCGCCGAATCCTGCACCGGTGGTCTGATCGGCGCGGCGATCACCGCCGTCCCGGGTGCGAGCGACTACTTCGATTCGGGCCTGACGACCTACGCCTACGATGCCAAGCGCCGCCATCTCGGCGTCAGTCGCGAGGCACTCGACGAGCACGGGGCGGTCTCCGAGCCCGTCGCCCGCCAGATGGCACAGGGGATCAGGGACGTCACGGACGTCACCTGGGGCGTCTCGACGACCGGAATCGCCGGCCCCACCGGCGGCACGGCGGCGAATCCGGTCGGCACCGTCTACATCGGGGTCTCCTACGGTGGCCCGTGGGGCAGCGCGGAGTCCTATGCGACCGTCTCCCGCTACGTCTTCGACGGTGATCGGGCGGCTGTGCGGGCACAGACGGTCGATCAGGCGCTCACGGACTTGCTCGCCGAAATCGACTCGCGGTGAGGCCGGTCGAAACGAGTCCGAGCGACTGATTCTCTCGAGAGAAAACTATTCCGTCGTCGACTCCCCAGATGCGGCTAGATGAACAAGAAAGGGCACGTACTGAATGCCGTCCTCTTGAGTATCGGGCTCGGGTATCTCCTCGAGCCGACGGGCGACCTGGAAACGTTCAGAACGATCATCATGATCGGCGTCCCGGTTTCGCTCGGCGCACTGTTTCCGGACGTCGACACCGCCTTCGGCAAGCACCGCAAGACGCTCCACAACCTGCCGGTTCTGGCCGCTTTTGTCGCCTTTCCGGAGGTGTTCGAAAACCTCCAGTACGTCTGGATCGGCGTGTTGACCCATTACGTCCTCGATGTCGCGGGGAGCAAGCGCGGCATCGCGCTGTTCTATCCCGTCTGGAAGAAGGAGTTCGGCCTCCCGATCGGCGTCGCGGTCAGCAGCGAGCGCGCCGATCTGATGATGGTCGCCGTGACTGTCGCCGAACTCCTCATCGTCGCGCTGATCGTCTTCGAGATTCCCCAGTGGGGCCTCGAGATGGGACGACGTGGACTCGGGATCTAGCCCCCGACGCGGGCGACCAGTCATCGCCACCCATTGCTCTCGCGGGTCGGTCGGCGGAACACGGGACGAAACGGCGGCGCGTCTATCGCCGGTTCGGCGACCACTCGTCGCAGGCGTCCATGTCGTCCATGGCCCTGTCGTGGCGCGCGCAGTAGGGCACCATCCCCTCGGCTGAGCGGACGTACTCGAAGTGTGTGCAGTTTCCACAGTAGCGGTCCGTCGGCTCGTCGGGCGTCTCGGGCGACGGTTCGACGATCTCCGCATCGTGGCCGTCGCCGGATTCGAGCGGCGAGGTAATATCACTCGCAGCGGACCCGCCGTCGCTGGTCGCAGCGCCGGCGGGGCGGCCGGGGTCAGTGGTGCGGGTTCGCCCCGAGGACGCGGCCGACCGTCGGGTAGACCGGCGCTCGCTCTCTCGCTCGTCGTAGGAAAGCGACGTGCCGTCGGGATCGTTCGTGCCACCCTCGTCGGTTCCGTTAGTCTGCGTCTCGACGTCGCCGTTCGGCGTCCCGCCGAGGAAACCGATGCCGCCCAGCCCGTCCGCATCGCTCGAGTCGTCGACTTCGAGGACGGTCTTGTTGTGGCGGGTGACGTTCATCTCGAGGTTCCCCCCCGGGTCGTTGCGCTGTTTGAACGTGGCGACGGCGCTGAACAGACACCAGATCGCGGGCAGGAGTCCGAGCAGGTAGATCGCGGAGACCTCGAGCGTGAGTTGTTCGCTGCCGTAGCGCCAGTGTTCGGGGTAGGCGTGCCAGAAGAGGACGACTCCGAGCAGGCAGAGACTGGCGCTGATCGCGGCCGTGGCCTGGACGCGACGGCCGGCCGGCAACACGACGAACACGCCGACGAGGACGGTCGGGACGCTGAGGCCGGCCAGCATGCTCGCGGCGCGGACGGTCGCGAACTGGGCGGACAGATCCCCCGAGAGTGCGATCGCGTACCCGCCGAGGAGGTCGGTCGTCGCCACGAGCACGGCCACGACGGCCATGAGGGCACCGAGGACCACGAGCGCCATCCCCGAATACAGGCGGCGACTCGTCACCCCCGGTGCGGTCCCATCGTAGGCCTCCGTCAGGCTTGTCATACCCGCCCGTTCGGCGTCCCATCACAAAACGATACGTCAGACACACCTCGGCTGTCGGAAAGGTTCGGCCGTGGTCGACACCTGCTTCGGTGGCACCCGCTGAAACGAAAGCTTGAATCGCCGCCCTCGCAAACGACCCGCTATGAGCGACGAGGACGAGGACGCGGAGCCGGCAGTCTCGCTCGGAGAGCACACGCCAGTCGAGGGCGCGCCGCTTGCCCGTGTGAGTTCGCGGCTGACCTGGCCCAAAGAGAAGAGCGAAGTCCGTCGTCTCGAGGGCGACGCCGTTATTCGAACGCCCGAGGGCCCACGGGAGCTGTCGACCGTCCTCGAGTCGGTCGACGAGACGTACTTCCAGCGCCGGCAGGAGTTCGAGGGCCACGTCCGGGACGTGGTCGGGACCGGTCCCGTCCCGACCGCCGACGAGTGACACCGTGGCCTCCGAGTCGGGGCGGCGCGACGACCACTGGCTTCCCGATCGCCTGAGACTTACCTGGGTCCAGCAGTCGTTGCTGTTCGGTGCCGTTCTCACCGTCCTGTGGATGCGCGTCGTTCCCAGTGAATTGACTCACCGAACCGTCGTCGACGGCGTGCTTCTGATCGGGGGACCGCTCGCGCTCGCGCTCTCGCAAGGCAAGCGAATCGGCTGGCGGATCGATCGGCTCGCGCTCCGAAATACGGTCCTGCTGGCCGCGTTCGTACTGCCGTTCTACATCGTCGGCTCGACGCTACCGACCATCCGTGCGTTCTATCCCATCTGGGAGACCTCGGCCACGCCGGCGGCGTTTGTCCCCCACGCGATCAAACTCCTCGTCCTCGCGTTGGCCGCCGAGACCTACTATCGAGGTTTGCTCTGCGTCGGGGTCAAGCAACTCGGCATCGGCGCAGTGTTCATCAGCCCCGTGATCTACATGCTTCACCACGCCTCGAAACCGCCGATCGAGTTCGTGCTGTCGGGGCCGACGGACGTCCTGTTCGGTGCCGTCGACTACAAGTCCGACTCCATCCTCCCCTCCGTCGTCGCCCACGGCGGTGGACTCGTCTTGCTCGACTGGCTCGTGCTCCACGAGCCGGTGTTCGAGCCGACGCTGGTGCTCCGATTCCTCGAGTGGCTGCCGGTCCCGGTGTAGCGGTGAGCCGCCCGGCGGTTCCGGCCGGGGGCTCGTTACGGGCCGGAGGCGACTAGCCGCCGACGATGGCACTCCTGCTCGACCCGACGAATGTTCTTTCGGACGCGGTGTGGCCGACCGTGGCGGCCGGCCGCGGCTGCGCTCGACTCGGCGACGGTCGCGCCGTGTCCTGTAACCCCGGCACACAGTCAGAAACACCAATACTTATAGGTTCTATTCAAGACGTTGAAATATGGACGCCCGAACGACGTTTCTCACCCTCCTCGTCGCCGTCCTTTGCGGGCTCGCCGCCCTGTTGGTCCTGCCGCTCGTCGAGTACGTGCTGGCGGCCTGTCTGCTCGCGGTAGTCCTCCGGCCGGCATACGACCGACTCGAGCCACGAGTCGGCCCGCGACTCGCCGGACTCGCGTGTACCGGCATCGCCGTCGCCGCCGGCATCGTTCCGCTGGTCCTCGTCTCGCTGGTGGTGCTCCGGACCGGCGTCTCGACCCTCGAGTCGATCGAGAGCGACCACATCGTTACAGCCGCTCGTAATACGGCTCGGAACGAGTTGGGGATGGGCAACGAGACGGCCACCGCGCTCGAATCCGCACTCCGGTCGGAGCTCGAAGGATCGATCCCCGATGTCGCGGAACTGACGCTGGTCCGCAGCGTCGATCTCGTGACGACGGGTATGGACGTCGCGGTCGGGGTGCTCGTCGTCGTCTTTCTGCTGTACTATTTGTTGGTCGATGGGCCCGCGTTCGTGGCCTGGCTCCGCGAGACCGCGCCGCTCGAGGCGGACGTGCTCGACGAACTGTTCGCAGAAGTCCACGCCGTTACCCGGGCAGTCCTTCGGGCGCACGTGTTCGTCGCCATCATTCAGGGGCTACTCGGTGGCGTGGGGCTCGCACTCCTCGGAGTTCCGTACGCGACCACGCTGGCGATCGTCCTCGTGTTCGCGGCGGTTCTCCCGACGGTCGGCGTCTGGCTCGTCTGGGGCCCGGTCACGGTCGCCCACGCGGCCTCGAGCGATCCCGTCCGGGCCGTCGTCCTGCTAGGATACGGGCTCGCCGTGCTCACCGTGGCGGACAACTATCTGCGCGCGTACCTCGTCGACCGGCGCTCGGGGTTACATCCGGCGACGGCCCTGCTGGGCGTCGTCGGCGGCGTCTACCTCTTCGGCGTGGTCGGCCTGTTCGTCGGGCCCGTCGTCCTCGCGACGTTCAAGGCCTGCCTGACGGTCGCCGATCGACTCGAGGGGACCGACCCGGACGCTCCGGAGTCCGATCTCGACCGGGAGCGGGCCGTCGTCGAAACGGAGTGACGACGGTGTGGCCGCGAGCGGGTCGGTTCAGTCGGCCGTCTGGGCCCGTTCGACGCGGTCGGTCGTCGGCACGCCGCGACCGGTCAGCGTCATCGCGAACAACACGAGCGGCGACAGCAGCCCGAACAGGTAGAACGGCGCGTACTCGAGGGTGGGAACGCCGGTCGCGGAGGCCATGAAGACGCCGCCGGCGTGCCACGGAATGAGCGCGCCGGTGGGTGTCCCGGCCGCTTCGACGGCCCGCGAGAGTTCGTCGCTATCCAGACCGAACTCCTCGTAGAGGTTTCTGAGCGTCAGCCCGGGAAGGACGATGCTCATGTACTGCTGGGCGGTGAGTGCGTTGATAAGGATCGCGGAGAGACCGGTGCCGGCGATCAGGCTGCCGGAACTCCAGACGGCCTGCGAGAGCCGGTCGGCGAGCACCGCCAACACGCCGGTGTGCTCGAGGAGGCCACCCAGCGAGAGTGCGGCGACGACGACGGTGATCGTCCAGGCAGAGCCGGTGAGGCCGCCGGTCGCGAGGAGTTCGTTTACGAGATCGGTCCCGGTTTCGGGCGCGGTCCCGTTCATGAAGATCTCCCAGGCGGCGACGAAACCGGCACCCTGGACGAGGATCGAGGTGCAGATCCCAGCGACGACGCCGACCACGAGCGTCGGAAGCGCGGGGTAGCCGTAGAGTGCGAGCCCGAAGGTGACGACCAGCGGCAGGAAGACGAGCACGGAGAGGTTGTACGTCCCTGCGAGTGCGGTCTGGATCTCGGCGACGCGACTGACCGGGATCTCGCCGCCGGCCCGGAGTCCGAGGACGGCGAAGCCGAGTATCGAGAGCCCGAACGCGATGGCCGTCCCAGTTCGCATGCGGTGGATGTGGTCGTACAGCGACGTGTTCGTCACGCCGGCCGCGAGGTTCGTCGTGTCCGAGAGGGGCGACTGCTTGTCGCCCGCGTAGGCACCCGAAATGACCGCGCCGACGGTCATCGGCGCGGGAACGCCCAGCCCCGCCCCGATGCCGACGAACGCGACCCCGAGCGTCCCGACCGTCGTCCACGAGGACCCGATCGAAAACGCCACGACCGCTGCCAGGATCACTGTGATCGGCAGGAACACCGTCGGCGTGAGCAACTCGAGGCCGTAGTACATCATCGCCGGAATCGTCCCGGCGTCGACCCAGGTGGCGATCAGCGCGTAGATGATAAAGAGGATCAACAGCGCCTGACTCCCCATCAGGAGGCCGTTTGTGATCCCATCGGAGAGGTCGGTCCACTGATAGCCGAGATAGCGACCGAACGCGCCGACGAAGACGATACTCCAGAGCAGCGGGACATGGGGGGCCAACCCGAGCAGGGCCGACCCGATCCCGAGGAACGTGACGACTGCGAGCACCGGAACGAGTGCGAGAACGAACGACGGCCGTCGTTCGGGGTCGAGGTCGTCGACCGTAGTCGGCGTAAAGTCGAATGTCATCACCGGCGGTATGCATTTCGGGCATAAAAATTGAGCGATTTATTACCCCAATGTATGCGGACTGGTAGCAGTAGACACATTATTGCTGAATGTACAGTCAACTCAGGCCACATTTTGATCCGTCTCAGGCTCGAGATGGCCGATCCAGTTGGAGAACTCGCGAAGCGAGTCGCGACGGCTCCCGACGATGGCTGGTTCGAAGCATCGCTGTCCGTGGTCGGTCGCCTGTCAGTCGGGGTCCGGTCCCCGGCTTACTTCGCGTTCGAGAATGCGCTCAAATTCGACTGCAATCCGGCCGCAAGTTCGGATTTGCGCCGCAATCGCGCGCCGGAAACCGGCAATCGGGTCGCGACCTCCGACACCGCCTCGTGGAACGTTTCGGCCTCGCCGTACTCGCCCTCGAAGGCGTTGCGAACGCTTTCGCGGACCTGCCAGACGCCGACCGGGGCCCAGTAGTCGTCCGATACTTCACGGAGGACGAGACACTTCGCCTGCCTGCCGATCGACTCGAGGTGTTCGAGGACGCCCAGTCGAGCGGCGTAGTAGGCCCCCGCGGTCTCCTCGACGTAGCTCGAGCGGCCCTCGTACCCTTCCGAGGCGCTGGCCATCCAAAGGTCGTCCTCGGGGTTCGGGTTCCAGATGCTGCCGGGGGCTTTCATTTCGACCAGTTCGAACTCCCAAGTGCCCGGCGCGAGGACGATCCAGTACCGGTTGCCGACGTACTCGTTAGCCCAGACTTGGACCTCATCGATACTGGGCGCGTTCCGGATACGCCCGCGGAGGTACTGCCCCACGGTGTCGTCGACGGCCGTGATCGACCACCGCGTCGGAACGAGTCGGCGCTGTTTCGTCTGCCCGAGCGCGCCCGCTGAGAGGATCGAGTTGATCTCGTAGACGTCGAACCCCCGGCGATAGAGGTAGGTCATCGCGCCCTCGGCCTGCCAGTCGTCGTCTTCGAGAGTCTTCTTGACCGGCCGCGGGACGTGGGGGTTCTCGGTGAGGGCCGCGTTGCGGGCGTTCGCCTGCGGGCCACGCGGCGTCGCCACGTCCGTTCCGGCGTCGAGGCCGAGATCGGGTTTGTCGTCTAACCCGATCTCGAGGTCGACCGGACGGTCAGCGATGGCGACCTCCCGCTGGACGCCGACGAAGCCGTCCCACGTGTCGTGGACGGAGGGGGTTAGCCGGCTCGCGATCGACGGGGACTCCACGTTCGCCCGCTTGCTCGAGTTCAGGAGGCCGGTCCGTCGCTGGAGCACGTCGTCGATCGCGTACCCCTGGCGGTACCAGTCGCCGTCGGTGACGTACTCCGCGGCGGCGTCTTCGTCACCGACAGGGGAGAGTAATCCGACGGGAATGTCGGGGTAGTTCGATCGACCGACGAAGATCGACGGCGAGGTCGACCCAACGAGGGTATCACCGCTCAGCGCGTCGTCGAACTTCCGTTCGAACTCCTCTAGGTGGTCCGTGATCGCGTAGGACTTCTCCTTGGCGAGGCGGCGACGCTCGGCCTCCTCGTCGGGCTCTAAGTCCTCGATGTAGTCGTCGAGGCGCATTCATCAGATCTAGGGACGGCACGGTGTTGAATGTTGAGTTCCGGAAGCCGGTCGCTGTGCAGGTTCGTGACTGCCAGCGACCGTGGAAGATGTCAGAGGCAGAGGTTCGGTCGGTCATAGACCCCCGAACCTCATTCGGGTGTTCTTGTCGATCCGTAAAGTACCTGCAAGGGCGTTTTCAGGCTCAGAAATTCCGCCCGGGACGGCGTCCTGCGTGTCTCATGGTACTCGTTGTCGAGGGGAGACGTGCCTTGAAAAGAGTTAAAAACGGCGGGCGGGAAAGGGGGGATATGAGTACGACCGACGACCGAGAGACGCGTTCCTGCGTCTCCTGCGGGCTCAACATCGCGGGCACGAACGCCGCAGCGTTCAAGTGTCCCGACTGCGGCCAGCAGATCTACCGCTGTGCCAAGTGTCGCAAGCAGAGCAACCTCTACGAGTGCCCCGACTGTGGGTTCACCGGACCGTAACTACCATGGGAAAAGTCGCTGCCAAAATCAAGGTCATGCCGGACAGCCCCGATATCGACCTCGACGCGCTTCAGGAGCGCCTCGAGAGTGCCCTCCCCGAGGGCGCGAAAATCAACGGCGTCGAACGCGACGAAGTCGCGTTCGGTCTCGTCGCGCTCTACCCGACCGTGATCGTTCCTGACGGCGCAGGCGGGACGGAGACCGTCGAGGAGAGCTTCGCGGACGTCGAGGGCGTCGAAAGCGTCGGCGTCGAAAACGTCGGCCGCATCTAAGCCGTTTTCGCGGATTTTAGTCGTTCCAGAACGTCGATAGGGACGGCCATTCGTGGCGTTGCGGGCGGCGTCCGTCGCGAACCGTGGCCGCCTGACCGTGCCCAACGCGTGTCGCGGTGGTGTCGGCTCGGCCGGTCGGACGGCCCCTCCGCCAGCGGTCACGAAACCGGCGGTCCCGTACAGCCAGTCGGAGCCTCCGGCTCGGGAGACGACATCAGACTGGTCGGCCCCGGACGCGGACGCACCATCGGCCACCGCGCGGTGGCTGTTACTGCTCTTGCTCCCGGTTCGCGCCAAGGTCGGCCTGTGAGACGATTTCCGCGCCGACCGCGGAGAGGTCGACGGTCACGTCTTCGGTGACGGCCTTGCTGATCTCGTCTAAGTTCCCCGCGAGCACCGTCAGTACGTCGTCGGGGGTGGTGTAGACCAGCATGTTGCCGTCCTGACCCTCGGCGACGAGTTGGGTATCGTTCAGGACGACCTGATCGTTCTGGATCGTCGCCGAGACGACTGGCAGCGCCGCCGGCTTTCCCGGTTCGTCGTCCTTGACCTTGCGGATGTGGACTGCGTCGAGGTCGATGACTTCCTTGTACTCCTGTATCTGTTCGGCGCAGTCGACCATGTCGTTGAGGAGGGCGGTCCGTTTCTCGTTGCCGTGATCGCCGTCGAGACAGTGCTGACAGACGCGAAGTTCGAGTCGCATTGTGCGTCGGTTCGTGCCGGACACCGATGAGAATTCCGCTTCCGTCCGTTTCCGCTCGTCCGTCCACTCGCGTGGGAACTCACCGTCTCGGAGCGAGACCCGCCGCCGGACGGCAATCCGGCCACGGAGTCACTCGTCTAACTGGCGGGCGATCTCTCGAATCCGTTCGGTCCCCTGGTCCACGTATCCCCCGTGATAGCAGACGGTGTGATCGATCTCGAGGTCCGCCAGCGTCCCGACGGACTCGATCGCCTGCTCCATCGCCGGGGTAAAGCGGGGCTTCGGACCGGAGAGGGGGGCGTCCCCGTCGGCGACGAGCGCATCGCCGGCGACGAGCAGGTTCGCCTCCGGGAGGTACAGCGAGACGTGTCCCGGTGCGTGACCGGGCGTCGCGACGACCTCCATCGGCCCCGCAAGCGTCGAAAACCGGACTCCATCGGCTAGTTCGATATCGACATCGACGGGCGGATAGCGATCGCCGTCGCCCGTGATCGGTTCCGACTCGCCGGAGATGTACGGCGCTTCCGCGCGGTGAGTCGCGACGACCGCATCGACTCGCTCAAGGAGGGCCGCAAGCCCGCCCGCGTGGTCGCCGTCGTGGTGGGTCACGAGGACGAGCCAAACGTCGGCGAGGTCGTACCCCAGCGATCGCAGGTGGGTCCGAACGCCGTCGCGGGCACCCTGCGGATCGGCGTCGATCAGGATCGGACCGCGGTCGGTTTCGACGAGTGTCGGCGTAATCGTGAGCTCCTGCCCGCCGTACTCGACCGTGATCGGCAGTACGTGAACGCCCGTGTCGCGTTCGGCATCAGTTGCCGACATACTCGAGTCGTTCGCGCTCGCCACGAAAGCATCATTCGGCTCCGTTCGCCTGCCTCGTCCTCGACGCTCTGCTCTCGGCGCATTGAAGTAATACCGTACTAGTTATCAACAAATAATTTATAGTCGACGGCCATAGCGATAGGTAATGAAAATAGAGGCAAAACGTCCGCCACTCGAGGTCGAGACGGACCCGTTCTCGGACGCACAGCAGCGGACGCTCTCGGAAACGGTGCGGCCGTTCGCCGACGCGTACGACGAACTGATCGCCGACCGGGACCGGTCTGCGTGGCGCTGGTTCGATGCGATTGAACCCGAATTCAGGCTCTCGTGTGTCAGTGACGAGTACGGCCAGCGCGTTCGCGACGCGAAGGTACTGGCAACGATGTTCATCACCGTTATCGACGATGTCGCCGAGTGTCACGGCGACCGGACAACCCTCGAGGAGTTGCTGCTGGTCCCGTTCGATTCCCGGCCCGCCGATCCGTCTCGGGCGGGCGTTGACGGCGAGTACGTCCGGTTTCAGCAGGACCTCTGGGACGCGCTCTTAGAGCAGTACGCGGCGGGCCCGCACGCGGGTGAGTTCACGGACCTGTTCCGGTTCGATGTCCGACAGGCGCTGCAGTCGGTCGATTACTCGGCGCTGTTGGCTCAGCACCCGGGCCTCGTCGGCGAACGCGAACTCCGTACGTACGACGTCTACAACATGATGCTCTTCCCGTTCGCCGATATCGACCTCGCCAACGCCCTCGCCTTCGACTCCCGGGAGCTATCGGCCGTTCGGAACGTCGTCGCTCACGGACAGCGCATGGCACGGATCGGCAACTGGATCGCCACCTGGGAGCGGGAACTCGCCGACGGCGATTACAGTTCGTGCGTCGTGGTTCGCGCGCTCGAGTCAGGAGTCGTTTCACGCGCGGACCTTCAAGCGATCCGGACAGCACCGACCGATGCGACCGTCGATCCGGTCGTCGATCGAATCCGCGAGTCCGGGATCGAAGCCGAGTTCATCGACCGGTGGTGTCGCGAGTACGAGTCGGCCACCGACTACTGCGGCGAGATCGACTCGCTCGACGTCCGGGCCTATCTCGAGGGGTTCGAGCCGATCTTCCGCTCACAGCTCGCGAGACGGCCGTCGGCCTGACATGCTCCTACCGGCCCGACCCGGCGTCCCGAAACCCGACTCGCGGACCGCAACCGGGACACGGGATCGGTGCGGTCTTGTGGCCCGCCCGCGTACGACTGACCATGCCGGTTCCGAAAGCAGAATTCGAACAGCTTCCGCCGTGTGACTTCTACACGCCCGCGGAGTTGCTCGAGGACGACCAGATGTACACCGTCTACGAGATCGCCCGCATGCTGCAGGGAGCCGACCCCGACGCCGAACTCGACCCCGAAACCGAGGACGTCCTGCTCGACTGGGCGATTCCGTGGGTTATGACCAACGCTGACGACCTCGTGGTCGCCGAACCCCGAGACGAAGACGAGCCCGGCTACTACGGCCTGAAAGAATGATCCTTCTCGTGGTCGGTGCCGATCGCGTCGACGCCGGCAAGACCACGTTCTCGGCCGGCCTGCTCGAGCGAACCGGTGCGGTGGGGTACAAGCCCCGCGCCGGCAACGACTTCTGGTTCGACCACGACGACTGCCGGCGAGCGCTCGCCGAGGGGCGACTCTACGGCAAGGACGCCACACGCCTCTCGGCGGCGGACGGCCGCGATCGACCGCCGGAGCGGCTCAACCCTGTCCACCGGCTGTGGCGGCCCGCCCCCGACGGCGGGACCGGTCTGCTCGGCCGCGCCGACAGGGAGTTCCTCGTCGACCGGATCGGTCGCGACGGCGACGACCCGCTGTTCGTCCGCAACGCGACCGCCGACCTGCCGGCGCAGGTCGCCGACGCGCTCCCGCTCGAGAACGCGATCCCCGTCGAGAGCGTCGACGAGTTCAACGACCTCGCCGAAGCGCGGTACGTCCCCGCGTTCGAGCGACTGGCTGCCGATATCGAGGCGACCGACATCGCCGTCGTCGAATCCTACGGCGACATCGCGCGGCCGCTCGAGGCGCTTGCCCCTTCCTCGATCGCCGCCGTCGCGGCCGTCGAACCCGGTCGCGCGCGGATCTACCCGGGCGATCGCTACTGTCGCGCCTGCGAGATCGCCAGTTCGAGTCCCAGGGATGGGGCCATCGAAAAGCGCGTCCCGGACGTACTCGACTATCTCGACCCGCTCGAGCGCGTGTCGCTCCCGGCACTCGGCAGCGATCGCCGGGCCGATCCCGAACGGGTCGCACGTGCGTACGCCGACGCCTACGAGGCGTTGCTCGAGGCCGCCGGACGGGAGTGAGGGGCCGGCCGCCGTCGACCGCGGAATCGGCGCGTGGCTCTGGACCCGGACTCAGGCCTGCCGTGCCATCCGGGCCGACAGTTCGACGTGCTCGTAGGGATCCGCCGTCACGCTCGGGCCATGACCGGTGTGGAGTGCCGCGAGATCGGGGTCGATCCGCTCGAGGACGCGGTCGATACTCTCGATCAGGGTCTCGCGATCGCCTTCCTCGAGATCGGTGCGGCCGAAGCTCCCGTTCTGGAAGACGAGATCGCCCGCGAACAGCACGTTCGCCGGCTCCGAGTAGAAACACAGGTGGTCGTTCTTGTGTCCGGGGGTGTGGAGCGCGACGTACTCGTCGTCGCCCAACTGGACCGTGTCCTCGTCCGCGATGGGGTGATCGACGCCCTCGATCGAGGTATCGTACCCCCACGCGTCGACATCGAAGGCGTCTTTCACCGCGGCGAGGTTGCCGACGTGGTCGCGATGCGTATGCGTGAGGAGGACTGCCTCGAGGTCGTCGACGCAGGCGCGGACGGCGTCGACGACGTCGAAGTTCGCGCCCGCGTCGACGAGTACGGGTCGGTCCCCGCTCACCAGAAAGACGTTGCTGGTAAACGCTTGCACGCCCTGCGCGATATTCGAGATCACGTGACCCGGTACGCGGTCGTCGGGTTTGTGGCTATCGACACGGCGCGTCGATCGTCGGACGAAGGCCGGCTACGTCGAAACGGCCCTCCGAGCGGCTCATGCGACGGTTATGACGCGGTTTGGAAGTCAAACTATCTGATCCGTGTATTCACAAGGATTTTTAGCTGCGGCACGTAGTGGGAGACGAATGAATCGGCCGGTTTCCGTCGGACTCGTTGCTCTCGTCATCCTCGCGGCCGTTGCCGGCGCCAGCGGGTCGGTCGTACTGACGGCCGCCGGGATCGCTCCCCAGTCACCGTCGTCGCCCGCTCCCGCGGACCCGGCCCCGTTCGTCTCACAGGAACGAGAGTGGGACGACACGACCTTCGAGATCACGGTCTACGAGAACGGCAGCGCGACGTGGACGTTCCGCCACGAACGGCTGTTCGCCAACGAGGAGAACGCGACCGAGGCCGAACGGAACTTCAGGGCGTTCGCCGAGTCGTTCGAAGCCAACGAGACCGGACGGTACGAGGCGTTTATCAATCAATCGCGTGAGCTGGCCGCGGCCGGCTCACAGAAGACCGGCCGGGAGATGGACGCGACGAACTTCGATCGATCCATCCGGGTCGACGAAGGCCGGATCAACCCGCGCGGCGTCGTCGAAATGTCGTTCACATGGACGAACTTCGCCGCCGTCGACGGCGAGACGATCGTCGTCGGGGACGTCTTTCGGGGCCTCTATCTGGCCCCCGATCAGTCGCTCGAACTCGAGGCGGGCGGTGATCTCCGGTTCCGTTCCGTCAGCCCCAACCCAGACAGCCAATACGACGGCGGCTCGCTCGAGAACGCGACCTCAATCGGGTGGAGCGGCGAACAGCAGTTCGACGACGGCCGCCCGCGTGCGGAACTGACCAGTTCGACCAGCGGTGCCGTCGGGAGCGACGAACAGGGACCGGCCGGTGCGATGAGCGGTGACCGCGGCTGGTATCTCGCCGCCCTCCTCGTCGTCGGTGTCGGCATCGCGGCCGCCGTCTGGTACCGCCGGTACGGGCCCGGAACCGGCGATGCTCCGGCCGACACTGCGATGGATCGCTCGGCCGGGCGGCCGCCCGAACCCGATGTCGCCGGCGGCTCGAGCACGGGCAACGGGGCGGCCGACTCGGCCGACGCCGGGGCCGCCCTCTCCGAGGAAGAACTCATGACCGACGAGGATCGCGTCGTCGCGCTCATTCGGGAGAACGGCGGCCGAATGAAGCAGGTCAACATCGTCGAAGAGACCGGCTGGTCGAAATCCAAGGTCAGCATGCTCCTCTCGGACATGGAAGACGAGGGAACGATCAGTAAACTCCGCGTCGGCCGTGAAAACATCATCAGCCTCGAGGGTTTCGAGCCCGAGGCGACGAAATCGCCCTTCGAAGAATAACGGCGACCGTCGGCAGGAGATCGCCGGCACGTGGTCGCGTGGCACCGTTCGACACTCCCGGATCGAAACGGAATGCTTAAACATCGTACTCCGCTACGATGGAGTGAAGACAAAGCCCGCTCCGATGGTGTAGTCCGGCCAATCATATTGCCCTCTCACGGCAATGACCTGGGTTCGAATCCCAGTCGGAGCATCTCCGTTCTTTCGTCGATTACGAACCGATACAGTGTCGTCAGTTCGTTTCCCTGCGAGTGACGACCGTCCGGATCCCTTCGTCTCCGCTGGCAGTTCGAAGGGGATTTTTCGGACACGGACGTGGATCCGTTCCGGTTCTCGGTGCTGGCGGTATCGTAACCGCTGAAACGATTTCCACAGCCATCGCACAGCCGTCGTGAAGTCAGGTGTCCAGTGACGCTCAGTGGCGACACTGGCGACGAGTGGCGCTTGAGACAGCTATTCGAGACCGACATCGCCATTCGGCCCGCGATCGACGCCGCCGTCCTCGAGTCCGGTCGCGGCGTCAGTCGTGTTTGTATCGACTCGGTACGTACTCCGCGACCGGTTCGGGGACCGACCCGAACACGACCGGGGCGATAGTCGCCAGCTGTCGCCGAAGGAGGCCGTACACCCCGCCGACCAGTACGCCGAGACTGACGAGCCACCGGAATGGCTCCTCGAGGACGAGCCAGAGCGGGGCACCGACGGCCAGCGACAGGACTACGTCTTCCGGTGCGCCGTCGTAGCGAATCCAGCGTTTCGGTGCCCGCCAGCGGTCCCTGACGTGGTCGTACACCGCCCGATCGGAGGTCCCTTCCCACGGCCGGAGCTCGAGGCCGCCACCGTACCGGTCCATTCGAGAGTGGAGAGCGGCACCGGCAAACAGGAAGGCAGCGGCGACGAGCCACGGGGTCGCGATGAGTACTGCCGCGATCACGACCGGGACGGCGGCGACGACGTACAGCGTCGGATAGTGGAGTGTCCGCCGATGTCCCGCATAGAGGTCCAGGTCCGGCAACACGCCGCCGAGGAACCCGCCGACGAGCGCCGCCGGTGCGAGCTCCGGGGCGAAGACGACGAGCGGCGCTGCGAGAGCCAGTCCCAGCAGTGCGTGTGTCGGGAGCATCATGTATCAGTTCGAAGGGGAGTCAGCGAGATAAGCCCTCCGGCGGGTTTATACGCCGATAGTGTGTCGGTCCCGCACATGCCGAGGAACGGCAGCGATGCTCGTCCGGACCCGTCTGTGGATGCGGCGAAGGACGCGTTCGAACGACTGTTTCGAAGCGGTCGGGCGAACGCCTTCCTCGCGTGGTTGGTGGTCGGGGTCCTCGCGATGGTGTTCGTCGAAAGCGCGCTCGAGTTCGACCGCCAGTGGCTCGTTTTCGTCGCCGGCGTCGGCACGGTCGTCCTGATGCCGCCCGTCGCCGCCGGGGAATGGCGCGTCATGTTGCCCTGGGAACTCCTCGTCCTCGCGACGTTGCCCATCCTCGTTCGGGGACTGTTCGGCGGCAGCGTCGGCACGTTCGCGGCCTATCTGGCGGTCGCGGGGTTGGCGTTGCTCATCACGGTCGAACTCCACATGTTCACGTCGCTGCGGGTGACCCACTGGTTCGCGATCACGTTCGTCGTGTTGACGACGCTGGCGTCGGTCGCGGCGTGGACCATGCTGCGGTGGAACCTGGATCGCGTGTTCGGGACGTCCTATCTCTCGACGAACGAGGCGGTAATGACCGAGTGGCTTTCGGTGACCGTCGCCGGACTGGCCGCCGGCGTGCTGTTCGATGCGTACTTCAGACGGCGGGATCGACAACTCCGTCGCGCGCTCAGGCGGGTGGTGCGTCGATGAGTGGTCTCCCGCGCCCCTCGATGCGAACCCAGCGACGACTCACCCGAGTGCTGCAACTCTTTCTCGTCGGACTCGTCGCGTACGGCGTCGTCGCGGGCCAGCCGAAAGCGGTCTTCAACGGCGGCATCGGACTGCTGATCACGTTTCTGCCGGCCTTGCTGGAACGGAACTACGACTTGCCGCTCGATCCGTGGCTTGCCCTGTGGGTTACGTCCGCCGTGTTCCTCCATACGCTCGGGTCGGCGGGCCTGTACGGCCGTATCGGCTGGTGGGACCATCTCACCCACGCGCTGTCGGCCTCGCTGATCGCCGGCATCGGCTATACGACCGCTCGAGCGATCGATCTGCACGTCGCGGACATCCACATCCCGCGTCGGATCGCGTTCGTCTACATCTTCGTGGTCGTGATGGCCTTCGGCGTCGGCTGGGAACTGTTCGAGTACGCGCTCGATCTCGTCGCCGCGGAAACCGGGCTCACGATGCCGCTGGCCCAGCACGGTCTCGATGACACGGTCCGCGATCTCATGTTCAATACGCTCGGCGCGTTTCTCGTAGCGATGTTCGGACAGGCTCACTTGAACGGCGTCGCCGAGACGGTCAGAGACCGGTTGCTCTTCGCTGACCCCTGATCGTCGGCCATCGCCCGCTCGGCACGGTGGCCGTTCGCCGACCGATTACCCGCCGATGTCCCGATCGACCGAGAGCCCGATGTGTCCCGTTGGGAATTGGCAGAGACGGGGCACGGCCTCGGAGCGGGCGTGGGGGTCGAACGCGGTGGTGGCGATCGCCTGCCAGAGGACGCGTTCGGGATAGGGACGTGCCGACAGGTCGAGCGAAAGCGACTCCGCGAGCGCCGCGTGGTCGAGTTCGCCGTTCGTCGTCGGCACGGGAAGGGGGCTCGGCACGGTCTCGAGGGCCACCCCGAACGACGGGAACAGCCGATAGTCGGCACCGAGGGCCGGGTGGTGTAGTTCCCGCTCGCCGGGGACTCGCACGACGAGTTCGGGCGTGGTCGTCGTCGGTCCGTCGCCACCGTCGGCCCGTTCGACCGTCCGCTCGGCGAGCGAAATCCGGCGTCGCGTTCCCGTTCGAACGGCGTATTCGGTCCCCTCGGCGACCAGTCGAAGGCCTGATTCGCTTCGCTCGAGAACGCGAACGGTCGGAGCGGCGTACGACTCGAGGAGTGCGGTCGTCGACTCGCCGGCGACCGTCGCGTCGACCGTGACTGCCGTCGCGGTCCCCCGCGAGGAAACGAGGTCGAACGCGGTCGACTCGCTCGTCGGGAGGACCGCGAGCGTCGCCGGCGTCGCACAGATTCCCTCCCAGGTCGCCGGCGACCCGATGTCACCGGCTCCGCCCCGCAGCGCCGAACGCCAGTAGAAGACCCGGTGCGCGTCGCCGGACGCGTACGGCACGGCGTCCGGGAAGAACGACTCGCCGTAGCCGGTCGGCTCGAGGGCGGGGTGCTCGAGTTTGAGTTCGGCGTAGGGGAGTCGGGCGATGATCGGCGCGGAGAACTCGTCGTGCGGTGACCGCTCCCACCGGACTGTCGTCGGTCGGTCAGCCGCCGTCGGTGTCTCGCTCATCGGACGTGGGGTGATCCTTCGGCGGACACGTCCCAAACGCTGTCTCCGGAGATGTTCGGGGATCCGCATCGATCCCTCTCCAGCGGCCGCCGTGAACCGGGATGCGAATATGTCCGTGACCGAACTTAGCGTCGGTGAGCCACGAGGGACGGGTAGGTGACTGCACGATGTCCGATCCACCGGCGACGATGCAGACGACCGCCGCGACAGATCTCTTCGATAGGTACGTGCTGCCGAAGGTCGCGCTCGTCGTGATCCTGGCGGGCTCGCTGGCCGGGACGTGGGTGAGCGGACGGCTCGGGGGCCAGTCGGCGGCCGTCACGCTCGCCAAGTGGCTTTACTTCGTCGCACTGGGGGTCCTCACCGGCGGACTCGTCTGGAAACACTGCTTCGTTCGGCCACGGGACCTCGAGACGGGTGCCGGCGACTACTGTGCGGAGATGTACGCGCGCTTCGACGGGATCGCGACTGGGGCCGTCGCCGTCCTCGCGGTGACCGGCCCGGTCGTTCTCGCGGCGTACGCCTCGAGACTCGGAAGCGGCCCGCTCGTCGTCGGCCTCGGCGTTCTGCTCGCGGCGTGGTTCGGCACCCTCGTCGTGACGGCGCGAGGGGCCGGACCGGTCGACGAACAGTTCCGGTGGCCGGTCGGTCTCCTCGCGCTGGCACTGGCGCTTGCGGTCGTCGCGGGGACGGGACTCGCGGAGGTGAGCCTCCGCGGGTTCGGCCCGATCGCGGCGGCCGTCCGAACGATCCACCTCCTCGCGTTCGTTGCGTGGATCGGCGGGGCCGTCTGGAACATCTTCGTCGCCGTCCCGACGGGCCAGCAGCGGCCGACGGCCGCCGTCGCGCGAGCCGCCGGCGAGCAACTCGAGCGGTTCCGCTGGGCGGTGCGGTTTATCATCCCGCTGTTGTTCCTGACGGGGCTCGTTCAGGCCGTCACGGCCTTCGGCGTTCGGCTCGAGACCTACGTCGCCACGCCGATCGGGATCGCCGTCCTCGCCAAGGTCGGCATCATCGGACTGCTGGCCGTCATCTTCAACCTCTGTCCGCTGTGGCGGGCCTGCTCGCCCATCGACGGCGTCTGTGATCTCGAGGAGGTCGGAGCGGACG
This sequence comes from Natrinema gari JCM 14663, assembly GCF_000337175.1. Classification (GTDB taxonomy): domain Archaea; phylum Halobacteriota; class Halobacteria; order Halobacteriales; family Natrialbaceae; genus Natrinema; species Natrinema gari. Next base: position 84,808 of record NZ_AOIJ01000033.1, on the reverse strand, counting down.
AGTCGCCGGCCGCGCCAACGGAGGGGACCGCCGATGACTGAGGGAGCGATCCCCGAAACGGCACCCGCCGTCGACCCCGATATGACGGTCGACAACCGTGGCACGGGCTGTGCGAGCGGGATCGCCCGCGTCCAGCGCGCGCTCGAGGACGGAGAGGGCGGCGCGATACTGCGCATCCGGAGCACGGATCGGCGGGCGAAACGCGAGTACGCGCAGTTGGCGGCCCAGACCGATCACGAGCTGCTCGCGATCGAAACGGACCGGAGCGGGCTGTTTCGGACGGAGTACACGACGTACCTCGAAATCGGCGGGGAATAGATCGGTGACCGGTTCGGTCTCGCCGGCCGATCCCGTGGCCCGGTAGTGACTGCCCGAACGTATTCGCGGCCGTGTATTTTCGAACGAAGCGAAAACGGGACGTAGGACCAATGAGCGAGCAACTCGCCGCCAGTACGGTCAGGCCGCCGTCGTTTCGCGAGATGGCACTCGAGGCAATCGCCGACTCCCGCGAAACGCGGTCCGAGGAGCGTGTGCTGCCGGATGCGCCCCGACACGGCGTCACGGATCTGCGGGACCTCCTGGTCGTCGCGGAGCGACGGCCCGGATCGGTTTCGCTGGTCGATACCACTCGCCACGAGTGCGTCGGCCGCATCGACGGCGTGGGCCGAGCACCCCACTCGATCGTTTTCCACCGGCAGTTGCCCGCGAACGATCGCGAGGGCGCGTACGCGTACGTCCAGTCGCGGCAGGGGTGGGTGAGCAAGCTCGATCTCTTCGGCGGCGAACTCGTCGCGCGGATCCGTGCCGGTACGTCGGGGCGGGCGATCGCAATCTCTGCGGGCTCGGCGTTCCTCATCGCGGGCTACTACAACCCCAACCACGCCGTCATCCTCGATGCGGATACGCTCGAGCCGCTGCATCGAATCCCGGCCCACGCGGTCGATGCCGACGGGCAGTCGATCGCCTCGCGGATCTGTACCGTCCGTGACGTGCCGGGGGAACGCTGTTTCCTGCTCGTGTTGAAGGACGCAGGGACGGTCTGGTTCGTCGACTACGGCGAACCCGAGTTCCCGATCGTCGACGAGATCGATGTCGGTCGGGTGCTCCATGACGGCGTGTTCTCGCCGGACGACCGTTACTTCTATCTCGCCTCGCAGGCCGAGGACTGCCTCTACGTTCTCGACGTTCGGCAGCGGACGGTCGTCGGCCGAGTCCCGACCGCCGGACCACCACATCCCAGCCCCGGCGCGCTCGACGAGCGACGCGGGCTCGGGATTATGGGCACGGTGATGACCGACGCCGTAACGGCGTGGGACCTCGAGACCTGGGAGCCGATCGCCGACGTTCGGATTCCGGGCCACGGCATGTTCTGTACAGCACATCCCGACAGCGAGTACGTCTGGGGGGATGTCGTCTTCGACGATACCGACAGGGACAACGACGGATTCATCTATCAGATCGATCCCGACGAACTCGTCGTCTCGACGGTCATCGACACGACCGAGTGGGCTGACGGGCGGTCGCTTCACCCGGAGTTCACTCGAGACGGGGACCACGTTTACGTGAGTTGCTGGGACGCGGGCACGCTACTCGTCTTCAATAGCTCGACAGGGGCGTTTACCGCCGCAATCGATGGCATGGAGACGCCGACCGGGACTTTTCTCGGCGATCGGGCGACCGAGCCGTGACCGGGTGACGACGCCAGCGTGGGTCCCTGGCGGGCTCTCGTCTCGACTGACCCGGGTCGACACCGGACACCGCTCGCACGGTCGCCGCGCGAGCAGGTGTACAGTGACTGTGAGGGCTTCCGTCCCACTCGAACGCGTACTCGAGTGGGGTGTCCATCTCCTGGGTGCCGTGAGTGTACCTGCGTCGATGCTCGTGAACGGCCGCGCCCCTCGTCCGACCGGGTTTCGACTTCGAGCCGCGACACGTATCGTGACAGTTCTCACTCTTCGGATGGAGTCCGACGCGCGATCATGCCGAGCCCGATCCACGAGATGACGACGTCGCCGTCCTGGGTGATCCCCTCGAGGAAACTGTCGACGTAGCCGCGCTCGGGATCGGTTTCGGAGACGCGCTTGTCGACCACTTCGCTGCGGATCGAGAGCGTATCGCCCGGTCTGACTGGCCGTTTCCACCGGAGTTCGTCGACGCCGCGGGCACCCATGCTGGCCCGGTTTTGGAGCGGCCCGTCGACGAGCAGACGCATGCACATGGCGGCAGTATGCCAGCCCGACGCGACCAGTTCGCCGAACGCGGAATCCTCGGCGGCGTCCTCGTCGGTGTGGAACGGCTGCGGGTCGTACTGCTCCGCGAACTCGATGATTTCCGCTTTCGTGACGTGGTACTCGCCGAATTCGTGAATATCCCCGATGTCGATATCCTCGTAGTAGCGCATACCCGTGGGATGTGGTATGTGGTAGCAAGAGTCTGTGGGACGAGGCAGCCCGAACGGCGGGAACCGATCGTCCATGGGTCTCCGAGCACCCGCGAGAACCCGTCGGTGTCCGGTCGGGACCGGGTTCCGGTTGTGGCCACGATCGGCCGACGGACCCTCGGCGTTTCCCAACACCTATTGCCCGTCGAATGACTTCTCCGGTATGGCTCTCGAGGCACAATCCGTCCTCGTCACCGGGGGCGCGGGATTTATCGGATCGAATCTGGCGAACCACCTCGCCGAGGACAACGACGTGACCGTCGTCGACGACTGTTATTTGGGGACGCCCGAGAACCTGTCCGACGACATCGATTTCGTCGATGCGAGCGTGCTGGACGACGACCTGCCGACGGCCGTCGACGTGGTGTTCCACCTGGCGGCGCTGTCCTCCTATGCGATGCACGAGGAGGACCCAAGGACCGGTGCCAGGGTGAACGTCGAGGGATTCGTCAACGTGGTCGAGCAGGCGCGACAGGACGGCTGTGAGACGGTCGTCTACGCCTCGACCTCGTCGATCTACGGCAGCCGAACCGAGCCGTCGCCGGAAGACATGGACGTCCACGTGAACACGGGCTACGAGGCCTCGAAACTGGCCCGCGAACGCTACGGCGAGTACTTCTCGAATCACTACGACATGTCGATGGCCGGCCTGCGCTTTTTCTCGGTCTATCAGGGGTACGGCGGTGCCGAGGAACACAAGGGCGAGTACGCCAACGTGATCGCGCAGTTCGCCGACGACATCGCCGCCGGCGAGTCGCCCGTTCTCTACGGCGACGGCACCCAGACGCGGGACTTCACGCACGTCTCCGACATCGTCCGGGGACTCGAGCGGGCCGCGGCGAACGAACTCGACGGCATCTATAACCTCGGGACGGGGGAGGCGTACGACTTCAACACGGTCGTCGACATGATAAACGACGAACTCGGAACCGATGTCCAACCCGAGTACGTCGAAAACCCGATTCCCGAGTCGGTCTACGTCCACGACACCTGTGCCGATGCCGCGAAGATCCGCGAAGCAGCGGGCTGGGAACCCCGGATCGACTTCGAGGAGGGAATCCGGCGGGTCTGTGCGCAGTATACGGACGGGTGACGCGTCACCGCGCTGTCCGGTTGCACAGAGGGTCGACCGAGACCGTTCGGGTCCGCCGTCGGCGATCCGACGCGACCGAGTTCCGTCCGAGCGTCTGGCCGGTGAGATAATCCGGCGGCGCTGACCAGCCGCCGTTCGAAATTGAATACCGGTACCGTTCGTGTGGGCCATCCGAACGCCATCGGTTGCAGAAATAATTTATATTCGTAGTAAATATCCGCAATCTCGTTCCGAGACCGATAGCGACCGAGTCGACGACCGGACGGATCGCGACGGCCACCCGCAAACCGGGTATCGTCACCAGTAACTATCACGGAAAACGATGTATGAGCGGAGTCCTGCTCCTGCTAGGGGTTTTTACCACGTCACGCACATCCACACGATATGCGACTCCACAACAGGGACGTCCGACAAGACGTTCGCGAACTCGGTGCGTTGCTCGGGACCGTCCTCGAGGAGCAGACGTCCCGCAGGTCGTTCGAGACCGTCGAATCCAGTCGACAGGCCGCGATCGAGTACCGATCGGGGGACCGCGAGTCGCGAGACTCCCTCGTCACGGAACTGGAGGGGCTCTCGCCGCATCAACAGCGGATCGTCGCTCGCGCGTTCACGACCTATTTCGAACTGATCAACCTCGCCGAGGAGCGCGAACGGGTTCGCACGATCCGCACTGAGTCCCACGAAGGAACCCTCGACGACAGCCTCGAGACCGCGGCCGCGGAACTCAGCGATGCCGACATCGAAACCGTCCAGCAAGTGCTGGACGACGTCCTGATCGAACCGACGTTTACCGCCCACCCGACCGAGGCCCGTCGCAAGACCGTCAAATCCAAACTCAGGGATATTTCGACGTCCCTCGAGACCTTAGACGAGCGGCTGCTGACCGACAAGGAGGAGCGCCAACTCTGGCGGGACATCGACGCGGAGGTCACGAGCCTCTGGCAGACCCCGCAGGTCCGCAATCGTCAGCCCGAACCCGAAGACGAGGCGCGCAACGTCCAGTGGTACCTCGAGAACACGCTGTTCGAGGTCGTCGGCGAGGTCTACGACGAACTCGACGACGCGATCGACGCGGAGATCCCCGGCGACATCGACATTCCGAAGCTCTTCGAGTTCCGCTCGTGGGCGGGCAGCGACCGCGACGGCAACCCCTACGTGACCCCCGACGTGACCGCCACCACCCTCGAGCGCCAGCGCTCGGTCATCTTAGAGCAGTACCGAACCCAACTCAAGCGCCTCTCCGGGGTGCTGAGTCAGGACGGGAGTCGGATCGACGCCGGCTCCGAGTTCCAGGCCTCCCTCGAGCGCGATCGGGACCGGCTCCCCGGGAGCGCTCGCACGGCCGAAGAGCGCTACCCCGGCGAGCCCTACCGACAGAAGCTCAAACTCATGCGGGAGCGACTCCGCCGCGTGGGCGACGTGCGCCCGGGCGGTTACGACGATGTCGACGCCCTCCTCGCGGATCTCGAGGTCATCGCGACGAGCCTGCGCAACAACGGGGCCGAGAGCGTCGTCGACGCCCACGTCGATCCCATCCGCCGGCAGGTCGCCACGTTCGGCTTCTCGCTTGCCAGTCTCGATCTGCGCGAGCATCAGGCGAAACACACCGACGCCATCGCGGACGCCCTCGAGGCCGAAGGGATCGACTACCACGGCCTTTCGGAGGCCGAGCGCGTCGAGTTCCTGACCGACGCCGTGTTACAGGACGAGTCGGTGATCGATCTGGGTGACACTGACGAACTCTCGGCCGACTCGGCGCGGGTCCTCCGGCTGTTCGACAGCCTCGCGGACTGGCAGACCGAGTACGGCGTCAACGCCATCGACACCTACTGCATCTCGATGACCGAGGAACCGAGCCACGTCCTCGAAGTACTGTTCCTGGCCGATCAGGCCGGCGTCGTCTCCCTTCCCGAGCACGCCGGAATCGACATCGTCCCGCTCTTGGAAACCGAGTACGCCCTCTCGGGGGCGCGTCGGATCATGGGATCGCTGTTCGAGAACGAGGCCTACGCGCAGGTGCTCGAGGCCCGCGGCCGGACCCAGGAGATCATGCTCGGCTACTCGGACTCGAACAAGGAAAATGGCTTCCTCGCAGCCAACTGGTCGTTATACAAAAACCAGCGCCGATTGGGCGAGATCTGCGACGACCACGACGTGACGATGCGGCTGTTCCACGGCCGGGGCGGCTCGATCTCGCGAGGTGGCGGCCCGATGAACGAGGCGCTGCTCGCCTTGCCGAACTCGACGGTCACGGGGCAGGTCAAGTTCACCGAACAGGGCGAAGCGATCGCCGAGAAGTACGCCAACCCCCGTATCGCCGAGCGTAACATCGAACAGATGCTCAACGCGCAGCTCCGGGCACGCAAACAGGCGATCGACCAGCCCGAGGAAGAAGTCCACGAGGAGTGGATCGACGCCATGGAGACCATGGCCGACGCCGCCCGCCGGGAGTATCGCGACCTCCTCGAGAGCGACGGGTTCGTCCAGTACTTCGAACAGGCGACCCCAATTACGGTCATCGAAGACCTCGACCTGGGGTCGCGGCCGGCCTCCAGGTCGGGCGAGCGCACCGTCGAGGACCTGCGGGCGATCCCGTGGGTGTTCTCCTGGACCCAATCGCGGTGTATCCTGCCCGGCTGGTACGCGATCGCGACCGGCGTCGAAGCCTACCTCGAGGACGGTGGCTCGATGGAAACCCTACAGGAGATGTACGACGAGTGGCCGTTCTTCCAGACGACGCTGGACAACGCCGCGCTCTCGCTGTCGCGAACCGAACTCGAGATCGCCGAGCGGTACGCCGAGATGGCGGCCGACGACCTTCGCGATCGGTTCTTCCCCCGCGTTGCCGGCGAGTACGAGCGAACGACCGATCTGATCACCGAGATCGGCCAGCGCGAGACCCTCCATACCCGCGATTGGCTCGGCGAAAACCTGGAGCGGCGGAACCCCTACGTCGACCCGCTGAACATGCTGCAGGTCTACTTGCTCAACCGCACCCATCGGACGGACATCGAAGAGCGGACCCTGCGGCTGACGGTCAAGGGAATCGCGGCCGGCATGAAGAACACGGGCTAATTGACTCGCCGCGGCGGGGTGGCGTCGCGACTCGAGCGGCTCGGACCTCGGTTCGATCGTGAGCGAATCGATATCAGGGGGAGCGAAAATCGAAACCGGTAAAAAGGTCACCCGGGTAAATGAGAGTGAGCCGAGATAGCCTAGCCCGGCCAAGGCGGTAGATTCGAAATCTACTGTCCTCACGGACTCGGGAGTTCAAATCTCCCTCTCGGCGCTTTTCCACCACCAAACCGGTGAGCGGTGCGTGGCGGTACGCATCGAGTGCCGGTGATCCACCCCGACACGGGTCCCCTCTCGAGGGGTGCATGTCGCACCGGGCCGGCAACGACGGTGCCGTCCCGGCGGCGGCCGAGCCTCGATGGTATGGACGGTCACTCGAGTAGCACGGCCCATCTCACTCTCGGCCGTTCGTCCTCGAGTCGGTGGGCAGCGTGTCATCGAGCCGGGTCCCCATCACTCGCAAGCAGGGCCTCTATGCAAATACTTCGACTTGTGTGGTGACAGGAGTCACAATGATCGCCACTCCGGAGACAGCAACTCGAACGCGGTGGGGACGATGAGCGCCGACGACGACCCGCCCGACGAGGAGGCGTTTCATCCGCTCGGCGAGTCGTGGCAGGACGATCTCGAGGACCTCCTTGCGGAGACGGAGTACGATGCGGAACTCGGGATGGAGATGGGACGGGACGCCATGCGGGTCACGAGCGGGGACCTCTCGGAGGAAGAGTTCTACGAACGGTATCACGACGACGTGATGGCGGAGTTCGGCGAGGACGAACGACCGATCGCCAGTCCGGACGACGAGGACGGCGGGATCGGGGCGACGCTCGTGGACCTCGCCGGTGGTGACGAGTCCCGTCGGGAGATGCTCAAAAAGGCGGGAGCCGGGATGGGGTTTGCGAGTCTCGGCTGGGGTGCGGTCGAGCAACAAGAGCCGGCCCAGTCCGTCGAGGAAACGGCGGGGGAAGTCGAGGACGCAGACGAGGGGACGCAATGGGGCATGACGATCGACCTCGAGCACTGCGACGGGTGTCTGGCCTGCGTGACTGCCTGCAATCAGGAACACGACTGGGACGAGGGCGCGAACTGGATGTACGTGCTCGCCTACGAAGACGGCGAGGTCGAGTCTCCGGACCCCGGTACCGTCGATGTCGAGCCCGGGGAGTGTTCGGACAATCCGGCCGTCCAAGAGTTCAATTACCTCGTCCGACCCTGTCAGCACTGTACCGACGCCCCGTGTGAAAAGGTGTGTCCGACGACGGCTCGCCACACGCGAGACGACGGCGGTCTGGTGTTGACTGACTACGAGGTCTGTATCGGCTGTCGCTACTGTCAGGTCGCCTGTCCTTACGGTGTCAACTACTTCCAGTGGGACGACCCCAACGTCGACCGGTCGGAACTCGACTCGGAGGGCATCTACGATAAGCGCGGCCGGCCGGTCAGTCGTCGCGCTCCCCGTGGTGTCATGTCGAAATGCATCTTCGATCCGGCCCGTCAGGACGGCAATGCCGGCGAGGAACTGATCGGCACGAGCGCCTGCGAGCAGGCCTGTCCGCCGAACGTCATCCAGTTCGGAGATAAGAACAATCCCGCGAGTGACCCGCAGCGATACGAGGCGAATCCGGCCCGGGCGCGAACGATCATCAATCTGTTCACGGAGTTGCCGTCGCCGAATTCGATCGAATCGTCGCTTGCGGATGTTGACCCGACGCTCGACGCCGTTGTCGAGGCCGTCGACGGCCTTACCAGGACGACGATCGCCCTTGCGAAGGGGATCGAGCTGACCCACGTGGAGTACGAGGAGGAAGCGCCACCGGGCGATACCCTCCCCGAGAAGGAGCAGACGGTGCTGGACGTCGTGAGCGCGATCGAAGCGATCGGACTCGACCTCGAGAGTGACGATGCGCTCACACAGCTCGGGCTGACGGTCGAGGGGTTCGAGGGGCCGAGTCAGGACATCGAGGTGAGCAGCCGGGAAGATGTCGCCCAGACGCTCTTCGAGGACTACGTCGACGCACCGGAATCGCAGTTCGAGCTACTGGCGGACATCGGAACGAATCCGAACGTCACCTACCTCGGACACCAACCAGGACCCGAAGCCCATCAAGTCCCCGGGCCGGTCTCGTACGAGGACGTCGGGATGCTCGACACGCGACAGGAGGCCCTCGACGAGCAGACCGTCGACCTCGATTTCTCGTGAGGGTCGCCCGGGTACCACAGGATCCCGACGCCAGTCGACGGCTAGCCCCGAGCGAGCGGCGGTCGGAACCGATCAGTCGTCGGCCGGCGTGAGCGGCTGCTGATCGGCTGCGAGCAGCCGATCGAGCGCGTCGACCATCGCCGTCACGCTCGCGCGCGTGATGTCGGCCTCGCTGCGGGCGACCGTCACCGAGCGGTCATCCCGACCCATCGTCACTTCGACGGTGACGACGGCGTCGGTCCCGCCGGTCACCGCGTCGACGTGGTAGGACTCGAGTTCGGCGTCTGCCATCGAGCCGAGCGCCTCGCGGACGGCGGAGACGGCGGCGTCGACGGGGCCGGAGCCGGTGCCGCTGGCGACGCGTTCCTCGCCGTCGACATCGAGTCGGACGCTGGCGGTCGGGACGGCACCGCCGCTGGTGGCGGTGAGATCGAGCAGGTCGACGACACGCTCGCGGTCCTCGCCGGTGACGTCCTCGGCGATGGCGAGCAGATCGGCGTCGGTCACCCGACGGCCCCGGTCGCCGAGTTCGGTTACGCGAGTCGCGATGTCGGCGATCTCGTCGTCGGCGGCGTCGACGCCGTGTTCCTCGAGCGTCGCCGCGACGCCCGCGCGGCCGGTGTGTTTCCCCAGCGCGAGTCGACGCTCGCGTCCGACGGTCTCGGGCGCGTAGGGCTCGTACATCTTGTCGTCTTTCAGCGTGCCGTCGGTGTGGATGCCGCTCTCGTGGGTGAAGGCGTTCTCGCCGATGACGGCCTTGTTCGGCGCGAGTTGAACCCCCGTCGCCCGCGAGACGGTCTGTGCGAGGTCGTACAGTTCCTCGAGGGCGAGCGTCTCGAGGTCGTAGACGTGTGAGAGAGCGATGGCGACCTCCTCCAGGGCGACGTTGCCGGCGCGCTCCCCGAGCCCGTTGACCGTACAGTGAACCAGATCGGCACCCGCAGAGACGGCCGCGAGCGCGTTCGTGACGCCCAGCCCGAGGTCGTCGTGAGTGTGTGCGCTTGTTGGGCCGAGATCGGCGAGGCGGCAGACGGCCTCGTAGGTATGTTCGGGACCGGTGTGACCGACGGTGTCGGCGAAACAGAACCGGTCCGCGCCGGCTTCGAACGAGGTCTCGGCCAGCCGCCCGAGGTAGTCGAGGGCCGCGCGCGAGCCGTCCTCGCCGATGACCTCGACCCAGAGGTCGTGATCTTTGGCGTAGGCGACCAGTTCGGCGGTGTTCTCGAGGTTGTCGGCGCGGGACGTGCCGACTTTGCCCTCGACGTGGCGGTCGCTGGCGGGGACGACGATATGGACCCCGTCGACGTCACAGTCGAGCGCGAGGTCGATGTCGCCTTGCATCCCGCGACAGAAACTCGTGACGCGGGCGTCGAGATCGAGGTCGGTCACCCGCGCAATCGCCTGTCGCTCACCCGCGCCCGTACAGGCGCTGCCGGCCTCGATACCGGCGACGCCGGCGCGCTCGAGTGATCGGGCGATCTCGACCTTCTCGTCGGGCGAGAGCGAGACGCCCGGCGCTTGTTCGCCGTCGCGAAGCGTCGTGTCGAGAAGGCGCACTGTTCGATCCGATGCGATCGTCTGTTCGGGGGAGTGAGGTACAGGCAAGAGTGGTCCAGTACGGGAACTGCGATTACGTTCGGCGGAGAATTTCACGCCCAGCCGGGTCGCCCCGACTTCCTCTATCCTCGTCAGATGGCGGATAACGTGCCATTGTATCTCGTCACATTATCTCACGGTGTCTTAAAACCGCCGGTTCGGAATCGTCGCGGCCGATTTCGCTGCTCCGCCGTCGACGGCTAGAATCCGTGGCTCACTCGTCCTCGAGACGGAGCCGGTCGCCGGGGTCGATGTCCGCTGCGGTGCCAGCGGGGAGTTCGACGATCAGGTCGGCCGTCTCGCGGGCGAATCCACGCCACGGGCGGAGGGTCTCGACGCGCTGGACGACGCCGTCGACGAGCCAGACTGCGTCGATGGGGAAGAACACGAACACCATATGCAGGCCGCGGGTTGTGGTCGAATCGAACTGGAAGGCTAACGCGTAGCCGTCGGGCACGGAGCGCCGAAACATGAGCCCCAGCGTCTGACTCACGATCGAATCCGCGAACTCGACCGTCGTCGCCAGCGTCTCGCGGTCGGTCTCGTCGACGGGCCGGCCATCCGTAACTGGGTCGTGGACGAGTCGCACGCCCTCGAGTCGGTGCGGGACGGACAAAAGCGTTCCCGCCCGGAGCCGGCCCAACTCGATGGGCGAGAGACCCAGTCCCGCTCGAGCCAGGTCACACTCAGAGAAGCGCCACCGCAACGATACTGGCCGAGGAGACGGTGTTGATCAGGACGTGCGTAACCGTACTGCTCACAGTACCCCAACGGTGACGGACGACACCGAAGACGAGTCCAAGCGTCAGCAGCGTCGTGAGACGTAGTATCGACAGATCGACGATCACGTGCTTGCAGGCGAACAGGACCGCCGTCACACCGATGCCGGCCACGACACCCCATCCCTCGACGAGTTCCGTCTGCACGATTCCCCGCCAGACTTGCTCTTCCGCGATCGGGGCGATGATCCCGTTCCCCACGAGAAAGAGGATCGCGAGGGCGGGTGCGGATTCGAACGCGTTCGTCAGCCGCTCACCGATAGCGCCATTCATCCCCTCAAGTCCGAACAGTGCCGCATCGATCTGTCCGGCACCAGCGGACAGCCCGAACCCGACGACCGCAGCGAGGACACCCACGCCGAAGGACCGCAGGTTCCAGTTCCAGTCCCACGCCTCCCGGCGCTGTCCCCGCTCGAGTGCGTACCAGCTGAGGAGTGTCGCGATGAGCGGGAATCCGATCGCGAGGACCAGATAGTCCACCAGTAGCGGCTCGACGCCGACGGCAACGGCGGCCGAGACGAGTCCGCGGCGAAGCGCGACCTCGAGAACGATCCAGCCGGCGACGACGACCGCAGCGATTTCGATCGGGTTCGATCGGGCCATGAGACGGATTCAAACCGGACACGTATTTATTTTTCTTGCGGGAATATAGGTAGGATCGGGTCGATACGGGTCGAGTTCCGTCGCGTCGTGTCCCGAAATCGATCGTCGATGGGTCCGGCGACGCCGGTTCGTCTGCAGTTGTCCTCGGTCGGGTCGGAGCCGCCACTGTTCGCCGTGGGGCGGGTCGTCCCCGCGACGACCGCGGTTCGGTCGGAGCAGGTACACCTATTCGACTCGAAGCCGAATCCTGGATATGGAGAAAACGCCACGGGGGACCGCCGTCGGCGTCGACGATCCCTACGAGTTCGCGGGTCGCTGTGACTATCTCACCGGCGAGGGACAGTGCCGATACGCGCTCGAACACTCCCAGCAGGATCCGCAGTTCGCCGCCGAGCGCGCCGCGGACGACTACGGGTGTCCGGTGGTCGACCCCGAGTCGGACTGGTCGTGGGCCGATTGTCCGCACTTCCGCTCGCGCAACCGCGACCGCGAGTGCGTTCGGTGCGGACTCGCGGCCAAACGGATGGCCCACGACGACGAGCGCCCGCTACTCGAGGAGCACCACCTCTCCTACGCCGATGGACAGCGTCCATCGAGCGATCGGAACGCGGCGCGTGGTGCAACCGAACGCGACGGGGAGCCATGCTCCCACGAAATCACGATCTCCCTCTGTCGGTGGTGTCACGCCAAAGTCCACACCTCGTGGGCACGGCTCACTGACGACGCCGCGCCCGATCCCGACGCGATCGCGGCGCTCGAGGAGCGGCGCGGCCGCGAGCAGTCGGAACTGGGGTTCGAGTCGGCCGCGGAGCGATCCGACGGCGAGCGATGAGGGTCCGAGGGGGCAACCGGCGGTCAGACCAGTTTTCGCAGGAGTCCGTACACGGTATCGCGCAGTCGATCGGGCAGGAAGCGGGCGTACAGCCCGTACTGGGCGAGCGGGCCGACCGGATACCGCGCCGGTGGGTCCGGACTGGTCGCCGACTCGAGGATCGCCTCGGCGACGTCCTCGGCGTCGGAGGCGAACGGGCCGCCGCTGCCGCCGCCGATCAGTTGTGCCTCGTCGTAGAGTTCGTACAGCGACTCGTACGCCGGCGTTCGCTCGTCGTCGGGTAGTTCCTCGTCGACCCGGTTCGTGAAGTCCGTCTCGACCGGGCCGGGTTCGATCACGACGACATCGATGTCGAACTCGTCAACCTCGGCGCGCAGCGAATCGCTCATCGCCTCGAGAGCGTGTTTCGATCCCGAGTACGCGCCCGAACCCGGGAACGAGATCCGCCCCGCGACGCTCGAGACGTTGATGATCCGGCCCTCGCCTTGCGCGCGCATGTGCGGCACGGCGGCGCGGGTCAGCCGGTGGGGGCCGTAGACGTTGACGTCGAACTGCCGGTGGAGATCAACCGTCGCGACGTCCTCGAGCGGTCCCATCTGGGCGTACCCGGCGTTGTTGACGACGCAATCGATCGACCCGGCGATATCGACGGTCTTCTCGACGACCGACGCGACCTGCTCGGGATCGGTGATGTCGAGCTCGAGGGTCTCACAGCCCTCGTCCGCGAGCTCGGCGACGTCGTCGACGTTGCGCGCCGTGGCGAAGACCTGCCAGTCGTCGTCGAGGAAAGCGCGGGCGGTCGCGCGACCGATGCCGGACGAACACCCAGTGATGAGAACCGATTGCTTTCGCGTATAGCGCTCGTCGGCGCTCGTCTCGGTGGTCTCGCGATCGCGGTCGTCCTCGTCGACGGTACCGTCCTGCCCGTCGTCGGCTGTCCCTTCGACGTCCGCTGCGGTGGTCATGTGTGACCGGTTCGTGAGACGATACCTAAGTATCGACGGTTTGTCGCGCTCGACGGACCGTCACAGTGGCCGATAGCTGGCGGCTCGCAGGACTGATCGGTGTCGGCACCGACGCCGGACGCCCCCGACTCGGCCAGCATCGGTACATCCTATCCACCGCACGCGGGTGTGGGCGGACCGCTGGGGTGAGTCGCGGAGACGGTTACTTCTTGAACGATGTCTTGGCGTCGGCGGCGTACTTGTCGGCGAGTCGGACCGGTTCGGGGAGTTTGTACGACGAGGCGAGTGCGAGCGCGATGTCAGCCGCCGTTTCGGGGCCGACCCGGTGACCCGGGCTGACGTAGAGCGGGTTGATCGACCGGTTCGGCGAGTCGTACTGCCGAGTCTGGACAGCGTAGCCGAGCACCGTCCCGTTGGGCGCGTCGACCCGCGCGTTCGATTCGATGGGGATCTTCGTCCCTGTCTGGCGGTCGTCGGTGTCCGCCCGGGGCGTGCCACAGAGCAGGCTCTTGGCGACGCCGATGCTGGGCACGTCACGAACGACGCCCATGTGGGTCGCGATGCCGGCCTGTCGGAAGTGGATGCGGCCGCTGCCGTCGAACAGGCACAGCTCGGGGTCGACGGACAGTTTCTCGAGCGCCGCGAGGATCGGCGCGCCCTCGCGAAACGACAGGAGGCCGGGAATGTAGGGACTCTCGAGGGGCGTCACCGCGTGGACGCGCTCGATCACTTCGCCGCCTCGAATGGCGACGACGGCGCTCAGGGCGCGATCCTGGTCTCCCGCGTCGTTCGTGAGAAAGGATTGGTCGACGCCGACGACGACCGGCGGCTGTCCGCCGTCCGCAGTCGATGCGAGCGGGTTCGAGAGGGCGTCGGGGTCGAACGCGAAGTCGTCCTCGAAGGTAGCGACGGCAGCGATCTCACGCTGGAGGGCCTCCATCGCCTCGCGCGAGAGGTCGGCGTCGGGAGCGAGGTCGGGGCGTCGGTCGGGCATCTGTATGGCGGTGATAGACACCGCGAGACAATCAGTTGCGGGGTCGTGGGAACGACCTCGGGCGGCTCAGAAGCGGCCGCGTCCGGGACCGCCGGGGCCGCCAGGACCACCCGGGCCACCGGGACCGCCACCGCCGAACTGAAGCTGGTTCGGCGCGCTGACGTTCCGGTTTTGTTTGACGTACTGGCCGTAAGCGAGGCCGATGACGAGGCCAACGAGGTGGGCCATGTGTGCGATGCCGCCGCTCCCGCCGACAGCGCCTGAGAGGAACGTGATGCTGATGACGGCGTAGCCGGCAGTCAGCAGCCAGATCGGGACCGGGAGAATGAAATACAGGTAGACCTTGAGTCCGGGGTTCAGAACCGTTAGGACACCCAGAATCGCGAGTGCGGCACCGCTCGCGCCGACGACGCCCGGCGTGAGCGGCGTTACCACGGACGTCTGAAGTATCTGGATGGCGATCTGACCGAGCCCCGCGAGGACACCGCTCACCAGGAAGAGGATCGCGAACTTCCGCGAGCCGACGTAGCGCTCAACGAGCGGGCCGAAGAAGAACAGCACGATGCTGTTGCCGGCGATATGATAGAGTCCGCCGTGGGCGAAGATCGACGTCACCCACGTCCAGACGTACTGCGGGTAGTAGGGCCGAAGAACAAAGAGGGTCCGTGCTATTTCGCTACCGAAGACCATACTGACGAGAAACTGGGCGATAAACGTGAGCCACATCAGCGCGAGGAACGTGTAGGTCGCGTTCCCGCGGAAATACGCCAGCGGCCCGCCCGGGCCGGTATCGATCGGGAGTTTGTCCATGAGACTTGAGGCCCGGGACGTGCTCCCGCCCGAATTGACGTTGTCGTCGAAGCCGCTATCGAAGACGCCCTGGGGGTCGTTCCAGTTTTGCAGCCCCGAGCAGTCGTGGTTCTCGGGGAGCCGATGGTCGGCGCAGTAGGTGCCGCCGCAGTGCCGACAGTTGTACGGCATGTTTTCGTCTTTCCCACACACGTCGCACTTGGCCATTGACCGGGGGTATGTGGGGAGCCGCTAAGGGATTTGGGGTTTCTGCCGGGATTTTTTCGATCGGTTTCGGCCCCTCAGGAGGGGGACGAAAACCGGCCACGGAAAGCCGTGTGGTTCCGTAACGTGTCGCGGGTGGGGAGCGGGTCACCGTCGCCGCTCGCTCCGAGCCGGGACTGTACATTTTTGCATCCCCGCCGCCCATATCGGCGTGTGCAAGAGTACGAGCGCAAGCAACTGCTCGAGCGCGTCGAGCGCGAGGGCGCGACCGTCGGCGCGGACATCCCGGAGACGATCACCGTCCAGGGGGAGGAGATCGACCTCCGGACGTTCGTCTTCGAGATCAAGCGTCGCGAGACGGTGCCGTCCGGCGAACGCGAACGCGTCGAGCAGGCAAAGCGGAACCTGCGGCGCGAGCGACTCGAGCGACTCGAGCGGATCGAGGAGGGCGCGATCAGCCGTGAGCACGGCGAGGAACTCGCCGGGAGCATCATCGGGATCGACCGAGCGCTGAACGCCCTCGAGAGCCTGGGGCCGACGGACTTGGAGCGCGAACAGCAGGTCCAGCAGGCACAGGACCGCAAGCGCTGGATGTCCTTCCTCAAGAAGGCGCTGGGACAGGAGGACGACGCCAGCGCACGGAGGGGGCGCTGATGGCAACCAACGCGGAACTCGCCGCTCGATTCGAGGAGTTCGCGGACCTGCTTGAGGCCGACGGCGTCGAGTACAAGCCCCGCGCGTACCGGCGCGCGGCGGAGAACATCCGTGCGCATCCATCCCCGATCGCCGATCGGGTCGCGGAGGGCGACGAGGCGGTTCTCGAGAACATCGACGGCGTCGGCGACGCCATCTCGTCGAAGATCGTCGAGTACGTCGAAACCGGCGAGATCGACGAACTCGAGGCACTCCGCGCCGAACTGCCGATCGATATCGCCGCTATCACCCGGATCGAGGGTGTCGGCCCTAAGACCGCGGGGAAGCTGTATCGGGAACTCGGGATCGAGACGTTGGACGATCTCGAAACGGTGGCCGAAGCCGGCGAGGTACAGGAGATCAAGGGGTTCGGGCCGAAAACGGAGCAGAACATCCTCGAGAACCTCGAGTTCGCCCGGACGGTTGGCCAGCGACAGTTGCTCGGCGAGGCGCGACCGCTCGCGGACGACGTGCTCGCGTTCCTCGAGTCGGTCCCGGCAGTCGACCGGTGTGAGGTGGCCGGCTCGATCCGCCGGTGGCGTGAGACGGTCGGGGACGTGGATGTCCTCGCGGCGACCGCAGACGGCGAGGCGGTCGTCGAGCGGTTCGTCGCGTGGGAGTCGGTCGACGACGAGATCGAGTCGGGGCCCGAGAAGGCCAGCGTTCGCGTCGGCGAGAGCCGCGTCGACTTGCGGGTGGTCGTCCCCGCGGAGTTCGGCTCGGCGCTACAGTACTTCACCGGGAGCAAGGACCATAACGTCAGCCTGCGTAACTACGCGATCGATCGCGACATGAAGCTAAACGAGTACGGTGCCTTCGACGTGAGCGATATCGCGGACCACGAGGCGGACCAGCGGATCGGCGACCGCGTCGCAGGCGAGACCGAAGAGGGGATGTACGAGGCGCTCGGACTGCCGTGGATTCCGCCGGAGCTTCGGACGGACCGCGGCGAAATCGCCGCCGCCGAGGCCGGCGATCTGCCCGACCTGCTCACGCGCGGTGACATCCGTGGAGACCTCCACAGCCACACCGAGTGGTCCGACGGGAACACGACGATCGAGGCGATGGTCGAGGCCGCCGCGGAGCAGGGGTACGACTATTTCGGAATCGCCGACCACGCGGAGGGCCCCGGCATCGTCGGGGGGATGGGACTTTCCGACAGCGAAATCCTGGAGCAGGTCAACGCGATCCGCGCCGTGGGTGCCGAGGCCGAGATCGAGGTGTTCGCCGGGATCGAAGCCAACGTCGACGCCGCGGGTGAGATCGACCTCTCCGAGGCGGTGATCGAGGCGCTGGACGTGGTCGTCGCGTCGACCCACAGCGCGCTCGGACAGGACGCCGAGACCGCGACGGAACGGCTCATCAGCGCGGTCGAGACCCCGGCGATCGACGTACTGGGCCATCCCAGCGGCCGCCTGCTCAACGAGCGCTCCGGTCTCGAGTTCGACGCGGCCGCGCTCGGGACGGCCGCCGCCGAACACGATACCGCACTCGAGGTCAACAGCGATCCCCGCCGACTCGACCTCTGGGGCAGTGCCGTCCAGGCCGCTCTCGAGGAGGGCGCGCCGATCGCGATCAACACCGACTCCCATCGGCCCGCGACGCTCGAGTACATGCGCTGGGGCGTCCACACGGCACGCCGCGGCTGGGCCGAACCGGACGACGTAATCAACACCTGGGAACTCGCCGATCTCCGCGCGTTCCTCCACTAATCCAGCCGGCATGCCCGCATCCCGTTCCGGTCCGGCGCGCATCCTCCTCGATGTCATGTGTGGCGGTCTCGTCTCGTATCTGCGGATGTGCAACTACGATACTGCGTACGCTGGTGATCGCGGGCTCGAGGCCGACGACGATCTCCTCGCCGTCGCTCGAGACGAGGACCGGACGCTCGTCACTCGAGACGTCGCCCTCGCGAACCGCGCCGACGAGTCGCTCCTGCTCGACTCCCGAGCCGTCGACGAACAACTCGCCGAACTCGACGCCGCGGGACTCGATCTCACGCTCGCGGACGAGCCCGACACCTGTGGGCAGTGTAACGGCCCGCTCGAACCCGTCGAGCAGGCTGTGTCGACGCCGGAGTACGCCCCCGAGCCGTCGGCAGTCGATGTGTGGCGCTGTCGCGACTGCGGCCAGCACTTCTGGCGCGGGAGCCACTGGGACCGGGTCGCGGAGACGCTCTCGAGGGTCCGAGCGGAGAGCGGAGCCCCCGAGGAACGGTCGGACGAGCAGTAGGCGCGTCGTCGACTCCATTGGTGTCGGGACAGCCGTTCCTCGAGTGCCGCTTCGAACGCTGGCTCGGCGGTTCCTCGAGAGGGACTCACATGCCGACCGGTGGCCACGTGCTACTGGCGGCACGGATGCGGTCCGCAGTTAGTAAACGGCGACGTCGTCGAACCGCCCGTCGTAGGCGATATGGCGGGGATGGGTCGGTTCCGTCCCCGAGAGAAAGAGGCGATCGATCTTTTTCCAGGTGTTCTCGTAGACGAGGTGGCCGAGTTCCGAGGCCGTCGTCGCCCACCGATCGAGGCCGTTGTCGTAGACGACGCGGCGGGCGATCCCGTCCTCGAGTGCGGCGAGGAACTCGGCCTCGCTCTCGATGGCCGCGTCGAAGGCGGTGTGGGCGACGCCGACGGAGCGCGGAAGGTGCGCATAGGAGGAGGTAAACGGCGGTACCGAGAGCGCGTCGGCGAGTTTGCGTGCACGTCGGTTGTCCGGCGGGAAGTGCCGCGGGTTGAAAATCTCGACAGCATCGATCGTATCCGCGTACGCCCGCAGATCCGCTTCGCTGAGGCTCACGTTGGCGAACTCGGGATGCGGAACGAGCACCGTCGCGTCCTGCCGGTCGAACTCGGCCATCGCCGTCTCGAGCGGAATGAAATCCGGAACGGGAGCCTCGAGCCCGATCGCGAGGACGTGCTTGCGGTCCCACCACGGGCCGGTAAACACCTCGCGGCCGGGGAGGACCAGCAGGTCGTCGTCGGAGTAGGCGGCCGCTCGGTCGCGAATCTCCGTGAGGCGGGTGAAGTGGGGTGCATAGACGATGGCGTCGAGACCGGCCCGTTTGGCCCGTTCGACGACCGTCTCGTCCAGCACCTTCACGTGACAGTCGATTCGGAACGTCACTCCATCGGTCACGATCACTACTTCCGGGACAGCCGGGTTATGAATTCTGATTCGAGGACCACCAGAGGGCGTCCCCGATCCGGCCGACGGGACCGTGATCAAGCGGACCGACCAGCCGGTTCGCGCTCGCGCCGAGAACGCCGTGTTCCGAACGCGTCCGCGCTGCAACACTCCCGCGTGCACGCGCCGTCCGAGCGGTTTGTCGGGGTTGTTTCTGGTCGGGGGCATCGCTGCGAAAGGATGATTAGGAGGGCCGTTCGAGTGTCCATAACGAATGGCCTGGGAATGCGGGATCGACGGCTGTGGTGCAGTCTTCGAGGACGTCGAGTCGGCCGTCGTCCATCAGGCGACGAAACACCAGCGTCGTGAGTGTAAGGTCTGTGGGACCGTCGTCCCCGATGGCTACCTCGCGATTCGACACGCCTTCACCGAACACAGCCGCGCCGAGTACGTTCGGGCCTACGGTGCCAGTTCCGAGGCTGTCAGGGAGCGCGAAGAACTGCTCGAGGAGATCGAGTCGGAAGCGGACATGCAAGCGATCGCGACGGAACTGAAGCGGTAGCGGGTCGTTCGGTCATGAGGTCCGCTTTCGAAACGACGAGCGCGAGTCGGCACGTCGCCGCCGGGAACGGACGACCGAGTGACCGCCGCCTCAGTAGTTGTCGACGATCGCTGACACGCAGCCGGTCTCTTTGCGGTAGGCTGAGTGCTCGGAGACCGAATCGCTCACGTCGATATCGTGGTAATTGGCCGGCGTAGCGCCGCCCTCGCAGTCCGCCGGGCCGCTCCCCAGCCTGGCGATGCCGTCGTTCGTCGAGTAGTAATTGTGAACCGCGCCGGCCGACGCCCGGACGGCATCGGCGAGGGGGCCGTCTTCGCAGGGCGCGTCGGACGCCTCGAACGATCCGATGCTGTCCGCCGTCGCGACCGTGAACGCCCCGTCGATGGCCGCAAGCGTTTCCAACTGGAGGATGCCACCCATCGAGTGCCCGAGAATACGGATCGTCGTCGACGGGTTCGCGTCGGTGTAGTCCCCAAGCCACGTCGCGAACAGCTCTCCAGTGTCCCTGGCGCTTTGCATCGCCGACGTCGGCAGCCCGCTGTCGTCCCAGGTGACCGCTGTGACGGGTTCGTCGTAGCCGACTGCTCTCGCCGTCTCCCGAAACGTCGCGGCCCGCTCGACGCTGGCCGACGAACTCGTATACCCGTGGATCTTGAACACGACCTCGGCTACGTCCTGGGGCGCGTCGGTGACGTCGGGGACGCCGTCCCGAAAGTCGAGTTCCGCGATCCCGTCGGTATCGGCGGCGACCGATCCCGACGCGACGCTCAGGCCGGCGCTCGCGACGATCGTCGCCGCCGACCCGAGAAGCCGCCGTCTCGAGACGCGAGCCGTCGAATCACTGTTCGCTGCGGTCGAATCCGTGTGTTCGTTTGCTGGCATTGGATCCCGTTCGCATAGCTGCTGCGAACGAACTATGTTTCGCTATCGGAGAAAATAATTTTTGTCTGTGTTCTGCTATATTGGCGTCCATATGCAAACGGCTACAGTGGACGCTCGGTCAGTGGGGACTCGAGAGTGCTGCGAAACGCGCTGACGACGGCGCGATGGGTGCGACGACCGAGTCGAGAAGAGACACCCGCTGAGTCGTCGGGGCCGATCCGCGATGGAACGGATCGGGTCGGTGGCTGACGAACTACCGTTCGTCGGAATCGAGCACGCGAATCTGGTCGCCCCGCACCGTCACGGGAATCGGAACCGTCGCCTCGTACAGTTCGACCGTCACCTGGTCTTTGCCCTCGTCGATCCGTTGGACCTGCGCTTTCTCACCCTTGAACGGACCGGCGATGAGTTCGACGATGTCGCCCTCGGCGATCCCTTCGACATCCGGCTTCGGCGAGAGGAAGTGTTCGACCTCAGAGATGTCCGACTCGCCGGGAACGATACTCCGTGCGTGCGGAATGTCCTCGAGGACGCGGTTGAGGACTGCATCGCCTTCGGCCTCGACCATGACGTAGGAGGTCAGCGAGTCGGGCGCGAGCGCGGCGTGGATCTCCGACTCCTCGCGGTTGATGATCATGTCCGCGACGGTCCGCTCCTGGCTCGCCGTCGTTTTGACAGCGAAGATACCCATTAGACGCCACCACCGGGCAGGAGCAGCATGATCGCGCCGATGAGGAATCCCATAAGACCGACTAGCAGGATACCGGCCCCGGCGATTTTCGATACCTGGAGGAACTCCTCAGTGGAGGGTGTCGTCGCCATTTTCAGCACTCGAACGTACGAGTTGAGGTCGTACGGAACGTCCATATATGTCTATTCACAGCGCGGCGTCTTTTATCTGTCTTTCGTGTCCGTGCAGTGACCACGGCCGTTACGCGACCGATTACGGCAGCGTGTGGACGCCGCCGGTACACGGGACGACTCCGTGTTCAGGTCCAGTACCGATAGACCGGGACTCGGTCGCGGCGGTGCCTCGCCGTGCCCCGTCACGGCTCCAGCGGCGGCCGTCCGCCCGGGCGGCCCGGAATCGGCGTCCGTGGCAGTTCCGCCGCCGGCCGCTCGGCGAGCGTCAACTCGACCGATTGTCGGTCGCCGTCGCGGACGACCTCGAGTTCGATCGTGTCACCCGGCGCGGTCTCGAGGGCGAGATACGACGAGAGCTGCTCCTGCGTCGGTATCTCCGTGCCGTCGATGGCGACGATCACGTCGCCGCTGCCCGGCCGACCGGTACTGCCCGACTCGAGGACGCCGTCCGCGGGCGAGTTCGGCACGACCTCCATGACTAGGACGCCGGTGGCGTCCTCGAGTCCGATCTCATCGGCGATCGCCGGGCCGACCGGTTGGACTCCGATCCCCATGTACGGGTGCTCGTACGTGCCGTCCTCGATGAGCGCAGGAACGACCCGGTTCGCCAGCACCGCGGCGATCGCGAAGCCGATCGTCTGGCCGGCCCCGGCGAAGACGACGCCAAGTACTTCGCCCTCGAGGCTCACCAGCGGACCGCCGCTGTTGCCGGGATTGATCGGTGCGTCGGTCTGGATCGCGGCCGGAATCGAGAAGCCGGTGGGGCTGGGGAGCGATCTGTCGATGCCGCTGACGATCCCCTGTGTAACCGATGCGTCGAGTCCGAGCGGATTGCCGATTGCGAGCACTTCCTGTCCGATGACGGGTTTGGACGCCAGAAACGAGAGCCCGGTAGCGATGTCGGGCATCTCCTCGACGCGGAGGACGGCGAGATCGCTGTAGACATCGGTGCCGACGATCGACGCGGCGCGCCACTCCTCGTTGCTGAACTGGACTTCGATCCCGTCGTCGCTGGCACTCGCGACGACGTGGTTGTTCGTCACGAGATGCTGGTCGTCGATGACGAATCCGGAACCGAGTCCGCCGCCACCGCCGCCTGGAGCGCTGCTCATCCCGGAGACGGTGACGAGGACGACGGAGTCGATGGTGTTGCGATACGTGTCCCTGTATGGGCTGTCGACATCGTTCCCGTCGCTCACCGTGACGTTCGAGTCGGCGGTTTCGTTCTGAGCGGTGCCGGCCCCGGTGCCGCCGAGACCGACCGCCGCCACGGCTCCGGTCGCTCCGACCGCGCCGAGTATCCGTCTGCGAGTACACTGAGCTGGCTCTGGCATCACGCCCGTCTCCACCCCAACGAGGAGTATAAAACGGCCGCCAGCACCAGCAGTCGATCGTCTCGCGGACTCGCGGGAGATGAACGGGTCCTCCGCGTCGGCGTTCGATTACTCGCTTCGTGCCGCCTCGACCGCGTCGACGAACGACGCCGCGGTCTCTCGAACGCGATCCATGTCGCCGTCATCGACGGCTGCGTCGTCGATGATGGCCCCGCCAGCACCGACGGCCGCTGCGCCGGCGTCGAAGAAGTCAGCGACGTTGTCCCGCGAGACGCCGCCCGTCGGAACGATGTCGACGTCACCCAGCGGCCCCGAGAGTGCGCCGATGTGACCCGGCCCGACCGTCGATGCGGGGAACAGCTTGAGGAGGTCCGCGCCGGCCTCCATCGCAGTCACGGCCTCCGTCGGCGTCATGACACCAGGCGCGACGAGGACGCCGTGTCGGTTACACGTCCGCACCACCGCCGGTTCGATGTGTGGCGAGACGACGAACGACGCGCCCGCGTCGATCACGGACTGTGCGGTCGCCGCGTCGAGGACGGTCCCCGCGCCGACGACCGCGTCGGTATCCGCGAGTTCCCGGTCGACGGCCGCGATCCGCTCGGCGGCACGCGTCCCGTCGGCCGTGATCTCGAGCACATCGACCCCGGCGTCGTGGATCGCGCGGGCGACCGGAACGATTCGTTCCTCGTCGATACCGCGGAGGACCGCGATGACGCCGCCATCGACGATTCGGTCCCTGACTGCTTCGCGCTCGGTCATTCGTCTACCCCTCGCATGGTGACCGCCGTCCGGCGCTCGATCGCCGGCCGCATTCCAGTGAGACGTTCCATCGTGCCAAGACATGCGCGTCCCGTCGACAAGAGATTTACTCATAGCCGAAGTAAACGCCCGCCGATGGCGTTCGCTCCTGGGCCGGGAGTGGGCCCGACGCGGCTCACGCTTCGTCGAACAACGTCTCGCCGTCGACCATGTGCTCCTCGACGGCATCCATATCGAGCGTGACGCCTAATCCGGGCTCTTCGGGGATCTCGATGTAGCCGCCCTCGATGACGTCCTCCTCGACGAGGTCCGCCCACCAGTCGAGTTCGTAGGAGTGGTATTCCACGGCCAGCGAATTCGAAATCGCCGCGCCGACGTGGGCGCTGGCGACCGTCGCGACCGGCGAGGCGACGTTGTGCATCGCGACCGGGATGTAGTACATGTCCGCCAGATCGGCGATCTTACGTGTCTCGCGCATCCCGCCGACCTTGGGCATGTCCGGCGCGATCATGTCGACCGCCTGCTCCTCGAGCAGGCGGCGCTGGCCGTGTTTCCGGTAGACGTTCTCGCCGACGGTGATCGGCGTCGATGTCGACTGCGTGACTTCGCGCTGCACGTCGTGGTTCTCCGGCGGCACGGGGTCCTCGAGCCACCAGACGTCGTACTCCTCGAGTCGCTTCGCGAGACGCGTCGCGCTGCCGCCGGAGAACGTCCAGTGGCAGTCGAAGGCGACGTCCGCACGGTCACCGACGCGCTCGGTGACTTGCTCGACGATCTCGGCCTTGTGTTCGATCTCGGGCTCGCGGAGGTGTCGGTTCGCGCGGTCCTTCTCGTGACCGCTCGGCACGTCGAGGTCGAACTTCAGGGCGTCGTAGCCCAGGTCTTCGACCACGCGTTCCGCCTCGTCGGCGCAGGCCTCGGGATCGGCTTCCTCCTCGGTGTGGCAGTCACAGTACACCCGCATCTCGTCGCGGTACTTGCCGCCCAGGAGCTGATAGGCCGGTACTTCAAGGATCTTGCCGGCCAGGTCGTGTAAGGCGACCTCGATACCCGAAATTGCGGTGACGGTGACGCCGCCGATCGAGCCCTCGCCGGACATTTTCTGGACGAGGTGCTCGGTCAGTCGGTCGATGTCCAGCGGGTTCTCGCCGACGAGGAACGGCGTCATTCGCTCGATCAGTTCCGGGACGCCGGCACCCCAGTAGGCTTCGCCGGTGCCGACGGGTCCCGCGTCGGTGTAGATCCGCACGAGCGTCCACGGGAAGTTG
Organism: Natrinema gari JCM 14663; assembly: GCF_000337175.1. Lineage (GTDB taxonomy): Archaea > Halobacteriota > Halobacteria > Halobacteriales > Natrialbaceae > Natrinema > Natrinema gari. The sequence continues at coordinate 59,729 of NZ_AOIJ01000033.1, read as the reverse complement.
CCGTCGACCATCGTCGTCTGGATATCGGTGATCTCGACGTCCCGGTTGCCGCCGCGCTCTCGGGTAACGCCCATCGTCTCCGCCGAGAGGTCCCGCATCGTATACTCGGCGTTCGGGTCGTGCAACTGTGAGTAATCGACTCCCATGGGTAGAATTTCACTCCGAAGATAGTAATAGTTTATACCTTCACCGGACCGGTCCCGGTTGCCTGCCACACGGAGATCGAGAGTAATGAATTCACTGCTTGCGACGCGCTCGTCGCTCTCCCAAGCGAGTTCCACCGACTGCGGTCGCCGTTACGGCCGCTCGAGTTCGGCAGCAACGTCCTCGAGAGCGACATCCAGCGCCGCCGCCGCGGCGAACGCGGCCCGTTTCTCCACCGTTCGTCGCGCAATCGCCTGCGGGCCGACGGCGAGTTCGATCCGGGTCACGTCCTCGGCGGGGGTTGAACTGCCGAGTACCGTAACGGGGCCGATCTCGCGGGTATTTCGGACGTGAGTGCCACCACAGGCCGCCACGTCCCACACGGGTCGTCGCGCCGCTCGCACCGGCGAGACGGGACCCGCTTCGCCGGTCGTTCTCGCCCTCGATCGTGACGAGTCGGACGTCCGCGACCGTGATACCCCCGATCCGCCGGCTGGCCACCGCTCGCACCGTAGAAGTGACTGCGCTCGAGTCGGACCCGTCGCCCGTCGACCGCCGTCACTTCGGTCTCGAATCGCGTCGCGTACGGCTCCGCCGCCCGTTGGCCGGTCATTGGGTTGCCTCTGTTGGTAGTGAATAACAGTCTGCTCGCCGAGTCCGGCACCGACGGAGCGCGATCGTTTACTCCGCGAGGGTCACGTCCAGTCGGTCCTCGAGGGCTTCGATCAGGCCGCCGCCGACTCCGGCCTGCGTCGCGCGTCCCTGTTCGATCGCGAGGACGTCTTTCGCCGGTGCGCCGAGTTCGTCGGCGAGTTCCTCGCGCTGGAGGCCCGCGTCCCGGCGTGCCTCGACGAGCGCCTCGCCGTAGTCCGAGACGAGATACGGCAGCGGGTCGTCGTCGTAGTTGGTCCCCTCGCTTTCCCAGTGTTCGGAGTCGCCGTCCCAGACCGGGTTCGCTTTCGCGACGTTCTGGGCCGCCTTCTGCTTGCGGCTCGGTTCGTCGTCGGCACGCGAAGCGTGGTCGCTGCGATCCCGAGAGCGGTCCTCGCCGCGTGCCTCGGAATCGTCGTGTGGCGCACAGTCCGGACAGACCTCGAGCTCGGCTCCCGCGACCGATGCGAGCGTCAGCGACTCGCTCTCGGCACCGCAGAGTTCGCAGTTCGTCCCGCCGCCGCTACCGGACGAACCGGTCGAGTATTTGGCCATGCGAGCGTTTGGCATCTGTTGCATTTCAACTGTTCGGTACCGCGTGTGTCCGCGGGGCGTCGACTCGGAACACGGACCCGAGCACCCTCGAACGAAGCGGTTCGGGGTCACCAACCGAACCGTTTCATGATCGTCACCCGCAGCGGGAGCCACAGGCCGCCGATCAGCGGGAGGCCCACGAACGCGACCAGATCGACCGGCAGCGACGTATAGCCGGCCGTGACGGCACCGAAGCCGGCGAGCGGCGCGAAGACGGGGAGCACGTAGAGATACGACGGCGTCCAGCCCCGTCCGCGTCTGGTATGGCGGACGACGACGCCGAACAGCAGCGGCATGAGTACCGCACCGGCCAGCAGCGGGCCGCCGACGAGCGTCGCTGTCACCGTGACGGCGAGGGCGACGACGATCGTCTCGTCGATCGTCAGCGGCCCCCAGGTAGTCTCCCGACGGCCGGCCCGGACGGCGAGCAGCGCAAGGAGCGTGAGCGCGACCAGACCCGCCAGCGCGCCGTCCCACAGCGGTTGCTCGAGCGGCGGCGTCACGAACTCGACGCCTCGAACGAATGCGACCGTCGTCTCGAGTCCGTGACGACTCTCCGTCAGCACAGTGCCGATCCCGGTCGGATCGGGGCCGGTCGCGAGCAGTTCGGTCCAGAGCGAGCCGAGAGCAGCCGCGTTCTTGAGAGCGAAGTGGCCGAGGCCGGCCGCGTAAACGAGGACGGAAAGCCAGAGGAGCGGCAGCGAGAAGTTCTGTCGCCGCCACCAGCGCGCGAGCGGGTTCCCGACGCCGGCGTCGGTCTCCGCTCCCGAGCCAGTCGCGGACCGGCTGGACCGCCCGGTGTCGCCGGCCGTCCCAGCGTTCGGCTCGTGGGCTCGACGACTCGCCCCCGCGCCGGCACCCCCGGATCTGGCTCCGGTTCCGGAACCGGCCGCGCTCCCGGCACCGCTCGAGCCGTTCGTCGCCGACGATCGACCGCTGGACCTCGCTCCGGACGCGGCCGATCCGGCCGTTGCCGATGCGGAGGCCGTGTCCGATTGCGAATCGCTCAGGTCCGTGCCGCTCGAGTCGTCGTCGCTCTTCCAGACGTCGGGGGAGGGGAGGCCGCTGGTTCGCTTCGCGACGTAGTCTTCGTGGCCGAGTCGGTCGTAGGCCTGCCGTTCGACCGGATCGCCGAGGATATCGTAGGCCGTTTGTACCGCAGTAAACTGCGCCTGCGCGCGATCGTCGTCGTTCAGATCCGGATGGTAGACGCGAACCTGATCGCGATAGGCGTCTTTGATCTCGTCCTGGGAGGCGTCGGGCGGGATCTCGAGAAGATCGTAAAAGTCCTCTGTCATGTAATCAGACGGGTACTGTGGTCTGCTGCATTGATTGTCGGGGTGGGGTTATAATTTCAGCGTTCTTTCCGATTCGGGAACCCGTCCCGCGGCTCGAGGGCGGCGACCGGTCGGCCGACGACAACCGGACATCGCTCACCGGAAATCCGCGAGCGACGATTGCCCGGCCGGCCGATTCCCGCGATCGGAATCTGGGGCCGTCTCCGCCGCCGAGCCGTCGTCGGCGGAGACCGCGTCGGACTCGGTTCCGGCACCGTCCGCGTCCCGCTCCCAACTCTCGAGGCTCGCCTGATCGGCGGTCGCGAACTCGAGGTTGGCGACCCGGACGCCGAGCTTGCGGACGGGTGCGTCCTCGAACTCGGCGAACAGGTCCCGCGCGATGCGATCGACGAGAGCCGGGTCGTCGATCGGGCCCGGCAGCGACCGCTCGCGCGTGTTGACATCGTAGGGCGGCGTGACGGCTTTGACGCCAATGGTTCGGTACAGCGCCCCCTCCCGTCGAGCGCGGTCGGCGACGGCCGCCGCGAGCGTCTCGATCAGTTCGTACTTCGGGGTCGGCGCTTCGACGGGATCGGCGAACGCCGACTCGCGGGAGAAGCTCTTGGGGTCGCCTTTCGGTTCGACGCGGCGGTCGTCCTCGCCGCGGGCGCGGTCGTAGAGTTCCCGGCCGCGTTCGCCGAAGCGGTCGACCAGCGGCTCCGGATCGGCGCTGGCCACGTCGCCCGCCGTCTCGAGGCCCATCTCGCGAAGTTCGCGGGCGGTCACGGGGCCGACGCCGTGAAGCAGATCGACGGCGAGCGGCGCGAGAAACGCCCGGACGTCGCCGGGCTCGACGACGGTGAGCCCGTCGGGCTTGTCGAAGTCGCTGGCGATCTTGGCCGTGCTCATCGTCGGTGCGACGCCGACGCTGACGGTGACGCCGACCTCCCGTCGGATGCGGTCCTTGACGTGACGGGCGAAGCCGTCCGCGACCTCCCAGGCGGTCCGCTCGGTCACGTCGAGGTAGGCCTCGTCGATGCTCACCTCACGGACGACGTCGGCGCAGTCGTGAAGGATCTCCCGGACGTCGGCCGCGACCGACTCGTAGTAGTCCATATCGACGGGCCGGTAGTAGCCAGTGTCCTCGCGCTCTCGCGGTGACCCGCTCGAGTCGTCCGAAGCGCGTTGTGCCCCGCCCTCGCGGTCGGGAGCGGCGATCTCGCCGGGATCGAAGGCCGCGCGTCTGGGCAGTCGCTCGAGGGCCGTCGAAATCGCCTGCGCGCTCTCGATGCCGAACTCCCGGGCCTCGTAGCTGGCGGTGGCGACTGCACCGTTTGTCTCCCCTGCCTCGTAACCCATCCCGACGACGAGGGGCTCGCCGCGGAGTTCGGGTTCGCGCAGTCGCTCGCAGGCGGCGTAGAAGCAATCGGCGTCGACGTGGCAGACGATGCGATCCTCGTCGTCCTCGCCCTCGACGCCCGGGAGTCGGGGCCCGTCGGACATTCGTCTACCGACCGATTCGTCCGAACGGACGTGAACGTTGTGCCCCGAGTCGGGGCGACGCGGCTCATCCGCCGGCGGCTACAACTCGTACGCCATCATCACCTCGTCGACGTACTCGCCGTCGATCGTGTAGTGGTCCCTGCGGATCGCCTCGGTGTCCCAGCCGTGGACGGTCAGGAACTCGAGGGCGGTCTCGTTGACGACGGGAATACTGTTGTAGACCTTCCGATACCCGTTCGCTTCGGCCCACTCGATCCCTCGCTGCAGGAGTGTGCTCCCGATCCCGTGGCCCCGATAGGCCTCGCGGACCCCGACGGTCTGTTGGGCGACCTCCCGGACCGGATCGACCTGCTGGAGATCGAGGTGGGTCCAGCCGACGACATCGCCGTCGACGGTTGCAACGAAGAATCGCCGCGACCGCACCGTGTTGTGTCTGGTAACGGCGTTTTCGTACAACAACTGTTCGGCGATCGTCTCGGCGACGACGTACGTCTCCTCGGCCGTGACATCCCGAATGGTATCGACGAGACCGTCGAAATCCGCCTGTCGAGCGGGCCGAACGGTCACGGTGAACTCGTCGAGTTCGTGTTTCTCGACGGCACCGAACTCGAGGGCGATCCGAAGGGTTCCGTCCGCATCTTCGAGGTAGCCGTCCGATTTCAGTTCCGCAAGGCAGGCTCGGAACTCCTCGTCCGGGAGGGACATGATCTCTGGCAGTTTGTGTCGTTCGACGGTTCCGTGCCGTTCGACGTATTCGTATATACGCCTGCTGGCTTCGGACGCAAACGTCGGCCGTTCAATCGCGTCCATATGATTGGTACGCACGCCGTCCGCTTATTCCTTGTTCAATGCTACCATACAACTATCGCTCGTCGCAGGTCGACTGCGGCGTACAGCCAAGATCGCCCATCATCGAGGTGGATCACGGTCTCGTCGACCCCACTGTGAGCCGGATGCCGTCCATCCGCAGGCTGTAGCTCGGCTGTGTGAACCCACTTGTGAACGGCGCAATACGCCCGTTCAACATCGAACAGTTCAAGAATAGCGACAGTACTCGAAAGCGAAGTGCCACTCACTCCACGAACCTCGCTCAAGTCGGTCAAGAGATCCAGTGAGGATGATGCGTTCGGTCACGGACACACGAAAAACGCTATGCGTTACGAGCTCCCGTTGGACTTCACAGCGACCACTCAGCAGTATCAACACTCCCGGACGGATGATCGAACGTTCTCTTTTGAAGATGATTTCTACTGAATGTCACTGTCTGGGTATGAAACTACGGATTCAATAACGCAATCCTAGGGTTTATCACCATCTCCTTGTGAACTTCGATTCAATGAACGTCCGCAATCGAACGTCCGATCCACCGGGAAGGCTGATATCGAACCGACCGCCGATATCAGTGCACGAGCAGATACTATCCGGTGGTGATCCCGTATGAGCGCCGACGAGGAACTCGCAAAGGACCTCGGACTCCTCTCGGCGATCGCGATCGGCATCGGCACGATGATCGGGGCGGGAATCTTCGTGCTGCCGGGTACCGCCGTCGCTCGAGCGGGCCCGCTCGCAGCACTGACGTTCGTCATTGGCGGCGTCACCGCACTGTTCACGGCACTCTCGGCCTCAGAACTGGGGACGGCGATGCCCAAGTCCGGCGGTGCCTACTTTTATATTAACCGTGCGCTCGGACCGCTTTTCGGATCGATAAGCGGCTGGGCTAACTGGCTTGGATTGGCGTTTGCGTCCGCGTTCTACATGTACGGCTTCGGCAAGTACGTCAACGAACTCGTCGGCGCTTCGGCGCTCGCGCTCGGCCCGGTGACGGTATCGGCGGTTAAGATGATCGGGCTCATCGGGGCAGCGCTGTTTATCACCATCAACTACATCGGTGCCAAAGAGACCGGCGGCCTCCAGATCGGGATCGTCCTCACGCTACTCGCCATCCTCGGCGTCTTCACCGTTGTCGGCCTCCTGAACGGTGATCTCGAGTCGTTGCGACCGTTTGCGCCGCCGGGGACGGCCGAACAGGTACTCCCGGTCACTGCCATCGTTTTCGTCTCCTACCTCGGCTTCGTCCAGATCACATCGGTCGCCGAAGAAATCAAGAACCCGGGCCGAAACCTCCCGCTGGCGGTTATCGGGTCGGTCGTCATCGTCACCGTCGTCTATGCCCTGTTTCTCGTTGTCTTGCTTGCGGCGGTGCCGAACGACCTGGTGGCGAACAATGACGCGGCCGTCGTTACGGCTGCTCAACTGCTCTTCGGCCAGTACAGCGTCTTCGGCTTCGGTTTGGGGACGGTCGGCTGGGGGTTGCTGTTGCTCGGCGGCCTTCTTGCGACCGCCTCGAGCGCAAACGCATCGATCCTCTCTTCCTCGCGGATCAACTTCGCGATGGGACGCGAGAAGATTATCTCGCCGTCAGTCAACGAGATCCACCCACGGTTCGGGACGCCGTACAAGTCGATCCTGATCACCGGCTCGCTTATTATCGCCTTCCTCCTCTTTGGCGACCTCGAGTTCCTGTCGACAGCCGGCTCGGTGCTGCATCTGATCGTCTACGGCCTGTTGAATATCGCGCTGATCGTCATGCGAGAGGCCGACCCCGCCGATTATGATCCCGACTTCGAGGTTCCGTTCTACCCCGTCGTTCCCATTCTCGGGACGATTTCGTCGTTCGCACTGATCGCGTACATCGAACCACGCGTCATTCTGCTCTCGGCGGGACTCGTCGTCTTTGCAGGCGTGTGGTACCTGCTGTACGCGCGCCAGCGCGTCGAGAACGACGGCGTCTTCGCCGGCTGGATCCTCGACCGCTCCGAGAAGATGCCCGATGCTGCAGTGGCGGCGGCTGACTCGATCCGACCGACTGCCAGTGTTCCGGACGGGGGCGATTTCCGCGTAATGGTTCCGTTGGCAAACCCCCGAACCGAAAAAGAACTCATCACACTCGGCGGTGCCATCGCAAAGCAACGTGGCGGCACAGTGCATGCAGTCCACATCGTGCAGGTTCCCGACCAGACGCCGCTTGAACGTGCCGAACAGAACGACCGGATCAACGCCGAATCAAAGAAATTACTCGAGCAGGCACGTACCGACGCCGAGACATTTAATGTTCCCATTGAGACGCAGACAGTGCTTTCACACCGGTCGTTCGAGGAGGTCTTCGACGCCGCCCGTACCTTCGACGCTGACCAGGTCGTCATGGGCTGGGGGCCCGCCTCTCATGGCCGTGCCGAATCGCGTCTCGATGAACTGACCCATGATCTCCCCTGTGACTGCCTGGTCCTGAGAGAGCGCGGGTTCGACCCCTCGCATATCCTCGTGCCAACTGCTGGCGGCCCCGACTCGGTGCTCGGTGCAGAGGTGACCCAGTTGCTTCGCAACGAGTTCGACTCCGACGTGACGGTCCTACACGCTCTTTCGGATGATGAGACCACTGACGAGGGCGAACAGTTCCTCGAAGAGTGGGCCGCCGAAAACGGGCTCACTGACGCAGATCTGGTTGTCGACGACCGAGACGTCGAGACCGCCATCGGCGATGCAGCCACGGATGCAACCCTCGTCGTGATCGGGGCGACCGAACGCGGGCTGTTGTCCCGATTGGTCCGCGGATCGCCGGTCTTGGATGTCCTCGACGATGTCGAGTGTTCGGTGTTACTCGCTCAGACGGCTCGCAAGCGGACCCTGCGTGAACGGTTGCTGGGTATTACGGACCAGGACTAACGCCGTGCTCGATATTCACGTGACGACAACGCGGAAGCACGATACGCAGATCGCGCCACAGGTAGTGAAACGGAACGCACAGTCCATCGCGGTCTTGACCGGTACAAGAGCCACGACGATCAAAACCCCGGCAGCTCGCCCGAGACCACGATATCCGACCACTCATCAAGCATCGTGAGTTCACCTCACTTCACAAAGCATGGCATGCACGGCTGGACGGCGACCTTTACCATCGCCGCAACCTGAACGAGACAGTCAATGCGGCAATCAAACGGAAATTCGGTGCCTTCGTGCGGTCACCCGGTGGTTGAAGCAGTTCCGCGAACTCGTCATCAAGTGCGTCGTTCACAACGTGGAACGAAACCTCGCTATTTCGCCTGAAGAGAGCGGATGTCCCTACTGCTGAGAGGACTGGCCTGCTGGATATAGAGGAGACACTCAGCACGAGGAACAGTATGCGGTGATGATGTGTCTTTCCGCCCGCTGGAGGATTCGGCTGACGACGGATTTGTTTACGTCCAGCCGGTTGGCGAGATCGCTCAACGTACACCGGCGTGGTGAGTCGTAATACCCATGTTCGACTGCCAACTCGACGACTTCCAGTTGCCTGGCAGTAAGTACATCACCTGTTCCGTCCATACAAGAAATCTGGACGAGTTGGTACTCTATCTCTCCAGCTTCCAGTTCGTCACGAAACGCCGAGAGTTGCTCTCGCGACGCTGTGAGTTCGCCGACAAACCACCCGTTTTCCAGATGGAGCGGAAACGAGGGGACGATTCCCGAATTCGCCATTGCTCCGTGCGGCGGGGGCGTTGGCGTACTTACCTCGAAGAGGGTTGTCTCGTCTGTGGAATGTCTGATTTCGACATCGGTGAGTGAGGGGATCGCTGAAAGCGTCTCTTCAAGCGAGGGTAACGCAATAGTATACGTTTCAACGAGCACCCTGAGTTTGTCATCAGTCGGCCATGCACCCAGCACGCTGAACTCGGTTTCAGGATGGCTCTCTGATAGGGAAACGAGTGCTTCGTTGGACTTGATTTTCAGTGTCGCCTGGGGCATGGATTTAGTTGCTGTGGTCAGCTGTCCTCCAACTCGCCACCCAACTGTTGCATGAGGCCGAGTTGGTCGCTTTGCGTCCACGTCTCGATGAGTTTCCCGTCCTCGAAGCGATTGATTTCGATGGCCGTGAGTTCGACCTCCTGTCCTGTTGGCTCGACACCGAACAGAGGCCCGCCCTCGTGAGTGCCTGTCATCGTCCATCGAAGTGCCACCTTCTCGTCAGCAGCCATCAGGTCGTCTATCGTGACCGTCATGTCCGGAAAGATGTCTCGTGTTCCGCTTGCCAGTGCCCTGTACAAGGCAGGCCCCTGCATTTCGGCTGCCAATTCGCGGTCGTGGATCTGGTACTCTTCATGGACTAATTCGTTCGCAGTGTTCGGGTTTGAGCCGTTCCAGACGTCTTCATACAGTTGGGTGAGTGTGTCCTCGGGAGTCCGCATATCACCTGTTACTACTGCAATCAGATTGGGAGTTGTGGTCAACATGTTGCCACCGACGTGCTGACAGCGGTCGAAGCCGCTAACGGACTCGACTGACCCGCTGTATAAGCGCTGTGTTTCCAGCAGCACTGTTGAGACCGATCACCGATAGCAGGTTTCAACAAGGCCGTTTAATTGTATTCTCGCCACTTATTCTTGCAGTCGGTGCATTTGAAAAACCTCGTCGGTGGCTCGTCGGCCGAGGCGGTCTGTTTGAGCGTGTACCACGCTTCTTCGGCACCGCACTCGTCACAGACGACGTCCGTCGCCTTCGGTTTGCCCTCGAAGTTCGCCTCCTCGCTGGACTCGATTACGTCACCGTCGGTCTGTGATTCCGTCGTGACGAACGCGTCTTCTCGTTCGCGGTCCCGCTCGCTCGCGGCCCCGCAGTCGTCGTTCGTACAGACCATGCGATCGCCCCGCGCTTTCATCATCGAACCGCAGTCGTCGCAGAATTGCATATCGGTCACGTACGGACTCGGCACGCAAAAAGACTCCAGTCGACCGCCCTCTCCCGACGCCGTGCGCTACGCTCCGCCTCCACCCTGTTTCTACTGGCGGTCGCCGGTCGTCCGGATCCGAGCCCCGGTCCCCGCCGGCGCAGCGAGGACGACTTCCCCCTCGAGCCCGCGGTCCGTAAGCGCGTCCTGAGCCGCGGCCGCGGCCTCCTCGGCGTGGGCGGCGTCGGTCACGCCGTAGACGACTGGCCCCCACGACGACTGGCCGACGCCCGAGAGGACCGGACAGTCCTCGAGCGATGCGACGAGTTCGCCCGCAGGCGGCCGGAAGACGCCCCCCTGGGCGTCGGCGTACCAGGCACCGTTTTTGCGGCCGATTTCCGCGATGGCCTCGCCGAAGCGCTCGAGGCGGCCCGCGGCGGCCGCCGGCAGCAGTTTGCGGGTGACGACGCCGGCGATCTCGTCCGCGATGGCGGGGTCGGCGCGTTCGACGACGGCGCGCATGCTCGCGTCCTCGTCGTTGCCGTTGCGGCCGGGCTCAGCGTCGGGGACGACGACCAGAAACCGCCACTCGGGCGGCAGGTCGTGGCGGGCGACGACGGGTGGCACCGTCCAGTCGCCCGCCGCCGGCGGCTCGGTGGTAAACCGGGTGGTCGGATGGCCGGCGTCGACGACGAAGCCGCCGGCCGCGAACGTCGCGACCCCGACGCCGCTGCGACCGCCCCGTCCCATCGCCGGCGCGCGGTCACGGCTCCGCGGCTCAAGGCCGTGCGCTCGCGCCGTCGCCGTCAGCACGGCGAGCGCGAGCTGGGTCCCGCTTCCGAGGCCGACGTGGCGGGGTAGGGACTCCTCGAGCGTGATCGTGACACCGGAGACCGCGAGCACGTCGACGGCGCGGTTCGCGTAGTCCCGGATCAGCGGATCGGCGGCGGCGACCGAGGCGGCGGGCTCGGCAGTGACGGTGACCCGCGGCTCCGCGAGCCCGATCCCGATCCCGCCGTAGAGTCGCTCGCGAGCGAGCGAGAGGTTCTGGAAGCCGACGTGGAGCCGTGCCCCCGTACTAACGGTCGCGGTCGTCACGATACGCCGCCTACGGAGGCTCCCGGGAAGGGGGTTTCGACGGTGGCAACGACTGGGACTGCCGAAACCGCGGGCTGATTCGACTCGACGATGGCGAACGATCGACTGCGGCTGTGCTCGGTCCGGATCGCCGTCCGTCCGAGAGCGTCGGTGCTGCCCGTCGTGGTACCGGCAGCGATTCACACCCGACCGGCCGACGGTTCGGCTCCGAGTCCGGGCCGTCCGGACGGTATTCCCCAGGGCCGTCCCGAACCGGTTAGGCAGAACCGCTCGCGACCGAACGGTTGGCCGAGAAAGGGTAACTTATACCTGTGGGAATCAAGCTCAACCCATGAGTAGCGACGACGAGTTCGACTACGGGAAAGACGAGCAGTTGCGGAGCCGCGAAGTGACGGAGGGGCCGGACAAGGCACCCCATCGAGCGATGTTCCGTGCGATGGGGTTCGACGACGACGACTTCGGGTCGCCGATGATCGGCGTTCCGAATCCGGCGGCCGACATCACGCCGTGTAACGTCCACCTCGACGACGTCGCCGACGCCGCGCTCGAGGGGGTCGACGAGACCGGCGGCATGCCGATCGAGTTCGGGACGATCACCATCTCCGACGCCATTTCGATGGGAACGGAAGGCATGAAGGCCTCGCTGATCTCCCGGGAGCTCATCGCCGACTCCGTCGAACTCGTCTCCTTCGGCGAGCGCATGGACGGGCTGGTCACCATCGGCGGCTGTGACAAGAACATGCCGGGGATGATGATGGCCTCGATCCGGACGGACCTTCCGTCGGTCTTCCTCTACGGCGGATCGATCATGCCCGGCGAGCACGAGGGTCGGGAAGTCACCGTCCAGAACCTCTTCGAAGGCGTCGGTGCCGTCGCCGACGGCGAGATGAGCCCGGACGAACTCGACGAGATGGAGCGCAACGCCTGCCCCGGCGCGGGGTCCTGTGGCGGCATGTTTACCGCCAACACGATGGCGTCGATCTCCGAGGCGATCGGCTTCGCGCCGCTGGGCAGCGCCAGCCCGCCCGCGGAGGCCGACTCGCGCTACGAGGTCGCCCGCGAGGCCGGCGAGATCGCCGTCGAAGCCGTCGAAGCGGGGCGGAAACCCTCCGACTTCCTCAGCGAAGCGGCGTTCGAGAACGCCATCGCCCTGCAGGTCGCCGTCGGCGGCTCGACCAACGCCGTCCTCCACCTGCTGGCGATGGCCGCCGAAGCCGGTGTCGATCTGGACATCGAGACGTTCAACGAGATCAGCGCCCGCACGCCGAAGATCGCCAATCTCCAGCCCGGCGGCGAGCGCGTGATGAACGACCTCCACGAGGTCGGCGGCGTGCCGGTCGTCCTGCGCGAACTGCTCGAGGCCGGCCTACTCTCTGGCGACGCGCTGACCGTTACCGGCGAGACGATGGCCGAGGCCATCGAACGGGTCGATCCGCCCGCGATTTCGGATCTCGACGCCGACTTCCTGCATACCGTCGACGATCCGATCCACGAACGCGGTGCCATCCGCATCCTCACCGGCAACCTCGCGCCCGACGGCGCGGTCATCAAGATCACCGGCGAAGACCACCTCCACCACGAGGGGCCGGTCCGGATCTTCGAGCAGGAAGAAGACGCGATGGCGTACGTCCAGGAGGGCAACGTCGAATCCGGCGACGTCATCGGCATCCGCAACGAGGGGCCACGCGGCGGCCCCGGCATGCGCGAGATGCTCGGCGTCACCTCCGCCGTGGCGGGCCAGGGTCACGCGGAGGACGTCGCCTTGTTCACCGACGGCCGCTTCTCGGGCGCGACTCGCGGGTTCTCCATCGGCCACGTCGCCCCCGAAGCGGCGGTCGGCGGCCCCATCGCCGCGCTCGAGGACGGCGATACGATCACCATCGACATCGACGACCTCGAACTGTCCGTGGACCTCTCCGACGCGGAAATCGAACAGCGCCTCGCGGACCACGACCTGCCGGAGCCGCAGTACACCACCGGGGTGCTGGCGAAGTACGGCCGTGACTTCGGGTCGGCGGCCAACGGTGCCGTGACCAACCCCGGCGTCACGGACGAGTAGCGCGGTCGACGGCGACCGGTACGGCCCCGTTCTCCGTTCCTCGCAGGAACTCCCTTCGATTTCCTGCACGAGTCTTTCCCGCCTTTGTGACCCACTCTCGGATAGAGCAACGGATGTGTAAGTACTGCCTCGAGTGTGACTGGCGGATCAGTACTGCTGACGGCTACACCGAAAAGGAAGTGTCGGAGAAAGCGATCGAGCACTTCGTCGAGACAGGGCATACGGTCGATTCGCTTCGGCTGCCGCCGCCGACGGCCGTCCTCGAGAACTAATCGCGTCCCCCATCACCGTGGCGTCGGCGAGTCGACGCGAGCGCGACGAGCCGTGGGCCACACCGTGTGTCAGTCCCCTCGCCGCTCGAGGATGCGCTCGATGATCAGTCGCGTCGAGAGCAGTTGCTCGTCGTCGGTTTCGCGGCCGCTCGCCCGGCGGACCTCGCAGTCGATCCCCCGTCGCTCGAGTTCGGCCGCGATGGCCTCGTCGTCGTGGTGCTGGTCGTGACCGAGCGCGATCACGTCGGGATCGATCTCCTCGATGGGAACGAAGATGTCCTCCTCGTGACCGAGCAGGGCCTCGTCGACGGCCGCGAGCGCGCCGACGACGTCGCGGCGCTGCGTCGCCGGACAGATCGGCGTCTCCTTGTGATCGACGTTGGCCTTGCGGGCGACGATGACCGACAGTTCGTCGCCCATCGCCGCGGCCTCCTCGAGATAGTGGACGTGGCCGGGGTGGAGGATGTCGAAAGTGCCCTGGGCGATGACGGTCCGTGTCATCCGTCATCCTCCACTGTTGTCGCCGGCGGTTGCCGCGTCGATCCCGTCGTCGTCGGTCCGGTAGTCACTGATGGCATCGTCTCGAGCATAGCGCATCTCATCGTCGCAGTTCCTCGTCGATATCCGCCTGCGTGAAATCGAAGAAGTCCTCGGTATCGGGCAGGTCGACATCGATCACGTTCAACGTGGTCGGCTGGCCCTTCGAATCGAACGCCTTCCAGTCGGTCCGGCGGTAGGGCGCGCCGATGATGACGTGGACGCTCCCGCGGCCGAACGTATCCAGATCCGCGTTGCTGGGCCTGATCACCCCGTTGGGGTGGGAGTGGATACTCCCCAGCGCCTTCACGTCGTTCGGAATCTGGTTCGTCTTGACGGTCGCGCTGACGCTGTTGGTCTCGGTCCCGGGGACCACGAGCACGTCCGTGATGACCAGGCCATCCCGGTCCAGCCCCAGGCGATCGGCCTCTGTCCCCCGGAGAAACCCCATGTACTCGTTCGGGTGGGTCTCCTCGGAGGACTCGAGGGCGAACTCGAGGGTCTCCTCGGCGATGCCGAGGATCTCGCTCGAGCGAAACAGCGCGTCGAACAGCCCCATATCCCCACGTGCGGCCTTGCGGTTGCTAAACGTTCCGATGCACCGGTTGTCTCGAACGCTGCGCGGTCGACTGGTCTGCGACAGCGGACCGGGTGCACGATTCGAACGTGTTCAGTTCCGCTCGAGACCGCTGACAGGTCGAGCCAGTTCCACTCGTGTATGTTCATTCAAAAGACATATTCACGCTTCCCGGCTACTATCGATCGATATCTTCCCGCCGCTCGGTTCTCGCTGCTGGCGTCGGCATCGTCTCGTTCGGGATCGCCGGCTGTGTATCGGTGCCCTGGTTTCGTGAGCCGGACGGAGCTGACTGGTCGGCCTCGGTCCCCGAGCTGGGTGGCCTCGCGTCACCAGTGACTACCGAGGGAATCGTCGCTGCGGGTGGCAGCCGCGACGGTCGTCTCGAAAACGGGCAGCTGGTCGCGTTCGATACGGAAACGGGAACGCAGCAGTGGGACCGCGACCTCGGACGACCGACCGGTCTCGTCGCCGCTGACGGCACCGTGTACGTCGGCGAAAAACGGGATTCGGGGCAGTCACGGATCTCCGCTTTCGACGCCCGGACGGGGTCACGACGGTGGCGGCAGATGGTATCCAATCTCTCGTCGGCGATGGCCGTATCGAACGGAACGCTATACGCTGCAAACGGCGGTCTCGCCGCGCTCGAGACCGCCGACGGATCGGTTCGAGGGGAACAGTCCCACGTCCCCGAAACGGATTTTACCGTCGTCGCCGCCCCGGACGACCAGTTGGCGGCCGACGACCACGCGGTCTATTTCGGTGACGGGGATGGAGTAGTTGCGATCTCCCCCACCGACGGGACCGCCTCGTGGAGTTGGCGACCGACACAGTGGGAGGCAACCACCGTCGGTCCGGTACCGATCGACGACACGATCTACGTCGGCGGTGGCGGAGATGTCGTCGCACTCGACGCGGCGGACGGTTCCGATCGGTGGCGGACGCCGTTCGGTCGCGGTGCCGAGATCACGGGGGTCCACGCGACCGATTCGTCGCTGCTCGTCGCAGAGTCGACGGACGACGCCCCGTCGGACACGTTCGGAACGGTGTACGAACTCTCGGCGGAAGACGGGAGCGAACGGTACGAAATGCGGTTCGACGCACCCGTTACTCGAGCAGCATCGACGACGGCGACGTTCGTCGTCGGGACGGGCGACGGAACCGTAACGTGGACCGACGGCGCGTCGTTCTTCGCTCGGCCAGAGACGTCACTTCCGACCAGCGGCTTCGGGCTCGGTGCCGCCGGCAACCAGGCGTTCGCCCAGACCAGTGCGGGAACGCTTTGGGCCCTGTCTCCCCCCGAGTGAGACCCCGCTACTCCGCGAGCATCGATCCGCGGAGCCCGACCGTACGAGCCGGTGATCGACTCCCTCGAGCCCCATCGCTTCTTGACAAGGGTTATACGCGACCACCTCAAACAGCGAACCAAGATGACGCGTGACTCCGCCGGGGAACCCGGCGCAGACGACGGGGATTCCGTCGTCTACGATCTCGCTTCCGATTGTACCGCCGACGATGTCGAGCACGGCCGCCCCTATCTCGCCGAGATCAACGGTATCGTCGACTACGGCGTCTTCGTCGATCTCTCCGACTCCGTTTCCGGTCTCGTCCACGAATCCGTTCTCGAGGGCACGTTCGCCGTCGGCGACGAACTCGTCGTCGAACTCGAGACTGTCCGCGAGAACGGCGACATGGCCTTTGAACCCGTCGATATCGACGACTATACGGTCGACACTGTCGGCCACGACTACTCGCTGACCGGCACCCACCGCCTCGAGAGCACCATCGGCGAACAGATCCACCTCGAAGGAACGGTCACACAGGTCAAACAGACCGGCGGCCCGACGATCTTCCACGTCGCCGACGAGCAGGGCGTCGTCCCCTGTGCCGCCTTCGAGGAGGCCGGCGTCCGGGCCTACCCCGCGATCGAAGTCGGTGACATCGTTCGTGTCACCGGGACGCCGGAACACCGCGAGGGCTCGGTCCAGATCGAGGTCGATGGCCTCTCGAAACTCGAGGGCGAGGACGCCGACGCGGCCCGCGAGCGACTCGAGGACGCCCTCGAGGAGCGTGCCGAACCCCATGACGTCGAGCCCCTGATCGACTGGCCGGCGTTCGAAAAGCTGCGGCCGAACTTGGAGGAAGTCGCGCAACTGCTCCGGCGGACGGTGCTCGAGGGCCGTCCGATCCGCGTACGCCACCACGCCGACGGCGACGGGATGTGTGCCGCCGTCCCCGTTCAGATCGCGCTCCAGCGATTCATCGCCGACGTTCACGAAGACGAAAACGCGCCGCGTCACCTCATCAAGCGGCTGCCGGCGAAAGCGCCCTTCTACGAGATGGAAGACGCCACGCGGGACCTGAACTTCGCGCTCGAGGACCGCGAGAAGCACGGCCAGCAACTGCCGCTATTGCTGATGCTCGACAACGGGTCGACGGCCGAGGACGTGCCGGCCTACGAGACGCTGGCCCACTACGATATCCCGATCGTCGCCGTTGACCACCATCACCCCGATCCGGACGCGGTCGGCGACCTGCTCGATGCCCACGTCAACCCGTACCTCCACGACGAGGACTACCGGATCACTACGGGGATGCTCTGTGTCGAACTCGCGCGGATGATCTACCCCGACCTCGGCGAGGAACTCCGTCACATCCCCGCCGTCGCGGGCCTCTCGGACCGCTCGAAGGCCGACGCGATGGACGACTACCTCGAGTTGGCCGCCGCGGAAGGCTACGACGAGGACCGCCTGCAGGACGTCAGCGAGGCGCTGGATTACGCCGCCTTCTGGCTGCGCTACAACTCCGGCGACCAACTCATTCAGGACCTGCTCCAGGTCGACAGCGACGACGAACAGCGCCACCGCGAACTCGTCGAGTTCTTCGCCGACCGCGGCCGCGAGGAAGTCGACGAGCAACTCGACGCCGCGATGCCCCACTTAGAGCACGAGACGCTCGAGAACGGGGCCCACCTCTACCGGATCGACGTCGAGAACTACGCGCACCGCTTTACCTACCCCGCGCCGGGGAAGACCACCGGCGAGATCCACGACCGGAAGATCGAGGAAACCGGTGATCCGGTCATCACGGTCGGCTACGGCCCCGACTTCGCCGTGCTTCGGAGCGACGGCGTGCGACTGGACATTCCGAACATGGTCTCCGAACTCGAGGCCGAAATCGCTGGCGGCGGCGTCTCCGGTGGCGGCCACCTCGTCGTCGGCTCGATCAAGTTCGTGACCGGCAAACGCGAGGAGGTCATCGACGCCCTGGTCGAGAAGATGGCCGAGGCCGACATCGACGAAGCGCTCTCGAGTGCGGCCCCGATCGACGACTGACGCGACTCGAGCGAACGTCGCGTCGGCGAAAAATCGTTTTCCACTGGGACTGGACGACCGTCTCGAGGAGTCGAACCCCCGTCAGTCAGCGCCGTGACGCGGCGTGTATCCACAGCCGTCGCAGACGAGCGACTCGTGTCGGATCGACAGCGAGCCCGAGCATTCGGGACAATGGAATTCGGATCCGAGTGAATTTTGATTGATTGCCATATGTAACACGAGGGGCCGAGCGCTAATACGCTCACCGATTATGCCCGTGAAATCATCTAGTTAGCCCAGAACGTGCGGCAGTCTCTCGCCCCGGAACGACGGCTCTCACACTTCTCCGGGGGCGAGTGACCCGGGCGCTGACACGACGGGAAGTGGTCGCCGCGACCGAATTAAAACTGGTAGCGTCGCTCGTCGTCCATCGACGGATACTGGTCGGCACCGGTCATCTCCTCGAAGGTCATTCCCGAGAGGTACTCGTCGTAGGTCACGTCGTAGGCCGACCGGAGCTGAAAGTCCAGTTTCCCGGTGTCGACGGTCGACTGAAAGAGCATGTGGATCGCCCGCCGGACGAGTTCGTCGGTTTCCTCGGGCTCTAAGGCCGTCTCGAGCAGGGCGAGTTCGTTGCGCGTTTCGCGGTCCAGCGAGACGGTGAGGTCGTCGCCGATGTCGCTGTACGAGTCCGTGACTTCAGCCGTGAGATCGTCGAGGCTCATACGGGAGGGGACTCGAGCGGGCCGGATAGGCTTTTCGTGGTCGTCGCATCGGCGATGCCGACCCGGCAGGTCACTCGTTCGGGACCGCCACCAGTAAGGCGTCCCAGTCGCTAGCGGGACCGATGAGTGACGCCGAGGCACCGGCCGACGAGTGGACCCTGCCCGACGACCCGAGGGCCGTTCGCGAGGCCCTGATCGAGTGGTACGAGGCCGACCATCGCGAGTTCCCGTGGCGACGGACGGACGATCCCTACGAAATCCTCGTCAGCGAGGTGATGAGCCAGCAGACCCAACTCGGCCGCGTGGTCGAGGCCTGGACGGAATTCCTCGAGCACTGGCCGACCACCGCCGACCTCGCCGACGCCGACCGTGCCGATGTCGTGGGATTCTGGACGGACCACAGCCTGGGGTACAACAATCGGGCGAAGTACCTCCACGAGGCCGCCCAACAGGTCGAAGCCGAATACGGCGGCGACTTCCCCGAGACGCCCGAGGAGCTACAGGAACTGATGGGTGTCGGCCCGTACACGGCCAACGCGGTGGCGAGTTTCGCGTTCAACGACGGCGACGCCGTCGTGGATACGAACGTCAAACGCGTGCTCTACCGGGCGTTCGACGTTCCCGACGACGACGCGACCTTCGAGGACGCTGCCAACGACCTCATGCCCGAGGGCCGGTCGCGGGTCTGGAACAACGCGATCATGGAACTGGGCGGCGTCGCCTGCGAGCAGACACCCCGTTGTGACGAGGCCGGCTGTCCCTGGCGGGAGTGGTGTCACGCCTACCAGACCGGCGACTTTACCGCCCCCGACGTGCCTACACAGCCGAGTTTCGAGGGAAGCCGCCGGCAGTTCCGTGGCCGCGTGATCGGCACGCTTCGGGAGTACGACGAACTCGAACTCGACGCGCTCGGTCACCGCATCCGCGTCGACTACGTGCCCGGCGGCGAGTACGGCCGTGACTGGCTTACGGAGCTGCTGACCGACCTCGAGTCGGACGGACTGGTCGACCTCGAGCGCGACGCGGACGGAGAACACGTCGCCCGCCTCCGGCGTTAATGCGATCGAACGACCGCCGAACACGGTCCGATCGACCCTGTTCGTGTCCACCGTTGTCAGCATCGGGAGGTCCGAGCGGCTCACCGTTCTCGATCGATGACGCGGGCAACTTCGACTGGCGATCCACAGGCGATCCGAGTGACGGCGATATGAGGACAGAAACGTCGGTACCGACGCTATCGGGCGGATAACGGTCGGTGGCAAAACGGCAAGTGATGCCGAGCGCCGTGCATTCCCTAGCGGCCAGTTTCCAATGTGTGGCCTATCGGAAAAAGTGTCCGGTCTCACTTGTACGTGGCCGACGATTGCAGGGAATGAGAACGCCGACGTGTGACGACGGCCGTTCACTGTCACCGTTATCCTATCGGCTCGTGATAGTATATTCTACCGACAAATTTCGAAAGGATGAGATGAGACGGGTTCGTGACTTTCTTCAGAGAGTGTCTGACGACCGCGTCTTTCCCGATTGATTAGCAGCGGTGATCAGTGGGGTGAAATGACAGTCACTGGGATTGGGTTGCGGGAAAGGCTACCGGTAACCAAATCCGTCTATACGTCTTTGTGGTTGAGTCCGGTGATGACCACAGTCGTCGAACTCGGGATTTCGGCTGATCGGCTCGGACTCGCCCGCACGTTCGATCG
Organism: Natrinema gari JCM 14663; assembly: GCF_000337175.1. Taxonomy (GTDB): domain Archaea; phylum Halobacteriota; class Halobacteria; order Halobacteriales; family Natrialbaceae; genus Natrinema; species Natrinema gari. Next base: position 39,577 of record NZ_AOIJ01000033.1, on the reverse strand, counting down.
CGTGTCGGCGTTCGAATTCCAGATCGGCGGCATGATCGGTGGCTCCCCACCGCTCGTCTGGGCGACCGGCGGCGATCGAGAGACCGTTCGGCGAGCGCTCGAGTCGGACCCGTCGGTCGACGTGATCGCGAGCGTTGCCGACGACGGCGGGAAGGCCACGACCGATACCGGGACGGCTACTGGCTTGAACGATCGCTGGCTGTTCCGACTCGAGTTCGGGGAGGGCGTGAAACTGTTCGAGCAAATCGTCACGGAAAACGACGGCGCGATCCTGACGGCCCGGGGACGGGAGGAGCGATGGATGGTGAAACTACTCTTTCACGACCGAGAGTCGGTATCGGCGTGTCACGACCTCCTCGAGCAGTACGAGTTCGGAGCCGATGTCACCCGGATCAGTGGGATCGACGACCTCGCGAGTGCACAGACACCCCTGACGGAAACGCAGTACGAGACGATTTGCAAAGCCCACGAACTCGGCTACTTCGACGTGCCGCGGGGAGTGACCCTCAAGGAGTTGGCGGCGGAACTAGACATCTCACACCAGGCGCTGTCGGAGCGGCTGCGTCGGAGTCACGCTGCCCTCGTCAGTGCGGAACTGTCCGATCGCAGCGCACCGATGGAAATCGACCTCTGAGACGCGGTAGCAGACCGTCGGTGCCTCGGGGACCGTCAGACACCGACCGAACTCAGTGGCTGTCTATCCTATTCTACCGCTGTTTTAGCTATATATGGTGCATCTACTCGCCAAAGTGGCTGCATTTGAGCCAATGAATAGCCTTATTACTGCACATGACGATAATTAGATGTCGGCGTGGTGCCGACCGACCGGCGCACCGAGCGTGCCGTAAGCGCCGGTGGATCACCCGTGCTCACATCCGGAGTCGCGGTCGCTCGTGGCTGTGTGGCTGCGACACTACCGGACGGCTGCTGGGTCGTCTCGCGACCCGGTCCCCGTTCGACTCGAACGAGTTATTTTCAACTCAGATACAGGTCCGTGGTTTTATCTGTTACGCTGAAATACACGACCTCGAGAGAGAAGTGATCGGACGAAGCCCAACGGGAGCCATCGACGAGGCCGCTCGAGCGGTCGAGCAGGGGACTCCGTCGGACCTATCGTTGGACGATGTCTACCACCTCCTCCAGACGAAACGGCGTCGGGACGTCCTCCGATACCTCCGCGGGGCGGACGGACCGGTTCGGTTGCGCGAACTCGCCGAACAGGTCGCCGCCTGGGAGCAGGACACGGCGGTCGAGAACCTGAGTTCCGACGAACGCCAGCGGGTCTACATCTCGTTGTATCAGTCGCATTTGCCGAAACTCGACAACCACGGGATCGTCGACTACGACAAGGATCGGGGACGGGTCGAAGCGACCCCGCGGCTCTCGCAGTTGGACTCGTATCTCGAGCCCCCGCGGAAGACGGGTTCGCCCGACCGGTGGCCACAGCGATACGCGGCGACAGTCGGTCTCTGTTGGCTGCTGATCTGTGGTATCGGGGCGGGGATCGTTCCGATCGCCGGCCTCGCCGGCGCGGGGATCGTACTCGCCGCGGTGACCGCCGTCACGGTCGCACACGCGTGGTCGACCATCGTTCGCCGGTAGTCTCCCGACGGCGGCCGCGATCCGTCCGCGAGAAGTCGATCACAACACTCGAACACGGGAGCCAGACGACGACCGTCAGTCGGCGCGGGAAGTGACTGCCGTGGTCGGATCGGCGGACCGCTCGAGGAGCCGATGGGCGGAGCCGCCGGCGACCGGGGCACCACTCATCTCACGTATCGAGTGGATGCCCCTCCGGGAGAAGTCCCCCCGCCTGTACTAGTTGTCGTCTTCAGTCAGGCCCATCGAAGCGCCGCTTTCAGTCGGACCTCCGCCCCGTCGTGTTCTGACCGACCCCTCATCCGCTCCGCGGAGCACAGCCCACGGGTGTCGCTCGGCCAAGCATTAAGTATTGTCGAGTGGTAGCGCGTGCCATGGCATCGACCAATACACTCGAGTTCGGTCATGCGGACCGCAGAGAGATCTACGAGTACGTCGAGCGACACGGTGCGGTCGACCCCGACGAGACGCGAGCACGACTCGGACTCGATCCGAGCGGATTCCGCCATCACGTCGCGATCCTCAAGCGGGATGGCCGAATCGAGGCGGACGGCGGGACGCTCAGGGTAACGATCGACGCGGGTGCCGCGGAGGAATACGTCTCCGCGGACCTCGAGTTCCACATTCGACCGGCCCGACAGGAAGACCTGACCGGGATCGTCGGTGCGATCAGACAGGTTGCCGAAGAGAAGACCTACATCGAGGCCGAGACCGTCGCCGACGAGATCGACCACGAGGAGGCCCTGCTCCGACACAACGAACTCCAGTCGCGGATGTTCTTCGTCGCCACGGTCGAAGACGACGTCGTCGGCTGGGTTCACCTCCACGCCCCGGAGGTAGAGAAGCTGAGCCACACCGCCGAACTCACAGTCGGGGTCTTGGAGGACTACCGTGGCCACGGCGTGGGTTCACACCTCCTCTCGCGGGGCCTCGAGTGGGCCGGCTCGAACGGCTACGAGAAGGTCTACCAGAGCGTGCCGTCGACAAACGAGGAGGCGATCACGTTCCTCGAGGAACACGGCTGGGAAACCGAAGCGGTCCGCGAGGACCACTACAAACTCAACGGCCACTACGTCGATGAGGTGATGATGGCCGTCGAACTGTAGCTCCTTCTCGGTTCGATTCGTCGGGTTGCAGACGCGCGCTCGCCAGTCTCAGGACCGTTCCCTCGTTGCGACCGCGTCGCTCGCGGCGATCGGCACCGGTCGAATCGAAAGACAATTCCTGTCGACGGCGCTACGCCAGAGCATGCTTTCGATCGCACTTGCCGGGAAACCGAACGCCGGCAAGTCCACGTTCTACACGGCGGCGACGATGGCGGAGGTAGACGTCGCCAACTACCCCTTCACGACGATCGACGCCAACCGCGGGGTGAGCTACGTTCGGACCACGTGTCCCTGTCTCGAGCGCGAGGAGCGCTGTAACGCCGAGAACTGCGAGGACGGCAAGCGCTACGTGCCGATCGAACTGCTGGACGTGGCTGGACTCGTCCCCGGCGCTCACGAGGGGAAGGGGCTGGGCAATCAGTTCCTCGACGAACTGACGAACGCGGACGTGATCGTCAACGTCGTCGACGCCTCCGGTGGCACCAACGAGAAGGGCGAACCCGTCGACATCGGCGACCACGACCCGCTCGCGGACATCGACTTCATCGAGGAGGAGATGGACCTCTGGCTTGCCGGCATCGTCGAGCGCAACTGGGAATCCGTCGAGCGCAAGTCCCGCTCGCCCGATTTCGACATCGACGACGCGCTCGCGGACATGCTCTCGGGCTTTGGCGCGTCGCCCAAACAGATCGCGATGACCCTTCGGGATCTCGACTATCCCGATGACCCGATCCAGTGGGAGGACGAACACCGCGAAGCGCTGGCCCGTGATGTCCGACAGCGAACCAAGCCGATCGTCGTCGCGGCGAACAAGATCGACGTTGCACCCGCGGAGAACGTCGAACGCCTGCTCGACCTCGATAAACCGGTGATCCCGACGACCGCGGAAGGCGAACTCGCCCTGCGCCGGGCCGCCGACAACGATCTCATCGAGTACGATCCCGGCGACGAGACGATCGCGATCGGGGACGGCGTCAACGACGCCCAGCGTGGGGCCCTTGAGGACCTCGCGGACACTATGGCCGAGTGGGGCGGCACTGGCGTACAGGCGGCGCTCGATCACGCTGTGTACGACCTCCTCGAGCACCTCACCGCCTATCCGGTCGAGGACGCCTCGAAGTGGTCCGACGGCAGCGGCAACGTCTTGCCCGACGCCTTCCTGCTGCCCGACGGGTCGACCCCGGTCGACCTCGCCTACAGCGTCCACTCCGACATCGGCGACGGCTACCTCCACGCCGTGAACGCGAAATCGAACCGCGAGATCGGCGAGGAGTACGAACTCGAGGAAGGCGACGTGATCAAGATCGTGAGCACTAACTAATACATGGCCAGATTTTATCGGTGTTTGGAGCGACCAGATAGACCGGCGTACTTCTACTTACTCTAGCGGCTGTACGTAGTCGGCTTGCCTAGGTTGCAAGTCCGCGTTGCGGTAGAACCGGCGTGCGCCCTTAATCTGTCATCCGCAGGGCGATTTGAGGTCGTCACACCCTCGCGAGCGAGTTCTTTCATACTTCGACGACCGCCGCCCCGTGGCCTTGATTCTGCTCACCCCCGTCGATAGCGAGATTCACGATATGGAGGTACTGCGAGTATTTCCGGGTAAGATGTGACCCTCGCAGAGCGTGACGAAGCCGAAAGTCTCACCATCGTGGACGATGAGGGAGTCGGTGATGTCTTCTTCGTTGAGGTGAGTGGGGAAGGCGTCTTCGATGGGTCCGTCGGTTACGTCCGCGTCGAGTTCGTTCAGTTCGGACGTGCAGTATGCCGGACGCGATCAGACCTTCTCCATTTGCCTTTTTGAGTGTTTTGCCAGCGATAGGCGCATCGTCCTTCACGATTACTTCGACTACGTCGGCGGCACCAGCCAGCCCTGCGACACCTGTGACGGGTGATGTCGCCTCCTCATCCTTTGGACCAAACTGTGCGTACGGGCAGAAGTATTCCTTCTCTTTAGAGAATTCGCTCGTCGGTTCCATCGATTCCTTCATTCATTCTTATATTCGAGAATTGGTTCCCAATCTTCCTTTAATATTCTCGACTTTATCGATCATTTCCATGTCGATAAACTCTATCAAGTAGCTAACGTATGGCGGTGAAACGGCGTTCTACTGTCTGTACGAAGTGATATATTGGATCGAACGATTAGAATATGTATGGTCTATACACAAACGATTAGAAGAAATATGCGGAAATTATTTATCGATACGTTGCGGATCGGAGAGTGATGAGCATACCGACAGATGATCAGGAGCCTCCGGATAGACTCCTTGAGATCCTCAACGAGTTGGACGCACCAACTCTTCGCGCGGTTCGTAAGTACGCTGAACAGCGACTCGACGATCTTCGACCTTCTCTCCGAGAAATGATCCGTTCGGAGGCGAAGGGTGAGATCATCGATATCGAGAACTGTGGAACAGATACCCTCGTCCGGAAGTATCCGCCATCCCAGAAGAGTTCTGAGCAATCCACACAACCGCTCTCCATCTACAGCGTCAGGCGTGAGAAGCAACTGGACGGTGAAGAAACGCTCCACTGGACGTTCCTGGGAGACGTTCCGAAGCAATCCACTGTCGAGTGTGAGTACCGCGGTGAGGGGATATCTCACGATAACGAGGGTGCGTGATTTAATGAGTCACTTCCTCACGGCTCATCTCGTCGTCCCGGTCGCCAACGCGGAGGATGCTCGAGCGACCGCGACCGCCCTCGAAGAGTGTCCGTATAACCGGATCACAGTCGTTCACGTCGTCGAGAAAGGTGGCGGCGTACCCGATAAGATACCGCTCGAACAGGCGCGGTCGAGAGCGGAAGACTCCTTCGCTGCCTTCCGAGAAATCGTTCCCAATGTCGAGACGGAAATAACGTACGCCACGGATGTTGTCAAGGCGATCAACGAACTCGCGGTCGAACTGGAGGTCGATGCCATCGCGTTCCGACCTCGAGGTGGCAACCGCATCGTGCAGTTACTCGCTGGTGATAAAGCGCTCCGGCTTGTGACTGAGGCAGAACTGCCGGTCATCGCTGTTCACGACGGAGCGGAGGTGAATCACTGAAATGCATGTCATCATCGTCGGAGCGGGAGGCATCGGAACGCCGCTCATCGACATCGACACTCGCTCGGGCAACGAAGTCGTCGTGATCGAGCGCGACGACCAGCGGGCGAGTACGATCACGAGCGAGTACGACTGTCTGGTTCTCAATACCGATGCGACGACGAAATCATCGCTGATCGACGCGGGGGGTAACCGTGCGGACGCGTTGATCTCTACCACCGATCGAGACGCGACGAACATCATGGTGTGCTTGCTCGCTGCCGGGTTGGAGGTTCCCGGCGTCGTTTCGGTCGTTCATAACCCTCAACATATGGGGATCTTCGAGCGGATCGGCGTCAATACCATAGAGAATCCGCAGCGCCTCATCGCCGAATACCTCTATCGAGCCGTGAAGCGTCCGACGATCGTTGACTACATGCGTATCGGTGACCGTCCAGAAGTGTTTGAGATCGATGTCGGCCCTGACGCACCGATCGCTGATCGGACCCTTCACGAGGCGGGCGACACCGGTTTGCTCGGCGGTGATGTTCTCATCGTCGCGATCGAACGCGATGGTGAGGGCGAACCGATCACCCCCCGAGGCACTACTCGCATTCGCTCGGGTGACCGGCTGACCGTCTACTCGGAAACCGGGGCGATGGCCAAAGTTACCGACGTATTCGGACAGTACGAAGGTCACGGCAACGCGGATCTAGAATCGATTCCCGAAGAGTTCTGTAACAGTTTCAACGATGTCTGATTACGAAGCAGCTACGATATCGGCAGGTCGGCGGTTCACCTTTGCGACAGCTACGAAAACGATCTTCAGAGACGTTGGCGCTCTTCAGGTTCTCATCGGCAGCTCAATGCTCGTCCCGATGCTCGTCGCATTCCTCTACCAAGAATGGTACACTGCACTTGCGTTTCTGATCGCAGCAGGAATCACTGTACTCGTCGGTGGAGGCGCGTACAAACTGAGCGAAGACGCCCCCGAACCGCAACGACATCATGCCATGATCGTCGCGGCGCTCGGCTGGGCCGTGACAGCGTTCTTCGGCGCGCTCCCGTTCGTCATCGCGGCCTACATTACACCACCGGTGGTCCTCGAGTCCTTCGTTCCCGCTGGATCGAACTACCACTCGAGTCTCCTGTACTTCCGGAATCCGCTGCACGCGTTCTTCGAGAGCATGAGCGGGTATACCACAACGGGACTGACGATGAGCGTCCGAGAGCCGTCGGTCGGACACGGCTTCCTCTGGTACCGCTCGCAGATGCAGTGGATCGGCGGTGCAGGAATGATCGTCCTGTCCCTGGCGATCCTTCGACAGCCCCACGGGACGGCGGGGATTTCACTGTATCAGTCGGAGGGACGGAGCGAGAAACTCCGCCCCAGCATCGTCGGGACCGCACGAGCGATCTGGAAGGTTTACGTCGGGGTGACCGCAGCTGTGGCGGTGTATCTCGTGGTGGCAACGTTCCTCGTCCAACCCGGATACGGCATCGAAAACACGCTCTTCGACGCGATCAATCACGCGATGACCGGCCAGTCTACCGGCGGATTCAGTACGCTCGATGATTCCATTGCGGGTTACAACTCCTATGCGATGGAACTCATTCATATTCCTGCGATGGTTACGGGAGCGATCTCGATTCCCGTCTACTGGGGAGTCCTCTCCGAGCGAAATATTCGAGACTTTACTCGTAATCCTCAGGTTCGGATGCTATTCGGGATGTTCGCCGTCGGTGTCGTCGTCTTGACGGCGTTTCTCGCCCGGTGGGTCGGTGTTCCATACGACGGTGACCCAATAGGGTACATCGGACGAGTAGCGACGAGTCAGGCGTTCCGCGACGGCCTGTTCCAGTTCATCAGTGCACAGACGACCACCGGATGGCAGACGTCTGCCATCGGCAATTGGAACGACGGAGCGGTCATGTCCATCGTCCTCGGAGCGATGCTGATCGGTGGGTGCGCTGGTGCGACGGTCGGAGGGATCAAGATTATTCGTGGCTACATCATCGGTCGTGGACTCCGCTGGGAGGTTTCTCGCGTGTTCCTCCCACGACACGCGATCCAGGATCTCCGAATCGGCCAGCGGACGTTCACAGTTGACGAAGCGAACGACGAGATTCGGGCTGCGGCGACCTTCGCGTTCATCTATCTGCTCCTGTTAACCGCCTCGCTGTTCGTGCTCTTGACGGTTCTGCCGTCGGAGTTCACGCTCGCGGACGCGATTTTCGAGGTGGCGACCGCACAGGGGACCGTCGGCCTCTCCGCCGGACTCACCGGGCCGGAAATGCCGGTCATCGCGGAGAGTCTGTTCATCCTCCAGATGTGGATGGGGCGGCTCGAAATCGTTCCAGTCCTCGTCCTGATAAACAGCATCGTCAGGCGGTGATCCACATGCACTACTTGATCCCTTCCAGTAAGCCAGTTCTCGACGTTCCTGGACCACCACCGCGCCGTTCAGGATCACCTGCTAGCACCGTCTATCAATTATCAGACATACCTTGCAAATCCCAATGTACATCATCGTTGTCGGCGCAGGCCGCACCGGAAGCAAAGTCATCGAATTAGCGACCCAAGACGATCACGAGGTAGTCGTCATCGAACGAGACCAAGACCTCGCCGAAAAGGTGAGCGCAACGTACGACTGCATGGTCATCAACGCTGACGCTGCCTCCAAGCAGATACTCCTCGAAGCGGGTGTGGAGGAGGCTAGCGCACTCATCTCCACGACGGAGAACGACTCAGTAAATCTCATGATCTCCATGCTCGGCAAACAGTACGGTGTCGAGACGCTCGTGAGTTCGATCAACGATCCCCAACATATGGATCTGTTCGGTGATCTCGGCGTGAACATCGTCGAAAGCCCGCACGAACTCAACGGGCAGTATCTCTACCGGACTGTTCAACGGCCCGCTATCCGGGATTTCATGGAAGTCGGCGGTGGTGCCGAAATATTTGAGTTGACCGTGGAGGCGGACGCTCCAATCGCCGGACTCAGTCTGATCAACGCCGACTCGGAGGGCCTCCTTCCCCAAGAGACGGTTATCGTAGCGATAGTGCGGGATGGTGAACTGCTCATTCCGCGCGGGGAATCAGCCATCCAAGCAGGCGACACCGTGACGATGTTCGCTAAAAACGGTGCGAGTGACCAAATCACGGATGCATTCACGAGGTCATACTGATGTCGAACAGTTCTCCTGATGTCCCGATCACAGCGCCAGCGCCGTCGTCGGAGTCGGAGGTGGACGCGTATGGATACGACGGGGAAGTTATCCATCAGCCTGATTACTCCATCGTAGTACCTGTTATCGACGATCCGCTTGATAGCAGTGCTGGAATCAACGCTCGTCGGTTCCTTCAGACTGCAATAGCCTTGGCAGCGGATAACGACGGTCGAGTCGTTCTGCTAGGAATTGCAGAGGTGGATGATAAAGCCACGCTCAAACAGATACGAGAGTACGCTTCTTTAGGAGGCATGGCAGAAGGTCAAGAGCAGTCGGCTCCAGAACTCGTCATAGAACGTCAAAGCCAGTTAGCGCAGGTGGTATCCATTGCAGGAGAGATTAATCCGAACGTGCCCGTACGCGCTACGGTACAGACGGTGACGAATACGACACAGGGTATTCTCGACGCTCTCGCTGGCAGAAGTGAAACAGCTGTACTCCTCCTTCAGGGAACCGGGTTCGACAAAAGCTGGTTGCTCGGAAAAAACATGATTGAGACAGTGATCGAGGAGGCAAACTGTGACGTGTTTGTAGAAAACGTTGGCGTTCAAGAAGGGACGGACGCATTATACGTTCCGGATATCGAAGACCACACTGTCGCTTCTCTATCAGAACCGGTGGCCAAAACGATCGATTCGATACTGCTTCCAGTAGGAACCGGACCGCATGCAGCGCTTGCTTCAGAGGCGGCTCGTGCGGTAGCTCGAGCATCCAATGCTTCAGTTACGGTCCTGCACGTTATCCCACCGGATGCATCTAGTAAGAAGTGGAATGACGCGAAGGGACTGCTGAAGTTTGCGGAGTTCGTGCTTGGCTCTGACGCTGAGTCGGAGACGGAACTGAGGGAAGCAACTGACCCGGCTGACGTTATCATCCAGGAAGCAAAGAACCATGACTTCACGTCTATTGGTTCGCCCGAACGGAAATCCGGGCTTTGGGACCTCGTATTTACTCCGGTGCAGGAGGCGCTTGCTGACCGAAACGACGTGACTGTCCTCATGAGTCGTGATGCGGATCGGACCATGCGGTCACTCTATTACCGGTATAAACAGGCCATAGGAGATGAAGAATCCGACGGCAACTCCGAATAGGGGGAACAACAAACTATCATCTATCTAGAATTAACTTCTACTTCATCACCTGAAAACCATCCTGGCCTGTAATCAGATGACCGTGATAACAAGAGGTGCAGTGTCCGCGTGTCCGAGTTGGGGTAGTGGAGATCCTTCAGTCTGTGTAGGCTGAGAGGCGTAGTTCGATTCTCGGACTCGCTTTTTGAAAGCTCTGCTTAGATCCTCTTTTGCCGGGGAATCTGTTGATGTCTGCGACGCCAGCCTCACCCCCCGGCAAAACCCGTTGATGCCGTCAGAACGCAATGTGTTCTGAGTGCTAATCAGAACGCTTAACGATTTTGATGAGGCTAAAAAGTCGCCGTCACGGAGTTTTACCTCGTTCCGGAGGTGAACCGCTCGCCTTGTTCATACGGATACGTAAAACTGTCCACAGTGCATTATTTACGTGATACGCTCCGGTCGGTACGAGTCACACGCTCGGTCCCGCCTCATCTCAACTGAGTACTGGAGGTGTTTGTGCCGATGGAAGAGAGTAGGTGGTAGTCGGCACGGTCAGCCAGCACCTTTCAGCCCGCGTGGTTTCCACGTGTGGCTACCATTGACAGACCCACTCCGTTTCTCTGATACTTGTGTACGGGTGGTATTGCACCCGTAGCGACGCTACTCTGTCCGATAACGTGTGAATCAGGTCGCACTATCTGGGATCGCGAGCAGAGTCGTCACTGAGGGGCGATAGCCATCCGGCCGGAGTCTCACAACGGCTGTCGGGTAGAGATGACTATTTGCTCACTGTCGACCTATATCGACTATGACGCCCCGTCCAACCCGTGTTTCCGATCCCAATCGTAAGCGAACGACGGCACAGTTGGCCGTCCTCACCGATCGACTCGAGGCGACGGAGCGTCGCCAGCAGCAATTACAGAACACGCTGGCCGGGCTCGCACGGGAAGTTGGCGTCTCCATCGGCTGTTTATGCGGACACTGTGACGAGAGTCACACGCTCATTAAGGACGACACGATGTACTGTCCGAGATGTGGCTACCGGCGATCGATATAGCCCCTCTCGAGAGTACGATAGTCCGAACGGGTTGTTCACATAAGACTCCCAAGAGGATCGAACCGAACCGCGGCCACGAGGACGGCGAGGAAGACGTAGGAACCCCGAACGAGCAACATGGTCGCGAGTTCGGGACCGGCCCGCCGCGCGACGGCGGCGACTGCAGCGAAGGCCAGCGCAGCGAGCAGCGCCGTCAGCGGGAAGACGCGAGCGACGGCGAAGACGACGACGGCCGCCAACGCGACGGCCATCAACCCGTACGCGATATCGTAAGCACGACTGGGGCCGACCGCCACCGCAACGGTTCGCTTCTCGATCGACCGGTCGTAGGTGTAGTCCTGTGCGTCGTCGATCACCTTGACCCCGGAGAGCAACGCGAGGAAGACGCCGGCGAATCCGAGCGGGACGACGGTGATCGTTCCCGCCTGCACGTAAAACCCACCGAGTACGGAGAGGGCGATGCCCAGCGGGTAGCCGGTCGTCGCCGTCACTGGGTTCGTGTCGAGTTGCGGTGCGTGGTAGTAGGCGATCAGCCACGTCGGGACGACGACCGCCAGCACGAGGGCATCGACCAGCGCCGCGAGCAGGAGACAACAGCCCGCGAACGTCGCCGTCGACGCCGCGAGCCCGAGCCGACAGCCGCGTTCGGTCAGCGGGTGGTCGTCGTCCTCCCCGCGGACGTAGAAGTCGACGTAGCCGTCCTTGACGTGGGCCGTGTAGACCGCCGCGAACATCGCGAGGACGTGGACCGCTGCGAGAACCGGATCGACGTTCCCCGCGAGGATCGCCCCGAACAGCGACGCGGCGATCGGCGGCGTCATGAAGACGGGATGGACCTGGGACCAGTACGCTCGAGCGATCGTGCCCGACCCCGTCCCGTCTCTCGCGAGGGCCATACCGGGACGACAACGAACTGACGGATAATACCCGGGGCAGGCGCTACGGTTCCGAAACACTCAATTTGATGTGGTGTGCCGTGCCACGAGCGAGCATGACGGACGAATATACCGGCGCGGATCTCTTCACTGACGCTCTGGAGGCCTACGGCGTCGACTACGTCTTCGGCAATCCGGGGACGACCGAACTGCCGATCATGGACGCGATCGGCGACAGCGACCTCGAGTACCGCCTCGGGCTCCACGAGGACATCGCGGTCGGGATGGCTGGCGGCTACGCCCAGCGGCGTCGCTACCACGCCCATCACGACGACTCGATCACGCCGGTCGGCGTGGCGAACCTCCATATCGCGCCGGGGCTGGCCCACGGGCTGGGAAACCTCTATGCGGCCAAGATCGCCGGCGCGCCGCTGGTCGTGACCGCGGGCAACCACAGCACCGACTTCCGCCACGAGGAGCCGATCCTCTCGGGTCGGCTGGCCGACATGGCTCGTGCGTTCTGTAAGTGGTCCGACGAAGTGCTGAACGTGGAAGCCCTGCCGACGATGCTCCGACGGGCGTTCCGGGTCGCGATGACGCCGCCGACGGGTCCGGTCTTCCTCGGTCTCCCGCTGGACGTGATGCTCGCGGAGACCGACGCCGAGCCCGAACGACTGGGCCCGATTCCCAGCGCCGGCAGCGGCGATCCCGGCCAACTCGAGCGCGCGGCCGACCTGCTGGCCGAGGCCGACGAACCGGTACTGGTCGTCGGCGATCACGTTGCCCGCTCCGGGGCTGACGCCGTCGCCGCGGCGGTTGGCCTCGCGGAGGCGACGGGGGCCCGCGTCCACGGCGAGATCCTCGCCTGCGAGGTGGACTTCCCGACCGGCCATGAGCAGTGGGTCTCCTACCTGCCGACCAACGGGGACTTGGCCGCGATGCTGATGGATACCGATACGATCTGCTTCGCGGGCTGTTCAACGAACACGACGCTGACCCGCCACGAGGAGGCACTGGTCGATCCCGACACGACCTGCATCCACCTCTCCGACGACAGCTGGCAGGTCGGGAAGAACCAGCCCGCCGACGCGGCCGTGATCGGCGACCCGGGGCTCGTCATGCAGGACATCGCCGAGCGCGTCCAAACGAGGCTCTCCGAGGACGTCGTCGCCGATCGTCTCGAGGGAGTCGCCGAAGTCAAGGAGATGGTCGAGACCCGGATGGCCGGCTCCGGCGAAGCCGAAGGGGACGACCCACGGGCCTCGAAAGTCCAGTTGGTCGACGCGATGGAGCGAGTCGCGGGCGACGCCGCGATCGTCGACGAGGGTGTCACCTCGAAGTACGCCATGCTGACGCGGTGGGATCTCGCGCCGGAGCAGTACATCTCGAACAAGGGCGGCGGTCTCGGGTACGGGTTACCGGCGGCGGTCGGTGCCGCCGTCGCCGAGGCACAACGCGACGAGCCCCGCGACGTGGTTGGCTTCATCGGTGACGGGTCCTACCAGTACTATCCCCACTCGATCTACAGCGCCGCTCGCTACGGGCTGGACCTGACGGTCGTCATCTCGGACAACCGCAACTACCGGATCCTGAAAGACAACACGCTGCACATTATGGGCGGCGAGGAATCGGACTACGAGTTCGTCGGAATGGACTTCGATCCCGCAGTCGATCTGGTGAAAAACGCCGAGAGCCACGGTGCGCGTGCCGAACTGGTCGAGACGCCCGACGGAATCGAGGACGCGCTCGAGGCGGCACTCGCTCGCGAGGGGCCGGACGTCCTCGACGTGCTCGTCCACGACTGAGTCCCGGCCGCGCTACGGCCGTCGGTATCGGATCGGGCCACGCATCGGTGTCGATGCCCGTCCCGATCCACAGGTTACGAGAGGAACTGGCGATAGTGGTCGCTCATTACGGCTCGAGACGTGTCCGAGAACGCGGCGACGTAATCCATGTTGAGGACGGACCACGATTCGTCGACAGGGTCAGCGGTGTCGTCGATCGCTCCTTGCTGGGTCGCAAACTGGTGGTTCCGCGGCGTGTTTCGGCTTTCCCGTGCCGAATAGCCCGTGGCCATCACGGTGATCCCGTGGTGGGTGAGCCAGCCGCTCGCGTCGGGATGGTCCTGTGCGCCACAGCTGTGTGCCCGCACCACCGGCGAGGGATCGTCTGCGGTCGCGTCAGCCGGATAGTGTGGGAAGTCGGCCCAGCCGATGACCGCGTGGCCACACTCGTGTGCGGCGAAGTTCCGCCGCAAATCCTCGGGCGTCCCGATACCGAATCCGAGTCCGGACACGATTTCGGTGTTGACGTAGCCGTACGCACCGGGTTCGCCGTCACCTCCCCCGTCGTGTCCCGCGTAGGATCGCATCGCACCTGCGGACGTCCTCCCGTCCCCGATGACGAACACCGTGATCGTTTCGGGCGTCCGGTCGGGTCGAAGCCCGGCGTCCTCGATCGCATCGAGGGTCGCGGTGTGTGACGCCGAAATCCCGAAGTCAGCGACCGACTCCTCGTCGATCGTTACCGTTGCCGTCCCCGCGGTCGCGTCCGTCCACGTGTCGGCGAACAGGGTCGCTCCGTCGACGATAGCACGCATCGCACCGTCGGTCGCGGAGACCGACTCGTGACGGATGACCTCGACCGTGAGGGCACCGTCGCCGGCGTCGGCCGACCCGGTCGTGGGGACGACGGCGGTGCCGGCGAGACAGGCACTCGAGAGGAACTCTCGACGGTTCATTATCGAACGTGATGCGACGCGAGACGTAAACTATCGGTGGCCGAACGAGTGATCAGCGAGCCGTTCGCCGCTCGAGCACGACTCGAGCGGTCCAGCCACGCTCACCGCTCCGCCTCGGTGAGCCGCTCGCCGTCGGCCGTTTCGGGGAAGATCTTCCCCGGATTGAGCGTGTCTGTCGGGTCCAGTGCACGTTTCACCGCCCGCATGGCCTCGACAGCCCCGGCCCCGTGCTCCGGCTCGAGGAAGCGTTGTTTTCCCGCGCCGATGCCGTGTTCTCCCGTCGCGGTCCCGCCGAGTTCGATCGCGAGGGCGACGATCTCCCGGTACAGGTCCTCGCCGCGGGTGCGTTGCTCGGGGTCGTCCGGATCGGCGAGGACGCTGTAGTGGAGATTGCCGTCGCCCGCGTGCCCGAAACAGGGGACAAGGAGGTCGTACTCGTCGGCGAGGCGCTTCGTCTCGCGGACGATCTCGGGGTAGGAACTGATCGGGACCGTCACGTCGCCGGGATGGATCGGCTCGAGATCGGGATCGTACGCCGAGATCGCATAGGCCAGCTCCCGGCGGGCCTGCCAGAGGGCGGCCATCTCGGCGTCGTCGTCGCTCATCTCGAAGCGACCGACAGCGTGGTCCTCGAAGATCATCCGGCAGAGATCGATCTCCGTCTCGATGCCGTGATTCGCGTGGAACTCGAGGAAGACCATCGGCGCATCGGGCAGGTCGCTCCCGAGATACGCGTTCGCCATGGTCGCGCTCAGTCCGTCGACGAGTTCGATTTTGGCGACGCCGACGCCGGTCCGGACCGCGTCGAAGACGGCCTCCACGGCGTCGTCGAGGGTTTCGAAGATGGCTCGTCCGCCGCGAACCTGTTCGGGTCGGCCGGCGAGTTCAAGCGTCGCTTCGGTGACGACCGCCAGCGTGCCCTCGCTGCCGACGATGAGATCGGTCAGGTTGTAGCCGCTTGAGGTCTTGCTCGCCCGCGAGCCCGTCTCGATGACGGTGCCGTCGGCCAGTACCGCCTCGAGACCGAGCACCCAGTCGGCGACTTCGCCGTATCGGACCGTCTGCATTCCGCTGGCGTCCGTCGCGATCATCCCGCCGATCGTCGAGATATCGCCCGAGGAGGGCAACGGCGGGAAAAAGAGACCGTCCCCGGCGACGTACTCGTCGACGTCCGACCCGATGATCCCCGGTCCGACGTCGATCTGACGGTCCGCGGGCCGGTAGTCGACGACCCCGTCCATCCGCGTGAGATCGAGGCTGATACCGCCGTGTGCGGGGACGGCGTTGCCCTCGAGCCCGGTCCCCGCGGCGTAGGGCGTCACCGGGACGCCGCGGTCGGTCGCGGCGGCCACCACCGCGGACACGTCGGCCGTACACGCTGGCCAGACGACGGCGTCCGGGAGCACGCCCCCGTCGTCGATTCGCTCCGCCCCGTAGTCGGTCGCGTGCGATTCCCGCCGCCCGTCCGCGACGGAAATCCGGTCGGTCGCGAGGGGGAGATCCTCGAGAAACGAGCAATCGTGTGTCATGTGTGTTCGTTAGTAACTAACAATATCAACGTTTCCCACTGGTTCGCACGCAATCCCTCTCGCGGGACTTCCGTGAACCCGATCGTATATATTCATCGTATCTGAAATTATAATAACAATATCTAACATAGTTAAATTATAATATTATTTTACTTAATTCTGAAATCGCAATCGTATGCCAGAGAAAAATGGCACACGGAACCGGACGAATCGGCGCGGCTTTCTCGAGAGCATCGGCACCACCTCGGTCGCTGGCGGCCTCGCGGCGATTCTCGCTCAGCGCGATATCGTCCAGCCGGTCGCCGCGGCGTCGGCGACCGATCGGAGCGTCTTCGCCGTTGACGGGGCAGCCGATCCCGACGCGACGTTTCCGCAATCGGTGGCCAGCGGCGGGCCGACCCCGAGCGGCGTTATTCTCTGGACACGGATCGCCCCCAGCGCGGTCGTCTCCGAGGAGCCGGTCGGTGTCCAGGTCGCGACCGACGACGACTTCGAGGATGCGGTGTACGAGGGAACGGTCCCCGCCGACCGACTCTCGAGTGCACACGATTACACGGTCAAAGTCGACCTCGACGGGGCTCTCGAGTCGGATCGGCGCTACTACTATCGGTTCGTCTACGACGGCGTCGCGACCCGAACCGGTCGCTGTCGGACGCTGCCGGCGGCCGGCGCGAGCCCCGATTCGCTGTCGTTTGCGGTCCTTACGTGTCAGGACTACCAGAACGGCTACTACGGAGCCTACCGCCACATCGCGGCCGAAGACGTCGACTTCGTCGTCCACCTCGGCGATTTCATCTACGAATCCGCCGACGGTGCCTACACCTCGCCGACGACGGATATCACGGACGGGCGCGACATCGACCTCCCCAGCGGCGCTGCGCTGGCCGAGTCCCTGGCCGACTTCCGGACGCTGTATCGGACCTACAAGGGGAACGAATTCCTCCAAGAAGGACTCGAGCAACACACGGTTATTCACGGCTGGGATGACCACGAAATCGGGAACAATCGATACTGGGACGACGAAGCGAACGCGCCGGTGCTGCCGGATACGGACGGCGGCGAGCAGCCGGAGCGGGCGATGGAGATCACGGCCGACGGCATTCAGGCGTGGGTCGAGTACGTTCCCGCCCGCGTCGAGTTCGATCCGAACGAGTCGGCACTGCAGGACCAGCTCCGATTGTGGCGGGACCTCCAGTTCGGCGACCTCGTCGATCTGACCGTCACCGACGAACGACTGTATCGCGATGGCCCGCCCTGCGGCGACGCACGGATCACCTGCACGGAAGAGGAAGCACAGGGGCGGACGATGCTCGGCCGCGAACAGAAACAGTATTTCAAGGAGTGGCTCACTGAGTCCGACGCCGTCTGGTCGGTCTGGGCCAACGAAGTGCTGACGATGCCCCTGACCATCGGCGATAACTGGTCACAGATCGAACTGCTCCACGACTCGTGGGACGGCTTCCAGCACGAACGCTGGGAACTCATGCAACACGTCGCGGATGTCGATCCGCGCAACTTCGTCGTCCTGACCGGCGACCTCCACGCGTCGCTTGCCGGCCACGTGAAAGCCGGCTACGGCGAGATCGAGCCGCTCGAGACGTACGACCGGATCGGCGTCGAACTGATGACTCCCGCCGTTACAAGCGTCAACGCCGCCGACGTGATCGATTTCCCGGGTGACTGGGACGACGACGCGCTCGCGGAATTGACCAAAGAGCAAAACGACCACCTCGAGTACGTCGACTGGCATCAGCACGGCTACGCCGTCGTCGAGTTCACCCGTGATCACTGTACGTACACCGTGTACGGCGTCGACAAGGACGCGGATCCGCGGGATGCCGAGCGGTCGACCCTCGCCCGATATCGTACCCCGGACGGCGACCTCGCTCTCACGGAACTGTAGCCACGCGGTTGGTGGGTCGCCTCGAGCGGGTCGCCGGCGCTGTGACGACCGACCCGTCGCCGGCCTGCGATCGGTCGCGCGTGCGACTGGATGGAAACGCTACAGTTTTATGTGAGTGCGTGACGCGGTGGATGGTGATGAGAGCGCGATCCACGATTCGCGTGCCGAGACGGAGGCAGAGCCGATGAACGCCGAACTGGATCTCCTGGTCCGACTCGGCGACTACGACGAGCCACAGGGTGTCGCCGATCGCGCCGTCCAGGCGGAAGCGCTCGGATTCGACCGGCTCACGGTCGGCGAGACGACCGGCTGGAACATCGTGCCCCCGCTGACGCTGGCCGCCGACCGGACCGAGGAACTGGGCATCTCCAACGACGTCATCTCGCCGTACGGGCGAACGCCGTCGATGCTCGCCCAGACGGCGCTCACGCTGCAGGCGGCCGCCGACGGCCGCTTCCGGTTCGGGATCGGGCCGAGTTCGCCGGCGATCACCGAGCGCTGGCACGGGCAGGAGTTCGACCGACCGCTCCGTCGGACCCGGGAAGTGATCGAGATCATGCGAGGGGTCTTCGAGGACGGCACTCCCTCCTACGACGGCGAGATCTTCGACATCCCCGGCCTGGACTACGAGCGCGGGCCGAGCGAGAACCCGCCGCCGATCGACGTCGGGGCCCTCGGCCCCAAGGCCACCGAGATGGCCGGCCGCTTCGGCGACGGGTGGGCCCCGCAACTGTTCACGAAAGACGGCCTTCGGAACCGGCTCGAGGACCTGGAACGCGGTGCCGAACTCGGCGGCAAAGACCCCTCGGACCTGCGAGTGGCCCCGATCGTCCGGGGGATCGCATCGGAGGACCGCGAGGCGGCACGGGAGAAGGCCCGCAGTACGGTTGCGTTCTTGCTCGGGGCCTACGGTCCCTACTACGGGAACTCGGTCGCCGAGCAGGGGTATCCCGACGTCGTCGACGAGATCCGGGCCGCCTGGGAGGAGCGGGATACCGATGCGATGGCTCGAGCGCTGCCGGCGGACGTCCTCGACGAACTGGCCCCCGCGGGTACGCCCGACGAAGTCCGCGAGTGGGTCGCGGAGTACGGCGAGATCGAAGGCGTCGACGCCGTTCGTGTCGGGTTCGTCAACGGGATGTCCGACACGGACAAGGAAACGACGATGGAAGCGGTCGCCGACCTGTCCTGACCGCGTCCGGGATTCGTCTTCACTCTCACGCGCACGGCGCACCCGCGCTGGCCCTACGGTTCGATGACGAGTTTACCGAGGACGCTATCGTTTACGACCGCCCGCTGTGCGTTGGCCGCCGCCTCGAGATCGTAGGTTCGCGCCACCTCGATCGAGAGCGCACCGGTTTCCATGAGGGACGCGACGCCCTGAAGCGGCACGCGGAGATCCGGCGTGTTGAACATACTCATGAACTGGTAGGAGACGTCCTTCGATCGGGCCACGCCGTCGTTCGAAAAGCCCGGATCGGGGCTGTGCTCCCCGATGCCGACGACGCGAGCGCCCGTTGTGGCGACGTCCGCGTCGAACTGCAGGTAGTCGTCCAGCCGATGGTCGAGGATCGCATCGACGCCGCCGTGGACCAGACAGTATTCCGCCGGCTCGAGGTCGGCGTGGTCGATCAACGCGCGCCAGGCAGTGACGGCGGCGACGCCCGCGGCACCCGCTTCGGTCACGTCGACACCGTCGGAGAGGTGAACGACGCGATCGGTCGGTACCGTCGCGTATCGGCGTAGGATCCCTGAAACGCACCGTTTCCCATACCGGTGCCGTAGACGGAGTCACCGGCCTCGAAGTGCTCGACCGTTGGACCCGTCTCCACGACGGTGCCCGCGAAGTCGACGCCGGGCGTGAACGGCACGTCGACCGGTTCGTACGACCCGTCCCGGAAGTAGGTATCGACGGGGTTGACACCCGCGGCCGCGACCTCGATCAGGAGCTCGTCCGCGGCGGGCTCGGGTCGGTCGACCTCTTCGACCTGCAGTACGTCCGGATCGCCGTGTTCGTGAAGGCGTACAGCTCGCATCTCGTTCGTATCCACGAAGCGGGACGGTAAGAACGGTACACCTGAGGCAGGGGACTCGAGGCCGGTCGCGAGACGACCGGCGACGAATCCGCCGGACCGCTATCGCACTGCCGTCGTCGCGTCGGCCATAATCTCGAGTGCCTCCTTCAACTCCTCCGTTCCCGTCGCATAGGAGAGTCGTGCATACCCCTCGCCGTTCGACCCGAAGGCGTCGCCGGGGACGACGACCACGCCGCGGTCAAGCACTTCGTCACACCAGCCTTCGGGAACCTTCGGCATCGCGTAGAACGCGCCCTCGGGCGTCGGCACCTCGAGCCCGGCGTCCGTGAGGCCGTCGAGGACGAGATCCCGCCGCCGTTCGAAGGTGTCGACCATCTCTTGGACCGGCTCCTGCGGGCCGGTCAGCGCGGCCTCGGCGGCGTACTGGGCCGGTGCGGAGGCGCAGGCCTGCGCGTACTGGTGGACCCGGAGCATGCGCTCGATGCGGGGGTTCGAGCCGGGCGTCGAGGCCTCGTCGCGACGAGCCGGCGTCGTGACGACCCAGCCGAGCCGCCAGCCGGTCATCGAGTAGGTCTTCGAGCAGGCGCTGACGACGACGACGTTGTCCGTTTCGGCGAACTCGAGCGGCGAATGGTGGTCGGCATCGAAGACGATGTGTTCGTAGACTTCGTCGGAGAGACAGAGCACGTCGTGCTCGTCGGCGATGCGGGCGAACTCCTGCATGTCAGCTTTGCTTTGAACGGCTCCGGTTGGGTTCGCGGGGCTGTTGACGATAAACGCCGCCGTCTCCTCCGTAATGGCGTCCTCGACCGCCGCGGGGTCGAGCGTCAGATCGTCTCGCAACCCGACCGGCTTCGGCGTTCCGCTGGCGATGCGGGTCAACGCGTCGTAGGAGACGAAGCCGGGATCGGGGAAGAGTACTTCCTCGCCCGGATCGACGTGGGCCTCGAGCGCGAGGTGCAGCGCTTCGCTGCCGCCGGCGGTCGCGATCACGTCCGCGGGGTTGATCTCGAGGCCGTAGTCGCGGTCGTACTTGGCCGCGATCGCCTCCCGAAGCTGGGGCGTGCCCTTGTTCGAGGTGTAGGCGTCGGACTGTCCGGACTCGATCGCCTCGATGGCCCCGCGGCGGGCGTGGGCGGGCGTCGGGAAGTCCGGCTGGCCCAGCCCGAGGTTGATCGCGTCCTCGTCCGCGGCCTCGAACACTTCGCGGATACCGCTGATCGACACCTGCTCGACTCGAGTTGCGAAGTCGGTCATAGCTAAACGGGAGGGGCCGACCCCGATAACTCTTGATGTGTTTGCTGGTCTCGACTCACATGACTATATTGTCACGAACGTCCACTAATAGTGTCTATACATTTGAAGGTTGCGTAAGGAATATGCCATTCTCCTCGAATTAATGGGATAATGGCTCACGCTCGACGATCGTTGCTCGCTGCGGGTGCGACCGGGACGATCGCACTGACCGCCGGCTGTCTCGGATTCGTCCTTGGGAACGAACCGCTCGAGTTCGCTGCCGACCGCGTCGCGCCGATCGACGAGATGGTCGCGGAGACCGGATACAAAGAACGCGCGGTCGAACAGCGGACGATGGAGCGCTCCGAGAGCATCGGCGGCATCGAGCGCGACTTCGAAGCGTCGCTCTGGACCTCGAGCTATTCGAAGGCGGTCGAATACAGGGGCCAAACGCGGGAGGGAAGCGTCTTTACCGCCGTCTCGGTCCCGGGAATGGAAGTCGCCGGACAGTCGGTCAACCCGCTCGACGAGATGTCGAACGAAGAACTCCTCGAGGAGTTCCTCGGCCGGGTCGATAGCAACCGTGGCACTGTCGACAACATCCGGCATCAGGAGTCGTTCGTGCTCGAGATCCTCGGTGAGAGCCGGGACGTCGACAGCTTCGTCGGGGAGTCCGAACTCGATGGCGAGCCACTCGACGTGGAGCTCACACTCGCGTCGTTCGATCACGAGGACGATCTGCTCGTGTTACTCGGCGTGCTTCCGAAGCGTCTCACCGAGGAGTCGGCGAACGTCGAACTACTGATGGAATCGGTCGAACACCCGGCCGATACCTGAATCGGGGGTCGCCCGACGACGGGCGGCGAGCGTCACCGAAACGGCGTTAGTAGAACTCGCGAACGAGGTCCATCGCGTCCTCGGGCGCGCCGTCCGGAATCTCGGACATGTCCTCGGTGACGCCGTGTTGTTCGTGGTACGGCACGGAGTTTTCGTCCTGATACATCACGCCCTGATACTCCTTGTCGGCGTCGAGGATGACTTCTTTGGCTGCCTCGTAGTCGGTCGGGTCGTGTTCCTCGTCTTCCTGTAGGTCGACTAAGCTGTCGCGGAAGTAGTCGTAGGTGTCGACGTCGTTGAACGTGACACACGGACTGAAGACGTTGACGAAGCCGAAGCCGTCGTGTTCGATGGCCTTCTGGACGATCTCGGCGTGTCGCATCGCGTCGGAACTGAACGACTGAGCGATGAACGAGGCACCCGACGCGAGCGCGAGGGCAAGCGGGTTGACCGGCGGCTGTTTGGGTCCTTCGGGGGTCGTCGAGGTCTCGAAGTCCGACCGCGAGGTCGGCGAGGCCTGTCCCTTGGTCAGCCCGTAGATGCGGTTGTCCATGACGCAGTAGGTCATGTCGACGTTCCGACGGACGGCGTGGACGAAGTGACCGGCTCCGATCGAGTAGCCGTCGCCGTCGCCACCGGCGACCATGACCTCGATATCGGGACGGGCCATTTTGACGCCGGTGCCGACCGGGAGCGCGCGACCGTGGACCCCGTGCAGCGCGTAGCTGTGCATGTAGGTCCCGATCTTGCCGGAACACCCGATCCCGGCCACCACGAAGGTGTTGTCGGGATCGTTGCCGGTGTTCGCGAGGGCTTTCATCATGCCGTTCATCGTCCCGAAGTCGCCGCATCCGGGACACCACGTCGGCTGCTTGTCGGATTTGAAGTCGGTGAATCGTACGTCGGAGCTCATTATGCTGGTACCTCCTCGGAGAGTTTCTCGGTGATGTCGTCCGCGAGTTCGTCCGCCTTGAAGCGGACGCCCGTGTACTTGTTGATGCGCTTTACGCGGGTCAGCACGTCGTGTTCGATCACGTCGGCGAACTGCCCGGTCGCGTTACACTCCACGACGATCGTGTCGTCGGCGGCCTCGATTTCCTCGGTCAGGTCCGGCCGCGGGAAGATGTAGGGCACCGAAATGACGCGCACGTCGATGCCGTCCGCCTCGAGGTAGTCGAGCGCTTCGACGAGTGCGCCCTCGTTCGAGCCCCACGAGATGATGAGATTGTCGGCGTCGGCGTCGCCGAACTCGCGGTAATCCCAGTCCTCCTCGGCCCGTGCGGTCTCGACCTTGCGGTTTCGCTTGTCGACCTGATGGACGCGCTCGTCCTCTTCTTCCGTCCGGCGGCCGAGCTCGTCGTGCTCGAGGCCGGTGGACATGTGGGCGGCGTCGGTCGTGCCGGGGATGGCGCGGGGACTGACGCCGTCGTCGGTGACGGCGTGGGCGCGGAACCGGCCCTGCGAGTCGAGCCACTCGTCGACCTCGTCCTCGTCGACGAGTTTGCCGCGATCGATCTCGACCTCGTCCATGTCGAAGGCCTCGGGCGGGAACGTCTGTTCGGTGACCGACATCGCCAGATCCGAAATCAGGAAGACCGGCGTCTGGTACTTCTCCGCGAGGTTGAACGCCTCGACGGTCTTCCAGAAGCACTCGGTGATCGACGTGGGAGCGACGACGAACCGGGGGACCTCGCCGTGACCGCCGTACAGCGCCATATTCAGATCGCCCTGTTCCTGCTTCGTCGGCATCCCCGTCGAGGGGCCCGAGCGCTGTACGTCGGCGATGACCAGCGGCGTCTCGCTGGTCGCGACCAGACCGAAGGTCTCAGTCATGAGGTCGACGCCGGCCCCGGATGTCGCGGTCATCGATCGTGCTCCGGCACGTGCGGCTCCGAGCGACATGTTGATGGCCGAGAGTTCGTCTTCCGCCTGAACGACGTGCCCGCCGTAGTCCTCGATACGCTCCGTCAGATACTCCATGATCGACGTCGCGGGCGTGATCGGGTAGCCGGCGTAGAACCGACAGCCGGCAGCGAGTGCGCCCATCCCGATCGCCTCGTTGCCGTTGAGCAGGACGTAATCGTTGTCGGTCGTCTCGATGTTGTAGCCGAGGTGGTCCAGATCGTAATTTTCCCGAACGTACTCCTGGCCGGCGCGGGCCGCCGCCTTGTTGTTCTCGACGATCTTCGAGCCCTTGCCGCCGAAGCGCTTCTCGAGGGCTTCGTCGAGGTATTCGACGTCGAAGCCGGTGATCTCACACGCGGCACCGAGCGCGACGATGTTGCGCATGATCGCGCCGCCGGCCTCCTCGGCCAGCGACTTCAGGGGGACATCCACGGCGGTCATCTCGTCGGGAATCTCGGCTTCCCAGGAGCGCTCGCCGTCGTAGATGATGGCGCTGCCCTCGTGGAGTTCGTCCAGGTTCTCGTCGATCGTCCGCTGGGTGAGCGCGACCAGAATGTCGAGTCGGTCGACGACGCTCTGGACCTTGTCCACGGAGGTCCGAATCTTGTAGGCCGTGTACCCCCCGCGGATCCGTGATGCGAAGTCTTTCGAGGTGAATACGTGCCGTCCGGCTCGGGCGAGTGCCTGAGCGAAAATTTTGCCCGTGGAGTCGATTCCGTCCCCGGCCTCGCCTCCAACCGCCCAGTTGAGGTCCTCAGCCATGTTATGATGGGCCTTGCCCCCCATAAATGAAAAGGCTTCTGAAACCCCACCCGGATGAGTGTAACGACGCGTGATCTGTTTGATAGCACAAATTATTCCATACTAATCGGTATGAATCTCGGCGAGAGGCGTACCGCGGGACGGCAACCGATACCGGAGAGCGACCCCGGCGGTTCCCCACCGTCGTTTTCACGGGCGTCTGCCCTACGGGCCGTCGAACCACGTCGTCGACGGAACGGAACGTCTTTTCAATCAGCCGCCGAACGGCTTCGATATGGAAGGGACACCAGTCACCGTCGAATCGGTCAGTGAAGTCGGTCCCGATACGGTCACGCTCGAACTCGAGACGCCCGACGGGTTCGATGCCTTGCCGGGACAGTTCGTCTTGCTCCGAGCGGCACCCGACGATGAGGCGATCTCGCGTCACTATACGCTCTCGTCACCGTCCGTCGGCGAGACGTTCGAACTCACCGTGGGCATCGATCCCGACGGCGACCTCTCGCCGTGGCTCGCGGATCTCGAGGGCGGCGAGACCGTACACGTTGAGGGACCGTTCGGGCAGATCACCTACGAGGGCGAGGACGATATCGTGGCGGCCGCTGGCGGCCCGGGTATCGGCCCTTCGATCGCCGTTGCCGAAGCCGCCCAGGACACGGGCCACGACGCCGTGGTGATCTATCAGGCCGACGAACCCGCCCACACCGAGCGTCTCGAGGCGCTCGCGGATGCGGGCGCGACGGTCGTCACCGTCGGGGAGGACGCCGACGACGAACTGGCCGATGCGATCGCGACGCACCGCAAGGACGGACAGATCTACGCGTTCGGCTTCGACGGCTTCGTCACGTTCGTCGCCGAGGCGATCGACGACGCCGGCGGCGATTCCGACGAGGCGTTGATCGAGAACTTCGGCTGACGCGCCGTACCGATCGGAGCCCACGGTCGGATCGCGGGCGCGATCAAGTGGCCTATCCCCGGCATCCCAGGTTCGGCCCAACTGGGGGACAGCGAGCCCTGCCCTACCGCAGTGGTCGGCGAAAGCGTCCCCGGGTGCGGGCACATCGTGTCGCCACTGCTTCGATCGGCCTCGCGGGCCCGCTCGAACCGGATTCGACGACGTCGTGACGGCCACGTCCCGTACCCACTGACACTCCCGACGGCGGACAGGTTCGCGTTCCTGACAAAAGTGTTTATTCCGTATCGTGGTGGGAGCGCGTATGCGACGACGAGACCTCCTCGCCGGCACCACCGGCGCGGTCTGTGGACTGGCCGGCTGTACGGGTTCGACGGTCGACCGATTCCGGACGATCCACCCCGGGACCGACTCGAGCGGCGATACCGACCGGGACGTCGCCGAATCGGAATCGGACGACGCGATCACGGTCGGCGATCCCGACGATGTCCCGTTTCTCGGCGCGCATCCGCCGCACGAACTCACACTCCGCAACGAAGGCGACCGGGACCGAACGGTCTCCGTTACGATCACGACCGACCAGGGGCACGGGGACGACGGAGCCGATAGCACGGCCGACAGCGGCGACGACGCACTGCTCGAGCACGAGTTCGAGCTCCCGGCGGGGGAGAGGCTCGTGCTTTCCCTCATCGAGCCGCGGTCGTACGCGATTACCGTCACGACCAGCGGCGATGACGGCACGAGCGAGTCGACCGTTACCGACGGCGTCAGCCGGCGGCCGTTCGACTGTCTCCGCTCCCGAACAACCATCACGCTCCGCGGGACCGGCATCGAGACAGCGTCGAGTTCGACGACGATCCCCTGTCCGGACCCCGACGTCGTCGACGCATCGCTCGCTGTCGGCGAGGGCGAGTGTGCGGGGCGAACGGACCGCGAGCGAGCCACCGTCGAATTCACCGCCGAACGCGTCGTCATCGCGGGCGCTCTCGGAACGCCGACGCCCTGTCACGACCTCTCGCTCACCGAGGCGACCTACGACGCGGACCGCGATCTCCTCGCGGTCACCGTCGCTGTCGGCACCCAACCGGCAGCCACCTGCATCGACTGTCTCGGGATCGTCGGCTACGATGCGCGGATCGATCTCGAGGGGCGGTATCCCGACACCGTCGCGGTCCGCCACGAACACCGCGACGAGACGCGACGGCTCACAACGACCGAGTCGCCGGCGGCTGAGTAGCCACCGCCGTCAGTGTTCGACGAGTTCGATCAGGATGCCGCCCGTGTCCGTCGGATGGAGGAACGCCACCGAGTGCCCCCACGCGCCCGGCCGCGGCTCCGCGTCGATCAGCGCCACGCCGTGGTCGCGGGCCGTTTCGAGGGCACCATCGATGTCGTCGGTCGCGAGCGCGAGGTGGTGGATGCCCGCCCCGTTGTCCTCGAGATAGCGCGCGATCGTCCCTTCCTCGAGGGGCTCGAGCAGTTCGAAGTACCCGTCACCACAGTCGAGGAAGACGACGCGCATGCCATCGAACTCCTCCTCGTGGGCGATCTCGAGGCCGAAGAGGTCGCCGTACAGCGTTGCGAGTCCCTGTGCATCGTCGGTCGCGATGCCGGCGTGATCGAAGTGCATCGGCCTGTACTCCGGTCGATGGCCGTGTTACTGTTGTGATTTTTCGTGAGGTCCCCGCCTCGAGCAGCGTGCACGGCAACACCGGACTCCCGACGGGACGTCCGTCAGGATGAAAAACGGCCGTCGGCGCGATCGCGCGTGTTCGTGTTTCGGTTCGCGGTCGGGAACCGTCGTTACTCGTCGGTCGACGCGTTCTCGTCCGCTTGGTCGTCCGCCGTGGCAGCACCGCCATCGTCCGTGTCGGGGCTCGAGAGGGAGTCGCTCTCGCCCGGCGGCACGATTCTCCATGACTGGCCACGGAGCCGCCGGGAGCGGTCTCTGACCGGGTAGCAGCGCGTTATTTGCGAGAACCCGATTTCGGCTCGAGTTCGGCCCCCGAGCGCCTACATCGCGCTGCCCGGCTGATACTCGCCGAACTCGTCGCGCATGACGTTACAGATCTCGCCGACCGTCGCGTACGCTTTGACCGCGTCGATGATATACGGCATCAGGTTCCGGTCGCTCCGTGCCGCGTCGCGAAGCGCCTCGAGGGCCGTGTCGACCGCTTCGTCGTCGCGCTCCGCGCGGGTTTCCTCGAGACCGTCGATCTTGCGCTGTTGGTCCTCCTCGGTGACCTCCTCGACGTCCATTTCGGGGTCCTCGTCGACTTCGAACTCGTTGACGCCGACGATGATCCGCTCTTTCTCCTCGATCTCCCGCTGGCGGTCGAACGCCGTGTCCTGGATCTGGCGCTGGACCCACTGTTGCTCGACGGCCTCGAGCATGCCGCCGCGGTCGTCGACCTCGGCCATGATCTCGTAGGCCTCTTCCTCGACGTCGTCGGTCAGCGATTCGACGTAGTAGCTGCCCGCCAGCGGGTCGATGGTGTCGGCCGCGCCGGACTCGTGGGCGAGGATCTGCTGGGTTCGCAGCGCCGTCCGGACGGATTCCTCGGTCGGCAGGGCAAGCGCTTCGTCCTTGCCGTTGGTGTGGAGGCTCTGCGTCCCCCCGAGCACTGCCGCCAGCGCCTGGTAGGCGACGCGGACGACGTTGTTCTCGATCTGCTGGGCGGTCAGCATCGAGCCCGCGGTCTGGGTGTGGAACTTGAGCTGTTTGGACTTGGGGTCGTCCGGGTCGAAGCGCTCCTCGATGATGTCGTGCCACATCCGGCGGGCCGCGCGGAACTTCGCGACCTCCTCGAAGATGTTGTTGTGGCCGTTGAAGAAAAAGGAGAGTTGGGGCGCGAACTCGTCGACGTCGAGACCGGCCTCGATCGCCGTTTCGACGTACTCGATCCCGTTACCGAGCGTAAACGCGAGTTCCTGGGCGGCCGTGGACCCGGCCTCGCGGATGTGATAGCCCGAGATGGAGATGGTGTTGAACTTCGGCGTTTCCTCGGCACAGAACTCGAAGATGTCCGTGATGATTCGCATCGACGGCTCCGGCGGGTAGATGTACGTGTTGCGCGCGATATACTCTTTCAGGATATCGTTTTGAATCGTCCCGCGAAGCTTCGAGCGGTCGACCCCCTGCTGGTCCCCCACCGCAATGTACATCGCCAGCAGCACCGACGCGGGTGCGTTGATCGTCATCGACGTCGAGACCTCGTCTAACGGAATGCCGTCGAAGACGGTCTCCATGTCGGCAAGCGAGTCGATCGCCACGCCGGCTTTCCCCACCTCGCCGGCGGCCATGGCGGCGTCCGAGTCGTACCCCATCTGCGTCGGCAGGTCGAACGCCATCGAGAGCCCGGTCTGTCCCTCGTCGAGCAGGTAGTGGTAGCGCTCGTTGGTGTCCGCCGGCGTCGAGAACCCGGCGTACTGGCGCATCGTCCAGAGCCGACCGCGGTAGCCCGTCGAGTAGACGCCGCGCGTGTACGGCGGCTCGCCCGGATTCCCCAGATCCTCCTCGTAGTCGAGATCGCCGACGTCGTCGGGTGTGTAGAGCCGATCGACCTCCTGACCGCCCGTATCGGTCGTGAACGTTTCCTTGCGCTCGCCGAACCGATCGAGGACCGGTTCGACTTCCGCCTCGTGCCACGACGCCTTGTTGGCACGGATCTCCTCGAGTTCGTCGGGGTCGAACATTATGATTATCGTGGGTCGGGCGGGGCTTCAACTTTGATGAACACGTCAAGCTTCGCGGTCGCGTCGTCGACTCACGACCCCCGTCGCCTCAAACGCTGTCGGCAGGGTCGTGTTGCCGTGCCATCCGCGACGCTTCCTCGGCATAGCGCTCCCGCGTCGCCGGATCGTCGACGCTCCCGAGCGCGTCGGGCGGGACGCGGAGTCCGGCCGTCGTCTCTCGAGTGGGGCCGGTAAAGCTGGTCAGCGCGCGCTCCCGGCGGTGATATCGCCGGCCGTCCTCGGTCGCGTAGACGAGGATGATGAGATTGAGTTCGTCGTCGCCGTACGTTCGCTCGACGAGCCAGACGGGAACGGCTTCGTCCGCGGCGGGAGCGCCATCGTCTGACCCGTCGGTGTCGGAATCGCTGCCGTCGGCCGCCGAATCGGAGCGGTTCGCGGTCATGAGTGTGTTCGGAATCGCCACAATCGCTTATTTCTCACGGCGTCGACGGCTCGAACATGTCCAGCGAGCCATCGGGGTCGCCGCTGTCGAGCGACGGGACGGGCGATCGGCGTCGAGCGGCCCGGTACGTCGCGCCGTTGCTCGCAGTCGGAGTGGTGACCCTCGGACTCTTGCTCCGCTGGGGACTGGACCCGTTGTGGGCGTTCGCCGTCCTCCCGCCGATGCTGTTCCTCTCCGGGATCGCCTGGGTCGCGTTCCGATACGGCTTCGACGAGCGCCCCGCCGGATCGGGATCGAACCGGTAAGGCAGGACGGACGGGCGGCCCTATCGCCGTCATCTACTGCCCCGTATCGTACTTGTACGTCGCCGAGTCCGGATCGATACCGAAGTCCTCGGGGGACTCCGTGTCGTCGGCCTCGTCGCGCCCCTCGGGGGCGTGCTTGAACGCCTCCCGAAGCCGATCCGGCATTCGGAACTCCGCGACATCGATCGCCAGGGGCACTGCGTCGGGATCGATCCCCTCGCGCTTGTCCGCGAGTCGGTCCTGGAGGACCGCCGGCAGATCGGCCTCCTCGATCCGCTGGAAGCCGAACTGAGCGAGGTAGGCCCCGTCGCCGGTCAGGACGTAGACGGTTTCGAACCCCTCGTCGCTGGCGTACTCCACGAGCCGTTCGACGATGTGGGCCCCGACGCCCTGCCCGCGCCACCGCTCGAGGACCCCGATGCTAGTCAGTTCGCAGACGGCTCCCGAGTCCGCGTCGGTTTTGTGGATGCGGATGCGACCGAAGCCGGCCTTCTCGCCGGACTCCTCGTCGATCGCAATGACGTAGTCACGGGAGCGAAACGCCGTCTCGTCGAGCCCCATCGACTCGATGTGATCCAGCAGCCAGACCTCTTCCCTGTTTTTCGCGTCCCGAACGTACATGGCCTGACGTAGGAGGTGTGCAGCAAAAAGCGTTTGTGGGTTGCCAGTACGTCGGCGACGCTCCCGCCGTCACCGGGTTGGGATGCCACCACTACGGTCGGAACGCACACCACCCACGACTGTTAGACCTCTCGAGTCTGCGCGCGATCGCGGTCGTGTCGCGCCCGTTCGAGCAACCGCTCGATCCGGTCGTCCGTCGGGGGATGCGTCGAGAGCAACCGCCGCCACGTCTCGTCGTCCTCGGTGTGAACGTACAGGGGACCGAGCAACCCCGCGGACGGGTCCGCGGCGCGTTGGATCGTCCGGAGCGCGCGAGCGAGCGCGACCGGCCGTCCCGTGACGGTTGCGGCCCGCTCGTCGGCGGCGTACTCCCGCCGTCGTGAGTGGGCCCGGACGGCCAGCGTCACGAGGAGCACGCAGATCACGACGCCGCCTTCGATGCGGCCCAGCAGCCGGCCGACGGCCGTCCGCGACCACGACTGCGGATCGCCCCGGAGCCACGCGACGGCTCGAGCGATCCCCATGACCGCAACCAGCAGCGGCGACAGTAGCAGGACGGCAAGCCCGGCGATCGTCCGGAAGACGCTGTAGGCAAGCGTCTGGACGAAGGCATCGTACCGCTCGAGGTGGGCGAATTCGTGTGCCACGAGCGCCTCGAGTTCGTCGAGCGACAGCAACCCGAACAGCGACCGATCGAGGACGACGACGCCGCCGCGTCGACTGCCCAGTGCGAAGGCGTTTGGCATCGGCAGCCGCGCGATCGCGACGGTCGGCGAATCGACGTCCATCCGCGACTCGAGATCGTCGAGCCGCCGGTAGAACCGGGGTGCGTGCGATCGCGGGAGTTCGACCGCCTCGAGCCGCGAGAGCAACTGGGTCGTCCCGAACCGATAGCTCAGATACCCGCCCAAGAGACCGGCACCGACGACAACGAGAAGCGTCGTCCCGGGGTCGGGTGCGGAGGCCCGGAGGGCGGACAGTGCCCAGTAACTGATCGCGGCCAGCGCGAGCGACCACAGCAGGAGCAGACAGCCGACCAGCGCCATCAGCAAGCGCGTTCCGTGACCGCGTCGACGAGGAGGCATGGCTCGGGTCAACTACGACCGGGCGACTGAAACGGCTATCGAACGCCCGAGTCACCGTCGAGACCGACTCCCCACGACTACCACTCCGACGGCTTGCCGTCCGCTCGCCGAGTTCGATGTCGGCTCGAGCGTGCCACCCGCGCCCGGACGGCGGTTGCCCCGATCACACTCAGCGAGGCGATGAGCAGAAACGAACAGAAGTACCACGGGTTCGACTGGGCGACGATCAGCCCCCTCGTGGACCCGGGCACGATACCGAGCGCCAGCAGATAGAACGCAGTGAGGAGCGCGAGCGCAGGCCGGCGATAGCCGTGCCAGTAGAGCATCCCGACGAGGACGCCCGACAGCAGTCCGAGTTGCCCGGAATGGAGTTCAGGAATCGTGCTGAAAATCGACGACAGAACGGTTTCGACGGTCGCCATACGTTCGGCTCTCTTCCGTGGCACTGTCCTATGCGTTCCCCTGTATCTGGACAGCTACTATAGGGAGTGAGCCGTGTCGACGGGAACGATGCTCGACCCGCCGTCGGCGCGCTCACTCGAGGACCGACGGAAGCCCCGACAGCGACGGGAGGCGGTAGGTGGGGTCCACGTCCGCTTCGGGTGGCTCCGTCCCGGACCGGGAGAGCAACACCGAATCGATGCCCGCGTTGTCGGCCGCCCGGATGTCGACGGTTCGATCGCCCACGTACAA
Organism: Natrinema gari JCM 14663; assembly: GCF_000337175.1. GTDB lineage: Archaea > Halobacteriota > Halobacteria > Halobacteriales > Natrialbaceae > Natrinema > Natrinema gari. The sequence continues at coordinate 6,904 of NZ_AOIJ01000033.1, read as the reverse complement.
CGCGGCGTCCGCCTCGAGCGCGTCCATCGCGGCCTCGATGTTCGTCGGATCGGGCTTGCGTCGAGCCAGCCCGTCGGGAGTCAGGGGACAGCCGTAGACGGTTTCGAACAGCGATCGGAGCCCGAACCGGTCGAGCAGCGTCGAGACGACGGTCGGGTGATTGTCGCTGACGATGCCGAGGGGACGCTCGAGCGACTGCACCGCCGCGATGTCGTCGTACGCGGATCGCACCCCGCGTTCCACTTCCTCGAGTTGGGTTCGGACCATCTCGCGGGCGGCCTGGGCACAGAACACGTCCGCCTCGATGCCGAGGCCCTGACAGCGGTCGGCGATCGACTCGAAGTCGCCGCCCATGAGTTCCTGAAACGTCTCCGCCGCCGGACCGGACCGGCCGAGTTTCTCGTACGTCCGGCCGAGAGCGTCGGAGAGGCGCTTGGATGACGGTGTTTCGACGACGACGCCGTCGAAGTCGAACAGGACCGCATCGTATTCCATACTGCGCTGGAATATTCACTCGAAGAGCATAACGCTATTGCGTTTCGGCTGGCCGCGAGAACGCCCACGTCGGCTCCGCGGTCGCTGCCCTGATCGCGCGCGAGTCCCACGCGCTGCCGTTGATGCTCCGAATGCCGGGAGAGGTGAACAGGTGGGCCGTGTGCATCCACATCTCGTCGTGTCGACCACCGTCGTCTCGAGGCCGTTCTTCGCGGTGAACAGCGCTGCGCTCAGTCCAGCGGAGCCGCCGCCGATCGCGAGTGTCTCGAGCGTCGGACAGTCACGCTCGAGGCACACGGGTCGGACGGCATCCCCCGGACCGGGGACGGTCGCGTCGTTCGGCGACCGGACCAGCCCCTCGGAGTCTCGGACGAGGCGGAGACGGTGCACGCCGTCTCGGTGATCTGTCCGCACATGGGCTGTCTCGTCCAGTGGAACGACGCCGAAGCGATCTGGGACTGCCCCTGTCACGGCTCGCGGTTCACCCACGAGGGCGAGGTTCTGTCGGGACCTGCCGTCGAGGGGTTGCTGTCCCGAGAGCTCTGACCGCTGCAAAGCAGCGGGACCCGGTCGCCGTCAGGGGAGCGCCACCGCGTCGAGATCGATCCGGTTTGGCTCGGGGACCGACTCGGCGGCAGCGCTCGAGACGGCATAGCTCGCCTGCTCGCCCACGGTCTCGTCGCCCGGAAGGACGAGCACGGCCTTGGCCAACAGCGGCGCGATCACGCCCGCCGCGATCGTCCGAGGATCGGACAGGGGCGTGCGAACGACGACGCGGTCGTCGGCTTCGAGACCGGTTTCCGTGACGACCTCGCGTGCGGCCTCGAGCAGCCCCTCGTGCGTGACGGGCCGCTCGCCGTCGGTCAGGATGACCGTTTCGGGATCGATCGACAGCGGCGGGAACGAGGGGTTCTCGCTCCACAGCCCCGCGTCGAAGTGATGGATGTCCGGCGCGTCGGGCTTGTCACCGTAGCCGACCCGTTGTGCGCCGCGGGGTACCTCGTAGTCCGCGAATCGGTCGACGGGTGCGACGAGCGTCCGGAAGTCGTCCTCGTCGGTGAGATCCGTCGGCGGGTCGAAGCGGGTCGTTCCCTCGAGCAACGTCGTCCCGAAAAAGGCCAGCAGTGCGAGGGGGCCGTCGCCGACGACCCCGACGGTGACGCCGTTGCGAACGCCCGCGTGCCGCAGGAAGTTGCCGGCTTTCCACGAGGTCGTACACAGCCAGTGGTAGTCGTACTCCCGCCCCGTCGCGTCGACGAGCGCGATCCGATCGTCGCGGAGTTCCCGAGTCAGCAAGCCGTCGACCGTCCCAACGTTCATACTAGCCACTCCGTCCCGGGGCCGAAAAAGCGCGCCGACTCGCTCTACCGGCCCGTCCGTATGCGACCCTCATACGACGGGCTCAGTCGTCCGCGGCCGCCGGTTCGGCGTGATCGATGTCGGTCCCGAGACACTCGAGGAACATGGCGAGCCACTCGGGATGGTCGGGCCAGGCCTGTCCGGTCACGAGGTTCCCGTCGCGCGTAACGCCCTCCGCCCAGTCACCGCCGGCCGTTCGGACGTCCGTCTCGAGCGCCGGATAGCCGGTACAGGTTCGGCCGTCCAGAACGTCCGCGGCGGCGAGGAGTTGGACGCCGTGACACAGGCACGCGACGGGTTTGTCTTCCGCGAAGAAGTGTCGAACGTACTCGAGAACTGCGTCGTAGGTACGGAGGTACTCGGGCGCGCGGCCGCCGGGAACGACAAGCGCGTCGTACTCGGCCGGATCGACGGCGTCGAAGTCGTGGGTCAGTTCGAACCGGTGCCCGGGCTTTTCGGTGTATGTCTGGTCGCCCTCGAAGTCGTGGATCGCGGTCGGACAGGTCTCACCGGCTTCCTTCTCCGGACACACGGCGTGCACTTCGTGCCCCACCATCTCGAGGGCCTGATACGGAACCATAACCTCGTAGTCCTCGACGTAGTCGCCGGCGAGGAGCAGGAGCTGTTGTGCTGGCATGCGAATCCATACGATGATTCGAGCGCAACGCTCATAACATGTGGTGGATGGTACCGTGCCACTCCGGTCGCCGGAGCACCGCCGTTCGATCCGACGGAGCGGCGGGGACGAAACGCGACTCAGAACGCCCGCTTGATCTTCTCGAAGAAGCCTTCCGTCACTTCGATCTCGTCGCCGCCGGCCTCCGCGAAGGCCTCGAGTGCCTCGCGCTGGTCCTCGTTCAAACTCTCCGGCGTGACGACTTGGACCTGCACGTAGAGGTCACCCTGCCCGCGACCGCGGAGACGCGGCATGCCTTTCCCCTCGAGGCGGAAGGTCTCGCCGCTCTGGGTCCCCGCCGGGATCTCGAACTCGGCAGCACCCTCGAGCGTCGGGACTTCGACGGTGTCGCCGAAGGTCGCCTGCGGGAACGAGATCGGCAGCCGGTACTGGAGGTCGTCGCCCTCGCGTTCGAACTCGTCGTGGTCGCGGATCGAGACGTCGATCAGCAGGTCGCCGTGCGGGCCGTTCTCGGGACTGGGCGCGCCTTCGCCTTCCATTCGGAGAGTTTGGCCCTCCTGAATGCCCGCCGGGACTTCGACGGTCAGCGTCGCCTCGTTGCGGACGTACCCCTCGCCGCGACACTCGCCGCAGGTCTCGGAGTACAGCGTCCCCTCGCCCTCACAGCGGGGACAGGCCGTCGTCTGTTGGACCCGGCCGAGCGGCGTCTGCTGGACCTGCGTCACCTGCCCGCGGCCCTGACATTGCGGACAGGTTTCGGCGTCGGCCTCCGGCGGGTGGCCCTCGCCGGCACAGACATCGCACTCCTCGGGTCGCTCGACGGTAAACTGCTTTTCAGCACCTTCGTATGCCTCCTCGAGATCGATCTCGAGTTCGGTCCGCAGGTCCCGCCCTTTGCGCGGCTGACGGCGGCCGCGTCCGCCGCCACCGCCGCCGCCGAAGACCTGTTCGAAGAGGTCGCCGAGACCGCCACCCCCGCCCATGCCGCCACCGCCCATGCCGCCGAACGGGCCGCCGCCCATGCCGCCGGCACCGCCGGACTCGCTGGCGTCGAAGCCGTGTTTTTCGGCCTGTTCGTAGCGGTCGTGGCCCATCCGGTCGTAGGCCTCGCGCTTCTCCTCGTCGGTTAGGACCTGCTTTGCCTTCTGGATCTTCTTGAACTTCTCCTCGGCATTGGGGTCGTCGCTGACGTCGGGGTGATACTCGGTGGCCTTCGACCGATACGCCTGTTTGATCTCCTCGGCAGACGCGTCGGGGCTCACGCCGAGAACGTCGTAGAAGTCCTCGCTCATTCGTTGTGCAACCGATACTCGGTTGAGCCACTTGAAACGAACGTTCCATGGAGCATGCGGTCCAGTGCGCTCGTGCCCCATCAGGAGCGACCCCACCCACTGCTGCAGTTCACTGCCGTCCGGTTGCGGCAGTGATGAGGACGCGCTCGCCGTGACGAGCGCCCCAGATCGAACCGGTAAAGAGGGGCTCGTCGTATTCGTCCGACGGATCAATGGCCGCCCGTTCTATAAGATGGATGACCATCCCGGTTCGGGCACGTACCGGTAGCCATACTGGACTGCCCTGTTCTACCGTCGGGAACGAGAGACCGCGGTGGCCGAAAACAATCAGGACGAGGACCGATACAACGGTTCTCAAATGGGGGTTAGCCTTCGATCCATACGGACCAGATAACTGCTGCGAAGACGGCGGCGAAGACAAGCGAGGTCCCGATCACGTCCCCGACGGATCGGCCTGTATACACTCCAGATATGACCGCCGCGGAAAACGTAACGGAAAAATAGACGACCGCCTTTCCGACCCGACTCGAATAGAACCCGTCGTTTGATTGCTTCTCGGACATCGGTCGTGGGTCCACTGGAGGGTTTGTTATCTATTCTAGATCGAATGTAGCAATGACTCTTCCGGTTGAAAGAGAGGGGGTTAGCGGACTCCGCCTTCTGTACAGGGTTGACGTGGATCTATCCACTATTGGATGAGCCGACTCGAGGAACGCAAAACAATAGCGGGCCGACGCGACTCGAAAACCGGATCGCAGTCAGCACTCGTTTCGCCGGTGCCGAAACTGGAAGGGGTTCGTTACTCCTCGTCGTCCTCGTCGAAGTCGACGTCCTCGAAGTCGGCGTCGACGAACTCCTCGTCCTCGCCGCCGGCAGCACCGGCGTCGGGGCCGGGGTTCGGACCGCCGCCCATGCCGCCGGGGCCTGCACCGGCACCGGCCGCACCGCCAGCACCCGCAGCACCGCCGGCAGCGCCGGCACCGCCCTCCTGCTGATAGATCTGCTTGCCGATTTCCTGTAGTTCCTCGCTCAGGGCCTCGGTCGCGGACTCGATATCGTCAGCGTCGGCATCGTCGTCGTCGATCGTCTCCTCCAAGTCCTCGATCGCGGCCTCGATATCGGCACGGAGATCGTCGTCGACCTGCTCGTCGTTCTCCTCGAGCAGCGTTTCCGCGCGCTGGATCGTCGCCTCGGCGGCGTTACGCGCTTCGATGCGCTCGCGCTTTTGCTGGTCTTCCTCGGCGTGTTTCTCGGCCTCTTCTTGCATCTTTTCGATCTGCTCGTCGGAGAGACCGGCACCGCCCTCGATGGTGATCTCCTCGGTGGTGCCGCTGCCTTTGTCCTCCGCCGAGACGTTGACGATGCCGTTTTCGTCGATCGAGAAGGACACCTCGATCTGTGGTGTGCCGGCGGGGGCCGGCGGGATGCCGGTCAGGTGGAACTCGCCGAGCAGTTCGTTCTCTTCGGCCAGTTCGCGCTCGCCCTGGAAGACCCGGACCTGGACCGTGGTCTGGTTGTCCGCTGCGGTGGTGAACACCTTCGACTCCTCGGTCGGAATCGTCGTGTTCTTCTCGATGAGTCGTTCGAAGAGCCCCCCTTTGACCTCGATACCGAGCGAGAGCGGCGTGACGTCGAGCAACACGATGTCGTCGACCTCGCCGCCCAGGACGCCACCCTGAATCGCCGCGCCCAGCGCGACGGCCTCGTCGGGGTTGACGTTCTTCTGGGGCTCTTCGCCGATGAGTTCCTCGACCTTCTCGGAGACCTGCGGCATTCGAGTCGAGCCACCGACAAGGAGGACCTCGTCGATGTCGTCCTTGCTGTAGCCGGCGTCCTCGAGTGCCTGCTCGGTCGGCTCGACCGTGCGATCGATGAGGTCGCTGGTGAGCGATTCGAACTTCGCGCGGGTCAGCGACTCCTCGAGGTGGATCGGGCCATCGTCGGTCGCCGTGATGAACGGCAGGTTGATCTCGGTCTCCTTGCGCGAGGAGAGTTCGATCTTGGCCTCTTCGGCGGCGTCTTTCAGCCGCTGGAGGGCCTGCCGGTCCTCGTGGAGGTCGATCCCGTGTTCGGCCTCGAACTGGTCGGCGAGGTAGTCGATGATGGCCTCGTCCCAGTCGTCGCCGCCGAGATCGTTGTCACCGTTGGTCGCGACGACCTCGTAGACGCCGCCGCCGAGATCGAGAATCGAGACGTCGAAGGTGCCGCCGCCGAGGTCGTAGACGAGCACGGTCTGGTCGGAATCGTCGTCGAGGCCGTAGGCCATCGACGCGGCGGTCGGCTCGTTGATGATGCGCTCGACCTCGAAGCCGGCGATCTCGCCGGCGTCTTTGGTCGCCTGGCGCTGTCGGTCGGAGAAGTACGCCGGGACCGTGATGACGGCCTTCTCGACCTCGTCGCCGAGATAGTCCTCGGCGTCGCGTTTGATCTTCTGGAGGATCATCGCGGAGATCTCCTCGGGCGTATACTCCTCGCCCTCGATCTCGACGGTGTAGTCCTCCTCGCCGATGTGGCGCTTGATCGACGCGATCGTCTTTTCGGGGTTCTGGATCGCCTGGTTCTTCGCCGGTTTCCCGACGAGTCGCTCGTCGTCGGTAAAGGCGACGACGGAGGGCGTCGTCCGTTCGCCTTCGGCATTGACGATGATCTCCGGATCGCCGCCTTCCATCACCGCGAACGCGCTGTTTGTCGTCCCCAGGTCGATTCCGAGAATTTTGTTGCTCGCCATCGTGGACGGGTATTGTGCGCACTTTGTTTTAAAGGTTACTAGCTGACCGGCGAAGCCGAATAAAACGCGCGTCTGCCGGCGTACAGCCTCGCTCGCGACAGTTGGCTCGCAGTAAAAATCAGCGTCACTCCGGCGCTCGCTCGAGCGGTCGCCACTCGACGAGCCCGTGTGTTACTCGTCCGCTTCGTCGGCGGAAGCGTCCGTCCCGTCGGCGGTGACTTCGCCGCCGAGTTCGATCGCGTCGTCCTCGGCGTCCGTCGCATCGGTCTCGGTCGCGGCGTCCTCGCCGTTTCCGTCGGTCGACTCGGCGGCGTTTTCGGCGGCTTCGTCACCGTCCCCGTCGGCGAGGTCGCCGTTCGAGACGGTCACCTGGGCCTGTCTCTTATACACATC
>NZ_AOIJ01000032.1 GCF_000337175.1 Natrinema gari JCM 14663 | reverse complement strand
CAGAGATGTGTATAAGAGACAGGGTCGAACTCGCGCAGCGTCATCTCGACGCCGTCCCGGAGGCTCTCGGCGTCGCCGCTGTCCTCCTCGAGAGCGCGCTTGAGGTTGTCGCGGACGCCGATGAGTCGCTCGACGAGGTCCTCGGTGGCGCGGTCTTTGATCTGTTGTTGGCGCTTTTTCGCGCGTTTCTTGTAATTCTGGAAATCCGCCTGCTTGCGCTTGAGCCGACTTTCGAGGTCCTCGATCTCCTCGCTGTACTCCTCGAGTCGCTCGTCGCGCTCGTCGACGGCCTGCTCGTACTCCTCCAGTTCGTCCTGAAGATCGCCGATAGTTTCGGCCTGTGATTCGATGCGTTCCGTGAGATCCTCGAGTTCCTCGCGCTGGTGTTTGACGGTCCCGTTGAGATCACGGGCCTCCTCGACGATGGAGCCGACCTTGCGGGCGAGTTCGTCGTCGTACTCCGTGACCCGATCGAGCACGTGCTGGATGTCGTCGCTCGTTTCGGGCGCGTCGTCGGCGTCTCCGGTCGTCTCGGTATCCTGTTCCGCGTCGGCCGCTCCGTCGGACGCGTCGGCGTCGGTGCTCGTGGTTGCCGATTCCGAGTCGGCTGCCTCGGGAGTCGGTTCCGATTCCCCATCCGTCGACGCCGCGGGACCCACGTCGGTCGTCTCGCCGTCGTCGGAGTTCTCCGCGGACGGGACACCCTGGGCTGACGTGTCCGTGCCCTCGTCTTCGCTCATATGCCAGTCAACGAACAGCGGTAATAAAAGGGTTGAGGTACCCGGATCACAGTGGCCGAGCGGGAACACGGCGTTGCCGTGCAGGGATGGTAACCGCGAGCACCGGTGCGACGGTCGAAACCCGATGCGGTCGCTGCGTCGACGGAAAACATCATAACCATTGTGTCCGTTTTAGACGTATGAGTCAAGATGACAGGGAAACCGTCGCAGACGTAATGTCAACTCCACTGGAGACGATTTCGGGCGATGAGACGGTAATGGAGGCCACGAAACGGATGCGCGAGACGGATATCAACGCGTTGGTCGTTCGAACCTCGCCCCGGGCGATCATCAGCAGTACGGACGTCCTCGACGCCGTCGCTGCCGGCCGAGACGTGTCGGAGTTGACTGTGTCCGACGTGATGACGACCGACGTCGAGACCGCCACCCCGGACCTTTACATGGAAGAAGTCGCCGCGATGATGACTACCTACGGTATCAAACACCTCCCAGTCGTCGACGACGACTACGTCGGGATGGTCTCCTCGACCGACGTCACCGCCCATCTCTCGTAAGGTCGAGCGCGGAGGGGGTTCGCGGTCCTCGAGTTCGCTGCTCTCGAGATCGTCGACACCGGACAGTATTTGTGTGCCCTGCCCCGACTGTGGCCCGTGACGAGGGCAGCGAGCGGCACCGAGACCGCGATTGCACTCCGGTACGAGGACGGGACGATCCGAATCGACGGCCTCGGGGAGTCATCGGTCTCGCCGTCGACGCTCCGACCATCGGTCCCCGCTCTCGAGGCCGACTCACGAACGGACGGCTGGCGGGTTCCCGCCGGCAGCTACGCCGATTTGCGGGCCGCCATCGCGACGACAGATCTCGTGGTCGACGATCGCGTCCTCGACCTCGCGTCCGTTCCGGCGTTCCGGTCGGCGTACGAACTCCGCGACTATCAGGCGACGGCGCTCGAGACCTGGCTTGCGACCGATCGCTGGGCCGACGGCCCCGCTCTCGAGGCCGTCGGGCGAGCACCCGCCGGCGTCCTCGAACTCCCAACCGGCAGCGGGAAGACGGTCATCGCGCTAAAGGCGATCGAACGGCTCTCGGTCCCGACGCTCGTCGTCGTCCCGACGATCGACCTCCTCGAGCAGTGGGAACGCGAACTCGAACGCGAGTTCGACGTACCGATCGGTCGCTTCGGCGGCGGGGAGCAGCGCCTCGAGCCGATCACCGTCTCAACGTACGATTCGGCGTATCTCAAGGCGGATTCAGTCGGTGACCGGTTCGGCTGCGCCGTCTTCGACGAGGTCCACCACCTCGGCGGCGAGGGGTATCGCGAGATCCCACGGCTACTCGCCGCGCCGGCGCGGCTGGGGCTGACCGCGACGTTCGAGCGGCCTGACGGGGCCCACGAGGTAATCGAGCGGATCATCGGGCCCCTGATCCATCGGGTCGACGTGGACGAACTCGCGGGGGACCACCTCGCGAACTACGACGTCAAGCGACTCGCGGTCTCGCTCACCCCTGAAGAACGCGCGGAGTACGACCGAACGCAGGGGATTTTCACGGACTACCTCGCGAAGTCGGGCATCGACATGCGGAGCGGGTCGGACTATCAGGAACTCGTCAAGCGATCCGGCACCGATCCCGAGGCTCGCGAGGCGCTGCTCGCCCGCCAGCGCGCGCGGGAACTCATGCTCGGCAGCGAGAACAAACTCGAGGCGCTGGCGGGGATTCTCGACGACCACCGCGGCGAGCGGACGATCGTCTTTACGGCCCACAACGACCTCGCGTACGACGTCAGCGAGCGGTTTCTGGTTCCGACGATTACCCATCAGACCGGTGCCGCGGAGCGCCGGGAGATCTTAGAACGGTTTCGCGAAGGGACCTATACCCGGATCGCGACCTCCAATGTGCTCGACGAGGGCGTCGACGTGCCGGATGCAACCGTCGCCGTCGTGCTCTCCGGCAGCGGCAGCGAGCGCGAATTCACGCAGCGACTCGGGCGAATCCTGCGGCCGACCGACGACGGCGGACGCGCGCTGCTCTACGAGGTCGTCAGCGAGGAGACCGGTGAGGAACGCGTCGCCGAGCGACGGCGATAACGATCCCTTCACGGTCTTCCGGCAGCCGGTCGGTCGACGGGTCGGCGTTGCTGGCGGCGACGGGAGCGACACGCGATCGGGTATCGGCGGTCGTCCGTCCGGCGTCTCAGTCCGAGACCGGCCGCACCTCGGCGTGATCGGAGCGGGCAGCGACGTAGCGGGCGACTTCGATGTGGGTATGGGTTTCGACGAGGTGCTCCTCAAGCGTCCGGTCGAGTTCGAGCACGTCGCGGCAGATCGGACACTCGACCGGCGGTTTGAATACCATCTGTTCGTCACTCTCCGCCCGGTCGAGGGAAATCGATACAGCATGCATATGCCCGCGGCTCCGCAGTCGGGGGTGGTCGGGACGGGCTCGAGCATCGCCGCGGTCCGTCAGTTCCGCGCCGGTCCGCCCGGTGTCCGTCCCCATCTCGCGGTTCTCGACCGTCTCGTCGGCGGGGAGACAGCCATCTTCGGACTCGAGGCCACGTACCGGGCGGCTATCGAACGCGAGCGCCGGGAGTCGACGCGGAGCGGTTCGATCGGCCGTCGGACGCCGATCGCGGCGAGGAGTAGCCCGCTCGACCGGACGCGGAATCGAACAGGAGGGAGGCCGAACCGGGATGGTTCGGGGGGATGACAGGCGGTGACTACTGTCCGTGTGGACCGCAGTGTGCCGCCAGGGCCATCTTTTCCGAGGTGTGCATTAGCAATGGTGCCAAACTGTATCGGTGGGTGACTCGTTCGTCTCCGTTCGGTGCGACCACCCTCGCTCGACCGAGAGACGGCACGGCCGGGTGCGATCGGGACGGAGCCGATGGGTAGCTTCAAGACGGTTCTCGAGACAGGAACGGCTATGTTACGATCGTTCGACGGGACGGAACCGCAGGTAGCCGACTCCGCGTACGTCGACGACGCCGCGGTCGTCATCGGCGATGTCGTCATCGAGGCGGACGCCAGCGTCTGGCCGAACACGACGCTGCGCGGCGATCACGGGACGATCGTCGTCGGCGAAGGGGCCAACGTTCAGGACAACGCGGTCCTCCACGAGACGGCCGAACTCGCGCCCTACTCGACGGTGGGCCACAGCGCCATCGTCCACGACGCAACCGTCGCCGAGCGCGCGCTGGTCGGGATGAATGCGGTCGTCCTCGACGGCGCGCACGTCGGCGAGGGGGCCGTCGTCGCCGCTGGCAGCGTCGTCACCGAAGGCACCGAGATCCCGGCATCGACGCTCGTCACCGGGACGCCCGCGGAACCGAAAACGGAGCTCGAGGACGCCCACCTGGAGGCGACAGCCGACCGGTACGTCGACCTCTCGACGGAGCACGCGGAGACATCCGAACGACTCGACTGACGACGGCTGAAGCCGACGTTAGCGCGTGCTCTCGTCGTCCACACCGGAAATGACCTCGCGAACGTCGTCGACGCCCGCCCGGCGAACCACGGCCCGGACCGGATCGCGGGCACCGGCGAGGTTGTCCGAGTCGCCGTCGAGGACCAGCAAGCGGGCCTCCCGCCCGGGTTCGACCAGCCCGTACTCGAGACCGGCGATCTCGGCCCCGTTGATCGTCGCCATCCGGAGGATCTCGGCGGCCGGCAATGTGGAGAGTTTCGCGAGGAACGCCATCTCCCGGAACATCGACGGCGAGTTGAGCATCACGTTGTCCGTCCCCAGCGCGAGCGTCGTCCGCTCGTGTAAGTCTTCGTAGGGCGACAGCCCCACGTCGGTCACGAGGTTCGAGCGCGGGCAGACGACGATCGGAACCTCGCTGTCCGCGAGCCGCTCCAGGTGAACCCGTTCGGGGTGAACCATGTGTACCAGGAAGTCCGGGTTGAGATCCAGCGCCGGGTTGATGTCGCTCTCGTCGACCTCCCCGGCGTGGATGCCGAACGGCTTGCCCGCCTCGCGCGTCGCCGTCCGTTCCCGATCGAAGCTGTCGTCGTTGGCCCCGCTCGCGCCGAACCCGTCGCCCGCGTGCATCGCGTCGATCGACCCGCGTGCGAACGACAGCGCGTCGATCGCGAGGTCGCTCGCGGCGTTCTCGAGCGTTCGGACTCCCTCGACGCCGCCCTCGCGGAAGTCCAGACAGGCCGCCGTCCCGGCCCGCTGCATGAACTGCAGCGATCGTCGCATCGCGGCGGCGAGGTCGTCCTGCGAGGCGTCCCGCAGGAGCCGATGTTTCAGACCGTCAGGCGGCGCGACCAGTTCCTCGAGCGAGAGCCCGCCGCCGGCCTCCTTGGCGATCGAGTCACCGATGTGGGTGTGGGCGTTGACGAACGCTGGCAGGATGAGATCGTCGTTCTCGACGGACTCCTCCTCGATAGCTTCGATGCGGCCGTCGTCGTCGATGACGACCCGTCCCTCGACGGGTTCGAACTCGCGGCCGCGAAGGATCGTTCCCGTTCGTTCCATACGCGTCAGTTCTCGGTCAGTGCCTTCAACGGTTCGGGGCGGGATCGAGAGATGACTCGCAACTGCAGTCATCGCATCGGTCTCTCATCGAAGAAGCAGAGGTGAGCCTGCACCGGCTCCCCTGCCGTCCCGTCGGAGACGGCGGCCGTCGCAGCCGTCGGGCACCGCTACTCGACGAACTGATCCAGGGTCGCGTCCATCCCGTTCCGGACCTCGCTGACCAGCGCCCCGTCGATATCCAACCCGAGTACGTCCACCGCCGCCCGACCGACTCGGTCGCGCAGTTCGCGCGGCGAGTAGACGCCGAGTCGCCACTGGGAGAACTGGGCCGCCCGCAGCGCCTCCACGAGCGGCGACTGCTGGCCGAGTTGCCGGATCTCGCCGTTGACCATCACCCGGGTCGTCGATTCGGTCATGGACGGGCGACTCGGCACGTCGAGGATGACGCGTGCCGGATCGACTCCCGCCCGATCGCTGATCTCGCGCTCGAACTCGCGGATCATTCCGTGATCCGACTCGATAATTCCTCCGGGGACGTCGTTCATCTCGGCCCACACCGCCCGCTTGAACAGATCCCGCTGGTCCAATCGCCGGGAGAACTCGCTCGTCGCCGCACACGAGCGCAGGGCCGCGATCAGATCGTGATCGTCCATCCGCTGGAGGGTTGCGGCGTCGATGTCCGGCTCGGACGCCTCGAGCAGGCGTTCGGTCGCTCGGCGGAGCATCGCCTTGCTGATCCGGGCGACGCTGTGGCTGTAGACGGTCGGGTTCATCAGCGCCCGCGCGACCAGCAGGCTCTCGGCGGTCTGGACGTTGCCCTCGTCGAGGACGAGTTCGCCGTCGGCGAAGGTCAGTTCCCGGACCAGCCGGCCGTGATCGATCGTCCCGTAGGGAACGCCGGTGTGGTGGGCGTCGCGCACCAGGTAGTCCATCCGATCGACATCGAGTTCGCCCGAGACGAGTTGGCCGAACCGGCCCTCGCCGGCGACCAGCCCCGCGACCGCCGCAGGATCGAGGTCGTGCTCCCGAAGCACGTCCCCGACGGCCCCGTCGGCGAGCAGGTCGTCGACGTCGTCGTGGTAGCGCCCCGTTCGGCGGTAGGTCAGCGACTCGAGGTTGTGACTGAACGGGCCGTGACCGACATCGTGAAGCAGGGCCGCGGCGTGAACTCGGTGGGCTTGTCGCCCCTCGATCCCGAGTCGTTCGAGGGCTTCGCAGGCGAGATGGTAGACGCCGAGGCTGTGTTCGAAGCGAGTGTGGTTGGCCGAGGGGTAGACCAGGGAGACGGTGCCGAGTTGACTGATGTGTCGCAACCGCTGTACCGCCGGCGTATCCAGCAGAGCCCGGGCGACGCCGTCGACCTGGATGTGGTCGTGGACGCTATCCTTGATGATCTTCATTGGTTGCAGTTGGGCCCGTTCGTACAAAAACTATCGTCCCTAGGCGTCGATCCCGTCGGCTGCGTTGCCGTCGTGTCCGAGGAACCGATTACGGCGACACCCACGCCCCGCGGTCGTCGCTGCGCTCGATCGCGTCGAGTACCTGCTGTGCGGCGAGGCCGTCGTCGAAGTTCGGTTCGAACTCCTGTCCGTTTGCGACCGCGCTGAGGAACTCGTAATTCTCGTGGACGAAGGTGTGTTCCCAGCCCAGCACGTGGCCCGGCGGCCACCAGTGGTCGACGTAGGGGTCGTCCTCGTCAGTGACCAGGATCGTCTCGTAGCCGCGGTCGCCCTCGCGAAGCACCTCGAGTTCGTTCAGGCGCTCGAGGGAGAAGCGCAGACTGCCGTCCGAGCCGTGAATCTCGATCGTGTGGTCGTTCTTGTGGCCAGTCGCGAACCGAGAGGCTTCGATCGTCCCCATTGCGCCGTTTTCGAACTCGAGTTGCGCGGAGTAGGCGTCATCGACCGTCACCGGTCTCGTTTCAGCTTCGCCCTCGACCGGCCGCTCGTCGACGAACGTCTTCAGGTGACCACTAACTCGCTCGATTTCCCCGGCAAGATCGTCCGAGCCGACGAGAAAGCGGAGCAGATCGACCGTGTGCGCGCCGAGATCGCCGAGCGCACCCGACCCTGCGAGGTCCGCGTCGGTGCGCCACGACCACGGGACCTCGGGATCGACCAGCCAATCTTGCAAGTAGCGGCCGCGGACGTGTCGGGGGTCGCCGAGGTCGCCGTCCTCGAGCAACCGCTTTGCGTATCTGATCGCCGGCACGAACCGGTAGTTGAACGCACAGCCGGCGGGCACGTCGTCGCCCGCCGCGTGCGCCGCCTCGGTCATCACGTTGGCCCCCTCGAGCGTCGGCGCGAGCGGCTTCTCGCAGAAGACCGGCGTTCCAGCCTCGAGCGCGGCGACCGACGGCTCGCGGTGGACGTGATTGGGGCCGAGATTGTAGAACACGTCCACGTCGTCGACGACCTCGCCCCAGTCCGTCGAGATCGACGCGAACCCGAGACGGTCGGCGGCCTCGGTAAGCGCGTCCTCGTCGCGACCGACGAGCACGCTGCGTTCGATCTCGGGCGCGTCCGGGAAGAACATCGGCAGTCGCGCCATCGCGTTCGCGTGTGCCGTGCCAATGAACCGATAGCCGAGCACGCCGACCTCGAGTGTCATGGGCGGTCTTCATCGGCCCCGTAGTTAGCGCTTTGCCGTGCATCCACGGGCACCGCGCCGGCGGTCGAGTCGAGCGTGTACGCCCCGACGATCCAGTGACGGCCGTCCACAGCCCTGCACCCGGAGTGACGGGACCGAACGCGAGCGGCGCGGCTTACTCGAAGCCGCCGCGATGGAGCGTTTCGGCGAGCGGCTTGCGGTCGCTCGGCTGCTCGCGTTCCTGTAACTCCTCCGGGAGCGTTTCGGCGGGTGCGCGCTCGCCGATCGCGACCATCGCCTCGACCGCGTACTCGTCGGGGATGTCGAGCGCATCGGCCGCTCGCTCGTAATCGAACCCGGCCATCCCGTGGACGGCCAGCCCGCGGCGTGCGCCCTCGAGCGCGAGGTTCTCCCAGGCCGCACCAGTGTCGAAGGAGTGGACGGGGGCCGGTTCGCCGTTGTGGTCGAAGGTCGTTTTCGAGACGATGACCGTGAGGACGGCGGCGTCGCTCGCCCACGTTTGGTTGTTTTCCGAAAGGAGATCGAGGAACGTCTCCCACTCGTCGTCCTCGCGGCTCGCGTAGATGAACCGCCAGTGCTGGTTGTTGAACGCGGAGGGGGCCCAGCGGGCGGCCTCGAACAGCGGGAGGTACGCCGCCTCGTCGAGCGGGTCGCCGGTCATCGCGCGCGGCGACCAGCGGTTGACGAACAGCGGATCGATATCGTGGTCGGGCTCGCGGTGTTCGGCGACTTCGTCACTGAGCTCGCGTCCAGTCTCGGGTGAGTCTTGCATCGGCCATTTATTTGGACCCCACCTATGTATATATTATCGGACAAATGGGTTACCAGGTAACACTCGTGTCCGGGTCCTGATGGTTGAGTTACCAGTGTCGTCGCCGACACGGTGTGTGGTAGCTCGAGAGAACAGCGCGGCTTCGACGGCAATTTCGGCCGACGAACGCCCCTGGCCGAACGCAGCGATGGGACCGAGCGGTCAGTCGTCAGCCGGCGTCGGCACACCGCGCTCGACATCGATCTCGCCCGCATCGAGATTGGCTTCGACGTTGCGGGCCGCCTGCACCATGTTCGCCATCTTGCCGTAGGCGACATCGCGGGGCAGTAGTTTCACGCCGCAGTCCGGCGAGATGACCAGCTGTTCTGGCGGGACGACCTCCAGTCCCTTCTTGATGTTCGCCTCGATCTGCTCGACGGACTCGACCTCGGCGACGTGAGCGTCGCAGACGCCAAGAGCGAGGTCCTTGGAGAATTCGGGGTCTTTGAAGACGTCCAGCTGATCGTAGTCGCCGTTGGCGAGTTCGAGATCGAACTCGTCGACGGGGAACTCCAGAATCTCGGGGTAGATCCGGGAGTAGTCGCCGTAACAGACGTGAAGGCCGATACGGACCTCCTCGGGGATGTCGGCGACGATGTGCTCGAGCGCTTCGCCGACGATGGCGTGGTCGTCGGGCGTGGTCGCGAGCGCGGGCTCGTCGATCTGGATGTAGCGCGCGCCGGCGTCGACGAGCTTCTCGATTTCCTCGTTGACGAGATCGGCGAGCTCTACGGTGAGGGCGTCGTCGTCCTCGTAGGCCTCGTTGAACGACCAGTTCGCGAGGGTGTATGGCCCCGTGATCGGAACTTTGACCGGCCGGTCGCTCGCGTCGGCGGTGAACTCGTACTCGTCGACCAGCCACGACTCGTCGTACTCGACCTCGCTGACGACGCTTGGCTTGTCGAAGTAGTTGTGACCCCAGACCTTGACGGGCCCGTTGAACTCGTAGCCCTCGATGCGGTGGGCGAAGAACTCGACCATCTCGTTGCGCCGCATCTCGCCGTCGACGACGACATCCAAGCCGGCGCGCTCGTGTTCGGCCGTAATCAGGCGGGCCGCGTCGTCTTTCGCTTCCTGCCAGTTGTCCGCGTCGAAGTCGCTGTCCTCGTCCTCGTACAGGTCCTTCGCCCGGTTGAGCCACTTGGGCTTGGGGTAGGAGCCGACGACGGTCGTCAGCAGGAAGTGGTCGTGCTCGTGGTCGGGCTGTCGGAACTGCTCCTTGTTCTCGTTCGTGCTCATGCTGCGGTCACCTCCGCGAGATCCGCGGCTTCGGCAAGGGCCTCGAGTTTCGCTACGTACTTGCCGTACGGCAGGTAGAACGTCCCGGTGTTCGTCGTCAGATACACCGTCTCGAACTCGGTGACGCCGAGTTGGCCGTCGACCCACTCGGTTCGGTCACGGATCGCCTCGGGATCCTCGACGAGCGTGTTCTGGCCGTCCGCGAGGCCGAGCGCGACGTTGTCCGTCGTGCCGTACTCCTGAATGTTGTAGAGGTTGTCGTCCTGGTTCGCGACGAAGTCGAAGCCGACCGCGTCGATGTCGGCATCGAGCAGGTGTGCGTAGACCTTCTCCTCGAGTGCGCCCCAGTAGGGCTGGACGATGACATCGGCGTCGGTCGCGCTCGCGACCCGATCGATCGCCTCGCTTGCACGCGCGTCTTCGCCGTCCGCGGGTGGGGTCTCGACCAGCGAGGGCTCGAGCAGGAACAGCGTCTCGTGGGCCGGGAAGGCGTCGACTTCGCCCTCGAGAAACGCCGCGATCGCCGCGAGGAAGTCGCCGTCGTCGCCGTAGTGCTCGTCCGTCGCAAGATCGTACAGCGAGTACGGGCCGGGGAGGACGGCCTGCAGGTCGTCACCCTGGGCCAGTTCGGCCGCCGCCTCGAGTTCCGAGGCGATGTCACCGGTCGGCTCGAGGTCGTCGGTGACGACCGGCTCCCGGTAGAAGTTGTTGTTATCGTAGTAGCGGACGATGCCGTGGGTTTCGACGGCGTCGGCGACCGCGAGCGGGTGTGCGAGCATGTCGTCCCATCGCAGTTGCCCTTCGACGATGCGGTCGAGGCCGGTGTCCTGCTGGACGTCGATCACGTCTTCGCGAGCCTCCTCGTAGGTCGCGGTGATTGCCACATCCTCGTCGCCGCTGATGAGATCGTGTTTCTGGTGCCCCTTGAGGTCCGAGAGATCGTCTTTCGCCCAGTCCGGCAGCGGATACAGCCCCGGCGTGGTCGAAACGTACTCAGTCATCATAGGACCGGTTGGCTATGCCGACGCTTAATATTTTCCATCGGAACTAATGCTCTACAGTAATCAGACGACAGCCTGACAGGGTAGCAAGCGTGTTGCAAACATCAGCGATATGTCGTCTTCTTTTCGTACCTTCGATATCATGACTATAGAGTAGTCTCTGATCCGTGCTATAACCACTATCTAGTCTGCTAATAGAAAAATAGCAATCATACTACTAGTGCAGTAGTGCTAAATAGACTACGCCATCTAGCCCAATCAGGATTTGGTTTATATATTTTCATATTTTACCATTCATCATCAGTGTTATCCATCTTTTCTTGGTGCTGTTCCTGTAATGCTGATTTCACTGCCAAATACACAGCCATATATATCAGACCAAATAATATAATGGCGATCGTCACAAGATCTATTATCGAAATACTAGATATCATATGCTTATTGTGTGTGGGATCACATGAAAATATTTTCATTAGAAGATCCACCGTCTGGGGTTACCTATGTAGTAAATAAATCAATCATGGGACCGAATTCGTCTGTGTGCTAACCTCGACGGCTGCATCACGACTCTGTGAAAGAGCAGAATCCCAGTGCAGCATGACCACTAGCTGAACTATCCGTCATCTCAGTTTCAGGACCACTCATCGGACATCTTATCGTGTCCATCTCAAACCGTCAATGTAACTCGAGCACCGTCAGCGTCTCGAAGGGGAACGACTCGTCGGCGACGGCCACGGCGCTGAACCCGTGGTCACCGGCTTCTTCGACCACCCCGTCGACCCCCGTCAGGCTACTGACAAGCAGGTAGACGACGCCGTCGGGTGCGACCACGCGGCCGACACGCTCGAGGAAGGGATCGATGACGGCCCGCCCGTCCTCGCCACCCGAGAGCGCGTGCTCCATCCAGTCGTCCCACTCGTTTTCGGGATCGGTCGGCAGATACGGCGGGTTGAATGCAACCGCGTCGAACGCCCCGTCTCGAAACGGCGAGACGAGATCCGCCCGGACCGTCTCGACGCCCTCGGTGCGAGCCTGGCGGACGGCGTGTGGGTTCAGATCCGACGCGACGACGCGAGCGTCCGTCTCGTCGGCGATCCGTGCGGCGACGTAGCCCGACCCGGTGCCCACCTCGAGCACCGTTTCACCCCCCGCGAGGCGCTTGCAGGCTGCTTCGGCCAGCAGTTGGGAATCCTCGGCGGGCTGGTAGACGTCCGGTTCGGCGTCGCGTCGCTCTTCGAGTGTCATTCGTTTTCCTCCAGTGTCGTCATACGGTGCTCTCGTGATGTCTCCTCGCGTTCGTCGGACGCCGCTCTCTCGTCTGCGATCCGGACCCCACCGGTCTCGGCTCGCCCGGAGAGTTCCCGCTGCGGGAACGGAATCTTGATGTCTTCGCCCTCGAAGGCCCGCTTGATCGCATCGATCGCGGCGGTCCGAGCCATCCAGTAGCGTCTGGCGCTCGGTTTGTCGATCCAGAACCGCACGCCGAGCACCACCGCGGAGTCACCGAAGGACTTCCCCACTACCTGCGGCGACGGCGCGGACAGCACCTCGTCGATGTCGGCGACCGCGTCCTCGGCGAGGTCGGCGGCCCGTTCCACGTCCGTCCCGTAGTCAACGCCGACCTCGACCTCGAGTCGCAGACGGCCCCGCTTCGAGCGATTGGTCACCATACTCGAGGCGATCACGTCGTTGGGGATCATGATGTACTCGCCGTCGAACGACCGGACGCGGGTGTTGACGATCGAGATATCGGTGACGATCCCCTCGTCGTCCTCGATCTCGATCCAGTCGCCGATCTCGAAGGGGCGAGCGAACATCAACACGAACCCCGCGAGCACGGTGCCGAGCGTCTGTCTGGCGGCCATCCCGAGAACGATCCCGAGGAAGCCGGCCCCGACGAGCAGGCTCCCGAGGTCTTCGATCCAGATGCCCAAGATCACGACGAGCGAGACCGACCAGAGGATCACCTGCGAGAGGCGGTGGGTGACCTGTCGCTGGTGCTCGGTGACGGCCGCCGTCGAGTCCAGTACCTCCTCGATCACCCGGCGGACGAACCGCGTCACGATGACCGTCAAGACGAGCAAAATGAACGAGAAGACGGCACGCGGAACGGTGTTTCCACCCGGATCGAGTTCCGTATAGAGCTGTTGGATCTCGTCGGCGCGACCCCACACGCCCGTGACGACGGCGGCGCTGACCGCACACGCGCTGATAAGCAGCGTCATCGCGACGATGTCGGCGTACAGCGGCCGCGCTCGCTCGGCTACCCACGCGTGAATCCGCTGGTAGGCGAGCAACACGGCGACGACGAGGCCGACTGCGCCGATCGACACCGCGATTTTGAGGGTCGTCGTCGGAAACAGGTCCGACAACCAGTCGAACCCCGTCACTACTCCGAGCATGCGTTCGTCTCTCGAGTTCGTCGGCCGCGCAGCTTTGTGTATCCGTTGGTTGGTTCGTTCCGTTCATTGACCCAGTGAACGGTCTCTCCGGAGTCGCGAGAGGACTTACTCGTCTGCGGGCTCGCCGACGTCTCTCGCGAGTTGCGCCAGCGCGGCGAACTCGGCGGGAGCCATTGCCCCGGCCCGCTTCCTCAACACGTCCTCGTCGGCCGCATCGACGACTGCCTCTGGCTCCGCGAGCCCGGAAATGTGTGCCGTGTTCCGGATGGCGTTGCGGATCGTCTTCCGTCGCTGGGTGAACAGCGCCTTGACGAACCGCAGGAAGAACGCCTCGTTTTCGACCGCGTAGTCGGGGTCGCGCGGAACCGCTCGAACCACTGCGCTCTGCACCGCCGGCGGCGGCGAAAACGCCTCTTTCGGAATCGACTCGACGAGGTCGATGTCGGCGTAGTGCTGACTCGAGACCGAGAGCCGGCCGTACTCCGAAGTCCCGGGCTCGGCGACCATCCGCTCGGCGAACTCCTGTTGGAACATCAAGACGAGGGGCTTCTTCTCCGGAAAGAGCCGAAACGCGATCTCGCTCGAGACGCCGTAGGGAAGGTTCGACACCGATGCGGTAAAGTCGGGCAGGTCGACGTCCAGGGCGTCACCCTCGATGACGGTCAGTTCACCGGCGTCGATCTCCGCGGCGAACTCCTCGTGCAGAAAGGCAGCGAGTTCGCGGTCGCGCTCGACGACGGTGACCTCGTCGCCGATCGCGAGCAGCCGATCCGTCAGCGCGCCCGTTCCGCCGCCGATCTCGAGCAGGTGGCTCGTGTCGGCGTCGATTTCTTCGAGGTAGGTCGGCAGCCGGTCCAGCACGCGGTCGTCGACGAGGAAGTGTTGATCGCGGTCCGGATCGCCGCGAACGCCGGCCCGAGCGATCAGTCCGTCTGGATCTCTCATTGCCGACGCTTCGGCTGGGACCGGTGTAAACGCACCGTCTCACACGTCCCGTTCCGTCAGGGCACCCGTTCCCGGGACTGTTCGCGTCGCCCGCGGAAGCCACGCTAACGGGTTGTCGTCGGTTACGGGCTCGCACTCGTTTCCGTTGCCGTTCCGCGGTGTTTTGGGTCGCGTTACTGATTCTGCTCCTGCTCGCGTCGGCCCACGAACGTCTGATACTTCAGGTCGTCGTCGCGCAGTTCCTCGAGAATGCGGTCGACGAGGATCTCGTCGGGATCGTGCAGTCCCGAGACGCGCTCGGACAGGTCGTCGAAGCTCTCGAAGGGCTTGCGCTTTCGCTCGTCTAAGATGCCGTTGCGGAGCTTCTTCCCGATCCCCGGCAGCAGGTTCAGCTGGTGGAGTCGCAGCGTGATCGGCTGGGCGTCGTTGTAGAAGTCGACGAACCGCTCCTCGTTCTCCTCGACGAGGTCGGCGACGACGTACTCGAGTTCCGATTGGGCCCCCGACGAGAGATCGTCGTACTCGACGCGGTGACACTCGGTAACGACTCCTCGGTCGGCGGGCGGTTCGACGACGACTTCGCTACCGATCGTGAGCCGCTCGTCCTCGTCGAACGCGACCTGATAGAGCTGGAAGTCCTCGATCCCGACAGCGTAGCCTGCCGGTGACTTCGCGTACTGTGGTCGGCCGTCGTCCGACAGCCCGTGTGCCAGATAGTCCAACACGACCGCCCGACGAACGTCCATCTCATCGCGATCAGCTTCGCTCATTGGTTTACGGTACGGCGAGGCCGTACTTAAAGAGTCGGCCCACTTTCAAGACGCTGCTCGAGGGAACGGAAGGCGTGCGACTCGCTTCGGGTCGCGGTGCGACGCCGTCGCGATCAGTCGAGAACGCCGAACCAGAGTACGATCCCGACGACGACGGCCAGCGTCCCCAGCGCCAAACTCGTCAGTTCGACGCTCGCCAGCAGCGCGAGGTTCGAGCCGATCGCGAGCAGCGGCACCCACGGCACGCCCGGGACTCGGAACCGCCGCTCCCGGTCGGGTTCCTTCCGGCGGGACCGAATCAACGCAACGTTGACGAACACCAGCCCGCCGAGGAGCATGACATCCGCGAAGTGAGCCAGCGACTCGAGGCCGAGCAAGGGATCGTGGGCACCGCCGGCCTGGCCCGGAGACGCGCCGAAGACGACGCCGAACAGCAGGAAGAAAACGAGGATGAGACAGCCGGTCAGCACCACCGCGACCGTCGGGACACCGGACTGTGGGTCGATCCGTCGGACCCGTTCCGGGAGGTGATCGCGTCTGGCCATCGCCAGTTTCACTCGAGAGCCGGCCAGCACGGTCGCGTTGGCGGCCGAGATCATCGACAGCAGCGCGCCGACGATGAAGACGTAGAACCCGGCGTCGCCGAGGTAGTACTGGGCCGCCCGCGCCATCGCGACCTCGCCGTGGTCGGCGACGAACCCCGTGGCAGCGCCGGACGACGACAGCCCGGCTCGCTCGGCGAGGAACGAAAGGAAGCCGCTGTCGTTGATCGCCAGCACTACCACGACGACCACCAGTACGTAGAGGACGGTGACGACGGCGATGCTCAGGAAAATCGCCCGCGGAACGGTCCGCTCGGGCGTTTCGATCTCACCCTCGCTCGTGGCGATCGCCTCGAACCCGAAAAACGTGATGAACACGAGCGCCGAGGTCAGGGTGATATCATCGAACTGCGTGGCGTTAGCCGTAAGCGACGACGCCACGACGTCCGCGTTGAACGCACGGAGGCCGCCGATCAGGAACAGCCCGATGAGCGCGATCTTCAGCCCGGTGACGACGATCTGGAATCGACCCGTCTCCTCGGCACCGGCGAGGTTGACCCCGACGAGAACTGCGAGGACGACGACTCCCGGGAGCCAGTACGGGAGCGCCTCGGGGAGCGCTATCCCGGGCCGTACGAATCGGGTGAACCAGTCAGCGAAGCTCGCGAGATAGAAGGCCGCGCTCGCGGGGTACCCCAGAATCAGCAGCCAGCCGATCACATACGACCAGTCGGAATCGAACACTTCGGCCACGTAGGCGTAGCCGCCGCCATCGACCGTGTAGATGGTCGCGAATTCGGCGTAGGTCAGGGCGGTGAACGACGCGACGATCGCCGCCAGCCCGAACGAGACGATCGCCGCCGCGCCGACGTTTGCGACGGCGAGTCCCGAGAGAACGAAGATGCCGCCGGCGATCATCGTTCCCGCCCCGATCGCCGTGGCTCCGAGAAGGCCGATATCCCGTTCGAGCGAGTCGGTTTCGTGTGACTCCATCGGTCCGGTCTCCGTCTCAGCGCTGTCCATGACCGACACCACCTACCCTGATCCCTCGTTCCCCTGCCACGGAAAGGCGACGGGAAATACCAGTCGGTGGCAGTTACACGAGAATTAAAAACAACTCGGAAACGCGGCCTCGAGCGCCGGTGCTATCGTCGCGACTGAACCGATTTGTACATCGATCGCGACGCTGTCCTGGGATCGAGTGGGTATCGACTTGCAGTTGCTACTGTAGTCGTGATCGTCGAACGTCGACCGGCGCGGCGGGAACGCTCCGAACGGAAACTGCGAACTTCGTTCAGGCGTACTGCGCGACGACGTTGAGAATCTCGTCGAGTTCGTCCCCCGACAGCGAGTAGCGCTGCTTTGCGTACACCGACCGGAGTTCGTCCCGGTCGCGCGGCAGGAGGTTGGCGATCTTGTAGGCCGTCGGCTCGTCGACCTTCTCGAGGTCCTGCAGGTCCTCGACCAGGGCCTGGGCCTCCTCGGGCTCGAGGACGGCGAATCGGTTCGCGTGTTCGATCGCTCGCGCGAGCTCGTAGCGCAGCTCGCGATCCTCGTCCATCGCGCGTTCGGCTTCGATGTCGGCGAGCAGCTCCTTCGTTTCCGAGACCGTCAGGAACTCCTCGTCGACGATCTCTTTGAAGATCGTCATCCTGCGGTTAGATCCGGCTCTTTTCCTGATTCTGTGCGCGCATGTGGGCGGCGGTCACGAGCAGCGTTTTTTCCTTCCCGCCGTCGACGATCTCGACCTTGAAGGCGTCGCCCTGTTTCCCGACGACCTCACCGGTGCGACCGTCGAATCGCGGGTGGAAGCGACCGTTCGGGGTGCTCGGGTCGATCTTCAGGTGGACTTTCTCCCCTTCCTCGTACTCCTGAATCGCACGCTGTGGCGGCGAGGTACCGCGGTCTCGAGGATCGTTCGCGAGCTTTCTCCGGGTTCCCTGACGAGGGCCATTAGATTTCGGCATAGTCGTACGACCGCTTTGTCCGGTGACGGTTATAAAACACACGTATTCCACCCACCGGTTTCCGTCGGGGGGTGGGATTCGTTCGTCCGCACGGGATCGGGTGGGGTAATCGGGGTATCGCCTCCCGGACGCGCGGGCCCTGGCCTCACGCGTGGAGGAAACTCATCGCGTAGAACAGCGGCCGCTCGTAGACGTCCGGGTCGATCGAGAACCCCAGATGCGAGCCGATGTAGGCGTTGTTGAAGTGGCCGTACCGCGGCCCCTTCAGGATTCGCAGCGTCAGCCGGGGGTCCATCTCCAGCCGGACTCGTCGCCGATCGGTTCGCTCCGGGAGCCCCTCGACGATCTCGTGTTCGCCGCCGTCGGCTGTAAACCGCAGGTACTGATCGTCGACCAGCGAGAGGACGACCTCGGTCTCCGACTCGAATCCGATCCCGCGGCGCTTCGCGTCGAAGTTCTCGTAGGCCGCGGGCACGTACTCTCGGAACTCCGCCGGCGTTGGTATCGGGTCCGACTCGTAGGTGAATTCCCGGTCCGCCAGTTCGGTCTCGATGTACTCCCGACGCGAGTCGGGATCGACGGGCTCGTAGGGGGCGGATTGCTCGCCGGCGACGACATCGAACCAGTCGCCGCTGTTGAGGAGCACACACTCTGCGTCGTCGCTGACCCGGTCCTCGTCCGCGAAGTAGTCCCGCGCCTGCGTTCGCGTCGATCGCGCGACGTACTCGTTCAGCTCCGCGAGGTCGCCCGCGAGCGTGTAGCTCCCCGCGAAGGGCATGTAGTAGTCGGGCTCGAGCAACTCGAGGAAGCCGGCGGCGTTGTCCAGGGACTGGAGTCGGCGCTCCTCGCGTTCCGCGAGCAGTTTCTCGTGGGAGTAGTCGATCCGGCTTTGTGGATAGCCGCCGGCGAAGGTGTACTGCAACATTGCGAGATCGATCTCACCGTACTGCTGTTTCACGCGGCCGGCGGCGTGTCGGGACATCGGCCAGCGACAGTCGTTCAGATTGAGGACGGTGTGTTCGCCGTCGTCGAAAACCGCCATGGAGTCGATCTGTGTCGAGCCGTCGATACCCTGTGTGCTCGCGTCCTCGGCCATCCACGGACAGGCGAAGTGGTTCCCACAGACCTCCGGGTCGCAGTCGTCCGACGCGAGCACGTTCACGTACAGGTCCCCGCCGAGGTGAACCCGCTCGTCGTGTGGGAGTTCGCGGACGTCGAACCCGGCCGCTTCGACGTTGTGTTTGAGGAAGTCCCAGTTGTAGTCGTGTATCAGAACCGGAATGTCGGCGTCGAGGCGCTCGAGCGTCGCCCGGTGGCAGTGATCCGGATGAATGTGCGAGATGTAAATGTAATCGGCGTGGTTGAGATCTTCGGGCTCGAGTTCGACTGGCGGGTAGTGTGCCCAGGCACCGTAGAACGCGCCGTCAACGATCCAGGGGTCACAGAGGACTGCCGTGTCTTCCGATTCGACGAGCACGGTTGACGACTTGATGTGCCGAACGCGCATATGGCGTGAAATGACAATCGGATGGATATACGCTCGCAGGAGCTACACAGTATGAGAACGAATCCGTCGCCGAGACCGAACGGAGTCGAACCGCGGTCGGCGGGACCGTCGACACCTCGGTCGAGAGAGCAAGAGTAACCCCGCTCGATTTCGTTGGGGTCGGTATGGACGACGACTCCGACCGACGAATCGAGACCAGATCGATCCACGCCGGCCAGAACCCGGACGACGAAACCGGCGCGCTGATGACCCCGATCCACGCCAACTCGACGTACAAACAGGACGCCCCCGGCGCACATCGTGGCTACGAGTACTCCCGGACCGGCAACCCGACCCGAACGGACCTCGAGGCGAACCTCGCGAGCCTGGAACACGCCGAGTACGGCCGGGCGTTCGCCAGCGGGATGGCCGCGATCAACACCGTCCTCAATCTGCTCGAGGCCGGCGACCACGTCATCACCGGCAACGACGTCTACGGCGGCACACACCGCATCTTCACGCAGGTCTACGAGGACTACGACATCGAGTTCTCGTTCGTCGACATGACCGACCTCGACGAGATCGAAGCGGCGTTTCGCGAGGAGACGGCACTGCTCTGGCTCGAGACGCCGACGAACCCGCTCATGTCGATCGTCGATATCGCTGGCGCGGCCGAGATCGCTCACGACAACGACGCGCTCTGTGCGATCGACAACACGTTCGCGACGCCGTACCTCCAGCGGCCGCTCGACCTCGGGGCGGACATCGTTTCCCACTCGCTGACCAAGTACCTCGGTGGCCACTCGGACGTGGTCGGCGGCGCGCTCCTGACGAACGACGAGGAGTTAGACGAGGAGTTCGGCTTCTATCAGAATTCCGTCGGCGCGACGCCGGGCCCGTTCGAGTCGTTCCTCGTCCTCCGGGGCACCAAAACCCTGCCCGTCCGCATGGACCGTCACTGCGAGAACGCCCGCGCGATCGCCGAATGGCTCGACGACCACCCCGATGTCGAACTGGTCTACTACCCGGGCCTCGAGTCCCACCCCGGCCACGAGATCGCCGCCGAACAGATGGACGACTTCGGCGGCATGTTGAGCTTCGAACTCGACGCGACCCTTGAGGAAGCGAGCGAGGTCGTCTCGAACACCGAGGTGTTCACGCTCGCGGAGAGTCTCGGCGGGGTCGAGAGCCTGATCGAACAGCCCGCACCGATGACCCACGCCGCGATTCCCCGCGAGGAGCGCATCGAGGCTGGACTCACGGACAGCCTGATCCGTGCGAGCGTCGGCATCGAGCACGTCGACGACCTGATCGCCGACCTCGAGGGCGCGATCGACGCCGTGCTGTCGTAACCGACGCGATCGACGCCGATCGTCTCCGGGCCCCGACGACCGCAGTCCAGCCGCGTGGCCGGTCAAACGGCCAGTGAACTTTACGTGGTTGACCTTCGAGTTTATCCATGGCCCTCGGGACGGGAGTCAACCTCATTCAGGCAATCTACGCGATCGTCGCCGTCAATAGCGTCGTGCTCGCCGGTGTCCTCTACCGACACCGCGAGCGGATCGGTGCGATCCCGTTGCTCGTGAACGTCCTGGCGACGGGGCTGTGGGCCGCATCGCTGTTAGCCAGAACGGCCGTCGACCCAGCGAGCACCGTTGCCCACGCCCTGTTGGTAAGCCTCTTTCTCGGCGTCGGGCTGTATCTGCTGACGTTGCTCGTGTTCACGCTCGAGTATACCGGACGCGAACAGTTCGTCAGACCGGCGACGATCGCGCTCCTCTCTCTCGAGCCGATACTGGTACTCGTCGTCGTTGCTGTAAATCCCGGGCAGCGGTTCTTCACCGTGGTCGACGGAACCGTCGAGTGGGGAATCGTATTCTGGGCGAACGTGGTCTACGGCTACGCGATTCTGGCCGTCGCCACGGTGTTGATCGCCGGACGCCTCTATCGGTCACAGTCCATCTACCGGGGCCAGACCGCCATGCTGGTCGTCGGGACGGTCGCGGCCTGGGCCGCGAACGCCCTCTACGTTTTCGGCCCCGTCGACGTCGAAATATCGCCGGTCGGCTTCCTCGTGATGGGGGCCCTGTACGCGGTCGCGATCACGCGCTACCGACTGACTGACATCGTCCCGATCGCTCGCGACCGCGTGCTCGCAAACGTTTCGGACGCCGTCTTCGTCGTCGACGAGCAGGATCGGTTGATCGATCTGAACCCCGTCGGTCGGGACCTCCTCGAGGACATCGATTCGTCCCCGATCGGAGCGGACATCGACACGCTGCTGGCAGGGCGGCCCGAACTCAGGGAGGGCTACCGGGACCTGACCGCGACGCCGACATCGGGTGACCGCGAGTTCGAACTCAGTGACGGTCACTATCACTTCCGGACGACGCCGATCGAGGACGGCCGCGGTCGCCACGTCGGCTGGCTGTTCATGATCCGGGACATCACCGACCGCAAGCGCCGGGAAGCACAACTCGAGCGACAGAACGAACGCCTCGAGCAGTTCGCCGATCTGGTCTCCCACGACCTCCGCAATCCCTTGAACGTCGCGAACGGCTACCTCGACCTCGCTCGGGAAGCCGACGACGACGCGGAGTATCTCGAGGAAATCGAGCAGTCCCACGACCGGATGGAAACGATCATCGAGGACGTCCTCACGCTCGCTCGCGAGGGGGCAGACGTGGCCGATCCGGAGCCGGTCGCGCTAGCTGCCATCGCCGACCGGGCATGGAGCGGCGTCGATACCGGTTCGGCGTCGATCGCGATCGACGCCGACGTCACGGTTCTCGCCGATCCCGAGCGGACCACGCGACTGCTCGAGAACCTGTTTCGCAATGCGATCGAGCACGGCAGCGAGCGTGCGGACAGTGCCGACCTCGAAATCACGGTTGGGACGGTCGCCGACCCGTCCGGCGGCTCGGTCACGGGGTTTTACGTCGCGGACGACGGCGTCGGGATTCCACCCTCCAAGCGCGAGAACGTCTTCGAGGCCGGCTACACGACCGACGAGGACGGAACGGGGTTCGGACTCTCGATCGTCGACGAAATCGCGACGGCCCACGAGTGGACCTCGTCAGTCACCGAAAGCGAGACCGGCGGTGCCAGGTTCGAGTTCCGCGGCGTCGAGACGACCGGGGAGGCGTCGGCCTCGAACGGCGGTTCGGAACCCGACCTCGAGGCCGACTCGGCAGGACCCTAACCCGGTCGCGGACTCGTGGGAGTGCTCACGAAGCGGCATTGGTCCCGTCACTCGTCTCTGGTGCCACCGTCCAGATAGTACTGGATCCGGTCTCGGCTCGATTCGGCCACTTTCACGAACTCGACGACGCGTGTGCCGTCCTCGCGGCGGTCGGACCGACGGTCGATCGTCAGCGACTGGTCGTCGAGGTGCTCGAACAACGCGTCGATCGCATCGGGGTCGCCCCTGACGGTATGGCGTTCCCCGACCTGATCGCCGTCTCGAACGTCCCGAATGGTCGAGACCATCGGGTGGAGGATCGACTCACCGAGGTCTCGCGCTCGCTCACGGAGTCGGTCGTCGGAATCGCCCGACTCGACGGCCTGAAACGCGTCACGAACGATCCGGGAGAAGACGAAGTCCCGACCGTGTTCGAAGGGCAACGAGAACGCGTAGGCGAGTTCCGCGTGGTGCTGGGTTTCCGTCGTGTACTTGACCATCGACTCGCCGTCCGCGGATTTGACGACGACGCCCTCCCGTCCCGCCGCATCGAGTTCGTCGATGGCGTCTCGAACCGTCTCCACGGCGGCGGACGGCTCCGAGCGGCCGAACCATCGCGGCTGCCCGACGCCGTACTCCGCACAGAGGATTCGCCGATCGGCTACGGGAACGGGATCGCCGGATTCGCGGTCCCGAACGTCGAACACCCGAAACTCGTGGGAGTCGATGTCCTCGTAGTCGTGGCTCGTGTAAGGCGTCTCCGGCCCGATCAGCTCGGTACAGAGGATCTTCGTCGGATGCTCCGCGAAGAAAGCAGCCAGCGGGAGCCGGTCGCGCGCTCGTGCCGTCGTATACGGACAGACGTAGCCGCTTCTGGTGAATGCGAGAGGAGCATCACCGTCGCCTCCGGCGAGCGCGATGCGGACGTTGAACCCGTCCAATTTCTCCTCGACGGCGACGCTATCGGTCCCCTCGAAGAACGAGGGAAGACCGGGATCGAGCACGAGGACTCGTGGAACGCTTGGATAGCCGCGGACGACGGCGTCGCTCTCCTCGACGATGACCGTTCCGCGCTCGACGCCGTGGCGGGCGGCGGTCAGTACGTGGTGGGTCCGGCCGCCCACCGACCGCTGCTCGAAGTGTTCGAAGAGGTCAGTGGGCTCGTCAGTGGTGGCCCCGAGCCGCTCGAGGTAGTCCTCGCGGTCCATGCGTCGTTCGACCACGTTCCCGGTAAAAAACACCGGGCCGGGNAGATGTGTATAAGAGACAGGGCCTATGTAGCGCCCCGTGCAACGGACGACCATGCCCGGGGAACTGCCGCGCCAACGGTTCGTCCTCGACACGTCGCTGTTCATCACCGAGGAGATCCGGCGGGACGACGACTCGCTCGAGGACGCCGTCGTCCGGCTACTCGAACGCATCGCGACCGCTCGGCTCGAACTCAACATCTCCTGTTACGTGCCGCCGTCGATCCACGACGAACTCGCGACGATGTTACGCGAACGCGATGTCGACGAGGCGGTGTTCTCGCGGCTCGACACGTGGGTCGTCCGCAAGAGCCCGGACCGGTACGGCGTCATGATCCCGGCGGACATCGTCTACGACTTCATCGACGAGATGAGCGATCGGGTCGACCGCGGCCTCCGCGTCTCGGAGAAGGCGATCCGCGAGGTCGAACAACTCGATCCCGAGGCGCTCGCCGGCGGGTCGACCGACGACGGCCGCGAGGAGTACATGACCGACGCCGACCGCATCCTCTCGGATATGCGTGACAAGTACCGCCGCGCGCTCCGACAAGGCGTCCTCGATTCCCGCGAGGACTTCGACCTCCTGATCCTCGCTCGCGAACTCGACGCCGGCGTCGTCACTGAGGACCGGGGGATCATCTCCTGGGCCGACGAGTTCGGGCTCCGCTACGTTCGGGGCGGGCAGTTCCCGACGCTGCTCGAGGAGTACCTGCGTGCCGCCGGCGTCGAGGACGGGGCGTGAGTTACACCTCCACATCGCGCCGAACCCGTGTCCATGCACGAACGCAGGTGTTTCTTGCTCTCTGTCTCGTCGTTGCGATCACCAACTATGAACGTGGAGACAATCGAGGAAGTACCGTGATCTCGGTGTGAGAAGACTTCTATGATACTCTCGAGCTGCACGAAGACGAAACTCGAGCAACCAGTGCCCCTGGTGAGCTATACGGACTGTCGACGTTGTTTAGCAAGGCTAGCCAGTACTGTGAACAGCAACACGACGACTGGTATATTCTCTCTGCGAAGCACCATCTGCTCGAGTCGGACGGCCCACCGATCGAACCAGACGACGAGACACGTACCGGTTCCCGAGTCGGTCAAAAACGGGACTGGTCAAAGGAGGCATTCGAGCAACTCGAGTCGCCCGGGTTACTCGAGTCGGATACCGTTCTCGTCTTTCACGCAGGAAAAGCGTACTACGAGGAACTCCTGCCCATGCTCGAAGAAACTAAGGTGACGGTCCGATTTCCAGTAGAGGGGTTGATTTTCGGCGAGTGACTTGGCTGGTATAACGAGCGGATCTAATATAAAAAATTCATGTCAGGATAGACGGAATGCTCGGGTCGAAGTGAAGACGACAAAGGAATAGGAACCTCAAGCCACCGTAACACGAAGCCAGATCGACAATGCAGACCGGGTCGTTCTCTGCCAGGTTAACAGGGACGCAGATCGAGTCGGTATAATCGGTCACTCACGAGTGACTGGCTCAGATCTCGCTTCACTTGAAAATATGCGGCGTATCGTATGTTTTAATCCGATGATAAGAGAGAGCGCTACTCCGAACACATACGAGATGAGGTGAGCAACTACCAGCCCATTATTTGATGGAGGATTGATAAACCAATATGTGCAAAAACTCACAACAAACAATGTTACTCCAGCGACTCCGCCGATCACGAATGAGCTAATGCTCGTATCGTTCACCAGTGTCCCAAGCAGTACCGTAATTCCGAGTGCCAAGGGTGCAATGAAGAACGCAGTCCAAAATACCAGTTCAAGGAACAGATCCACATTTGGGAAGACATTTCGGAAGTCTCCGAAAATACCTAACAGAACACTGGTTCCTAGTATATAGAGTGCTAACACTAGCTCGCCGATTCGGATCCCTTTGGTAGTAATAAAGTTCTGTCCCATCTATTATTCCAGTTCACCTCTTAGTATTTAAAAATCGACATAGGTCGGTAGCAGATTATTAGCAGTAGAAACGAACACGGAAAGCGTCAATTCTGCCTACTCCGTCGCGAGGTCTTGTACTCGCTCAACGAAGTTGACAGCGAGTCCATCGCCGATCAATTCGAGAGGAGCAGACACAGCAAGACTACGGCTTCAATAGCCACGTCAAAGTATGTTAGTTGGATTTGGTTCTTGTCTCAGTGGAACAGGTCACTGTCGCCAGAGATGACTTTGGTCTGTGCTGTCAAAACAATCCGAATCGAGCCGAAACGACTCATTCACTACTTTGGAGGAGTTTGATCTGTAGCTGATCAGCTTTCCTGCTCAAATAGTATCCATATGACCCTCGGGGGGATGCTTTCCACAGTGGCATTAATGACTATGATTCTGCATATGATCCGGGCTATGAGCTGAATGGGAGACGTCAGGAAATAAAACGTGAAATTGACTCTGACAATCCTTGTATCGTCGGTTACTTTGGCGATAAAAGTCCGAACACTACAGCAACTAGCTCTTCTGGGAGTCTTCCGGATTTGCCAGACATGCCGGTTGGTCATGCCGAAACTGTAGTCGGATATGAAGAAGCTGATGATTCTTGGTGGAACCCAACAGAGCCCCCACTCTATGTGACAACA
This sequence comes from Natrinema gari JCM 14663, assembly GCF_000337175.1. GTDB lineage: Archaea > Halobacteriota > Halobacteria > Halobacteriales > Natrialbaceae > Natrinema > Natrinema gari. The sequence goes on along the minus strand of NZ_AOIJ01000032.1, from coordinate 136,770 downwards.
CATGATACCTACGGCGATACGAATGAACTCACATTCAAATCCACTAGTCTCTCGTTCATAGTATTGACAATCAATAAGTAATATATCGCCACCTCAATAACAAACTTAATTGAACCCAGACAATATGATAGGAGAAGTTTGGAGAGCGTTGATCAGCTCTGAGACGATCTAGTGAAACGACACCGTCGTCCTAGAGATTAGTCCAGAACTCGGCCGATTTGAGAAGAACAAGTTCGTGTTCTCTGGCTTCCAAGCTGTACTAAGTGGATTTCCTCGTTCTTCGAGAGTTTCTTGTGCTTGACGACGCGTTGTGGTGCGACCGCTTATATACAAAGCAGCAACCCAAAGCAACAACCAACATCGGTGATAGATTTCACCGATCATTAGGAGGATTTCCTGGTCACCGTTGCACTGACCGAGTACAGCATCGACAAACTCAATGAAGCAATCATGAATGTCTATGTGGATTACTATACAGGTCAATCAGAGGAACAACCGACAGTCGCCGTGGCCATGGCGATAAAAAGACGCGATCAACTGGCTCGTCGCTGTTGCTGGCGACTTACTCGAAGTGGTCGAGGCAGGTCTGGTACTCCTCTTCGGCCTTCTCCCAGTTGACGACGTCGAAGAAGGCGTCGATGAAGTCCCCCCGGTCCGGACCGTAATCGTAGTAGTAGGAGTGTTCCCAGACGTCCAGCGCGAGCACTGGATGTGCGCCCCAGAGCGCGCCCTGGTCGTGCTTGTCGACCGCGACGTTGCGAAGCTGCTTCGAAACCGGATCGTACACCAGCAGCGCCCAGCCACCGGCGGCACCGGCAGCGGCCTCGAACTCGCCTTTCCAGCCCTCGTAGGACCCGAAGTCCTCCTCGATGCGGTCGGCGAGGTCGCCCTCGGGTTCGCCGCCGCCGTTGGGGGACATGTTCTCCCAGAACAGCGTGTGGAGATAGTGACCACAGCCGTTGTGAGTAACGTTTGAGAGGGCACCGGGCGTCGAGCCGAAGTCACCCTCCTCGCGGTTCTCCGCGAGGGTCTCCTCGGCGGCGTTGAGGCCGTTAACGTAGCCCTGGTGGTGCGTATCGTGATGCCAGGTCAGTACCTGTTCGGACAGTGCCGGTTCGAGCGCGTCGTAATCGTACGGGAGTGGTGGAAGTTCGTGGTCAGTCATAGTATGCACCTCACGTTCCGTATCGGTATCTCGCCTGTTAAGTGTTGAGGAGTGAGACGATATCACACCCCATAAAGGCACGACCGTCCTGTCTCGTGATTTCCCGACACGTCGGTGAACCCACCACCGACTGCGTATTAAACCTTTCAGCAACGTACTTCCGAGCGGCTTCCGTCGCGCGCTCCGGCGTGACAGTCCCGTCCCCGACTCACTCGAACTCCTTGTGATGGGCGTGCTCGAGCCACTCCTCGAGCGACGGTTGGTTCCAGTACCGCACCGTCTCGCTCCGTCGATCGTGTTCGAGGACGCCCGCGTCCTCGAGTTTCGGCAGGTGGACGTGCTGGAGTTCCAGTTGCACTCCCGCTCGCTGATCCATCGTATCGGAGTCGACCGTCCGACTCGCGGGTGACTCCCCGTCAGCGGTGTCACATGCCGTTGCCTCCTCGAGGGCGATGACGTTTTGGGTGAGGTTTTCGATCGTTGCGACGCCGTCCGGCCGGTCGTTGAGGTCGTAGAGGACGTATCGCCGCCGACTGTTCGAAAGCAGGTCGAAAACGAGGTCCAGCGACGGCGGGACGGCCGCTGTCAGCGCGGTCGCTCCCTCCTGTTCACGCATCCACGAACCACCTACCGTGTGTTACCATTCGAAACCACCAAGCGTGGTTTCAGTAGCCGACACATTAGGCCTTACGTCTCCCTAGAAAAATACCTGTGTTATATCCATAGATAACGACAGAGATTATAACTCCTGGATGTCTCGCGTTCGTCCTCGAGCCACCGGTGCTGAAGACCGTTGTGGCGGAAATACCACGATCACTCGGGAGACAGCGCGTGCGCTCGCGTGTCAGACCGCCCGGAGAAGGGCCCTCCGAGCCGGGTTGTCGAGCCGCCGTTTCATCCGACCGTCACACTGACGCGGCTCGGAACGTCGGCGTCCGACCGAGTGTTCGCATGCAGCGACCGCAGCCCCGAACGCGAAACAGCGCCAGTACGCGATCGATAGGGCCGGCTGCAACGTTCCGTTGGCACTCTCGAAGCGAGTCCGTCGAGAAGGATCGACTCGGCCTCGTCGTCCCGCAGGCCGGGTGCCGGGTGCCGCTCGAGCGTGGAAACCGCTACTGCGGTGGCGTTACTCGTAGAGCCACTCGGCGTCGTGTTGTTCGTAGTCGATCAGTTCGTCGTCGTCGAAGTGGATCGCGATTTCGCGTTCGTTCGCGCCCTCGTCCTCGTGATCGGCCGCGTGAACGACGTTCCGACCGAGATCGAGCGCGTAGTCGCCCCGGATCGTACCGGGGGCGGCCTCGAGCGGGTCGGTTTCGCCGATCATCTGGCGGACCTGGCGGGTCGCGTCCTGGCCTTCCCAGACCATCGGGACGACCGGTCCCGAGGTGATGAAGTCCACGAGGTCGTCGTAAAACGGCTTGTCCTCGTGTTCGCCGTAGTGTTCTTCGGCCCGTTCGCGGGGCATGTTCTCGACTTTGATGCCGACGAGCTTGAGCCCGCGGTCCTCGAGTCGAGAGACGACTTCGCCCACGAGTCCGCGCGCGAAGGCGTCGGGCTTGACCATCACGAAGGTACGTTCGTGATCGCTCATGCCTCTTCAGCCTCGGTTTCGGCGTCGTCGGGTTCGTCGGCCTCGTCGACCGTCTCGTCACCGGCGGGCGAGTCTTCCTCGTCGTCGGCCGCGTCGGTCTCCGTCTCGAGGTCCTCGTCCTCGTCGGCCGCGTCGGTCTCCGTCTCGAGGTCCTCGTCCTCGTCGGCAGGCGTCTCCGCCTGTGCGGGACCCTTGCCGCGACGACCCTCTTCGGTCCACTCGAGGTCTCGGGGTTCGCGCCCGAGCTTGTAGTTTTTCTCCGCTTTGGAGTCGACGAAGTGGAGCACGGTGCCGTCGTTTTTGACGTACATGATGCCCGTGCCGGGTTCGATCTCTTCGCCCGTGTAGTCGCAGGTTCGTTTCTCGACCATTATTGTCCTCCGATGGAGTCGGCCTCGCGGGCGGTCTCGCGAAGTTGGAGTACGTCCCCTTCGCGGACCGGCCCGAGGCAGTTACGGGTAATGATGCGTCCCTGGTTCTCGCCCTCCTTGATTCGGCATTTGACCTGCATGGCTTCGCCGTGCATGCCGGTCTTGCCGACGACCTCGATGACCTCGGCGGGCGTAGAGCCGCTTTCTTCCTCTTCAGCACTCATCTCTGATCACCTCAGTCGAGATCCTCGACCTTGTCGGCGATGTCCTCGACGTCGTCTGCTGCCTCACCGGCGTCGACGACCGCCGCGGCGGCCGAGCCGACCTCGAGGCCGGCGGCGTGGCCGACGTCGTCCTGGGTCTCGATGAAAACGACGGGGATGCCTTTCTCCTCGGCGAGTTCGGGGAGATGCATGACGATCTCTTCGGGAGAGACGTCCTCGGCGACGTAGACGAGCTCGGCGTTGCCGCGCTCGATCGCCTTCGTGGTTTCGTTCGTTCCTTTCTTTACTCGTCCGGTGTCTCGTGCGACCTCGAGCGCCTCAAGCGCGTCGTCGGCGAGGTCGGCTGGGATGTCGGTGGTTACGTAAACTGACATTGGTTGTTCACCTCTCCTACACGTGGGCTCGCGCTCCCCTGCCGTCCGGGCACTGGGTACCCGTGCCGGGCCGATCCCGGCGGAAGTCCTGTGAAGCTAGGAGCATCATCAACCCCGCGTAGGGTGTACACTCGAATAGCGCTGCCCCCCTTAAAAGCGTGTTCAAACGGCTGGCGAAGTGAGACACGTCCGCACGGTCGGGGCCGGTTCGGATCGGCGTGCGGTTGCGAGAACTGACCGGATTCGGTCGGTCGTGTTCGATCCAACCGAAGCGGTTCCGCACCGACGACGCTGCCGGTGCGCGATTTGCCTGCCGGGACTATCTGAACGCGGCTTTCCCGGCCTCGACGAGGACCTCGGGTTCGTACTGATGCGTGCTCACCGGCGGGACCTCCCGATCTACGTCTAGCAGGTCGTAGACGGCAGTCATCGCGGACCGCACCGAATATTCGACGGTGAATACCACGTCCCGGGGCTGCTCGGCGAACTGTCCGATAAACGCCAGGTTGTTCGATCCCGTCGGGACGACGTCCGGCCGGTCGCCGGCGGTCCGTGGCATGAACTGGCTCGTGATAAACGGCATGTTGCAGGGGATACAGTTCGCATCCTCGAGGACCGACGGGAGTTCGTCGAGGTAGCCGAGATGATAACAGAGTTCCTCGAGGATCTCCTCGCCGGTACAGTCTTCCATCTTTTTCTCGACGTGGTTCCCCTCCTCCTCGGGGAACAGTCCGTATCCCCAGAAGACCTTCACATCGTCGGGCTGGTCCGCGAAATGGGGCTGGGCGGCGACGACGATGGACATCAACCAGTTCGACTCGGTGAACGTGATCAATCCGTTTCCGGGCGCTTCGCCGGTGACCTCGACGATGTGCTCGAGCAGGTCGGGTTCGTGGAGCGTAACGGTGTACGACGGCCATTTCGTTTCCGGAACGTTGTCGGCAAACGCCGACGGCGTCCCGAACTCGGGGTTGTCCTCGACGATGTTCTTCCACAGTTGGAACGACGCCCCCGTCGTGTTCAGTTCGGGGGCTTCGGTCATCGATCCGAGATCCGAGCCGTCGGTCATCGAGCCGTTGGTCACGAAGACGAGGTCTGTCGGCTCGACATCGACCGTCTCGGTGGACCCGTCCGTCTCGTAGTAGATCGTTTCGACGGTCTTGCCCTTGCGGCCGGGTACGATATCCATGTCCGTCACTTCACAGCCGCTCCGGAACTCGACGCCGTGGTCTTCCAGCCACCGCCGAATGGGGCGGACCATCGAGTCGTACTGGTTGTACTTGGTCCGATGGATCCCCTCCATGGTGTTCAAGCGGGGGAACTCGTGCATGAACCGGTGCATGTACCGGCGCATCTCCGCGACGCTGTGCCAAGGCTGGAAGGCGAACGTCGTGGCCCAGATATACCAGAACGGCGTCTCGAAGAACGACTCCGAAAACCACTCTTCGATCCGCGTGTCTCCCAGTTGCGCCTCGGGTGTCAACGCCAGTTGGAGCAACGAGAGTCGATGGTCCATTTCGAACCCGTACGACGAGACATCGAGCACCTCCTGCTCGTCGCCCAGCAACCGCGCGACCGCGTACGTCTGGTTCGCTTCGTTGAACTCGTCCATCACGTCCTTGACCGACCGTTCGCGGTCCTCGAGCGATGGGATCGATTCCAGCAGATCCCACGTGCACTCGTAGGCCGGATAGTTGAACATCCGGCCGCCGCGAATGACGTATCCCTCTTCGGGCGAGCCGGCTCCGTCGAGCGCCCCGCCCATCACGTCCAACTTCTCCAACACGTGGATGTTCTCGCCCGGCAGTTCGCTGTCACGAACGAGGAACGCGGCCCCGGCGAGGGACGCGATCCCGCCGCCGACGAAGTACGCCTCCCGGTCGGAGTCGTTGTGCTGTCGGACCCCGTCGTTACTCATGCGACTCGCCCTCCGTGCCCTCGACCGTCGTCTCGATGTGTCGGTGTGGCCAATCCGCTTCCGTGTTGGTGTCTATCGGGAATCACACCTAGATAATTGACACGAGTGGTCTTGAATACGGACAGTAATTCTCACGGCGTGGAAATCATAGATCTATTATATGTTTTCGGAAGCGATTGTCCTCACCGACAGCGCCCCGACGCGGCGTTTCACCGGCTCAGTGGTCGCGCGACGGTCGCCGATGGCCTCGACGGCGGGATTCGCGCATGCGAGATTCATTTAATGCGAGCACACAAAGCGGTCCTATGAACGCGGAAGCGGACGTCGTTCCACTCGCACGAGCACTCCACGCGGAAGCCGAGCGTGCCAACCAGCGGCGGATGCTCGTTCTTGCAGGCAGTCGGAGCCGCGGCTACGATCGTCTCGAGTCGATCCTCGATGCCCTCCCGGTTCCGATCACCGGCACGACGCTCGTCGGTCCCGAGGATCGACTCCGGTGTGAACAGCGTCGACAGGTCGACGCGAGCGCCCTCCTCGGGACCACCCGGGACGTCATCGCCGTCGACGGTCACGACGAACTCCAGCCGAACGCGCTCGGCAAAGTCACCGGCGCGGTCGACGGCGGTGGCCTCCTCGTCTTGCTGACGCCGCCGCTCGAGTCGTGGCCGGAGCACCGCGGTGCGTTTGCCGACTCGCTTGCCGTCCCCCCGTTCGAACTGGACGACGTTACGGGCCGGTTCAAACGCCGTCTCGTCCGGACGCTGCGGGCCCACCGTGGCATCGCGATCGTCGACCTCGAACGGGACCGATGCGAGGCCGACGGACTCACCGACCCGGCCCCGCGGCTGGCGACGGAGCCCCCGACTCCGCCCTCGGACCACCAGTTTCCGACCGCCGCCTACGAGGCGTGTCTCACGGCCGATCAGGTCGATGCGGTCGCGGCCTTCGAGTCGCTTCGCGGGACCGAGCGGGCCGTCGTGCTTGAGGCCGATCGCGGCCGCGGGAAGTCAAGCGCCGCCGGACTGGCCGCGGGAGCGGTCGCCCTCGACGGCGCGGACGTGCTGGTAACCGCTCCCGCCGCCCGGAACGCCGCGGAACTGTTCGATCGCGCGGGGGCGCTCTGTGAGCGACTCGAGGGTGACGCCGCGACTGTCGACTCTCGTCGGATCGAGACGGCCGCCGGGGGTTCGATCGAATTCCGCGAGCCGACCGCGGCCGTCGACACCCTCGAGTCGGCCGACATCGTCATCGTCGACGAGGCCGCGGCACTGCCGGTCGCGACGCTCGAGTCGCTGCTCGCGGCCGACCGGATCGCCTTCGCGACGACGATCCACGGCTACGAGGGCGCGGGGCGGGGCTTCTCGGTCCGATTCCGGGATCGACTCGCCGAGAGCGATCACGCGGTCACCGACTGTACGCTGGTCGAGCCGATCCGGTACGCGGCGGGCGACCCCGTAGAGGTGTGGGCCTTCCGCGCACTGTTGCTCGACGCTCGGCCGCCAGTCGACGGGCTCGTGACCGACGCCACGCCCGAGACGGTCGAGTACCGACGGCTCGAGCCCGACGCGCTGCTCGCGGACGAGCGACTGCTCCGGGAGGCGTTCGGCCTGCTCGTCCTCGCCCACTACCGGACCGAACCGAACGACCTCGCACGCCTGCTCGACGCCCCAAACCTCACTGCGCGCGCGTTACTCCACGACGGTCACGTCGTCAGCGTCGCCTTGCTCGCTCGCGAGGGAGGCCTCCCCGCGGCCACTCGCGCGATGATGTACGAGGGTGGCCGCGTCCGCGGCAACATGCTCCCGGACGTGCTGACGAGCCAGTTGCGCGACGAGGCGGCGAGCGACCCCGTCGGTCGTCGCGTCGTCCGGATCGCAACCCACCATGCGGCCCGCTCGCGCGGGCTCGGCTCGCACCTGCTCGAGCGCATCCGCGCGGAGTTCGCCGCCGGGAGCGGCGACGGCGACGACCCCGCCGGCGTCGACTGGCTGGGAACCGGTTTCGGCGCGACGCCCGGCCTCCTCTCGTTCTGGCGCAAGAACGACTATCGGACGGTCCACGTCTCGACGACGCGCAACGACGCCAGCGGCGAGTACTCCGCGCTCATGCTCGCGCCGATCAGTGACGAGGGCCGGGCGCTTCACGACCGGCACGCTGACTGGTTCGTCCGCCGGTTCGCCGCACTCAGTTCGGACGCGCTCGATGACCTCGCGCCCGACGTCGCCCGCGCGGTGCTCCGGAGCGTCGACGCCGAGGCGGGGCCGCCGCTCGAGCTATCGGCTCACGAGTGGCGCGTCGTCGCGGGGGCCGCCTACGGCCCGGGACTGTTCGACGTCGATCCCGGGCCGTTCCGAGCGCTCGTCGTTCGATACTTCGTGGACGATCCCGATACCGTCGACCTGACCGATCGCGAGGAACGACTGCTCGTCCTGCGCGTGCTCCAGGGGCAAACGTGGGAGACCGTCGCCGACCGCCTCGCGTACCCCTCCGCCGGACAGTGCATGCGGGCGCTCGGCGACGCTTGCTGCCCGCTCGTGGATCGCTACGGCGAAGACGCGGCGCTCGAGGTTCGGGAGCGGTTCGGCGACGAGTAACCAGTCGCACTTCTTCGCCAACGATGTGCGCTAGCACGCCACACCAAGTGCGAATCGCTACCGTGAGCCCGACCGGCGAGCAGTTCTCGAGTTCCTTCCCGGGCAGGTAGCGATCGTCGTGAGTCGCTACTCGCGGCCCTACTACGGTGGCGAAAACGAAATGGACGGCCATCTTGACTGCGAGTCCGTGGATAGATTACTGTTGTCTCTGTTCCGAAGCAACCATCCATCCTTAGGTACTGTCTTGAAAATAACGTTCAGCCACTGCTCCGTTCACTCGCTTTTCCCGCCGGGAAACGTCCACCCATAGACCTCCCCAGTTCCGATTCCAGTAGCACCGCACAACGGCGACGACTCCCGACGAGGAACCTGGTGGAATCCAGGACACCACTACTGGATTTCGGTATAACCGTTCCTCCAGTGTCCGTGGGGTCTTGCCAACGAAGTGAGCGAGTGGGTTGGGGCAGATTCGAACTGCCGACTTCCTCGCTCGCTCCGCTCGCAACCGCAGAGTGGAGGTCTCTCTACCCGGTTCTGTGAATCAGCCCACGGCGTTCCGCAAGATAACCATGTCCGAACGCCGAACCCAGATGAAACCCGAACGGGCCGTGAATCGATTCCTCTCCGAAATGAAACCAGAGTGGGCTGACTCGACTTACTACAACTACAGCTCGTCGCTCTCCCGCTTCCTCGAGTTCTGCGAAGACGATAACCTCGAGAACATCTGCGAGATCGACGGCTTCCACATTTCCGACTTCAAGTCTGTCCGTCGGAACGACGGTATCAGCGAGATGACCCTCTACAACGAACTCAGCACCCTCCGAGCATTCCTCAAGTGGTGCAAGTCGATGGGACTCATTGAGTCATGGGTCGTCGAGGATATGGTCCTCAATGAACCGGACGATAAGGTTCGATCCGACAAGCTCGATGCAGAGGAAGCGGAGATGATCCGCAACTATCTCAACCAGTTCGAGTACGCTACGCTCCGTCACGCGCTGTTCGCGATCTTATGGGATACTGGAATACGGCTTGGTACTGCCCGCTCCCTTGACGTGGATGACTACTATCCAGAGGAACAATACATTGAGGTGCAGCATCGTCCCGATCAGGGAACACCGCTGAAAAACGAATCTGAGGCCAATCGAGAGATCAACCTCCATACGTGGGCTTCCGAGATCCTTGACGACTATCTCCAGATGAACCACAAAGGAACGACTGACGATCACGGCCGGGAGCCTATATTCGCATCCCGTCACGGTCGTATGACTCGTTCGAACCTACGGATGCACATCCGCCGTCTAACCCGTCCGTGCCACTATACCGGAGACTGTCCCCACGGACGAGATCAAGACGAGTGCGAAGCCACACTGGATTACCGAGCAGCCTCCCAGTGTCCCGGCTCCGTCAGCCCTCATCCAATCCGGCGAGGTGCTATCACCCACTGGCTCAACGAAGGCCACCGTAAGGAACTCATTAGCGAACGGATGAACGTCGGAGTAAAAACCCTCGATGAACACTACGACGCTCGAACCGAGTCTGAGAAGCGAAACCTACGGCGGGAGATGTTCAAGATGGACTGAAGCCGGATTACAGCACACTTCGGAGGTTCGCCCCTGGAGTCTAGTGTGGAAAACCACCCTTTAGATTCGTAATTCTTGAACGCTGAATCCCAACGCCGTCTGTCGAAAGTCGGTAGTTCTATCCCACTGCATTCCGTCTTTAGAGCGAAGGCAAATCCTCGTGGGACTCACCACGACCAGTCGTGACCGTCCGGTTTCTCTCGGGTGTTTCAGCGCATTGAGGATGAGCTAACAAATCGACCGCTGAGAGCCTTCGCTGTTACAATGATTGACCGACAACCACACGTAGCTCAGCGTATAGCACGACGACTCTTCCGGCCGAATGGGATGCGGTTCCCTGTGTTCAGTACGGCTTCCCCGAAGACAAGGGGCCGATTCGCGCTCCGAAACTTAAGACGATATTCGAGCCGGTTCCTGAAGGTGCGAACACCGCCAGTCCGGTGTACCTTCTGACGCCCGAGGAGTACGAACGGCAAGACGAGTTCGAGAGCGGATACGAAGTCAGCGGAACAAGCTTCATCGGCAAGGAGCTACAGGATGGGTGCGAAGACGACGACCGCGTACTCTACCCTATCCACATCGAGTCTGACGCGTACCACGAGGAGAGCGCACAGACACTTATCGAGTGGTTCCGGGAGTTCACCGACGATTGGCTTGGTGTTCCCTTCCACGAGTGTTCGCTCTACTTCTCGGGGAATCGCTCTATCCACGTTCACCTCCCCCGCTTCGTGAACGGTGAGGAACAACGGGAACGCCTCAAGGGGCGAGCAGAGACGTTCTGCGAGGAGACGGGTGCAGAGTTGGACGTTGGACTCTACCACCGGAAGCGGTTGTTCAGGCTCCCCAGCGTGACACACGAGAGTTCGACGCTCCCCAAGGTACAGATAGAACCGGAGTGGGAACACGACCGTATCATCTCAGAAGCCGCGAGCGTGAGTACTGAGCTGCCAGCATCCTACGCAGAGGTACTACGCGACGTATTCGTGCATCGAGGTGGCGTGACAACGCCAACGGCACAGTCCCCAACGGTAGAGCCACACGCGGAGATTCACCCGAATCTCGACCTTGATGCGGCTGTGCTGGAACTGGAGTGCGATGAGCGCGAGATCGAGACTCCCTCCATCGAGCGCGTTGATGAATATCCTGACGACCCCGCTGATGTTCCAGAGTGGTCGATGTACAACACACAGGAGTTCTCCCCGTATGCCCACGCATCGGGGAACCCCCGGAGTGTCGCAGTAATTCGAGTGAAAGGCGGGGCGTTCGCCCGAGAGGAAAAGCGTGGTGGGGCGACGATGATACCGGCGTACTTCTACGGTGCTGTCGGGTGTAACGGCGAGTTCACGAAGCAGGACGTACACGCGCCGCTCCAGTTGTCGAAGAAGGACTACCGGAAGTGGGACTACGAACACGGTGAGAAGGTCGTCCTCATCGGCGGGAAAAGCGGAAGTTCTCGAATCTTCAGCGTCTCGTCGTGGGAAGCCACCGAGTTTGGTCACGCACTCACAAGCGATGAGGGTGGGCGTGACACCGCTCTTGACTATCTCTCTGAGCAAGGGTATAATGTTGGCGCGTCCGGTTCCACGGTAGCCCGCTCGAAGGGGACGACTGCATTGAGGTCCGCGACTCCCAACGAGGAACCACGGACGATCTGGCCTGCTCGAGAAAATCCGCAGACGACAGCGGAAGCACTCCAACGGAAAGCCGAACAGGATGGCATTGGTACACTCATACATAACGAGCGGATTCGTGTTGCATGCCGCCATCTCCAGTACGGCTGGCAACCGACATGGGAATGGTTCGAGGAACAGTATGGCTCAGCGTTCAAGCCGGAGGTAACGTGGCGGTTCCTCAAGGGAATTGTCGAGGACCCCGACTTCGCGGAGTATGACCACGTGGACATCCCCCCGAAACCAACGTAACACTCTCGCCCCCTCTGCCCGAACCCATAGACGGTGTCTCCTGTCCACGAACGTTGTGGCTACTCTATCCTCCCTCAATGAATGAGTCCTCTCCCTGTTCTACACACCCAACAATACACACAACAACCCCTACTAAGTTATGTTGCGAGAACGCAGTACGGCGTCGGGGTGACTCTGCCTTACGTCATTATTGCTTATAAAGAGATTAGCGGCTTCCAGTATCCAACGTTCCACAGGTATCGAGGTAGCCGTTCGCGGCAACAGCAGGGCAATCGCGGCGTCCAGAAATTTCGTGATAATTCCCCCGCTGATTCGTTATGAACTCTCCTGTAGGGTGTGAGTGGCGCTATTCTGGGCCTCCATACTCCCTGTTCCACTATCCTCGACACCCGTAGATTTCAGCGGCTCAGGTAGGGATGAACACCCCCGATGTATTGATGGACTGCTAAGTACCTCTACGTCAAGAACTCCTCGTACAGAGTACCTATTCACCTATGATGGGTTTCTACCCACATCTCACCTACCTTCGATAGTTTCGTTTCGAGCCGATTCCCATGTTTCTCGCGATCAACGTATCCCTTCTCCTCCAAGTTCGAGACATTGTATTGGACTCTACTCCGAAATGACTCGTTGTACTCTTCGTTCAGATACGCTGCCATTTGTTCAGCAAGCTCCGAAGTCGACGAGAATGTACCTTCGGCCCCCAGAAAGTGCAAGACGTCCCCCTCAAAATCTTCAACGTTACTTCCCGGAGAAGATGGGAACTCAATATGCATCCCCTCGTTAAGGTCTCGAACACCCTCTGTCACACCGTTCTCATCGATTTTATCAAGCAGTTCCCGGATTTTGATGTACTCTGGATGAACTCGTAAATCCTCACCCATATCCTCAAGAAGGCCCTTGGCCTCTCTCAGTCTCTGAATCATATCGAGGACAAGATACCGTTTTGGCGGGACATAGTACGTGTGAAGTCTCTCTCTGATTCCCTCCACCTCCTGTTGATACTCGGCGATGATTGAGTCAGCTGCAGTCGCGTAGGCGAACGCAGTCGTCCGGGGCATAGAGGAGATATTCACGTAAACCTCGTTTCCCTCCTCTAATTCATCCAGTAACTGATCGTAAGCCATCGGGTAGAGGCGCTCGTACTTATACAACTCGTCGACCTCCAGCCCAATAGACTCTACTTCGACATCAAGCAAGTCGAAGGAACGTTCCAGTTGGTTCGCCATGTTGCCTGCAAGTCTGGCTGCCTCCTCGGTGTCATCATTGTCTGGATCTCCATCATGAGTGACTAAGACCACTCGGTTCGCGCCCATCTCTCCCTTCGAAATTGGGTGTATCAACCGCTCAAAGTCGAATCCAACTGGAATATAGTGGACTTGTTCGGCCATATGCGCCCACTCGTCTTTTCCGGAGTATAATCCTTTGGCACTTTAGCTGGTCTGTGGACTAGGCGAACCAAAACATGGGGGAGTGAGTAACTATGCTCTACTAATAACCCACCTTGTGCAAATTTCAGCAAAAACCTTTTCTATGCAAGTCTACTATATGGGGGTAGGTGCCACGAAAAACGACAGCACCTATGACACCACATGACGGACGACCCGTTTCCACACGACTTCGGAGCAAAGATTCACCCGAGCCATCACGTGCATCAGCGGCTGTTTGCCCGGAATCCAGAGTACGTCCCATTCGTTGCCTGCAAGTTCCGGCGTTCATCGTGGTTCGTGAATCAACCACGGTGGGCGTTTCTTCTCCCAGATCAAGACCTGTTCATCACGACGTTCGAGAGCGACAAGAACCTCCTCGGACGCGAGACGTCGACCGTGGTAGACAGACTGGCGGAGCTTGAAGACATCGCACAGGGAGCATTCGTCGGAGACCGATTCACGTACCCCGACCTCGATCGACGCGAGCTGGTCAAGGAAATCGACGAGGGCGTGAAGCGTCAGTTAGCAGCGAAGGACCTGCTCAATGAGCGCGGCATCGATATGCCACTCTACCCAACGATTCTCGGGTGGGAAGACTGGCACTTCGAGCGATGTCGTGAACTCGTCGAGGAACTCGGTGCTTCGGTTGCGTTTGATGCCACCCAGTACAACTCTGGAAGACGACTCGCCAATCACGTCGAAACTGCAGAGGAGGTCCTGGATTTGGACCGAATCTTCGTAAACGGGTGTAATTCCCCGAGGAGACTCCGGAAACTCCCGAAATCAGTTGTGGCATGTTCGGGTTCCTGGGGCATCCGCAAAAGAACCGAGGACAATAGCGGGAATCCTCAGCGGGAGAATCTCCCAGAAGTCTTGGAGAAGCGGGTTGATGCACTCAATACCTGGCAATCGGACCTCACCAATTACCTATGACCAGAAAGACTGGCGGACCACCGGACGGACGAACCGACGAAGAACCATGGACGCCACCGGGTTCGGATGAGCCAACCCAACGGTCCCTAGACCTCGTCATCCGAAGGGATTCCGAGGAAGACCTCGATGACGATGAATGCGATTTCATCTACGGGGACATTGTTCATGATGATGAAGCAGATGAGCCCATCGCGCTGGTCGTGATGAATATCCCCGGAATTGACGCCGAAGAATGGGAGTTCGACGATGGCGACACGTTGGCTGACCGAACACCGAAATACCCCGATGACGATGATGTCGTCATTGTTGTACCCCTCGATGTACTCGACGGATATCTCCCGTACTGGGACGAACGAGAGACACCACTTCCGTTAGAACAGCTGGTGGACGACGAAGTTCCCTTTGCTCCATTCCCGTCACTTCAGCTCGTTCTCGTCGAGGAATCCCACTTACGAGACTGAGGTACTCGGCGGGTTCTGGCTGTTCTTGCTCACGTCTGCTCATCAGCTGTTCCACAGTGAAATTGTGTAGCGAAAACTCTGACTCTCAGCCAGAAATTTCGCAGACGGAGTTACTAAATACGCGCTCGCATACGCCGGTCAATGTTCTAACCGGTAGAGATTACTTCATTGAGCCGGCTGTTCGTCCCTCTTCGCTCTATGTGCCGGCTCATTCTGGTTCACACTGCCGCTCGAAGCTCCTCGTAAAGTTCGAGATGGTTCTCCCGTAATATCGCCACATTGGTCAGGTATCGTCCTTGATCTCCCGTCGGACTTGGGATACGAATTGGTAGCAGCTGATCTCGTTAATGTCCCCCACCCTCAATGTAGCAAAACCTTCGGGAAGACCTCATAGATTCCTTGTGACTGGCTCAGTTGATTTCTAATCATCCCAAATACTATCACCAATCGATGCTATATTGTCCTGTGGATATTTCTGATAGAGAAGACAAAACGGGGCGTTTGAAAATAAATATAAGCAATCTATCAGAAGGATATACGAGGCTAACAGTCGGGGAACAAAAGTTTCAACTTGAAGAGACTGAACTACGGTTGTTAGAAGATCAAGCCAGTAAGGCAGTTGATCGACAGCCCCTTTCTAAACGCCCAATTGACCACCCTACACGCATAGATGATGTCGAAGTGGGAATGGACTTTGACGAACGGGTGCTATTTGAGAGTTTAATTGAGATAAACCGTGTTGGAGAGGTAACTGCATTGAATATCCTTGAACAAATAGTAGTAAACACCCTGGATGAACTTACAAAAGAGGACCTGATAGATATAGATGGAATAAATGAAGATTCAGTGGACAAAATCTGGTTGTATCTAAGGGGGTTCTACGATGGGGCTACAGAATGAATTAGATATCCATTAGGTGTTTCTCCTGTCGTTTCATCTTCTCACTCTTTGTTGCGTGATTATAGTGCTTATCCAGTACTTCGATAGTCATATCCACTCTGTCTGCTGTCGCATCTTGAGGCTCACCAGCATTGAGCGATTCCGTCACATATCCCCGACGGAGGGAGTTCCGTACATTGACATGAGGCTTACTTGGATAGGGAGCCGGTTGTTTTTGCCTCTTGACGGGGTTATAGCATTCTCCCCGACTACTTATTGGGCAACGGGACGCCGTACTGCGATTCCACACAGAATTGGGAAGCGACTTTGTGAATTGCTGGAGGGGTGCAAGACGAACACACTGCCCTCTGGTGGTTTACTACTTCACGCGACGGAAGGAGCGTAGTGGGTTGGGGCAGATTCGAACTGCCGACTTCCTCCGTGTGAAGGAGGTATCATAACCGGACTAGATCACCAACCCGCACGAGGTGCTTCCCGTGCTTTCGACTTAAGACTTCCTTTCACGGCTCGCCGTCGGCCCCGCTCGAGCGGCCCGCGGCTACCCGGGTTCGGACCAAGCCGAACGCGTCGCGAGTTCGCGTCACGTCCACTGCACGAGGTCGCCAATAACGCGCTTTTCACCCGGTAACACTCCCGTTAGCGAGAGTATAACTGGTTCAAGGACGTACCAGATAACGTAATGCAACTACAACTGCGATTCGCGGATCGGAATCGATTCCACCAACTGACCGAAGGAGACGCCACCGCCTCGCGACCGGAGGTGAGCGACTAATGGCGTTCGAGAGCGGTCTCGGTGCGGGAGTCCTGCTCGTTGGCCGACTGCTCTTCGGTGGCCTGCTGGTCTACCAGGGTCTGAATCACTTCATGGCGACGGATACGATGGCCGGCTACGCGGAGGCAAAGGGCGTTCCCGCGGCAAGGTTCGGCGTGGTCGCGTCGGGCGTGATGCTCGTTCTCGGAGGCCTTGGGATCGTACTCGGCATCTACCCCGTCGTCGCTGCGGGGATGCTCGCGGTGTTTTTCGTCTTCGTGACCCCGTTCATGCATGACTTCTGGGCGGTCCCCGAGGACCAGCAACAAGACGAACTGATCCACTTCATGAAGAACGTCGAACTGCTGGGCACCGCTCTGCTCGTGTTCGTCCTCGCCGGTGAGCCCTGGGGCTACGCGTTGAATATCGGGCTGTAACGAGAGCGGATCGCACACGTCGAGCCCCCGGAACCGACACGCGATAGACTAGCGGAGCGTGCGTGCGCTACGCGCTGTGCCGTCTCGAGTCGCACACTCCCGGTTTCCGGTCTCGGTTGGCCGGTCGGTCGCCGACCCATCGAGCACGATCGCGGCGGGCCTGTCCTGCAGTGCTCGAGGACGGGCCCGCGAATCCACAGTCGAAATCGGCAGCCGTCGCGCTAGTACTCGGGAGCTTCCTCCGGCTCCCCGTCGCGAGCGTTGACGACGCGGGCGAAAGTGAACAGACCGTCCGAGAGCCGATTGAGGTACTGGACCGCGTCCTCGTTGATCCGCTCCTCGGCTGCGAGCGCGACCGCACGGCGTTCGGCGCGCCGACAGACGGTACGGGCGTGGTGTAGCGCCGCGCCGTGTTCGCTGCCGGTCGGCAGAATAAAGGCGGTCAGCGGCTCGAGTTCCTCGTCGTACGCGTCGATCCAGTCCTCGACGGTTTCGACGTGGGCGGGGCGGATTGCGGGGTCGTCCTCGTCGGGGTCGGGGTTCGCGAAATCCGCCTGCACGACGTGGAGGTGGTTTTGGATCGCGGACAGTCGGTCGTTGATGTCATCGTGAGCGGTCGGACGAACCGTCCCGAGCAGGGCGTTGAGTTCGTCGACGGTCCCGTAGGCTTCGATGCGGGCGCTCGCCTTCGAGACACGAGTCATGTCCCGGAGGTCGGTCTCCCCGTCGTCGCCGCGGCCGGTGTAAATCGACATAGCTGGATCGACGGCCGGACTCCACTTAACTTCCCTGTCACCTGCGGTGCTGTGACGGGCAGTCGTCCCGACCGCCCGCTCGTCGCCGTCGGAACCAGTACGTTAAACTCGCTTCGCTCGCTACCCTCGGCTATGGCTTTGGAACTCGAGCACGAGTGTCCGAACTGCGGGGGCGAAAAGACGTTCTATCGCGCCGCCAGTACGACGCTGCACCTCGGCGAGAAGGTCAAGTGGCACTGTCCGGACTGCGACTACGGGTTCGTCCGCATCGGCGACAACGGCACCGCCGTCGACTCGAGTACGGCGTAACGCGTCGGGGGCGGCGATTCGACGCGTTCGGACTCACGGGATGGAGACGACGCGCGCTTAGTTACAGAGAGAGATTGATCGTTTTCGTCTGCTGATAGTGGTCGAGCGTCTCGGCACTGAGCTCGCGGCCGATTCCGGACTGTTTGTAGCCGCCGAACGGGAGGCCGGGCACAAGGTCGTGATAGCTGTTAACCCAGATGTACCCCGCTTCGATATCCCGTGCCGCGTCATTCGCTTGCGCGAGATCGTCCGTGATCACGCCGCCGGCGAGCCCGTAGTCGACGTCGTTTGCCAACTCGATCATCGTCTCGTAGTCGTCCCAGCGGAACACCTCGAGAACCGGGCCGAAAATCTCCTCTTGGACCGCGGCGTGATCGTGATCGAGTCCCTCGATGAGGGTCGGTTCGACGTAACAGCCCTCGGATAGGACCTCGTCGTCGGGGCGATCGCCGCCGGCGAGGAACTCCCCGCCGGCGTCCCGCGCCGCGTCGAGGTAGTCGATGGTTCGATCGACTTGTTCGCGAGACACCTTCGGGCCGAGATCCGTCTCGTCGCGCAACGGGTCCCCGATTTCCATGTCGTCGATCGCCTGGACGAGGCCCTCGAGGACATCGTCGGCAACGTCGTCGTGAATGAACAGCCGCGAGCCGGCCTCGCAACACTCGCCGGTGTTGTAGAAGATCGCGGCGGTGACCAGTTGGACGGCCGTCGAGACATCGACATCGGGGAAGACGACGACGGGGCTTTTGCCGCCGAGTTCGAGCGTCACGTCGGTGACGTTTTCGGCGGCGTTTTTCATGACCTGTTTGCCGACGGCCGTCGAGCCGGTGAACGCGACCTTCCGAACGTCGGAATGGCGGGTCAGCGGTTCGCCCGCTTCCTCACCGAACCCGGTCACGACGTTGACGACGCCGTCCGGGACGATGTCGTCGATCAATTCGGCGAGCCGCAGCGCGGAAAGCGGCGTCTGTTCGGCCGGTTTCAACACCGAACAGTTACCGGCAGCGAGTGCCGGTGCGAGCTTCCACGAGGCCATCAACAGCGGGAAGTTCCACGGGATGACTTGTCCGACGACGCCGTACGGTTCCGCGATGACCTGGCCGTGCCTCGAGCCGTCGGTCATCGTCTCGCCGCCGTTCTCGCGGACGATGCCCGCGAAGTATCGGAACTGTTCCGCGGCGGAGTGGACGTCGATCGTCGCCTCCGTGATCGGTTTCCCGTTATCGAGCGTCTCTAACTGGGCGAGTTCGTCGGCGTGTGCCTCGATCGCGTCGGCGATCGCCAGCAGTACGCGCTGGCGGTCCCCGGCGTCGTATCCCGACCACTCAGTTTCGAACCCGTCCCACGCGGCCTCGACTGCACGGTCTACGTCCGCCGATCGGCCGCGGGCGACCGACGCGAGTTCCTGATTCGTCGTCGGATCGGTCGTTGCGAACGTTTTGCCATCGGCTGGCTCCGTGAATTCGCCGCCGATATACAGGGCCGTCCGTTCGGGAACGACGGCATCGGCTGTCTCCTGGTGGCGCTGGAGGACATCACTTCGGCTGTCGTCGACCGAGTCTGATTGGCTAGACATTGTCGATGGAAACACCGGGGCAGCGTAAAAAGATTTGTGCTGAGTAACACGATCGAAACTGATACCAGTTTACATGTGTTTCGGCGCATCGCTCCCGAGGGCTCGAATCCCACTCACGCGTAACGTGTTCCGAGTACGGGCCGCCCGGGGTGTCGCTCTCGAGCGGTCCGACGGCAGGGGATGGCGGTGAGCGTGGCCGCTTCCGCGATCAGGCGTCGTCCTCGAGCGCCTGCCACGCCAGCCGCGGGGTCCGTGCGGCGGTCGTCTGGTCGATCCGGCGGGCGGTGGTCCGTTCCGGCGCGGTCTCGAGGGCGTCGTCGTCCTCGCCGGCGACGGCGTTGAACGCGGCGGCGAGGCGATCGAGCGTGTCCTTGCTCTCGACTTCGGTCGGTTCGGTCATCAGCGCCTCGGGGACGATCTCGGGCCACTTCGTCGTCGGCGGGTGGACGCCGTAGTCGAGCATCCGTTTGGCCACGTCGGCGGCGTCCTGTTCGCCGGCGCTGGCGACGAACTCGTGGTGGAACGGGCCGTAGGGGACGTCGTACTCGATCCGCTCGGCGAGGTAGTTCGCGTTGAGCACTGCCGACGCGCTCGCGTCCGCGAGCCCCTCGTCACCGAGGCGGGCGATGTAGGCGAAGGCCTTGAGCAACACGAGCCAATTGCCGTCGAACCCGTGAACCTTGCCGATGGTGTGCTCGGGGTCGAAGCGCTCGTAGACCGGGTCCTCGGCCGTCGATTCCGCGGCGCGCTCGCGGACGCGGGGCGCGGGCAGGAACGGCGCGAGGTCGGAGACGACGCCGACGGGACCCGCACCCGGCCCGCCGCCCCCGTGGGGCGTCGCGAACGTCTTGTGGACGTTGTAGTGCATCACGTCGAACCCCATGTCGCCCGGTCGGGCGCGGCCGAGCAAGGCGTTGAGGTTCGCGCCGTCGTAGTAGAGCAGTCCGCCCGCCTCGTGGACCATGTCGGCGATCGTCGTGATATCACGCTCGAACAGTCCGAGCGTGTTCGGGTTGGTCAGCATGAGCGCCGCGGTGTCCTCGGAGAGGGCGGCCTCGAGCGCCTCGAGATCGACCCGGCCATCGTCGTCGCTGGGCAACGACACGACGTCGTAGCCGCCCAGGGCGGCGCTGGCGAAGTTGGTACCGTGGGCGCTCTCGGGGACGATGACCTCGTCTCGGTGGCCCTCGTCGTTGTGCTCGTGGTAGGCCGCGGCGACGCGAATGCCGACGAACTCGCCCGCCGCGCCCGCGGGCGGCTGGAGCGTCACGGCGTCCATCCCGCCGATTCTGCCGAGATAGTCCTGCAGTCGATAGAGGAGTTCAAGGGTGCCCTGGACGGACGCCTCAGTACGGTCGGGGTGGACGGCCGCCGCCGGCAACGTGGCCACGTCTTCGGTGAACTTGGGGTTGTACTTCATCGTACACGAGCCCAGCGGGTAGGGGCCGCTGTCGATCCCGTAGATCATCTGGGAGAGGCGCGTGTAGTGGCGGGCCAGTTCCGGTTCGGAGAGTTCGGGGAGTTCGAGGGAGTCGCGGGTGAGGTCGTCGGGAAGCGGCGAGCCGTCGGTATCGGCATCATCGCCGCCGATCTTGACGCGCGTCCGATCTTTCTCCGAGAGCAGCGGTTCGTACTCGCCGTTCTCGACGTATCGGGCCTGATCGTACCGCGACTGTGGGGCGTCACCGTCGTCGGAGACATCGGGTCGGTCGCCGCTCATCGTGTCACCTCCTCGACCGCCGCAACGAACTCATCGATCCGCTCGTCGCAGACGCCGGCGATACAGATCTGAATCTCGTGATCGCCGACGACGTGGACCGCAAAGCCCCGCTTCTCGAGGTCGTCCGCGACGGCTCGAGCGGGCCGGTCGACGCGGGCGACGAACTCCCGGAGGTGGTGGCGATCGTGGACCGATGCGATGACGCCGACAAAATCGTCGAGACGGGCCGCGAGGTCCCGTGCCCGCTGAACGTCCCGTTCCGCGAGCTCGACCAGCCCGCTCGGCCCGAGCACGGCGGCGTGCATGGCAGTTCGAAGCGCCACCCAGGCCTGATTCGTACAGATGTTACTCGTCGCGCGCTCCCGGCGAATGTGCTGTTCGCGGGTCTGCAGGGTGAGGGTGAACGCCCGGCGGTCTGTCGCGTCCTCGCTGGCCCCGACCAGCCGGCCGGGGACTTGGCGGAGGTAGTCTTCCCGCGTCGCGAACAGTCCCAGCCCCATCCCGTAGCTCGTCGGCAGCCCGAGCACGCTCGCGTCGCCGACGACCACGTCCGCACCGACGTCGACGGGCCGCTCGAGCAGGGAGAGGGCGACCGGGTCGGAACCGAGCACGAAGAGGGCCTCGGTGTCGGCCGCGAGGTCGCCGATGGCCGCGAGGTCCTCCTCGATGGTCCCGCGAACGGTCGGGCTCTCGGCGTAGATCATGACGACGCCGTCGTCGACGAGGTCGGTGAGGCCTGCGAGGTCGACGGTCCCGTCCGCTACGGGGTAGGTCTCGACCGCGAGGTCGGTGCCGGCGACGTAGTTCTCGAGCGTGCTTCGCCGTTCCTCGCGCAGCAGTTCGGGAACGAGCACGCGGTGGCCCGTGGTGTCGCGGACGCGGTCGGCCAGCGTGGCGGCCTCGCCCAGGGCCGTCGCGGCGTCGTACATCGAGCAGTTCGCGACCCCGAGGCCGGTCAACTCGACCAGCAGCGACTGGTACTCGAACAGGGCCTGTAGGAACCCCTGTGAGATCTCGGGCTGGTACTGCGTGTACGACGTGAGAAACTCCGACCGATCGGCAAGGTGGTCAACCAGCGACGGGACGTAGTAGCCGTAGTGGCCGCGGCCGAGCAGTTCCGTCACGTCGTCGTTGCGGTCCAAAATCGAGCGAACCAGTCGTCTCGTTTCCCGTTCCGTTCGCGCATCGATGTCGAACCGGCCGTCGAACTGGACATCGGCCGGAATGTCGAAGAGTTC
Organism: Natrinema gari JCM 14663; assembly: GCF_000337175.1. Classification (GTDB taxonomy): domain Archaea; phylum Halobacteriota; class Halobacteria; order Halobacteriales; family Natrialbaceae; genus Natrinema; species Natrinema gari. Next base: position 114,518 of record NZ_AOIJ01000032.1, on the reverse strand, counting down.
GTCGACGGCCTCCGCACCGACCGTCTCGAGCATTGCCGTCCGGTCCTCCTCCGTGTAGGGAGCGTAGGGGCTCCCCGTGGCGTGTGATCCGTGCATGCTTAACAGTGGTCTCGAGCGAGCGATCGGTCCGCATCCCACCAGCGTCGGTGACGGCGTTCGATTCGAGACACGATACTGGCCCCTAGCGGGTACGGGGTAATGAACGCACCCGTTTCGGTGCCGACGCGCAGTGCCTTGCCGGCTGGAACCGATCAGCCCAGTGATAGCAGCCACGTCCCCGGTGTGCTGGCTCGGATCGGCCGCCCGTCGATCACCCGACTCAGGTGCCGGTATCGTCACCGTCGGTGTCAACGTCAGTCCCGTCAGGTGGCGGCCCTGTTTCGGCATCCCTGGTCACGGGTGGGGCGTCGGAGTCCGACGCGTCGGCGGATGTTCCGGTCCCGCCCGCCGCTCCAGGTTCGGGACCGGGACCGCCAGTGTGTTCTCGAGCGAAGATATCGAGGACGACCTTCACGCCGCCGAGGACGACGGGACCGATGAACAGCCCCACAGCGCCGAACGTGATGAGTCCGCCGAAGATACCGACGACGGCGATCGTCGAGTTGAACGCGCTCGTCCGGCCGATGAGCGCGGGCCGAAGATACGTATCGGAAATCATGACGAGCAGGCCATAGAGCGTGAGCCCGACCGCGGCGACCGGCCGGTTGAGCGCGACCAGATAGATCGAGACGGGAAGCCAGACGCCGAACGAGCCGACCAGCGGGAGGAGCGTGAGCACGAAGGTCAAAACGGTGAGCAGGACGACGGCGGGCATCCCCAGCACCGCGAGTCCGGCCCCGAGCAGTACGGCCTGAATCGCTGCCACGAGGACGTTACTGATGACCGACGCCTGCATGAGGTGGTCCAGTTCCGCGAGCAGTTCCCGCTGGATCGCGTCGTCGATCGGGACGACGCGGTACAGCCATTCGACCAGTTGTTCCCCGTCCCGTAACAGCGCAAAGCAGACGAACAGCGTGATCGTCACTCCGATCGCGATGCCGGGCAACCCGCCGACGATATCGAGGACCCCGGTCGCCAATCCCTGCACGCCGCTCGTGATCGCGTCCTGGTACGATTCGTACAGCCCGGTAAGATTCACCGAATACCCGCGCTCGGCGAGCGTCCGCTCGACCATCTCGAGGTCGACGCCCCCGTTCCGGACGGCGGTCACGAGCTGTGACGTCTGCCTGAGTGCGACGGTGAGGATGTAGACGAGCGGCAGCACAATGACGAGAACCGCGACGATGATCGTGATCGACGCGGCGACCGTCGGCCGCAGGTACTCCTCGAGTCGCCGCTGAAGGGGGAGTAGGATGTACGCGAGGACGATCCCGAAGAGGACGTACTGCAAGTAGGGGAGCACGACGAGGAATCCGAGCGCGACGCTGATCAACGCGAGCGTGGTCAGAACGGGTTGTTCCACGACCCAGTCCGAGGGACTGGCACGGTCAACCATACAGGGACGTGCGACCGCGACGGACATTAAGTGCTGAGACGACCGACTCCGACGTGCCGTCGGGGTCGGACGGTCCCTGGCTGTCCTCGCTTCCGATCCCGGTCCGTCACGCATCGGGTGGCGTAACTCGAGGCTCGCTCCGCTCAAATGACTGTGTGAGGGGGAAAACGGATACTACACCGACGTGGTATTCTACAGTATATCGGTAATCTCACTCCCACTCTCTCCAATTATAATATACCCTAGAAAAACCTTATAATTAATGGGTTTAACATCATACATGCATGCCAAAGCACACTCGAAGAAAGGTGCTGAAAGCGAGCGCCGGAACGGCGGCGGCGAGTGGACTGACGGGCGTCGCAAGCGCAACGGAAGCGACGACCCGTGAGGGTCACGACAACCGATCGGATGAGGAGATGCAAACGCCGGATCTCCACGTCCGAGATAGTCCCGATCCGAACGAACACGTAAGCGTCACCGTGACCGACGAAGGGTCGGGGACGGAGGTTTTCACCTACACGACCGAAACACAGGACGAACAGCTCGCGACGATCGCGGATATCGGCATCGACGACTCCGGAGACTACAAGATAGTCGCAACGTACGGCGACCAGCAGATCGAGAGGCGGCTGACCGTCTTCGGCGACGGGTTCTCGGCCGCGGCAGGGTACCACGTTGACGTTTCGCCAAACGATGAACTCAAAGTCTCGAAACGGGTGATCTAGATGAGCGAGTACGAATTCACCGTCACGATGTCGCGGTCGCTTTACGAGGCGAAGGGGACTGGGAAGTTCCTCGGTAAAGTGAAAGACTATATTGAACATGCGTTCGATTCGTCCCCTCACACTGCGTCCGTGAAAGTGTACGCACCTGCTGCCAGCGATTTACCTGATCCGCCGATCGAGAACTATGTAAGCGAGTGTCTGGAGACGAACTCCGACGACGATTGTGTCAGAAGGCGAAAACATTATGACACGGTCTGCGGAGAGCAGAGAGCGTACACCTGGATGAACGGCTGGTTCCGTGACTGGGTTCAATGTGAGAGCCCATCGTACATGCAAGCGGACGACTGTCACATCCTGTTGACGAACGAAAGCGGCGGCGGCGTCACTGCCGATGATAATGGCGAGACCTATATCGTCGCCGAGGCGAAACACGTCGACGAGGCTCCCGATACCTATCAGCGGTACAATACGGGACGCGGGCATGGTGATATGCAGACGATCATGCACGAGATCGGACACCAGATGCTCGAGTTCGATCCGGAGGCCGACGAAAAACGCAAACGGGACTACGATTTCCCCCACAGCGGGCACACGACGGGCGAAGTCACGAAAACGAACGATTCAGCCTGGTCCCAATCGTATCATTTCGTGACGCCCCTCGGCATGAACGGCCCGGAGAAAACGACGAACTTCTGTAACGAAAGCTTCGATCGCCCCGGCGAACGGCGCTGGGACCTGCAGTTGGCGTCGGATTGCGGCCAAGACCGCTGGGTCGATCCCGGGGAGAACTAACCGCCGTTCCGGCGGTCCTTGCGTCTGTCGGAGACGGACCGATACCCCCAACTAGTCCACGTACCGATACTTCCGCTCGCCCATGCGGCCCCAGCCGTCAAAGACGAACTCCTCGCTGGGCGTCGTGAACTCCTCGATGTCGACGTCCATCTCGTGGTTGTGGGCGTCGTGGATCTCCTCGTAGTCGTCCCACTCCATCTCGTAGCGCTCGGCGAGTTGGGCGTCGACGTTCAGGGCGTCGATCTCCTCGGCCCAGCCCTCCCGAATCGTCTCGGCGTGGATCTCCGCCTGTGCACCGCTGCCGTAGGAGCCGACGAGGAGTTTCTTGCCGGCCAGGTCGCGGTCGTTCTCGAGAGCGTGTTTGAGCGCGCTCGCGCGGGCGACGTGGACGGATCCGGTGTACCAGTTGCCGACCTCGCGGGAGATCGTCAGCGTGGGAGCGATCGTCGTGTCGTACCACTCGGCGTAGCGGTCGGTGCCCTTGAGGAGATCCATGTACTCCCGGAGGGCGTCGCGGTAGTCGTCGTCGGAGTCGAACGCCTCGGGGCGAGGCTGGCGACCGATTTCGTCGGCGAGTTCGTCCTCGACTTCGGTGTCCCGCGTCACGTGGCGGAACGCGAGCAGGGCGGCTTTCCGGACCATGCCCGGGAACGGCGTGTGGAACGGTGCGTAGACGAAGTCCTCCTCGTGGACCGCGCCCGCGACGCTCTCGAAGTCCTCGAGGGCTTCGCGCATCCGCGCGAGGTAGACCTGCACGGAGCGTTTGCCGTCGACCGACGGGAACTGCTGGTTGGGCTTGAGGAAGTCGGTCTCGTCGGCCGAGCCGTAGCCCTGTTCGGCGGAGAGTTCGACCAGGTTCGGGTCCTCGCTGATGAGCATCGCGACGGCTCCGGCTCCTTGCGTCGCCTCGCCGTCGTCGCCGCGGGCGTACAGCGCCGTGTCGGTCGCGATGACCAGCGCCGAGCGGCCGCGATTCCGGCCCGCACGGATCCAGTTGTACGCGTCGTCCAAACTCTGGGTCCCCGCGATGCAGGCGAACTTCCGCTCGCCTTTGTTCGCGTGGTGGAAGTCACCCTCGTAGACCTGCTCGAGACAGCCAGCGACGTACGTCGAAACCGGCTTCGAGTTATCGAACGCGCTCTCGGTCGCAACGTCGATGCGACCGATATCGTCGGGCTCGAGGCCTTTGCGCTCCATCAGCCGGTGGGCGGCGTTGGCCCCCATCGTGACAATGTCCTCGTAGCTGTCGGGGAAGGAACTGGCGTTGAGGCCGAGCCCTTTCGTGTACTTTTCCGGGTCTTCGCCCTTCTCCGGGGCGAACGTGCCGGGAAGGTCGAGTTTGAGGTTCCCGGTCCAAATTTCGACGGCGTCGATGCCGACTGCAGTCATACCTCGTCAATACGGGCGATGGTACAAGATATTGTCGTTCGATGTTTCGACAACCGTCGAGAAATTATCGCCGGTAACCGGGCGAAATCGATCGCGAGCCGCGATCGCATGTCCCAGCGCCTGCTACAGCGCCGCGCGTGCCTGTTGGGTGTCGTCGCTGTTGCCCCTGGTTCTCCGCGGGACGACTCTGAAGGGACACGAACGTGAGGATCGCGGGCGGAGAGGTAACCTCAACGATAGTCGCTACTGACCGTCACCGCACACCTTCTCGCGCGATACCCGTCCGATCAGTGTGTGACTCGTTTCGGTTGGGACTCCGGACAGTCACGAGACGGTCGTCTCCTGTCTAAGTCTGCGGAGCGAGTCACCGAGAGGAATCGGCCGGTGGCTACCGCGTGCCGAAAACGTGATCGACTCCGTCGACAGAACTACTCGTCTTCCTCGACGACTTCCGGATCGCTCATCGCGCTCTGGAGGCTGTCAAGGCCGTTGATCCACTCCGTAACGAGTCCGTACTCGAGGTCCTCCGCGACGCTCATATCGAGTTCCTGCTCGTCGATGATGAGGGTCCCTGCCTGTGCCGCATATCCGAGCGCGGCGTCGAGATCCTCTTCGGCCTCGGCATCGGCCGCGGCGCTGAGGTAATCGCCGACGGTCCCCTCGTCGGCCGGCCCGTTCGCGACGTACTCCTCGGCCGCGAAGAAGACACAGACCAGACTCGTCTGGACGCCGTCGACGAGGATGAGTTTCTCCTCGTCTTCGATATCGATCTCGCTGAGGACGATCTCGCGAACGTCGTCGATTTCCTCGAGGGTCTCCTCCTGGTCGAGTTCCCCGTCGTCGTACGCGGCGACGATCTTGGCGATCGCGATCGCCGTATCGTCCTGCAGGTTCAACAGGAGTCGGGCCGAGTCTTCGTCTTCCGGATCGATGTCTTCGTCTTTGATGCGATCGATCCAGTTCTGCCAGCGTTCCTCCGAGTAGAACTCGGTCGGGGGATTGCTCATACAGACACCTACACCGGCCGCTTGAAATGCCTTTCTCTACACTAGCCGCCGAAAGCGAACGTTTGGAAAAACCGGACGACCGACCAATAGCAGCTTACAGCCGCTCAGATCCCTGTTAGAGCCATCGGCGTCTCGGCGTACCCGCGATCGAGCGATCGGAATCGGTTCTTATCGGTCCCTTTCAGTCGCGCTCGAGCGTCGCTTCCGTATCGATGCCGTAGACCCGCTTTGGCGTCTCGACGTGGGCTATCCGAACGGCCTCTTCGAAGCCGTTCTCGAGGAGCCACCGGACTCGTCGGGGGACCGTCTTGGGGCCGAGTACCGCCCCCGGCCGATCGGGATCGTCGATGTAATCGGTCTCCATCAGGAACGGCTCGCCGCGCTCGGCGGCGGTCTGCAGGCGATCCTTATCGGCCATGACGCTCGGAGTCGGCCCCTCGAGTCGGCCGCTCGCGTAGTGTTTGACGACGCGATGGGACGGCAGGCCGGCATCGGTAGCCCAGTCGGCGACTGCGGTCATGTCCTCGCTGGCTTCGGCGTGCAGTTGGACGGCACAGTCCAGATCGGCCCCGTGCTCGAAGGCCCGGCGCATGACCGCGTTCGAAGCCGCCCAGACGTCGTCATCGACCTCGTAGTGGGGCCGTCCCGATTTCAGTGCCAGCGCCTCGCCCGAATCGACGTACTCGGCCGCCACGTCGATCCCGGCCTGCATGAGGTCGCGGGCCTCCTCGGGATCGAACCCGCGGTCGTCGACCAGACGCGTTATCAACCCCGGATGCACGCCGAGGACGGGCCATGCGTTCCCCTCGAGTTCGTTCGCGGCCTCGTCGACGATCTCGATCGTTCGTTCGAAGACCGTCCGGAAGTCCGAACCGGTCTCGGCCTCGACGCCGAGGTGCCAGGAGGGTTTGTTCACTACGAGTAGATGTGTGCCGCCGACGCGAGCGAAATCCCTGACGGCGTCGATGCCACGATGGGCGTCCGGATCGAGGTGGAGGTGATCGTCCATCACCGGCCGATCGTCGATCATACTCGCCAGTGGGTCGGTGACACTCGAAAGTGCTCCGATCCGGCGCGGACGGCGCTCACAACACGATCGTGCTCGCGAGAGCGATCCGATAGATAAATGGTGGTCGTGTGGCGTATTACCGAGCGGATCGATACCGAACAACTACCACACCGATCCGGGTTTATCAACAATAGTTATTATGTTTCAACCGAATCAGCACGAGTGTGTTCCAGTATGAGTGATCAACTATGAGCGAAAACGGAGCAACCGCTCCCGGCGAGGACCCGTCCGACCAGTTCATCGGCGGGGACAACGATGAGGGTCCTCGAGTCGAGTTCTACGGCGGCCGCGGGATGAGCGCGTTCCCGATCGCGTTTTTCATCGTGTGGGCGATCATCCAGACCGCACTCTGGCGGATCGGCGATACGGGGGGCCTTATCGTCGGTATCCTAGTAGGACTGATCCTCGGGATGTTCTTCGTGCGGGGGAACTGGAAAACCTACGCCAACACCATCTTCGAGGGGATGACTCAACCCGTCGCGGTGACTGCCATCGTAGCGTGGATCTGGGCCGGCATGTTCGCCCAGTTGCTGCAGGACGGCGGCTTCGTCGGTGGCCTCGTCTGGCTGGCCGACACCGCCGGCGTCGGCGCGACGCTGTTCCCGGCGATTACGTTCGTCCTCGCCGCCGTCTTCACAACGGGGATCGGGACGGGATACGGCGCGAGCGTCGCCTTCGTCGGCCTGTTCTTCCCGGCCGGCATATTGCTCGGTGCGAACCCGGTCCTCCTGTTCGGGGCGATCCTTTCGGGGGCTATCTTCGGCGACAACCTCGCACCGGTCAGTGACACGACGATCGTCAGCGCCGTCACGCAGGATGCCGATATCGGCGGCGTCGTCGCCTCGCGGTTCAAGTACATCATCATCGCCGCCGCCGTCGCCTTCGTTGGCTACATCGTCGCCGGCAGTTCGATGGACGGCCTCGAGATCAGCGGCGAAGCCCAGACGATCTTCCTCGAGAGCAGCGAGGCGATCGGTCTCGTCCACGTGATCCCGATGCTCGCAGTGATCGGCGCGGCGGTTGCGGGCCGTCACATCGTCGAGGCGATTTCGTGGGGGATCGTCATCGCCATCGCGTTCAACCTCATCTTCGGGCTGGCATCCCTCGGAGACATCGTCATGTTCAACGCACCCAGCGACGCGCCGTTTGCCGGTCCGCTGGAGTCACTGCCGGTCCTCACGGTCGTCGACTCGGCCGACGCCGTCGGCGTCACCGGGAGTCTGATGAGCGGGGTGTCCGGGTTCTTCGAACTCTCCATTCTCGTGCTCCTGATCATCGGTGCGGCCCAGATCATGATCCGCGGCGGTGCCTTCGAGGTGCTGTTGAACTGGTCGCTCGAGAACCTCGCGACCAACGTTCGCAACGCCGAACTCACGATGGTCGCGACCGCGGCGCTGATCAACTCGATCATCACGATCAATACGGCCGCCGAAGTCGCGATCGGCCCCTACATCTCGAAGATCGGTGAACGCTTCAATCTGAACGGCTACCGACGAGCGAACATCCTCGACGGTCAGACTGCCGCCATGGGCTACATCTTCCCGTGGTCCGGCGGCGTCCTCGCCGGGTACGGCGCGATGCAGAACCTCCCCGGGGAGTACGAATGGCTCGACCAGGCGATGCTCGTCACGCCGATCGACGTCGTTCCGTTCGTCTTTCAGGGCTGGCTGCTGGTCGCGGTCTTCGTCATCGCCGCACTGACCGGCTTCGGCCGTGAGTACGTAACCGACCGTGAGACCGAGGAGGTGGCGCGCGTATGAGCGTCTTCGACAAATACCTCGCTGGCTGGCGTCTCCGGACGTCTCGGCCGTCGTTCGAAGTGGGAAGCGAAGTCGATATCTTCATCGCGGAGTCGAACGGCACGTCCGGTCGTGCGTACGTCGGCGATACCGAACTCATCATCGAGGGTGCCGGCCCGGAAACGATCGAAAAGCAGGTCCGCGTTCGGGTAACCGAATTCGACGAGACAACCGCGAGCGGTCGCGGCGAGTTCGTCGAAGTCGTCGGCGAGAGTTCTTACGCCGAATAACGACCCGGACCGAGCCGGAACCGCCTGTCTTTTTTGCGACGCAACCCGGCCAACGCAACGCAGCAACAGCACAATCGACCCCGTCGCCTCGACGCGTCGTCGCCGCGAACGGGGAGCGCTCACCGAGGGACGTGATCCGCTCACGAAACGCCGGGCCCGAGTCGCTCGTCGATCAGCGCTCCGTCCGCTCTCCCCGGCCGCTCATCGTGACGGCTGGAACGGTCGGTTTCGGCGTTCCAACTCGAGGTCGCGCCGTGAGAAGTCGTCCTCAAGCGCCGGGTAGCCGGGTTGGTCTCTCACCGGTCGAGCGTGACCGCGTCGTCGGCGGCGTTCTGTAACGCGTCCGAGCGGCCGTGCGAGCCCGGTGCAATCGCGATCGTTTCCACGCCGGCGGTGCCCGCGTACTCGAGGACGGGTTTGAAGTCCGTATCTCGGGAGACGATCGCGAGCCGGTCGATGGTCCCATCGCCGACGATTGCGGTTGCATCGACGGCCAGTTTCACGTCGACGTCGCCGCTGGTAATGATGACTTCGAAGCCGCGCGCTTCCGCGGCCTGAATGAGACCGGGCGTGGCGTGTTCGTCGAGATAGAGCCGAATCACGCCGACGCGACCGAGCCGGCGAGCGGTATCGCGGAGATCATCGAGATCGACATCGAATTCGTCGCGGAAGACGTTCGGCCCGTCAACGAACAACCCGACTGCCGGTTCGGTCGCGGTGTCAGGCACGAGACGTGCGCGAACGCGGTCAAACATGGTCAGTTGCCCGGCTTTTCCCGTGCACGGAAATAGGTGTGACGAAACGATAGCAGCACCGACCCCATCGGCGAATAGTTAGATAAAGAATAGTGATTGCGACGGTGATGGTCCGAATCACCCCATAATTAGCCACAAGAGTTGTGGAATAAACATTCCCTAAGTTCATTTCAGTAGCATACAATTATTACTATTACACTTGGTAACCCTCATCATGGGTACTCGACCCTCACATACCCGATTATAATATTAGTGTTCGAAATTTATTGTATTTCTTGATGTTTAGGAAGAATTTAATAGCGTGCTGGAATTTCTTCGGTTGCGTTATGTCCGGTGACAATAACCAACACATGGATCGAAGATCGCTTTTACAAACAGTCGGCGCGTTCGGTGCGCTGGTCGGCCTGGGTGGTATCACGTCCGCGACGCCGGGACGGGAGCCGGGGCCGAAGAAAGACGAGCTGATCGTCGGGGTCGACCCCGACGTCTCGAACATCGAAGCGGCCGTGGAGCCGAAGATTCCGAGCAACGCGAACATTGTCCACACGAACGAGACGCTGGGCTATGCCGCAGTGGAGATCGCCGATCAGGCTTCCATTCAGGCCAAGGAATCCGTCAAGCGGAGCGTCCTCGATGCCGACGAGGTGACCTACTCCGAAGACAACGTGACCTACGAGGCCATCGAGGCGGAACCACAGGAATTGGAAAGCGATGGCGAGACGGCGTCGCCGCTCTATACCCCGAACGACCCGGACTTCGGGAGTCAGTACGCGCCACAGCAGGTGAACGCGCCGGAAGCCTGGAACACGACCCTCGGCGATCCGGAGGTTACGATCTCGATCGTCGACCAAGGGGTCCAGTACGACCACCCGGATCTCGCGGAGAACATGGACAACAGCGTCTCGAACGGTGGGTCCGACTTCGTCGATGATAACGGCGATCCGTACCCGGCAGACGCGAGCGAGAACCACGGGACGCACGTGGCTGGGATCGCAGCCGGTGGCACCGACAACGGGACGGGCCATGCCGGTATTTCGAACTGTTCGCTGCTCTCGGCCCGCGCGCTCGGTGGCGGGGGCAGCGGTTCGCTCTCCGACATCGCCGATGCGGTCCAGTGGTCGGCCGACCAGGGTGCCGACATCATCAACATGTCCCTCGGTGGCGGCGGTGCTACGCAACTGATGCGGGAGGCCTGTGAGTACGCCGCCTCGCAGGGGACATTGGTCGTCGCAGCGGCCGGTAACGACTACGGCAGCAGCGTCTCGTACCCGGCCGCCTACGACACCGTCCTCGCCGTCTCCTCGCTGGACCAGGGTGAAACGCTGTCCGACTTCTCGAACGTCGGCCCGGAGATCGAACTGGCCGCACCCGGTGGCAACGTCCTCTCGAGCGTTCCCTGGGGCGACTACGAGACCCTCTCCGGTACCTCGATGGCGTCGCCGGTCGTCGCCGGCGTCGCCGGACTCACGCTCTCGGCGTGGCCGAACCTCTCGAACGATCAGCTGCGAGACCATCTCAAGCAAACCGCCGTCGATGTCGGCCTTTCGGCGAACGAACAGGGCAGCGGCCGCGTTGACGCCGGCAATGCCGTCACCACCGAACCGGGTACCTCTCCGGACCCCGACCCGGACCCGGACCCGGAGCCCGGTAAGTGCGGTGACGAGGTCAACACTGCAAGCGAAGAGGGCGAACTCAGTGGTGGCTGGGGCGGCAACCCGAACGATACCTACACCTACCAGCTTCAGACGGCCGACCCCTGCAGTGCCACCGTCTCGCTTGAGGGACCGGCCGACGCTGACTTCGACCTCTACATGACGCTCGACGGACGGACGCCGTCGATGTACGACTACGACGAGCGCTCGACGGGCCAGGGCGCAAGCGAAACGATCGAACTCGACCTCACGGGCGACGAAGAATTAGGTGTCCTCGTCACCCGGTACAGCGGAAGCGGCTCCTACTCCATGACTATCGACGAACGCGGTCGATAGATCGAGCGGCGGCCGCTGCCGACTGCTCCGAGCATGCTGCCGACCGCTCGGAGTTCGGCGACGGAGACCGCAGGGACTGTCACGATCCGGGCTCGCGTGACGAAACCGTAGCACAGCCGCGGGCTCAGATGAGCAGCGGAGGCCCGGTCACGCGGCCGACCGACGGCAAACCGTCCCCCCGTGGCCGCGTTAGTCCCGGAAACTCCGAACCGGTTCTCGTGTCCACACGCTCGGTGATAAAACACTGAGTTCACACGTCCACACTTTATACCCAACAAATACCATTCTTGTCACCATTTAGCGTCTTCTTTCCAAAATAAATCCACAGATGATTCGATAACGCTTTACTAATTTCAGGGCTTGCTGACTGTCGTTCCATGACACAGAACGATCACCCGGACGACCCCGCTCGCGCGTACGATCGCCGCTCGATCCTGACCGGTGCCGGTTCGATCGGTATCGGCAGCGTAATCGGCTCGAGTGGCGTCGTGACCGCGACCCCGAGCCGCGAACCGGGGCCGAAGGACGACGAACTCATTCTGGGGATTTCGCCGTCGGCTACGGACGTGGCCGGTGAGGCCCGTGCCGCCGTCCCCGGCAATGCCGATGTCGTCCACGCGAACGAGTCGATCCACTACGCCGTCGTTTCGTTTCCATCGGATGCACCTGCTCACGCTCGCGAGGACGTCATCGATGCCGTCACTCGCTCCCCCGCGGTCGAGTACGCGGAACCGAACGTGACGGTCGCGTCGCTACTCAAGCCGAACGATCCCTACTACGACTTTCAGCATGCCCCCAAACAGATCGGCTGCGAAACGGCCTGGGAGACGACCCGTGGCAGCGAGGACGTCGTTATCGCCGTTGTCGATCAGGGAATTCAGTACGATCATCCCGCGCTCGAGGCGACCGTCGACGACCGGATCGGGACGGATCTCCTCGACGCTGACGATGATCCGTATCCCGCCAGCGGGGCGGACCACGGCACGCACGTGGGCGGTATCGCGGCTGGCGGATCGGACGACGGCACCGGCCACGCCGGAATCAGCGACTGCTCGCTGCTCTCGGTCCGTGCGCTCAACGAAAACGGCGTGGGATCGCTCTCCGATATCGCCGACGCGATTCAGTGGGCCGCCGACGCCGGGGCCGATATCGTCAATCTCTCGCTGGGGGTCGACGGCTCCTACGACACGCTGACTGCGGCCTGTGAGTACGCGGCCGACCACGGCGTCTTGCTGGTCGGTGCGGCCGGCAACGACGGGAGCGACCGCGTCTACTCGCCGGCCGCGGAGGACAGCGTCGTCGCCGTTTCGGCCGTCGACAGCGACGATTCGCTCGCTTCGTTTTCGAACACCGGCTCGGCGATCGAACTCGCTGCCCCGGGCAGCCGGCTCGTCTCGAGCGTGACCGGCGACGAGTACGCGCGAATGTCGGGGACGTCGATGGCAGCGCCGGTCGTCGCCGGCGTCGCCGGCCTCGTGCTCTCCGCCTATCCCGATCTCTCGCGGACGGAACTCCGCGAGCACCTTCGGGCGACCGCAGCCGATCTCGGCCTCCGCGATACCCAACAGGGGTACGGTCGCGTCGATGCGGCTGCAGCGGTCGAGACCGATCCGTTCCCGGACGAGAGCGACCCCGACGAGGAACCTGGGGAGTGTGGCGACGAGGCGATCACCGCGAGCGCGAGCGGCTCCCTCGATGGCAGCGGCTGGTGGGGCGAGAGCGACCGCTATAGCTACTCGTTGAACACCGCCACCCCCTGTTCGGCGACGATCACGCTCGAGGGGCCTGCCAACGCTGACTTCGATCTCTACGTGACCACGGACGGCAGCAAACCCACCAGATGGGAGCATGACGCGTCGTCCGCGGGCGCGGGCACGAGCGAATCGATCACGGTCCCGCTCGAGGGCGACGAGGAGATCCGGCTCCAGGTACACGCGGTTAGCGGGAGCGGCGAGTACACGCTCCGACTCGAGGAACGCGGTCGATAAAGCAGTGAAATCGGACCAACGGCGGACGCGAACCCATGGTTGGGACGAAGGATGCGATGTCGCAGACGGTGAAAAGCACCCCTGCCCCACGAGGCGTGACCCTTACACGAAACGCCCGAGTATCACTCGGGCCGGGTTTCTGCGGGCGGAAACCTGTGCAGCGATCCGCTCTCGCCGGATTTGAGGCCTCCGGCGCGACAGTCGAATCGAGAACCCACGCCGCAGACTGAACGAGGACCGCGCAGTTGCAGTCGCTATTATTCGAAGACGAAGTAATCGCGTTCCTCGTCCTGGACGGAAATCCACTTGGGCTCAGTGAGTTCGCGGGTGATCCACTCGCCGTGGTAGCGACCGAGGCCGGACTGCTTGACGCCGCCGAAGGGCGCGTTGTGGTCCTCGTTGATCGGCTGGTCGTTGATGTGGACCATCCCCGCCTCGACCCGATCGGCGAGGTCGCGGGCGCGCTCGGCGTCCTCACAGAAAACCGACGCCGAGAGCCCGTACTCGGTGTCGTTCGCCAACTCGATCGCTTCCTCGTCGTCCGAGAACGGGATCACGGGCGCGACGGGGCCGAAGTGCTCGTTACACGCCGTCGGCATGTCGTTGGTACAGTCCGAGAGGACCGTCGGCTCGACGAACAGCCCGTTGGCCTCGCCGCCCGTCTCGAGGGTGGCACCCGCCTCGAGCGAGCCCTCGATGAAGTCGACCAGATCGTCGCGCTGGGTTTCGTTCTGGACCGGGCCGAACGTGACGTCGTCGTTCTCGGAGGGGTCGCCGATGGTGAGCGATTCGGCGTGCTCGACCAGCAGGTCGACGTACTCGTCGTAGAGGTCCTCGTGGACCAGATGGCGGTTGATCGAGATACAGACCTGCCCCTGATGGAAGAACGAGCCGAACGCGCCGGCGCGGGCGGCCTTCTCGAGGTCGGCCTCGTCGGTGACGATAAACGGCGCGTTGCCGCCGAGTTCGAGGGCGGGCAAGGCGAGACTCGCGCCGGCCTGCTCGGCGACGCCCTTGCCGACGGCCGTCGAGCCGGTAAAGGAGACGACCCGTGGCGTCGGATGGCCGGCGATCCGATCGCCGATATCGGAGCCACGGCCGGTGACGACGTTGAGAACGCCGTCCGGAAGGCCGGCCGCCTCGCACAGCTTCGCGATGAGCAGCCCGCCCGTGATCGGCGTGTCGGTCGCCGGCTTCAGGACGACCGTGTTGCCCAGCGCGATCGCGGGCGCGACCGCGCGCATGGTGAGATGGAGCGGGAAGTTCCACGGCGAGATGACGCCGACGACGCCGACCGGTTCGTGGACGATGTGGTTGTCCTTGCCCTCGACCGATGGCGAGGGCCGAACCTCCTCTTCGGGTGGCTCGAGCTCGAGTGCCATCTCTACGTCGCCGGTCGTGGTCGCGAACTCGCCCATGGCCCGGTAGCCAGGGGTGCCAGCCTCCGTCGCGAGCAGCCCGGTGATCTCCTCGACGTGTGCGTTCAGTTCGTCCAGCAGGTTTTGAACGATCTCGTTGCGCTCTGCCCGCGGCGTCGCCGCCCAGTCGGATTGGGCCGCCTCGGCTGCCTCGTAGGCAGCGTCGACGTCGGCCTCCGTCCCCGCGGGGACCTCGGTGAAGGCCTCCTGTTTCGCCGGGTTTTCGACGGGGATCGTTTCGCCGCTCGCTGCGTCCCGCCATTCGCCGTCGACGTATATCTGGTCCCAGTCGGCGCGTGGGTCGAGTGCTGGCGTACTCATGTATCGATTCGTAGGTCCGTTCCGGCCATATGTTTTCGGCAACCGGAGATGATAGGCAGAGCAGTTGTAACCGGAATCGGTTATCGAGTGGTCGCGAGGGACGGGTAGCCGTTGGGTCCGCCGACTCGGCAGGGAACAGGGACCCGTCGTCGCAGTCAGCCGACGAAAAGACATTACTACACCGCGGGAGATGTCTCGACCATGCCGCTTCAGACGCCGCCGTTACGTGGGATTCACGACGAACGTGGAGCGAAGTTTACGGAGTTTGGCGGCTGGGACATGCCGGTCGAGTTCGATTCCATTCAAACGGAACACGCGGCCGTCCGGGAGGACGTCGGAATCTTCGACGTCTCACACATGGGGCAGATTCATGTGACCGGCCCGGACGCGACCGAGTTGATGCAACGGCTGACGTCGAACGATGTCTCCCGGCTCTCAGTCGGCGACTCCCAGTACGCCGCGATCACGGACGAGGACGGGATCGTCATCGACGATACCGTCGTCTATCGGCTGCCCGACGATGACGAGACGCCCCAGGAGTCCCACGGAGACGGCGACGCCGCCGACGGGGAGCCGACCTATCTGTTCGTCCCCAACGCGGGCACCGACGAGGCGACCCACGAACGGTGGCTCAGCTACCGCAACGAGTGGGACCTGGAGGCGACCGTCGACAACCGGACCGACGAATACGCGATGTTCGCCGTACAGGGGCCGAACGCGGTCGATCTGGTGGCGAGCATCACTGCGGACCCCGTCGGCGATCTCGAGCGGTTCGAGGCCCAGTACGCGACGATCGATGGCGTCGACTGCTGGACCGCCCGGACGGGCTACACCGGCGAGGACGGCTTCGAACTGATCGTCCCCTGGGCGGACGCCGCTGAGATCTGGACGGCGCTCGACTGCCAACCCTGCGGCCTCGGCGCGCGGGACACGCTCCGCATCGAGGCCGGCTTACTGCTTGCCGGACAGGACTTCGATCACGAGGACAACCCGCGGACGCCCTACGAAGCCGGCATCGGCTTTACCGTCGCACTCGAGACCGAGTTCGTGGGCCGGGACGCCTTGGCGGCGGTCGACGCGGCGGGCGTCGACGAGCGACTCGTCGGCTTCCAACTGATCGACCGCGGCGTCCCCAGACACGGCTATGACATCACGACGACCGAGAGCCGGGTGATCGGCACCGTCACCAGCGGGACGATGAGTCCGACCCTCGAGAAGCCGATCGGGCTCGGCTACGTGCCGGTCGAGTACGCGGAGCCGGGGACCACGCTGCAGGTCGTCGTCCGCGGCCAATCGAAGAAAGCAAGAGTCGAAACCACACCCTTTATCGATACAGTATAATGAGCTTCGACGTTCCCGACGAAAGACGGTACCTGGAATCGCACGAGTGGGCACTCGAGACCGACGGCGTCGTCCGCGTGGGCATCTCCGACTTCGCACAGGACGAGCTCGGCGACGTGGTCTTCGTCGAACTCCCCGACGAGGGCGACGACCTCGAGCAAGGGACGGAGTTCGGCGTCGTCGAATCGATCAAAGCCGTCTCCGATCTCTACGCCCCCGTCGGCGGCGAGGTCGTCGCGATCAACGCCGACCTGTTCGACGCCCCCGAACTCGTCAACGAGGACCCCTTCGGCGAGGGCTGGATGCTCGAGATCGAGGCCGACGACCCCGACGAACTCGAGGTGTTGCTGACCGCCGAGGAGTACGAGGACCAGATCGCCTGAGCCGCAGTTCCATTGCCAGTTTCGGTGGGCCGTCGATTTTTTCGGCACCTACCCGTTCGAGACAATAGCCCGTGGACGGCAATCATCCCCCCGCAACGACCCTGCAACCGAGGAGAGATCCACGAGGTGGCCATCCGTCTCGCTCGCGTGCTCTGGAGTGTGCTCGAACGCGTCCATCGCGGCCATCGCGATCGCAGTACCCCCGGACGGTGACGTCGATCGCCCGTCACCCCTCAGCCCACTCGCGGTCCGGATCGGCTATCGTGACCCCGTCGCTGCTGACGACGAGGTCGGCCGACGGCATCGCCGGACCAGCGTCCCCGAGACCCGACGACGCGCCAACGCTGATCGCTCCGCGAGCGGTTGCCATAGCCACAACTTCGGAGGTGGCCACCTACTGCTACTGAAGGCGGTACGTCTTTGCCGCGGTCAGCCGTCCTCCCGATATGGTCGATGCCGTTCTCGTCGTCGCTATCGCGTTGCTCGTGGGTGCAATCGTCGGCGCGGCCGTCCCGATGGTGCCAAGCGGCCTGCTCTCGCTGGCCGGCCTCGTCGTCTACTGGGTGGGAGCCGGAGCCGCGGAACTGAGCGCGATCACCTTCGCCGTCCTCGTCCTCATCGCCGTCGTCACCGCGCTCGTCGAATTCTTCGGCGGCTCGATCGCCGCCCGGGCCGGCGGCGCGTCCTGGCTGACCACCGCCGTCGCTGCCGTCGTCGGGATCGTCCTCATGCTCGCCACCGGCCCGCTGGGGCTGCTTGCCGGCCTCTTCGGGACCGTTTTCGCCCTCGAGTTCGTTCGACAGGGGGAACTCGAGGGCAGCGCGCGCTCGGCGGCTTATACGACTGTCGGGGCCCTCGCGTCGACGGCGGTCCAAGTCCTGCTGACGGCGTCGATCCTGCTCGGATTCGTCATCGCCGTGTTCCTGCTCTGAGCACCGGAAAGACTGAATCCGTGGGCAGCGTTCACACGACTACATGGAGTGTGCCGAGTCCGACTGCGAGCGTCCCGCCGCAGTCGAGTTACACGTGCCCTGGGACGAGAACCGGCTCGTCTGTGCCCCCCACGCCCGCGTGCTGGGGCGACGGGACGGTATCGTCGCGGACCCGCTTCCCGACCGGAGCGGGGACTTACTCGAGTGAGTTGCCGTCGCCGATCGCGGCTACTGGCGGCGGACGACAGCCAGCGCCGCGAGCCCGCCGACTCCGATCGCGAACCAGTAGGTGGTCAGCCGATAGAGGAGCGCGACCGCGTAGGCGTTCGCCGAGGAGAGGCCGACCAGGGCGACGAGGAGTGCGGTCAGCGCGACTTCGATACTCCCGAGTCCGCCCGGCGAGGGGACGTATCCGGCGAGCATGCTCGCCGAGACGGTAAACGAGACGACGACGGGGTCGACGGTCAGCCCGAGCGCGCGCCCGGCGAGGAACAGCGGCAGAACGAACAGCGTCCAGCCGAGCACGGAGAGCGCGAACGCCCGCCCGAGTGCTCGAGGATCGGCGGCGAGCCGATCGAACGCCGCTCGTAACTCACCCAGTCGCTCTCGAACGCCGTCGACCGTCAGCCTGGGGACCAGCCGGCCGATCGGTGCCACCAGTTTCATCAGCGACCGTTCGACGGTCGCTCGGAACCGAATCGCGACCGTCGCGACCGCCAGCACGCCCGCGGCCGTGACGACCAGCCCGCCGGCGACCGGCGCGAGCGCGGTCGGGAGTTCGGATCGCCAGACGAGGACGCCCAGGCTGAGAATCGCCATCCCGACCGACGCGATCAGGTTCAACAGATCCGCGGTGACGACGCTCGCGAGGCTTTCCTCGTAGCTCGCCGCCGTCTCCCGGGAGAGCACGTACGCGATGAACGGCTCGCCACCCGCCTGTCCCATCGGCGTGACGTAGTTGGCGAACGTCGCCGCCGCGTAGGTCACGAGCAGCGTCCGATACGACTCGTCGACGCCGGTAACGCCGAGAATGACCTGCCAACTGCGCGTCCACAGACAGAGACACAGACACATCGAACAACAGGCCACGACGAGCCACCCGGGACTGGCCGTCGCGAGCGCACCCCGCACTTCGTTGATGCCCACGCCGGCAGCGATGACTGCCAGCAGCACGCTCGCGACGGCGAATCCGGCGACGATCCGTCCCACCTGCGCCCGGGACACGCCGCTCGGGGACTCCTCGGTCACCGTCACGGGTCGCGGGCGGTCTCGTCCTGCAGGTGATTCGATCGGCGGGGCCGGGCGACCTCGAGACCGCGCCGCGTTGATGCGAGCGAACGCCCCGTGTATCCGGCGGCGATGCCGTCGCTGATCGAACTCTCGCAGCCGACTGTCGGCGGCCGTGACATGTTCTAGTATCCGGAACAAAGGGTGACAGTACGATTCTTTCGGTGCGCGTCCGGCGGCGTCGTGGGCGGGGCGTCAGGGGTGTGCGTAGTACGCGACCGTCTCCGCGTCCTTGCCGTCTCCGTGCCGGTCGATCCGTGCGAACCCGACCCGCTCGAACTGGACCATGTCGTCGGCCGCGAGGTCGCCGACGCCGGGTTCGGCGTGTCCCGTCACGTCGCCGTCCATCGTTCGCATCCGGACCGGAACGCTCCCGTCGGCGGGCACCCAGTGGACGACGTCGACGCCGCCCTCCCGGACCACGTCGATGTCGTCGGCGGTGTATCGAAGGACGCCGTCGTCGAACCGGAAACAGCCGAACCCTTTCAGCCAGATGCGCTGTTCCCCGTTCTCGTCCCCATCGGGAATGTCCTCGGCCTCGAGCAGGACGGCGTCGCCGACGGGGATGTCACGAACCCCGCGGTCCTCGTGGTTGGGATGCAGCGGCGGGTTCGCTTCGGCGGGCGGGTCCCCGGCGAGGGGGACCTGGGTGCCGTCGCGGACAAAAAAGCGGCGGTCGGTCTCCTCGTCGATCAGCTCCCGGTTGTTCGCGTAGATCGAACTCATCGCGAGGTCGACATCGGTGGTCGAGGTACCGAGGCCGGTCATCGCCTCGACGATGGCCTCGCCACGGATGCCACGCCGGCGCAGACTCTTGAGCGTCGGCGCTCGCGGATCGTCCCAGCCGTCGAGCTCCCCGTCCTCGATCAGTTCCGAAATCGTCGACGTGCTCATCGTGACGTCGTAGTCGTCGAGTTGGACGTGTCCCCAGTGGATGACGTCCGGGTAGTCCCACCCGAAATAATCGTAGACGAACTGCTGGCGCTTCGCGGAGTCCTGGAGATCGATCCCACGGATGATGTGGGTGATCTCGAGCAGGTGGTCGTCGACCCCCGACTGGAAGTCGAGCATCGGCCAGCAGCGGTACTCGCTGGCGTCCTCCCGCGGGTGTGGCGTATCGATCATCCGGAAGGCAACCCAGTCGCGCAGGGCGGGATTCTTGTGTTCGATGTCCGTTTTCACGCGAAGGACCAGCTCGCCGCTGTCGTACTCGCCGTCGACCATGGCCTCGAACTCCTCGCGAACGGTCGCCTCATCTTTGTCGCGGTGCGGACAGGGCTCGCCGGAGTTCTTCAGCTCCGAGAACGCCTCGCCCGAACACGAGCAGGTGTAGGCCCCGCCGAGTTCGATCAGGTCACGGGCGTGGTCGTAGTAGGTCTCGAGCCGGTCACTTGCCGTGTAGGTCGCGTCGGGTTCGAAGCCGAGGTAGTCGAGATCGTCGAGGATCGCGTCGTAGGCCTCGAGATCCGGCCGTTTGGTCTCCGGATCGGTGTCGTCAAAACGCACGCAGAACCAGCCGTCGTAGCGTTCGCGGTAGGTGCCGATGACGGCGGGCATCCGGGCGTGGCCGACGTGCCACGGGCCGTTGGGGTTGGGCGCACACCGCATTCGAATCTCGTCGTGCGCTTCGGCGTTTGGCAGGTCGGGGAGGTCGTATTCGTCTTCCTCCTCCTCGGCCTCGAGTTCGGCGAGTGCCTCGGGTGCGAGGTCCTCGAGACGGGCCCGTTTCTCCGCGTAGTCGAGGTCGTTGACGCGACCCACGACGCCGCCGACGACGCCGGGGACGGCGTCGGAGTGCTCGCGGAAGTCCGGATTGTCGCCCATCAGCGGCCCCATCACGGCACCGACCGCGGCGTCGCTCTCGTGTTTGACGGCGTTCAACAGCGCGTGCTTTTCGGCTTCGCGCTCGACACGCTCGCGTAACTCGTCGTCCATTACCGGGCGGTATTCGCGCCCGGCCCAAAACCCTCGCGATTCGGGGGTGTCCTCCCGGTCCGCGTTCGCAGTCGAGTCCCTACGGCTCCGTCCCCTGTCGATCATCGCCGTCGGATCGGAGACACCACGCGTCACTCGCGTCGCGACGAGCGGTCGAAAAACGGCGCGGTCGCCTACCGGCCGACCCGATCGCGCCCGGGTCTCAGTAGCCGCGCTGAATCAGGTAATCCGCGAGTTCACAGAGCAATTCACGAGCCTCGTTGTCCGGGACGACCTCGAGGCGGTTTTTCCCCTGTTCGACAAGGTCGCGGGCCGTCTCGTTGGCGTAGGAGATCGAACCCGCCGCCTCGAGTTCGGCGACCGCGTCGTCGATCTCGGCCTCGGTGACCGCATCGACGTCATCGGTATCGACCAGGCCGTCGACATCGACACCCTGCTCGCGGGCATGCACCGTGATCAGCGTCTGCTTGTTCTCGACCAGGTCGCTGCCGCGCTGTTTGCCGAGTTGCTCGCTTGGCACCGTCAGATCGAGGACGTCGTCCTGGATCTGGAACGCGCGGCCGATGTCGAGCCCGTAGCCGTAGAGCGCGTCGATCGTCTCGTCGTCGGCTCCCAGCAGGATCGCGGGGAGACACGCTGAGGCGGCATAGAGTACGGCCGTCTTCTGCTCGACCATCTCCAGGTACTCGTCGGGCGAGACGTCGATGCGTTCCTCGAAGGTGACATCAAGCGACTGCCCCTCGCAGATCTTCGTACAGGTCGTCGCGAGAACGTCAAGCGCCTCGACGATGCGATCCGGTTCGGCACCCGTCTCGAGCATGATCTCGAAGGCTTTCGAGTAGAGCGTATCGCCGGCCAAAATCGCTGTCTCGAGGTCGTACTCCTCGTGGACGGCGGGGACGCCGCGCCGGAGGTCGTCGTCGTCCATGATGTCGTCGTGAATCAGGGTAAACGACTGGATGACCTCGACGCTGACGGCAGCCGCCATCACGTCGATCGGCCCGCTGTCGTCGATCGCGGGGAACGAACGGTATGCCGCCGACAGCGGCTCGACGTCGGCCAGCGCTTCCGCCGTCGTCAGGAGGACCGCCGGCCGCAGTCGCTTGCCGCCCGCGTCCAGCAGGTATCGGGACGCCTCGTAGAGCCGTTCGGGTCGCTTGATCGGCAACTCCTCCGGAATGGCGTCGTTGACCAGCTCGCGGCGCTTCCGAACCGCCTCGAGCACCGCCTCTTCGCGTGCCTCGGGGCTCGTCATATCAGTCGACTAGCTGGATGAGGTTCCCATTGCGCGTGACGTGAAGGTCTCGGCCCATCTTGTACCCCTCGCTCTCACAGAGGTTGACGTAGCTCGAGTACCCGCTCATGTCCTGGTGGGCCGGGATGATGTGCTGGGGTTGCAACGCATCGAGCATCTCGTAGTGGCCTTCCTGATTGAGGTGGCCGGAGACGTGGATATCGTCGTAGACGCGCGCGCCCTGCATGCCGAGCAGCTTCTCGGCCTGGTAGCGCTGGCCCTCGTTGGTCGGCTCCGGAATGACCCGTGCGGAGAAGACGACCTTGTCGCCGTCGTCCAGTTCGTACGGCGTCTCGCCGCGGGCCATCCGGGTGAGCATCGCGCGGGGCTCGCCCTGGTGGCCGGTGACGATCGGCAGGTAGTTCTCCTTGCCCTCGTTCATGATCCGCTTGAACGTGCGGTCGACGGACTTGCGGTGGCCGAACATCCCCAGATCAGAGGGGAAGTCGACGAAGTCCAGTCGTTCCGCGGTTCCGGAGTACTTCTCCATCGACCGCCCCAGCAGGACCGGCTGGCGGCCGATATCGTCGGCGAACTCGACGAGCGACTTGACGCGAGCGATGTGGCTCGAGAAGGTCGTGGCGACGATACCGCCGTCGTAGTCCTCGATGCTGTAGAGAACGTCGCGGAGGTGTTCACGGGCGACTTTCTCGGAGGGCGTACGCCCCTTCTTGTTCGCGTTGGTACAGTCCTCGATGTAACAAAGGACGCCCTCACCTTCGCGACCGATCTCTCGGAACCGCTCCATATCGATCGGATCGCCGATGACGGGCGTGTGGTCCATCCGTTTGTCGAGCCCGTAGACGACCGCGCCTTCGGGGGTGTGGAGAACGGGGTTGATAGCGTCGATGATCGAGTGCGTAACGTTGACGAACTCGAGGTCGACCTTTCCGGAGTCGCCGATCGACATCGTCTCGCCGGCCTCCATCTTGACGAGGTCGTTCTCNGATCGAGTGCGTAACGTTGACGAACTCGAGGTCGACCTTTCCGGAGTCGCCGATCGACATCGTCTCGCCGGCCTCCATCTTGACGAGGTCGTTCTCGACGCCGAACTTCTGCTCGCCCTCGATCTGCTGTTTGACGAGTTCGATCGTAAACGGCGTCGCGACGACCGGCGCGTCGTAGCGGTGGGCCAACTTCGAGATAGCGCCGATGTGGTCCAGGTGGCCGTGAGTCGGCACGATGGCCTTCACATCGCCCTCGAGGTCGCTCATGACCCGATCGTCCGGGATAGCGCCCATGTCGATCAGGTCGAGACTGTGCATGCGTTCGGTTTCGACGTTGTCGTGGATCAGGACCTGCGAGAGGTTCAGACCCATGTCGAAGATGACGACGTCGTCGCCGGCGCGAACGGCAGTCATCTGCCGTCCGACTTCTTCGTAGCCGCCAATGGTTGCGATTTCGATTTCCATGATTCGTAGCACTGAAAGCCGCTGAATGGACTCTCATCGAAACGGTCCGCGGACGCCTAGTCGTACGGCCCCGGCGTCTTGCAGCGCGTCGGCCATCCCGCTATGCGCTCGGTGCGACGGCGGTTCCGTCTTCGATAGCTCGCGACATCGCAAGCCCCGAACGCACTTGCCCGCGGGTTTCGCTAGTGTCCTGTACACGCCCGGGTGTTAAAAACGCAGTGGGTTGGATCGTCGGCCGAGACACCGCCCGTCTCGGCGGTTTCCAGCGGTTCGGACGCCGATCGGCGACCGCTCTCGGACACCGCAATTCATTTGCCGGTCGCCTCGAAACGGGTGTCAGTAACGATGCTTTCGGAGGGACCGTCGTGTACGTAATTATCGTCGGTGCTGGCGAGGTCGGCCGGTCGATCGCCGCGAACCTCGAGGGAGCCCACGACGTGGTCGTCGTCGACCGCGACGCCGACGTGGTCGAGGAACTCACCTACTCGCTGGATGTCCTCACGATTCACGGCGATGGCACCGATCTCGACACCCTGCGGGAGGCCGACCTCGAGCAGGCGAGCCTAGTAATCGCCTGTACGGACAACGACGAGACCAACGCGGTCGTCTGTGGTGCGGCGAAGGCCGCCACGAACGCGTTCACCGTCGCACGGGTCCGTCGCCGGACGCTGCTCGAGACGTGGCAGGAATCACAGGGTGCGTTCGGCGTCGACTTCATGGTCTGTACCGATCTGCTGACCGCGCGAACGATTTTCCGAATCTCCGGACTGCCGAGCGCTCACGATGTCGATACGTTCGCAAGCGGGCTCATCCGCATGGCCGAGTTCGATGTTCCGGCAGCCAGCCCGCTCGCGGACCGAACCGTCAGGGAGGCCGACTGTTACGATTCGCTCACCTTCGCCGCGATCTTCCGGGATGACGAGATGGTCGTCACCCGGGGCGACACGGTCATTCGGGGTGGCGATCGGGTCGTCGTCATCGGGTGCCCGGACTCGATCAACGACTTCGCCGACGAGGTCGCGATGACGCCCGACGAGGCCGAGGAGGTCGTCATCGTCGGTGCCAGCGAGATCGGGTACCAGACCGCCCGCGAGTTCGAGGATCACGGCTTCCGCCCGCGTTTGATCGAGCGGGACCACGACCGAGCACGCGAGGTCGCCGAAGCGCTGCCGAACACGATGGTCATGGAGAGCGACGCGACCAACGCCGAGTTCCTCGCCCGCGAACACGTCGGCGAGGCCGACGTCGTGATCGCCGCCCTCGACAGCGACGAGAAGAACCTGCTCGTGTCCCTGCTCGCCGACCGGATCGGCGTCGACCGCACCGTCGCGATCATCGAAACGCCCGAGTACGCCGATCTCTTCGAGACCGTTGGCGTCGATGTCGCCGTCAACCCCCGCGAGGAGACCGCCGAGGAGATCATCCGCTTTACCCGGACCGACCACACCGAGAAGGTAGCGATGCTCGAGCACGACCGCGCGGAGGTCATCGAAATCGAAGTCGGTCCGGGGAGCGTCCTCGTCGGGCGGGAGATCGCCGACGCGACCGACGACTTGCCGCCGGGCGTCGTCATCGGTGCGATCTCGCGAGCGGGCGACCACATCACGCCCCGCGGCTCGACGGTCGTCCAGCCCGAGGACCACGTGATCGTCTTCGTCGACGCAGCCGTCCTCGACGACGTCGTCGATCTTATTTAGAACGGCCGGTCCCTGCTGCCGTGCCGGACCGAGTCTCGAATCGTCCCGAACCTGCTCAGTTACTGATGCCGAGATAGACGACGTAAGCGACGAAAAACAGGACGTACGCGATCGCGATGCCGGTCGTCAGCAACGACCGGCCGACGATGGCGATCCCGACGATGAGAACGGGCCCGATGAGCAAGAGGGAATCGAAGACCCGGTCGTTGGCACCCGATTCGAACACCTCTTCGACGATCGGGAGTTCGCTGAGTTTCATTGGTAGAACCCTCCCCGGCTGAAGACTGCCCGTAACGTGACCAAAACCGGAATGATCTCGAGGCGACCGATCCACATGTTGAACAGGAACATGAGTTTGCCAAGCGTCGGCAGCGATTCGGGGCCGGTGATTCCCGCGGAGAGGCCGACGTTACCCTGTGCGCTCGCGACCTCGAAAATGACGTTCTCGAGCGTGTATTCGCCTTCTGGAAGTACAAGGAGGAGCACGAACATCCCAATGCCGAGGAAGACGAACCACAGGAATCCGATGATTGCTGCTTCCTCGAATTCCTGACGCACTTCCTGTTCGTCGAGTCGGCGACCGTTGATCTTCAATCGTCGAACGGCGGTTTCGGGATAGAAGACGTCTGAGATACGGAATCGAATCCCCTTCAACAGTGTGAGCACTCGGATGAGCTTGATCCCGCCGACCGTCGAACCGGCTGCACCGCCAACGATCATGCCGAACGTGACAGTGAGTTGGGCTTGTGCCGACCACCGGCCCAGCGCGACGTTGGTCGCGTCAACGGCGGTCTGGAAGCCGGCACAGGTCGCCGCCGAGACGAACTGGAACGACCCGTACCGGAAGGCAGTGAACAGGGAGTCGTAGGTGTCGCCCATGTACACCAACGCGGTCAGGAGAGCCGTCCCGACACTCATGTAGATGAACACCCATCGGGTCTGAAGATCCGTATACAAGTTCCGCAGATCGCCTTGCAGGATGAGATAGTGGACCGGGAACGCGATGCTACCCAACAGCATGATCGGGAGGAGTGCGAAGTCGATGGCGGCGCTGTCGTAGGTGGCGATCGAGTTGTCGGTAATCGAGAACCCGCCGGTCGACAGGCCAGTCATCGCGTGGTTGATCGCGCCCCATAGCGGCATCTTGACGACCCACAGCAGGAGGATCGAGACGAACGTAAAGAGGATGAAGATCCACCAGATCGTCTGGACGGTCGAGACGATGCTCGGATGGATCCGCTCCGAGCGGGCTTCGCTCTCGTAGAGCGTCAGCGAGCCGCTCCCGGGGCGGGCGAGAATCGCCGTCGTGAGGACGATCACGCCCACGCCGCCGATCCACTCGATGAACGACCGCCACCACTGCAGCGTGCGCGGCAGGACTTCCTCGTTGTCNGTCAGCCCGGTCCCGGTAAAGCCGCTCATGCTCTCGAACAGCGCGTTCAGCGGCTCGGTAAACGCCGCGAGCGTCTCCGTCTGCGACGGCTCCCCGAGGATCGGCGGCGCGAGTTCGACCGTCCACGCGATGAGAAAGAACGGCAGCGAGCCGAAAATCGCGACGCAGAACCATCCCAGCGCGGCGATGATCATCCCGTGGAGTTTGCCGGGCTTGGTCGCCTCCCGGAACCGCGAGGTCAGGAGATACCCGATCCCAAGCGGGAGCAATCCGGAGACGACCAGTGCCGGAATCGCGTAGTACTCCCCCCAGATGAGTGGAATGAGGACGGAGACGAACAGGAGTCCGGCCAGCGCCTGAAATATGCGCCCCAGGTCCCGACCGATCGTTTTCGTCGCCTCGTTCATCCGTCAGCCTCCATCCGACTCGGATTCAGGGCGTTCCCGACGGACCGATTCCGTGCTCGAGACGGGAGTCTCGACGGCGACTCCCGGAGCCGCGCTCCGCGTCGTCCGATCATCATTGAACCCGGTCTTCCGAGTGACCGAACACGTCCGTGAGCTTGGGTTCCGCTCCGAACGCCGAATAGACGGTGAGGAGATCGTCGGCTTTGATCGTCGTGTTCCCGCGCGGCGTGATCGGTGGGTCCTCCCCTTCGCGCTCGATCGCGACGATCAGAACGTCCTCGGGGAGGAGTCCCTCGTCCGCCGCCTCGATGAGCGATTTCCCGTCGATCGGTGCGCCTGCAGTGACCACGATTTCGAACACCTCCGCCGTCTCCCCGATTCGCATGTAGTCGACGATCGCGGGACGGGCGACCGCTCGATAGAGGTATTCGGCGATGAGTTCCTGCGGGTTTTCCATCGTGTTGACGCCGATCTGGCGAAACACGTTCATGTGCTCCGGGTCGTGTACCACGGACACGATATTCGGCACCTCGTGTTCCTGGGCCAGCAGACAGACCATAATGTTGGTCGCGTCACGGTCGGTCGTGCTGATTATCGCATCGGCCTTCTCGATCCCGGCGTCCAGCAGCGCATCGTGAGCCGTCGCATCGTCGTTGAGCACCAGACAGTCGTATTTTCCGGCGACTCGGTCCGCCCGCTCGGGGTCGTTCTCGATGACGACGACTTCGTTCCCCGTCCGGGTTGCGATATCGATGAGCGGCATTCCGATATCGCCCGCACCGACGATGACGATATACATTGCGTCGGTGTTGATGCGTGACCATTGAAAATATATCGTTTTAGTAACCCCGATCGAGCCCTCTCGACTCGAGCAGTTACCGGCGGGAGAGCCCGTCCTCGAGCGACCGTGACGGACGACCGATCCCGCTATCGCGACGGACTCACTTCCAGGGTCGGTTTCGTTGCTGTTGCCGTCTCGCTCGGTCTTTGGACTCCCCCAGGATTCGTTCGATCGCCCAGCCGGCCCACAGGAAGATGACCGTCATGAAGACGGCCGTCTCGAGTCGGACGATCGACCCGTACCGGATGGCGAGGACGAGGGCCATGATCGCCACCGCGACGGTGACGACGCCGAAGACGTCGTAAAACGAGTGCGGGTGGCGAACGCTTGGTAATCGAACGCTCATAGTAGATACTACGTACGGTTCGTATATAGATCCTCGTCTCGGGGACGGGGACCGACGGTTACCACGCGAAACCGGACCGAGCCGCGTCACGGTTCCAGTCGATCCGAAACCGAGCCGCCGCGATGGAGGGTCGCTTACGATGGATTAATACGACCTACTCCAAATGCCGTTAATACCGTGTCCAGACGCAACGCTTTGAGCGAGGTGTTTCTATGAGGGTCCGCACCGACTGGCGCGCCAGTGTCGCGCTCGTCGGAACCGTACTCAAGTACCTCTCCGTCCCGCTCGTGTTTCCCCTCGTCGTGGCACTCATCTATGCCGAACCCGTGGTTCCGTTTCTCGCGACGATCGCGCTCACGATCGCCGTCGGCCACGGCCTCGAGCAGCTGTGCCCGGACCCGGACTTGCAGGTCCGGGAGGCCATGCTCTTCGTCGCCATATCGTGGTTGGCCGTCGCGATGATCGGTGCAGTCCCCTACGTGATCGCGGGTTGGGGAACGGAATCGACGCTCGCACATCCCGTCAACGCCCTGTTCGAGTCGATGTCCGGCTTTACGACGACCGGGGCAACGGTCCTCGGGAGCATCTCGGTTGACGATCACTCCCACGCGATCATGATGTGGCGACAGCTCACCCAGTGGCTCGGCGGGATGGGGATCATCGTGTTGATGGTCGCGATCCTCCCCGAGCTGGCGGTCAGCGGGGCACAACTCGTCGAGTCGGAAGCGCCGGGACCGCAGTTGCAGAAACTCACGCCGCGCATCGCCGAAACGGCGCGTATCCTCTGGCTCGTCTACTTCGCTTTTACCGTCGTCTACATTGCGATCCTCTACGGATTCAATCTGGCGGGGATGGCCGACGAAATGACCCTCTACAACGCCATCGCCCACGGGTTCACGACGCTCCCGACGGGCGGGTTCTCGCCGGAGGCCGATAGCGTCGCGGCGTTCTCCGCGATCGTCCAGTGGACCGCCATTCCGTTCATGATCATCGCCGGGACCAACTTTGCTCTGTTCTGGCACGTCTTCAGCGGCGACGGTCATCGCTTCGTTCGCAACTCCGAGTTCCGGGCGTATATCGGCGCGATCGCCGGTCTAACCGTCTTGCTCGCAGGCATCCTCTATACGGGTGCCGCACCGCCACTCGGGGACCTCGGCGGCGTGACGGCGGGTGTGTTCGAGAACTCGTTGCGACAGAGTGCCTTCCAGATCGCGTCGCTGTTGACCTCGACCGGCTACGCGACCAGCGATTTCGTCGACTGGAGTTCAACGGGCAAAATCGTGCTCCTCTTTGCGATGCTCGTCGGCGGCTGTGCCGGCTCGACCGGTGGCGGTGTCAAGGTCGTCCGATGGCTGATCGTGTTCAAGGTGTTGCGTCGGGAGCTGTTTACGGCCTCCCATCCTCAGGTCGTCCGGCCGATTCGACTCGGCGGCAATATCGTCGACGAAGACGCGATTCGTGGCGTTCTCGGGTTCTCATTCATGTATCTGATCATCTTTGCCCTCGCGACGCTGGTTATCGCACTGGACGTCAGCCGCGTCGCCGCTATCGAGGGGTTCACTGCACTCGAGGCCTTCAGTGCCAGTCTCGCGACCATCGGGAACATCGGGCCCGGATTCGGGTTCCTCGGCCCCTTCGGTAACTACAACGCCTTCCCGGTCCCGTCGAAACTCCTGATGGTGTTCCTGATGTGGATCGGCCGCCTCGAGATCATTCCCGTCCTCGTCATGTTCACCGGCGGCTTCTGGACTCGCTGAAACCGTCTCGCCGTTTTTTGCCGCCCTCCGCGTCCGCACTCAGTCGATCGTCGTCCCTGGATTCTCGCCGTCGAGGAACGATGCGAGCGACGCGAGATCGAAGACCGACGCCGCGGCCTCGAGATCGAGCAGCGTTTGCACTTTGCCGGCCATCCCGCCGGTTACGTCGGTCGCCTCGCTGGCTCCGAGCACGTCGGCGACCGTCTCGAAGTCGTCGATCCGGTCGATGACCGCGTCCTCGTCGTCCAGCACGCCGGGCACCGTCGAGCAGAGCCCGATCCGATCGGCCTCGAGGGCCCGGGCGAGCGCCGCGACGAGTTCGTCACCGCTGACGACGGTCGCACCCGCACCGGCGTGGGCGATCACGTCACCGTGGAGGACGGGGACGAACCCCTCCGCGAGCATCGTTTCGACCTGTCCGGTCGGCAGATCGAGAGTTCCGTCGCCATCGCGGTGGGCCGTCGAGAAAGGGTGGACCGGCACCGCCTGCACGTCGCGCTCGAGCAGCCGCCCCAGAACGAACCGGTTCAACGTCGTCATCGCGCCGTGGATGTCGAGCGCCGCGTTCGCGTCGCGGGTCCCCTCGGTCGTGGTGACGCCGTGTTCGCTGGCGTTGTGGTGGCCGAAGCTCCCGCCGCCGTGGACGACGACGAGGTCCGCGGCATCGCCCGCTCGTGCCGCCGCGATCGCGTCGGCCGCGCGCTCGAGGGCGTCCCCATCGAGGGTCTCCGCGCGATTCTTCTCCGTGATAACGCTCCCACCGAGTTTGAGCACGATCATTCGAGCCGTTTCACCCCGGTTTCGGCGAGTTCCGCGCGGAAGGCATCTTCACAACCCGGGGTAAAGGAGAGGGCCGTCTCGGTCTCCGGCGTCGGATCCAACGCGGCGATACAGCCGCCCCCGCCGGCTCCGATGAGCTTCGCGCCGTACGCGCCCGCGTCGCGGGCCGCCCAGACCATCGTGTCCAGGGAGCGCGAGGAGACGCCCAGCGCCGAAAGCAGGCCGTGATTGAAGTTCATCAGTCGGCCGAGTTCCTCGAGGTCACCGTCGGCAAGCGCCGCCTCGCCGTTGCGCACGACGTCACCGATCGCCTCGATCGTGTCAGCAGCGAACCCGTACTCGTCGCGCAGAGTTCGGACCCCCGCGACCAGTTGCCCGGTGTCGCCCGCACCGCCGTCGAACCCGATCACGATCGGCAGGTCCGGTGCCGCGAGGGAGCGACAGTCGTCGCCCTCGACGCGGACCGCGCCGCCCGTCGCCGAACAGAACGTGTCCGCACGCGAGGCCTGCCCGTTCTGGACCTGATACTCCGTTCGATAGGCTCGTTCGGCGAGTTCGTCGATCTCGAGGGTGACGCCAAGTTCACGGGTGGCGGCGTCGATCGCCGCCACGACGACCGCGGCCGACGACCCGAGTCCCGCGCCCAGGGGGATGTCGCTCTCGATAGTCACGTCGAATCCGACCTCGTCGTTCCCGGTGACATCCCGGACCTGCTCGATCGCACCGTCGACGTACCCCATCGCAGCGTCGAGCAGCGATTCCGAGACATCGATGTCCGGCCCCTCGTCGGCCGTCCCGTCGTACTCGACGGTGAATCCGTTCAGACTGAGATCTTCGGCGTTGACGCGGAGTTTCCCGTCGTCGCGTCGCTGGACGCCGACCCGCGCCCGCTGCTCGATCGCACACAGGACGGTCGGCTCGCCGTAGACCACCGCGTGCTCCCCGAGTAGATACACTTTGCCGGGAGCGCTCGAAAGTGTCATGCCCGGCCGTTCGTCCGACGATGGTTAATAGCTATCTTTGTCGCCGTCCGGTAATCGTCGGACGGGCGCGGGCGGATCGGAGGCGGACTTATATCCCTGCAGTCGAACGTCGGTCGTATGTCGCTGGTCTTGCCGAGCGAACTCGTCGTCGATCGGTTCCTGCCGACGGTCCGAGCGATGCTGGCCGCACGCCTCGCCGATCGCGGGCTGACCCAACGGGAGATCGCCACCGAACTCGGCGTCACCCAGGCCGCGGTCAGCAAGTACATCGGTGGCGACAGCGGCGGCGACGATCGCTTTCGCGACGATCCGGAGACCGTCGCCACCGTCGACCGCATCGCGGACGGACTAGCAGCCGGCGAGATGGACGGCTACGACGCCCTCGCCGAACTCCTCTCGCTCGTCCGTACCCTCGAGGACCGGGGTCCGATCTGCGAACTCCACGAGGAGGAGATGCCCGAACTGCGCGGGCTCGGCTGCGATCTGTGCGTTCGCGGCCTCGACCCTGACGTACGCGCCGAACGGGACGTCCTCACGAACGTGCGGACGGCTGCACGAACCCTCGCTTCAACCCCCGGAATGGCCGACTTCATCCCGAACGTCGGAACGAACATCGGGATGTGCCTGCCCGATCCCCACGACGAGACCGATGTCGCCGCGGTTCCCGGCCGGATCTACGCGATGGGTGGGCGGATCGAAATCCCCGCGAACCCGGAGTTCGGCGCGTCGAAACACGTCGCAACGGCGGTCCTCGCTTCGAATTCGGTCGGCTCTGACCGCCGTGCCGCGATCAACATCGCCACCGACGACGAGCTGCTCGCGGCCGCGCGGACGCTTGACATCGATCCCCTCGAGTTCGATGCCGACTACGAGGACCGCGGCGCACACCTCCGACGCCGGTTCGCGGACCGCGGAGCGGTACCGGCCGTCGCCTACCACCGCGGCGCGTTCGGGATCGAACCCGCGACGTACGTCTTCGGTGCGACGGCCGTCGACGCCGCCGACCTGGTTGGGGACTTGCTCGAGGAAGCGTCGTCACCCTGACGACGCCGTGTCACCGCTCTCCCGCGCTTTGCCTGTAGGTTCGATCGGACGCGCGTGGTGCAGAGATCGCTAGCGATTCCGTTGCTGTCGCTTGCAGCGGGTTACGGACGCGATCACCCGTTGCCGTCGCTACGCGTCGCAGGGTTACGAGAAAACGAACAGTGTCGACTGCGACCGAATTAGACGCCGCTCTCGAAGTCCTCGAGCGAGTAGGACGGCTCGGCACCGCGTCGGTCGAGAACTTCGTTGGCGAGCAGCCAGTAGACGACCGAGAGGGCCTTGCGACCCTTGTTGTTCGTCGGGACGACGAGGTCGACGTTACTGACTTGGTTGTTCGAGTCACACATCGCGATGACCGGAATACCGACCGTGATAGCCTCCTTGACGGCCTGGGCGTCGCCGATCGGGTCGGTGACGACGAGGACGTCCGGCTCGATGTAGCCGTCGTACTTCGGATTCGTCAGCGTTCCGGGGATGAAGCGACCGGTGCGGGCGCGAGCGCCGACTGCCTCGGCGAACTTCTCCGCCGGGAACCGACCGTACTGGCGACTCGAGGTGACCAGGATCTGCTCGGGGTCGTAGTTGGCGAGGAAGTCCGCGGCCGTGCGGATACGGCCGTCGGTCTTCGAGATGTCGAGCACGTAGAGCCCGTCGGTTCGGACGCGGTGGATAAACCGGTCCATGTCCGTGGTCTTCTGCTGGGTCCCGATGTGGACACCAGCGCCGAGGTAGTCCTCGACGGGGATGAGGAGGTCCGCCTCCTCGTCGGGCATGACGTCGTCGTCGAGGGTCGGACCGGCGTCCTCCTCGTCGGTGTCGTCGGCTTGTTCGGCGTCGGCCGCGGGTGCTCCCTCGGCGTCGGCGGGCTGTTCGTCTACTGGCTCGACGTCGTCGGCGTCGCCGGCGGGGCCAGCCCCTTCGGCTGGCTCCTCGTCGGTCGCCTCCTCGGCGGCGTCGAGCCCTTCCTGGGTTGCGTCGTTCTCTGTCATGTCGCGTCGTCTGCGATTCGAATGAGCTCGTTGAGCTTTGCGGTTCGCTCGCCGCCGACGGCACCCGTCTTGATGAAGGGAGCGTCGGTCGCAACGGCGAGGTGTGCGATCGTCGCGTCTTCGGTCTCGCCCGATCGATGGGAGACGACCGAGTCGTAGCCGTTCTCCGTCGCGAGTTCGATCGCGTCAAAGGCGTCCGACAGCGTCCCGATCTGGTTTGGCTTGATCAGGATGCTGTTGGCTGCGCCACGATCGATCCCGTTGACGAGACGGTCGGTGTTGGTGACGAACAGGTCGTCACCGCAGATCAGGGTCTGATCGCCGACTTCGTCCGTGAGGTCGGCGAAGGCGTCGTAGTCGTCCTCGTCGAGGGGATCCTCGACGTAGACGAGGTCGTACTCCTCGACCAGCTCCGCGATGTACGCGATCTGCTCGTCGGTGTCGCGGCTCCGGTCGCTGTACTCGTACGTTTCCGAGTCGGAATCGTACAACTCGGCACCGGCAACGTCCAGCCCGAAGCCGATATTGAACCCGACCTCGTCCTGGACCATCGAGACCGCCTCGGCGACGATTTCGAAGGCCTCGCCGTCGTCGATCGACGGTGCCCACGCGCCCTCGTCGCCCTTGCCACAGGGAACGTCGCGTTCCTCGAGCAGATCGGCGACGGCGGCGTGGACGGCTGCGTTTGCGAAGACGGCGTCCGCGACGCTGGGTGCGCCGACGGGTGCGGCCAGGAACTCCTGAATGTCGGTCGCGTCGGCAGCGTGTTCGCCGCCGCCGACGACGTTGCCGAGGGGAATCGGGAAGTCGTCGCCGCGGAACGTCCCGCCGAGGTGCTGGAACAGCGGGGCACCAAGCACGTCGGCACCGGCCTTCGCGGCAGCCATCGAGATCGCGACCGCGCTGTTGGCACCGATCTCCGAGAAGTCGTCGGTCCCGTCGGCGGCGTGGAGCGCGGCGTCGACATCGCGCTGATTGCCGGCGTAGACCTCGCCGACGAGACGGGGGACGGCGTGTTCTCGAGCCGCGGCGATAGCCTCGCTGGGCGGCCGCTCGACGGCCTCGTGCTCGCCGGTGCTGGCACCGCTGGGTGCCGCGGCGCGGCCGAAGCCGCCGCTTTCGGTCACGACATCGGCCTCGACCGTCGGATTCCCTCTCGAGTCGAGGATCCGACGGAGCCGGATGTCCGTGATGAGCGTCATTTCCGGTCGTACCCCCGCTTGACGGTAAACGGCAGCACGCCGGCGTCGTACTCCTCGGCGGCGATGAGGATCGGTTGGGTCTGCTCCGTCTCGATCAACACCGGCGCGCCGTAGGACACCTGCAGCGCTCGCGCGCCGAGGATGCGTGCCTTCTCGTAGCGGTTGTGCTGTTGTTGTTGCATTGTTACTGGTACGGGGAGACGACGTCGACGAGGTCCTTGTGACTGACGAGCATGCGCCGACAGCAGTAGCGGTCGACGCCGAGCTCGTCGAGCACCTTCTCGGGGTCCTCGTCGCCCTCGTTCGCTCGCTCGTCGAACTCCTCCCAGTGTTCGGCGACGACGTTACCACAGGTGAAACACCGGACCGGTACCATCATGCGTGGATCACCTCAGCGGTAGGACTTCTGGTAGCGTGCCCGAGCGCCCGGGCCACCCCATTTCTTCGGTTCGGACTGGCGAACGTCGTTGACCAGCAGCGAGCGGTCGAACTCCATGAACGCGTCACGGAGTTCGGCGTCGTTCGAGTGCTGGACGATCCCGCGCGCAATGGCGGTCCTGACGGCGTCCGCCTGGCCGCTGATGCCGCCACCCTCGACGCGAACGTCGATGTCCATCTCGCCGCGCAGGTCCTCGCCGACGATGCGGAACGGCTCGAGCATCTTGAGCCGGGACATCTCCGGTTCGACCAGTTCGACGGGTTGGGAATTGATTCGAACGCGACCCTCGCCTTCGCGCACCGTGGCGCGAGCGACGGCTGTCTTTTTCTTGCCACTCGTATTGGTTACCATGTGACGTTAGCACCTAACTGTTCGGACACTTCGTGTAGGTGGACGAAGCGGATGTTCGACAGGCGATCCAGCGACGTTCCCTCGAGTACGTCCGACTCGTGGTCGTCGTCGCTCTCGTAGGGATCGCCGACGTAGACGCGGACGTTGTCGAGTGCCTCGCGGCCACGGGGTTTCTTGTACGGCAGCATTCCGCGAACGGAGCGCTTGAAGATCGTGTCCGGTCGCTTGGGATAGTAGGGTCCGCGGTCCGAACCCATCTGCAGCCGCGTACGGTACGTCTCGAAGATGTCTTCCTTGTCGCCGGTGATGACTGCGTCCTCTGCGTTGACGATCGCGACACGGTCGCCGTCCAGCGCGCGCTGGGCGACCTCGCTTGCGACGCGACCGAGGATACAGTCACCGGCATCGACGACGAGATCTGCGTCGAACTCTGCGAGACTCATCGAATCACCCGGACGTTTGCCCCTTCGGGGTTCTCTTCGAGCGCTTGCTCGAGCGGTACCGGTTCGCCGACCTGATCGATCTTCGTCTCCGCGGACGAAGAGAAGTTGACGGCGGCGACGGTAACGTTCTTCTGTAGTGCGCCGGAGCCCAGCACCTTGCCGGGAACGACGACAGTCTCTTCTTCGCGTGCGTATCGCTCGATGCGGCCCAGGTTTACCTCAGCGTGGGTACGCCGGGGCTTCTCGAGTCGATCCGCAACGTCTCGCCAGACGTCGGCGTCCGCTTCGCGGGACGTCGACTTCAGCTCGGCGATAAGATCGTTGAGCCTCGGATTAGTCTTGCTACTCATTGGTATCCTCCAACTGCTAACTGATCGGCGACGCGAGGAACCGCGCCGTCGACTGTGGAATCGAAATTGTTGTACTGCCGAACGGGCCGTGTCCTGAACCGATCGGAAACTGCCCGACCGCTTCCTGACTGTCGTTCGGTCGTAGAGAAGTGATGCAGGGAGCAGGATTTGAACCTGCGGACTCCTACGAGACAGCGCCCTGAACGCTGCGCCGTTGGCCTGACTTGGCTATCCCTGCTCGCACTTCCGTCTACCCGTCGCCCCTTCAAACCCCTTTCGATTCCGTCGGACGCACGATCGCCGGTCTCGTCGTTCACGGCGACGGCGAGCGGCGCGTCCTGAGTGGGTTTGGGGCGTCGGTTCATATCTACAGCTGTACTGCGTTTTCGAGTTCGGTCGCACGTTCCGCGATCGTATCCGCGGCCCGCGTGACGAGCTCCTCGATGGGGAACGAGCCGTCGGTTTCCACGTGGAAGACGAAAGCGTTTGGCACGTCCTCGATCCGGACCTCCTTGCCCGGATACCGGTTCGAGAGATCGTGATCGAACTCGCTCGTCGAAACGAGTTCGCCGTCGTCTTCGATGACGCCGCGGATGATCCGACTCTCCTCGTCCTCGAACTCCGGCAGGTCACCCTCGACCTCCACGCGCTGGAGGTGTCGGTAGCCGACCGCGACCCCGCCCTGATGTTTGGCGTGGTCTTTCCCACGGTCGATGACGGCGTCGGCCTCGGCCTCGAGACGTTGACCGTCCTTGAGTTCGATGATCGGGACGTTCTCGTCGGCGGGTTTGACGAGCTCGTCGCTGGAAACGAGGTCGCCGGAGTACGCGGTGGCCGGCCCTTCGACGTCGATCGAGAGCGTGACGGTCTCGTCCTCGCCGAACTCACCGACCGGCGGCGTCGTCAGCGGGACGAGGCCGAGTCGCAAGGCGAGTTGCTCGTCGAACATGACCGACGAGTTCTCGACGAACCGGACGGTATCGATCGCCATCGTTGGCACGTCGGCGACCATCGCTCGACGGATACCGTTTGCGAACCCGGGTGTCACGCCGCGAACGAGGAACCGCGCCTCACGATCCTCGCGTTCGACGAACTCGACGTCGTACTCTGCACTCATGATCTAGTAGCCGCCCTTCCCTTTGGGAGCGCGCGATCCGTCGTGTGGGATCGGCGTGACATCCTCGATGCGCCCGATCTTGATGCCCGAGCGGGCGAGCGCACGGATCGTCGCCTGTGCGCCCGGACCGGGGGACTTCTGCAGGTTGCCACCGGGGCCGCGCACGTGAACGTGCAGGCCCGTGATGCCGGCCGCTTTGACCTCTTCGGCGACGGACTCGGCCATCTGCATGGCCGCGTACGGCGACGCCTCGTCGCGGTTCTGCTTGACTGCCGTCCCGCCGGAGGACTTGGCGATCGTCTCCGCACCCGTGAGGTCGGTCACGGTCATGACAGTATTGTTGAACGATGCGTGTACGTGGGCAATGCCCCATTTTTCGTCGTCCTGACTCATGTTACTGACCCTCCGCGCGTTCGGGGTGGAGGTCGTCCGCGAGCGGGCTGTTCTCGTCGAAAGCCACCAGGTCCTCCTCGTCGATGTCGACGACGTAGGAGGGAACGAGGTGGCGCTGCCCGTCGACCACGATGTGGCCGTGCGTGATGAACTGACGAGCCTGCTGGGCCGTGTTCGCCAACCCGTTGCGGTAGACGACCGTCTGCAGTCGGCGCTCGAGGATGTCCTCGATCTCGAGCGACAGGATGTCGCCGAGTTCGTCGGTCTCATCGAGGATGCCGACACGTTTGAGCCGACCGAGGAACTCCTCGGAGCGGCGGACGACAGTGTCGTCGTCCTGGGCCTGGCCGAGCAGTTCGCGGGCCTCGCGCCGGTAGGAGCGAAGCTCGGACTGGGCACGCCAGAGCTCTTCCTTGTTGGAGAGCCCGTAGCGGTCGACGAGGGAGTGTTCGGAGGCAATGCGTTCACCCTGGTAGGGGTGGTTCGGCGTCTCGTATTGCTTGGTGTCAGTGCCGAGTGGCATTATTCACCCTCGCCCTCTTCTTCGGCGGCCTCTTCGGCCTGTTCTTCGCGGATCTCTTCGACGTTGACTCCGATGGTGCCCTCCGTCCGACCGGTGGACTTGGTTCGCTGACCGCGAACCTTCTGGCCGCGCTTGTGGCGCGTGCCCTTGTAGGAGTCGATCATCTTCATCCGGTTGATGTCGTGCTGTCGAGTCAACTGGAGATCGTTGCCGATCTCGTGGGTCGTTTCGCCGCTGTAGAAGTCGTCCTGACGGTTGTTGAGCCAGTTCGGGACTTCGTCGGCGTAGTTCTCGACGACTTCGATGACGCCATCGATGACGTCGTCGTCGAGCCGGCCGAACGTCGCCGTTCGGTCGACACCCGCTTCCTCGGCGATGAGTCGGGCGGTTCGGCGACCGATCCCGTTCATCTCCGAGAGCGAGCGCTCGACGGACTTCGTCCCATCGAGGTCGGTTTGCCCGATGCGGACGAAGTATCGAAGATCTTCGTCGTCTTCTTGTTCTTGAGGTTCTTCGGCGCTCATGTGTCGTGTATCTGTGTCTGGTCTGCCTGCGTTGCAAATGACTGGCGGGAAAACGCCAGCGAAGTGTCCGACGTTGTGGCGGGGATTCGAACCCCGGAGGCTTGACGCCACATGGTTAGCAACCATGCGCCTTGGGCCGCTTGGCTACCACAACACCGTTCGTCTATCATCGCCCTCTCGGACTCGGGGATCGCTCCCCTGCACGTATTGCACCCGAACGTACCCCCGTCTACTACTTAAGGGCAACGAAAGGGCACGACGTCCCGTATGTCCTTCTCTCCCGTGTCACACCGCCCGCGTCGACGAACAACGAGACGACGACTGCGGCTGCGGATGCTACGCGCCGGCGTACTCCTCGATATACTTCTCGTTGAGCTCCCACTGACCGTCGTCGTTTTGGACCATGTATTCCCCGTAGTAGGGGACGCGATCGGCGACGGTATCGCGGAACGCCTCGCGGATCTCCGGTTTCGTCATCTCTCCCATCGACTTGAGGTCGTCGTTGCGGTTGAGACAGCCCTTGAGGTAGCCCTCGTGGGTGACC
Source organism: Natrinema gari JCM 14663 (assembly GCF_000337175.1). GTDB lineage: Archaea > Halobacteriota > Halobacteria > Halobacteriales > Natrialbaceae > Natrinema > Natrinema gari. The sequence goes on along the minus strand of NZ_AOIJ01000032.1, from coordinate 74,835 downwards.
CGAACCCGGTGGCAGTTCGCACAGAAGGTGGGGTTCTCGACGGGATCGACGATTTCGACCATTCCGGCACCGGACGCGTTCGACGAAGCATCACCCGCCTCGCCACCGTCGGCTGCGCTCCCGCCGACCCAGTACCGTTTCCGGTCGTGCATCTCGCGGTGTTCGATCTCCGTGGCCCGCTCGGCCAGCCAGTCGTGGACGCGCTGGATGTCGATGTTCCATTCGGGCTTGCCCGTCAGTTCGGGCATGTACTCGATCAACTGCAACTGGAGTCCGTCGTTGTCCGCGACGTGATCGACCATCTCCGGCACGTACCCCGCCGTGTGCTCGAAGACGACCATGTTGAGTTTGACCGGGTCGAGCCCCGCGTCCAGCGCCGCCTCGACGCCCTCGAGTACCTTTTCGTAGGCCCCGCTTTTCGTCACGGCGGCGAAGTCCGCCGGATCGAGCGCATCCTGAGAAACGTTGACTCGCTCCAGCCCGGCGGCGACGAGCTCCGCGGCGCGGCCGGGGAGGAACGTCCCGTTCGTGGTCACCGAGACCTCCATCCGGTCCGGGGTGCGCTCGATGATCTCCGCTAAATCCTGCCGCAGCATGGGCTCCCCGCCGGTGAACTTGACCGCGTCAACGCCGAACTCGGCGGCGACCTCGAGAAACCGGACGACGTCGTCGGTCGACATCTCGTCGTCCTGTGGGTCCATCGGCCCGCGAGTGTCCCCTAGCCCCTCGTTGTGACAGTAGACGCAGTCGAAATTACACCGATCGGTGAGGGAGACGCGCACCCCGGTGACCTCCCGCCCGAACTCGTCGGTGAGCATGCGTTCGAGTTGCAGACGGATCCGCTTAAGCACGCCGGGAATTCCGACGCCGCGTAACCGGTTTCGGTTTCCAGACCCTGTCAAACCGCTATGATAAGTGCCACCGCCGACCGGTCGTCGATCTGTCTCTTATACACANTGCCAGCCCGCTCAGAGATGTGTATAAGAGACAGGGCCATGGACGAGGACATGCTCGAGGACCAGCGACGGCTGGTCGAACTCATCGAGGCGGAAGGCTGGGACGTGACCGACCTCGAGATTTCGGCCTACGACAGCCCGTGGGCCGACGAGGACGACCCAGAGGCGACGGTGACGATCACCGCGCGGAAACCCTACGAGAGCGAGGGTGACGATGGGGACGAGGACAACCCGTACCGGCTGCAGTAACCGGACCGCAAGCGGTGCCGATCGTCTCCTTCCGCCGAGTCGAACGGCACGGATCCAGCGTCGCGGGATGGGAACGTCGCGGCGCGGTCCCAACTAGCCCTTGATGTTACAGACGGGGAACGTCCGTGCGACCTTGTCGCCGATGCCCAGTTCGTCGGAGACGCGGACGACCTCGTCGACGTCCTTGTAGACGCCCGGCGCTTCCTCGGCGATCGTGGCTCCGGACTGGGCCTTGACGTGGATTTCCTGCTGGTCCGCGAGATCCTGCTTGACATCGCCGCCCCAGAACTCGTCTTTGGCCTGCGTGCGACTCATCAACCGGCCGGCACCGTGGGCGGTCGAGCCGAAGGTGAGATCCATCGAGTTCTCGCCCCCGCGGAGGACGTAGCTGCCAGCGCCCATGCTGCCGGGGATGATTACCGGCTGGCCGACCTCGCGGTAGGCCGACGGGACTTCGGGATGGCCGGCGGGGAACGCCCGCGTCGCCCCCTTGCGGTGGACGTAGAGCTCTCGCTCTTCCCCGTCCGCCCCGACCGTGTGGGTCTCCTTCTTCGCGATGTTGTGGGCCACGTCGTACAGCAGGTCCATCTCCATCTCCTCCCACGAGCGATCGAACACGCGCTCGAAGACCTGCCGCGTGCGGTGCATGATCAGCTGCCGGTTGACCCACGCGAAGTTGATCGCCGCGTTCATCGCGCCGTAGTAATCCGCGGCGAGTTGCGAGCCCGCGGGCGCGGCCGCGAGTTCCTTGTCCGGTAGCTGGTCCAGCAGGCCCTGGTGTTGCTGTTCGATCTTCCGCAGGTAGTCGTTACAGGTCTGGTGGCCCAGTCCGCGAGAGCCACAGTGGATCAACACGACGATCTGGTCTTCCTCGAGTCCGAAGGCCTCGCCCACGTCCGCATCGAAGACATCGGTCACGCGCTGGACCTCGAGGAAGTGGTTGCCCGATCCCAGCGAGCCGATCTGGTTCTTCCCGCGGTCTTTGGCCTTCTGGCTGACCTTGTCGGGGGCCGCGCCCTCGCGCATGCCTTCGTCCTCGCAGTGGCGCAGGTCGTCGGCGACGGCGTAGCCGTTCTCGAGCGCCCAGTCGACGCCGCGGGCGAGGATTTCGTCGACGGTGTCGACGCCGGCTTCGACGATGCCGCCGCCGCCGAGCCCCGACGGGACGTTGGCGAACAGCGACTCGACGAGTTCCTCCTCGTGGCCTCTCACGTCGTCGTACGTCAGGTTCGTCCGCATCATCCGGACGCCGCAATTGATGTCGTAGCCGACCGCGCCCGGCGAAATACAGCCGTTCTCGGCGTCGAGTGCGCCGACCCCGCCGACCGGGAAGCCGTAGCCCTGATGCCCGTCGGGCATGCAGATCGCGTGGTTCGTGATCCCCGGCAGGTGGGTCGTGTTCGTGATCTGTTCGAGGGTCTTGTCCTCCTTGATCTCCTCGAGCAACTCCTCACTCGCCAGTACCCGCGCGGGGACGCGCATGTCCCCGTCCTGTGGGATCTCCCAGACGTACTCGCGCACCCGCTCTAACGTGATGCCGTCGGCGTCGAAGGTGGTCATACACGGAAGTCGGCCCGCAGCGATGAAAGGTGTTCGTCTCTTCAACGTCTTCGACAGTCACTAGCACTGTCGAATCGCGGGGCACACCTCATTTACGCGGGTTCCAGTACCCTGCCGGCACGTTCGTCGGCCCAGCGGGTCTCGAGCCATCGATCGACGGCGTACGGGCCGCTTCCGGTGATGAGCAACACCGATGCCAGGCCGAAGAGGCCGACGTGGGCGAGGACGGGATCGTCGGGCAGCGCGAAGAGCGTGAGCGCGAACACGCCGATCGCCGTCGCTGCGCTCGCCCGCGTAAAAAACCCGATCAGGAGCGCGAGACCGAGCGCGATCTCTGCCACTCCCGCTCCGAGGACCCACAGCGCGGGACTGACGGGGACGACCGCCGTCAGATCGTACCGACCGACGACCGCGAGCGCGATACCGGGCCGCAGCAACTTCTGGCCCAGCCCGAGGGAGACGAACGTACAGCCGAGGCCGACGCGAACGACCGTCGGCACGAGGGGACGGTACCCGCGAACCCGCTCCTGAAACGTGCGAGCGCGGTCGGACACCGGATCGAACCGGCCGTAGACGGTCCCCGAGGTGCCGGCGACCCGCTGGAGAACGTGATCCGCGCTCGGTTGCCCGCTCCCGATCAGGACGACGGCGAGCATGCCGCCGACGTACTCGAGTTGCAACAGCAGGACCGGGCGGAGCGCGAGACCGACGAGGTAGGCAGCGAGCGTGACCAGCGCGACGACGCGCGTCGCCAGGCCGAACAGGAGGAGGAAGCCGAGCGCGACCTGCAGAAGCCGCAGTTCGACGTGGAGCGCGGGGCTGACGAAATAGCCGCCGAACCCGGCACCGATCAGCGGGATGCCAAAGGAGATCCGGAGCAACCAGGGTACGAACGCGGTATACTCCCGCATGGCGGCCCGGAACGCGGCGAGATCCCCCTGCAGCGGGCGAACGAGGAGGTAGATCACGATTGCGACGGCGACGGCGAACGCACCTACCAGGAGCGGGCCGACGACGAACGGATCGCGCAGCGACTCGGCGAGGAACTCGCCGACGACGACATCGCGCTCCTCGTCGACGACGTATTCCTCGTGAGCCCAGGCCGTCCCCAGTACCGCACTCGAAGCCGCGAGGAGAGCCACCACTGCCCCGCCGAGTCGCCGTTTTCGAACGCGTCGGTATCCGTCTCTCATCACCGTGCGGTACGGTCCGGGAGAGGAAAATACGTCACCCTACGTGCGTCGACCGCCCGCGAGCCACAGCCGGTCAAACGTCGAAGACGACGTACGCCTCCCAGCTCCCGTCGTCACCGTCCGTCCCGGCCCGCTCGAGGCACATCTCCGAGTACGTCACCGCCTTTATCTCGCGCGCGTCGATGTCGAAGAGCGGAACGCCGCGGGCGCTGGCCTCGAGTTGCCACTCGTCGAAGCCGTCGCCTGCTGCCCCATCACCGTCGTCCGAGCGATCGGATGCCGACGGCGGCTCGATCGACTCGACGCGGTGGTCGACGGGGAGTTCCGATCGGATGTCTCGCAGGTAGATCAGTTCGTCGAGATAGTCGAACAACAGCGCCTCGCGGCTCTCGGCCGTGACGGAGAGGGAAAACCGGTCCCCGGAACCGGCGATCTCGTCACACGATGCGGCCGCGAGCCCGTCGGCTACCGCCGCGAAGACAGCCTCGAGCGAGTCACCGGTCGCCGCCACCGCGACATCGGCCGTGTGGTTGCGCAGTTCGTACCCCATTGGGGCCCGTTTGATCGGCTGGGGTCCTATGCCCGTCGTTTCGAGCGCAGTGTAGCCGGCACGGGTGTCAGGTCGAATCGGGGAACTCCCGGACGTGTCGCCCGTCTCCGACGGGTCCGCGCGTCGACTGCCGGTGGAATTATATTGACGACGCTGGTAGACTGTCGTAGTGAGCGTCAACATCGACAGTCGCGTCGTCGCACCGGGGAGCGACGATTTCGTCGACGCCGCCTGGCAGCTAAAGGAGAAGATCAACCGTCAGGAGGATGTGCTCAAACAACGGTACGATTTCTTTACGGACGCGTATCGACGGTCGAAGGTTCACTGTTACGTCCAAGACGGTGATCTCATCGGGTTCGCTGCCGTTCGACGCGACGGCTATATTCTCTTTCTGGCGGTAAGTCCGGGCGCCCGCGGCGAAGGAATCGGCAAACGGCTCGTCGCCCACGTCGCGGATGATCACGACACGATCACGTGTCACGCTCGGACGAGCAACGAGAACGCGCTCCAGTTCTACGAACACCTCGGCTTCGAGATCAAGCGCCGGATCGACGACTACTACGAGGACGGCGGCGACGCCTACTACCTGAAACTCGGGGCTGACGTCGGTATCGCCGACCGGATTTCCGATCTGATACGGCGCTGAAGCGGGACGCTACTGATTGCCGAGACGGAATCCGACGGCCGGAACTACTGTACAGGATCGTCTCGAGGGCTACGACACCGACCGGTCGCGTCGACACGGTCCTCGAACGTGATCGGGACGTGACCGTCGATTCGCCGGCCAGTGACGAAGCGAGCGCGGCGCGAAGCAACACGGGACACGAGCGACGCTCGGTCGGATTCCCTGTGTCGTCCCCCCACGAGGTCGAACATTCGGCAAGGTTATACGCCCCCATCCACGACTACCCGAGTCGTATGGAGGAGCGAACGAGGGCCTATCTGCGGGGGCGATTCCGCGACCACTATCGACGGACGGAGATCACGCCGCCGCCCGCGGCCAACGAACGCGAGTGGGGGTACATCCCCTGGACCGAGGGACCGGACACGACGATGGTCCGCCACCGTTCGCTGCTCGAGTTGGGCGATCTCTCCGAATTCCTCGTCCGAAAGCGCCCGCGACACGTCTACTTCTCCGCGGGACGCTTTCGCGACCCCGGCGCGAGTTCGATGCACGAGAAAGAGTGGCAGTCGGCCGATCTCGTCTTCGATCTCGACGCCGATCACCTGCCCAGCGTGACGCTGGGCGAGGACAGTTACGGCGAGATGCTCGCGACGTGTCAGGATGCCCTGCGTCGGCTGCTTGACTTCCTCGAGAACGACTTCGCCTTCGAGGACCTCGAGATCGTCTTCTCGGGCGGTCGCGGGTATCACGTCCACGTCCGCGATTCGAACGTCCTGCACTTAGAGCGCGAGCACCGCCGCGAGATCGTCGACTACGTCCGCGGCATCGGACTCGAGTTCGACGACTTGATCGAGACCGAGACGGTGGCCGGGTTGGGGCGGAAGACCCCGACGGAGCGGCGCACGCTCCGGACCGAGGGCGGCTGGGGCGCTCGGACCCACGATCACTTCATGACGTTCGTCGACGAGTTGCTCGAACTCGAAGAAGACGCCGCCCTCGAGCGACTCCAATCGTTCGACGGCATCGGCGAGGGGAAGGCCCAGGCCACGCTGAACGCGGCCCGCAACAATCGGGAGCAACTCGAGGCGGGCAACGTCACCGTCCACACCGCCGTCGCGCAGTTGGCCGAGCGGTTCACGAGTCTGGCCGTCGAGCGGGACAACGCGCCGATCGACGAGCCAGTCACGACCGACACGAACCGACTCATCCGCCTCCCCGGGAGTCTCCACGGCGGAAGCGGGCTGAAGACGGTGCGCCTCGAGCGCGACGAGATCGCCGACTTCGATCCGCTGGTCGATGCCGTCCCGGAGACGTTCGAGGGCCACGAGATCACCGTCGATGTCAGTGACGGCGGCGAGGTCGAACTCGGAGGAGACACCTTTACGGTCTCGGAGGGAGACCAGTCACTCCCGGAGTACGTCGCCGTGTTCCTGATGGCACGCGGCCGCGCCGAGAAGGAGAAAGAATGAATTTAGACGAACTGCGTTCGGTCCAGAGCAAGGAGCGCCAGAAGGACAGCCTCCAGAACCTGCGCCCGTCCTTCTATCAGGAGGTCGGCGAGTACATCGCCGATCTCGAGGACGAACGCGACCGCGTCGCCGACCGGACGGACGACCCCTTTTCCTCGCCCGAAGTCAGCCGCTTGACCGACGAGATCGAGACCGCCAAGGACGTTGTCGAGGCGATCTACGAGCGCCGAATGGGGAAACTCGTCAAACAGGCCAGTCTCGCGGCGGCCGGCATGCCGGCCGACGACGAGGGCCTGACCGCCGAGGAAGGCGATCTGTTCGACGATCTCGTCGAACGCATCGAATCGAACAAGAGCCGCGTCCTCGACGTTCTCGAGGGCGTCGAGGAGCCGGTCACCGAGACGGATGCAGGCGCTGGCTCGCCGCCCGCGTCCGATGCGTCGCCGACCGCCGACGCCGGCGATCTCGAGGCGCGAGCCGAGACGCAGCCAGCCGGTGACGCGACCGCGGACGACGCGCCACCGGCACCGCCCGACGCACCGTCGCCGGCCGTCGACCCTGCGGCAGACGCGGCCGCGGATGCGGACGGCTCGAGCGGCGTCTCCCCCGCAGACGTCATGGGCGGGGCCGAGCCGTCGGTCGGAGCGAGTGACGGGACGGGGTCGGATCGAACCGACGGCATCGGCCCGTCGGCTGCCCCGGGGGACCAGCCACCGAGTGCGGCGTCCGATTCCGGTACCGACCGTCCGGTCGACTCGCCGACCGCGGACGCCGACGCCGTCCCGGCCGACGACGAGGGTCGGGACGCGGTCGCCGGGATCGATCGGACGACCGTCCGAATCACCAGCGATATCGGTTCCATTCTCGGCGTCGACGATCGGGAGTATACCCTGACGAGCGACGATGTCGTCACGCTCCCGGAGCAAAACGCGGCACCCCTCGTCGAGCGAGAGGCCGCCGAACGCCTCGAGTAACCCGCGTTCGGTACACCTCGCGTTTCGGCGTCGGCCGTTCCGTGTGAAATCGTAACGTATACACGACGGGTCGCTAACTCGCATGCATGCTCGACGTCGGCGACGAAGCACCGGAGTTCGAACTGCCAAACCAACGCGGCGAGACGGTCACCCGCTCCGAGTTCGCGGGGCAACGGCTCGTCGTCTACTTCTATCCCCGCGCCAACACGGACGGCTGTACGACCGAAGCCTGCGGGTTCAACGATGCGCTCCCGCAATTCGAGGCCCGCGATGTCGCGGTCGTCGGTATCAGCGACGATCCCGTCGACGACATCGCCGACTTCGCGGCCGACTACGACCTCGAGTTCGACCTGTTATCGGACGAGTTCGGTGAGGTCGCGACGCTGTACGATTCCTACGGCGAGAAACAGATGTTCGGCAATACGTTCGACGGCGTCTTCCGGAATACCTACGTCGTCGGACCGGACGGGCACATCGAGGCAGCCTACGAGGGCGTCTCGCCGGACGGGCACGCCGACGCGGTACTCGCCGACCTCGAGCCGGCGAACGTCACTCACTGACGCGAGCAACGGCAGGGACGCGTGACCGCGGTGGTCGACCTTACTGGAAGGTACGTCCGAGCTGCTCGTCCTGTCCGGGCTCGGCCTGCTGGAACTCGTCCTCGAGTTCCTCGTACTGCTCGCGGGTGTCGGGGGAGACGCTCGGGTTGACCTCTTCGAGCGCGTGCTCGAAGTGTTGCTTGCCGATGCGGACGTTGCCGATGGTATCGTCCATCTCCTCGGGATCGACCGAGTTGATGAACTCGCGGCTGGCGGCCATCGAGGCCTCGCGGCAGACTGCTTCGATGTCGGCACCGACGTAGCCCTCCGTCTCGCCCGCGAGCCACTCGAGGTCGACCGATTCGGCCAGCGGCTTGTTGCGGGTGTGGACCTCGAAGATCGCCTTGCGAGCGTCCTCGTCGGGGACCGGCACATGGACGTGACGGTCGAGGCGACCCGGACGAAGCAGGGCGCTGTCGATCAGATCCGGCCGGTTGGTCGTGGCGATCACGACGACGTCCTCGAGTTCCTCGAGCCCGTCGAGTTCCGTCAGGAGCTGGGAGACGACGCGTTCGCCGACGCCGGAATCACCCTGGCGCTGGCCACGTTCGCCCGCGATCGAGTCGATCTCGTCGAAGAAGATCACGGTCGGGGCGTTCGACCGCGCCTTCTCGAAGACTTCGCGGACGCCCTTCTCGCTCTCCCCGACGTACTTGTTCAGCAGTTCGGGACCCTTGATCGAGATGAAGTTCGACTGGGCCTCGTTGGCGACGGCCTTCGCGAGCAGGGTCTTCCCCGTGCCCGGCGGGCCGTACATGAGGACGCCTTTGGCGGCCTGCATGTCCATCTGCTCGAACACCTCAGGGTAGTCAAGCGGCCACTGGATCGTCTCGCGGAGTTGCTCTTTGGTCTCGCCCAGTCCGCCGACATCGTTCCACGTGACGTCGGGAACTTCGACGAAGACCTCGCGCATCGCGGAGGGCTGGATTCCTTTGAGCGCCTCCTTGAAGTCGCGCTCGGTGACCTCCAGCGAGTCGAGGACATCGGCGTCGATCTCCTCGGACTCGAGGTCGAGTTCGGGGCGGATGCGACGGAGCGCGTTCATCGCGCTCTCGCGGGCCAGCGACTCGAGGTCGGCGCCGACGAAGCCGTGCGTGCTCTCGGCGTACTGATCGAGATCGATCCCCTCGTCGAGGGGCATCCCGCGGGTGTGGACCTGCAGGATCTCCTTGCGGCCCTCCTTGTCGGGGACGCCGATCTCGATCTCGCGGTCGAAGCGACCGCCGCGCCGGAGCGCGGGATCGATCGCGTCGACGCGGTTGGTCGCGGCGATGACCGTCACCCGGCCCCGTTCCTCGAGGCCGTCCATTAGCGAGAGGAGCTGGGCGACGACGCGTCGTTCGACGTCACCGCCGGCTTCCTCGCGTTTGGCCGCGATGGAGTCGAGTTCGTCGATGAAGATGATCGAGGGGGCGTTCTCCTCGGCCTCTTCGAAGACTTCGCGGAGCTGTTCCTCGGATTCGCCGTAGTACTTCGACATGATCTCGGGTCCGGAGATCGTCTCGAAGTTGGCGTCGATCTCGTTGGCGACCGCCTTGGCCATCAGGGTCTTCCCCGTACCCGGCGGGCCGTGCAGGAGGACGCCCTTCGGCGGCTCGATCCCCAGCTGCTGGAACAGTTCGGGGTGGCGCATCGGCAACTCGATCATCTCGCGGACCTGATCGAGTTCGTCGTCCAGACCACCGATGTCCTCGTAGGCGACGTTCGGGACGCCCTCTGCGGACGCGCCGCCGCCGGACTGGACCTGTTCGGCGGGGGTCTCGGAGATTTCGATGCTCGTCGAGTCCGTGATAACGACGGTGCCCGACGGCGAGGTACTCGCGATCTTCAGCGGCACCGATTGGCCGGAGCTAGCCATGGGGCCGAACGAGAGCGAGAACGGAACCGTCTGGCCCTCAGTGACGGCCTGGCCGGAAAGCTTGTCGCGGACGAGCGGACCGATGTCACCTCGAATGCGGAGGTTCTGCGGGAGCGCGACAGTGACCGATTTCGCGGGTTTGACGTCCGCGGGTTCGATCGTGACGTTGTCGTCGATCCCGACGTCGGCCTCCTGTCGCAGGCGGCCGTCGATTCGGACGATGCCACGTCCCTCGTCTTCGGGGTAGCCGGGCCAGACGCGTGCGACGGCCTGGCCGTCGCCCGAGCCCGTGATGACGATGTAATCCCCGTTCTCGAGGTCGAGTTCGTTCATCGATACGCGGTCGATCGCGGCCAGTCCGCGACCGGCGTCTTTCTGTTTGAGTGGTTTGACGGTGAGTTTCATCGGTTCTCCTCCAGTTCGACAGTGAGAACGCCGTTTTTCATAAACGTGTGCGGGTTCGTGGCGTCTGCGGGGAGTTCGATTTCGTACTGGTCGTCGGCGAGGACGACGATGACCGTGCCGTCGACGATATCGACCGACGCGTCGGCCTGCTCGGTACCGAAGTCGACGGCCATCACCGTGCCGTCGTCGTAGTCGTACCGACGGGCTACCTGCCCCTCCTCCGGGGTGAATTGGTCGAGAGTCATGCTCTAACTAACCCAAGGTAAGCACCGCTAGTATTTAAACCCTTCGCCGAATAATCGCATGACGGCAAGAGGGATGTCGATGAAGTGCTTGTTCGCAGTTCACAGCGGACCCCGACGCGGAAGCTCGCGTCGACTGGTACGGGTGGCGAGATGACGGACGGAGCAACGCCCCGCTCCGGCGGTCGCCGGTTGCCGTCGAATCGAGTCTTTATGCCCGTCCCCGGTGTTGCGTTGCGTATGGAAACAGTAACGCACCACGGTCGAGAGACGGCGTACGACATCGTCGACCGAGGCGGGGATGGCCCGCCGATCTGTTTCGTCCACGGGAGCGGCGGATCGAGCGATATCTGGGCGGGCCAGCGGTCGCTGGCGACCTCTCATCCGATCGTTACGATCGATCTCAGCGGCCACGGCGACTCGGACGACATCGACGCGAGCGCCGGCTACTCGGCGCTGTCGGCCTACGCCGACGACGTACTCGCCGTGGTCGAAGCGACGGATTCGGAACACCTCGTCGGTAACTCGCTTGGCGGTGCCGTCGTCCTCCAGATCCTACTCGAGCGCGAGTACGACCCCGAAGCGGCCGTGCTGACGGGTACCGGTGCGCGACTCGGCGTGCTCGAGGACCTGTTGACCTGGCTCGAGTCCGACTTCCAGCGGGCGGTCGAGTTCCTGCACGGTCCGGACCGACTCTTTCACGACCCCGATCCGGAGCTCCGAGAGCGATCGATGGAACGAATGCACGAGACCGGACAGGCGGTCACGAGCCGCGACTTCCTGACCTGCCACGAGTTCGACGTCCGAGACCGCGTCGCCGAGATCGATACCCCGACGCTCGCCGTGTGCGGGGAGTACGACCAGCTGACGCCGCCGTGGTTCCACGAGTATCTCGCGGACGAAATCGACGGGGCCAGCCTCGGCGAGATCGAGGACGCCGCCCATCTGGCGATGGCCGAGCAGCCCGCTGCGTTCAACGGCGTTATCGAGGGCTTTCTGGCGGGGATCGCCGACGATCGAAACCGAGATTGAGACTGCGACGCGGCGAAAACGGTTGCCGCAACGAACGGTCCGCGACCGGACGGCGCTCTCCGGCTCCAGTACCACTCGGAAGACGAGCGCGGCCGTGATCCCAGTGATCTCCGCGCCGATACCGCGCCGCCGATCTCGAGACGGGCTCTACGTCATCGTGTCGAGGGGGCCGGCCGGGATCGATCGGCGGTCGCTCAATAGATGTCCTCGAGGTCGCTCTCCTCGTGGCTGTGTTCGTCGGCGGGGAACTCGCCGGACTCGACCGCCGAGACGTACGCTCCGATCGCGGACTCCATCTCCCCGCGGACGTCGCCGAACTGCTTCGAGAACGAGGGTGACCACTCGCTGAGGCCGATCGCGTCGTCGACCACGAGCACCTGCCCGTCGCAGTCCGGCCCGGCACCGATCCCGATCGTCGGGATGTCCAGCGCTGCCGTGACGTCCGCCGCGAGGTTCGACGGGACGTGTTCCAGGACCAGCGCGAACGCGCCGGCGTCCTCGTGGGCCGCGGCCAGGTCGAGGATGCGTTCCGCGGCCTCCTGGTCCGTTCCCTGACGGGGATAGCCACCGTACTGGTTGACGTGCTGGGGCGTCAGTCCCAGATGGGCCATCACCGGAACGCCGAGCTGGACCAGCTTCTCCGTGAGATCGACGGTGTGGGGTCCACACTCGAGTTTGACCGCGTGGGCGTCTTCCTCTTTGAGCATCCGGCCCGCGTTCTCGAGGCTCGCCGTTTCGTCGACGCCGACCGAGAGGAACGGCATGTCGGCGACGACGAGGGCGTCGTCGGTCGCGCGGGCGACCGCGCCGGTGTGGCGAGCCATGTCGTCGACGGTCACCGGGAGGGTGGTTTCGTAGCCCAAACTGGTGTTTCCGAGACTGTCGCCGACGAGAATAACGTCGACGCCGGCCTCGTCGACGATCGACGCCGTTGGCGCGTCGTAGGCCGTCAGCATCGTGATCGGTTCCTCGCCAGCCTTCGCTCGGAGATCCCGGACGCTAGGCATACCCACAGATTGGGGGCCCACGATTAAACGTCGTTGTTCTTCGGCGACACTCCAGCGTCTCGACATCCGCCGTGCCCGCCTTCGGGCACACCCGGCGCGCTTAAGAGGGACCGGTCGTCATACTCACGCGTGCCTGAACGCGTCGAAACGACCACGCCCGACGGGGTCGATTACGGCTGGGTGATGCAGACGACGTTCGTCGTCACCATCCTCGTCGGAGCGCCGCTGGTCGCCGCTCTGTCGGCGACCACGGCGCTCCCCACGTGGGCCGACCGCGTCGAGTTCGCGATCCGGGTCGGCGCTCCCGTCTGGCTGGTCACGTCGGTCGTCGTCTTCGCGTACGCCAAACGAAACCAGACGTAGTCGACTCGAGCACCCGAGCGGGAGTGCGGGGTCAGATACCGGACGGTCCGTCGCCGACGTACTCGAAATCGATCCCCGCCCGTTCTGCGGTCCGGTGGTCGCGCGCGGAGTCACCGATGAACAGCGCCCGCTCGGGGTCGGCCTCGAGTTCCCGGACGGTCGCGAGCAGCGGTTCCGGGTCCGGCTTCCACGTCGCGACCGTATCGCGGCCGACGACGGCGTCGACCGCCATCGTCAGCGCGTGTTCCTCGAGCGCGATCCGACACGCCCGTTCGCAGTTCAGCGAACAGACGCCGGCCGGCGGCGATCGCTCGAGCAGGTCGTCGGCGCGGACGAGTCGGCGCGACGTTCGCGCCCCGTCGTGTTCGTGGGCCGCGATGGCCGACTCCACCTCGGCGGCCAGTCCGACCTCGTCCGCGGCCTCGAGCATGTCCCAGAGGCCGTCGCTCGGCGGCTCGACGTTCGCGTTGTCGTACACCGCGCGGACGTCGACGGCGACGGCGTTCCAGTCGACATCGAGATCCACGAGCGTGCCGTCTAGGTCGTAGACGACGGCGTCGTACTCGGTCACGGCCGCCGATACGAGCGGCAGCAGAATAGGGACTTCGGTCACGGCCCCGCCGAGCAAGGGAGCGGTCTCAGATCGTCGTCGCTCGACCGACTCCCGTGCGATGATTGCCGAACGTTTCAGAAGTTCAGAGGGTTAAAGGAGGCAACCACTCAACGACCGGGCATGCGAAGACGCGAACTGCTCGTCGGAAGCGGAACCGCCGCGGCCGTTGCGTTGTCCGGGTACGCGGGCGCGGTCGCAGACGACACCGCCGACGCCAACCGGTCGGGACTGTCATCCGATCACGAGACCCTCCTCGAACTGCTCCCCGCAGAATCGGCCCTCGACGCGACCTATCGCCGACTTGGGTATGTCAGCCTCGATGAGACGTCCAGTTCCGAATTCGAATATCTGACCCGACAGATCACGGACCACGCCGCCGATATCGACGGCGAGTTCGATATCGACGCGGCCTCCGCGGCGGTTTCGGTGATTGCAGGAAGCGATGACTTCGGGATTAGCGCCGCAACCGGGTCGTTCGACCGGCTGACGTCCGGCAACGCTGTCGAACGCGGTGACTGGCGGATCGGAACCCTCGACAGCGATGCCGCGTTCGCGTCCGCCGACGGGCGTCTCGTCGTCGTCTCCGTCTCCGCCTCAGAGCGGAACCCGACCGACATCGCCGAGACGGTTGTCGACGCCGCCACCGGCGAGACGGACACCGTGTTGGTCGATCCCGAGGCGACTGGGCCGGTCTTCGACCGGCTCGAGGATTCGAACCACGTCGTCTTTTTCCCCAATCTCGATGAGGGACGCCACTTCGAGTTCAACGGTGAGGTCGCGTCACTCGCCGTCGGATTCGATCAGCCCCGGGATACGGGTCCGGGAACCGTCGAGTCGGAGTACGTCATCGAACCCACATCGGACGCCACTGTCGACGACGACTGGGCTATCGAGCGCCTCGAGCGCTTCGAACCGGGCGAGTTCGTCGAAACGACGGTCACTCGGGAGAGCGCGTTCGTCCACGTCGACGCGGTCATCGACCAGCCGCCCGAACGCGACCGCGATGCGGCTCCCGATGCACGCATTCGCGTTCGTTCGCACGCGGACGACGGGCTCGCGACCATCGAACATGTCGGCGGCGAATCGGTCGACACCGCCGAGCTCGAGGTGTGGGTCGACGGCGAACTCGCGGACGTGCAACTCGCCGACGATCGGGACTCGTTTTCCGAGGGCGATGCCGTCGAACTCGACACCGGGCCGATCGCCGACGTGGGGCTCCGATGGTTCGACGAGAGCGAGCACGTCTACTACTATTACGATCGGACGCTCGTCGGGGCGGAGTCGTTCGAATCGACCTACGACGCCGAGACGGAGACCGCGGAGATCACGTACGTCGGGGACCTCGCGGCCGACCCGGATCGTCTCGAGGTGGTCCACCGGCAAAGCGACGAATACCAGAGCGATCGACGGCCCGACACGGACCGGTCAGCCGTGACGGACGTATCGGGATCGCTCACTCGGGGCGATACGATCACGGTCGACGGCGTTACTTACGGCGATCAGGTCTCCCTCGAGTTGACGGCACCGCCCAACCCGAACCGCGGACAGCGGTCGCTGGCTCACGTCCGCGTTCGGCCGCCACAGTTGTATCTCCATCGCAACGAGAGAACCCTCGTCGTGGGGTATCACGACGAGCAGGAACGCGACGCCGACGACTTTCGCCTGCTGTTCGACGACGAACCCGCCGACACGCAGTTCGCCGATCGGGCCGATACCCTCTCCTCGGATACCGAACTCGAGTTCGGCGAAGTCCCGCACGGCACCACCGTCGCTGTCGAGTGGCTCGAGCCCGACGACCCGGCCGTCATCGAAGAGCGGGTCCTCCGTCCCCACGCACACGTCGATATCACGTACGACGACGATGACGGGACGGCTGTCGTCGACTACAAGGAAGGAGAGGAACTCGCCGCCGACGACCTCGAACTACGGATCAACACCGAGCCGGCGGACCGGCAGCCGGCCGACGAATACGAGACGTTCGCACCAGGTGACGACATCAGCACCGCTGTCACTCCGTTCGCGGCGGTCAAACTCGTCTGGATGGGTCCCGAAGACACCGAAGACGTTCTGGGCCGGACGTTCGCCGGTCAGGAGTCGCTCGATGCCACCTACGATCCCGACGCCGAGACGGTCGAACTCGTCTACACGGGCGAGCAACCGGCCGACCCATCGGTGCTGTCGATCGACTACACCAGCGGTGATCGCTCTCGGTCCGACAACCGGGAGGGGCTCCAGTACTTCTCCCAGGAGTACGACACGCTGACGACGGGCGACAGCGTAGTGATCGACGACGTGGCGGCCGACGACCGCATTACCGTTATGCTGGTTCAGCGGGGAGACAACTACACTTCCAGCCGGTCGATTTATCATTTCACGCCGGCTCCGCGACGGGCGTTTGCGCTCGAGGATCGGGCGGACGGGCTCGTCGCCGTCTACCGCGGGGAGGACGACCGCGACGCCGAGGCCTTCGAGTTCCGAGTCGACGGGGAACCAAGCGATGTTCAGCCGGCCGATCAGTACGACACGTTGACGACCGACGACGAGATCGAACTGGGACACTTCGATCACGGAACCGAGGTTACCGTCGAGTGGGTCGTCCCCGATGAACCATACGAGGTCAGCGATCACGTCGTCACCCCCGACGCCGATTTCGACGTCGAATACGACGCCGATGCGGAGACGGTAACCGTCGAACACGCGGGCGGCGACGAGATCGATGCCGCCGACCTCGGTGTCGTCGTCGAGCCGTCCAACAGCGAGCCCCGCGGCTGGGAGGATCAGGAGACGGTCTCGGAGGGGGACACCACGACGATCGATGTCGACAGTGATCGGAAGCCGAGAACGGTCGAGATCGTGTTCGGAGAACGAAACACGATCGGTTACAAATGGATCGATGAGTAGCGTTCGTCTGAACCGAACCGGTCCCCCAGTTTCAGCTCGCTTCCGTGTCGGCCCTGCTCGTCGCCCGGCCGACGATTGCCGTCGCACTCGGCGTTAGTCTAGGGTCGCCGTTTCGCCCGTCGGTTCGTCCAACTGCTCGCCCGCGAGCACGCGGTTCGCCCGGCGGAGCCGCTCGGAAAGCGCCTGGTGGGAGATGTCGAGTTCGTTCGCGAGTTCCTCGAGCGAGATCGCTCGAGGAACGTCGTAGTAGCCCTGCCGATAGGCCTCGGCGATGGCCTCCCGCTGGGGTTCGGTCAGTGCGGCCGTCGTCTCGAGGGCCTCGTCCTGACCGGCCTCGACCATGCGCCTGACGTCGATGCGGACGCCCTGCTCCTCGATGTCCGAGACGGCAGTCGAGAGTTCCTCGCGATGGGGAAAGAGCAGCCGAAGCGTCCACTGGCCGTCCGATACCTGCGCGTCGAGTACTGTGCCGCCGTGCGTGTAGACGCATCGACAGACCGACGCGACCGCCTCAGTGTACGTGAGCCGGTAGAACAGATCGCCGGCATCGGGATCGGCGAGTAGCCGGCGATACTCGTCGACGGTCGGGTCCGTTTCGAGGGTCGCCTCGAGTTCGGTGCGGTCGACGTTCGAGAACCAGACGAGCGGCACCGTTCGGACCGGCCCCTCCGCGACGACGCTCTCGACGCGGACCTCGAGGGCCGGGAGTTGTTGAACGGTCTCTGCGAGTGCGAACTCGTCCGTCGGAAGCGAGAGTTCTGCGATCGTCGTCATTGGAAGGTCACCTCGGGACGCTGACTCGAGCCGGTTGGCTGCCGATACTGCTGTCGTAGCGGAACGTGAACGTGACTCGTACGTCTCCGGCCGATCCGCTCGCGTCGGCGATCGTAGTCGTCCGGATCGTGCTGATAGAAGGGAGGACTCGAATACGCTTGATGAGCGGGCCTTTGTATTCTGGCAGTTTAAGTACGCACGTCACCCGAGACGAGCCAGTCGGTTGAGCGCGTACGCCGTCTGGAGCACGTCGACGCTCTTGCCGCGATCGAAGACGAGTTCGTCCGTCTCGAGGACGTGTTCCAAGGTGTCCTGTGAGGCGTGTTCCGGGGCGGCGGCGATGCCGGCGTCGTTGTCTGCGGCCCACTCCATGACCCGGAGATCGCTCTTTGAGTCACCCATCACGAGCGCGAACGGGTCGGCGACGCCGAGGACGTCGAGCGCGCGTTCGACGCCGACGACTTTGTTGAGTTCAAGGCTGCCGATTTCGGCCGCGTCGGCCTCGTAGTAAGCGACATCGATGCGATCGAGGACGGCCGCAAGCGAGTCCGGCACGTCCGCGGCGTCGAGGGCCGGATACGCACCTTCGCCCTCGAGCACGGCCCTGATCTCGGGGTCCTGTGCGGCGTAGAAGGCGCGGGTCCAGTCCGCGACCGTCTCGCCCGCCAGTTCCGTCTCGCCGTTCGCATCGCCGCCCGTCGTCCCGCTGTCCGTAGCGCCCGCGTCGCTCCCATCCGCCTCGAGCGTCGTCCCGACGGCGTCGGCGAGCAGGTCGATGAGGTAGACCAGCGCCTCGTCGATGATCTCCCGGGCGTCGGCCGAGCCGGTTTCGTAGTTGGGTTTCATCGTGACGTTGAACTCGTTGCCCTGGAGGTGACAGCCGCGGCGGAGATCCTCGGGCGCTTCGGGCAGGACCCGCGAGCGAACGTCGTCGAAGACCGTCCGGATCGACTCCTCGAGATCCTCGTAGAGCAACTGCTTCGTCTGTGCGCCGTGTCCAGGGGTGAACACGCCCGTCCCCGCCTCGTAGACGATCGAGAGGGACCCCGAATGGACGATCTCGCTGCCGAGTCCCTGAATCGCAAAGCCCTTGACGTTTTCTAGGGTCTGGCCCGTACAGATGACGATGGGGACGCCGGCGTCGTAGAACTCCGTCAGCATGTGCAGCGTGTCCCGCGGGATCTCGTTGTCCGTCCCGCCTGCGGACCGCAGCGTTTCGTCGACGTCTAACACGAGGACGTTAACCGCCCGGCCGTACTTCGCCTCGAGATCGAGCGCCGTAAAGGCCTGATCGCGGGTCGCCCGCGCGGCGATCTCCGCGAACGTCTCCCCGGCCGCGAACGACGAGCGGATCTCGTCTTTGCGCTCCTCGAGTTCCTCGGTCGCCTCCTGCCAGTGCTCGAGGGCGACCCGCGAGTCGACCGCGGGAAAGACATCGACGAACTCCTGGAACTCCCGTAACGTCTTCGTGTCGTACTCGTCGTAGAGCTGATAGACGAGGTCGTAGCGTTCCATGTGGCCTACAGGCATGGGCAGGCGGATAACCGTTTCCAGTGACGGTCGCGTCGGGAGGGACGTCCGGTTCGTTCGTGTCTTGGTGACAATACTGTCATCGTCTTCGAAGTATTTACTCGAGTAGGAATAAATATTTACCATCATGGTTCTTACCAGGGGCATATGAAAGCCATCGCAGTTACGCCCGGAGCGGGCGTCCCGGAAGTCGTTGAGCGGCCCGTTCCCGACCCGACTCCTGGCGAAGCGCTCGTTCGGATCTGCCGCGTTGGCGTCGACGGGACCGATTACGAAGTCATCGACGGAACCCACGGCGGCGTCCCCGACGGCGACGACCGGCTGATTCTCGGTCACGAAGCCGTCGGCATCGTCGCGGACGCGAACGGAACGGCCCTCGAGGAGGGCCAGTACGTCGTGCCGACGGTTCGACGACCGCAACCGGGTGTCGAGACGAACGCGTACTTCGAGCGCGGTGAGCCAGATATGGCACCGGACGGCGAGTACGTCGAACGCGGGATCGTCGGCGCTCACGGGTTCATGGCCGAGTACGTGACGAGTCCGGCCGACTGTCTCGTTCCGATCCCGGCCGACCTGGCTCCGATGGGCTTTCTCGTCGAACCGATCAGCATCACCGAAAAGGCGATCCAACACGCCCGCGCGACCCGCTCGGCGTTCGACTGGCAGCCTGCGTCCGCGCTCGTCCTCGGAACCGGGTCGCTGGGACTGTTGACCGCCGCGATGCTCACGGAGACCCTCGAGTACGACCGCGTGTACTGTCTCGGCCGCAAGGACCAGCCACATCCGACGATCGATATCGTCGACCGGCTCGGCGCGACGTACATCGATTCCCGGGAAACGCCGGTCTCCGAGATCCCCGCGGCCTACGAACCGATGGATCTCGTCTACGAGGCGACCGGCTACGCGAAACACGCGTTCGAAGCGATCGAGGCACTGGCTCCCAACGGCGTCGCCGCCCTGCTGGGCGTCCCCGAGGATTGGGCGTTCGAGGTCGACGGCGGGCACCTCCATCGTGAACTCGTGCTCTCGAACAAGGCGCTCGTCGGCAGCGTCAACTCGAATCGCGGACACTTCGAGGCGGCCATCGATACCCTCTCCGCGCTTCCCGACTGGGTGCTCACGGAGGTCGTCTCCGGAGTCTACGATCTCGCGGCCCTCGAGCGGGCGTTTCCGGAGGTGACCGCGCCCGTCGCGGCGACCGGCGGCTCGACGGTGAGCCCGGATGACGATACGACTATAAAAACGGCGGTCGAATTCGAAGACATATGAAAAACGTTGACGACCTCATCGAGAGCGCGGCCGAGCTCGCGGCCCGCGGCCTCTCGAAAGGCGAAATCGCCGACGAGCTGAACGTCTCCCGGGAGACCGCTAGCTGGCTCGTCGAGCGCAGCAGCACGCCCGCCCAGTCGACCGAGCAGGCGTCCACCCCGCCGGCAAGCAGTGGCACCGGGCCACAGGACATCCACGTCGACTGGTCCGCGATCGGCCGGGACAGCAAGCGCATGAACGCCATCGCCTCGGCGATGGCCGATATGCTCGCCAAACACGGCGAGGACATCGACCTGACGATCGGCATCGAGAAAGCCGGCGGCCCCATCGCCACCCTCGTCGCACGCGAACTCGAGACCGATCTCGGGACCTACACCCCCGCCAAACACCAGTGGGAGGAAGGCGATATCGACGAACTCGGCGGGACGTTCAGCCGGAACTTCGCAGGCATCCGCGACCGCGAGTGTTACATCGTCGACGACACCATCACCAGCGGCACCACCATGCGCGAGACCATCGAGGCGATCCGCGCCGAAGGCGGCAAACCGCTGGCCTGCGTCGTCCTCGCCGATAAACAGGGGCTCGAGGAACTCGACGGCGTCCCGGTCTATTCGCTGTTGCAGGTCATCAGCGTCGGCAAGGACGAGTAGTCGACCCAGCGCACGATTGAAAAAACGCCCCGCGTGCGGCGGCTGGACAGCCGGCACTCGCAGGAAAAATGACCGCTCCGAAACGGCGAGGGCCTAACCGTGAATGCCCATCGCTTCGATCTGCTCTTGGTACCGGTTCCGGATCGTCACCTCGGTCACCTGTGCGACGTCGGCGACCTCGCGTTGGGTCTTCTTCTCGTTGCAAAGCAGTGACGCGGCGTAGATCGCGGCGGCGGCGTATCCGGTCGGTGACTTGCCCGACAGCAACCCTTCCTCGGCCGTTTTCTCGATGATCTCGTTGGCCTTGGTCTGGACCTCCTCGGACAGTTCGAGTTCAGAACAGAAGCGCGGGACGTACTTTTTCGGGTCGACGGGTCGCATCTCGAGGCCGAGTTCCTGCGAGATGTATCGATACGTGCGACCGATCTCTTTGCGTTCGACGCGGGAGACTTCCGAAATTTCCTCGAGACTTCGCGGGATGCCTTCCTTCCGACAGGCGGCGTACAGCGCGGAGGTCGCGACGCCCTCGATCGAGCGCCCGCGGATGAGGTCTTCCTTGAGCGCGCGCCGGTAGATGACCGACGCGACTTCGCGGACGGATCGCGGAACACCGAGCGCGGAGGCCATCCGATCGATTTCGCTGAGTGCGAACTGGAGATTCCGTTCACCAGCGTCTTTCGTTCGAATGCGTTCCTGCCACTTGCGGAGCCGGTGCATCTGGCTGCGTTTCTTCGACGAAATCGAGCGGCCGTAGGCGTCCTTGTCCTTCCAGTCGATGGTCGTCGTCAGTCCCTTGTCGTGCATCGTCTGGGTCGTCGGCGCGCCGACGCGGGACTTCTCCTGTCGTTCCTGGTGGTTGAACGCCCGCCACTCCGGGCCAGGATCGATCTGTTCTTCCTCCACGACGAGCCCACAATCTTCACAGATGAGCTCACCCCGGTCGGAGTCCTTAACGAGATTATCCGATTCACACTCGGGGCAGGCACGTACCCCCTCCTGATCCTCGGTCTCGTCCGTCTCGCGCGTTCGCTCCCGCTGGCGGGTGGACCGTGTCATCGCACTTTTATAGTAGTATCACCACGCTATATAAATATTGGGTAAGGTATTTCGGACACTACAGCTCATCCGCCGAAAACGACCAGTAGACGGGTTGAAAACCGAGGTTTACGATCCGAAACCGGAACGACTTTATCCGGGAGTGGCCGATCACGGAGACGAATGCCGGTCATCGAGTGCGACGTCGAGGCGGCTCGCGAACGACTCGAGGCGGCGGGCGTGACCGTCGACTCGGGCAACACTGACCACGAGCGCTGGCGGGCGAGCCGCGGCGGCGCGACCGCGGTCGCGTACGATGACAAGATCGTCGTCCAGGGATCGGACCCGCGCGACATCGAAGCGCTGCTCCGCGAGGGCGGCGGTCGCGCCCACGTCTACTTCGACGGCGGCTCTCGGGGCAATCCCGGGCCGGCCGCGATCGGCTGGGTGATCGTCACCGGCGACGGCATCGTCGCTGAGGACGGCGAGACCATCGGCACGAGTACCAACAATCAGGCCGAATACGAGGCGCTGATCGCGGGGCTCGAGGCCGCCCGTGACTACGGCTACGACGAGGTCCACGTCCGCGGCGACTCCGAACTCATCGTCAAACAGGTCCGCGGCGAGTACGACACCAACGACCCCGACCTTCGAGAGAAACGCGTTACCGTCCGCGAACTGCTTCGGGCGTTCGACGAGTGGACACTCGAGTACGTCCCTCGCGAGGTCAACGATCGTGCGGACGGGCTGGTCAACGAGGCACTGGATCGGGCCTGAATCTGCACGAGACGGACGGTTTCGTATCGGTTCGGCCGAATGATCTGCGATGGCGCGCGCTGGCGGCCGGCCGAGTGCAAACGAGGTCGGCAGTCAATACCGTGCGAGGGATGAGCGAGTGACCGAAGTGAACGAGCGAATCGGCTGGGGAGGGCGTGGTCACTCCCTGTTGCCACGATAGCAGCACACGCCCCTCGGATTCTCGTCGCAGCAGCGCCGTCAGAGATGGCTCCAACTGCTCGAGTATCGGTCAGAACGACCCGTCGAAGCGGATCGGCAAGCGGAAACCCGCCCGCGCCCATACACTCCACTATGACCGATCCGAACGCGACCGACGCTGACGGTGCGGCCGGCAAGCAACCCCGAGACGCCACCGCCGACCAGACCGCCGGGGACCTCCCCCGAGGGGTCGTCGACGACGTCGAACGGCTGACGCGACTCGAGCGTACCGCGGTCGACGAGAACGAAATCGCGGCCTACGAGGAGCGGCGCGACGAGTTGCTCGACGACCACGACTTCACCGCCCGCATCCGTGACGACGACGGCGACGCCGTCCTCGTGTGCCATCCCGAGGAGTGGCACGAGGACGGCGTCATCCGGACCGACCGCATCGAGGACATCGACCGCGCGGTCGAGATTCCGCTCGAGGGGACCGCGGACCCGGACGACTGGGAGTCGGTCAACGACCACAATCGCGACCTCGTCGCGGCGGTCAGGGAAGCCCACGGCGACGTTCACGGCGACAACGCGGCACTGCTCGCCGACTTCGCCGGCAACCACTACGCGAAGCCGATGGAGTCGCTGACGAGCGCGGAACTCGCGGAGTTCGGAACGGAGTACGTGATCCGGAACGCGTGGCCGTCGGAAAAACAGCGGGACGTGTTGGCGGAGTCGACGAAACTGGTCTTCGAGACGGCGGACGAGCCGGTCCCGGAGATCCAGTTCTAGTAGCTTTCGTCGACGATCTCGCGGATCTCGTCGGCGCGGTCGTCGCCCGTGACGACCTTCGAGAGGGACCACGTGATGCCGTCGAGGACGGCGTCGTAGCCGTCGTCGGTCAGGGAATACTGATTGGTTCGCTTGTCGAGTTCGCTTTTCTCGACCAGCCCCAGATCGACGAGTTCGTCGAGGTTGGGGTAGAGTCGGCCGTGGTTGACCTCCGTGCCGTAGTAGTCCTCGAGTTCGCGCTTGATCGCCAGGCCGTACATCGGCTCCTTGGCCAGGATGACGAGGATGTTGTTCTGGAAGGCCGTGAGTTCGCGTGCAATACTCTGCTCGCCGGTGATTGATTGTGCCTCTGACATACGTGTGTAAATGTCACCAGACTATTTAAGACTTGTCAACTAATCCTTCGTATCAGTCGGTAGTACAACACGCTACCGACGCAACATCGCCGGACACTGGTGTTGGTGCCCGATTCGTGTCTGTTTGATTTCTGGCAACCGTCACGTAGATGGTGACACTCGATTACGAAAGTACTTTTTGATCGACCGTGGACTCTCAGGTACATGGTCAACCTCTGGGAAGACCTCGAGACCGGACCGAATCCGCCAGAAGAGATCTACGCCGTCGTGGAATGTCTCAAGGGCGAGCGCAACAAGTACGAGTACGACAAGGACGTTCCCGGCGTCGTCCTCGACCGGGTGCTCCACAGCAACGTCCATTATCCGAGCGACTACGGGTTTATCCCGCAATCGTACTACGACGACGAGGATCCCTTCGACGTGCTCGTCCTCGTCGAGGATCAGACGTTCCCCGGCTGTGTCATCGAAGCTCGCCCGGTCGCGCTGATGAAGATGGACGACGACGGCGAGCAAGACGACAAGGTCATCGCGGTTCCCAGCGAGGACCCGCGCTACGATCACATCGAGGACCTCGACGACATCCCCCAGCAGCAACTCGACGAGATCGACGAGTTCTTCGCGACCTACAAGAACTTGGAGGAGGGCAAGGAAGTCGAGACGCAGGGCTGGGAGGACAAACAGGCCGCCTACGACGCGATCGAGCACGCCCAGGAACTCTACGACGAGCACTTCTAAGCGGAACCCGCCGTATTTACGGCCCGCAGTCGTTTGCTATCGCCGCCGCGAACGGATACCCGAGAGTTATCCATGGCCGGCCGTCCGATTCGCTATGAGCATGGGTAATTTTATCCCCGTTCCTGCCGTAGTCGTTCCCGTATGGCAGCATCCGATTCCGGTCCGCGAACGGCATCGTCGGCCGACGAGGGGGCCGACTCCGCCGCCGGCATGGCCCACCCCACGGTCGTTCCGACCAACTTCGATCCCGAGGACGCGAGCGAACGCGACTAGCGACTAGCCTGTCTCGAGTTCGCGCATCGGTCCGCGATCGCCACCGGGTTCGTCCGCCGCCGTTCGCGTCTGTTGATCCCCCGTCGCCGCCGTCCATAGCGAGTGCTCGGTAACCCCACCGACGGGGGCTCGGCCGTTCGCAAAACACTGTCTCGAAACGAACCTTCTTGTATGCGGTCGAACTACGTCCGTCCATGGGTCTGTTCGACCGATTACGGGGCGACGGCGATCCCCGGGTCGCATTTATCGGGGTCGACGGCGTGCCGTATAGTCTCCTCTCGGAGAACGAGGAACTGTTCCCCAACTTTGCTGCACTCGCTACCGACGGGACTGCCGGGGAAATCTCGAGCATCGTCCCGCCGGAATCCAGCGCCTGCTGGCCGTCGCTGACGACCGGGATGAACCCCGGTGAGACGGGCGTTTACGGCTTTCAGGACCGGGAGATCGGCACCTACGATACCTACGTTCCGATGGGGCGTGACGTCCAGGCTGAACGCGTCTGGGACCGCGTTCAGGAGACCGGACGCAAGGCAACCGTGATGAACGTGCCCGTCACGTTTCCGCCCCAGCGCGACGTCCAGCGGATGGTCTCCGGCTTCCTCTCGCCCGGCCTCGACAAGGCCGCCTATCCCGACGACGTCCGCGACTACCTCGAGACGCTCGACTACAGGATCGACGTCAACCCGAAACTCGGCCACCAGGACGACAAAGCGGCGTTCATCGAGGACGCTCACGCCACGATCGACGCCCAGTTCGAGGCCTTCAAACACTACATCGAGGAGGACGACTGGGACCTGTTCTTCGGCGTCTTCATGACCACCGACCGGGTCAACCACTTCCTGTTCAAGGATTACGAGCGCGACGGCGAGAACAGGGACGCATTCATCGAGTTCTACAAGAAAGTCGACGAGTACATCGGCCGCCTTCGAGAGTCGCTGCCGGACGACGTCACCATGATCGTCGCCTCCGACCATGGCTTTACCAGCCTCGACTACGAGGTTCATTTCAACGAATGGCTCCGAGAGGAGGGCTGGCTCTCCTTCCGGACCGACGACCCCGAGGAACTGAACGACATTGCCGACGATACGACGGCCTACTCGTTCATCCCCGGCCGCTTCTATATCAACCTCGAGGGGCGCGAACCCCGCGGTACCGTCCCCGAAGACGAGTACGACGCGGTCCGCGACGAACTCAAGGCCGCCCTCGAGGCGCTTGAGGGACCCGACGGCAACCCGGTCGTCGATCGCGTCGTCGAGAAGGAACGGGCCTTCCGCGGCGACCACGACGATATCGCACCGGATCTGGTCGCGATTCCGAACAACGGCTTCGACCTCAAATCCGGCTTCAAGGGTGATGGAGACGTCTTCGATACTGGGCCGCGCAACGGGATGCACAGTTTCGACGACACGTCGCTGTACATCGACCATCCCGACGCGACGATCGACAACGCCGATCTCTTCGACATCACGCCGACGATCCTCGATCTGATGGACATCGAGTACAGCCGCGGCGACTTCGACGGCGCGAGCCTGCTCTAGACCTCGAGACATCGCGGTCGATCCCACGCCCTGCACAATGCGTTTCAGTTTCGACGTGAACGGCTTCGTATGAAACGCTCGGTCGTGATCGCCGGCTGTCCGGGCGTGGCGGTTCTGCTGGCTGGGCTCGTACGCGCCATCACCGAGAGCACCGCGATCCTGGACGGTACCCCGGCCGGGGGCGGTCTCTATCTGTCAGTCGGAATCGGACTCCCGCAGTATCTGCTCTACAGCACGAGCGGTCCCCCCTCCAACTCGGACTGGCAATCCCCGCAGCCGCCGGTGCCGCGATCGCGGCCCTCGCCGGTCTCGTCCGCGGCTCGCTGCATGCGGACTGGGGAACAGGGTTCATCATCCTCCTAATGTACGTCCTGGTCGGGAACCTGATCGGGGCCGGCGTGCGGGCGTTTCGGGCCGGCTATCGATCCGGCTCGTGAGCTGGGCGGTCCCGCTGGGATCGTGGGCTCGCCGACGAGGAGCATCGGCGGAACCGATCCACACCCGGCCGATCGAGCCGCGGGTCCCGAGGTGGCAGCACACGAGGTGCCGAGCGGGATTCGAGGGCGTTTTCCGCTCGGCACCGAACCGACGGCCATGGAAGAGATCATCCACGCTCGCGGCCACGAGCACGTCAGCGCCGAGCATGCGAGTACCTTCGAAGTGACGACCGACGACTACCTCACTCCCGCGGGCGACTGCATCCTCGCGATCGAGGCCGATCGTGCGCCGGCGGACTTCGATCCCGACTTCGTCGCTGCCTGCCGGGACGCCGATGCGACGATTACGGTCACGATCGAGGCCGGCGGCCACACGGAGTCCGTGACGGGCCGCGGCGATCCCGACCTCGAGTTCACCAACGAGCGAAGCGCGGTCGGCCGGACGAGCGATTACGTCGACGATCGGACGATCGTGAACGACGCCGAGTTCGCGGCCGACGGGTTCGATCGCGGCCTCGTCGACGCGTTAGCCGACGGTGCCGCGGCGACGGTGACGATCACCGTCGAATAGACGCTGCCACGGCCCCGCTCGGGCGGCTCGAGCCCGAGACAATCGGCGGCTGTCGGGAGTCCGTCGCAGTTTTGATCCCGCGGGCCCAACGCAGCGATATGAGCGACGATCCGGAGCCCGCAGTCAATATCAGCGGCGGTGCGGCGGGCGGCGGTTCGACGGTCGAGTTCGATCCGGCGACCGCGGCGACCCGCGCGGAGGCGATCGTCGATCGACTGGGGGAGTTGTTCTGGCAGAAAGAGTACGGCGGCCGGGACGCCTTCACCTGTCTCGTCCGAACGATCCTGAGCCAGAACACGAGCGACAAGGCGAGTCAGCCGGCCCACGACGCACTGCTCGACAGATATGGGGGTCCAGACGTGGACCTCGCCGAATCGCTCGCGAGCGCCGAGCGATCGACACTCGCGGAAACGATCAGCGGGGCCGGGCTGTACAACCAGAAGTCCGAGACGCTGATCGATACTGCCGAGTGGGTTCTCGCGGAGTTCGACTCCGCGTCGGCGTTCGACGCCTTCGTCAAAGACGAGGAGCCGTCGGTCGTTCGCGAGACGCTCCTTTCGGTCCGCGGCGTCGGGCCGAAGACCGCCGACTGCGTCCTGCTATTCGCCGGCGGTCGCGGCGGCGTGTTCCCCGTCGACACGCACGTCCACCGCATCTATCGGCGCATGGGGATCGCACCACCCGACGCGGATCACGAAGCGGTTCGCGAGGTCCTTGAGCGCGACGTCCCCGCGGCGAAGTGTGGCTTCGGCCACACGGCGACGATCCAGTTCGGTCGCGAGTACTGCCGGGCGCGCACGCCCGCCTGTCTCGAGGACCCCGACGCCTGCCCGATGGCCGACGTCTGCGAACAGGTCGGCGTCTTCCCGGCGACCGGCGAGGTCGTCGATCCGGCCGAAACGCCGGCGGCGACCGAGGCGGACGACTGATCGAGCGTCGCGTGGAACGGGCGGCCGGCAGTCGGTGCCGACGACCACGACCCGTCCGGGTGGTCGAAAACCGTTACCGCGGCCCGCCCCCATCCCGCGACCGGCGACGCCGTTGTGACGCCTCCCGGCGAAGCGGGGCGGGACCGGTCCGCGAGCGATCGTCGCCTTCATACAAGCTCGCTTTACTTATCGAAATAATGGTTGCATTCACGCCCGCCGAACGGGATGCGGTTTACAAAGCGATCTACACCCGCCGGGACATCCGGCGGTTTCGGGACGAGCCGGTTCCCGACGCGGTTCTCGAGCGGCTCATTGAGGCGGCACATCACGCGCCGAGCGTCGGCTTCTCACAACCCTGGGACCTCATCGTCGTCAAAGATGAGGGGACGAAAAACGACATCGCGGCGATCGCCGAGCGCGCGATCGCGGCCGCCCGCGAGGGCTACGAGGAACCGCGCCGATCCGAGTTCGCCGATCTGAAACTCGAGGGCATCCGCGAGTCGCCGGTCAACGTCTGCGTGACCTGTGATCCGACGCGGGGCGCGCCCCACGTGTTGGGTCGCAGTTCGATGAAGCGCACGGACGTGTACTCGACGTGTCTCGCCGTCCAGAACCTCTGGCTGGCCGCCCGTGCGGAAGGCGTCGGCGTCGGGTGGGTGAGTGTCCTCTACCCGTACGAGGTGCAGGAAGTCCTCGACATCCCACCGCACGTCAAGCCGATCGCGTACCTCTGTCTCGGCTACCCGGAGGACGGGTTTCCGGAGGAGCCGGTCCTCCAACAGGAAGGGTGGCGCGACCGGCTCGAGGTGGAGCGACTCGTCCACGAAGAGCAGTGGAACGCCGACCGGGCGAGCGCGGACCGACGGGAACCGACCACTCATTCGTAGCCCACCCCGGCCGACCCGGCGGGTGGTCGACCGAGTCGTCGGCTCGAGTTGCGGACGGAGTCGACCTCGCCGCTTGGCTATGACATGTCTGTTCGTCCCACATCGGTCCCCGCTCTTCGGATCGACGGCTCCCGCTCCGAGCGGTGCGTTCGAGCCGTTGTGACGTTCCGTAACACGTCTTCGTGACTTCACAACGGTTATATGTCGGAATCGGGGTAGACCCGGGGTACCAATGCCTGCAGGCCCAGATCGGGTTGCAGAAACGAGCGAGTGCGAGTCGGAGTCACCATCGAAAAACAAGCGAATACGGTCCGCGACCTCGCGCCGGCGGGTGCTGTCGGCGACGGCGGCCGGATCGGTGACCGCTCTCGCCGGCTGTACGAAACTGCTCTCGAACGGCGGCGGCGATCCGCTCCGCGTCAGTGTCTGGAGCGGAAACTACGCCGAGCGATTCGAGGAAGCGGTCGTCTCGAGATACGAAGACGAGTTCGATGCGGCGGTCCAACTCGAGCCGGGATGGAACAACATCCTCAGCGACATTCAAACTGCACCGGACGACGACCCGCCGTACGACGTGACGATCACGGAGGGGAATTTTTACTACTACGGCCGACAGGACGACCTCTTCCACGAGATTCGGACCGACAACGTTCCCAACTTCGACGAGGTCATCGACTATTATACCGACTTCCGGAACACGGACTACGGGATGCCGGTCGACGGCGCTCCCTGTACCATCATCCACCGCGAGGGGATGGATTTCGAGCCGGACTCGTGGGCCGACCTCTCGTCGGCGGCCGTCGCGGAAAGCAACGGCGTCGGCGTCGATACCGGGTTCTGGTGGTACCCGATGTATGCCGCCGCCGTCGGCATGGACGAGGCCGAACTCGGCGAGGAGATGCACGACGCGGCCCTCCACGACGACGTCCTCGACACCGTCCGCGAGTGGCCCATCGAGAGCTGGGCGAGCTCCGGCGAGGACATCTGGCAGGCATTCCAAAACGACGTCATTGATGTCGCGCAGTGGTACTACGAGCAGACGGCGTACGACATCGACGACTACGACGGTCTGACCCACACGATGCCGGAGGAGACGACCGGCTACCTGAACCACTGGTGTGTCGTCAAGGGCACCGACAAGCGCGATCAGGCTGAGAAGTTCATCAACTTCCTCATGGACGCCGAGGTCCAGACGGCGTGGTCCAAGGAAATGCCCACCCTGTTCTGCAACGAGAACACCGAGTATGCCGGCGATCTAGCGGACGATCTGCCGAGCAACAGCGAAGAAGCACGAAACATCGCCTTCCCGGACTGGGAATTCCTCGCAGCGCACAGCGGCGACCTCTCCGACGACTTCACCGAGATGCAGTCGAACGCCTAAGGATCGCCACTGCCACCACAATTCATGTCTGAAATCACGCTTGCCGGACTCGAGAAACGGTACGGAGACACGCTCGCCGTCGAGGACGTCTCGGTGACGATCGATGACGGCGAACTACTGTGCCTGCTCGGACCCAGCGGCAGCGGCAAATCCACGACACTGCGGATGCTCGCCGGCCTCGAGACGCCGACCGACGGCGAAATACGCATCGGCGACGAGGACGTGACCGATCGCCCGGCCTACGAACGCACCACCGCAACGGTGTTTCAGGACTGGGCGCTGTTCCCGCACAAGACGGTCCTCGAGAACGTCGCCTTCGGGCTGAAGATGCAGGGGATGGGGAAAGACGAGCGCCGCGAACAGGCCCGTGAGATGCTCGAGCGCGTCCGAATGGGAGAATACGCCGATGACGACCCGATGAACCTGAGCGGCGGACAGAAACAGCGCGTCGCGCTCGCACGGTCGCTGGCCGTCAACCCCGATGTCTTGCTGCTCGACGAGCCGCTGTCGAACCTCGACAAGCGACTCAGCGAGGACATGCAGATCGAACTCCGCGAGATCCACGCGGAACTCGAGGAGACGTTCGTCCACGTCACCCACGACCAGGACGAGGCGTTTACCCTCGCCGATCGGATCGGCATCATGGCCGACGGCACCCTCGTCCAGGTCGGCGAGCCGAACGAGGTCTACGAGAACCCGAAGAACCGGTTCATCGAGGGCTTCCTCGGCGATACGAACTTCGTGGCCGGCGAGGTCGAGCGGACGACGGCCGACTCGGTCCACGTCGAGACCGAACTGGGCCGCGAGGTCGTCCTCCCGAGGACGGCCGGCGCGGACGGCGCGGCCGCCCTCGCCGCAGGCGAGTCGGTGGCGCTGTCGCTTCGTCCCGAAGTGCTCTCGATCGAGCCGGCGGACGCGGCCACATTCGACGGCGAGGCGGACCGAACACAGCCGGTGCGTACCGACGGAAGTACGACGAACGCCGTCGTCGGCACGATCGAGAACGTCCTCTATCGAGGGTCGACGATCCGCTACTCCGTCGCGGTCGAGGACACGTCGCTGTTCGTCGAACGCACCGTCGCCGACTCCGGCGCGTTCGACGCTGGTGACGAGATCCGGATCAGTTGGGACGGCGCGGATGTCCTCGCGTTCCGCGACGACGGCTCGAGGGTCGACCTATAACGATGTCCGGAACGCACTCATCGTCTTCGCTGCCGGCCCCGATCGCGCGGCTCTGGGAGTCCCTGCGCGAGCGATCGCGCTCGAAGCGGGCGCTGCTGTTGATGGCCCCGCTGCTGGTCTTCGAGTTGCTCCTGTTCGTCGCACCGTTTCTGATCCTGCTGCGGATCAGCCTCACAAACGGGTCACAGGACCTCCGCTACGCGCCGGGAACGTGGTCGCTCTCCGGATACAGCGAGGTGTTTTCCACCGACATACTGCTGAACGCGATCACCTACTCGATCAAACTGGGGCTGCTCGCGACGGCGATCACGGTCGTGATCGCGACGTTTTACGCCTACGCGATCTGGCGATCCGAAGGACTCGTCAAGTCGGCGCTGCTGTTCTCGGTCGTCCTGCCCCTGCTGACGACGCTTGTCATCAAGACCTACGCGTTCATGCCACTGCTCTCACCGAACGGGACGCTCAACGATGTCCTGCTGTCGCTGAACCTCATCTCGGAGCCGATCCAGTTCGTTCCGGGAACGGTCGGCGTCGTCGTCGGACAGGTCTACATCGTCCTGCCCTACGCCGTGCTGGCGATCTACAGCGTCCTCGCGACGATGGACTGGGGGATCGTCGAAGCCGCTCGCGACCTCGGCGCGAGCCGTCCACGCTCGGTGCTCGAGGTCGTCGTGCCCCAAGCGATGCCCGGCATCATCGTCGCGACGGTGATCTCCTTTGCGTGGAGCGTCGGTGCCTACGCTGCGCCGGGGCTTCTCGGCGACGGGCAAAACAAGGCAAGGGCGTTCGCACTGGTGGTCGAGAAGCGACTGCTAACGCTCCTACAGTGGGAGGTCGCGACCGCGTACGCGGTCGTCATGTTGCTCCTGATGCTCGTGAGCATCGTCCTTCTTACGGCCACACTCAACTACTTCGGAGGTGAGTTCGAATATGCATAGAGAACGGCTCGAGAACGCCCTGTTCCGGGCGGGCTATCTGGCGATCCTGACGTTCATGCTGTTACCGCTCGCGGTGGTCGTCGTGACCTCCTTCGCGGAGTCGGGGAACCTCGCGTTCCCGCCCGAGCACTACTCGCTGGTTCACTACCGCACGTTCGTCGAGGAGACGCACTGGCTGTTGGCGTTCGACAACAGCCTCCTCGTCGGCGTCGGAACGACGATCATCGCGACCACGCTCGGCGTCACGGCCGCCTTCGGCCACGAAATCGACGACGGCCGCGCCGGACAGGTACTCGCGCCGCTGGTCCTCATCCCGCTGTTGATCCCGCCGATCATCCTCGGGATCTCGATGCGCGTCTACTTCGTCAGGGCTGGCATCGGGGCCTCGTACCCGAGCATCATCCTCGCGCACACGCTGTGGGCGACACCGCTGGTCTACTTCGTGATGCGGTCGGTGTTCAGCCGGTTCGACTGGCAGCTCCTCGACGCCGCGAAAGACCTCGGCGCGGGACCGATCCGGTCGTTCGTCTACGCCGTCCTCCCCAACGTCAAACACGGGATCTTCGTCGGCGCGCTGCTCGCCTTTATTATCAGTCTCCAAGAGTTCGTGATGGCGCTGTTCCTCTCGAGTCGCAGCACCGAGACCATCCCGGTCGTCGCGTGGACCCAGATCCGACAGTCGCTGGATCCGATGGTGAGCGTCGTCTCGACGTTCCTCATCATCATCTCGCTTATCGCGATCGTGATCGCGACGATCGCCACGAACCTGGACTGGCTCTCGAAACAGCTGTCCTGATCGGCCGTTTCCGATCCGGTGCTTTCTTCGAGCGCTCTCACCAACGCACGTAGTCGGTCACGTAGCGAACCTGAACAGCCAGCAGCAATTCTGTGGCAGTGGCTCCGAACAGGGCAGTGGCTCCGACCAGCGCGGTGGCACCAGTCAGTACAGTGGCCGGCTCGAGCGCTCGCCGAATCGGCGAGCGCTCGAGTCACGGGGGAGGGCAGGCCGACCGCGCGGCGCGCGAACCCGCGCGCCGCGTTGCTGACCTGGCGGACAGTGAACGGGCGAGCGATCGCTGCCAAGCGATCGCGAGGGCTTTCAGAGGAAGCGGAAGGTCTCGAGGTTCTTGGGCGCGAACGTGCGCATGTCGTACTCGTGGTAGAGCGCCGACGAGAGGTCCTGCGTGGAGCGCTCGTCGCCGTGGACACAGAGGACCTTCTCGGGGCGCGGGTTCATCGTCTTGACGAAGTTCTCGAGGCCGGCGCGGTCGGCGTGGCCGGAGAAGCCGTCGACGGTTTCGACGTTCATGTTCAGCGAGAGGGTGCCGCGGCCGCCGCCGTTGCCCATGGCACCGACTTCGCTGGTCGGGATCTCGTCCCAGCCGTTCTGGATGCGGCGACCGAGGGTTCCCTGGGCCTGGTAGCCGACGAAGACGAGCGAGGAGTCCGGATCGGGACCGATGTGGGAGAGCCAGGACATGATCGGCCCGCCGGTGACCATCCCCGACGTCGAGAGGATGATACAGGACTCGCCGTCGGCGACGTCCTGTCGTTCCTCCTCGCCGCCGTCGATGTGGTTGAACTCGTCGGCGAGGAACGGGTTTTCGTCCTCGTGGAAGATGCGATCCCGCAGGTCGTCCCGGAGGTACTCGGGGTAGGTCGTGTGAATCGCAGTGGCCTCCCAGATCATCCCGTCGAGGTGGACCGGCATCGATGGGATCTCGCCGTTGCGCATCGCCTCCTCCAGGACGAGCATGATCTCCTGTGATCGACCCACGGCGAAAGCGGGGATGACGACCTTGCCGTCCCGCTCGTAGGTCTCGTTGATGACCTCCTTGAGATTGCGCTCGGAGTCCTCCTGATCGGTCTGGTAGTCGTTGCGACCGCCGTAGGTCGACTCGAGGACGAGCGTCTCGACGCGCGGGAAGTCGTTGACTGCACCGTTGAACAACCGGGTGTCCTCGTAGTGGATGTCGCCGGAGAACGCGACGTTGTAGAGGCCGTCGCCGATGTGGAAGTGCGAAACGGCCGAGCCCAGAATGTGGCCGGCGTTGTGGAACGTGAGTTTGACGTCGGGCGCGATGTCGGTGACGTCGCCGTACTCGAGCGGGATGCAGTGTTTGATCGCTTCGCGAACCTGCTCGCTTTCGTAGGGCGGGCTCCGGCCCTCTTTGGCCGCGACATCGAGGTAGTCGAGCGTCAGCAGGCCCATCATGTCGCGCGTGGGCTCGGTACAGTAAATCGGCCCGTCGTAGCCGTACTTGAACAGGAGCGGGATCAGCGCGGAGTGGTCGAGGTGGGCGTGGGTCAACACGACCGCGTCGATGGTCTGTGGGCCCGCGCCGAGCGCCTCGGGTGCGTGGAGGTACGGCACCTCGTCTTCGGCACCGGGTTTGTCGCCGCAGTCGATGAGGATTCGCGTTTCGGGCGTCGAGAGAATAAACGAGGCCCGCCCGACCTCGCGACAGCAGCCCAGTGTGGTGATACGGACGTACTCGTCGTCGGACATCTCCTCGCGGTGGATCTGTCGGCCGACTTTCTCCAAGATGTCACGACGGTCGTCGCGTTCCTGCTTGAGGAAGCTCCGAACGTTCGAGACGGTCGAGGACTCGATCGGCGGCGTGCGGACGACTTCGGGCGTCCAGCCGACGTTCTTCGTGATTTCGCGGAGGGTCGACCCGTGGCGGCCGATGACCATGCCGGGCTTTTCGGCCTCGATGACGACCTCGCCGGTATCGGCGTGGAAGTCGAGGTCGGTGACGCCCGCGTCCTCGGGAATGACGTTCATGATCTCCTCGCGGGCCTGTTCGGGCCGTGAGAGGACGCTGGGGTCGGGCCGGACAGTGATTCGCTTGCGAAGTTTGCTCGCGAGTTGCCGAATGAGGTCGCCCTGCTGGGCGAACTTCTTCGGGTCGCGCGTGTAGACCACCAGTTCGGGGCCTTCGTATTTCACCGAGGAGACCGAGATATCGCTCGGTAACTCGCTCGTGATCTGTGCTTTGAGATCGTCGAGT
The DNA here is from genome assembly GCF_000337175.1 of Natrinema gari JCM 14663. Lineage (GTDB taxonomy): Archaea > Halobacteriota > Halobacteria > Halobacteriales > Natrialbaceae > Natrinema > Natrinema gari. The sequence goes on along the minus strand of NZ_AOIJ01000032.1, from coordinate 39,015 downwards.
TGCTGCTCTACAGTGCTCATAATCGCCGAATGTGGCTTGCGTGAACTCGCCGTCCGGGATCGAACGCGGCATCGGGCCGGGGAGAGAGGATCGGGACTGGAGAACGACTCCCGGTTCCGTGACGGACGCCACGTAGCGGCCGTCGTCTCGGAACCGATCGCGAGCATCGTCGTCCGCGCGGGACAACGTCGCTCACACTCCGTCTCGTCTCCCGATTCATCGTATCCTACTCCGTAGCTGACGAACACGCTCCCGGATCGGTTATCCTGGTCCGTGCGGGACAATTCCAGGGAGAACCCGCTTACTCGAGGCTATTCTTTGCGTGGTATAAAAGCCTTCGCAAAAACCAGGGCAGTGGGAGTCGGACCTATCAGGACAGTATGTACGTGACTCCAACTCGAGTTCGCGAGGAACGTGACTGGGTGGTGGATCGAACCGAGACGGTCGTTGGCCTCATCAACGAGGTTCGAACCGATCTCGGCGACGCCTTCGGAACCGATGTCGACGCGGTCACCGAGTCACAGTATCGGGAGGCAGTCGACGCCGTCTTCGCTGACGGCGATCTGGCCGTCAACGTCGCGGCGCTGATCGCGATCCTCAGGGAACTCGATGTCGACGGGGATTATCCGGGCTTCGTCGTCGACGAACTCCTTGGGCGCGAATTAGCTGCGACGATCGCCGGTCCGCAGCCGCTACGGACGCTCGGCGAAGCGACCTTCCACTACGCCGACGTGCGGGTCCACGGCGGTGCGGACGAAAACGCCGGCGTCGACGACTGCGAGGCGGCCCTCGCGGCCGGCTTTCAGGAACGACTCCCCGGCTGGGACTGGACCGACGGCGAGAGTCCGTTCGCCCTCGAACGGTGAGCGCCACCGGTGAGCGGGCCGACAGACGGCAGTCGCCGCCTAGTCGTTCGTCTCGTTCCCCGCAGCCGAGTCGTTCCCGTCGCCCGATTCGGTTCCGGTGGCCGTCTCGGTCGCGGTCTCGGATTCGTTCGTCTCTCCGTCCGCTGCTGCTTGCTGTTGTTGCTCGAGCAGTGCCTGTTGTTGCTCGAGTTGTTGTGCTCGCCGTTGTTGCTGTTGGACGAGCGGCTCGTACTGCTCGCCGGGGTAGATCGCTCCGGTGGCCCCATCGCGGAGCGACTGCAGGATCGCCTCGTCGGAGCCGGTGACGAGGAAGAGCCCGTATGCGGTCTCGGAGTTTTCGATCGTGATGGCTGCCGGAGCCGAGTCCTCGAAGTCGGTTGCAGCGGATTCGACTAACTCGCGTTGTCGCTTCTGGTACGCCAGTTGCGCCTCCTGCCGACCGAGATCGCCGCTCTCGATGTCGGCCTGTATCTCGTCCCCGAGCGTCGAGACTTTTTCCTCGTCCGGTCTGACTTGGAGCGTGACCGCGGTGGCCGCGTCGTCGTCCGACTGACCGATCGATTCGAGTTGGGAACAGCCGGCCAGCGATGCGGTGGCACCGGCACCGGTAAGCGCGAGGAAACCCCGGCGGGTCGGAAGGTTCGACATTGTCTCTGACACGCAGGGTCGAGGGCCAATATACCTTCTGCGTTGGCCCTCGCACGCGCGGTCGACGGCAACCGACGCGGGACGGATCCCCACGACAACGGGCACCTTTTATTCGCGCCCGAACTACCACGGCCCAGTGACTGATTCAGCGGACGGCACGCGAACGGAAACCCTTCGGGAGCCGACGCCAGCGGCCGCTCGCGACATCGTCGCCCGCGGCATCGATCGGGAGGCGATCGTGACCGTCTACGGACGCTGCACCGTCGACTACGAGGGCCGCGCCTCGAGTCGCCTCGAGGCGGGTGCCCGTCACGTCATGCTCAAGCCCGACGGGGCGGCGCTGGTCCACACAGACGAGGGGCAGCAGCCGGTCAACTGGCAGCCGCCGGGCTGTACGCACGATGCCGTCTGCGAGGACGGCGAGCTCATCCTCGAGAGCGTGCGGTCGACGCCGGACGAGCGACTCCGGGTCCGGTTTCGGGAGGTGCTGCAGGTGTCGGCGTTCTCGGGTACCGACGAGAACGAACTCGCCCTCGTCGGCACGGAAGAGGACCTCCGCCAGCGAATTCTCGAGGACCCGTCCGTGCTCGAGGCCGAGTTCACGCCGCTGGCGACCGAACGCGAGACGCCCGCGGGTGCGGTCGACATCTACGGCGAGGACGCGGCCGGCCGAGCGGTCGTGGTCGAACTGAAGCGGCGGCGGGTCGGGCCGGACGCGGTGAGCCAACTCCGCCGCTACGTCGACGCCCTCGAGCGCGACCTCCACGCCGACGCTGCCGTACGGGGGATACTGGTCGCTCCCTCGGTAACCGACCGTGCGAGTCGGCTCCTGACCGAACACGGCCTCGAGTTCGTCTCCCTTGAGCCCCCCGCCGAGTGATTTCGTCCCGGACGGTCGGGCGACTCCATCGACCAATCACCCACCCGTCCGTGGGGTCGCCGGCACTGACTGACAGCGGTCCGTCTCAGTCAGGCAGGATACGTGCCCTCGAGTCGTGCCTGCTCGAGCACGTGCTTCTCGATCGTCGACTCGAGGTCGGCGGCGGCCGCATCGGGCCCGAGATCGAGCGACGTCTCGAGGGCGAACAGTCTGAATCGGTACGTGTGCTCCCTGTCTGGCGGGTTCGGGCCGCCGTAGCCCCGTTCGCCGAAATCGTTCGTGCCCTCGATTGCGTCCGCAGCGTCCCAGTCCTCCGGAATCGTCCCCGTCTCCGGCGGCACGTTCCAGACGATCCAGTGGTCCCACACCGTGCCGGCGGGCTCTATCGCGTCCGGATCGTCCACGATCAACGCGAGGGTCTCCGCGTCGTCGGGGACGCCGCGTATCTCGAGTGGTGGGTTGACGTTCGTCTCTGTGTAGCCATACTCCTCGGGGATTCGGTCCCCGTCGTCGAAGGCCTGACTCTCGAGTGTGAACTCTCCCATGTTATCCACGCTCCGTGTGCCCCGCTTCGAGCGGTCATCGCCCAGCGAAAAGAACCTTACATTCGAAGCCACGAACGGCGGTATCTCCGGCTGCCGTGTCACACACCGGCGACGAGACGGCAGGCGAGTTGCTACCGACGGACGACGAATATTGCGATCCCGAGGAGCAACAGCCCGAGTCCCCACCACAGCGACTTGCCCGGCAGGAAGGCGAGCAACAGTGTGACGATACCCGACGTGATGAGGGACCACCCGATCGTTGTTCGATATGTCATACTACTAGCTTCTCGCCGAGGTGGTTGTGCGTTGTGCCGGTCCTCGCAACCTGACCGACTCCATCGATGCGAGGACGTTTCAAGCGGAGCGACTGATCGGTGCCCATGGGAAACGAACTCTCGATCCGTCGGTACCGACCTGACGACGGCCCCAGGGTTAGAGACCTCCACGAAACAGCCATGCGGGACGCCAACGCCTACGTCGAGGGCGTTCCGGACGACGACCTCGAGTCGATCACGGAGACGTTTCTCGAGCCCGGCGGCGAGTTTCTGGTCGGCGAACGAGCTGGTCGGATCGTCGCGATGGGCGCGTTTCGACCGGTCGACGACTCGGCACACATCGCGACGGTCGTTTCCGACCTCGGCGACGCGGCGGCCGAGGTGACGCGACTGCGCGTCGCGCCCGACGCACAACGGCGGGGCTACGGACGGCAGCTCTACCGGGAACTCGAGGAACGTGCCCGGTCGCGAGGGGTCGAACAGTTCGTCCTCGATACGAGACCGACCCAAACCGCGGCCCGCGGACTGTACGACACGGAAGGCTTCGAAGCGGTGTGTCGCGAGTGGGTCGAAGCATTCGATGATCCCTTCGAACTGATCTTTTATCGGAAATCGATCGCCGACGATGGTTTCAGATGAACCCTTGTGGGGTTGAAGCAGGAACCGTTCGCGCTAGAAGTCCGTACGAGCCCAGGTTTCAGACGAGCCCTTGTGGGTTCCGCATGATGGCGGCCGCTGGTGACCGATTTGCGATGACGCTCACGTTCGAGCGGCCGCTGACCGAGGAGAAGGTCGCCGAGCACTGCCGGGCGATCGCCGATCATCTGGTGGAGAGTGATAACTGACATTGCGATCGACATCCAGTATCGGCCAGCCGGCGGCCCACCGGGGAAGATCTCGTTCCGGCCGCAGCCCGATGGCGACTGGGTGTGGGTTGTGGTTGAATGGAACGGCTGTCAGTAGCGCGAGACCGGATGCGAGCCCGTCGAAGAAGTCAATCCCGAATGTGCTGAGGATGTCGCGATCGACGAGTAGTCAGTCCAAAAATGTCTTTGGTGAGACCGCACCGTTCTCGAGCAACTCCGAATCGAACGTGACCAGGACCCCATCTGTTTCTTCTGCCGTCGTGAGAATGAGGCAGTCCATTGGATACAGTAACGTTCGTTCTTGGACTGAGTAGGATGTAAGCAGGTCGTTGGAGTCCGGCCGGTAGACAGTAATTCGATCCCAGAGCTTTTCGAGGAGGCGTTCAACCCGATCCTGATCAAGGCGCTTTTTCTTCGCCAACACGGTCCGGAATTCCATCAGGTTGAACATCGTTGTCGACAGCTCACGGTCCAAATTCAAGAATTCCGTTGCGATAGCGCCTCGTTCCGATTCGTTGAGTGTCGCAGCGACGAGAATATTCGTATCGACGAACAGCTTCATACGTCTTCGCGGATCTCTCGGACGTCCTCGACCGAGTCAACCTCGACGTCAACGTCAGCAAACGCCTGCGACAGAAACGTCCCTAATGGGGCGTCATCGCCGTCGTTTGAGGAGGCATCGTCGTCGTCCATAGTAGATGGATCGATGGCTACAGGCATGATTCTGTTGGTAATGCAATTCCGGTGCGTAGTGAATAACTGTACTGGGACGTTTTGGCGGCGGAGTGATCGTTGAACAGAAGAGCCACCCTCTTCGCGGTTGCGCTATCGTTTCTTGGACCCGGCTCAGATACTCCGACTCGGAGAGGTTGCCGTCGTCGACGCTCGAAACTCCGATCACTACGATCTGCGAGGGGGGGGTCTGGGCTCCGGGTATCTGAATGAGGGCAGCTAGTCATCGACCCCCGGGGGTAGACGGACTACTGGAGGTCGACGGAAGGACTTTATTGAGGGCGTGCTATACAGAGGCTGCAGCCCGGAAATCAGTCATGGTTTCAGACGGACCCTTGTGGGGTCGAAGGAACACTGACGGCTGTCCTCGAGCTCGATAAGTCTGGGTTTCAGACGGACCCTTGTGGGGTCGAAGGTCGCCGGCGATCACCGCACAGTTCTCGAGGAAGCCGCGTTTCAGACGGACCCTTGTGGGGTCGAAGGGCCCACGACGGATCGCGGGCACACTCGGCGTCGCGAGTTTCAGACGGACCCTTGTGGGGTCGAAGGGGCCGGCCGTGCGCCCAGAGGCGCTCTCCCCAACAGTGTTTCAGACGGACCCTTGTGGGGTCGAAGGCGGTCCGAACTGCCGAACGTGATTTTGCCGTCTGAGTGTTTCAGACGGACCCTTGTGGGGTCGAAGGTTCATCTGCTCGCGCACCTCGTCGGGGCGCATGGCGTTTCAGACGGACCCTTGTGGGGTCGAAGGTGAGTATGACCAACGCTTCGATCAAATGGAGCGAGTTTCAGACGGACCCTTGTGGGGTCGAAGGATGTCGTTTCGGGCGGGGAACGACGAACAGACGGGTTTCAGACGGACCCTTGTGGGGTCGAAGGCTGGCGTACGGCGTCGAACCGGACGATAACTCCCAGTTTCAGACGGACCCTTGTGGGGTCGAAGGGTATACTGGGACGACCTGGAGCGGAAGGCGAAGGAGTTTCAGACGGACCCTTGTGGGGTCGAAGGACCGACGCCGCCGCCCACCTGATCGACGATCTCGGGTTTCAGACGGACCCTTGTGGGGTCGAAGGGTGCAGCGCGAGGGAGCGACCGCGAAGGAAATCCGTGTTTCAGACGGACCCTTGTGGGGTCGAAGGTTGGGCTCGATGCGGTCGGCGATCGTCTGGTGGCTCGGTTTCAGACGGACCCTTGTGGGGTCGAAGGTCGCCACTGGCATCACGGGTGTGTTGGTCTATATCAGTTTCAGACGGACCCTTGTGGGGTCGAAGGCTCGACGATGTCCACGACCGTCCCGCGGACGGGCGGGTTTCAGACGGACCCTTGTGGGGTCGAAGGGGATGTCTGTACAGTACCGACCCTAGTAAAGTTAGTTTCAGACGGACCCTTGTGGGGTCGAAGGTTCGGCCCGGGGCCGAGTAGATCGAGGTCTTCGGGTTTCAGACGGACCCTTGTGGGGTCGAAGGGTCCGTGGCGAGTGGGTCGCGACCCGCTGCCGACGGGTTTCAGACGGACCCTTGTGGGGTCGAAGGATCGTCCCGTGGATAACCTGAACGAAGTGGCGCGTTTCAGACGGACCCTTGTGGGGTCGAAGGGTCGGCAGCTTCCCCGTCGTTCGCGAGCGCGGCGAGTTTCAGACGGACCCTTGTGGGGTCGAAGGCCCGGCGAGGAGGACGACGTCTCCATCCGCGCCGGTTTCAGACGGACCCTTGTGGGGTCGAAGGCCGCTCGAGCAGACCGGCGTCGATGTCGTCTGGTACGGTTTCAGACGGACCCTTGTGGGGTCGAAGGGTCGTCGACGAGGAGCCCGATCGGGACGCCGGGCGGTTTCAGACGGACCCTTGTGGGGTCGAAGGCACGGCCGATATATACGTCCGTACTGTCCCGTTTGCGTTTCAGACGGACCCTTGTGGGGTCGAAGGAACCCCGTCCTCCGACATCACGATCGCCCCCGTGTCTGGTTTCAGACGGACCCTTGTGGGGTCGAAGGGAGATCGAATCGGGATGGGCGTCGGCGAAGTCCTCGTTTCAGACGGACCCTTGTGGGGTCGAAGGGACGGGCTCTTGGAACGGCGAGCGCTCGTGCAACCGGTTTCAGACGGACCCTTGTGGGGTCGAAGGTCTGCCTTCGACAGTGGTGTCCCGTCGCCGATCCCCGTTTCAGACGGACCCTTGTGGGGTCGAAGGGGAAAGTGAACCGGGGCCTGTACGAGTACGTCCCAGAGTTTCAGACGGACCCTTGTGGGGTCGAAGGGGCGACGACGAGATCGAGGAGCAGACCGTCCCCGCGGTTTCAGACGGACCCTTGTGGGGTCGAAGGACCGACGCGGACTTCGTCGGCACCGGGCCGAGCAACAGTTTCAGACGGACCCTTGTGGGGTCGAAGGGAGCATCGTGACGACGCCCGAGTCGCCGTCCTGGGGGTTTCAGACGGACCCTTGTGGGGTCGAAGGGTCACCCGCCTCGAGCCGGTCGCTGAACGTCTCCGGTTTCAGACGGACCCTTGTGGGGTCGAAGGCGCGCCTCGAGCATCCCCCGCGCCGCTTGGTAGATCGGTTTCAGACGGACCCTTGTGGGGTCGAAGGCCTGTCCGGCTGGCGGCTCCGGCGCGTCGAATCCGGGTTTCAGACGGACCCTTGTGGGGTCGAAGGCGAGGGAGCGGTAACGGTCCCGAAGACGGAGCAGACGGTTTCAGACGGACCCTTGTGGGGTCGAAGGAGCCGCCGCACGCGCCGCTCGAGGCGATCGTGTTTCAGACGGACCCTTGTGGGGTCGAAGCTGCGATAGTGTCCAACAGCGCCACGTACTCCGAGGGTTTCAGACGGACCCTTGTGGGGTCGAAGCAAACTCTTGGACCGCCCATGCAGAGCCGCCGTTGACTGGGTTTCAGACGGACCCTTGTGGGGTCGAAGCTTCCAGTCGGCAAATCTCATCTGTACAACGAGTGAGTTTCAGACGGACCCTTGTGGGGTCGAAGCTCGAAGTACCTGCGGTGGATACCAACGGCGCTGGCGGTTTCAGACGGACCCTTGTGGGGTCGAAGCCCACTCGTCGCTATCGTAGCTGGTGGGACCGAGTTGTTTCAGACGGACCCTTGTGGGGTCGAAGCATAACCTGCACGGCTCCGTGCCAACGGTCATAATTAGTTTCAGACGGACCCTTGTGGGGTCGAAGCCCCCACAAGGCCGCTCAACATCTGTGCCTTCGCAGCGTTTCAGACGGACCCTTGTGGGGTCGAAGCACCTTTAAATGTGTTCTAGTGTGATACTAGGATGGTTTCAGACGGACCCTTGTGGGGTCGAAGCAGTCCAACCTCCAAATCAACGGAGACCCGGCCCCGGTTTCAGACGGACCCTTGTGGGGTCGAAGCTCCGGCCTCGTCATAGTCCTCCTCTTGCGTGAGGCCGGTTTCAGACGGACCCTTGTGGGGTCGAAGCGAGATCGCGATCCCCGACGAGGACGTCGAGGACAGGTTTCAGACGGACCCTTGTGGGGTCGAAGCACCCCCGATCACACGATCCCTGGAGACGATTTTGACTGTTTCAGACGGACCCTTGTGGGGTCGAAGCTGCCTGTGGCATCTATTATAGGGCAGTGTCTTCCTCGTTTCAGACGGACCCTTGTGGGGTCGAAGCCTCAACAGGCACCTCTGCACCCGGTTCATTCGCCATAGTTTCAGACGGACCCTTGTGGGGTCGAAGCATGTTCAAGACACGCGTTCGGTGGTACGACACCGAGTTTCAGACGGACCCTTGTGGGGTCGAAGCCGAGGGCGTGGCGGGGTTTCGGCTTGACTCATTGTATGACTAGTTTCAGACGGACCCTTGTGGGGTCGAAGCCGCGCCGGCCTCGACGGCCTCACCCGACGAGTTGAGTTTCAGACGGACCCTTGTGGGGTCGAAGCTGGCTCGAGACGGCTAACCACGGCGGCATCTCACTCGTTTCAGACGGACCCTTGTGGGGTCGAAGCTGATACCGCATCTCGGTCGCGATCGCCTCGAGGGCCGGTTTCAGACGGACCCTTGTGGGGTCGAAGCACCGCACAGAACGACGGCGTCTACCTCGAGCATGACTGTTTCAGACGGACCCTTGTGGGGTCGAAGCGCCACAGACCGCACTATACCCATCATGCTTGGCCGTTTCAGACGGACCCTTGTGGGGTCGAAGCTCTGCCGGGAGACGCGTCCGGTCGAACTCGACGCTAGGTTTCAGACGGACCCTTGTGGGGTCGAAGCACTGATCGTGTCTCGGAAATCGATCGCCGACGATGGGTAACGGTCGTCACTCCTCGAGCAACCGCTTCAGCCGATCGAGTTCGGTGAGCGCTTCGACGGGGGTGAGGTGGCCGAGATCGAGCGCCCGGAGTTCGGCGGCGACATCCGTCGGCACGTCCCCGCCGTCCGCGGTCGTGTCTCCCGTCGCGCTCTCCGTCGGTTCGGAACCGGGCTCGCCGCTCGAGTCGACAGCGCTGGTGGCGTCCGTCTCGCGGTCCGCCTCGGCCGCGTCAGCGACCAGTTCTCGCGACCGATCGACGACGGGGTCGGGAACGCCGGCCGCGGTCGCGACCTCGACGCCGTAGGAGCCCGTCGCCGCGCCGGGCGCGATCTCGTGGTGGAAGACGACCTCACCGTCGTCCTGATCGACCTCGAAGTGCAGCGTGAACGCGGCCGCGAGGTCCGCGGTGAGTTCGGTCAACGGGTGGTGGTGGGTGGCGAACAGCGTCGTCGCGCCGACCTCGTCGTAGAGGTGTTCGGTGATCGCCTGCGCGATGGCCATCCCGTCGGCGGTGGAGGTCCCCCGCCCCACCTCGTCCAACAGCACGAGCGACCGCTCGTCGGCCTCCCGCAGGATGGTCGCGAGTTCGTCCATCTCGACCATGAACGTCGAGCGCCCGCCCGCGATGTCGTCGCTGGCACCCACGCGCGTGAAAACCCGTTCAACAGGCGTCAGCCTGGCCGCGCGGGCCGGGACGAAACTGCCGACCTGCGCGAGCAGGACGATCTGGGCGACCTGGCGCATGTAGGTCGACTTCCCCGACATGTTGGGACCCGTAATCACGGCCAGCCTGCGGTCGCTCGTCAGGTGCGCGTCGTTGGGGACGAACGACTCCTGCGTGCGCTCGACGACCGGGTGGCGGCCGCCGTCGATATCGATGACGAGACCGTCGCGCCCGTCGTGCTCGAGTATCTCGGGCCGACAGTAGTCGTACTGGGCCGCGACGGTCGCAAGCGAGACGAGCGCATCCAGCGTCGCGATCGCGTCGGCCAGCCGCTGGACGCGTTCGACCTCGGCGGCGACCTCACGACGGATCTCGCAAAACAGCTCGTACTCGCGCTCGTCGGCGCGTTGCTGGGCTCCGACGATCTCGTCCTCACGGTCTTTCAGCTCCGGCGTGACGAATCGCTCGGAGTTCTTCAGCGTCTGCCGTCGCTGATAGTTGTCGGGCACCGACTCGAGGTTCGGGTTCGTTACCTCGATGTAGTAGCCGTGGACCGAATTGTGGCCGACCTTCAGCGAGTCGATCCCCGTCCGCTCGCGCTCGCGCTCCTCGAGGTCGTCGATCCATTGCTTGCCGTCTCGAGCGGTCCCGCGGAGATCGTCGAGGTCGTCGTCGTACCCCGTCGCGATGATCCCGCCCTCGGTGATCTCGATCGGCGGCTCGTCGACGATGGCGTCCGCGATCAACTCGCGGACGTCCACGAGGGGGTCGAGGGCCTCATGGAGGTCCCGCAGGCGCTCACAGTCGGCGTCGGCCAGCAGGTCCCTGATCTCGGGCACGACCGCGAGCGTCTCGCGAAGCGAGCACAGGTCACGCGCGTTGGCCCGCTCGCGCGAAATACGGCCGATCAGCCGCTCGAGGTCGTAGACCTCCCGCAGCCGGTCGTGGAGTTGTTCCCGCCGCTGGACGGCCGATTTCAGTTCGGCGACTGCGTCGTGGCGCGCCTCGATCCGGACGGGATCGAGCAGCGGCCGGCGGAGCCAGTCCCTGAGCGTGCGGCCGCCAAGCGCGCTCGCGGTCTCGTCGAGGACGCCGACGAGCGTGGCGTCGTCCCGTCCGTGGACGGTCCGCGGTTCGAACAACTCGAGGCTGCGGAGGGCGACGGCGTCCAACAGCAGATACTCGCGAGGGTCGTAGCGGGTGAGTTGCGTGATGTACTCGAGGTGCTGGTCCGCGTCGCCCTCGAGAACGGCTGTGACGCGCTCCTCGTCGGTGTCGCCGCGTTCGCCCTCGTGTTCGCCGCCGCGGACGTACTCGGCGTACGCGAGCAATGCGCCGCAGGCCCGTATTTCGGCGTCCCCGGCGAGCAGGGCATCGGGGTTGCGAAAGTACGCGGCGAGCGTTTCCCCGGCCCGCTCGCGATCGAAGGCGCGCGCGTCGAACGGCGTCACCATGCAGTCGTCGGGAACGGGGTCGGCGGATGCGTCGGGGCCGACGACGGCCTCCGAGGGATCGAACCGGCTCACCTCGTCGGCGACCGACTCGGCCGCGGTCGCGCTCGTCGCGTAGAAGTCGCCCGTCGACACGTCGAGCAGGGCGAGCCCGAGTCGTTCGTCGTCGCGTGCGATCGCCGCGACGAAGTTGTTGTCGTCGCCGGCCAGCAGTTCGTCCTCGGTGAGCGTCCCGGGCGTGATCACCCGCGTGACCGCGCGCTCGACCACGCCGGAGGTCTCGCCGGGCTCCTCGACCTGGTCCGCGACGGCGACGCGGTAGCCGGCCTCGAGCAACTCCTCGATGTACGACTCGGCGTTGTCGATCGGGATGCCGGCCATCGGATACTCGCCGGTACTGTCCTCGCGGCTGGTCAGTGCGATCTCGAGGAGGCGCGCGGTGCGCTCGGCCGCGCCACAGAACGTTTCGTAGAAGTCACCCACCTGAAAGAGCACGATCTGTCTCTTATACCCATCTCTGNGTCGCGTTTCTCGGCCATCGCGTCCGGAGGGCCAAGCGCCGAATCCATGCTCGAAAGCGGCCGCCCGACGCTCAAATACCTTGCTGGATCGGCCGTCCCACCGACGGCTCGAGGCGGCGCGCTCCGGACTCGAGGGCGAGTCGCGGCCCGCGCCGGCCGACGACTGCCCGTCAGGCGTCCGTCTCGAAGTACAGGTCGGCGTGCGTTGCACAGCCGGGATTGAACGCCGCGTCACAGGCCGGACAGCGGTAGTCAGCGGCGCGGTAGTCGGGGACGGTGAGTGCGGTGCCACAGGCCCCACAGAGGACGGCCGGCTCGTCGAACCGGGCTCGAGGCCACGGGACGGCCTCGTGGTCGGTCACGGCCTCGTGGCAGCGAAAACAGGGGAAGAAGTCCTCACAGCAGGCGAACGTGAACGCGACCACGTCGCGGTCGGTGTCGTAGTGGGCACACCGCGTTTCCGGACCGACATCGACGCCGCGGACCGTGTGGCCACCGATCGATTGCACGGGTGGCTCGAGGGTCGGCGGGTGCTTCGGTGTTGTGGTTGGAGGGGAGTCGGGCTCGAGGGTTCAGTTTGTTTGCTGGGGGCCGTCGCTCGAGTGCCCCTAAGGGGGCAGGGCAATTGCGCGGCGCGCAGAGCGCGCGCCGCGCTCGTGGAAAACTATGCCGGCCGAAACAGGACACCACAGCAATGCTGCTCACTGATTAGGTGTGGTGGAACCTCAATAATTGTGATTAGCGAATATGCCTACGAGGGTTGTAGACAACTGATCGCATCTCTCATCACCACCACGATTCCTCAACCTCTGCCGAGTCAGGGAGTCGATCTCGATCAACGGTGTCGTAGCATTTTACGCACTGTACAACGTCTTCAGTCCGACCCGTATCAGCCCAACTGTGATCACCACCTTCGTCGCACGGATCGATTGGGATTCGATTCTTCCGTTTCGAACTTTGATCCTTGATCTCAGCTGAATCGGGGAGCCGCTCCCTTGTGACAGTCATGTAACACCGGTTGCATTGAACAGTGCCGTACTCGTTATATTTGACCCAGTTGTGTTCGGGGGTATCGTGTAGAATCGAGTCGCACGGCGGAATCTCGGCGGTCGTGGTAGTACTCTGGTTGTTGAGTTTCTGCGTAGCCGATTCCTGGAGTCTATCCACGTCGACCGAGACATCACATTTCCTACAGACTGCTTCATGTTGATTTGCCCAGTGTTCTTTCCAATCGTGTTCCCCGTAGTCGCAGTCAGGGATCCCGAGAGGATCCCACCCTCCATAGCCGTGTTGCGTTCCAGCCGTAGTGGTTGACGACTGCGTGTTCGTACGTTCAGGAGGACCCGGATCAGGCACCTTCGGAACATCCGGGCGCTCGAGAGGGCCCAAGAAACCCATGTTATCGTATAGATACCGGGTTCGTTCGTAACTGTACGTACGGTTTATCCGGCAGCGAGCGCAGTACTCGAGTTCGTCAAACTCCTTCCAGACGTGATCGCAATCGGGGATCGGATCCTGCCAGAGGAGATCGGTCTCGTCAACGTCTTTAAGATCACCCTTGCTGAAGCGGGAGACAGAGTGAGCGAACACCGTATTTGATTCGAATGCTGTCTCGAGTCGGTCGAATATGAACTCCGTTTCCGTAAAATCACGAGAGAGTGCCCAGTAGACACTGTACTCGCACTCAAGGTAGTCACGCGTCACAATCGGGATCTCTTTCCCCTTGTTCCGAAACTGGACTTCGACGATGAGGCCCGACCCGTAGACGGGATGTGCGTAATCGAATTCGACGAGCGCGTCTGCTCGACGGAACTTTGCATCCGTACCCGTATGTGAGACATCGAGGTGAACCTCCGGAGCGCACCGGGCGAACTCCCCATCGAATACTTGGCGAAGCTTTGAGACTGCTAGCGATTTCATCTTCCGATGCTCGTCGGATTCACCCTTTCCATCACATGAGGCAGCATTAGGTAGATGGACGAAGTGACGAGCTCGTCCGTCGGTAGATGGTCCTCGAGGAGACATCTCGCTTCCACACGACAGGCATGTCACCGTCTCCCCATCGGAGACTTGCTCCGGAATGACTCGCTCCCCGTCGCGTTCAGCTAGGAATGCCATCTCTCACTACCTGTTCATACTAAGGTACTATAAATCCGAATTAAAACCGAAGCGGGATATCCTTAATGAGAACGCAGCCAGACAGAGCGTCATGCGCCACCCACAAGACGACCTGTCGATAGTCTATGCACTGTCACTGCTCGCCCAAGAACATAGAGAACCACCGAAGGAAGAGTGGGCTTTGAACCTATCAACTGAGATCTCGTATCAACATGGACTCGGAGTAAGTGATTCAATCGTCAACTCGAATGGATAGTGTCCCAAGAGGTCAGCATCAAAAAATCACAGCGCCTTGCCTTCACCTCCGCATAGCAGATATCCCTTAACAGTCCACAGAACTTCTGTATTCAACAATCTATGAAAAGGAAACTGATTTTATCGTTGGGAAGTATATCCAAGCCGTGTCAACCGCCCTGCTATCACTGCTTGTTCAGACTACCACAGATGCGAATAACTCCACTCAAGGTAGCTCTGAGCTTCTTTCTGGAATTGGAACAGGTGCCATCTTAGGCTTCGTTGCCACACTTCTTTCCAGTTTTGGACTGCTCTATCTCCGGAGAAAGCACCGCCGTGATCGCTTGAGGCGTGCGATTATAGCTGAACTCGAGAAGCAAGACCTAGAACGAATTGTAGAATCCCTCCAAATGGATGAAACAACCGATATCGATACTGAGGACAGCGAAGAGTATCCGGTTCGGCCTTCTGACCTTCCTCCTGCAGATTCAATTCCCACATCAATCTACGAGGGTAATACAGGCAATCTCGGGACACTCCCAGAGAAGGAGGTGTCAGAGGTAGTAGAATACTATTCCAGCCTCTTGGCACTGAAATCCATCATTCAAGCGGTTCGAAACGAGGAATCTGTATTATCCGCTGATAAGAAAGAGTTACATGACGAACTACCAAATCTGGAATCAGATAGGAAGGAACTTCTCACCTCATTACGTGTTGGCCTCGGGATTCTATGTGGTTCAAGTAGAGAAGGAAATTGTACTGACGAGGAAGCCTCGTGATGGTACAGTTTTAAGTCCTGGAGGTGGGAATAGCCACTATGGACGCTTTCGCTAAAACGGGCGTGACGTAGTATGCCAGGGGATAGAATAGACTTCTTAGACGCCACTGACCAAGAATACAATTCCAGAGATGACTTCATTGATTACATCCAGAAGAACGTAGAACTTAATGATCTGAATAACAAGTTGAGTCTTATAGGTTCCGTTAGTGAACACAATCGTACGGACTTTATCCAATCTCTTCAAGGACATTTCAACATCGTAGAGGAGCAAGAGAACTTGCTTCTCCTTTGGGCAGAAAACGAAGGAGTATCGTATTATGTTTCCTTACATGATCAGGAGTTTCCATTATTCTTTACTGCAGCAAACAAAACCGACGAGATTCCAGATACTCTCGTTAAGTATCTAAAGTCGGACCAGCTGATGAGTCGAATGTGGGTTGGCAAACGGGAAATGGAACGGCTCAGGGAGCAGATGGTCCGCGACTACGATCATCTCTTAATACCGTATTTCACCGCAAAGCGGTCGAAACATACAGACATACCTGCTGAAAAACGGCCAGACTACGATAGAACCATTTCGTATTGGGCAGAGGATGGGCTGGAAACGTTCCGCCACATGAAGAGTCGATACGGGGTTCTGCCAACCAATCTTCAGTTCCAGCAACCAGGGTCGTTCAAATTCCAGATCACTCAGGATGGCGTTTTCACAGCAATAGACAACGGAGTGGAGCAGATATCCAGTTTAGTTCAGCACACTATTAACAGACTCCGCATCATCAAGAGTGCCATAGACACTGCTGACTATGATGAGAAGAGCTACGATATTCTGCAAGACTTCTCATTCCCTTACAGCAAACCATGGGCAATTCAACTTGATGAGAGGCCGGCAATTGGCGATATCCGGCATTTTGAGGGGAACCTCTCCGAGAGTAATCTAGAGTTTGACGTTCTTGATTTCGACCCCAACTACGAAAAGAGGGCATTTGACGCCGAGTTGGTAGACACGGAAGATCATAGTCGCACTGGTGTCCGCACGAAAGAAGAGCAGATACGGGTGTATCCACGTGAATCCACCGGGATTGACCAGTCTGTTCGCATCTATAACTTCGTGGATGACCACATCAGTCCTAATCCTGAAGCTATCGAAGTGATATGAGGGACGTTGAAGACCCAACCACTTTCGACGATGGAACGTACGAGGGTTTGAGTCCCCGAGATCAAGACCGCTTTGAGGAAGAATTCGATGATAAACTCGGGGAGTTCAGCGAGGACGCCATCGAAATGGAGCTCAGGTCAGAGTATGATCACCAGAAAGAACACTTAGACCTCCTCAAGGCTGCTTGCGCTGCGTTCCATCCTGAAGACGGGGCTGCCAAATCGGATAGTGATTTCAAATTAGTGGGAGTCAACCCGCTTGCCGGTACGAGGCAGACTCCTGTTGATGTCGCTGCCATACGGCCAGAATACAACTGTGTATACGTTCTGCTAATCTGCTGTGAAATAGGGGGCGAAAGACGGGATGAGTGGGTAGAAAATGTCAATTCTGTCCATCGATATTTCGACTCACAAGAAACCCGGCAGCAGATAAAGGAAAAGCTCGAAATCAATACAAGAGAGCTAGATATCGGTTATATCTCTTTAACGCGAGAGGATGACACCACCGGAATGGACTTCTCCATCCTTGACCGGAACTGCGATGTCAGTCCATACGCAGTCTGGGAATGTGAAACAGGTGACAAATGGCTACGCCATGTGGAGGGGTCATTCGTTCACTCCGATCTGAGAGATGCATTTCAAGACGAGATAGACTATAGTCGCCGCGAAGACCCACTGGATTACGCAGTTGGGTCTCATTCTGTATTCCCATTAGAGGAGATTGTCTATCGGATTGTCAAGGAGAATACCGAGTTCAACGCAGACGATGAAGACGAGTTTGACCACTCAACGTTTGTTGAACACTACAATGATGGGCTACAGGTCTTCTGCCGGCAGGAAAATCGTGATTCGCTAATTGAGAACCAAACGGAAGCGATTCTACACGATGGATTGGCCGCGAACATATTGACCGACGATCATAACGATCTCAACACCGACAAAGACTACAGGGTTGTCTATTCAGGTTCCAGAGGCCCAAGACATGCCAGAAGTGCTGTTAAGCGGAGATTCTTCGAAAATATGCCAGCTTACGAGAAAGGTCGACGAGCGTTTGACCTTACGAAAGATAAATTCGAGCCGGAAACAAATTTAGGAGACTACCAGTAAGGGTAGAGCCATGTTTGAGTTTTGACCCTCTCCCCCCAGGGGTCGCACGTCGACAGAATCTGTTTCCCTAATATGCACACGAGTTGCCGATCGTCGTGTGTATATTCACCGTATTGATGTCTGGAACATTACTATACTGTTGAGTTTGATGAGCAAATTTATAAACAAACATCGTTCGGACAATCTGAAAGACCGTGAATAGCGTGTCGTGTTCACGGCTGCGTTAATACCGGAATCGATGCTCAGTGGAACAGTGGTTCGATATCAAATATGCATAACTGTCATTCACTGATCCGGCGGGCGGGCCTCGAGCGGCCGACCACCAGTCAGTCAGCCGTCGTCCAACTCGAGGTCGTCTGCCTCGAGTTCGCCGTCGAGATACTGACGCCCGTTGTCGGTGATTCTGTATGGAGAGCCTTTTCCGGTCTCCGTTTTCTCGAGGAGACCCGCAGCCGCTAACGTCGCCATTCGGCGCGAAAACGTACTCAGGCTCTTGTCCAACATTCCGAATTCGGTGACCAAATTGTAGTGGACCGCGCCGGGCTTCAGTGCCACCGGTTGGCCGTCGATGTCTAGATCCCGTAGAAACTCGAGGATCGCATCGTCGACTTCGTTCATCCACGGTACTCGAGGGCGCATATCTACGGATTCGATGCCCGTCCGTTATTGATCCTCGGTCGGATCGAGGTCGCTCGCATCGACCTCTCCCTCGAGCCACAGTCGTCCACGATCACTGATCTGGTAATAACCTTCTTCGACTCGCTTGACGAATCCGTACGCGATCAGAATAGACAATCGGTTGGTCACGTGTTGGCGAGACAGATCGCCGTTTTTCGCGATCGTGGTGGGGCCGAGCATGAGGCCGCCCTCGAGAATCTCGAGGATCGCATCGTCGGCTTTCACCATCCAGTCCGCCCGCTTCCTCATTACCTGCACACTGTCGGAGCAGTGCTTACAGTTGTCGGTAAGCTAGACTGTTTGGGCGATATTGTTTTCTTCAGATTACGATACAGACAACACATTCATTCCAGTAGAACTGGTACCGTAGTGACTCTGCGTATTGACCGAGATTTATGTATCTAAAGATATACTTGGGAATCGAACAACTGAATAGATGACTGACTTCATCACTCCACCGTCCCTCGAACCAGGCGATACAGTCGCAATCGTGTCCCCTGCATCTGGTCTCGCAACGAACTTCCCACATGTCTACGAGCGCGGACCCGTGGGAGAGTCGCTGTCGGCGATCGATAGCCACTTGAGACAGAGATGTCTGACGAAGTCGAACAGCGTTCACGGCTGGTCCAGAACCCGAATCTAAAGCACTAAGGTTTTGATCATGTTAGTGTAATTAAACATCATGGGCTCGGAGCGGAGAAAATTTTGGTCAAAAAGAACAGTAGCCTATGTAGTGGGAATGACAATTAGTTCAGCAGCCTCTAGAAATTTAACCTCTTTAATAGGTATGGAGAGTATTGTATTGGATGTGATTATAACGGCGACATGTGCTTATATTCTCATTACAATTCTAGAATTGGCACTGACAATGGGAGATACTACATGATGAAATAACTTGGACTGGACTATCCAACGGTCTATTTTGAGGGAGAAGTGGTTGAAAAGGAAGACACACAGGCTAGCTCGTCCGTGCTCCCATTACTCCGGTTCGAGTTCGCTCGCGTCAATC
The DNA here is from genome assembly GCF_000337175.1 of Natrinema gari JCM 14663. Lineage (GTDB taxonomy): Archaea > Halobacteriota > Halobacteria > Halobacteriales > Natrialbaceae > Natrinema > Natrinema gari. The sequence goes on along the minus strand of NZ_AOIJ01000032.1, from coordinate 20,212 downwards.
TCGCCCTCGAGATAGGCATGCCCGGCGTCAGTGATCGTGTAGTAGCCGTCGTCGACTTTCTCGACGAACCCGTACTCGATGAGGACACGGAGCCGCTCGTGAACGGTACTCTGTGATTTGTCGATGTTCCGTGCGATAGCTGTGGGTCCGATCTCGAGACCCTTATCGAGAGCTTCGAGAATGAAATTATCCGTGGGGAGTTGCATCCATTCTCCCGGTTTTCTCATCATCGTTGAAAGGGTGAATCGACATTTAGTTGATTCGAACGCGCTTCTTTGCCGGATGATATTGTACGAGATATCGGACTAAATAGTCCGAATATTTATTTTGAATGAGGTGGTACTGAGTAAGTAACGCGAGCTACACGCGGACCTACCTATCCGTCCGGCCGCTCGGAAAATACGGACCGGTGCCACCAACACCGGGTCCGCGCGGCTCGCGTCGCCATGGGACGCAAGCCATGTCTACTGACAGTTCACGGGACCTTCAAGGTCCCGACACGAGAGACGCATCGCTGCAGTCCGACCGCGCCGCCGCCGTTCGCGGTGATCCCGATGCGTGACCGCGCGGAAACGGCGATCGGCGTCGATGTCGGCGAATACAACCTCTATACGACCTGCCCGGTCGACCTCCCGGACTGGCGGGGCGCGCACGCGGTCTGTGGCGACGACCTCTGCCAGCGACTCGACGACCTCCGACGTGAGGTCGCCGCCTTGCTCGCCAGTTCGTACGATCGAGCGACGATCGCGGCCTACATCCAACAGCGTCGCGACGCCCTCGTCGCGGCACTCGACGCCGCGGCGCGGACGGTCTGCGAGTACGCGACCGCCTACGACGACCCGGTGCTGGTCACCGAAGACAGCCACTACAGTCCGGACCTCTGGGCGTGGCTCACCGACCCCGACGCACATCGGGGCTCCGCGTGGCTCCTCTCCGCGGCACACCTTCGGCTGCGGGCCGTCGCCGCCGAGTACCGCCTCCCGGTGACGGCAGTGCCGGAAGCCTACTCCACGCAGGAGTGTCACGCCTGCGGCGTCCTCGGGACTCGAGAACTGAACACGACCGTTCGATGCACGAATTCGAACTGCCACGTCGACACCGTGACCGCTGATTTCAACGCCGCGAAGGTCCTCGCCCGGCGCTACTACCCCGGCCGATGCTGTGACTACCGCCCGTGTGAGACAGCCCACTCCGGCGATCACCAGACGCTCGCCGCCGACGGCGGGCTCCGGGACTGACCGGCAGAGAAAACGACAACAGTGAGCGATACGGTGGCTGGCGTTCCCACTCGAGCGGTCCGAACGCGACTCGCGCCGGCCGGCAGTCGGCCGTCACTCGAACTGGGCGGTGTCCCCGCGCCGGGGCTGAGTTCGGAGCGACCGCTGATGTCCTGCGTGTCCGGAACAGCCCGGCGATCGACGAGCGAGACATCCCACACTGGACGACTTGAGTCGCTTCGAAAAACGAGGGCCGCTTCGTGCCGACGCCTCGCTTACGAGGACAGAACGCCGGTTGTGAGGCGGGGGAATCGCTCGTGGGCGAAGTGAACGGCGAGGACGACGACGATCGGGCCGAGGAACAGGCCGTACCAGCCAAACGTTAGCGTTCCGAGGAAGTACCCGAGGAGGACGAGTCCCATATGGATCCCGCTGCGCGCCGAGAGCAGCGATCGCGCGAAGAAGTCCGGAACGGTGTCGACGACGATGAACGTGAGCACGAAGAAGGCGATCGGTTGCCAGAGCGGCGTCGGGGACGCGATCGCCAGCGCGAGGATGTACAGGCCGTAGGGGACGTAGACGATCTTCATCCCCACGGCCGGGATCAGCGTGCCGATGCCAATGAGGACGGCCAGCAGCACGGGCGTACCGACGACCGTCCCCGAGGCGAACAGATTCAAACCGACGTAGGTGCCGGCGGCGACGATCGCCGCGACCCCGACCACTGCAAGGTTGCTGACGAAGATCGTCTGGAGGTCGTCGTCGACGCCGTCGAGGAAGGAGACGAGATCCTCATCGCTGTCGACGCTGCGGACGAACCACCGGCGGAGCCGGCCGTCGTCGCGCAGCAGGTAAAAGAGGAACGTGAGCATGAGGAAGAACCGCGACAGCACGCTGACGGTGACGCCGGCGATCGTCATGAGTTGCCCGACGATGCCCGGAAGTCCCTGCTGGAGCGCCGACGTGACCGATCGACCCGTGTCGGACACGAAGGTCGCACGGAACCGGTCGATGTTCCCCTCTCGGGCGACCGCGAGGTACGGATCGAGCGCCGATCGGTAGGTACCGAGGTCGCTCGCGGCGAGGAACTGATCGAGTTCCTGGAGCGCAACAAGGCCGGCGTAGCAGACGACGGCTACCATCGGGACCACGACGAGCAGGATCGTCACCGTCGCCGTCACGTTCGGATGGTCCAAATGTCGATCGAGCCGGCGGTAGAACGGCCGAGTTGCGTAGTAAAGAAAGATCGCGAAGAGGAGGGTTCCCAGGTACGAAACGAGCGCGAACCCGATCGCTAGGGCGACGACGAGACCGAGACCGGCCCAGACGGCCCGGCGACCGTCCCACCCTGGCTGGCTGAGGGCGCACATAGTCGGTTTGCGAGAACGGGCGTCAAAAGCCCTGGGCGTGCGTCTGCCCGGTTCGTCGCCGACCGGCCGGACGTGGCAGGTCGTCGAATCCGAGCTGGATGACGGGTCATCGGCGAGAGCAGGCAGTCGGCCGGTCGCCGCCGAGACGATCGCTCGAGTTCGCGCGCTGCGTTGCGTCGATAGGTCCCGCCGTCGCCACCGCGGCCTTTCCCTCGTCCTGGAGGTAGCGCTCGAAGCTGTCGTCGAGAGCACGTTCGGAACGGGAAGCAGACCGATCGTCGATCATCGGCCCTCACCTCGAGGCTGCGTCATTGAAATTCGTTGGCTGTGATCGTCTCGAGAGACTCGACACTGACGTCCCGGAATGCGATACGATCGCTGAAGCCGTGCTGAGGGAGAAGCGTCTCGGCTGCCCGTCCCGCTGGTTTGTCGGTCGTCAAGCGAACAACGTGGTCTGCCTGCCCAGTATCGGAACTCGCAACCGATCCAAAATGCGAAGAGAGCCAGACGCTTCCAGTGGCTCTACCCCGGGGAAAGCGGCGTCATGAGGCGATTGCAACCTTCGTGCTTCACCGACGGCGGCGGGGTTATACAAATTTCTCGGTCAGACAAGTTGAGACTGACCGTCTCAATGCATACGGTCCTCAATTCTCTTTGTGGCGCAGAGTACTCGTCACCCACCATTAGCTTCGTTATTAGGGTCGCTTTCCCATCGAACACAGGTTACGGTGAGCGACGAATTCCCCGTCAAGTATGTTCATCGATCGAGACGCCTTCGAGAACACATGCGAGGAATGTCTCGAGGCCGTAGTTGTGGGCGCTGTTGCTCTCACGATACGAACAGTGAGATCTCGACGCGAGATACGACCACAAAATTAGACTAGTCTAAACTCTACTTTCGATAGAAACTACTATATCTTTCCCCCTGTCATCGACTAGCCGACGATGGACGACACGACGCAGTCGCAAACGAAGTACAGTTTCTTACGTAGAAAAGCCATTACTGCCGGTGCAGGGATTCTTGCCACTAGTCTCGCAGGGTGTACAAGCAACCAGGGTGCATCTGGGGACGGATCTACTGTCACAGTGGCGTCCTTTTTCAGTTTCTACGACTTCGCACGGGAGATCGTCGACGGGACGCCCATCCAGGTGAACAACCTCATTCCAACCGGCTTGCACGGTCACGGGTGGGAGCCGAACGCGAGCGTCACACGAGACATCATCGAAGCAGACGCGTTTCTCCACGTCGGTCCAGGGTTCCAGCCGTGGGCCGACCGAGCGATTCAGACGCTCAAAGACGACGACGTCAACACGCAACTTATCAACGCGCGTGCCGGTGTCGAACTGGTCGATCTCGCGGCTACTCTCGATCGTGAAGAAGAAGGCGTTGGCGAGCAACAGGGTAAGGACCCACACTTCTGGCTTGACCCACAGCGGGCGAAGAAATCGGTCGACAATATCGCCGATGGGTTCGCCGAACTCGCTCCCGAGCAGGAAAGCGCACTACGGGACAACGCCGAGACGTACAAATCCGATATTCTCGAACGGATCGGTCAGGACTTCCAGGCCATCTTCGACGCGTCCGAGCGGGATGCGGTACAACTGGCCGCGCACAACGCCTTCCAGTATTGGGGCGTCAGGTACGGCGCACAGATGGAGCCCCTCGTCACGAACCTCGCAGCAAGCGGCAACGTCAAGCCCTCGGACATCGCCGAGGCGAAGAAATTCATCGAGGAGAACGACATCAAGTACATCGCCAACGGCGTCTTCGAATCGCGCAAGCCCGCGAAGCAACTGCTCGCCGAAACCCAGGTCAAGGGGTACTTCCCAGTGACGCCGTACGCAGGGGTTCGAGAGGACTGGGTCGAGAACAACTGGGGCTACGAGGAGGTCGCGTACAACATCAACGGCCCCACGCTCGAGGTCGTACTCGGCAACAAGACCCCCGAAGAAGCCGGGCCAGAGGGCTGGGCCGATGAGTGGATGAACTTCGAGTGAACGTCCAATGAGCACACAAAATCCTGCGAGTACTACGAGTTCGGGAACGGGGAGTAGTACCGAGTCGATCATCGACCTATCCGGGGTCGACTTCGGGTACACGTCGACTCCGGTCGTCGAGGATATCTCGCTTCGGGTCACCCCCGGCGAGTACGCTGCAGTCGTGGGTCCGAACGGGTCGGGGAAGTCGACACTAATGCAGTTGATGTTAGGGTTGCTCCGACCGGACGAGGGAGTTGCTCGGCTGTTCGGCGAGCCCTCACATCAGTTCGACGATGGCGAGCGGATCGGCTACGTCGCCCAGCATGCTAGCGCCTCCAAAGCGATGCCGATCACCGTCCGTGAAGTGGTGAAGATGGGTCGGTACCCACACGTCGGCTTCGGTCGCCTCTCCAGCGAGGACTGGGACATCGTTGACCGTGCGCTCGACATCGTCGGTATGACCTCGTTTGCCAGTCGTCGGGTGACACAGTTGTCTGGCGGCCAGCGCCAGCGGGCGTTCATCGCCCGTGCGCTCGCCAGCGAGGCCGACCTGCTCGTGCTTGACGAGCCGACTGTCGGGGTCGACATTGAATCAGTTGAAGCTTTCTACGATCTCTTGGATGCACTGAATCAGGACGGTATCACGGTCCTGCTCATCGAACACGACTTGGGCGCGGTCACCGAACATGCCGACCGTGTCATCTGTCTCAACCGCGAAATATACTTTGACGGGCCAGCCGGCGAGTTCGTCGAGAGTGACGCCCTGGCTCGCGCCTTTGGCACCACAGCGAACCTGTTGGGTGGTTCTCGATGACGTCCCTCCCCACGATTCCACTGCAAGCGGGACCCTTGAACCCCGTGTTCGAACCACTGTACTGGTTCCTGAAGCTATGGTCGGGGTTCATGTCCTGGGTGGCTGGGATGACTGGATTGGAGCTGCTCCAGTACGGCTTCATGCACCGTGCGATCTTGGTTGGGCTCTGTATTGGGGTGATGGCACCCCTGATCGGGACCTTCCTCGTTCATCGGCAGTTGGCGCTGATCGGTGATGCGCTCGCCCACACGGGGTTCGCGGGCGTTGCCGTCGGATTATTCGTCAACGCCGTCTTCGAACTCGGGATCTCGCCGTACCTGACCGCTGTGATCGTGTCGATGATCGCTGCGCTGTTCATCGAACTCATTTCGGAGGCGACCGACGCCTACAACGACGTCTCGATGGCGATCGTACTCTCGACGGGCTTTGCATTGGGGACGACACTGATCAGCATCAACGCCGGGGGACTCGCCGTCGGAGTGAACCAATTCCTCTTCGGGAACCTCGCCACGGTCTCGCAGGACAGTGCAGCGATACTCCTGCTGTTATTCGTCATCATCATCGGCGTGGTCGCACTCACCCGAAACCAGTTGCTGTACGTCACCTTCGACGAGACGGCAGCGGCTGTGTCTGGGCTCTCGGTCAGCTGGTACAACCGCATCATGGTGTTGTTGACGGCGATGGTTGTGGTTGGCGCAATGCAGATCATGGGGGTCATCCTCGTGGCCGCGATGCTCGTCGTGCCCGTCGCTGGCGCATCACAGGTCTCTCGGAGTTTCAACGAATCGATACTCGTGTCGATCGTGCTCGCCGAGTTGGCCGTCATCCTCGGCATCGGTGTCTCGTACTCTGCGGAGGCAACTGCCGGAGGCGTGATCGTCCTCCTCGCAGTCGCGATCTACGTCGTCGCCGTCGTACTCGGAAAACTCCAGACGGTCTTCAGTGAGGAGGACACCCCCGAGATGGGAAGCATCGACATGGGCGAAGCCAAACCGAGTGACGACTGACGACCACTTCCACAACGAACCTGTGCGGTAACCCGCAAAGTAACCGTTCGATCATGGCAGACGAAATGAATTCATCCGATTCTGACACCCCGGACGCGCCGGAGTCGTTGCCAGCGCTCACGCCGAAGATGGAAGACTATCTCCGTCGCATCTACCGTCTCGAGCAGGAAGCCGACGGACGGGTGTCCAACTCGAAAATCGCCGACCGGCTCGGCGTCACCAGAGCGTCGGTGACGAGTATGCTCAGTACGCTCTCGAATCGGGGGCTGATCGACCGAGAACGGTATCGCCCGATTCGTCTCACGACTGAGGGCGAAGAACTCGCCCTACGAGTGGTCCGCAGACACCGGCTCGCTGAGACGATGCTCGCGGAGTTGTTTGAGTACGCGATCAGTGAAGTCGACGCCGAGGCCGATATCTTGGAGCATCACCTCAGTAATCGGCTCTGTCGAGAGATTGAACGGGCGCTTGACATGCCAGAAACCGATCCCCACGGCGATCCGATTCCCGACAGTAATCTTGACCTCCCTCAATCAGCGGACGTCACCTCGCTGGTGGAGGTCGACGAGTCGGCGAGTGTGAAGGTTACGCGAATCTTGACACAGGACGATGAGGTACTAGAATATCTCGTTTCGATCGGACTGGAACCGGCCGAGCGCCTTTACCTCGACGAAATCACGCCGATTGGGATGGTGGTTCTCACTATCGGAGACGCCGGTGAACAGACGAGTCTCCCACAAAGACTGGCCGCACAGATACTCGTTACACCGCTAGATGACCCGTGATCCATACCCGGGATACTATGGAACCGCTCCTTCGCGGACTGGGTATTCTGTGTTTCGAGCTGGGGCTGGTGGGGCTTGGAGCCACAGTAATCGTTCCGGAACCACGGGCGCTTCTCCCGGTTCTCGGCCCGAATCGATTCCGACGTAGAATGTGGCAATATTTATTAGGCCAGTCTAAACAATAGTATAGATGAGAAAAACTATACGGTCTCGCCGACTATTCTCATCCACGTTCCGACGACTGCGGAGCGTACAGTTGTCCCGTTCGCCAGATGAGTTCCTGCGACGCGAGGTGGGCAGTTCGGGTTCAAATCCTTCCTCGCGTTTCTTACCACACCTGAATCCCACTGGTACTCCCGCACACACATGAGATGATTCAGCTAAACATCCGCGAAGTGCTGTTGACTGTCAGCGGACTTGGCTACCTGCCTGTTGTCCCTGGCACATTCGGCTCTCTTCCACCGGTACTGCTGGTGCTGGTCTTCGTCGTGCTCGAAATCCCGGTATCGGTAATGTATCTCTTTCTGGTATGCACTGCGCTCACGTTCTTGATTGCGTGTCTTTCGTTCGGAGACTGGGCTCAAGATCGATGGGAGTCCGACGACCCACAAGCGGTAGTCGCAGACGAAACTATCGGACAGACGCTTCCGCTTTTCTGGCTCCCGTGGCATGGTTCGGGGACCGAAGAGAGTCTGCTGTGGACCGGATTCCTCGTTATGATTGCCGTGAGTGCATTCAGAGCGTTCGACGTTTCGAAACCCCCACCATTACGGGCACTTGAACGGATGCCGGGTGGCTGGGGAATCATCTCCGACGACATCGGCGCAGGTGTTTATGCTGCTCTCACCACGGGGCTAGTTATCCGCGTAGTTCAGCCCACAGACGTGGATACCGTCGTAGCCCATCTTCTCAGAGTACTGTAATCTAACTCACCAAGACACTGTCTAGTTGAGCCAGTTCGAGCTACGAGAGGAATTTAGAAGAATCTTGGGAGAATGAGCGGACGGCGACGCCCGTCAGGGCGTTCGCCGTCCCCTCCATCAGACCGGTTGTTCGCTTCGGAATACAACAACGATTCCCGCTGAATGAGGGGTTGAGAGGACTTACGAAGCAGTTTTGGAACTGAGTGTGTCGGATGGCTGACAGCGGATGTGACCCGCCGACATCCACGAGAGCGTTGCTCTCGTGCGGCCCATCAGAACGTGGAGCGTTCTGCGGACGGCGAAGCCGTCGCGGGTCGCTGTCGACGAAATCGCTGTCACAATCAACGGCGATCGGTCTTGGCTATATACTGCAATAGACCTCGAGACAACGTTGATCTTCGACGTTGCGTTATTCAGTCGACATGGCACTAACCGGCTCCTGCGTTTCTTCATGGACTTACCGAGAACCACGATCTCTCCGACCTCGGTTTCTCGTCGATGGTGCTGGCTAGCTGATTGCCCTCTCTCGGTTAGGCTTGAGCAATTACCTCGGCTATGTTGATCGAAACCACACCGAAACGTGATTTCATACCCTCAAAATGCGGATCGGCCGCTTCCATCACTCGTGGATCGGCAGTCGGGCGAGCGTCAGAGAGTGGCTTGAACAGTTCGGACACTATGATAACAGACAACGACTCCACCAGTCACTCAAGGGACAGACGCCAGCGGCGGTGCTAAACTAGACAGTGCCAATTCGACTCGTTCATTGCTATTGTAATTATTTGATGCCGATCGAAGTGTACAGTCATGAACAACGGTGTTTCTCAATAGTGAGCACTCTCCGCGAGCTTTTTCCGGCGTTTTCTAAGCCGTTCATAGCCAAAAATGGCCAGAAAGCGCTGAACACAGCGCGCCCCGAGGAAAGAAGAGGCAATACGATTCCGCCTAGAGGCTCGAGCGGCGCTACGGCTGCTGCGAAGACGAGGCCGATGGAAACCAGTCCCGAGACGCTCATGAAGAATTGGCACGACGCTCTGCAATCACTATCGTCCCACACGAAGGCCATGATCTGTCGGTGGCCGAGAGTCCATGTCCGCAGTTTCTGCACGTTAGCGACATTCTGTCTCCGGAATCGTCGCTCATACTCTCTTCTGCACACCTCGATAAATGATGTGTGCGATAAAGAACCAGCAATACGCGATCGCACCGCCAACCGTCAGGGGTGACCGTCCAGCGACGGCGATAAAGAGTATGAGTAGCGGACCGACCAATAAGAGCAAATCAAAGACGCGATCTTCGGCACCTGCCTCGAGGAACCCGCCGACGATTGGGAGATCATCAAGGCTCATTGGTACAGCCCTCCGCGATTGAAGATCGTCCGAAGCGTCACCAGAACGGGGATGATCTCGAGACGGCCGATCCACATATTGAACAGAAGCATGAGCTTCCCAACTGACGGCAGTGAGTCGGGGCCAGTGATCCCTGCGGAGAGCCCGACGTTGCCCTGCGCGCTGGCAACCTCGAAGAGCACGTTCTCGAGTACATACTCGTCCTGTGGGAGAACCAGCAGGAGTACGAACAGCCCGAGTCCGAGGAAGACGAACCAGAGGAGCCCGATGATCGCCGCTTCCTCGAACTCTTGGCGCATTTTCTGATCGTTGAGCCGCCGTCCGTTGATTCCTAACCGACGGACGGCCGTCTGCGGATAGAAGATGTCGGCGATACGAAACCGGATCCCCTTCAGCAGCGTGAGCGCCCGGATGAGCTTGATCCCGCCGACCGTCGAACCGGCCGCACCGCCGACGACCATGCCGAAGATAACTGTGAGTTGGGCCTGGGCCGGCCACTGCCCGAGCGCGACGTTGGTCGCGTCGACAGCGGTCTGGAAGCCGGCACAGGTCGCCGCCGAGACGAACTGGAACGAGCTGTATCGGAACGCGGTAAACAGCGAGTCGTACGTGTCGCCAACGTATACGAGTGCGGTCAGTGCGAGCGTTCCGAGGCTCATGTAGATGAACACCCATCGGGTCTGAAGATCCGTATACAAGTTCCGCAGATCGCCTTGCAGGATGAGGTAGTGGACCGGGAACGCAATGCTCCCGAGGATCATGATCGGCAGGAGCGCGAAGTCGATGGCGGCGCTGTCGTAGGTGGCGATCGAGTGGTCTTTGATCGCGAACCCGCCGGTCGACAGGCCAGTCATCGCGTGGTTGATCGCGCCCCACAGCGGCATCCCGACGATCCACAGCAGGAGGATCGAGACGAACGTAAAGAGGATGAAGATCCACCAGATGGTCTGGACGGTCGAGACGATGCTCGGATGAATCCGCTCCGAGCGGGCCTCGCTCTCGTAGAGCGTCAGCGAACCGCTCCCGGGGCGGGCGAGAACCGCCGTCGTGAGGACGATCACGCCCACGCCGCCGATCCACTCGATGAACGACCGCCACCACTGCAGCGTGCGCGGCAGGACTTCCTCGTTGTCNAGCCCGGTCCCGGTAAAGCCGCTCATGCTCTCGAACAGCGCGTTCAGCGGCTCGGTAAACGCCGCGAGCGTCTCCGTCTGCGACGGCTCTCCGAGGATCGGCGGCGCGAGTTCCGCCGTCCACGCGATCAGGAGGAAGGGGAGCGAGCCGAAGACCGCGACGAGCAGCCAGCCAGTTGCGGCGATGATCATCCCGTGTAACTTCCCGGGCTGGGTCGCTTCGCGAAACTGCGACGTCAGCGCATAGCCGAGAGCCAACGGCAGTAGTCCGGAGACGATCAGCGCCGGGATCGTCCAGTACTCGCCCCAAACGAGCGGGACGAGCAGTGAGACGAACAATAGCCCGGACAGCGCCTCAAGCATCCGCCCGAGGTCCCGACCGATCGTTTTCATCGCTTCGCTCATACGTCACTTCCTCGTTGATCCGGGTTCGTATTTGACCAGAGCTTTTCATCGCTTACTCGAGCCACGACGCGCCGGCTACTCGCTTTGATCGCAGGAGACGAGTTCCGCGCTTTCTGCCCCATATCAGTTCACTCGATCTTCTGGATGACCGAACACGTCGGTGAGTTCAGGCGTGGCTCCGAACGCCGAATAGACGGTGAGCAGATCGCCGGCTTTGATTCGCGTGTCCCCCTGTGGAGTAAGCGGTGGATCCTGCCCTTTGCGTTCGATCGCAACGACCAGTACGTCGTCAGGGAGGAGATTCTCATCGGCCGTCTCGATGAGGGTTTTATCGGCGATCGGTGCGTCTTCGGTGACTACGATTTCGAAGACTTCGGCCGCGTCACCGATGCGCATATAGTCGACGATCGCCGGTCGAGCGACCGCACGGTAGAGGTACTCGGCGATAAGTTCCTGCGGGTTCTCTATGGTGTTGACGCCGATCTGGCGGAACACGTTCATGTGTTCGGGGTCGTGAACGACCGAGACGATCGCCGGGACGTCGTGCTCTTGTGCGAGCAGGCAGACCATGATGTTGGTCGCATCCCGATCGGTCGTGCTGATCACCGCGTCGGCCTGTTCGATACCGGCGTCCGCGAGCACGTTGTGGACCGTCGCGTCGTCGTTGAGGACCAGACAGTCGTATCGGCCAACGACGTAGTCTGCCCGCTCTGGGTCACTCTCGATGACGACGACTTCATTCCCTGATCGGGTCGCAATCTCGATAAGCGGCGTTCCGATATCACCTGCCCCGACAATGATGAGATACATAGCGTACTACACCTCACCATGGACATCGCCCAAAAACGCCCAGTGTAGCGTTTCTTCCCCGTCTGGATGTCTCTCCCGCGTTACATGGTAGAGCGAAACGGGTTTCGAATCACCCTCGCTCTGACTCGGTGGACGTTGTTTGACGAGGGTGTAAACCCCCTGGTCTTCGATATCGAGGACCTCACCGCTTGCTTCCTCGCGGATCTGCTGTTCAATCGGTGGCTGGCTCGACTCGAGTAATTGGTCGACGTACTCACGTACCGCGTGGAGTTCCGGCGACTCGAGCGTGTCGAGTTCCTCGATGAGGGCTGTCGGGAGTCGTTCCGTGGGTGATTGTTTGTCGTCCGAGTCAGACATACATACCACCCTATTTCGGATAGTAAAATAATTTCCGCTGTGAGTTTCGATACGTTTGTGGATACAGTATTGTCTTTTGTATCGTTCGGTAGCGTCGGACGGCAGTCTATCCATCGAAATCGTCGGCGTTGCAGCGGGTCACGGAGGAGGGAGACAACGACGACAACCGGTTTCTCACCAAGACCCAAAGATAGCTTAAATGTAGCTGGGGAACCAATTGCGGAGTATAAATATGACCCGAGAGATCGATGACGTTGACGAGCAGATCCTGTATTATCTCACGCGAGAGGCTCGACATACGTCAGCACCGGACATCGCCGAGCAGGTGGACGTCTCTCCGCCGACGGTCCGAAACCGGATCCGTCGCCTCGAAGAAGACGGCATCATCAACGGCTATCATGCGCACGTTAATTACGAGGCGGATGGTCGATTGACGAACCTGTTTATTTGTAGCACGTCGGCGACCGACCGGCAGGAACTCGCCCAGCGGGTACTCGACGTTCCGGGCGTCATCAACGTCAGGGAGATTATGACGGGAAAGGGTGATCTCCAAGTCAAAGTTATCGGGACGGATACCGATGACCTCACGCGCATCGCGCAAGATATCACCGCTCTCGGGATCGAAATCAACGACGAAGGACTCGTTCACCGGGAATACTTTCGCCCGTACGCGCAGTTCGGCCCGCGAGAAAAAGAGCCAATCTCGCCAGTAACCGGTGTCGCGGGCCTTTCCGGAGACGCAGATGTCATCGAAGTCATCGTCAAAGATGGAGCGCCGATTGCGGGCAAGACGCTCCAACAGGCGAACGAAGAGAGTCTCATCCCCTCGAGCGTTCTAGTCGTACGGATCGACCGGGACGAGCAGGCAATCACTCCGACGGGGGAGACGACGATCGAAGTAAACGACTTCGTGACGGTCCACTCACGGTCAGGAATCACTGATGAGACCTTGGCTGTTTTCACCAGTGGATAGTTACTGAAAGCGGTATCCTGCTTTTCCAATTAGTCACGTGACTTGCCCTCTTGCTTGCCTGCATCTTCACACGAGTACCGTCAGGATGCAGAATCTTCCCTAGGGTTGCACGTCGACCAAATCTAATCCACGGAATATACACACGAGCCATCGACATCGAAAGGGATCGGCTGTCGACGCCGTCGCTCGGGTATCCGGTTCGGCGGACGGATGATCGGTCCGCCTCTTCACTGAACGACTAGGTATCAGGTTCGCGATAGAGCAAGCGGAGCCACCGTGTTGCACTCCTCGCTGTCTCGAGCAGACATCCGATCAGCCGCGAAGAGGCTCTGAAACGCCACAGCGGGGCAGTCGTTGTGGAATCGTCGCGTCTCGCCGGAAATCGAGCCTCATTCTTCCGCTTCGTGCATCCCGTCTCGGATCGCGGTCGCCAGTTCGTCCGGACGGAGACTGCCGACCAGCAGGTCGCGGTCGTCGGATCTCGTCACGTAGACGCCGCGGGAGCCGCTGACGTTGAACGCGATCGTCGCCGGTCGCCAGCGGATACCCCACCCGCCGTACTCACGGAGTGGCCGGTACGTCACCGACTCGACCGAGTCGATCGCCTCCCAGGGGACTCTTCGAAACGACCGGTGGAGTGGAGCGAACCGTACGTAGAGCCCATCGGTTCGGACCTCGGTGACCAGTCGCAGCGATCGGAACAATACCGCGATGGCTCCGATGATGAGGAGCCCGACAGGTCCGCCGGCAACGACCGAAACCAAACCGGCTAGTCCGAGGAGTACCCAGAGCCACCACTGTCGGAACCGTTGGACCTCCCTGAATGCGACTTCACCTGTCATTTTCGTATATCGTTACAGTGCTCGAGTGACATAAGGTATGTGTACGGTCCGAAAAATCGGGCACTCCCCGACGTAATGAACTCGTTCTCTGCGATCATCGCCGAGATACTGACGCCCGTTGTCGGTGATTGTGTCAGGAGAGTTCGATCCGGGTTCCGTTCGCTCGAGGGGGCCCGCACCGCCGCCGTGGCCATTCGACGCCAAAACGTGCATAGGCTCTTGTCTACCATCCGGAGTTTGGCAACCAAAGTGTGATGAGCCGGACCAGGCTTCAATACCACACTCCCCGAGCATGGGTCTGGTGTCCAGTGACACTTCGTGTCGCTGCTGAGTGGTTCGAACACGAAATACGACCGGTGATCCTCCAATAGATAACACTCCTGTCGTAGATTATTTGTATCGCACTGACCTCGAACGGCAGCTCGGAGCCCTTTTACTCGGCTGTCCGATACCCAGTAGCTTGAACGGTAATATCACTCTCGATCGCATTTTGAATTGCGTTATTGAGGCTCTGTCCCTGGCCCGATCGGCCACTTGCCCAGGATTTCAAGATGGACGTACCGGGCTACGCTATTGAATAGAGCCGAAAACTGTCACGAGACGAGCCCTATTCCGGGAATCGAGGCTGTACAACCACCGTTATCCGCTGCGCCCCCGAACGGGGGCCGCCAGTCAGGCGTATTTCGGCCGTTCGGTCGTGTGTTCGACATCTCCGGTGATGGTCTCCTCGTCGCTGTCGTCGTCGTAGACGTACTGCCCGGTCGCGCCACAGAGGGTACATTCGTAGGTCTCGGAAATCTCGTTGATCATCTCGCCGTCCTCGAAGTAGACGCGACTCTGCGTGATCTGCAGGAACTGGGCGGTCTCGCAGTTAGTGCAGGTGATCATACCCGTCCGATAGCCGTCACCGGTTGTAGTTATCCGGCTTGTAACCGAAAGCGACGACCGCCTATCACGGTTTTACCCGGGTTTCGGTCGGTAACGCGGACGCGGGCGGTCCTGACCGCCAGCCGCCGTCGCTCGAGCCGGGCCGAACGCCAGTAATAATCGCATAATCACCCGACGCGACCGGGATCGGCGGCGGCATCCCGCGGACCGATCCGGCCGCCGCAAACGCCGCTTTCCCGACCGAACGAGCCGGTTACCGTGGTCCGAGTACGGTTCCGGTGGCGTCTCGCTGTCCGACGGGTACCGGTGGCTTAGGACCCGATCAGGGAGCCCGGTTCCCGTGATCACCCGCCTCCATCGAGAGAAGTCGCCGAGGTGTCGACGGCGATGCGACTACCCGTCCTCGCCGCCTCGTACGCCGCTTCGGTCAGCGCCGTGACCCGGAGCGCGTCCCGGACTGTCGCCGGCGGGTCGCTCCCCGCCTCGATGCTCTCGAGGAAGGCGTCGGCGCGGGACCGCTCGCCACGGGGATCGATGTACGGGACGTACTCCCCGGCGTCGGAATCGATCTCGCGAACGGTTCGCGGCCTCCACTGCGTTCCCTCGAGATAGACCGCGCCCGCCGCGTCCCAGATGTGGATGTGCTCGCGGACCGACGGCGCGTCGCCGTGAACGGAGAACGTGCCGCTCACCCCGTTCGCGAACGCGACATCGAGGTGGGCACGGCGATCGACCCGTTGGTCGTCGTCGTGGAAGTCCATGCTCGCGGCGACGGAGACCGGTTCGAGGCCGGTCGTCCAGAGCACGCCGTCGAGAACGTGGCTCCCGGTATCGTACAGGAAGCCGCCGCCCGACAGGTCGGGCTCGAGCCGCCAGGTCCCCCGCGAGTCGTCGATCCAGTCCTGCGTGATCGAGGCGGTCACCCACGTCGGGTCGCGATCGACGAACCGCTCGTGGGCGGTTCGGAACGCCGTCTGGAGGTGTCGCTGGTAGCCGACCATCACGGTCCGGTCGCTCCGTTCGACCCGCTCGACGAGGTCGCGTGCCCGTCCGAGGTCGGTCGTCAGCGGCTTGTCACAGTAGACGTGACAGTCCCGCTCGAGGGCGGCGACGACCTGCTCGTGGTGGAGGGTGTGTGGAGTACCGATCAGAACCGCGTCGAGCGACGCAGTCGCGAGCATCGCCGGGTACTCGGCGTACCGGCGGTCGCCCGGCACGTCGAACTCCCGCCCGACTCGCTCGAGACGGTCCGCGTCGAGATCGCAGATCGCCTCGACGGTCGCGTCCGGATGGCGGTGGAACTGCCCGCCGACAGTCGTACCGATGTATCCGAGGCCGACGATACCGAGCCGAACCGGGCGTGGCGAAGCGCCGTCGGTCATACGGACTCGAACGATCGGCAGCGTCATCCCTCTAGCGGCGACACAGGCAAGCACCTGCCGCGCTCCGCCATCGGGGCGACCAGTGGCGTTGGGACCGTCCGCCGAGACGAGTCGACCGCGCGGACATCGGCCTCGAGGGCGTCGTCGAAGAGCTCGAACCGTAGCAGCGGTCTACAAACGGCGTAGACGGGGCCTGTCGTCGGTTCGGGATCGCTACCGGCGTCCAAACCGCCGCATAACAATACCCGACCCGTTCATTAGCCGACGTGCGGGGAGGAAAGGCCCCGCCGGGTACGCGCGCAGACCGACGCGCTGACCGGCCGATTGCGTGCGTTCGTGCCCGGATCGCTCGACGTGGACTCGCCCCCGCTTCGAGTACGCTCATGTCTCTCACGCCCAGGGCGGTTCCCGCCCCGCCCGGGTTTCGCGATGTCCGTATCGAACAGCGACGGCTTCCGGGGGTCGCCGCTCGCGATGCTGCGTCGACGACCGATCCTGTCGATCGGTCGCGTTTCGGGCGCGGATCAGAACTCCGTGATGACCGGAATGCCGACCGTCTCGTAGTCGTCCATCGATGCTAGCGTCTCCGGTGCTTCCTCGAGCGAGAGCGTCTCGCCAATGATCTTGCGCGGCTCGAGCGTGCCCTGTGCGATCAGGTTGAACAGTTCCTCGTAGCGGACCAGGGGCATACCGAAGGAGCCGTGGAAGTCGATCTCCTGCATCGTCATGACGTCGACGGGGAGTTCGATCTGGCCCTCCTCCTCGCCGGTCGTGAGCCCGACCTGAACGTGGCTGCCCCGCGTCCCGAGGCTGTGAACCGAGTTCCGGCAGGTTTCCGCGATCCCCAGCGCGTCGATCGAGACATCGGCACCGTCGCCGGTGATCTCTTGAACCGCACCCGGTGCGCTGTCGACCTCGGTGCTGTTGATCGTCTCGACGGCACCCAGTTCCGCGGCCCGCTCGAGTTTGCTGTCGAGGACATCGATCGCGATCGGGTGTGCTCCCAGCGCCTGGGCGATGTGGATCGCCGAGAGCCCGACGCCACCACAGCCGTGGACCGCGACCCAGTCGCCGGGTCGGAGGTCGGCGCGGTCGGCCAGCGCGTGATAGGCCGTCATGAACCGGCAGCCGAGGCCGGCCATCTCCGCGAATTCGACCTCGTCGGGGAGTTTTACGCAGTTGAAGTCCGCCTCGCGAACGGGGAACGCCTCCGCGAACGCGCCCGGTGCGAACTCCGAGAGGCCGAGGGGGATGACCGTCTCGCAGTTGTTCGCTCGCCCCTCGCGGCAGTGGGAACAGCTGCCGTCGCCGAGGTGGAACGGTACCGCCACGCGGTCGCCCTCCGCGAGCGTCTCGACGTCGTCGCCGACCGCCGACACGACGCCAGCGGGCTCGTGGCCGAGGATCTGGCCTTCCGGAACCCCTGCTCCGATCCAGCTCCAGTCGCCCTGCCAGGCGTGCCAGTCGCTGCGACAGATCCCGCACGCCTCGGTCTCGACGATGACCTGGTCCGGTTGTGGCTCCGGATAGGCGACGTCTTCGACCGAGAGCGGTTCCCCATGGTCCTCGAGTACGGCTGCTCGCATGTTCCGGGATAGAGTCAGCGAGTATAAAAGTGTAGGCGGTACGTATTCTATTCATCACAAATCCGTCGTGGATTTTCTGCTGTTGTGCGTAATCCGATTCCGGCCTGTTGGGTCGCTATTGACCACTCAGACCGAAGTTCGATAACCGATGTCGAAAACGGACTGTCGATGTATACACTTCGGAGAATGCGGCAGGGGTTGGAATGTGTGAGGGTCGAACGTCATTTGTCACTATCGTAGAGACGCGCTCGTCGAGTCGATGCGCTGCGAGAACGCGACCGGTACTCGACGAAAGGAATTCTATGATTTACTAGCATGCACGGGAATCAACAGTATCGGTATAGGCGCACTGTCTAGTTTAGCACCTCCGCAGCTGGCGTCCGTCCATCGAGTGCCTGATGGGGTCGCTGGTGGTTATAGTAGTGCATGAACTGTGCAAGTCATTTGCGGACGCTCGCCCGACTGCCAACCCACGGATTATGGAAGCAGTCGACCCGCATCTTGAGCGTGTGAAACCACTTTTCGCTCAGGTTTCGCTCCACATAGTTCACCCGACCACTCAGCCCAAATCGGGCAAGGGAAGTCCGACAGACGCACTGATCGACGAGAAACACCGCCTCCGAACAGTCGTGTTATTCCGTGAGTCCGTGCAGGAACGCAGCCGCCGGATCGGTGCCAGGTCGACCAAACAATGCGACGTTGAGTATCAACGTCGTGTCGACGTCGATTGCAGCGTACAGCCAAGACTACTCGCCGTTGATTGTGACAGCGGTCTCGTTGACGGCGACCCGCGACGATTCGCCGTCCGCAGAACGCTCCACGTTCTGATGGGCCGCGCACGAGAGCAACGCTCTCGTGGACGTCGGCGGGTCGCGTCCGCTGTCAGCCAGCCGATGAACCCAGTTCCAAACCGTTCCGTGAGAGCGTTCAACGCCTAATTCAGCGAGAATCGTTGTTGCCTCTCGAAGCGAACAACCGGTCTGAGGGAGGCGGACGGCGAACGCCCTGACGGGCGTCGCCGTCCGCTCGTTCTCCCAAACTTCGTCTAAATCCGTCTCGTAGCTCTCACTGAACAGGTCTGCGAGCATCTAACCAGTTCGCTCAACGGCCTGCTCGTTCCTCAAACTGGCTCAACTAGACAGTGCCGGTGATGAAGGTTCCGAGACTAAGTGACACATCGAACGATCTCACCCGTACGACTCTGACTTCGCTGGGGCACCATCTCCTTCGTTGAGATTGGGATATGCTCACAAAAATATACTGAGATGAGTGTGACAGCGGTCAGATTCATTCCCAAAACGCTTCGATTCGATCGTCTAAGTCGCCGAGTACGTCCGGGAGTATATCTCGCCGGTCTTCCTCATACGCTACATCATCCCCTGATGTCGTTGCATCTGGCGGTGAATGAAAATGCGAGCGGGTATTGTGATCGTTTGGATGGCGGTCCCACCGACACTCCCAGTGGTCTCCAGTCTCGTATTGTTCAGAGTAGTGGATGTTGAAATCGTCTGTCTCATACCATCGGGTCTGAAGAGACGCACGCTCGATAGCCGTATCTCTCGGCGCTGCTGTTCGTCTCGTTGCTCACCGCTGCGGTGACGGCGCTTTCGAATGCCGTCTCGCGCTCCCGTTCCTACTGTTTCCGCCGCTCGCGTCGGGGATGTACACCCTCTCCGCCGAACCCGAGAGTGAGTACGCCTCACCGCGTCGGTTCGTCAGTGGTTGACGCTCGGCACGGTGTGCGGCTGGGTCGCGCTCGAACTGGCCGCGCGCTACTGGTACTCGCGACCCGGCTGGCCAGGATCGAAGGGACGGTGAGCGTCTGCCACTGCCCCGCTGAGCGCCTGGACCGCGATCGACGACGAGCCGAGGAAATGCTCGCCTACCTCGTCGAGCCGTTCGACGGACACAGCAGCGGCGACGGCGACGCCGAATTCGGGATCGTCCCCGACGATGTCGACCGCGATCCCACCTTCGAGGACCTTGATGAACGTGTCTTCCGCGAATACGCCCGGCATCTCGCTGGTGACCGTGGACTCAAACAGAACACTGTACAAACCTATTACCGCTATATTTCTGCGTGGTGTGGCTGGTGTGTTAACGAAGGGTACCTCGAGGCGCACTACGCCCAGCGGGCGAGTGCGATAGCCCCGCTGCCGGAGGACGACGGCCGCAAGCCCGGTGACCAGCAGGCCTGGACATCCGAGCAGCGCCACGCCCTCACCCGATACGTCGACGAGCGGACTCGCGACGCCATCGAGACGTACACGACGCTCCCAGACGATACTGCCCCCGTCGACATGCAGCGAGCGCGCTACGCGGCGCTGAAAGCCGCTCGTGACCGCGCCCTGGTGTTCGTCCTCGCGTACACCGCCGTTCGCGTCGGGGAAC
>NZ_AOIJ01000031.1 GCF_000337175.1 Natrinema gari JCM 14663 | reverse complement strand
GCCCGGTATCTCGATAACTCCGAAGAGATGGTTCGAGAGCGGTACTCTCACATCGAGGCCGGCGAACTCGGTGATGTGGCGACAGAAGCGCTCAACGAAGTCGACTCTCTGAACCGTAAGTGAACGAAGAGACGAGACGAACTTGGATGGGTGACTGATTTCCCGTTTATGGAAGAATCAGACGCTGAACTCGGTCAGTACAACGACGGCACCACGCCACCGGACGCTGATCAGAAATCGACGCTCTCCACGGACCGGGCTGGAGGGGAGGTTGACGATCGAGGATCCGTCACTGACTCGGCGTCGCGTCCGGGCCATACTCTGAGTCCCAGTCGTCGAAAAGCGCCCGGAACTCCTCGCGTTTGCGTTCGATCTCCTCGTCATCGAACTCCTCTTCCGCTTTCGTCAGTTCCTCGTCGTAGGTGAGTTCGACGGTCGCGTACCCGGTCGCCTCGTCACTTTCTGCGACCCAGGACGGGAGACACTCGCTCTCGAGGCTGAGATCATACTCGTATCTCTCCGCGCCCATACACGCTGCAGTGTGGCGTCTGTCGGACTGTCGTTCGAACGTTGTTTCGAACTCCGTCACGGACCGAGCGGGCCCGATGTCGATACTGACGCCAGTCGGTTCGCGTGAGATCGAGAGGTTGACCCTCACGTAGGACCACCGGTGACGGGCGTCGAACGGGAGACACGGGTGCCCGCAAGTGTTCAAGAGGACATCTGGATACGGATCGTCGCCCGGGTCGTATATCAGACACTTCATCCACGTCTGGACGAACTCAAACCGGTCGACGATGAACGTCTTGGACTCGATGTTTCCCATATGAAACGATCAATCTGACCGTTTTTAGGGATTCTGTTCACGCGGAAAAGAAACAGCGTCGGACAGAGGAGTAAGCGGGGTCCTTAGCCCGCGGGCAGCGGTTCAGCTGCGGTGGGAGAGACCGACAGCGCGGTGCTGTGGGCCTCGTCGATCCAGTCGGCTGGAGTCCTCGACTCGTTCTCGTCGTACTTGACCGACAGGTCTCTGTCCTAGACCACGAACGTGACCGCCCCGCCGGACTCGTGCCCGCTCGTGATGTGGAAGCGTTTTCCTAGGCCTCAACGGTCAGGGCGACTGATTCGGCGTCCACATGCGGGATTAGTTGCGCGGAAGCCACCAGACGAAGCGCTTGCCGACATCTTTCTGGTTCAACCGACCTTGTTGATGGAGTTGTTTCAGACGTCGCCGGGCAGTCTGCAAGTGATAGTCAAAATGGTCGGCGACCTCTTTGGTAGTCACAACTTCCTCTTCTTTTACGTACTCGAGTAATTCATCGTCTGAAACCTGCTTCGTGAACGGACCACTTCTTCCATCGTCGTCTACCATATAGGCACAATCCTACATGGCTGCTACCCACTCTTATACAGATTTTCTGCCTTCAAAAATAGCGTCTTCAAAGTACGTGCTACAACACACATTCTAGAGCTACATTTTATGTTCATCGAATACGAATCTTATAGTGAGAGAATAGATGATGGTTACAACCCAATACGATCCACATTCAGAGCAGACAATAGTATTCAGAATCGTTGAAACTGTATCCAAACTTACAGAAAAAGAGGTGGAAGAACTCCCTCCCCTGTACGATTCAATCGATCCCGAAGCAGTTGAACGGTTATTCAGACAGAGTGAGACTCAGCAACTCAAGCTGATCTTCCAATATTGTGGCTACAAGATCAGGGTCAATGCAACCGGAACTATTGCGGTAGAAGTATCTAACCAGTGAGGACGGACGCTGTCAGAGAATTCAGAGGGCCGTCCAGAGTCTTGCTTCCAGCCTTCTATGATGCGTTGACTGGTAAGGAAACCTGAACACTCATCGAAAACACCTTGTTGAATAAACCAGTATTCATTGATGGGATATGGAAGATACGCCAGTCATTCAGTTAGTAACTCTTTGGTTTGTTGTCCTTATTTACATACAAATGGATTCTGGGAGTAGTGGCGAAGTTAATATGTTTTTAGGTACAGTTTCTATCCTTCTTGTGTATATCCTCCCACTCACTTTGATCATTTTTACTGTTCTACGACTTGTCGACAACTAATTTAGCTGTATTCATTGAATATGGCACTTCGTGAGTGGTCCTTCTTTAGAGAAGACAGCAGCGTCTCGAACCCAAGTAAATACTATTAACAAGCCCCATGGGATATTTTATATAGATTAGATAATAAATATTTTATTCTGATATTATTATAAAACAATAAGGAGAGGTCGCATTCCTATGGACACTACCATCCCACTAATAGACACGGTACCACACCTTTTGCAAATCGGACCAACCGCGGCCTCCATTGGATCGCAAGACGCACTGGGCGAACAGTTGCCTTCCGCTGAGACTGTCTTTCGTCGTCTTGGAATAGAGTTCAATGACTGGATCGAGCGTCCCACTGTAGGTGTGACCTTTGGGGTGCTGTTCGAATCATTGCGGACAGATATCTTGGTCACCATCCACTATGCCAATCTCTATACACCAAAACAATACTCGATCCGGTTTGTCACGGAATCAGACGCCGGAACAAAGACGAAAACACATGTGATCCAACGGCAGCAAGGAATCTACCCCGGCATCACCGGATTTCGAGCAGATGCTCCCAGAGGCACGGCAACCGATGGAACTGCAAATCTCTCACATACAGCCATACTCCGAGAAGAGGGCACGAAAGTGGAGACCGAAGAGGGAGTCCTCATCTCATACGAGTAGCTCTCTGGCAGGGAGAAGTGTGTGGTCTGCGCCTGATGATTTATGTACCTCGCATAAGGAGATGGTAGTTGAACTCTTGATGTTTGGTCTGTCATTTCCGCCCCTTTCCGATGTCGGTGCTGTTGTCGTTCTGCTGGGTGCAGCCGTACTTCTCCTCTATTTTGTGATTTGGCCACCTGTTGCGAGCAGTAATTGACCGTGCTCCCTGGCTGCGTTTCCCGTCGAATTCACTTCGTGTAAAGACGCTCTTGCGACGTCAAAAGCAGGAAGGGTGGCTGTGGTTACTCAAGGAACTTCTTCAGGAACGAAAGTCCTGGCTCACCCACTGGAGTTTCCTATGGGTCATCCCCGCGGGAATTCTCATTGCATTCTCTCTTGCACACATTCTCGCACCCCTGACTACTGGCAGCTTCGACAAGCTGCAGACTACTTGGCAGGCTCAGCTCACGATTACCAGCCTCAGCTTCATCGTCCTCATTTTCCTTCTGGACCAGATCTACCGTAGTCAGTACCAGGAAGGTGTCATGCAGGACTTCTTAGCAGCTGCGCGCGCCATGCCAGTCATCTATTTCTCCCTGTTCACCGGCGGCATCATGGCATACGCCTACTTCCAACTATCCCGCGAGACGACCACTGCCTTTGCGACTGACGTGATCTTCTTCCTCTTCGTCGGAACGATCACCAGCATCGGCTATGTCTACTACCGGGTTGCACGGCTCATCTTCTACGATCCAAAAGACGAGTTCATGCAACAGGAAATCGAGCGAGGTATCGACCGGAAAGTGGATACCGACGCCCGTCAACGGATTGCGAACAATATTCCCAGAGAGACACTTCCCGACTATGCCCAGTTACAGAGCGACTCTCATTCGGTAAGCCAGCGAACCGACCTCTACACCGCTGATGAGATTGACACCATCGGTCACGCCGCAGATGTGAACCTATCGACGCTGATACAGGCATTCAACGAGGTGGAAGCCTCACCTGACGAAGGTACTGATCCCGAAGATATCCAGCTCTTACTCAACGTGGAACTGGGACAGAAGTTAGTCGCTGGCGTACCGGTGCTATCAGTCAACACCCGTAACGGCGCAACTATCGATGTTCCTCGCCGCGTCGGTGAGGTTCTTGCGCAGGCAATAACCTGCAGTGACTCTCATCCCTTCGATACAGGAGAGGACCAGATCGACCGCAATCTGGATTACATCAATGATTCCTGCAAACAAGCGATCAACAACCTGAATTCCTCGGGGTTACGCCGCCACATGGAGTTTTACACCGACATTCTGCAGTACGTCACGCATTCACCGATCGCGTCCTCAAGCACCTCAACTGGAATCATCGACCGCATCCATCGAGAGTTCTACCACATCTTCGATGCCGCAGCCGATACAGGAAACGCAGAGCTGATAAACACAATAAGGGCACAGACGTTCCATATCTGTCTGCGGTACCATCTCCAAGGAGAGAAAACCCTGTTCGACAAATTCCTTGGCCTTTACACGAACTACTACAAGGTCTTGACGTCACAGTCAGGGAATAGTACAGATGACCTCGTACACGGATTCCTCGTCTCGATCGAAAACCTTCAGACCCGGTTGACAGCCGAACTTGGCAGGGCTGAGACAGAAGACGAAGTCAACGAAGTTGCAGCGAACATCCAAAGCTGGTATGAAGTGCTGGAAGACGTGTTCCGTCATTCCATCGATCTTGGTGATGCGAAGACCTTCAATAATGTCTGGTCGCTGGGCGAGGACGAGTTCATCTTAGCGGACCCACGACGATCCTCGCCAAATATCTATGAGCTCCAACGTCAGGTTGAGGAAGCGGATGCTGACGAAGAGCGCGACCAACTGCAAACCCGGTTAGATGCATACAACGAGAAGGAACGCGTCATTGGCCTCTTCCGGGAAGAATTCGAGCACTTGCAGTTCATCGCAGCTGCACGCGCCTTCCTCGCATTCAAAAAGGGAGAATTACCCGAGGACGCTTTCGCCAGTATGTTCGATGATTCGATCAGTAATAGTCTGGTTTCCATCAGCAAGCTCTCTGAGATCTACTTGCGACTCCGCCAAAACCCCCAGATCGTGAGCTTGCTCAAATGGGAATCCGAAGACTCGGATGTGTTCAAAGACGTCCAGACCAGCCTTCCAGCCACCCATACATGGCTCAAAGAGTTCTACTGCATGCTCTGCCTCCTACTCCTGAATCCCGACGATTACCCAGGTGATGACATCGCTCCCGATGACAACCCCTTGACCGAACTCGATGTAACCAAGCAGGCATACCCTGGTTTCCAAGAAACGTTAGACGAACTTGACGAAGACGTGTTCAACCGACTTCCGGTCGCAGACGAGCAACTGGACCAGTTTGAGAAACGCAAAGAATTGCTTCGTAGCTTGGACACACAGATGCAGGATATCTTAGAACAACGCGAGGAAGACCGGATTATCGAAGCAGCTCTTGATCCCGAAAAAGTCGAGAACTACAAAGATAGCTACGTTTCCCAGTTTGTCGACAGCTTCACCCTTCGCCAAGCGTTAATCGATCTCGACTGGTGGACCCAAGACGAACTCGATAATCCAGATGCGATTCCGCCATCGGGTTATCGACGGTGGTATCCGAAGCAACCCTTTATTGAAGACCAGCGCGTAGACTATGTACAGCATCTTGATACCAATATCGCGTCTCACGTCACCGCCGTTATCGAACGCATGCTGGACGAGTGCAACCCGTATCTTACGGCAGAGACCGTGTCGTCACATGATGCAGTGCCGGATCGGGTCGCAGAACTTTGTGCTGGAAAGAATCCGGTCGCACTGATTGCTGGACGGTATCGGCCACGACTTGCCATCCGTAATAGCGACGCGTTCGATCCGGACTATGTTGAATCCGGCCACTGTATCGGCGGATTCCAGTACACAGACGATCAACCCACTGTTCCTGTTTACAGCGAGCCCGAGATGGAACCTGACATACTTCTCTTGACCGAACCAACGACCCAACCCGAATTCACAGAAAGGAGTGAATCGGACGCGCCTGTCGACATTAAGATTACAGCTACAGATCGCGAACTCATGCGTGAGGTCAAGGGAGACGAAGAGTATGAGGCATTATCTGACGACGATATACGCGACCTGCTCCAACGCGTCCGGATGCAGATTGAATACCGGCTCACCGTGGACATCTCAGACGATATCGGAATCAGAATCAGTATCGAAGAGTCATGACACTACCTCTAGGGGAGAGATTGGCTTTTTATTGTATTTTCTCCTCTTTTCCAGCTAAGATGTATCCCATCATATATAGAATGTTACACCGTTCTACAGTTACAAAAGTCATTGATGTATGAGTGTTTTTAGCCATTAGCAGCAGATAATCTTCTCAGTATCCAATCAATGGGGTCTCGGCACTCTTAGGTTAGTTACGCGTCCAAGTTGGGTTTTTTAGCCCCATAGATGGGTGAGGTGCTCGCTGTACTGGCGGATTCCCTGAACATGGTGAGAACGATGGCAACCAGAGACATCTACGAGAACGGATTCGACGAAGACGTCCGAACGGAATCGAGTGCGAATCAGTGTCCCGAGTACGACGGCCG
Organism: Natrinema gari JCM 14663; assembly: GCF_000337175.1. Lineage (GTDB taxonomy): Archaea > Halobacteriota > Halobacteria > Halobacteriales > Natrialbaceae > Natrinema > Natrinema gari. The sequence continues at coordinate 59,807 of NZ_AOIJ01000031.1, read as the reverse complement.
GATCACCACGAACGCTGTCGAAACAGTCTGCGAGGACTGTGGGCTGATCATCGGTGAACAGCGTATCGATCACGGGCCGGAGTGGCGGGCGTACGACGACGAGGAATGCGAACGAACGGGCGCCCCACTCACTGCCACCCGCCACGATCGCGGCCTGTCGACGGAAATCGGTCGCGGCACCGACGCGAAAGGGAACGAGATCTCCGGGCAGAAGCGACGGCGACTCACGCGGATGCGCCGTGAGCAGACCCGTGGTCGCTGGCGGTTGAAAGCAGAACGGAATCTCGCACACGGACTGGGCGAAGTGCGCCGGTTGGCGAGTGCCCTCGAGCTCTCCGATTCGGTCCGCGACCAGGCGTGTCAGCTCTTCCGGAGCGCTCAGAACGAGGATCTGCTTCGTGGCAGATCCATCGAGGCCATCGCCGCGGCCAGCGTGTACGGGGCCTGCCGGTGTAACGGCCTCTCGCGGTTGGTGGGCGAGGTCAGTGAGATGGCCCGCGTCGCGGAGCCACGGGTCACGAACGCGTACAAAACGCTGAACGAAGAGCTGGGCCTCCCCGCTGAGCCCGTCTCCCCCAGCATGTTCGTGCCACGACTCGCCTCGGACCTCGAGTGTCCGGACGAGATCCGACAGCGGGCCCGAACCCTCGCAGAGCAGGCCGAAGAGCGCGGCGTCACGACGGGCGTCCATCCGGCCGGGTTCGCAGCGGCCTGTCTCTACAAGGCCGGTCGCGAGGAGGGGCGGTGGCTGACACAATCCGAGGCCGCGGACGTTGCGAACGCCTCGAAGGCGACAATTCGGACGCACCGCGATACGCTGACCGGGATGTTGGGATGACCGCTGTGCGCTGTCCTCTCCAAGGTGAGTGAGCTCATTGATGAATGAACTGGAACGTACTGAGACGCCGAGAAGATTATTCGTGATTTTTCAGGTCGACAGCCGTTTCGCTTCTCGCCGATGGGGGTGGTTAGCCTCGTGTGACCTGATCAGACACAGATTGCCTGAACTATATTCGACAGACGGTTCTATATCAATCCAGGTCAATGAACGCACGACGCATCGACCACGTTCACCTCCGAATTCCGGAGGACGAGATCGAGCACGCAATCGAATTCTATCAGGGCCATCTCGGATTCCCACTCGAAGGATTCGAGGACTACGAGGAGGGCGACACGCCGATTTTCCACTTCCGGCTCGCACAAGACACAATCATCCACGTTAGACCGACCAACGAGTTCGTCCACCCCGAGCGAGAGAACTTCGACCACCTCGCAATCATCCTAAACGAGGACATCGAAGATGTCAAGCAAGAACTCGAGGACGCCGGCGTCATTATCGAGCGAGAAGGCACGCCTGACGGGGCAACCGGCGAAGCCCCAGCGATCTACGTTCGAGATCCGTTCGGCTACCTCATCGAACTCAAAGAACCCGTATCAGAGACAGCATAATCGACTCACGCCCACGACCACCAACAGAACACAGTTCAGCACACATGGGACGCCTCATCGACGGCCACTGGAAGACGTCTGACGAACTGACTGAAAACGACCAGGAGCGGAGTGACGACGGATTCCGAGAGCGGATCTCTCCTGACTCGCAATATCCCCCGGAATCGGGACGCTATCACCTGTACATCGCCCGGGCCTGTCCATGGGCCCACGGCGTTGTCTTAGTGCGGAAGCTCCTGGGCCTCGAGGACGTCATCTCGATGGACATCGTCGACCCGTACCGAGGCGAGGGGGGCTGGCAGTTCACTCCCGACAAATCCAGCTGTACGCCCGATTCCATCCATGGCTCGGACTACCTCCACGAAGTGTACACGGCAGCCGACCCAGAGTACACAGGTGACGTTACTACGCCAGTTCTCTGGGACCGCGAGACAGAGACTATCGTCAATAACGAGTCCATCGAGATCATGGAGACGCTCGCGACAGGCTTCGCAGACCAGAGCGACGAGTACGACCTGTATCCAACAGGGAAACGCGACCAAATCGACGCGGTCGTCGAGGAAATATACGAACCGATCCTTCAGGGGGCGTACACCGCCGGCTTCGCGGATTCACAGGACACCTACGAGCAAGCGGTCGAGACGATGTTCGACGCCCTCGACTACTGGGGGGAGATCCTTGCCGACCAGCGGTTTCTCGTCGGCGAGTCGCTCACCATCGCGGACCTTCGACTGTTCCCCGCGCTCGTCCGGTTCGACCCCGTCTACTACACACACTTCAAATGTAACGTGCGGCGTCTCGTCGACGATCCCAACATCTGGGGGTACACGCGCGACATTTATCAACACGATGGCGTCTCAAAGACGGTTAACCTCGATCACATCAAGAAACACTACTACCGGAGTCATACGGACATCAACCCGACTGGATTCGTCCCAGTCGGACCGAATATCGATTTTACGATGCCTCACGGTCGCAAACGAATAGGACGTGAGTAACATCGATCCAACGAGTCCCTAAGTTACCAGAGAGCGAGAAAGAAGCGGTCATATGAACCGTTCCAACTCGCCCGAAACGGGATTCATCGATCCGCGTGGGGATAACGCCGAAGCCATCCGGGATCTCACCGAGAACGTACTCGATCAGCTCCTCGAACAGCTCGGAGCGGCCGAAAAACGGTTGCCGTTACCTGCCGAGTCGACCATCCCTATGGGGGGGATCCCAGAATCACCACGGTCCCAGACCGACGTTCTCGACGCCCTCGAGACGATCGTTGCGGGATCGATGAACCCCGCTCATCCGGGATATATCGGTCATATGGATACGATGCCGACTACGGTGTCGGTACTGGGTGCCCTCGTCGCATCGGCGGTCAACAACAATATGTTGAGCGTGGAAATGTCGCCAGTATTCTCCGAACTCGAGGTTCAGTTGACCGAGACCATCGCCAGCGAATTCGGCCTCGGCCCCAACGCCGGCGGAGTCCTCGCCAGCGGGGGGTCACTCGCGAACCTACATGCCCTCTCGGTCGCTCGGAACGAGGGATTCGATGTTCACGAGGGTGGGATCGCCGGACTGAATGGTGAGCCGGTGTTGTTCGCGTCAAAGGTGGCACACACCTCCCTACAGAAAGCCGCGATGCTACTGGGGCTCGGGACCGACGCCGTCATCGCTGTCGAAACGGACGCGAACTCTCGAATGAAGCCGAGCGCGCTGAATCAGGCAGTCAAACAGGCCGAACAAAACGGTCGCGCGCCGTTCTGTGTCGTCGCGACCGCTGGCACAACCACGACTGGGAACATTGATCCGCTCCCGGCGATTCGTGATGTAGTCGATGCGCATGCCCTGTGGTTCCACGTCGACGCGGCCTACGGCGGGGCCCTCCTCTTCTCTGAAGCCGAACGGGACCGACTTGATGGAATCGAGGAGGCCGACTCAGCGACGTTCAACCCCCAGAAATGGTGTTATGTTGCGAAGACATGCGCGATAGCGTTGTTCGCCGATTTGAACATCTTGCAGCAGGATTTCAGGGTTGGGGCGCCGTATATGCGCGGCGACGATGCGATTCCGAACCGCGGTGAACTGAGCGTCCAAGGGACCCGGCGGGCGGAGGTTCTGAAATTTTGGCTTACCTTCCAGCATCTCGGTCGTGAGGGACTCGGACAGTTGATCGACGAAAGCTATCGCCTGACGACTGTGATTCGCGACCGCGTCACTGACCAGGATGCGCTGGAGTTGGCCAGCGAGCCAGAGATGAATATCGTCTGTTTCCGTGCCGCGCCCGATTGGTGTCCACCGGACGAGCGAGATGCACTCAACGGACGGCTCCAGCGCTACCTGCTCTCCAAACAGGCCGTCTTTGTCTCGCTACCGACCTATCGGGACACACGGTGGCTCCGAGTCGTCCTATTGAACCCATTCACAGACAAAACGACGCTTGATCGACTGTTCGACGGAATTGATTCGTTCCTAAAGGCTGAACGACCGTAGCCTACTGGAGATGCCCTCATGAGCGATACCAACTTACTTTCCGATTCAGTCATTCCCGTTTGCCCTCATCTAAATATAGAAGTCGCGCTACCAGCTACTATAAAGACGTAACTCACTTGCACAGCCGGTACGCTCATCAGTATCTGAGCGGCACAAGACGATCCAAGACAAACGCTTACATTGGGGGCTGCCGTATAGCTGGTATGGTTCCAGCGCCCGACGAGGAGATCGATGACAACCTCCGAGAGGTTCGCGAACGCACGCCAAACGCGTGTGCAGGCGTCCAGTCGCTTGATCAGTTCGGAACCAAGTGGCGGCTTCGGATTCTGTACAACCTGTTCGATGGCGACCATCGATTTAACGAGCTGAAACGAGCATCCGGAGCGAGCTCGTACACACTTTCGCGAGTCCTCGAATCACTCGAAGAGGACAGGATCGTCGATCGCCGTGTCGAGGAAGGCCCACCCGTCGCGACCCACTACAGCCTGACTGAGAAAGGTGCGGCACTCGAGCCAGTGTTCGCTGCAATCGACGAGTGGAATGCAGAGTGGGTCGATGAGACGGGCACAAAACCTACTGAAACGACTGACGGTTAGTCTCCTCCTCGAGGGCGTGGGCGGCGACCGCAAGTTTTCCGAGGCCGCCTTGATTGGCGATCATCTTCACCGTCTCGGCGAGTTCTTGTTCGGATACACCCTGTGAGCGGGCGACGGCAGCGAGATTATTCATACCTGCTGTATTTCCATCGGCGGCATCGAGGGCAAGCGTGATTAGCGTCTTCGTCTGTGCGGATAGCGCGTCATCTGTATCAGCGTTTCGTGCGATCGCAGCAACGTAGTCTGCGAAGTCTGGGTCGTGAGTCCGAAGCTTTGTCAGGAACTCCGGCTCAGCGTCGGAGTCTGCAAACAATCCAGCGAATGCCTCAGTTGAATCGTCTGTGGTCATGGTCTATTGAACGACAACGCGGCGTCTATCCGCGCCGCCGAGCCGTGAGGCGCTTCCAATGAATCAGCAGTTTCGAGCAGGGATTCAGGATGCACTGTATCCTCAGTGACCTCAACCGGCTGGATGACCTCTGTGAGAACTACTGCTTCGGAATGCTCAACTGGGGGGGGGGGGGGGGGGGGGGGGGGGGGGGGGGGGGGGGGGGGGNCCTCTGTGAGAACTACTGCTTCGGAATGCTCAACTGGGGGGGGGGGGGGTGAGCGAGGAGGGGAAATTTTCGATCTGGGGCCATGATGACTTCGAGGTGTACGAGGCGCGTGAAAACGGCCTCCCTGACTACGAGGGTGGCATCGTGACCCACGAGTTCCTCTGGACCCTTGCCGACCACCTCAAAGCTGACGAAGAGTTTGATATTCAGACGGCGGGTGAAGTCCTCCACGCAGACCTCAGTTCCTCCGACCCAATCGACGAGTAGGGTTGTTCGTCTTCCGAGTCGGGTGCGTGGCGATCCAGTCGAAATTGCCCCGTGAAGTGATTTCCCGATGGGACGCCGCACTTGTCAGCTACTCGGACACCCAACGAATGCGTTCAGGAAAACTTCCTCCAGTGATCGGCACCCACGCGCCACTACGTCCAACGCAGCGTCCGCCACTTCGCGGCAACGAACCCTGCCACGATGAACGCGAACCCGCCGACGGTCGCGGGTGTCACTTCCTGCCCAAGCACGAGCCAGCCCGCTAGCGCCGCGAACACAGGAATCACGTACTCAATGAAGCTCATCTCGATAGGGCCGAGATCGTCCAGCAACGTGAAGTAGAGCAAGAAGCCGCCGACGCCGGCGACCGCAGAGAGATACGCAAGTGCGCTGAGCGCGGACAGCGTCCATGTGGCGGCCGCAAACGACTGGCCGGGGAGCACGAGCACAGCGACGTGGAGGACGGCGGCACCGGTAGCCATCATCCACGCCTGCGTCGAGAGGAACGGCATCGACGGTGATCGGCTGTGCGTAACGACCGCGGCGACGGCGAACGCGAGCGCGGACGCCAGCACGAGCGACACACCGAGGACGCTGTCTGTGATATTCGTGGGGTCGGGGTCAGCGATGATGACGACGCCGGCGAACCCGAGCGCAACGCCGAGTGCGGTGGGGACGGTGAACTCTTCATCGGTGGAGACGAGCCGCGTGAGCGCGGGCGTCACCACGGGGACGAGACCCAACAGTACAGCAGCGACACTACCCGTGACGTACCGTTGGCCGGCGAAGAGGAACGCGTGGTGGGCGCCGATGATGAGCGCGCCACCGACCAGCACGTAGACGTAGTCGTCTCGAGTCCGGGGGCGGACATCCGCGCCGGAGGCGAACACGGCAACGAACAGCAGCGCGGCGGCGACGTCGAAGCGCACGGCCGCGAACGGCACCGCAGGGAGATCGGCCAAGCCAACGTCCGTCGCCATGAACGCTGTTCCCCAGACGGCACACAAGAGCAAGAACCGGCCGGCCGTCCCGTAGCGACGCATTCACGAGGAGGTCGCCACCGACGGGGAAATATGCGTCGAACCGCCCTGACTCTCCGGACGGCCGAGTGCGCTTGGCGACGATGTCGAGGTCCTGCCGGGACTGGTATCCGTGTGCGCTGTAGCGCCGCTGTTCGGCCCGCTGGACATCACTGAGAACCTGTATCAATCTCGAATATGGAAATTTCACGGGCAACTACTGTTGGAGTTTTTCGTGCCCCGGGAAGGGTGCGGGGCGATCCAGTCGGAATCGTCCCGTGAGGTGATTAGTTGATGGGACACCGCGCACTCGTTGCGTACGAACGCACAGACGGACAGTACACGCTCCACTATTCGCATTGGGGCGCCCCAAACCTGAAGCTCAAACACCGAATCACGGCTGGGTCGCCGTTCGGTGGCGACGACACCGATTCCAACTGGGCCAAACAGCTGTGTGCCGATCTGGCTGATGGTCCCGATACAGACGCTGTCGAAGGGTACCTCGCCAGCGAGGATCGGCCGTCGACGATCGTCAAGCCGAAACCCCGTGCCACCGGGCTCACCTTCGACGAAATCGTCGCTGACTACCTCGACTATCTCCACCACGAGGCGTTCTACGTGGTGTCGCCGACCTTCGAGGTGACTGCCTATCGGACGCTGTGGTTCGGGCTCCAGTACGATTCCGAGACCGTCGAACAGGAAGCGACGGTCGGGAACGGAGCGCTCGCCACGGTGTGCTGGTACGATGGCGAGCCGGTCGGCGACGGCCACCTGCAGGGACAGTTCCGGGCACTGAAAGATGTCGTCAGCGATATGGTCGACAAGGGTGTGTTCACCCAGTCGACGGTTCGTCAGTACCTCCAGCAGAAGTTCGGTGAGTGGATCAGGAAGCGCCAGGAGTTACTCATTTCCAACCCAGAAGTACCCCGTTCGTCCTGATTAGTCACAGTTTGTTTGCAGCGTCACCGGATTCCCTGACGTGTAAAGCAGACCACGGCTGACAGGAACACATCCCGCTGCAGATGTCTCAGACGTAGCCCACAGTTCGCTACCGTCCTCAATACTCAGACCCACAATCTGGTCGGTCGTTGGAACGATGACCGACTCCCCAACGACCAATGGCGAGCCTGAAACATCGTCGCATTCATCCCGCTGCTCGTATTCGCCCTAACCCGATCACTTCACCGCTGACGCTATCGATATAGTCACTACTCGGAGGATAGTCGCAGATTTGTTCAGTGAGAGCTATGAAACGGATTTTGAAGAATTCTTCTATGGTCGAGAGACGAGGTCCCTTATTAAAAACAGCATATAGGTTGGCAAAGCCGTGCTGAACACACAACACACATTCACCGTCGGGTCAACTCACCAGGAGAGTGAATGTCGAAGACCAAATCATCCTCTCCGGCTGGGTAGTAATGAATATGACCTTTATCTGTTATTTGGGAGTTGTTTCTATAGGCAGTGTAACGAACGAGATACCGTTGATCGGTAACGACATCTTCGCGCTCTGCCTGATGATTCCCAAGAATGATTGGTAAGTGAGTTATCTTAGAATCTAATCTAAGGACCATATCTAAGATACATGGCCGAGGCCTGTATACAAACAAGCATTGTCGGTACTACTTTATCGAATAGATAAATAGAGACGAATATGCCGGTTGATGTTAATTCTGACACGTGGGAAAAATGCAGAGCTCAACGATCCGGTGGTGGCTGAGATAAATAATCTGTTCAGAAATAACAAGGAGAAAGCCTTCAATATTTGCGAAATTGAGGAACATCTTCTGGAGGAGCATTCGGATGTGTTCCCCGCCGATCTTACTGGTACTGACGCTATCGAAGGTGCAAAAGCTGCTCGCCAGTCGATTGTTGCGGACAGACTTTTCGATCGGTATTGGAATTCAGAGTATACGTATCGGTATGTATCATCCGCGGATGATGCAGACGCAGGTCTCTATTTCACAAGAGATGGGCCCAGAATCAGCCCTGTTGCAGAAATTGATCAAGTGACCGATCCTGACCCAGATTCTGTATACGGAGTACTCGAGGGGCGATTTAAAGAAATAGAGAATAATGTCGATGATGAAGTGTCTAATTTGGAGGATCGAATTTCCCGGTTAGAGTATCGTATACAGGAAGAGTTGGGGATGTACTGAACAGACTTCGAGAAAGAGTTAGTCAGAAAGGTCGCGTTCCTCGAGAACGTCGACGACGTCCTCGTATTAGTACTACTACGGCTTCGCCTGTACGATCGTCTCAACCGGCGCTAAAATCCCGATAGCGATGGAGTTCACACAGGCCAAGCAAGCATCCCAACAGACGGCGATGAGCGTCACCCGTGACGCGCTCGCCGTCGAAACACCGACCTGGCTGCTTGGGGATAGCGCCTACGACATCCTTGACTGGCACGACTGGCTCGAAACCGGCGACAGTGTATTGGGGTGGCCGATTCAACCACAGGTATGCGGTACCTGACGCTCACCTTTCCACGGACGCCAACGTCGGAGACCGGTAACGCGCTGATTCCCGGGCTGGATGTGGACCGCGGCACGCTATGCAACATGAACTACCTCCACGACGGGACGCTCGTTCAGCTCTGTCGGCTGGAGGCGTCCCGTGACAGCGTCGTCGCCGACCTCGAATCGTGGGCTGACGCCATCTCCTACGATGTCTTCGACACCGAGAACGGGGATCTGTACGTTTTCATGCATTCGCACCCGACATCGGAACTGGCCGAGTTACTGCGGATTGTCGAACGTCATCGGCTGCTCGTCGATCTACCGATCGAACTTGGAGCCGAGAGCGTGACGGTCCGCATCGCAGGTGCGTCTGCGGCGCTTCACGACGCGATGGACGACCTCCCCACCGACACCGCGGCCGACGTCCGTATCGAGCAGTTGGGCACATACAACCCGGAGATCGACGCCGCTCGATCCGCCCTGACCGACCGCCAGCGAACTGTCCTTGACGCTGCCATCGACGTGGGATATTACGCGACGCCACGCACCGCCACCATCGAGGATGTCGCAGCCGCCGCGGAATGCGCCGAGAGCACCGCATCGGAGCATCTCCGTAAGATCGAGGCCCGGCTGCTGCCACGTCTGTCTTAAATGACCAGTTTTCGCCCGCAGTAGGTCGATTGGCCGTGGGCACGTCTCTTTATATACAATGGCAACGACGAATCACACCGACACACCGCCCGGACCGACCGGCTACCCACTTGTAGGCAACACTCTCCAATTCGCTGACGACCGACTCGGATTCGTCACCGACACCGCGACCGAGTACGGGCCGGTGGCGTCCTTCAATGTCGCCGGTACGACAATCTATCAGGTGAGCGACCCCGAACTCGTCGAACAGGTACTCGTCCAGAATAACCAGTCCTACATCAAGGGCGACCTCTTTCAGGAGGCACTCGGCGACGCGCTCGGCGAGGGTCTGCTCACGAGCGAGGGGTCTGCGTGGCGCGAGGAGCGCCACCGGATGCAACCTGCCTTCCATCCGAAGATGCTCGAACAGTACTCCCAGCAGATGACCGACGGCGTCGTGCGCCTGCTCGACTCGTGGGCCGACGGCGACACGCGTGACATCCACGAGGACATGATGCACCTCACCGTCGAAATCGCCGCCCAGACGCTCTTCGATGTCGACGTTTCCGACGAGCAAGGCGACGTCAGCGACGCGCTCGAAGCTGTGATGGATTACGCCGAACGCCAGTACCATCCACCTAGTTGGCTCCCGACGCCGGAGAACCGCCGGTATCAGGCCGCCATTCAGACGCTCGAGGATGTTGCCGACCGCATCGTCGAGAAACACGACGAGGGTGACGGCAACGATATCGTTTCGATCCTCCTCGCGGCACAGGGCGAGGACATCACACGCGAACGCGTTCGTGATGAAATCATCACCATCCTGCTCGCCGGCCACGAGACGACGGCACTGACGCTAACCCACACACTGCACGCCCTAGGCCGCAATCCCGAGCAACGCGCCCAGTTGCAGGCTGAACTCGACGATGTCCTCGACGGCCGGACTCCGACGATGGCCGACCTCGACGACCTCCCCTACACCGAACAGGCCATCCAAGAAGGCATGCGTCTCTATCCACCCGTCTGGGAACTAGTCCGGGAAGCCACCGAACCTGACAACCTGGGTGGCTACGAGATCCCGGCCGGAACGACCGTCACGATGCACCCTTGGGTGATCCACCACGACGACCGCATTTACGACGACCCCACGACCTTCCGCCCCGAACGCTGGACCGACGAGTTCGAGAGTTCGCTTCCGAAGTTCGGCTACTTCCCCTTCGGCGGCGGCCCACGCCGCTGTATCGGCGACCGCTTCGCCATGCTCGAAGCTCGCCTCGTCCTGGCGACCATCGCGCAGGAGTGGACCGTCGATCCCCACGACGACCTCTCCTTTGCCCCCTCGATCACCCTCCGCCCCGACGACCCCGTCGAGATGACCGTCCGCCGTCTTGACTGACTCACTCGCTCACTGAAGGGCTTGGCGTTAGAGAAGGAGGCCACGGGGAGTTCGATGCGTGACTGCCGTCGATCTCTGTCGTGCCGATGGTGGTGCCGCGCTCGTCGAACTCGTCCAGCAAGTCTCCAGCGGCGGTCAGGTGCTCGCGGTCGCGCAGCTGGTCACGCTCGTCCGTGACCGATTCGAGTCGGTCCTCGAGGTCGCGGATCCGTTCGTTCTTCGCCTCGATCTGGGCAGCGAATTCTTCGGGGACCGCATCGCCGGCGTCGGCTCCGTTCTGTAGCGCGGCCGCCATCTGCTGGGCGGCGTCCGCGATGTTCTGCTGGTTCTCGAGCTCCGCTTCGAGTTCCCGATCGCGATCGATCGAGTCGGGGACCAGATGCCCGGGGTGCGGAGTCTGGGCCCACTCGTCGTCCTCGAGATTGTCGCGGGAGAGAAGGTCGTCAGAGATCATCGTCTGGATCACAGTCCGAGTCGAGTATCGGCCAGCCGGTGGCCCGCCGCGGAAGATCTCGTTCCGGCCACGCGCCGACGGCAAGTGGCTTCGGATGACCCTCGAGTGGAACGGTTGTCAGTGGCGCGAAACTGGGTGTGAGCCCGTCGAAGACATCGACCTTGAGTGTGCGGACGGTGTCGCGATTAGCGGTGATTTCTTCTTGTTTCCACAGCTGTTGAGGGAGTCACAGAACTATTCTCAGAAGGATATTTTCACCCTTATCCCTGAGTACCAACCGGTGCATCGATGTGCTTATTGACTGCCCGCAATTCTACCAATTCTGATGGATGTTGTTCACAGCATGCTGAATACAGAGCGCGAATGTTCCTCGGGATTCGGCTCGGTCTGTGAAAGTGGTGATTGTTCAGTACAGTGGTCTCTGTTCTCAGGTGGTAGGGCGTTTTTCGAGAGCGAGTTTCAGGCCGAACCCTAAGAGCACGCTGCCGCTGCCATATTGGATTGCGCGCTGGGTGAGATCTGAGTCAACCAGCAGTGAGCGGACGCGGTCGGCTAAGAGCGCGACACCGGCAAAATACACAATGCTCACTACGGCATAAGCGACGCCGAGAATCGACATGAGGACGGTGGCGTTTGCCGATGATGGGATGAACTGCGGGAAGAACGCCAGCACGAACATCGCAACCTTCGGATTCGAGATATTGATGGCAGCTGCTTCCTTGTACGACTCGACGTACGAGCGGTCGTCTCCACCGAGCGTCGTCTCAATATCGAATTCTTCGTCGTTGCGGAGGGTTTGCACCCCGAGGTACACTAAATATGCGGCGCCGATGTATTTTACAAGTTGATACGCAGTGGCGCTCGTCCGAAGGAGTGTGGCGAGCCCAAGGACAGCAGCAGCAGTATGGACAAGTATCCCAGTGGCGGTACCGAGCGCTGCAAACATCCCAGCGGTCGAGCCCTCACGCAGACTCTCCGTCAGATTATAGACGGTATCTGGCCCGGGCGTAATCACAATGAGGACGGCTGCCGGAATGAACGCCAACAAAATACCGAGATCCACCATGAACACAAATTCTCTCGTGAGTTACTAAAATCAGTCGGTGGCGGCGACGTTTCGTGCTGTTCGCACATCTGCGGAACGGCTAATTCACTGTTCACTAATTCGACATGAATCAAACGAAGTCGTCGTGCTGAACTCATTCTCTGTATTCAGCACGCTGTTTCTGCCACCACTCGGAGAGGTAAATAGTCGCTCCGGCAACGCCTTCGCCTATACTTGTCATTCGTCGAGTAGTTGCAGAGAGGTGGTGTGCGAACGTACTATGTTTCCCCCAACTGTTCCGAAACGCCGCCCACCACGGCTTTTATGATGGTTATCAAAACAGTCAGTTATGATTGAATCTCGGTGGGTCTTCGACGACGCGTACGAAACCAAGATTTTCCACCGACACACCGAACTACAGTCGCTCTCACGACTTCTCGGACCGACACAGCACGGGCTGGGTGCGAAAGACATCCTGATCCACGGGCCCAGCGGCGTCGGAAAGACTGCGTCGGCGCGGTGGATGCTCCACAACCTCCGGCAGCGGTACGCCCTCAATTCGTCGACGATCGATTCAAACGCACTCCTTGCGCGTGGGCGAGAGGTCGCCCGGGTAGGATTTACCTCGTCGTCTCTGAGAGTGGTACGGAGTACCTCGTCGACGCGCACCTTGAGGCCTGCGAGTGCCCCGACTACGAGTACCGCGACCGGCGCTGCAAGCACATCCGACGAGTGGCCTTCGCTACCGGCGCGGACTCTGTCCCGGCACCGCTCGAACCCGATGACGTCGCCGACGAGCTCGGAGAGCATGTTTCCGGTGAACCACGGTGGTCGCGATGAGCGTCCAGACGGCCGACCCCGAGGGCGCTGCCGAGGCCGCTCCCTCGCACCCAACCGTCCACGATGTCCACTTGGTCGACCGGCGCGCCATCGGCGGCCAGCGCGCACTCGAGATCATCCTCGGGGCGCAGGTCGATCGCGTCCCGCCGGGCGTCCTCCGGATCCTTGTCGACCACGACTGCGGTGTCGGAACTGTCCAATCTCAGGGGCTGTTCCTCGTTCTGGAGGTGCGGTAGATGTCGGTGCTTCGCGGCGTCGCTGCGGCGGTCATTGAGTGGCTCCCGCTCGTACGGCTGGCCGATGTGACCGACGACGGTGAGAACGAGATCGTCGTCGGGCCGAAGCCGAGCAGTACGCTCGCGACGGTCCTACGTCACGCCGGCGATCGGTCGGTCCAGTTCGGGCCGGTCGTCCTGACGATGGGGGCCGAATGATGAATCAGGACGCACTCGCCCCGGAGACGGAGTACCGGGTCGTCCGCAGCGACACGCCGGTCGACGTCGACGGCTTCAAGATCGGCGAACCGACCGGCGAGATCATGTGCGAGGCCTGTCACCGGCGGGCGAAAAACATCGACGAGATCCCGCACGCCCAGGACTGCCCGCAGCGCTGGACTCGTACGGACTTCTGGCGCGAACGGTTCCTGATCAGGTAGACGGTCCTAATACGACCGCTGTTTTCGCAGGTGAAGATTCGGAATTGCAAGTAGTATTTTTAACCGACGTGATAGAGGTTGTGTGTATGTTTGCTGATCCGAGGGTCTTCGACGACAACTTCGACAAGGTCGAACTCCTGTATCGTGAGGGGGAGATGCAGGACCTTTTTCAGCAGCTCACTGGGGCTACGAGTTCGGATGGGATCCTCATCACGGGCTCGAGCGGGGTTGGAAAATCACTGTTCGCGAGCAAGGCACTCGATCGCTACCAGACGCGGTTCGGTGCCGACCGCGTCCACATCAAGGCACTCGGCAAGACGGGTCCCGGGATCCTTCGGGCAACTCTGGAGGGGCTTCCTAACGGGCCCGCCGGCGTTGCCAAGTCGACTCCGACAGACAAAGTCCGGCGACAACTGCGGGAGGCGATCGATCGCAAGACCGTCGTCGTCCTAGACGAGGGCGATGACCTTCCGGCGACGAACGCGGTCGGCGAGTTGCTCGCCCTTGAGGACGTAACGGCCATCGTGATCGCGCACGAGAAACAGAAGTGGCTCTCACGACTGAATGTCGACAACGGCCACTCGTTCGACCGCAACCATATCGCGCTCGAGCGCTACCGTGTTCCTGAACTCGCGGACATCCTCGAGCGTCGAGCACGGCAGGGGTTCCACACTGGAGAGGTAGTCACATCTGAGCAACTCCGCTGGCTCGCGGACGCGGTCGCCGGCGTCGCCCGCGATGGGATCCAGCGGCTATGGGGAGCGGCTCATGTTGCTCGAGAACAGGGCCATCTGCGGATCCACGATGAGGATATCGAGGCCGGCAAAGAGCGAGCGGAGCATCGAATCCGGAAGCTGAACCTACAGTCGCTGCCGTTTCACCACCAGGTGCTGTACGCGATTATCCACGAGGCTGGCGAAATCTCCGGTGAGGCGCTGCATGATCGCTACGATACCATCGCTGAAGAGGTCTACCACGGTGTTGCCCCGACATCGATCGGCAAACGGGCCCGACGAGGAAAGTTCAAAAAGCTCGAAGAATACAACCTCATCGGATATGAGGGGCCAACTCGCGACCGAACCTACCGCGTGATCGACGGAGACGTCGAACCGCAACTCGAGTTACCAGTAGCGGCCACTCAGTCTTGACATCCTCCCCGCTCTAAAGGGCGGGGCTTTCTCCTTGCATCTCCATAATTGGGTTTAGTACTCTTACGACTAGACATGAATAATAGTGGCATTAATGTTATTATATTGAGTTATAAGGTGTAGAGGTAAGCCGTATTCTGGTTTTTATCAGCAACGATTACTGTGTTGTCCGCTATTGCAACACTGCTACCAAAACTAGTGCTTGATTCAGATCCTGTATAGTAGGTTCCCTCTCTCTCATCATCTGTTGGATCGGCAATGTGATAGAATCCTCCACTAGATTCATAGTGTGGATCACCAATAATAGCCCCCTGCGAACCGAGATCAACGGACCATCCGAAACTGTTGCTCATCTCGTCATTCGTGACAGAATAGCGCTGGTTTTGTTCCCATCCACCATCCTCTTTTGAGAAGCACCACACGGTTTTATTATAGGGGCCCCAACTATTATTATATTATTGTGAACTGCAACAGAAGTCCCAAAACTATCTTGTTCAGCATCACTGGTGATTTCAGATTGGAGTTTCCAACTATCATTCAAATATTCACAGATGTATGCTTTCCCAGTATTTACCCTCCCACCTTTAGGAGTCTCTCCGATGACTATCGTTCCGTGATCAATTGCAACGGATCGGATTGATCGGTCATTGCCAGTTCTCCCATCTACAGAGATGGACTCTTGCTGTTTCCACTCACCACTCTGACGCTCGTATATAATCCCAATAGATTGATCAGAAGCACTTCCAAGAACAGCAGTTGAGTCGGCTGTTGCGAGAGGTCCAGTATATGTCGAGGGGGAGATGGTTGATGTCTGCTGCCATCCGTTTTCCTCCCATTCAATGACTGTTATCGGAACCATTTCCTTTGAGTCATCTCGTATGAGGACAGTCCCTTCGCTTCCTGCTACTCTGGCGCCATAGTCATCTGGACCTTCCTCTGGCACGACAAGTTTAGCTGTTTGGTTCCATTCTCCGTCACCATTCTGAAAGCCATACACTGCACCTGATTTAGATTCTGCTGCTGTCTCTGCCTCTGGGGCACCAACGAATACTGTCTGGTTTGCTGCAGCAACTGCCGTTCCAAACGAATTAGTATCGTCTTCGTCTATAATCAACACTGCATCAGGTGACTGAGTGCCTTCGATTTCTGTAAATGGAGAAGGATCGAATTGACTCGATGTCTCTTCCTTTTCATTCGGTAGCAGGCCGCTACAACCACTGATGCCGATGATCCCACCACTAAGGCACCAAGCCAGGATGTTTCTTCGGTCCACACTATTTGTATTATATCTATATTTTCTAATAACTTTTCATTACTTCTATTATTAGTACGGTTAAACAACCACTTGACATCTTCCCCCGATCTAAAGGGCGAGGATTCCCGAGCGTTGGGATATTAAGGTTCGCAACCCATCTGTTCCCTCGGGTGGAACGATCCCGAAGTTTGGTTGAACAGGTAGGCTACTGGCCGTGCCAAACGACCGTTACTCATATCCTCTGTAGGAGGATTATCTTCCTACGAATATTCACCGCACCATTCACGTCCGCGTTCATTGTCGCCCCGCACGACTCGCAGACATACAAGCCACGCTCCACGCGGTTCGCCTCGCGCTTCCGCCCACAACACGAACACGTCTTTGACGTGTCTCGCTCGCTCTTTCGGTCTACGAGGATGCCGTGTTCCTCCGCCTTGTATTCAAGCAACGTGGTGAACCGGTCGAACTCCCAGCCGTGGAGTTTCTTGTTCCCACTTCGACCCAGTCGGGTCCTCCTATCCTAAGGCGAACGCTGCCGATGCTCAACCTGACTGGATTACCGATCTCGAAGCGGCCCACAAGTCAATTGAGAACGCGTTTGTTCGTGTCCGTGGACCGCTGCTATTCCCGCGGATTGAACTCAAAGTTCGAAACCAGGTGAGCGACGAGACGGGCTGGTATCGGATTGAACTCTCCGGTGGAGCATGGGGGCACGTCTACAAGCATCCGCCGGCCGGCGTCATCGCCGCCCAAGAGTTCCTCGAAATCACCGTTGACACTAACGCGTTTGAGTCGTGGTGGCAATGGACTCTATTATAAAGTTATGCAATGTATGCAAATATACCAATACCTATCCAGAGTGGACCCACAAAGTAACGATTCCGTTTGATTGCCCATTCTGACGGTTGTGGGTCTGCAGCTGTCCTAATCCGCATTCTTTCCATAAATTCTGGATATATAATAAACAGGATACTAATACCAATAGAACCAATACTCAGTACAGATCTGGCAGTCCCAGGCATAAACTCTATTTATTATTTTTATATAATTCTTCTCACTTGAATATACTGGTTGGTTAGTACCGACGGTGATTGATAATTGCGTGTAATTGCGGCGAACAGATACTTGAGGACGCGGATGAACGCCCGCATCCGACGCTTGGCCAGTACATCAATATCAACGGGAATACGCCTAACCCGTCGTAGTGGCTTTGGCTTGAAGATACTGCGGAAGGGTAGTTTGCTGTAGATTCGTGGGAACCGCCGGAAGGATACACCGGGACTCGAACACAACGCCGTGAGCGCGTTCGTGAGCGCGCAAGGAAGTTCGCCAATGAGGTGCCGGGCAACGACGATCAACCAGACCACGCCGCTGCTCGCACGGTTCCTTGCCCATCTTGCGGAGCCAACCCCGAGAGGAAATGCAAACGGCCCGGAGGACACCGCGTTCGAAAGTGCCATGCCGCTAGGGTAGAACGCGCCGAAGACCCAGAAGACGAGCAGACGGAGTTGACATCCTCCCCGCGTTGAAGGGGAGGTTTTAGCCTTGCAATTTCCATAAATGATGTGGTCGGTCACAACATGGCCTTCAGGATGGTGCGATTATTCGGAATTCTAAGTCGATTTAAAGGGGACAGCACCCCTCACCAGCAGTTGCCATGTCGACGACAGGAGACCGGCAGACGATCGACATCGACCTCGCGGAGGACCTCGGGAAAGAGGCCCCGCCCGAAGAGCCCATACGAGCCACGGTAGAGATCGCCTACGGCTCCGATGGCGGCCGACCGATCTCGATCAGCTACGGGGAAGAGGAGTGGCTCCTCGAGTTCAACGACGAGGGCAAATGCGTCGATCGCGATCCGCCGGCGCGGCCACTTCCCAACTGGATGACCGACGCGATGGAACTGGTTCGGGGTGAGTTATAGTGCGAGGTTCACTCGTCGACCATCGTATCGTCGACCTCTTCAAGTTCGCTTACGTCGAGATCGCCCTCCAGATAGGCCTCGCCAAGATCAGTGAGACGGTAGAGACCCCGATCAAGGCGTTCAAGCAGCCCGTACTTCGCCAGCTCGCGGCAGCGATCGCCAGCGTAGTCGCGACTGATATCGATCCGAGGGATATCCCCGTCACGGGAGAGGGCGCGGGGCGTCATGTTCCCCTCGTCGTGCATCAACTCAAGGATACGGTCATCGGCTGGCGACCGCATCCACTCCGCCGGCTGGCGCATCTCCCGCGTAACTGGGTAAACAGCACTCATATGTACACCGATATACTGACTGATTCACGCCACTGGCCGATAAGTGTCCGGTCAGTAGCTGGTATAGATCCCGTTACTACGTGGAAAAGTATTAGGCGGACCAACCATTCACTGTAACTGGGAAGTCGGTCTCGCAAGAACCTTCAGCGGTTCGGGGTGCTGGAACACCCCGAGATCGACTTCCGAACCCTTCCAGAGGGATTTCGAAAGTCATGTCGAACGAGAACTCCGGGGTTAAAAACGATTACCCCACTGATAGACGAATCACCGGCCGTTCCGACGGCCAGAAGACCACAGCCGACGCTGCCGAAGACTCGAGCCCTGAACGCTCCACCGACAGCCGTCCTCCGTCCGGCAAGAAGATCGCACTCCCCGACGGCGGGCGTGTCTCGCTCTCGAAAGCAGACACCCATCAGCTCCGCCGCGAACTGACGAAGTTCCAGACCCGAATCCTCGAGATCCTCGCCGAGGACAGTCGCTACGGACTTGCGATCAAGAGCGAACTCGAAGACTACTACGGGGTCGATGTCAACCACGGCCGCCTCTACCCGAACCTCGACGAACTCTGCGATCTCGAGTTGGTCGAGAAAAGCGAACTCGACAAGCGGACGAACAACTACGCGATCACCGAGACAGCACGGGCGTTCCTCGAAGACGATCTCGGGTGGCAAGACGAGCGGATCAACGGAGGCGATTCGCGATGACGCCCTCGATCGATCTCGAGTCGATCAACGTCACCCTCGAGGAGTCGCTGACGCGTGAGGGCGACGAAGAGGTTGTTCGGTGGACCGCGACGGCCGACGGCGTCGACGTGACGCTCGGCTCCGACACGCCAGCCGGAGCGCTGCGCGCTCTCGCGGATGAACTCGAGGCCGACAGAGGTGGTCGCGATGTCTGAGGTCTGCCCCGTCTGCGGCGAGGATCCAGATGCGGGGTACCGCTGCCAGAACTGCGGGAAAGACCTCGTCGGGAGAGAGACCGAAACCGAGGCCGAAGAAAGCAAGGACCTCATGGCCGACGGCGGCCAGCTCGAGACGACCGACGAGATCGTCCTCAAGCAGGTTGACGACCTCGACGACGAGGGCAAGCACGGAGCGCCGATCGGCGACGTCGTCGACGAAGTCCTCGAGGAGAGTGAGGTCTCGTTCAGTGTGGTGTTCGAGACCATCGACTGGATGCACGCCTACGGCGAGATCTACTGCCCCGCCCGTGGCTACCTTCGGGAGACGCCGGAGACTGTTCACGAGAACGGGGGTGACGGGGCGTGACAACTGTCGAAGAATGCTGGCAGGAGCGACTCGCCGAGACCCGCATGGAGATCGGTCGCGGCCTCGAGCCCGATCGGCTCGCCGAGCGGTACGACGCCAAGACGGAAGCGGAGATCCAGGAGCTGACGAACCAAGCGGTCAAGGAGGCCATCCGAGCCGACGGGTCGATGGTCACGCTTGACGACCTGGACAAGGCAGCCGAGAAGCTCGAGGACGCCGGCGACTACGAGGTTGCGACCGACGGCGGTACCGTCGAGGACGGCACTGAACAGTGGGACAGCTGTCCCGCTCGTACCGTTGACAGCCTCACGGGGATGCTCGGCTGGAATAGCGTCGCCGTCTTCGAGGCAGGCGAATACCACGACGGCGATCGTCTCACGGTCAACAAGGCGACCGTCTTCGTGATGCTCACTGACCCGTGGCCAGAGTACTCAACGGTCGTGTTCCTCGACGGCGAGTTCCACCACGAAGGGAACTTGCTGTCGGGAGAGTACGAGGGCGTCTTCGAGACCCACCTCAACGACTACGGCAAGGCCGAGATCGTCCCGCTGTCCGAGGTCAGTTTCCTACAGCGCGACGAGGGTGGAATCCCCTGCTACGTCGACGCGGAGGCTACCACTGGAACGGAAGGGGGTAACCGATGACCGCCGATGCCGATGGCCTGCGGCGTCTCGCCGACGTCATCGACGCGCTCGGCGAAACCGCGATCGAGCCCGACAGCGCACAACTGCTCGAGGTCAGCAAAGAGCAGATCCGCGGACAGGTGACGATGACCGTTCCCGTCGACGGCGACCTCTCGCTCACCGACACCGACGACGTTCAGGAGGGCGAACCCAAGACGACCGACGATCCAGGCTGCGATCGGACCGGCGGGGAAGACGAAGAAGACGGGAAAGACGAGGACATCGACGAGACGGACGAGGACCTGCTGGATCACACGTCGACCGAAGATCTCCAGCTCGCGTACGACGAGGCGGATGGCAACATCAGTGCCGCGGCCGACCGATTCGAGGTTGGCTACGGTGCTGTCTACCGCCGAATGGTCAAACACGGCGTCCACGAAACGGAGAACGGCGAAGACGGAAGCGACGAGAACGGTACCTCCACCGAGGACGACACACCCACCAGTGATGTCGACTCTGAGTCAGAGGCAGAGCAAGACGTCGCCCTCGAGGAGGACGCCGCGGACGAAGACGCTGGCGACGCCGGCGACGATGTCCAGAAAGAGACCGATGGTGACACTGACCGCGTCTGGTGTGGCTGGTGTGGCCGGAAGTACGTCGACGAAGCAGCCGTTCGTGATCACTGCGAGAGTGACCACAACAGGGAGCCGGCGGTCCTCGAGGCCGAGGCCGATCTCGAGTGCGACGGGTGCGGGCGGCTGTTCTACCGCCGGACGAAACTGTCCGAGCACCAGAACTCGACTGCATGCGGAGCGGTGCTTCCCGATGACATCGACGAGGAGGACCTCGAGACGATCGTCGAGAACTCCGATTCGCTGTTCGAGGTCGAGCGCGAACTCCGTACGCTGAATCGGTCGCAGGTACGCTATCTGCTCGAGGAGCGTGATCTCCTGACCGAACTGGCAGTCGAGTCTGGGTCACCAAAACAGGCGGCCGAGTCGATCGGCGATTGCAGCACCGGCAATCAGCACCAGATCCCTGCGAAATCAGCCGACAAATTGACGGTCACAGTGGCTCCTTCTCAAAACGCGAGAAGGAGCCACTGTGACCGTCTACACTGACGGATTTCGTGCCTACGACCCACTCGACGAGAACGACGAAGTCGACCGCGAATATGTGGACGATGACGCTCACGTCAATACCTGCGAGAGCCACGAATCGCCGCTGCGACCGTGGCTCTCACCTCATCGAGGCATTTCAGAAGATAAGCTCACACAGTATCTCCGAGCGTTCCAACTTCGACGAAAGCTACTGCGGAAACCAGAGAGAGAAGCGCTTAAACACGCTATCAAAGCGACGCCGCGAACTCAACAAAGTGCTACACAAGAGCGTTGAACGTTAGTATAGAGTCGCCCAAGCTGTGGTGGTAATTGTCCTCGAACTCGAGAGAGACCTCGTGGCCTGCACGTCGTCGGTGACGTTCCTGCAGTAGGTGATCTCATGGATCCTACTATAGATCACGCTCACAAGAGACCGATCACTACCGCGGATCGATGGCAGAATTGATCCGCGTCACGCCCTCCATCGAGTCAAAATCGTCGTCAAACGAATAGAGATACTCGATACCCGTCCGCTGCATGTACGCTACAATCGTTGCATCGATGAATGACAGATACGAATAGCGGCGAAAGAGTGCCTGAGTCGAATTGAAGTCCGTTTTCGGTGTGTGTTGTAGCTGGAAGTGACTTCCTTTGATCAGCAGGTCCATCGTCTGCGTCGCTTTCTGATGATTCCCCTTATTGAGAATCAGATTCAGGGTTTCGGCGAGGACGTGGTCTGTGATGTGGAAGTTCGGTAACTGTCCGTGGTCGACTTTGGATAATCTCTCGAGCCTGTTCATGATACTCATCATGTTCGCTCCGATGTGCGAATAGAACGCTGGTATCGACGACTGCTGTCATTCGCTTCCGAATTCCTCTTTGATGTCTACTGCGTTTGTCTCACCCATATCGATGGGTTCGACGCTATCGAATACTCCCTCCTGCTGGTGTACAACCCCGATTCGGAGATCTCCATCGCCATCGAGATGCCAGCGGAGTTTGTCACCCCCTTCAATTCCGAGTTGGTTACGAACAGACGAGGGAACTGTGACACCACCTCGAGAGCTAACCTTCGTTTCTTCAACTTCTGGGGTCATATGGGATGGTTCGTACTGTACCATAATAAATCACATGTAGGTGAACATGAGTGTAGGCGTCGACGGGAGTCAGAATGAACGAACCGGTCGGGACGTGATACGCAATCTGCATCGGCGACCCCTGCTCAAGACTCTGATTATCGCTGAATGGGGTCGGCAACAGGCCGTACTTACTCCCTCCCGACTCCTGAACGCTCCCCAACCGTTTCAATTCCGTGCTGGGTTTCTACCGCGTTGCGACGCTCGTGCTTGGTTTCTTTCTCGAGTGGGTCGCTATCTTGGGTGTCATTCATGCTATTCCTTCGAAAGCCGTCTGTCATGGCTCCCACTCGAGTCCAAAATATTCGGAGACGTCTTTTGTCGAATGTTCAAACAGTCCGTCATTTATACCTTGATCAACGGCAAGGAAGACAGCGGCATCGGCTAACTGTTCAACTCGATAGGCTGGCGCTGAGAGGAATTGATCGACACCCATTCGTTTGACAATTTCGGGAGGAACAATTTGGAACCAGTAGATACCCGGCATTTCGCCAGCCAGAAGCTGGTCACGGCTTATATGACGCGTATGATCTGGATCGCCAACGCTATCACATTCACCAAAATTCAGTCCATAGACATAGACTGGTTCACAGCTGATTTCAACCAGTTTCTCGTAGAAATCGGCAAGGAACGAATAGACCTCATTGAAACGAGAGACAGCTTCGTCTTCGCTTTCGTTTTCTAGTCTATGAACCATGTGATCCTGAATTCGGATCATAATATTCGGCAGACCGACAGCTGGTTCCATCTTATCATTAAACATCATGCTGAATAGATTACCGCCATGATCTATTCTAAAATAGCCTAAATCTCCCTTAATCTCACCTATATATTCATCAATGTCATGTGACTCTGGCTGGTCCAGACCTTTTGAACCCAATTGAACGCTATATGTTGCATCAAGGTGCGAGAATAATTGTTCGAGTTCTTCGCTTGACCACGATTTCTCAAACGTATAATAGACTAGGTATGAGTCCATCGTTACTCATCAATATATTGCGACTATAGTAATAAAGTAGTTATGGTGAAATAATAGGGGAGGTTACAGTAATCAGTTAGCGTGGAATATCCAGCCCTGTCGATATCGGTGGAATGTGTCACTGAGTGACGGCGCGTATCCACGGCCTGAGGGCCGTGGNAGTAATCAGTTAGCGTGGAATATCCAGCCCTGTCGATATCGGTGGAATGTGTCACTGAGTGACGGCGCGTATCCACGGCCTGAGGGCCGTGGTATTGTACCTGTTCATCGTATAACGGTTCAACCAGACCCGTGATCGAACATTAGGATAGTTATCAGCAATGAGCGTTATGACCCGTGATTTGATATCATTAATTAGTGCTCCTTCTTGGAACCACGTTGCATCATGGTTGCAATCTTATTTTGATATCCAGTAGCAGATTCAACTACAATTGATGTATACTTATCTGAATTATACGAGCTGTCTAATTCTGTATTCACTTGGAGGAAAGACGAGCGAGTCAGTCGCCTGATCTGTGTCGATTGTGCTATCCAGATACGGCCAGGTCCGGATAAGAGAAATCACCACGCCTGCGACGGCTGTGGGCTCGTCGTCGACGCGCTTGCAGCCCTCACGCGATTCCGCGTCGAACTCGGCCATCTCGAGGGAGCGCTACAGCTGTGTGCGCGATGTAGTCCCGGTGGGCCAGCTACCTACTGGACATGTGATCTCGAGAAGCATATCGTATCTGACTGACGATCGGTCGACCGATCGTCGACGTGAGGGAAGCGTAGCTCACATTGTACACACAATAAATGCTAAGTGGGCTGGCTCACAATGTACACATAATGAGTAGCGACAAAAAGCGCGTTCAGTTCCGGGCGCCCCACCGGCTTATCGACCGGACCGACGCCCTCGCAGATGTCCTCGGGGAAGACCGGACGGATGTCCTCGTGACTGCGCTGCGAGAGTACCTCCAAGAGGCGGCCCATGATGACGCGCTCACGCAGGAAATCGCGGCTGCCTACTACGACGACGAGATTTCCTTCGAGCAACTCAAAGCACTCGTCGGTGCCGAAGAGGCGGCGAACCTCCGAGTGTTGAAACAGCAGCTGGACGAGGACTTCATCGACGAGGTCGCCGACGCATAAATGTCGACGCTCATCGCTGACGCCTCTGCCCTCGTGAGTCTTGGGGTCGTTGCTGACGACGATCCCGATCCACTCGAACTCTGTCTGTCCTGCTACGAGGTCATCGTCCCAACAGTGGTCATTGAGGAACTCCGAGAGATCGCCTCCTATGATGATGTACACGGTCGGGCTTCAACGACCGTCCTCGACCGAACTGGGACGTTTGAGGCACGATCGGTCGACCTCGATGCCGAATTTCCGCTTGATGACGGCGAAAACGCTGCTGTCACCCTCGCGAATGACCTCGACGCCACACTGTCGCTCTGTGATGAGTTCACCCAACTCGGTCTGGTCCACGCCTCGCTCGCCGATACGCGGCTCGTCACAACGCCGACGCTGCTCTCGGTACTCGTTCGCACCGAACAGCTGTCAGCTGCCGATGCTCGCGCTATTCTCGACGAGATCAGCGATGCCCGCAGCTGGGATGCAAACAGCTACGTGCAACGGGTCAGGTCATTGCTTGAGGAACCCTAACACCGCGCTGTCGCCCATCGGTTCTCAGTCACCGCCCTGAATACCCGTCCGTACCTGGGCCCCTGTTCGGCGCAGACCGTGTATAAGTCTGTCTCGTCGTTCTCATATTTTCAACATATAAGAAAATTCTAAGGTATCACTTGGTCTCGGAACCTTCATTACTCAATATACCCGCATTCGAATATGTACGATCTCACTGCATTTCAGCGTGATATCTTGTATGTGATCGCCGGCCGGGACGAGCCACATGGTCTCGCGATCAAAGACGAACTCGAGGGGTACTACGAGAACGAAATCAACCACGGACGCCTGTATCCCAACCTCGATGATGTCGTCGACAAAGGACTCGTCGAGAAAGGTGAGGCCGACAAACGAACGAACTACTACACGATCACAGCGCGTGGTCAACGCGAACTTGAGGCCCGGCGTGAGTGTGAGGCTCAGTACGTCGGTGAGCTACTCTCGAATTCGGAGTGAGACGATTGCGACCGCTGAGCGTGCGTGGTAGGGCAGACCCCGTTGAGTGTCGTTTCATCATGACCACAGCTCAGGTGCCCGTGGAAGGGAGAAGAACCGGCTAGTGGTATAAGATCTGACTAGTTGGATCTGCTTACATCTACGTACGGATAGAATAACAAATATCATCTCACCTGAATGGCTGGGCCATGGACGACCTCACAGGATTCCAACGAGACCTGCTATACGTGATCGTGGGCGCTGACCAGCCATCTGGACAGGACGTCAAAGACGAGATCGAGCAGTACTACAGTTCAGAGATCAATCATGGTCGGCTGTATCCCAAT
Source organism: Natrinema gari JCM 14663 (assembly GCF_000337175.1). Classification (GTDB taxonomy): domain Archaea; phylum Halobacteriota; class Halobacteria; order Halobacteriales; family Natrialbaceae; genus Natrinema; species Natrinema gari. Next base: position 33,735 of record NZ_AOIJ01000031.1, on the reverse strand, counting down.
CTCGATACGGTCGTGAACAAGGATCTTGTCGAGAAAGGACAACTCGATAGGCGCACAAACTACTACGCGATCACAGACGAGGGAGAGCAAGCGATCGAGGATCGCCGTGAGTGGGTAGTACAGTACATCGACTAATCGAGATCAGAAGCGATCTCGATTCTTGCTTTGCTCCCCGAATCGGTAAGTACAGGCCAAGCAGTTACCGAAGTGGCTATCGATCTATCCGAACTATGTTAAAAACCGCCTGCTGAATAGAGAGCATGGATGCAGCATGGCGAGCGCGTTCTATTCGCCAGAGTACGACTGAAGCGGCTGTTCGCTGAAAAGGTTAGATGTAGTCCCCCTCAAATTTCTAAATAAGCGCTGTACGTGCAGCGGTGTACTCACAGACTGGCGGAACTCTGTCAGAAACCGTGGGGCTGATACGGTAGATTCACCCCGTGAATTGTCAGCAGTCGTAGCGGAACCTCCTCAAGAACACATTCGGTTGGTAGCAGTGAGTTCGAATCGATCACCGCGCTCAGTTGATGAGGAGTTCGGGTGTAACGATCATAATTACGAACATGCTCACCAGCACGACGAGTGTCGTGAGTCGCAAGACGCCGGCTGCCCGTCGTCGAGGTTTCGGCAGGGACTCGGCAATGCCGGAGAGGGCCATCCCGGCGATCAGAAACAGTCCAGCATAGAATGGTGTCGCCCCTTCTACAATGACGTAGTACCCCTGCTGCCCGGCCAGCAGAAGTGCGCCACAGAGGTAGACCAGTGCAAGACCTCTGGAGGGGTCGCCGAACACGGTTTTATCGATGATGGAGGGCATCGAGCGTGTCGTCTCCCGCGACGTTCAAATGTTGCGGGGGTTCACGCACCCGCCGCTGAGACGAGTATGGTTTGATCGTGAAACAGTGCTGATGACGCTGACCGATACGCGCTGTGGGCCTTGTTTAGACGCGTAAGATCAGTGGTGTTAGGGCCTCACAGCTTGCTCGATGTTTCTGACGGCGGCCTTTAGGACGAGTTCTCTGAACTGGCCAAACCACGTTCTAGCCCGCAACGTCTCGCCGACCCGATGTTTCAGTGCGAAGAAAACCGCTTCGACAATCGACCGACGGTGATAGACGTTCTCGTCGTGGCGAGCGTTGTGTGCTTTGTCGAGTGCGTAGAACTCTCGATGTTTGATCACCGGGCAGATTCCAGTATCCCTGAGTTCGTGCCGGAGCGCGTCCCAGTCGTAGCTTTTGTCGGCGGTAATTGTGGCGAGCTGGGTGAGGTTTCTCGTGAGTACCTGTCGTCCAATTTGTGTATCGTGCGGCTGTTTCATCGGGCAATGAATGTCGAGGATGACACTGGTATCGCAATCGACGAGCGCTGTCGTCTTGATATCGTCAAAGTTGTAGCCAACGCGAAGAACGTAGTGACGGCTGGCTTGATGGCGTTTGAAGCCGGTTGCGTCGATCGCCTGAACGTCGCCGAGCTCGTGCAGCGAGACAGACAGCCGCAGCAATACCCGCCAGATCCGCATTGTGAGATCCTGTTTCCGTGTACAGCCAGTTGTGAAATCCAGTAAGCTGATCCACCACANCAGCCGCAGCAATACCCGCCAGATCCGCATTGTGAGATCCTGTTTCCGTGTACAGCCAGTTGTGAAATCCAGTAAGCTGATCCACCACAAGGTCGAGTTTCGCGGCGATTCTGGGCATCTCGTGCAGAATATCGAGCAACCGGCGGTAGGGCTGGTTCAGGTACTCTCGAAGGCAGTGAATGGAGACAATCTCCCAGTCAGCATAGCCGCCGTTACCTTTCCTGACCGCCGGTGCTGGGTCGCCAGTGACAGCGTTCTGGAGACAAATCGACACATCGGTCGGTAAACCGGGAGAGTTGAGATGGCATACTCGCCGCTTCCCCACTCACCTCCACATAATCCCGGTCAAGACGGCAACTGAGCAGCGTCTAAACATGGCCCGCGCTCTGTATTCAGCACGAGTACTCCACTTAACCTCGAAACGACAATCGGTCAGTGCAGGCGGAGATTATTGGGGGCCTCTGCCTACGATCGTGACTGTATCTGTCCCGGCCAATCCATGGGCGCCCTCCTCGGTTCGCTCCCACTCGAGTCGGCCCTCGGACTCATCACCGTCGAACCTGGTTTCGTCTGTCGGGAAGTGAAGCACGAGATCGTCTTGCCCGTCTCCGTCTACGTCTTCAATATGGCCGCCGTGTGCCGGGCGTGCGCCGCCCCCCTCTGCGACGACGTCAGGGGCTCCAAACCGATACCTGACAGCCTCACTCGTCGGATCGAACTCGTCCGTCTGTAGGACAGCGACCGGAATGGTCCCATGGCTGTTCGGGTTAATCGGGTTCTTCTCACTTCCTGGCTTGATATCGACCTCGAGACCAGTGGGGAAGTGTGCGGCGACTTGTCCGCTGAGTGCTGTAATGCCTACGGCAGTTGTTGCCAAGCCAGCACCCGCCCGCAGAACACTTCGACGGGCGATCGACACGTCGTCTGAACGGTCATCTCTTTGTTGTGTGAAATCATTGTTTGGTGATGGTTTCATACTTCCATTTAGCAATTCATAAGATGCTAAGTATTCGTTCTGGTTCAGTTTTCGAACCTCTCTCGCAACTTTCACCGATTGACATATCTTCTAGAGAGAAATTCGATAGGATAAAAAAGAGGATGGCATTTGCTGAACTCATCCTCTATATTCAGCAGGTTGTTTCTGACGCCGATCCGAGAGGTAGGTAGCTGCTCCGGTAACGCTTTCACCTGTACTTACCGCGAGTTTCACAAAGAACCCTGCTACTGTCTACTGATCGAGCGGTTTCTGTGCCCCACAAGTGGGGTGAGGGGCAGTTGGAGTTGCTCATTGCCCCTCGTGAACATCATGACTCTCAGAGAGATCTACCAGATAACGTTCGACGAAGACATCCAGCCCGACTCAAGAACCGGTTCGTGTCCCGAGTGCAACGAGCGGGTTGCCACCAACGCAGTCAAAACCCGTTGTGAAGACTGTGGACACTTTATTGAAGCGCAGAAAAGAGTCAATCACATTTAGAGTGGATGGTATTGGGGAAGATCACACAAGCATTAGAACAAGATATTTATTGGAGTGCCAACATTGGTTTGGATAATGCCAGAATGTGATGGCTGTGGCTCTCACGTCACCGAGAACTATTTCCGGGTTTTCTCTGTTGATGGTGATTTGCCAGCGTGCATCCACTGTGCCAGCAACCGTGAAGCTCGAGAAGCAGGACTCCGCCAGCAATAGCGTCTCAGTGATCTCATTTTCAGATCTTCTCTATTGAACTGGACCTGCACCGAGCTGTGGGACAATACAACCCATTACCCAATCAATGACTGATCGAGATTCTGACTTTGAAGAGCTCCGTCCGACCGGCGAAGCCTCTCATATCCCATCTGGAGGACTCAGCGAGTGCGTTGACCGTGAACCTGATCGACAGCGAATCGCGATGGCGACGACTGGATATCCAGAGACACCAACGGAAACGGATACCGAGTGTCGGTCTTGTGGCGCACCGATCCCAGCGGACCCGACCAAATGCCTGTTCTGTCTTATCAGTTGTTGTAACCTGCTTCCCCTTACTCAGGTATTCGCCAGTCTCCTCGGCGCGGCGAAAATTGAAGTAAAACGCTCGTAGAGCCGGATTCCGCGATCCACAGTTGGCGAGGAAGTCCTCCTTGATCACGCGGAAGTCCGTCTCGATGCCTCACCGACGCCGGTACGCCTCACCCAACCGCTTGCGTGATTGGCTGACGGTGAGCGCGTTCGAGCGAATCCGCTCCCACAGCGGCGGGATGACGTTCTCCGCGGGGTTGCGGGCCGGAAGTTCCGTGTAGCCCCACGGATCGTCCCTCGGGTTGTCTGTCAACTCATCGCGGGCGTCTTTGTAGTCTCGGCTGAGTTCGGCCTTCTCCCGCCAACGCTTGTCGATTCGCTCTTTGGTCTCGGGGTCTCGGTCGGTGTCTTCGTCCTTCTCCTTCGCCATGTCGCTCTCGGTTAATCCTCTTCGGCCGACCAGACCAGAGAATTCCCGACTTTCTTTTTCGAGACTTGCCCCTCATCAAGAAGCCGCCGAAGGCGATAGTCCGCACTCTGCCGGGCGATGCCGAGCTCGTCAGCCACTTCTTTTGTTCCTGCGGGCTCGTATTCCCGCACTGCGTTGAGTACGTCCTCATCGGTGTGTTCGGGCACAAATTGCCCGCCTTCGTTCCTTTCCCGGTCTTCGCCCATTGCTCTCTAAGTCGGAAGCATTCCCTTTCAGCCTTCTGCCTCCAAGCAGGAGGCCAAACCTTTATCACCATATGCTATATAGCAGAAGGTACGGAGGAAGCCCGGCCTCGTGGGGCGTGACGGTCGAAGGAACGCCCGCCTGCTGGAACAGGCGGGCCGAGTTCCCCAAGGCGATTGAAGAACCCATGTCAATGAAGACATCCGCCGGGTTTCAGATTTCGGCACGGCGATCGAACCGACCGATGAAGACACCTGCGACGAGTGCGCGAAGCTTGACGAAGGCTTCCCGTGCGCCGACTGCTACATCTCCGGTGATGCAGAACTCTCGGGTGACTACCGATGACCCGCGAGGATGTCGATCCCGAGAAGACCGAATCCCTCGCTCGTGACCGGCTCGTTGAAGCACTCCGCCACCCCGGCGAGTCCACTCGCAGTGATGCCGCCCAACTCGCCGAACTGACCGCGTCCATTAAAGGCGCGCTACGGCGCGGCGAAACGCCCGAGAAACGCGACATCGAGGAAGCCCGGTTCTACACGGAACAGGTTGAAGAGTGGCTTGATGAGGTGACCGCACTATTCAGCTGGAACCCATGGGACACAGGCGCAAGATGGGGCGAACTCACCGACGAACAGCAGGCCGAGATCGAGGAGCACGACCGCCAGCACGAAGTCGGACACGTCGAACTCGACGATGGCGAAACCCAACTCGTCCGTCTCACCTTCGACCTCTGGCAACTCACTGTGTCGGTGGACTTCCACATCGACCAAGCAGAGGATTTCGATACGAAAAACATGGAAATCGGAACGCTGCTGAACGTATCTTTCAAGAGCTAAAACGTCGTACCTCTTCGTTTTCAAACTGCTTTAGTCACGCAAAACCGTCAACAGTAGAATCGTGGCTTCAGGCCTTCGCTGTCTGGCACAATGCGACAAACTAAACACGACCCCCTCCCCCCCCTCTATTTGGCCGAGGGTTTACAATATGTGGTTCCAAACGCAACTGTATGTCGATACTTGCCGCGGTGGATGCGACGACCGAACGCGATCCCGTCCTCGAGACGGGGTACGAACTGGCTTCAGCGTACGAAACAACACTTTTCGTCCTCCATGTCGTTTCACAGGACGCTTTCGAGTCCCGCAAGGAGACGGTCGAGCGTGTCTCTGATCTCCAGGGGTACAGCAAGTCACAGCGCGCCGATGCAGCGGCCACTGTGGCGAACGAAGTCGCCATGCAGACGCTCGAGGACATCGATCACGAATCGGTTTCGACACTCGGCCGCGTCGGTGATCCAGTCGCGTCGATCGTCGACGCCGCGGCAGAACACGACGCCGAGTACATCGTCGTTGGCGGCCGGAAGCGATCCCCGACCGGAAAGGCTCTGTTCGGCAGCACGACCCAGTCCGTACTGCTCGAGGCCGACCGGCCGGTCGTGGCGGTCATGTCGAACGACTAGCGGTCGAATCACGAACTCGAGGCGGCCACGGACGATTCTTCGGACGGTGAAGGGGAAGGTTCGACGATCCGCACGCGCTTGAGACGCGTGTTATCGACGCGCTCGACCGTCAACTCGACGCCGTCGTATTCGAACGTCTCGCCGGGTTCGACCAGACGGCCGGCGCGGTTGAACACGAAGCCGGCGATCGTCTCGAACTCCTCGCCTTCGGGAAGCTCGACGCCGATAACGTCGTTGACGTCTTCGATGTTCACTTCGCCATCGACTCGAATCGTCCGCTGGTCGATCGTCTCAATGGGTTCTTCCTCCTGGGTGTCCAGTGTCTCGCCGACGACCGCCTCGACGATATCCTCGGTCGTGACGATCCCTTCTGTCGTGCCGAACTCGTCAATGACGACGACCTGGCCGACGCGCTCGTGGCGCATCTCCCGGAACAGTTCGTCGACCTGTTTACTCTCCGGGACGTGCAGCGTCTCCTCGATGTGGGCCTCGAGCGAGCCGTCTCCTGCGGGATCGCCGTTCCGATAACTTCGGACGAGATCACTCAGTTCGACAACGCCGACGACGGTATCGAGGCCGCCCTCGTAGACCGGGAGGCGGGTGTGGCCGCTTTCGACGCACTTCGCGACGGCATCGTCAACCGTCGCCGTTCGGGGGACGGCCGTTACGTCCAGCCGTGGAGTCATCACCTCCTTGGCGATGGTGTCGTTGAACCGGAACACGCGCTGGAGCATCTCGCGTTCGTCGGCCTCGATGATCCCTTCGTTCTCGCCGGTTCGAATCAGTTCACGGATCTCGTCGCGGGTCACGTACGACGACTCGACGGCGGTGTCGCCGCCGGTCAGGCGATTGACCAGCCTGGTTAACCGATCGAAGGTCACGACCAGCGGATACAGCACGCACTTCGAGAGTCGGAGCGGGCCAGCGACTGCAAGCGCCCACGACTCCGTGTTCTCGATGGCGTACGATTTCGGTGCGCTCTCGCCGAACAGCAACACGACGGCCGTCACCCCGAACGTGGCGGCCAGCACCGCCTCGCCCTGTCCGACGTACATCGCGAGCAGCCCCGTCGCGATCGACGACATCGCGATGTTGACGAGATTGTTGCCAACGAGGATCGTCACCAGCAGCCGGTGGGGGTCGTCTTTCAGTGCCTGAACCGTCTCAGCACCGGACACGCCGTCTTCGACGAGTGCCTCGATGCGGTGGTGGGCCAGCGAGAACATCGCGATCTCCGCCGAAGAGAAAAACCCCGACAGGATCAGCAACACCAAGAGCGTCCCGATCCCGACGGCGGCCACGAGGCTCGTCGGGACATCGACACCGACGACAGCTGCGAGCGGCGTCGGATAGACCGCGTCGACGATTGACAGCGTCGTCGTCTCGAGGCCGGCCATGGAATCAGTCACCTATCGAGTCGGCGTTTATCGACGAGGCCCCGTCACTGTCCGTCGCGGACGTGTCTACCGTCGTCGGATCGTCATCGCCCTCCGGGAAGTAACACGCCGCTTGGTGGCGCTCGTCGCCCGTCTCGTCGATAGCTGGCTCGGACTCCCAGCACGACTCCTGTGCTTTCGGACAGCGGGGAGCGAACGCACAGCCCGAGGGGAGATCGACCGGGTCCGGCGGCTCGCCCTCGAGCAGGACGCGCGTCCGATCGGCCGTTGGGTCCTTCTCAGGGGCAGCCGATAGCAGCGACGCCGTGTAGGGATGGCTCGGCTGGGTCGCAATATGGTTGACGTCGCCCTCCTCGATGACCCGACCGAGGTACATAACAGCCAGGCGGTCGGAGACCTGGACCAGGCTCGCGAGGTCGTGTGAGATGTAGACGATTCCGATGTCCTCGGTGTCGGCCAGTCCCCGCAGCAGGTTCAGCAGGTTGACCTTCAGGGAGACGTCGAGCATCGACGCCGGCTCGTCACAGATCAGGAAGTCCGGATCGAGCACGAGCGCCTTGGCGACCGCCACGCGCTGGCGCTGGCCGCCGGAGAGTTCGTGAGGGTACTGATCGAGGTACTCCTCGGCGGGGGTCAGCCCCACTTTCTCTAACGTCTCGACGATTGCCTGCTCTTTCTCGTCGGTGCGGTAATCGTGGATCGTCAGCGGCTCGCCGACCAGCTTGCGGACGGTCTGGCGCGGGTTCAGCGAGTCGAACGGGTCCTGGAAGATGATCTGCATCTTCCGGCGGAACTCCCGTTGATTGCCGTCCTGATAGTACTCGTAGGGTTCCCCGTCGAACACCAACTCGCCGCCGGTCGGCTCCTCGAGTAAGGCCATGGTCTCGCCAAGCGTCGACTTCCCGCAACCACTCTCGCCGGCAACACCGAGAACCTCCGAGCGACGCACCGACAGCGAGATGCCGTCAACAGCCTTCACGTGATCGGGGTCCTCGCCGCGGACCTTGCTCAGCAGCGACTGACTCTGCTCGTAGTGTTTCTCGAGGGCGTCCGTTTCGAGGATGACTTCGCCGCGGTCGGACTCAGAGTCCCCGTCGTCGGGGATGTCCCACGTCTCCGGGTCGTCGGCCGCCTGCCGCATCTGTGCGGACTCCTTGACGCGGTGGCAGGCCGATCGGTGATTCCGGTTGGGGAGCTCGACCGGGTCAGGATGGGACTCCCCGCACTCGTCGGTAGCGAACGGACACCGGTCCTGAAACACGCAGGATGTTGGCTCGCCGTTCAGGTTCGGCGGCGAGCCCGGGATCGCGACGGGGTCTTCATCCTCCTCGTCGATTTCCGGGAAGGAGTTCTTCAGTCCCATCGTGTAGGGGTTGGTCGGATTGACCAACACGTTGTCGACGCTGCCCTGTTCCATCACTTTTCCGCCGTAGAGGATCGACAGCTCATCGCAGGTCTCGGCGATGACGCCGATCTCGTGGGTAATCAACAGCAACGAACTGTCCATCCGCTCTTGGATCTCGAGGATCTTGTCGATGATCTTGTCCTGGACGATGACATCCAGCCCGGTCGTCGGCTCGTCGGCGATGATGAGATCCGGCTCGAGGGCAAGCGCCATCGCGATGGTGACCCGCTGGCGCATCCCGCCGGAGAACTCGTGGGGGTAGTCGTCGACCCGGTTGGGGTCGAGGCCGACGATCTCGAACAGCTCGCGGACGCGCTCGCATGCTTTCGTGTCCGTGACGTTGCGGTGGGTGTGGATCGCCTGTGCGATCTGATCGCCGGTCGACATCACGGGATCAAGCGAGTCCATCGCGCTTTGGGGGATGTAGGCGATGTCCTCCCAGAGAACGTCCCGACGCTCGGCCGCCGAGAGGGACGTGAGGTCTTTGCCGTCGAATTCGATCGTCCCGCGCTCGACGGTGCCGTTACCGGGGAGTAGGCCCAACAGCGCCTCCGCGACGGTGGACTTTCCGGAGCCGGACTCGCCGGCGAGGCCGTAGTTGACGCCCTCGTCGATGGTAAAGGAGACATCGTTAACGGCGTGGACTGGGTCGTCGTCGGTTTGGTACGTGACTTTCAGGTTGTCGACTTCGAGTAACGTCATTGGTCTGTCTGGATTTCGGGGTTGATGACTTCCTCGTAGGCGCGGCCGATGAGGAACACCGAGGTGGTTATCGCAGCGATACCGACGGCGGGCGGCAACACCCACCACCACGCGACGCGCATGTTCCCGGAGGCAAACACCTGCCGGAGCATCCGTCCCCAGCTGGTCATCGTTGGGTCGCCGAAGCCGAGGAACGCGAGGCTCGCTTGCGCGGCGATCGCCCACGCGACACCGTAGGCAGTATAGAGGAAGCCGATCGGCAACACGTTCGGTGCGACGTGGTATAGCATCGTCCGCAGGTCGCTCGCGCCGCTGGCGCGGGCGGACTTGACGAACGTTCGTTCGCGAACTGACAGCACCTCCGAGCGGACGACGCGTGCTGGCATCTTCCAGAGGAAGGCAGCGATGATCGCCGTGATCAGCCAAATATTGGGCGTCATGAAGGTCAGTAACAGCAACGCCATCGGCATGAACGGCAGCGAGAACGTCAGGTCGGTCAGGCGCATCAACAGCTCGTCGACCCAGCCGCCGTAGTACCCGCTGACGACGCCGACAGTAAAGCCGAGAGCACCCGTTCCCAGCCCGCCGAACAGGCCGACGATTAGCGTCGGCCGCGCGCCGGCGAGGAACTGGCTCAGCACGTCCTTGCCGTACGACGTCGTCCCGAAGAACGCCTCCGCACTCGGGGCCGTCAGCCGAAAGACGGAGCCGTCGCCGCCGCGGACGGTATGTTCGATCGGGTCATGAGGAGCCAGAAATGGCCCGAACAGCCCGAGGAACACGAACGCCGCGACGACGAGCATCCCGCCAAACGCCAGGCGATCCTGACGCAGGAACGCAAACTGGTCACAAACGGTCGTCCACACGGCGTCGACGCGTTTGTATACCTCCGCTTCTCGCTCCGTCCCAGTACTCATGCGGACCCACCCCCGCTGGCCGAGACCGTCGGATCGAAGTACGCATAGAGAACGTCCGCGGCGAGGTTCGCGAGGATGACCGCAAGCGCCATGATGAAGACTGCGGCTTGCACCAGCGGATAGTCCTGCTGCTGGATCGCCAATACCAACTCGCGGCCGATCCCTGGCCAGCTAAAGACCACCTCGAGCAGGATCAGGCCCTGGAAGATCATCCCCAGTCGCAGCGTGAAGTACGTCAGGATGGGCAGCATCGAGTTCCGGCCCGCACGGGCCAGTTGCTCCATCTCGGTGAGCCCCTTCGCGCGGTGGAGTTTGAGGAACTCGGAGCCGCGCTTCTCGACAACGCCGTTGCGGGCCAGCAACAGGAAGTCACCGCTGTAGTAGAGGACGGCGACGGCAAACGGCAGGAGGTAGTGATGCAGGAAATCCAGCGAGGCGAATGTCTCTATGTAGCCGTCCGGCGTCGCCCGGATCGATCGCATCCCAAGTGCCGGGGCGAGCTCTAAGTTGTACGCGAAGACGATGATGAAGAAAATCGCCGTGATGAAGACTGGCGTCGAGCGCAGCAGCGTCGTCGAGACGATGCTAAATTTCTCGAGGCGGCTCCCCCGGTTCCAGCCGGCGTACATGCCAAGCAGCGAGCTCAGGATCGCCGTCGTCACCAGCGCCGGCACCAGCAGGATCAGCGAGTTGATCAGGCGTGGCTCGAGGACGGCCCAGACCGGCTGACTCCGCAGGATGGAGTAGCCAAACTGGAAGGTCAGCAGGCTCGTGAGATAGTTGACGTACTGTCTCCACATCGGTTCATCGAGGCCGTACATCGCTCGGATCTCGGTGATCTGCTCCTGATTGAGATTGCCCGAGGTGACGAGCGCCTCGAAGGGACTTCCCGGCAGGAGTCGCAGGACGACGAAGATGACCGAGACGGCGACCAGCGTCAACAGGACGGAGATCGCCAGTCGCTTGAGCAGGAACCGCTGGAACTTCGTCATCGGTCTCCCTCCGCCGGTGTGACTGCGGTCTCGTTTATCGTCCGCATTGTGCCCGCGTCGATCGCGTCGCAGCCGCTGGCTGTCATACGCTCGCCACGAGCGGTGGCACGGTCAGGGCCTCTGTTCGCCTCGGTTCGAATCCGATCCCGCGCGAGCCGCGGGCGTCTGTCGGCTGTGTGGGTCATCGGTGGTCGTACGGTCATGAGAAATCCGGTTGGTCAAGTTCCGAGCGTCGTTTGTGGGTGTTCTCGGGTTGAATGCGCTCGACGAATGCTCCCCAGGCCTCGCCGTTCGGGAAGCGCAGGTTGTCGTCGCCGTCCCAGGTGTAGCCCGCTCGCTCGAGGATGATCCGTGCGTCCTCGATGTCGATCTCGTATGCGGTCGTCTCGGGGTTGTGCCACTGCGTGAGCGGCGAGATCGGGTTCTCGCCGGACGGCACCGTCGCTTCACCCTGTAGGAAATCATCGACAAACCTCTGCGAATCGACTGCTTTTGCCAGTGCGACGCGGAATTCCTTGTCACGGACGAGCGGACAGGAGAACATGAGTTTCCCGTCCAGCGGCGCGTAGCTCCCGGCAGACATTTGCTCGATGCCGTCGGTGTTGGCCGCGCGTTCGGCCTGCAGCGTCGAGAGGGTCGTCCCGATGGCGTCGATCGCGCCGTTTTGAAGCGAGCCGATCAGCGCGTCGACGTTGCTCACGTTGATCCAGATGACGCGATCAATGCCGGGACCGCGCTCGGCTTGCTCGCCCAGCGCCTCGGCCCGCCAGTCGTCGTCGAACATCCAGTGGCCGTCGTTGCGCGACGCCGAGAATCGCGTCCCCTGTTCCCAGTTTTCGAACTCGAAGGGGCCGGTGCCGACCGGGGCGTCCGGGTTGTGCTGGGATGGGTTGTCCACGTCCTCCCACCGGTGTTTCGGGATAATGACGCTGCGGACGACCCGCTGGGTCATAAACGAGGCGTCCGGATTCGTCAGGTTGAACCGCACCTCGTGATCGCCAAGCACCTCGACGGACTCGATCGGCTCGTAGAACGGCACCTGACTCGAGGAGGTGTATTCCTGGTAGAGTTCGACGGTGAACTTCACGTCCTCGGCCGTAAACGGCTCGCCATCGTGCCAGTCGACGCCCTCACGTAACTCGAGCTCGACGGTCGTGTCGTCGACAAAGCCACCGCCGGTCGCCAGCGCGGGGACGACGTCGAGGTCAGGCGTCGCATCGAAAAGGCCGTCGTAGATGAACGTGAGGCGCTTTGCCTCCGCGCCGCCAGCGGCCCACGGCAGGTTCAGCGAGTTCATCGACGTCGTGACACCCTTGACGTAGGTGCGGTTGTCCGTCTTCGGCTGGAGGTTGACTTCGGTCCAGACGAACGAGTCCATTGTCGGACCGTTGCCCGGCGTCTCCACGTAGCCGGACCACCGCTCCCTGTTGACTGCCGTCACGATGTTGGGAAACAGCGTGATCAACGCGCCGACGTCTTCAGCGAAGATCTCCTGTGCCTGTGCGACGAGGTCTTCACGCTCGGCTCGATCGGTCGTCTGGGCCTGTTCGGTGAGTAATTCCTGTAGCTCGGGGTGGTAGTAGTTGTCGTAGTTCGAGAGCGAGCCCGCGGTTCGGCGCATCAACAGCGGGTTCGGATCGAGTCCCCGCTGGGGATCGGGCCCGTGCGTGCTCATCGAGATTACTGCCTCGAGCCCCTTCGTCGCCCAGCTCTGGGCGTAGAGCTGGTTCAGCGGCCGGTCATTGAGCGTGACGGCGATTCCCAGGTCGTTCAATCCGCGTCTGACCATCAACGCGTGCTCGCGCATCCACGGATCGTCCTCGCTCGAGAACTCGACGGGCAACCGATCGAGCACCGCACCCGCGGTCGCGCTGTAATCGAGTGGCGGCGAGTCGGCATCGATGGTCTCCCACTCGCGCCAGTACTGCGTTTCGACTGTCTCCGGAACCCCATCGGGTACGTCCGGCTCGAGGCTCTGTCCGCGGCTCCCGCTACAACCCGCGAGCGCGCTCGTCCCGAGCGCCGCGGCGGCCGTGGCGATGTAGCTGCGCCGTGTGAGTCGGCCACGTCCCCCGGTGGCCGGTCTGTCATGATCTTCTGTCAGTGTCATCTACCCCCACGTTGTAACCTTACTAGGTTCGATTTACTCCCTATGAGCGACGATAGCTATCATTCTTTAAGTAGGGACAGATGTATTGGCCGATTTCGGCTCGGATCGAGCCGGGTCAGTCTCGCGGCCCGTAGATGAGTTCCAGCAGCGTGCGCTCTGCAGTTCGAAGTCGCTCGCTCACCGTCGACTGTGCGATGTCGAGTTCGTCGGCAAGGTCCGTCGCCGACGTCTCGCGAGGGATGTCGAAGTAGCCTTCGTTGTATGCCGTCTCAAGGACTGCCAGTTGGTCGTCGGTCAGCTTCGAGACGAGGACTTCGGTCAGCCGGCCGCTGTCGAGCGGTTCGCCCGGTTCCTCGTTTTGTGTCACCGACAGGAGTTCGAACTCGCCGAGCGTGTCTTTGACCTCGTCGGCCATCGCGCGGAACTGTTCCCAGTCGCGTGCGGTCACGACGACCTCGAAGACGCCGTTCTGGAGGACGATACGGTTCGGGATCGTCTCCTGGCGCAACACCAGACTCAGGATGAACGGATACGACTCGGTTGCCAGTATCGTGAGCCGTCGGATCTCGAGGTCGTCGGACGCGGTCGGGATCTCGCTGCTGTAGAAGAGCGACACACCGGAGATGTCCGCAAGGACGGCTTCGGGGTCGAACGCGGCGCTCGAGGCGACGGTCAGCGACTCGATCCACGTGCCGTCCTCGACGTAGAACGCGTTGTCGAGTTCGATACTTCGGACGTCGTCCAGTTCCCGGCGGAGCTTGGCCATGACACCCGTCGGCACGGTCGTAAACTCGACACGGAGAATCAGTAACTCACCTCTTGCGGAGAGACCGGCCTGCACATATATAGCTCACGTGGTCCGGATCGGTCAGGACACCAGTGGCCAGTAAACCATCCATGAGAGGGCGGCGACCACGACCGCCAGCGCCATCGTCACGAGCCCGAACGTGGCGATATCCCGATTCGAGAGCGGCCCCTGGTCCATCGACACCAGCACCGCCGTCGTGTTGAACGGCAGAATCGTCGTCGAGCCGACGACCAGCAATACGGTCAAGGCGAGAAACAGCCGGTTGATCTCGAAGGCAGCGGCCAACTCGAGGATAATCGGGAGCGTGACCACGATCGCCGCCGAACCGGTCGAGAACAGGGTTCGGATGCCGACGGCGAGACCGACCAACACGGCGACCAGCTGCCAGTCCGTCAGTGCCGCAAACGGGATCAGTCGCGTCAACACGCCGATGACGAGTTCGATCGCGCCGGTCGCTTGTAGCGCGTCCAGGATCGACAACATCGCGCCGATGAGAAAGATGATCCCCCAGCTCGTCTCCGCGATGTCATCGGTGGTGATGACGCCGACGGACGGCATCGAGAGGGCAGTCACCGCCGCGACGGCCGGTAGCACCATCGGGATTCCGACGAACGAGCCACCGACCCAGCCCGCGATGGTACCACAGAGGACGAGCACGACGAGCCGCTGGTCGCGAGTCAGCGAAGCTTTTTCCGCGTCGGCGGCAGGCGGCGTCTCAGTTCCCGTTGCACTCGGTGGCAGTCCCACGTCGGCCGTCTCTAGCTGTGTGCTGTCGCCCGCACTGACCGTTGTCTGGCTTCCGATGCCCGCAAAGTGACCGGCAGCAACGGCCGCCGCGGCGTACAGCACCATCGTCGGCGGCACCATTAACACCGCCCAGTCGACCCACGTGATCGGTTCCACTGTGGTCGTGACGATTTCGGAGGTGACCAGCGCCATTCCGCCACCAGTCATCAGCGCCATTGACGCGATCGGGTTGACGTGGCCGAGGACGAGAAACGCCGCCCGCTCGAAGCCGCCTTCGCCGTCGCCGTCCGGTTCGAACGTCCCAGCAAACCGTTTCACGACCGGCACGAACGTCACTGCACGCGCCATCGCGGAGGGCATCACCAGTGCCAGCGCGAGGACGCTACCGGAGACCGACTGTAGCGTCCGACTCGGCGTGCTCTCCGCGCTCAGCAGGCGACGCGCCAGCCAACGATCGAGTCCGACGTTCGTTACGGCGTCGCCGAGCAACAGCAGCGAGAGGAGGAAGAATACCAGCGTCGACGTAAAGCCAGTCGCCGCCACGTCGAACGAGTCGACGACCCCCAGCGCGAACAGCAACGCGACGCTGAGCAGGCTCGAGACTACGTACGGAACCGGTCGAGTAAGCCAGAGGACGAGTGTTGAGAGAAACACCGCCAGTGCCCGTTGCTCTGCGACGGACAGCGACGGGAGCGTGGGCAGCAGTATCCCGACAACGAGGATGCCGGCGGCGACGATCAGTCCGACCATTTGTCGTGACACGGATCGTCGTTCCGACCCTGACCGTGTGCCGGCTCGATCTCCCATTAGCTCCACCCTCTCCGTTCCTGACTAAGAATTTGATGACCTCGTCACGAGAGGCCTGCCCGCTTGGCATGGGTGCAATTCCCTCGTCTTCCAGACATCGCCCTCGAGAAATCACAGTCGAGTCCGCGAAAGACCGGTGGCTCAGATCGTGCCACCGGCGAGGAGCCCGACAATCACGACAAGCGATACGAGAACAACGCCAACGAGCCGTTTGTTCTCCATCGCCTTCCCGTAGAGTGGCATCTCCGCGTATGCTGTCCGGAACTCCTCGAGGTTTCGGTCGTCGTAGAACAAGCTTGAGGAGACCGCCAGCGAGCAGAGCGTCTACCTCCCGCCGGCGTGACTTCGCGACCTGTTTTTCGTGCCCCCAGAGAGGGCGAGGGCTCCTTCGAAAGCCCTCAGAGGTGACTTCCAGTGAGTCACCAACAGAGTCCCGACAACGTCTCGATCGACGAGATCCCGGTCGATATCGACAACACGCAGTCAGAGGAAATCGATCCCGCCGATGTCCCCGACGAAATCGAGTCCATCACCCGTGGGCTCGCCGGTGAACATCCGCCGACGAATCCGCTGGTCGTGCTGAAAGCGGCCCGGCGGTGGTATATTCACGGCAAGGGTGGCACGGATCCCGCCTTCCAATGGGCTATCGAGTGGGCGCGTCATCTAGCGACCGATACGCCCAGCGACATCGAGCGGTTCGACGAGTTCCTCGGGTACCTCGTCACGGTTGGCTTTGCGGACGAACGCCACGAGCTCCGCTGACCGACAGAGCGGTTTTTGAACGCCCCTGAGGGGTGCGGCGCGGTCTGAACANTTGCGGACGAACGCCACGAGCTCCGCTGACCGACAGAGCGGTTTTTGAACGCCCCTGAGGGGTGCGGCGCGGTCTGAACAGACGCAGTCGCCGTGAACTCGATTCGGTGAACACGATGTCCACGACCAGAGACTCGTCGGTCTCCTTCGAGGAGACCGACACGCGATCGGACGAGATGAACAGCACTATCGAACAGTGGATCGACGACCTCGTCGCCGGCGTCGACGACGCGCAGGCCAGCGCGGAGTTCCAAGAGTGGTTCGACGTCCAGAGTCGCTTCCACGACTACTCCTACCGGAACACGCTCCTCATCAAGCGGCAGTGTCCCGAGGCGAGTCGGGTGGCGGGCTACCGGACGTGGCAGGAGGAGTTCGACCGGCACGTCACGGAGGGCGAGTCGGCCATCTGGATCTGGGCGCCGATCATCACCAAGCAGTGCCCGGAGTGCGAGAACTCGCCGAGCTACCACGAGGACAGTGACTGTGACTACGACGAGACGCCGCCCGAGGAGTGGTCAGAGGGACTCGTCGGGTTCAAACCCGCGCCGGTGTTCGACGTCTCCCAGACCGAAGGCGAGCCGCTTCCCGACCTAGACACGGAAGCGACCGGGGACGCCGGCGATCTCGTCGAACAGTTGACTGTCGCCGCTGACGACCTCGGCGTGACGGTGCGGATCGTTCCCGACGAAGACTGGACCCACGGCGACGCGAAGGGCATCTGCGAGCAGTTGAGCCTCGTCGACATCCAGCCGCTCGTCGAGGTGCGTGATCGGGAGAACGAGGCCGACCTTGCGCGGACGCTGATCCACGAGTACGCGCACGCACTGCTCCACTTCGACGTCGACGACGACACCGAGCGGTCGAAACGCGAAGTCGAGGCCGAAGCTGTCGCGTACGTCGTCGGGCGGTACTGCGGGCTCGACACTAGCGGGTCAGCGTTCTACCTCGCTGCGTGGGAGTCGGAAGATCCCGAAGTCGTTCGCGAGCGCCTCGGACGGATTAGTCGTACAGCAGAAGAACTCATCGACGTTCTCGAGAGCGAATCCTCGTTCTCACTCAGTTAACCAACAGAGTGATGGATTCCGTCCGCTCTGTTGGTTAAGCTTTTCTGCGCTCGCGGAGGGCCGGAGGCGCATTCTGACCTCCGCGAACCATGACTGAACCCTATCTCACGACGGTCCTCGAGGAAGCCGAGCACGTTGCCGAGCAGCACGACCAGATCGCTCGAACGACAGACAACCAAGCCCACAAGTACCTCCGATACGCCGTTCTCCGGGTGCTCGAAGGCGAGGCGGAACACCTCCCGGCAGACTGGACGCCGAGCGACGGCGTGACCGTCGGCTACGGGAGCGACGAGGCGATGTTCGATAGCTGGGGTTCCAGCGAAAATTGGTGGGAGACCGTCCCGCCGCAAGAAGCGTGTACACGCTTCCGGTTGTTCTTCCCGGACGGTGCCCCGCGTCATCGTCGACGTGATGGCCGCGCTCGGGGCCTAGCGTGTCTGGACTGGGAGCGCAGCAGCGTGCGGCTCCTACGACCATCGCGAGCGCCGCGAGGTCCACTACCTGTGGTCGGAAGGCCATCCGGTAGAGGACGTGCTCCACGAGCGGCTTAGTGGCCCTGCGGAAGCCGTCGCTCCCGACGGTGGCCGAACGGGCGACGTTCGGGACTGACTGGTCGTCGACGAGAACGCAGAATCACGGGACGATCTCGAGCCCCGCACGAAGCGTGCCGTCGGTGAAGCCATGGATGTCTCGCTCCTTTCGAAAGGTGGCCGCTACGAGGTACAGTCCGCGTCTGGCAACAGGTACGAAGTCGACATCGTCGACAAATCGTGCACCTGTCCGGACTGGCAGCAGCGCTCACCCGAGGGCGGCTGCAAGCACCTGCGTCGCGTCGATTACGAAATCAAGCGTGGCCGCGTTCCCCGACCAGACGGCCGCCTTCCTTCCCCGTAGGGTAGCGATTGAGCTACTCCACGAGACGGACTGTGTCGCCATCTCGACGGACCCGGACAAACGTTGAGAGATACGCGATCCGGTCGTGAACCTCGTCGGTATCCAGCTCCAGTTCGGCGGCCAGTTCGTCGACGGTCATCGGCTCGTCGAATGCTTGGAGGACTTCGAGCCCCCGGTAGTACCTATTCGTGAGCTCCTGGACGCGGCCCTCGATCGGCGTGGTCACCCCGTACCGCTCCTCGAGTTCAACTAGAGCCTCGTTCGCGAACGTGGCGAACTGATCGTCCCCCAAGCGTTCGATCTGGGCTTCGAGTTCATCCCGAACGACGTCGTAATCGAGACCGGCCTGCACGAGCATATTCATGTCCTCGATGTCGTCGTCGCGGCCTGCGATCGCCTTGAACAGGAAGATGTCCTCGTTGCTGACCAGCCGGACCGTCAGTCGATCCGTGTTGAGGAACGGCTCGCTGCGCTCTTGCATACCGTCGGTGAGGACGAGCTTGTTCGCGACCTGCTGGTTGAAGATGTCGAGGCGACACCCATCGTCGTTTTCGACGCAGCTCGTCGCCCCCAGTGCCCGATAATTTGGATCCAGCGATTGAACCTCCGCATACCCGAGGTCCATCAGGACGGCCCACAGCTGGCCGTACGCGTCGCCATCTGAGACGACCAGGTCGATATCTTTCGTCGCCCCCTTGAGGTCGCGCAGCGACATCGCGCCACCACCGATCAGGTAGACCGTGAACGGGGCTGAGAGGCCATCACCGATTCGCTGGAATTCGTTCTCGATGTACTCACGTCCGAATGTTGGTCTCATGGTGGTAGTGGCACCTCGTAGTCAGCCGCCAGCTCTTGGAACTCGTCCCACTCCGGGAGCCGGTCGTCGTCGACCTCGCCGTGCGTCTCGAGGTAGCGGAGCAAGGCGTCGATTTCGTCTTCGAGGCCATACTTCGCCGCCTGCTCTCGGAGGTCCGCCTCGTCGATGTCGACGTGGCTGAGTAGAAGGAGACAGTACGAGCGGTGGCGGCTGCCGTCGTCGATCAGCAGCATGTGACAGCAGAGCTCCGCCGACGAGACTGCGTCGAGGTCCTCGGAGTAGACGTAGTAGCGGTGGCCGGTGAGCAGAAACTGGAGGTCGAAGGCCGTGAATCGAGCAAGGCCTGTTTCGTGGAACGCCTCCGCGTCGATTTCCGTCTCGGTCTGGGCGAGGAATTCGTCGTAGTCCTCCCAGAGAATCGTGCCCTTCGGGGCAACGGCTTCGAGGCGTTGGCGATGTAGATGGTGTGCGAGTTCCCGGGCGAACTTGTGGAGGCGGTCGAAATCGGCGTTGAAGTCATAGCGGCCGTCGGCCGTCCCGACGAGCCCACGGTCGCGAAACCGCTTGAGGACGCGGTTGACCGTGTTACGGTAGTTGTCGCTCCGGTCGGCGATCTCGGAGACGGTTCGCGGCTGGTCGAGGTAGTACAGCACCTCGAGTGCCTTCCCGGTCAGCAGCTCGGGGAACTCGATGTGGGAGTGCTGGCGGACGAGGTCCCGATAGAGTTCGACGGCGCGAGCATCCGACGGGACGACTCGTTTTCGCCGCCCGTCGCGTTCCGTGTAGACGAGCCCCTTCTCGACGATGTCGCCGACGGCACGAGAGAGGTAGCTCTCGCTGTGGTCGAGCCTCGTCGCGAGCTCGGAGATCGTGTCGCCGCGGTCGACCGTGGCGAGGACCTCGAGTTCGATGCGCCGGAGCACGGTGTAACATAGTACGAAACTACTATATAAAGAAGTTTCGAGTAGTGTTACAGCCAGCAGGCGCGGGAACCGTTTCCACTGACTTAACCAACAAAACTATGGAGTCGAGGGTCGTGTTGGTTAACACGAGAGCAGCCGATGTCCTACGAACCCCCGACCCCACCGGCGACTCTCCCGACGGAGATTGTCAACACGCTCAACGAGTCGGACCCGAAGCAGATCCGAGACGTTGCTTCTTACGCTGAAGCGCTAGCCGAGCACAAGGAACGAGAGGCCCGTCTCGAGGAGTCGGCAGATCAAGAAGAGGTCGAAGATCGACCAGACGATCTTCCGGACGATGTCCCTGCCAAAGCGACGATCACGATCAAAGAAATCAACGACAACCGCTACTACTACTGGCAATGGCGGGACGGCAAATCAGTGAAGTCAAAATATAAAGAGCCGGTCAACCCGAACCAATAACTTCGGGCATTCATCAGTGATGACGGTTGCTGATGGTCGGCGAAAGGCCGAGCCATGCCCGTTGAAGTCGAGTGTGATTTCTGTGGTGAGACAGTCTCAAGACCGCCGTCGGTAGTGGAGCGTGCAGAACACCATTTCTATGATAAGACTTGTTACATGAGTTGGCGGTCTGAAGAAGAGGACAACAGGATTGACCTCAATGCGACTACTGTGGAACGAACTTCAAACGATACAAAAGGAGGCTCGACGACGATCAGGCAAACACCTTCTGTAGCAATAGGGGACGGTGGCAGGTAGAAAATCAGCCTCAGACAGAATGTACGTACTGTGGAGAGATCATCAAACGAATCCAGTACGAAATCGAATCAGCGGATCGGCACTTCTGTAATTAAGAATGCAAGTAGGAGTGGCAGCAGGAAACTGTTCCCTATGACTGGGAGTCGACACCGAACTATAGACCACTGTGGAAAAAACGACGCGAACAGGTCTAGGAGCGAGATAATTGGACCTGCCAAGGATGTGGACGAAGCGAAGAAAAACTTCGATTACACCTCAAGTTCACCATATCCGGCCATTCACGGAATTCAACCAGGATGAGATCGAAGCAGCGCATGACCCCTCAAATTTGGTCTCGCTCTGTGAGCCCTGCCACAGTCGGTGGGAAGGTATCCCGATCTGTCCGAAACTGATCTGATAGATACCCCGTGTGCGATATGAATTTGGTGAAAGGGTAGGCGGCACTGTTTCGTTAAGCGTGAAAAGTGAGGCGGCAGGATTTTGTGGTGCCTATGCCAAAAATCGACCGCCTCAGCGGGTGTAGCGACTGGATCGATTTGAATTTTGTGGAACGAGAGCGGACACCGCGCCAGTTGATGGAACTTGGTATTCGACTCCACCTTGCGGGACTATCGCTTTCGAATACAGTTCGAGAATTAGAGATTTTTTGGTGTCAAACGTAGTCGAAAGGCAGTTCATGATTGGGTCCACAAGTGCGATCTACAGCCAGCTGGTGACGAGAATTCGAATCACATCGTGCTTGACGGGACGGTGATTCAACTTGACGAACATCAATATTGGCTGTACACTGCTGTTGATCCAGAGACGAACAAAATTCTCCATACTCGGCTGTACTCAACGACTACGACCGCGTTGACAGAACGGTTCCTGCAGGAATTCACCGAGAAACATGATCTCGACGATGCCGTGTTTCTCGTTGATGGAACAAAACATCTCCAAACTGCACTCCGTCGATCCGGGCTCCGATTTCGATACGAAAAGCATGGAAATCGGAACGCTGCTGAACATGTCTTCTAAGAGATAAAACGTCGAACTTCTTCGTTTTCAAACTGCTTTAGTCACGCACAACCGTCAACAGCAGAATCCTGGCTTCAGGCCTTCGCTGTCTGGCACAATGCTACAAACTAAACACGACCCGGCGACCTTCCCGAAGTACTTTGTCAACGCGCCGGCGTCGCTCTCTCGTTGGGGCACGAACGCCACCCAATCGTAGTGGGCTTCGTGTTCGAGCCAAATCTCAACGTCTTCCGTGATCTCCATCGCGAGCGTCTCGAGGTCCTCGCGGTCATCGTCGTCGATGTCGGGGTCCGGGGTCTCCCAGATGGAGACGACGATCCCGTGGACGACGCGCCAGCCGCCGGCTTCCAGCCGCTGTTTCGCCGTCAGCAGTTCGTCTCCCCGTAGAAGAACGTGTTCGACTCGTCGATGATCGCCCGCCCGGGCACGTTGTACCGCACCGGCGAGTGGCCAACGCGACCGTAGCTCGAGTACGTCGACCGACTCGCCAGCTGTTGGTAATCCACATCCGGCCACCGACTCAACGAGAAGTCGCCGACGTCGGCGTCCGTCGCCATCTCGTGGAGGATTTGGACGATCTCGCTCGTTGAGCAGACCAGGACGTCCGGATCGTGTGCTTCGAGTGCCCCTTCGACGGCGGTCAGGATATCCGTCGGCGAGTCGGTGACGGTGTCGCCGGCGGCGGACACCTCCCCATAGGTGTCGTTGCTCGTTTCGGTCACCGGGACGCTGAGCCGGAGCGTCGACAGCTCGTTCGCCGGCGTCGGATCGATGCCGGTCTCCAGACAATACCGGAACTCTCGTGAGAAGTCGACTCGAGTCGCCACTGGAACGACTTTAGAAGCGACTATCACTGGACGGTGCAACGAAAGCCGGAACGGCGGAGAATGTCACGGGCCGCTCTGTCAGCGATACAGCGCGGACCGAGCGGAAAATCGGCAGAACGAACGGATGCCACGTCTATGGAGTGTCGATGCACCTCTTGATCGGGTCGGCCGACTGAATTTGTTTCTCGTCGTCGAAGTTCGGTCTTCTTATGAGTGTGCGAGATTCAACTCGAGTTCATTGACAACACTTCGAACCGTGTTCGGAATTTCGTCTTTAAACTGTTCACCACGCATCCGGTGACTCGGGCCGGCGACGGCGAACGCACCGAATATCTCTCCATCGGGTCCCATAAGGGGAACGCCGACCGCGTGGAGCCCTCGTGTACTTTCGTCGATATTGAACGCGTACCCCCGCTCGCGGACCGTCTCGAGTTCCTCGAACAGCACTGTCTCATTAGTAATAGTCGCGTCGGTCGCGGCCGGTAATCCGTGGCGGGAGACGATTTCGCGGACGTGTTCGTCGGGTAAGTTCGCCAAGATCGCCTTGCCGCCGGCCACTTGGTGCATGTAGAACCGCTTTCCGACACGAGCGCGACTGAATACGCCCTTCTGGCCCGCCTTTCGACCGAGAATAACGCATCTCCCCCGCTGTTCAACGGAGAACTGGACGGTTTCACCGGTGAGGTCTGCTAACTCACGGATTTTCGGCTCGATATACTGTCGTCCTTCAATTTGGTGGAGTGCGTAGCCACCGATATCAAGGAATCGGAGACCGATCCGGTACTCGCCGCCGGATTTGACGACGTAATCGTGTTTCAGAAGTGTAATAAGGTGTTTGTGAATCGTCCCTTTCGATTTTCCGATCGCCTCGGCCAGTTCCGAGACTCTGGCTCCGTCTCGAGCCTGTAACTCGTCGACGATTTCGAGCGAGGTTTCGACGCTCTTGATCGTCGGTGATCGCGGTCTGGAATCGCCGTTTTCGGCTTCGTCTCGAGACATGCTATCCTACGTAGGAATCAATTCGTAAAAAGGTTCACGCATAGAAACCGCGCGGTGGTTTCGTTTCGTTATTCCACACAACCGTCGACTGATCCGAATTATCGATCGGGAGGACGGGCAAGATAACGGAAAAGGGGTGGGCTTATACGAATGTCTGCTGTAAATTCCGAGAGATCCGATGTCAAGCGTGACGACGATGGCGTCCACGATTAGCGACGTTGTTGACGACGGTGATAGTCTGTACCTTGCAGGGTTCACACATTTGATCCCCTTCGCAGCGGGTCACGAGATCATCCGTACTGGCTACGATGATCTCGAACTCATCCGTGCGACCCCTGATCTGGTATACGATCAACTAATTGCTTCGGGCTGTGTCTCGAAGGTGACGTTCTCGTGGGCCGGCAACCCCGGTGTCGGGAGCCTTCGGGCGTTCCGCCGGGCGATCGAGGACGGCGTCCCGAACCCGATCGAGACCGAGGAATACACCCACTACGGGATGGTCGCGGCATTGCACGCCGGCGCGGCGGACCTGCCGTTCATGCCAGTTCGGACGTTCGCTGGTTCGGATCTCGTCGATCAGAGCGACGCGATTCGAACCGTCTCGAGCCCGTACGGTGACGACGAAATTCCGGTAGTACCGCCAATCAAACCCGACGTGGCGATCGTCTCCGCACAGCGCAGCGACGAGGACGGCAATGCTCACCTCTGGGGGATCCCGGGCGAGCAGAAAGAAGCGGCGCTCGCGGCCGAGACAGTTATTTGCTGCGTCGAGGAGCTGTGTTCGACCGAAACGATCCGAAGTGATCCCAATCGGACGCTGTTTACCGCCGACGCGGTCGATCATGTCGTCGAAGTTCCCTACGGTGCACACCCGTCGTACGCGCAAGGCTATTACGACCGAGACAACGCGGCCTACCTCGAGTGGGAGGAAGTCTCGAAGGATCACGAGGACACGCAGGCATGGCTCGACGAATGGGTCTACGGTGTCGCCGACAGACGAGAATACGTGGAGAAACTCGGCGCGGAGCGACTTTTGGACCTCGAAGTCGACTCGAAGTATGCGACGGCGATCGATATGGGTGACTACTGATGGAGTATACGGACACTGAACTCATGGTGACGGCGGCAGCCGAACAACTCGAGGACGACGACTCGGTTCTGGTCGGGATCGGCGTCCCGAATCTGGCCTGCAACCTCGCGAAGCGCAACCACGCATCGAACCTCGAGATGATCTATGAGTCCGGGACGATCGGCTCGAACCCGAGTTCGCTCCCTCTATCGGTCGGTGATCCGGTACTCGCTTCGGGTGCAGTCGGCATCGAATCGATGCTCAACGGCTTTTCGTACTACCTGCAGGGTGGGCGGATCGACGTCGGCTTCCTCGGCGGCGCGCAAGTCGACAAGTATGGCAACATCAACTCGACTGTGATCGGCGACTACGACGACCCGGCGGTCCGACTTCCCGGCAGCGGCGGGGCCTGCGAGATCGCCAGCAACGCCCATCGGACCATCATCATCTCGCCGCTCGAAGAGCGACGGTTCCCCGAGGAGGCCGACTTCGTCACCAGCCCGGGGTATCTCGATGCCGAGACCGAGCGGGCCGATCTCGGACTGCGAGGCGGGCCGGACGCGGTCATCACCGACAAGGCAATCATGGGATTCGATGCCGACGGTGAGATGATCGTCGAACGCCTCCATCCGGGCGTCACCGAAGACGATGTGCAGGCGGCCACCGGCTGGGAAATCCAGTTCGCTGACGACGTCGAGCGCACGCGGGAGCCGACTGACGAAGAACTCCGATTGATCCACGAGGAACTCGACCCCGACGGCGTCTATCTCGACTGACCGGCGACTCGAGCGAAACTCCCTATCCGTAATTTCTCTCACGGACGATGCGATCGACAGCCCGCGCTAGGGCTGTCGGACGGTCGTACCTCCCCCCTCCCCCGACAACCGCGGAGTAACGACGCTTGAGACGGGGAATCGGACGGAGGAACACGGTATGACGTTCGGGAGAAAACAGCGCCGAAGTCGGTTAGTCGCTTTCGGCGACGTGGCCGATGTTAGTCGTTCCCGCCATCTGTGTCTGCAACGCGATGAACAGTATCGTGGCCGCTACCGCTCCAACACGGGGCAGTAGTGCAGGCCACACCATCGCGACGACACCGAGCGTGACGTACACTGCGCGCACACCGTAACTCAGCGGTGACGAGATGCCGAAGGGACGAGGTGCGCAGTTGAGACCATGGGTGATCGCGACCGCGCCGAACAGAACGATCAGTCCGGACGCAGCGGTCATGAGGCCGAACCCCTCCGTCACGATTTCGGGGTTGTAGATGAACGTGAACGGGAGGACGAACAGCGGCATCCCGAGCTTCAGTGCCTCGAGCGCGGTTCGCCAGAAGCTCGAACCGGCGATGCCGGCTGTGACCACTACCGAGATGGCGATCGGTGGCGTGATCCCCGAGAGGATGGCCGCGTAGAACACGAAGAAGTGCGCGGCGACCGGATCCAGCGCGAACTCGCCGGTCAGCGTCGGCGCGATCAACAAGGCGACGATCGTGTACGCGGCGACGGTCGGCATTCCCAGTCCGAGGACGAGACAGACAACCATCGAGAACAGGGCTGTAAACAGTAGGAGTCCGCCTGCGACCCCGACGATCGCGAGCGAGAGCTTTCCGGGGAGGCCGGTCGCGTTCAACAGGTCGACGATCCCGTTGACCGCCGCGATGATGATCGCGATTGGCGCGATGGCGACGGCGCCGAACTTGAACCCGGAGACGGTATCATTCACGGCGTCACGGACCGTCCCGACTGGATCCACATCGTCGTTGACGAAACTCAGCAGGATGGGGAGCCCGCTGCCGGTCAGGACCATCGCTGCACAGGTGTACAGCGCGGAACTAATAACCGTCCACTGGGCGACCCCCAGCGTGTACAGCAGGACCACGAACGGGACCCCGAAGCGAATCGCCTCGACGATCGGATGGTATCCCTCGTTCAGGTCTTCAAGCCGGCTCTCGATATCGACGCCACCCTCAGGGAGTTGTTTGACCGCCATGTAATGGACGCCGATGGCCACGGAGATATAGAAGACGAGCGCCGGGATGACTCCCGCAATGAGGACATCGACGTAGCCGATGCTCGGAATGAGCGAGGCCATGACGAACGCGGCGGCACCCATGACCGGCGGCATGATCTGTCCCCCCGAAGAGGCGACGGCCTCGATGCCGCCCGCCGAGTCGGACCGCATGCCGCTCTCTTTCATCAGCGGGATCGTAAAGGAGCCGGTCATCGCTGCGTTGGCCGTCTGTGCGCCGTTAATCGAGCCAACGATCAGGCTCGAGATTACCGCCGACTGGGCAACGCCCGACCGGAGATACTTGACCGTCCGAAAGGAGAGTCGCATGATGAGTTCGAACGCGCCGTAGCCCCGCATCAATCCCGCGTAGAGCAAGAACAACGCGACTTTGACCGCCACGACCTGCGTGATCGAGCCGAAGAATCCGTCGAACTCCATCGTCAGGACGTTGATTATCTGTTCGGCGGCAATCCCGCCGTGGCTCAACAGTCCGGTGAGGAGGTTCCCAAAGTAGGCGTAGAGGACGGACGCGATTACGACGCCAGCGAAGGCTGCTCCGAACGACCGGTACGTCAAATACAGGATGACGAGCCCGAATAGGCCGCCGATGACGTACTCGTATCCCAGGGCGTAGCCGATCCGCTGTGTCTCGAGTACATCGTAGTGTAGCCACACGTAAACCGGCACGGCAATGCCGACGAGTGCACAGATCCACAGCCCGAGACGCTCGAGGCGGTTCTCTCCCTCGAGAGTCCTGAGTTCGTCGAGGACGTAGATCAAGACACCGCCAGCGAGGAATACGACACCGTATTTGGGCCGTGGCACCTGCTGGTTGAGTGCGTATAGCAGGACTCGCGCCCAAAAGAGCAAGGCGACGACCGTGACGAGGTTATTCAGCAGGTGCTCTCGTCGGAGGTCCAACGGCGACCAGACGGGCGGTTCGTTCTGGGTCTCGCTCATAGGCGTCTATTCGCCGCCGCGCGTGTAGGTACTCATGTCGACGCCCTGTTCCTCAAGGAAGTCGTACGGACCCGGGTGGATCGGCATGTCCTCAAGGTACAGCGAGGCCATTGACTCAGGATCGCTGTGATCGAGGTACGCCGGCTGGCCCTCCTGAATCGACGCGGTGTTTTCGTTGCTGATCCGCGCGAGTTCGTAGCCGATGTCGCGAGAGACGTCACTGCCGAGCCAGAACTGGAAGTCCGCACCGTAGACGTCCATCTGGTCCTGCTGGAAGTCCTGCTTTTCCCAGCCGTAGACATCGAGTTCGCTGTGGCTCGTCCCGCGGGTGTCGTTCGCGGCTTCGACGAGGTTGTCGGAGAATTCGACGAGTTGGAGATCGGCGCGGGCGTCGACTTCGGTCGCCCAGCCGGCGAGATTCTGGAAGCCGGCACCGTACGCGATCAGCGCGTCGATGTTCCCCTCTTCGATGAGGCCGGCAACGTCGCCCGTATCGGCGTTGACGATCGAGTTGGTGTCCTGGAGTTCGCTCCAGAGACCGGCGTTCGAGAAGACGGCCTCGGCCTGCTGGCGAAGACCCCACGACGGTGGCAGCGCCCAAAAGTCGCTCCCGACGAGGTCGTCGATCGTCTCGATGCCCGAGCCGTTGACGGACAGCACGTGCATGTGCAGCGAGCTGATGGAGAACAGCTGGTTGGGGAGCGTCTTCAGTGGCCTTTCCGCGAACGGCGGCTGGTCCTCCTTGGCCGAGGCGGCGATGAAGTTGCCCGCAGTCAGCGCCTGCAGGTTCCCCTGTGAGAACTGGCGCAGGCTCGGCGGGTCACCGCCGGTTTCTTGATTTTGCCAGCGGATTTCGCCAGCCGGTTCAGTGTCACCCGACTGCTCTTTGACGACTCGCTGGAAAGAGTTGCTTGCCGCGCCGGTTGTCGTCGTCGAACTCGGGATACCGACGCTCAGTGACGTTGAATTGCCGCTGCCGCCGAGACAGCCGGCCAGTGACACAGCACCGACACCACTCGCTACCTTCAGAATGTCCCGTCTGCTGGTGGGAGTCATACACACTATCCGCTGTATTCTTCCTAATTAAACCTTTGGGAATGCCGGGGTATCATAAGTTCTGAACAGCGAATCACCTCAGAGGTCCACCATCACGAACGAAGACGACGATACACCCTCCAGTGAGCGGAACGTATAAATCAGGGAATCTCCATCACCGAACCATGCAGCCTCTAGAGGACGTGACGGTTATCGATGCAACACAGGCACTCGTCGGTCCGATGGCAACGCAGACGTTCGGTGACCTCGGAGCCGACGTAATAAAAATCGAGCGACCAGGACACGGAGATCTCACCCGGACGTACAGTCCCGAGTACGAGGGACTGTCAGCGTACTTCGTGAGCCTGAATCGGAACAAGCGAAGCCTTACGCTCGACTTGACGAGCGAGGAGGGGCAGACTGTACTTCACGACCTGATCGAGGAAGCCGATGTCTTCATGCAGAACTTCAGTCCTGGCAAGGCCGAAGCGTTCGGTGCGGATTACGAGACCCTGTCAGCCCTGAACGACGAACTCATATACTGTGACGTGTCCGGCTACGGTTCCAACAGTCCCTACAGCGGGAAGAAATCGTTCGACATTATCCTACAGGGCGAAGCCGGGATGATGAGCATCACCGGCACCGAAGAACAACCGGCCCGCGTCGGCATCTCGATCTGTGACGTCTCCGGTGCGATGACGGCGACGTACGCTATCCTAACCTCGCTGTATCACCGTCAACAAACAGGCGAGGGACAACACATCGAACTCTCGCTGTTCGACACGAGTTTCCAGTGGCTGCTTTACCACGTGACGAACTACTTCGCCTCCGGCGAGGTCCCACAGCGGATGGGAACGAAACATCCTAACCTCTCACCGTACCAAGCGATCGAAACGGCCGATTCCCATATCGTCGTCGGTGTGATCAGCGAAGGGATCTGGCCTGACCTCTGTCGTGCCCTCAATCGCGAAGAGTGGATCGATGACGAGCGGTTCGCGACGTTCACGGATCGAACCGAGAACCGAGGGGAACTCGACAGTCGCCTTGACGAAATCTTCGCCGAAAAGACGACCGAAGAGTGGGTCAAACACCTCCAGAAGTACGACGTCCCATGTACGCCCGTCAACGACGTCGAAGAAGTAGTGAACGATCCCCACATCGACGCGCACGATATGATCGTCGAGATGGACCACCCCGAACATGGAACGGTAAAAGCGCCCGCAAACCCGGTCAATTTCTCTTCGCTCGAGACGACTCACGAGCGCGCGCCGCCGCATCTCGGCGAACACTCGGCGGAGATTCTCAGTGATCTCGGCTATTCTCCGGAGGAGATCGTGACCCTCGAATCTGAGAACGTGATCTGATCACACGAAATGCGATTCCGGTACTCGAGTCGAATCGGCGACACGGTTTTTCAAGTCAGGATCGGTCTACGGACAGATCCGTCTCAACAGGGATCCATCCCCGTGAATTCGACGACGGTCTCAGCCGGTGGATTAAGTCGTATGATCCATTCCCATAGATGACGTTACCCATGGTTCTGTTTCACATTCCGAAACTCAGTAGCGGTTCCGAAAAGAGAACGCTGAAAATAAGCCTGAGATACCGGATAGCAGGCATTCCCATCACATAATGGTTACAAATTTAACACAGACTCTATCTTATTTGATGTCACTACCATAGAGAAGAAGCAACTACTAACAACGTCCATTCTGTTGTTAAGTTGTACGGGCGGCGATCGGCGTACAGCCGCAAACCGATTCCAGACGGGACAAATCGATGGATGTTTTACAAACATATGTCTGTAATTCAGGTAGTTGGTCGAGTAACGCATTCCGAGAAAACTGCGACGAATCATCCGGTGAAATCGAGTTACACACAGTTCGTTTCGAATAGAGAAACAAATTTCGAGAAGGCATTGACACGGCTGTTATCTGAGGGATTTGTGTCGATTCGATCAGTGACGAGCCGGCGGGCAATAAGCAGGGTGTTGAGGTTGGAGTCGCAAGAATCGCCACTGGTGCTGGAATCACTATTCGAGACCGGGGTACGACTCCGCCCAAACGAACGGGAGAGATTGTTTCGTAGTTCGAAATTCGTACTACCGGTCAGCTGATCGAACGGCCCGTTCGTAGCGTCGCAGGGGCCGATACCGAACGGAGGGGAGAGGATAAGTACCTGGTTTACGAGGACCACGTATGGACGTCAGTCAAGCAGTCATTGAGCGATTGACAGCGAATGGGATCGAGACGATGTTCGGAATCCCAGGTAAGCAGACGCTGCCACTGAACGAAGCGATCGGAACGCGGGACGACATTCGGTTCGTCGTGGCCCGTCACGAGACCGCCGTCTCTCATGAGGCGTGGGGATACGCGGAAACCAGCGGCAAAGTCGCGGCCACAGCCGTCATTCCCGGTCCCGGAGACATGAACGCGATGAACGGGTTGAAGAACGCGCTCAACGACTGTACACCGATAATTCACATCGCCGTCGAAACCGATCCCGAAATTCGCGGTGGTGACGGGATCCACGAGACACCACCGAACACCTACGACAACGTCGTCAAGGAGAACCTGCTGGTCGAACACCCCGAAAGCACGATCGCCGTCCTCGAGGAGGCGATTGCGACCGCGGAAACCCAGCCAAAGGGTCCAGTCCGGATCGGGATTCCGAAGAACTTCCTGAAAATGGACGTTCCGCTCGCAACGCCGGCCGAGTACAGCCGAAAATCGGTGTCGGACGTCGCAGACCGTGATATCGAGGCAGCCGCCGATTTGCTGATCACGGCCGATGCCCCAGTGATCGTCGCTGGTGGGGGCGTCCGTGCCGCGAACGCAAGCGACGAACTTCGCTGTGTGGCCGACCGACTCGGTGCGCCCGTGGTCACCACGTACAAGGGTAAAGGTGTCCTCCCCGACGGGGACAACGGATACGTCGCTGGAAGCCTCTCCGGGAGCGCGTCGCCCGAACTGCTCGACCTGCTCGCGACCGCTGACGCGGCACTCGCGGTCGGGACGGACTTCGACGCAGTCACCACCCGTGCGTGGAACGTCGACGTCCCCGAGACCCTTGTCCACGTAACGCTCGAGCCCGGCGATCTCGGGACGGGCTACGAGCCGACCGTCGGTATCGTCGCCGACGCCGCTGCAGCGCTGTCGTCACTCGAGGATGCATTCGCGGACCGCGAGGTTGAGACCAACGACGCTATCGACCGCGCGTCCGCTGTTCGGGAATCCACCAGTGGCCGGCTCGAAGACCTGCGCGTCTCGTCGCCGCCGATCACGTCAGTCAGTGCGCTCGAGACCGCTCGCGACGCGATTCCGGACGATGCAATCGTCGCAGTCGACGCCGGCGGCTTCCGCGTCTGGGGGTTGAACGTCTTCGAAGCGACGGGACCGCGGTCCTATGTCAACCCTGGCTCATGGGCAACGATGGGGACCGGCCTACCGTCGGGGATCGGTGCGCAGCTCGCGAATCCGGACGACGATGTCGTCGTCCTGTCCGGTGACGGGGGACTCATGATGTGCGTCCACGAACTTCATACTGCCGTCGCCGAGGGGCTGCCACTGACCGTCGTCGTCTTCGTCAACGAGGACTACGCGATCATCAGCGACGACGCCGGCCAGAACTACGGTCTCTCGGCCGGAGAGTATGAGTGGACGAATGCGCCGATCGATTTCACGAGTCTCGCATCGAGCCTTGGCATGCGGGCCGAACACGCCGAGACACCAGCCGATCTCGAAGAGGCGCTTGCATCCGCAATCGATGCCGACGAACCCGTCCTGTTAGAAGTACCGACGGATCCACGCGAACCACAGGCCAGCAACTGGATGAGCGAGTAACGTCTCGAACACGACGTTCAACGACGGTTCCCGGATTTCACACTCACTCGAGCGACAGCGTCGTGATCGGGGTGTTGATTCGTTCGATTTCGACGATACCAAAACTGCTCAAAGCGCTTACGACAAGCCTGAAATTGGACGATTGCGACGACAGTAACCCACGAAGTAGGTACTACTAAGTAGCAGTCGGCACGTGTCGTAAGTATGTATCAAGTAGTCGTTCCGATCGACACGGACGAAGAGCGAGCGATGCGCGCCGTCGACTACGTGATGGATCTCATCGCTGCCGACGGGCCGGTCGGCGATTCTGACAAACTCGCCGTGACGATAGTCAACGTTTTCGAAGAGTTTACCGCCGTCGACGAGGGCAGCCGAGTAACATCGGCTGAACTGTATGATCCCGACGACCTCCCGACGGCTGTGATGGTCGCACGCGACGAACTTGAGGACGCCGGAATCGAGACCGAAGTCGTCCGTTGTCACGGTGATCCCAGCGACGAGATTATCGAATACGCCGATTCGGTAGATGCGGACGTTCTCGTCGTCCCCACCCGTAAGCGCTCACCCGTCGGCAAAGCGGTGTTCGGTAGCGTCACGCAGGATATGATCCTCGGGACGAACCGCCCTGTAGCAGTCGTGTAACTGCTTTGCTAACGACTGATATCAGCGCTCCTCAGTCGACGCTCGACCGACCTGGTGAACGATCCGCAAGTCGGCCCGAAAATCAGTCGAAACTGGTGAGCGCGCCGCGCTCTGGAGTCGACAACCCCGTCGCAGGTCGCTGTGACCTGAATTCTCGTAGCAGTAGTATGGAATCCGAGCGTGGATCCGGTAACCGAATCGCGGACACGATTAATCTGGATCACCGATGCAGCAGCCGTCGTGGCCCGGTCGATACGAAGCATATAGTTATTTTACACCCGATGACTGAGGGGACAGGTATGCGGGATGCTTATCTCGTCGGCGCAGGACAGTCGGACTACGGGGCTTTCCCCGCGGAGAGCTATCGCTCCCTGTTCCGCACGGCGTTCGACGCGGCGACGGACAGCGTACCGAAGGGACTCGAGGCCGGGGACATCGACGAGGCGTTCGTCGGTACTCTCGGCGTCGG
>NZ_AOIJ01000030.1 GCF_000337175.1 Natrinema gari JCM 14663 | reverse complement strand
CCGCAACGCCGGCGAGGACGAGACACAGGGACTGGGAATCACCCAGTACGACCGGCAGGCCTTTACCGAGACGATCGGCGGTGCCGTCGCCGGCCTCGAGGACGAGCCCGATCCCGACGCGGTCGCGATTCAGGCCCCCGACGGGAAACTCCCCTACCGCGCCGCGGGCGCGGCCGGCGTCGGGACCGAGGAGATCCGGGCCGCTGCGACGGTCCACGAACTGGGCGACCTCGGCGCTGCGAGCGTCCCCGTCTCGCTGGCGACCGCACTCGCGGACGGCTACGAATCCGTTCTCGCCGTCTCCCAGGGCAGTGGCGCGGGCGCGGACGCCTTCGTTGTCGAGGCCGACGGCGAGGTGCCGGCCGTCACCGCGCTCGAAGGATCGGATCCGCTTTCCTACGCCGAATACCTGCGCCAGCGCGGCGTCGTGACCACTGGCCCCCCCTCGGGCGGCGGTGCCTACGTCAGCGTCCCCTCCTGGCGGCGCTCGCTCCCCCAACGCTACCGGCTCGAGGCGGGTCGCTGTTCGGAGTGCGGTGCGCTTTCCTTCCCGCCGGACGGTGCCTGTGACGACTGCGGCGCGCTCGCCGACTACGACCCCGTCGAACTCGCGGACGAGGGGACGATCGAGGCCGTCACGACCATCTCCCAGGGCGGCGCGCCACCGGAGTTCGCCGAACAGCAGGCTCAGTCGGGCGACTACGCGGCCGCGATCGTCGCGCTCGAGACCGATAGCGGCGACGAGACGGTCAGTGCCCCGGCGATGGGCACCGATGCGGACCCTGCCGACTTCGCGGTCGGCGATCGGATCGAGGCGACAATCCGCCGGATTTACACGCAGGAAGGCGTCACTCGCTACGGCTTCAAGATGCGGCCCGCAGACGAGTAGCACGCTTCTACCCCGTCACTGAACCCGATTTTGGCCGGTTTTATTTCTTTGGCAGTCCGGTGGAGTCGTGTTTAGCTTGTCGCACTGTGCCAGACGAAGGAGGGTTGAAGCCACGATTCAGCTGTTGACGGTTTTGCATGGCTAAAGTAGTTTGAGAGCGTAGAAGTATGCATTCCAATATTAACATGTACATATGGAATAGTGTTTCGATCAGCCTGTTTTTCATATCGAAATCGGAACCCAGATCGACGGAGTACAGTCTGGATATAGTTTACTCCATCGACGAAAAACACGGCGTTCTCAACATATTATTTCACTACAGAGGATATAAAAACAGCACTTCAAAGTAAGTAATAATTGTCGAAAAAGCCAGACATAGAGAAATACGTTTGATTTGGGATAGACGGCAGTATACGGCTAGTACTGTTGATCATTGATCCGAATCACCCGTCTCGTCGAACACAACGAGATCAAAGGCACTGTCTGGTTTAGCACCTCCGCAGCTGGCGTCCGTCCATCGAGTGCCTGATGGGGTCGCTGGTGGTCGTAGTAGTGCATGAACTGTGCAAGAAATTCGCGGACGTTCGCCCGACTGCCAACCCACGAATTATGGAAGCGGTCGACCCGCATCTTGAGCGTGTGAAACCACTTTTCGATCAGGTTTCGCTCCACGTAGTTCACCCGACCGCTCAGCCCAAATCGGGCAATGGAAGTCCGATAGCCGTACTGATCGACGAGAAACACCGCCTCCGAACAGTCGTGTTTTTCCGTGAGTCCGTGCAGGAACGCAACCGCCGGATCGGTGCCAGGTCGACCAAACAATGCGACGTTGAGTATCATCTTCGTGTCGACGTCGATTGCAGCGTACAGCCAAGACTGCTCGCCGTTGATTGTGACAGCGGTCTCGTTGACGGCGACCCGCGACGACTTCGCCGTCCGCAGAACGCTCCACGTTCTGATGGGCCGCACGAGAGCAACGCTCTCGTGGACGTCGGCGGGTCGCGTCCGCTGTCAGCCAGCCGATGCACCCAGTTCCAGACCGCTCCGTGAGAGCGTTCAACGCCTAATTCTGCCAGCACCGTTGTTGTTTCTCTGACGGAACAACCGGTCTGATGGAGGCGGACGGCGAACGCCCTGACGGGCGTCGCCGTCCGTTCGTTCTCCCAAACTTCGTCTAAATCCGCGTCGTAGCTCTCGCTGAGCAGGTCTGCGAGCATCTAACCAGTTCACTCAACGGCCTGCTCGTTCCTCAAACTGGCTCAACTAGACAGTGCCAGCCGGCCGGAAGAGTCGGAACGGCAAGAATTATGACCGAACGGGGTGATGTCAGATTGTATGCCCGACCAGCGGTTGAACTACGTTCGCGGCGAGTGGTGCGAATCGCACACTGGGGAAACCTTCGAAACGACCGATCCCGCGACTCCCGGGGACGTCGTCGCGACCTATCCGGAGTCCGACGCCGAGGACACCGAGCGAGCGATCGACGCGGCGCACGAGGCGAGCGGCGAGTGGGGGGCGACGCCCGGCCCCGAGCGGGGTCGGATCCTCGCGAAGACCGGCTCGCTCCTCGCCGAGCGCAAGGACGAACTGACCGAACTGCTCGTCCGGGAGGAAGGCAAGACCCGGAGCGAGGCCGGCGGCGAGGTACAGCGGGCCGTCGACATCTTCCGCTACTACGGCTCGAAGGCCAGCGACATCGGCGGCACGATCAAGAGTCCGAGCGCGCGTGACACGAATCTCTACACGAAAACCGAGCCGCTGGGCGTCGCGGGCCTGATCACCCCGTGGAACTATCCCATCGCCATTCCGGCCTGGAAGATCGCACCGGCGCTGGCCGCGGGCAACGCGGTCGTCATCAAGCCCGCCACGCTCGCGCCCGGCGTCGTCCACGAGATGGCGAGCGCGCTCGAGGAAGCTGGCCTTCCGGACGGCGTCATCAACGTCGTCACCGGGCCCGGCAGCGAAGTCGGCGGGACCATCGCGAGCCACGAGGACATCGACGCCGTCTCCTTCACCGGCAGCACGACGGTCGGGAACACCGTCTACGACACCGCGACGGAAGACGGCAAGCGCGTCCAGCTCGAAATGGGCGGGAAGAATCCAACCGTTGTCAGCGACACGGCGGACATCGATAAAGCCGCCACAATCGTCGCTGGCGGCGCGTTCGGCGTCACCGGTCAGGCCTGTACGGCCACTTCCCGCGCGATCGTCCACGAGGACGTCTACGACGAATTCGTCGATGCCGTCGTTGACCGCGCCGCCGCGATCGAGCACGGCCACGGACTCGACGACCCCGGTATGGGTCCCCACGTCAGCGAATCCGAACTCGAGAGCACGCTCGAGTACGTCGATATCGCACGGGACGAGGGCGCGACCCTCGAGTACGGCGGCTCGGCGCTCGACCGCGAGGGCTACTTCGTCGAGCCGGCGGTCTTCTCGGGCGTCGACTCCGAGATGCGCATCGCTCAGGAGGAAGTCTTCGGCCCGGTGCTCGCAGTTATTCCAGTCGGCGACTTCGACGAGGCGCTGGCCGTCGCCAACGACGTCGACTATGGGCTCTCGGCGAGCGTCGTCACCGACGACCACACCGAGGCCAACCGCTTCGCCGAGGAGATCGAAGCCGGCGTCGTGAAGATCAACGAGAAGACGACCGGCGTCGAACTCCACGTCCCCTTCGGCGGCGTGAAGGACTCCTCGAGTGAAACCTACCGCGAGCAGGGCGACGCGGGCCTCGACTTCTACAGCATCAGCAAGACGGTCTACGACAACTATTGACGAGCGGACGACTCGCTCGACAGTGATCGGCACCGGTACCGTTTTTTCGGTGACGGCGGCCGACGGCGTCGTCCGCGTGTTCAAAGAGCGAGAGCGCGTTATTTACTACCGAACGGATCGTGCGACGATCCCACATTCCCGACGGAGAAATTACAAGGATACGCCTGTAAGCTCGGGATCGGATCCGACACCCGTTCTGCCGGAACTCGGACCGCTCACGGGCTCGATCCGAGCGTTCCGCAGTGAATTGCGCGGGTGACGGCGGCGTCGCCGCCTGTCGATCAACACGGGGTCGTTCAGCAACGATGGGCGCGGCTATCAGCCTCGAGAGACTGCAGACCGGGGCCCCATCCCTCGGGGCCTCCGCTCCGTGGCGGACGGCTCGATCTCGAGCCACGAGGCCTTTGCCGACATCCCCGACGAGCGCGCCTCGTCGCTGCTGGTTTTCGAGGACGACGTCCAGATGATCTCGACCGCGAGCCAGAACGCCCACGAGGACATCCACCTCAAGATCACGGGAACGGAGGGGCGGATCGAACTGCGACCAGCGTTTCACGGGGAGTGTTCGCTCCACCTCTCGCGCGGCGACCTCTCGGTCACGGTCGAACACGACAGCTTCGACGCGGAACACGAGATGGAAGCGGCGATCGATTACTTCGCCGACCGGCTCCTCGGCGACGGCGAGATCGATCCCGACGGCCGACACGGGTTGCGTGACAGGCGGATCATCGAGGCGCTCCACGACTCCGCGGAACGGGGTGAGCCGGTCGAACTCGCGTGACCCACGACGGGCGGCCGTCGAGCGCTACCCTTGCTGTGCGTCGACCGTCGCCACGGCCGCGAGGTTCACGATGTCCTTGACCTCATCGCCACGCTGGAGGACGTGGACCGGTTCGTCCATGCCGACCAGCATCGGGCCGATGGCGTCGGCCCCGCCCAGCCGCTGGAGCAGTTTGTAGCCGATGTTCCCGGCCTCGAGGTTCGGGAAGACCAGCACGTTCGCCGGTTTCTCGAGGGCGGTGAACTCGTACGTGCCGGTGAGCATCTCCTCGACGACGGCGGTATCGGCCTGCATCTCCCCGTCGACGGGGAACTCGACGGTCGGGTCCTCGCGGAGCCGGCGGGCCGCTTCGCGGGGTTTGTGCGTCCCCTCGTTGTCGACGCTGCCGAAGTCCGAGTACGAGAGCAGAGCGGCGCGGGGCTCGACGTCGAACCGGCGGGCCAGCTCGGCGGTGTGACGGGTGACTTCCTCAAGAACGTCCTCGGTAGGGGCCTGATTGACCGTCGCGTCGGCGACGAAGAGCACGCGGTTCTTGAACGTCAGCATGTAGACGCCGGCGGCGTACTCGGCGTCGTCGGCCGTGCCGATCACCTGCAGTGGCGGCCGGAGCGCGGACGGGTAGTGGTTCGTCAGTCCTGTGAGCATCGCGTCGGCGTCGCCGCGGTCGACCATGACGCTCCCGAAGTAGTTGGTGTCGTCGCGGATCATCGACGCCGCCTCGCGGCGCGTGATGCCGTTTCGCTTCCGCCGTTCGTAGAGGTGATCGATGTACGCCTCGTAATCGCCGCTCTCGGGATCGACGACGGTCGGATCGAACTCGAGGCCGAGGTTCGCGACCGTACGCCCCACCTCGTCCGCGTCGCCGATCAGGACTGGCTCCGCGATGCCCCGTTCGACGAGCTGGGACGCCGCTCGCACGATCGTTTCGTCGGTGCCCTCGGCCAGCGCGATGCGCTGCGGATCGGCTTTCGCCTTGTTGAGGACGACGCGCATCATCTCGCGGGACTTGCCGAGGCGTGCCTCGAGTCGTTCGACGTACGTGTCGATATCGCACTCGATGCGGGCCGCACCGGAGTCGATCGCCGCGCGTGCGACCGCGGGAGCGACCTCGAAGAGGACGCGGGCGTCGAGGGGTTTGGGAATAATGTAGTCGGGGCCGAACTGGAGCGGGTGGTCGCCGTAGGCTTTGACCACCGAGTCCGGGACGTCCTGCGTGGCCAGATCGGCCAGCGCCCTCGCCGCGGCGACTTTCATCTCCTCGTTGATCTCGGTGGCGCGGACGTCAAGCGCGCCGCGGAAGATAAACGGGAACCCAAGAACGTTGTTCACCTGGTTCGGGTAGTCGGACCGTCCCGTTGCCATGATGACGGTATCGTCGCGGGCGGCCTTGGCCCTGTCTCTTATACACATCTNGAGATGTGTATAAGAGACAGTCTCCTGACTGACGATGCCGCCGGCCGAGAGGCCGACGAACACGTCGGCATCCCGCATCGCGTCCGCGAGATCGCCTTCGGGGAGCTCTCGAGCGAACTGTCGACTGTACGCGTCCAAGTCTCCGGATTCGGCCCGGTCGGTCGTCAGCAGCCCGTCGATATCACACATGGTGATGTGCTCCCGACGGACGCCAAGCGAGACGTAGAACTCGGCCGTCGCGACCGCGGCTGCGCCCGCGCCGGCGAAAGTGACCTCGATGTCCGCGAGGTCCTTCCCGGAAATCTCGACGGCGTTGAGCAGGGCGGCACCGCTGATGATGGCGGTCCCGTGCTGGTCGTCGTGGAAGACGGGAATCGACAGGCGCTCGCGGAGTCGCTCTTCGATCTCGAAACACTCGGGCGCTGCGATGTCCTCGAGATTGATGCCGCCGAACGTCGGCTCCATCGCGGCGACCGACTCGACGAACGCGTCCGTGTCGTCCAGATCGAGTTCGATATCGAAGACATCGATGTCGGCGAACCGTTTGAACAGCACGCCTTTCCCCTCCATGACTGGCTTGGATGCCTGTGCGCCGATGTCGCCGAGCCCGAGGACCGCCGAGCCGTTGGAGATCACGCCGACGAGGTTGCCCTTCGTCGTGTACTGGTAGGCCTCGCCCGCGTCCGCGTCGATCTCCCGACACGGCGCGGCGACGCCGGGCGAGTACGCAAGCGAGAGGTCCCGTTGCGTGTTCGTCGGCTTCGTCGTCGCGATTTCGAGTTTGCCAGGCGGGTCGGTCCGATGATACTCGAGCGCGTCTTCGTCCATGTGTGGTCGTGTGTCTCCGGCGGACCGACAAAAGAGTACGGCTGTGCTCGTTGGCTGCGCGACCCGGAACGGATGTCTCTCAGAAACGTGATCGGTCCGTACCGCGGCATGGACCGCGCCGCGGTCGAGATACCGACACGATCGGCCGGCGGCGGCGATGTCGTCTTCCAGTCGCGCTTTCGAGACGGCCGTGTGACTAAGTGCACGTGAGTGATCATATCAAACGGACGACGGCAGTCATCGTCTCCTCCAACTCGATGCTCACGAGCCGCGTCACGGGTCGAAGATACTGACCGCGATCACCGGTCCGCCGAGACGACGTAGCGGAGCGTCTGAACGGAAACTCGACACTCCGCCCGTTACGTTTACAGCCATAGATCAGTAACTGGCCCCGTCACCGGTCGGCCGCAATCGCCCTCCTTGCCATCCGAATCGGGTCTGTAACTCATCGGATCAAAACGCACCCGTGGCGGTAACTCCAATCCGATAGTTCGAACGGCATCGATACCGCGGACGGAGCACTGAACGCCCCTTCGGTCGCCCATAGGACGGATATAACAGACGGAAATATATGAGCTCAATGACAGCCAGCGCTCCTCCATCCATACCGATCGTTACAGTATCGGTTCGGTTTGCTGGCGTTCAAGCACCCCAAATGAACTTCAAGGTCCCCTGACGGTAATCACAACATTTGTACGACGGGCATCAGTGACATTGGGTATGACAGACGACTCGAGTGGCGGACGTCGAACGAAAGTCGAGCGAGTGATGGATCGGTACGATCTCGAGGAGTGGGGGGAGCGATTGGAGGCCGAGTGGGTCGGTGACGGAACCGAGCGGACGAGTCTGCGCGACCTCGCGACCGAGTTCAATCAGGCCGTGCTCCGGGCGGCCGTGCGCGATGCGGGCTCGTCCGTCCTCGATACGGATATCGGCTCGCTCTATCGAACGCTGACGAACGACGACGTGTCGCGGTCCGACGCGGTTCGAAAACGACGCGAACTCGAGCGATCGGGGGTCGATATGGACGACGTTCAGTCCGATTTCGTGACTCACCAGACGATCTATACGTATCTCACGAACGTTCGGGACGCCTCCCTTCCGGAGGAAGACACCGAGGATCGCATCGAACGGAAGAAAGAGACCGTCCAGCGTCTCGCCGGCCGGACGCAGGTCATCACGGAATCGACGCTCGAGGAACTCGGGAATGCCGGCGAGATCACGGACCGGGAATACGAGGTGTTCGTCGACGTGCGGACGATCTGTGGAAACTGCGGTGCCGACTACCCGATCGCGGACTTGCTCGATCAGGGCGGCTGTGACTGTGACGGGTCCGATGCCGTGTGAGTCCGTCGCGGAATAACGGCCGTAACCAAATAGCATTTAGTTCAGCGGCGAGAAAAGGCAGTCGTGTCATCTCCAGAGTCAGTCACCTCGTCGATCACCGTCGCGGCCGAGAACATCGGCGGCATCGACAGTACCGAAGTACGGCTTCAACCCGGCGTGAACGTCCTGACTGGCCGGAACGCGACGAACCGAACGTCGTTCCTCCAGACGATCATGGCGGCGCTGGGCAGTCGTCGATCGTCACTGAAAGGCGACGCGGACGCCGGTCGCGTCGAACTGGCCTTCGACGACGAACAGTACACACGGTTTCTCGAGCGGCGCGACGGCGATGTCGTCTTCGACGGCGAGCCGTACCTCGACGATCCGGAACTCGCCGATCTGTTCGCCTTCCTGCTCGAGTCCAACGAGGCGCGTCGTGCCGTCAGGCGGGGCGCCGATCTCCGCGACCTCATCATGCAACCGATCGATACCGACGAGATCGAAGCGGAGATCAACACGCTCGAGGCCGAAAAGCGCGACCTCGACGAGCGCCTCGAGCAACTCGCCCAACTCGATAGCGAACTCCCCGCCCTCGAAGCCGACCGCGCCACGCTCGAGGACGAGATCGAGACGACGAGCGAGCGGATCGACGACCTCGAGGCCGACCTCGACGCGTTCGACCTCGATATCGAGGCGAGTCGGGAGCGAAAGGACGAGATCGAATCCGCGTTCGCCGACCTGCAGGACGCGCGAACCGAACTCGAGTCGATCGAGTACGACCTCGAGACAGAGCGGGAGAGTTACGCCGAACTCGAACGGGAACGGGATGAACTCGAGGCTGAACTCGAGGCGTTCGACGACAAGGAGGAGTCATCGGACCGGCTCGAGGGGCGGGTTCAGGAGCTTCGCAACCGGAAACGGTCGCTCGACACGACCGTCAGCGAACTCCAGAGTGTGATCCGGTTCAACGAGGAGCGACTCGCTGACGACGGGTTCGACATCGACCTCGACGAGTCCGATGAGGCGGCCACGGGGGATGGCAACGATCTCACCGACCAACTGCTCGTGGATTCGGACGACGTCGTCTGTTGGACGTGTGGCTCTCAGGTCGACCGCGACCGGATCGAATCGACGCTCGAGCGGTTGCGCTCGCTGCGCCAGCGAAAGCTCTCCGAGCGGAGCGACCTCCAAGAGCGGATCGACGACCTCTCAGACCGACAGAAGGAACTCCGGGACCGACGCCGGAAGCGCGGGGAGATCGAAACCCGGCTCGAGGCGATCGAGGGTGATCTCGAGCGGCGCTCCCAGCGTATCGCGGAGCTCGAAGTCGATCTCGAGGAACAGCAGGCACGAATCGCCGATCTCGAGTCAGACGCCGAAACGTTCGAAAACACCGAGTACGGCGACGTCATCGACACGCATCGCGAACTGAACCGACTCGAACTCGAACTCGAGGACCTCGAGGCCGACCGCGACGACGTACAGGAACGGATCGAGGAGATCGAAGGGCAAATCGAGGAACGAAGCGATCTCGAGGACCGCCGCGAGACCGTTGAAGCGGAGCTCACCGACCTCAGAACGCGCGTCGACCGGATCGAAGCGAACGCGGTCGACGCGTTCAACGATCATATGGAATCGATCCTCTCGATTCTGGAGTATCGAAACATCGATCGCATCTGGATCGAACGACGCGAGCAGACGGTCCGGGAAGGGCGGCGGAAGGTCACGCGAACTGCGTTCGAACTCCACATCGTCCGCACGACCGAGGACGGCCGGACCTATGAGGACACCGTCGACCACCTCTCGGAGAGCGAACGCGAGGTCACGGGACTGGTCTTTGCGCTCGCCGGCTATCTGGTCCACGACGTCCACGAAATCGTGCCGTTCATGCTGTTGGACTCGCTCGAGGCGATCGACTCGAACCGGATCGCCGATCTCGTCGAATACTTCGAGGAGTACGTCGACTGTCTGGTCGTCGCCTTGCTTCGCGAGGACGCCGAGGCGCTGTCGGAGTCGTATACGTACGTCGAAGAGATTTAACGCTCACAGTCAGTGGTCTCCCAACGCAGTCTCGCTGTGCTCCCGTCGACAGTGGTGCTTCGATCCCATCGATAGGATTCCTGCGGTCCAGTCACCGGTCTCGATCGATCGGACGCGTTCACCGGCCGACTGGCGACAACAGTATACAACATCGATAGATACGTGGAATCATAAGAGCCAAAATATGTGATGCGGAGATCGGGTTCCCGAACGGACGACAGTTCACAGTGACCCCTGTCCTCGATCAGACTGCCAGATTTGCCGCGTATGGGCTCGAATAAGCCAGCTCTTCGACTATTATAAGAGATCCGATCATTTGATGAGGCCGGTGGGCCGAGATCGTCGAACCGAGACGAATATCGCATACAGAGCGAGTAGATGGCTGGTACAGCCGAACGGGAGCTGACACGGCGAACGGGACCCGTCTCGGTGTCGGCAAAGATATGTCTGTCTCTAGTGATAGATAGAAAGGTGATTGTTCGGTCGTACTATCGCCTCGTTTCCGGGAAACGGACGGCATCGCTCTCTCTCTCTCGCTCGAGCAC
The DNA here is from genome assembly GCF_000337175.1 of Natrinema gari JCM 14663. Taxonomy (GTDB): domain Archaea; phylum Halobacteriota; class Halobacteria; order Halobacteriales; family Natrialbaceae; genus Natrinema; species Natrinema gari. Next base: position 202,174 of record NZ_AOIJ01000030.1, on the reverse strand, counting down.
TCGACGCTGATCATGGGGCCCGACGCCGAGGTAAGGTGTACCGAGGAGACTGCTACCATTGGATCGGTCGGACGCTCGCGGACCCGATTTGACCGGGGAAACAGGGGTCAGCGACACCGAGCCCGAACCGGACCGCCGCTGGGTGACCCATCGGGACCGTATTGCTCCAGCGACTGGGGATCGTTCCCGAAACGATCGGCGAAACGGCGCTGTGTCGTTCAAGAGCCTCGTCGAGACCCGCGAGATTCCGTTCCTCGAGACCAACCCGTCCGACGCGGCAGCGGCGACCTGCCCTAACTGCGCTCGGGTCCCGATGGCGCCTCAGTCACCGGGCGTGGACTCGGGCCGATAGCCGCGACTGATGACCTTCCAGTGGCCGGCGGCGAACCGGTGGTACGTGACGACCGCCGGAACGAGCGTCTCGAGGAGCAGCGCCGCGTAGAGCGCGCCGATCCCGAGCGGCGTGACGGCTCCGACGGGACCGAGGGGAATCGAGACGGCCCCGAGAGCGGCGACGGGAAGCGCGAAGACGTAGAGCCCGAGTACCTGGCCGTAGAACGGCCAGCGGGTATCCCCGCTCGCGCGGAGTGGCCCGGTCGCGCCGCCGCTGACGCCGCGGAAGACGACGCTCACGCAGGCCACGACGATGAAGGTCGTCACCAGCGGCAGGATCGACGGATCGTCGACGAACAGCCGGCCGACCTGTTCGGCGACGACGAGGACGGCGGCCGCGCTGCAGAGATAGACGGCGGTGCCGAACCAGAGCACCTCTCGGCCGTACGTGTCGGCGTCGCTCTCGTCACCGGTGCCGAGTTCCTGACCGACGAGACTGCTCGAGGCCAGGGAGAAGCCCCAGCCCGGCGTATCCATCAGATCCCGGACGCGGCGTGCGACGACGTAGGCGGCCACCACGTTCGGGCCGAACAGTGCGACGATAGCGAGCATCGGGAACTGTGCGGCCCGCCTGGCGACGTTCGTAAACACGAGCGGGGTCCCGATGTCGATCACGTTCCGGATATCCGCGAGGGACGTATACGGCCGCGAACGGTCGATCGTCACGGGGAACGCCCCGATCACGGGGAGCCGGCCGACGGTGAACCCGGTGACGAACGCCGCCAGCACGAGGACGTTCGCCAGCACCGTCCCGATCGCCGCGCCGACGACGCCCCACTCGAGGACGAACAGCAAGACGGCGTTGATAGCGACGTTGGCGATCGCGCCGCCAGCGCGGACGATCATGGGAGTCCACGCGTCGTCGGCACCGACGAGCGTCCGACTGGCGATCAGGTTGACCGCGGCGAAGGGGACGCCGAGGGCGAGGACCCGGAGATAGGCAGCGCCGTAGGCGATCGATGCTGCGTCGTTCCCGACGAGTCCGATCAGTCGCTCGGGAACGGTCCAGTAGAGGACGGCGAGCGGAACGGTGATGACGGTGACGACGAGTGCGCTGGTCGTCACCGCAAGCGACAACTGCTCGGTCGCTCGCGCGCTGTAGCGCTGCGAGACGAGGCTGATCGTCGCCCCGGCGACCCCGCCGCCGACGGCGAACGCGATCGACCAGAACGGGGTCGCGAAGCCGACGCCGGCGATCGCCGCCGGACCCAGGGCGATCCCGACCATCGCCACGTCCGCCGCTGATTTCGACATCCGGGCGATGCCGGTAACGATCCGCGGCCAGGCGAGATCGGTGGTCCGCTCGATGCGCTGGGCGTCGACGATCCCCGCCCGCGCGAGCAGGGACCCGATCGACAGCAGGAGCCACCGGAGCGGATTCGGCACTCGAGAAGCCACGCTAGACGGGACGCGACTCAGCGCTAAAACGTTTTATCTCTCAGCAGTACGTCATGGACGATTCCGCGGAATGGCCGAGGGCTAGCGTGGGTCGGGAACACACCACGCGTACCACCGCGTTGGGACACGAACGAGTGGGGCCGGCACCCGAGGCGCACGGACGGTGCGATCCCAGCGGTCCGCTTCGGGGACGCGGCCGATCGACTCTCCCGTCCGCGGATCGATATCGTCTGAGACCTGACGGGTTTATGACCCTCGAGAGCATCGCGTACGGCAAGCGATACGGGGTGCTACGTGATGACTCACGACGATCGATACAAGCTGTTCGGCGTCTACGTCTCGGAACCGGTTTTCGACGCGCTCGAGGCGTTCCTGTACGAATCGGCCGGCGTCGTCGACTACGAGGGCTACTTCGATCCGTCCGATACCGGCGTTCCAGTGGGCGATCCGAGTGCTGACGCGACCGCTCGGCTCGTCTCGGACGTGGTCGCGGAGTTCGCGGCCCTGTACGACGCGGCGGACTTCGCGGCTGCTCGAGCGGTCGATGCCGACGCGTTCACCCTCGCGCATCTCGCCGCCGAGCCACGGACGGTGACGCGGGCCCGCGAGCGCTTTCAGGCCGCGGCCACGATTCAGGAAACCGACAGTCGAACGGTCCACACGGCGATCCTGTCGGCCGCTCTCGAGGACGACCCCACCCTCGAGTGAGAGGGGTGATCGGGGTCGAGAGAGAAACGGAGTTCGGTCTCGACGGACAGCCGTGCCGCCACCTCTCTCGGACCGCCGAACGCCAGTCAGGCCTCCTGTAGATCGACGATACTTACCCAGTGGTCGGCGTACTCGGCCTCGTGATCGCTGGCGTCGCTGTTCGCGGCGGCCCAATCGGTGTACTCGGTCGCAAGGTCACAACTGTCGCACTGGAGCCGGTATGCCATGGTGTGGGCTACCACTCGAGTTGGCTTAAGTTTCACCGGCGGCCGAGCGCGGACCCGTAGCGTGCGCCTCTCGGTGTCGAGAGCCGAGCGCTGTCTCTCGGATCGGCTTCGGCTGTCTCCGCTTGGAACGGAGGGTGACGAGTCCGCGAGCGTTCACGAGAGCTAAAAGCGACTACTACCCAGCCGTGACGTATCAGTTCGGACCGGACGGAACTTATCACCCTGCTCGAGGTACGGCAGGATCATGTTCGGGCGTAGAACACACAGCGGTCGAGCGATCGGAGGGTGGCCGTAGATGTGTACGCGATTGGTGTATCTCGGACCCGAAGACATCGTCCTCACCGGCCGGTCGATGGACTGGCACAGCGAGATCGGGACCAACATCTGGGTCTTCCCACGCGGACTGGAGCGAACGGGCAACGTCGGTCCGGCCTCGATGGAGTGGACCGCCGAGTACGGCAGTGTCATCGCCTCCGCGTACGATCTCGCGACGACCGACGGGATGAACGAGGCGGGACTGGTTGCGAACGTCCTGTGGCTCACCGAATCCGAGTATCCGGAGTGGGACGGCGACACGCCCGGACTCTCGATCTCGCTGTGGGCGCAGTACGTCCTCGACAACTTCGCGACGGTAGCCGAGGCGGTTGAGAATCACCGAACGGAGGACTTCGTCGTCGTGTCCGACGACATCCCCGACGAGGGCCGGTTCGCCACCCTACACCTGTCCATATCGGACGCTACGGGTGACAGCGCCGTCCTCGAGTACGTCGACGGCGAGTTAACGATCCATCACGACCGGACGTATCAGGTGATGACGAACTCCCCGCCGTTCGACCAGCAACTCGCACTCGACGAGTACTGGTCGGAAATCGGTGGCACCGTCATGTTACCGGGAACGAACCGACCGGCCGACCGATTCGCCCGCGCGAGTTTCTACGTGGACGCGATCCCGCAGACACGAAACCGCCGGACCGCAACGGCGAGCGTCTTCGGTGCGATCCGCAACGTCTCCGTGCCGTACGGGATCAGCACGCCGGACGAACCACACATCTCCTCGACGCGCTGGCGGACGGTCGCCGATCATCGAGACCGGCGTTACTACTTCGAGTCGGCGCTCTCGCCGAACGTCTTCTGGCTGGACCTCGAGGGAATCGACTTCGCCGCCGCTGCCGGGACTCGATCGCTGTCGCTCGGTGCGAATCAGACGAACGTCTTCGCTGGCGATGTCGCCAGCGAACTCGTCGAGACTGAGCCGTTCGAGTTTCTCGGCGTCTCCGCTCCATCGAGTTGAGCTGACCTGCGTTCCGCAGGCACCGATACGACCACGGCGGCGGTCACGAAGGATGGCCAGTAATGAGCTCCCGTTCGGAGGGTATCGGCGCCGTCTCGGAACGACAGCCGCTCGAAAGGTGCCACGTGGCGAGTAAACGACAGCGAGCAGCCGGTTCGGTGCCGGCTCCGGACCGATCCCGCATCTCTCGCGGCCAGTGAAGGTACCAGCTATCGGATACGATCGACGCTCTCAAATAGGTGGCGCTCACTACTCCGACGTATGAGTCGGACACGACCAGCGGATAGTTCGTCGGTGTTAGTCGAGCGAACGGCCGGGCTGTCGGCGGCCCTTGGCGCGTTCGTTATGGTATCGACGGCGGTTTTCACGGTCACGGGAACGATGGGGATACACAACGTTCTCATCGGTGGGTTGACCGCGTTCCTCGCGTCGGTACACGCGTATCGAACCGGTGAGCAGCGGTCGCCGAGTATCGTGCTCGCGGGGATCCTCGCGGTGCTTGGCATCTGGATCGCGGTCGCGCCGACGGTCGCGTTCGGCGTCGAACGGCAACTGGTGCTCGGCATCAACGGCGTCGCGGGAGCGCTCATCGCGGTCCTCTCGCTCGCCGGCGTCTACGGCAGCATCAAGACCTCGAGCACGAACACGACCGCCGCATAAGGTCGCCCGCTTTTTCGTTTCGCCGCTTCTCGCCGCGTAGCGCTCGCGCCGACTCTCGATGTGAGCGTGCGGTTCGGTCGCCGAAACACGCCTACGCGAGGAAAACGCCGATCGCAACGAGAATGAAGGCGGCTTTCAGACAGACGTTGACGACGATCACTTTCGTCCCGAACTCCGCCCCCCAGATACCGAACTGGAACGGGATCGAGCGTTTGACCGTCCCGATCGTCAGCGAGACGAGGCTGCCGACCAGCAGCGTGATCACCGCTTCGTCCGGCGTCAACACGTCGCCGATCAGGGGCGCGACGGTGATCGCGCCGGTCGTCGGGTCCACCAGCGAGACGAGGATCACCGGCACCGCCGCACCCGGCAGCCCGAGCAGGCCGGCGACCGGCTCGAGGAGCGCACCCGGATCGTCGACCCCGACCGCCCCGATCCCGTCGAGAATCCGCTCCGAGCGCGCGAGCGCGACGAAGACCAGCGCGTAGACGATCGTCAGTCGCGGAACGATCGAACGCAGGCGCTCGAGCGTGCTTGCCCCGGCGGTTCGGATCTTCTCCCGATGGGTGCGCACGTCCGCGTCGGGCGTTTCGGGCTCGACGACGCCGCGGTCGTACTCGGAGCCACGCAGGAGGACGGAGCCGGCGAGCAGGCCGACGAGCGAGATCGCAAGCGAGATGCCGGCGCGAGCGCCGACGTACATGAGCCCGACCTGGAGCCCCAGGATCGGCACGAGGACCGGGCCGTAGTAGGTGAAGATGTGCTGGAGGAAGCCGAAGAACGTGTTGATGACCACGGCGATCAGCGTGGCGCGATCGTCGAGGAGGCCGTCCTCGCGGAACTCCGCGAGCATGCCGTATCCCGCTGTCACCGAGACGGTGTTCGTCAGGACGGCGGTCCCGACCTCCGGTGGCAGGTTCGCTGGCTCCGTGAGATAGCGGCCCACCCGGGCGATGACCGTGACGAGTCCGTACTCGACCGCGAGGTTGGCCAGACCCACGCCCGCGCCGATCAGAAGGGTGATCGTCAGCACGCGCGGGAGCGCCTCCTCGAGCAGGACGGAGAGGATCGACTGCACGAGGACCCGTTCGCATTCCTGAGAGAAATGGGCGTTGGATCGGGCGACCGAGATGAAGCCACCGCGGCGGGTCGTGATCGCACAGCGACCGGTTTTTTCGGGCGTCTTTTCCCGCTGCCGGTCGTCGGGGCGAGCATGAGCGACAGCGATGTCCACGTGGCTGCACTCTGTGGCAGCCTCCGCGCGGAGAGCCACACCCGGACCGCACTCGAGGCCGTCCTCGACGCCGCCGCAGGGGCGGGCACGACCACCGAACTGCTCGATCTCCGGACGTACGAGTTACCGATCTTCGACGCAGACCGTGACCGCGAAGACGCTGGGGATGCCGAGCTCCTGGCCGAGCGCGTTCGTGCGGCGGATACCATTATCCTCGGCTCCCCGATGTACCACGGCTCCTACGCCTCGCCGCTCAAGACGGCGCTCGACTACTGTGGCTTCGACGAGTTCGCGGATACGACCGTCGGACTGCTCGCGGTCTCGGGCGGGGCCTTCCCCGTCACGGCCTTAGAGCACATGCGCTCGGTCTGTCGAGCGCTGAACGCGTGGGTGATCCCCCACGAGGCGGCGGTGCCGAACGCGAGCGCGGCGCTCGAGGACGGCGAGTTCGTCGATCCGGCCCTCGAGAAACGGGTCCGAACGCTGGGTCGGCGCGCGGTCCAGTACGCGAGGATCGAGCCGGACCCGGACTCTTTCGAGAGCGATCAGAACGTGGGCGCACAGGGGAAGTGAGCGGGCCGTCAGGGATCGAGCGCGCGCTGTAATCGGCGCTGATGGGCGAGAGCGCCCGAGAGGGCGAAGGCGAGGAGACCGATGTGCAGGGCGGTGAGTTCGACGACGATCGTCGTAAATCCCAGCGAGAGCGGCGGTGCGGAGAGCCCCCTGTCGAGAAACCAGGCCGTCGCGAGCAGGACCGATGCGCCGGCGGCCAGCACCAGTCCCGGGACGACCGTCGCCCCGTCGGCCGCCCGCGGTCGAAACACGCGGCGCTCGAGGGCGAACTGTCCGGTGAGGATGCCCGCGAGAACGGCCGTTCCGACGGCGACACCGACGCTCCCCCCGATCAGTTCGGCGACGAACAGCCAGACGATCCAGCCGGCCGTCAGCACGAGCGCCGCACCGAGCCGGGCGGGTTCCACGAGGGTCTCGAGGTCGGTGACCGTCGCACCGAAGACGCCGGTTCTGAGCAGCGCTCCACAGAAGAGCACGCCCAGCCCCGCCAGCGCGGCCGCTATCGTCCGCGAGCCGACCACGAGGCCAAACCAGAGCCCGACGCCGGCCGTCTCGACAGCCGCAGCCGAGAGCGCGGCGGCGACGCCGACAACGCGCCGTCGCGTCGTTCGGCCGAGCACCTCCGGCTGGCGGATGACGCTCATATCGCGACCGGTTTCGGCCCGATCCCTTTCGTTATGGAAGTCGTTCTCCCGGCAGAGCGGTGACGCGCCGCGTCGAGACGATCAGAGATCGCGGGACGCACTCGATGTATTATCGCGGCGGCTGCTCGAGCGAACGGACAGCCGCTGTGAACCGCCGATCCGACTGGTCATCGAAGCCACGGCGGCGCGGCGGTAGCACGGAGTTAGCCGCCGCGTCGCAGTGAGTAACCTTCGAATACGCCGCGGCGAAGCCGGGTGGCTGACGGAAACGGGGAATAGAACTATGTACGGCGGTGTGGTCGTGGCGGATTATGCCCGAGATGGAACGACAAGACGAAACGTTGTCGGAGCTCCTCGTCAAGGAAGCGGTTACTCGGGGGATGGAATCGCCGATGCGCGAGTCGATTCTCGAGGCCGTCGAGGAGTCAGACGGGTCCCGATCCGGGGGCCGCCTGCCGCTTGCGGGGGCGCTGTTCGGCCTCGGTGCGGCCGTCGGCTTTCTGGTGGGACGCCAGTCGCCCGCACTCGAGGAGTCGACGATCGAGGATCTAGAGGAACCGAAACTCATCGAAGACGTAATACAAACAGCCGACGAATCGACCGAAACGACACCCAACATGACCAGTGAATCCGAAGAGACCGAAGACGGATCCCGTTCGCGACTCCCGAAATTCCTCCTGGCGGTCGGTGCCATCGTCGGGGCCGTGGTGCTTCGGCGTCGCCTCTCGTCCAGCGAGGAAGAGGAGTGGGAGCCGATCGAGGAGTTCGAACCGGCGACGACCGGAGAGAGCGACGACGAGGACGAACCCGAACCGGAACCCGAAGCGGCCGAGGGCGAGGAGACAGACGAGGAAACGGAGGAGTAGCGACCGTCGCCGGTGGACGTACCGTGGCAGCCCTGTTTTAGCGCGGACTCGCCGCGTGTTCCGACCGGTGTCCCGTTGTCGTCCGTGCCGTCGTCTCGGGACGGCCGTGTCTCCAGCCGACGGCTCGAGTCGCCGCCTTGACGAAGGAGATAAGGGAGCCACGCCGACAGTGTGAGCCAATGGAGACGACCCATCGCGTGTTCGTCGGCGACTCCCGGGAGCTCTCGGGAGTCGACGACGAGTCCGTCGAACTCGTCGTGACCTCCCCGCCGTATCCGATGATCGAAATGTGGGACGACCTGTTTACCGACCTCGATCCCGCGATCGGCGACGCGCTGGCTGCCGGGGACGGCTACGACGCCTTCGAGGCGATGCACGCCCAACTCGAGCGCGTCTGGGACGAACTCGAGCGCGTCCTGGTCGACGGCGGGATCGCCTGCATCAACGTCGGCGACGCGACCCGGTCGGTCGACGGCAGTTTCCGCGTCTATCCGAACCACGCGCGCGTACTCGAGGCCTTCGAGGAGCGAGGGTTCGAGCCGCTGCCGGACGTGCTCTGGCGCAAGCCGGCAAACAGCGCGGCCAAGTTCATGGGCAGCGGGATGATCCCGCCGAACGCCTACGTCACGCTGGAACACGAGTACATTCTGGTCTTCAGGAAGGGGTCCCGGAGCCGCGAGTTCGAACCGCGGGCCGACCGGCGCTACGAGGCCGCCTATTTCTGGGAGGAACGCAACCGCTGGTTTACCGACGTCTGGACCGACGTAACCGGCGAGCTACAGGCGATCGACGGGCCGGCCGACGACGACCTCCGCGAGCGGTCCGCGGCCTATCCGCTCGAGATCCCCTATCGGCTGATCTGTATGTACTCGGCCTACGGCGACACCGTCCTCGACCCGTTCTGGGGCACCGGGACGACCACGCTGGCGGCGATGTGTGCCGGGCGGAACTCCGTCGGCTCCGAACTCGAGGATGCCTTCCTCGGGGTGTTCGACGACGGCGTCGACGAGGTGCCGGCGCTGTCGCGGTCGGTCGGTCGCGCGCGCCTCGAGCGCCACCGGGCGTTCGTCGACCGCCGACGCGACGAGGGGGCGGGATTCGAGTACGAGGCCGACTACTACGACACCCCGGTCGTCACGAAGATGGAACGCGGCATTCGTCTGCGCGAGGTGCGCTCAGTCGACGGGATCGAGGACGGTTACCGAGTCGAACATGGGCCGCTTTCCCTCGAGTGAGCCGCACCTGAACCGACGCGGGCTTTTTATTCGTTCCCGTTTACGCAACACTATGACCTGCGGTCTCGAGGACGGTGAGACGACCCCGGTCCGAGTCCTCCCCGTCGGCTCCTCCGAGTGGATCCAGGGGGCGACGGCGGGGCTCGCCGACGAATCGGTAGCCGTGATGGACTCGGTCCCGACCCCGAACGACCTCCCCGACGATCGGCTCGACGAGGTCGATTGCGTCCTGACTGACGACCGGGACGTTCTCGGTACCGTCGGCGAGGCGTCTCCCGTCGTCTATGCCGCCGATCCGGCCCGCGCCGAGTCGATCGACGACCTCCGCGGCGATCCCGAGGTGATCGCCAAGACGACGATTCAGGAGCCGGCGATCCTGGCTCGACGGCTCCGGCGGGCGGTCGAGTTCACCGCGATACAGCGATCGACGACGCGGCAGGCGGAGTGGTACCAGACGCTGATCGAACAGTCGTCGGATCTCCTGCTCGTCGTCGACACCGACGGCGAGATTACGTACATCAGTCCGTCGGTCGAGCGCGTCGGCGGGTTCGAGACGGAGGAACTCTGCGGCAACGACATCCTCGAGCACGTCCATCCCGACGACAGCCAGTCGGTGGCCGAGGAGTTCGACGCCATCCGCGCGGCCGACTGCGGAACGACGCGGACCATCGAATACACGTGCCAACACTCCGACGGGTACTGGTACGTCCACAAAGCCGTGTTGACGAATCGACTCGATGACGGCATCGTCGACGGGATCGTCGCCTCGATTCGGGATATCACCGAACACCACCGCATCGAACAGGAGCTCGACGAGTCGTTCAAACGAGTCACCGACGCGTTCTACGCCCTCGACGGGGACTGGCGGTTCTCCTACATCAACGACCGCGCGCTCGAGCACCTCGATTTCACCAGGGCCGATCTGCTCGGCCGACGGATATTCGACGTGTTCCCGGAGTTGGAAGGGTCAGTATTCCAGCGTGAGGCGCTCGAGGCGATGGAACACCAGGAACGCCGCACGTTCGAGGGCTATCTCGAGCGCTGTGACAGCTGGATCGAAGCCCGTCTCTATCCGTCACCGGCGGGACTCTCCGTCTACTGGCAGGACGTAACCGAGCGCGTCGAACGCGAGCAGGACTTGACCGAACGGACGGAACGCCTGCAGACCCTCGTCGAGAACGTCCCGGTCGTGTTGTTCGTCCTCGACGACGAGGGAACCTTCACGCTCTCGGAGGGACGCGGGCTCACGAACCTCGGGTTCGATTCGACTGACATCGTTGGGCAGTCGTTCACCGACCTGCTTGCGGCGTATCCGGATGCCTGTGCTGACATCCAGGCGGCCCTCGAGGGGGAGACGGTCCACTCGCAGCGGCCGCTCGGGGACCGGGTCTTCGAGGCGTGGTATCGGCCGATCACGGACGACGACGGGGCTGTCGATCGGGTTCTCGGCGTCGCGAACGACGTCACCGAACGGGTGCAGTACCAGGAGACGCTCAACGCGTTACACGAGGCGACCAGCCACCTGCTGAGCGTCGATTCGAAGGAGGCTGCCTGCGAGTACATCGTCGACGTCGCAACCGACGTACTGGACCTCGACAGCGTCGTCTACCGGTACGACGACCAGCACAACGAGCTCGCCGCCGAGGCGCGTTCGCCGACCCTCGAGCCCGCGCTCGATCCGCCATCGCGGCTTCGGCCCGACGAAAGCATCGCCTGGGAGGCGTTCGTCACCGGCGAATCGGCCGTCTACGACGATATCAGCGGGAAAAACAACGTCTACGACGAGACCACAGCCGCACGGAGCGGGCTCTACGTTCCGCTTGGCGAACACGGGGTACTGGTCGCCCTGTCGACTGCCGCCAGCGAGTACGACGAGGACACCGTCGAACTCGTTCAGTTGTTCGCGGCGACGGCGGAAGCCGCGCTCGATCGTATCGGTCGGACGCGCCGGCTCCACGACCGCGAGCACGAACTCAAGCAGCAAAACCGGCACCTCGAGCGACTCAACGCCGCCAACGAGGTGCGCCAGGAGATCGAACAACATCTCCTGCTGGCCGACTCGCGGGCCGAGATCGAACGCGGCGTTCCCGAGCGCCTTGCGGACCTCGAGTCGTGCTCGCTGGCCTGGATCGGCGAGCCGGACCCGAGCGGGAACGAACTCCGGTCGCGATCCCGCGCCGGGTCCGACCGGGGGTATCTCGACGCCGTCGCGGTGACGACGGTCGCCGAGTCGGCCGCCGAACCGACGGGCCGGGCAGCTCGGACGCGGAATCCGGTCTACGTCGACAACGTCGCCGAGTCGATCCATGACGGCGAGTGGCGGGGCAAGGCGCTCTCGCGAAACTTCCAGTCCGCGTACGCAGTGCCGCTCGTCTACGACGGATTCCTCTACGGCGTCCTGTCGATCTACGGCGAGGAACGGAACGCGTTCGACGAGACGCTGCGATCGATGCTGGCCGAACTCGGCGAAACCATCGCCTACGCGATCGACGCCGTCAAGCGAAAGAACGCGCTCGTAGGCGACGACCACACCGAAGTCGAACTCGAGATCGCTGCCGATGCGACCCTGTGTCGGCTCGCGGACGTACTCGACGATGCACTCACGTACGAGGGTGCAACGAGGCGGGCGGACGGTTCACAGATCGTTTTCGTCGCCGTCGAGGACCCGGGCGACGATCCCGCGGTGACCGTCGATCGGTCCGCGATCAACGGGGTTGCCGCAGTGTCGACGATCGCCGAGCACGAGGACGAGATGCTCCTCCAGGTACGACTGACCGAGCCCTTCCTCGGCTCGATCGTCGATGCCCACGGCGCTCGGTTGCGGGAACTCGGTGCGGACCCCTCCGGCGGGCGTGCGATCATCGATGTTCCGGAGACGGCCGAGGTCCGCGATGTCCTCTCGGGAATCTCCCGAAGCGGTCCAGCGGTGTCGCTGGTCGCCCGGCGCGAAGAGTCGACCGCGGACCGGTCGACGCTCGGTGGCCCTGCGCGCAGTACCCTGCTCGAGCAACTCACCGATCGACAGCACGAGGTCGTCCAGACGGCCTACCACGGCGGGTTCTTCGAGTGGCCCCGACGGGCCAACGGCGAAGAGATCGCTTCGTCACTCGGCATCTCGTCGCCCGCCTTCCACAAACACGTTCGGTCCGCCGAACGGAAACTGTTCGCGGCGCTGTTCGAGGGGTCGACTACGTAGGGGTTAACTGATTAACCACCTCAATCAGCAGTCATTACACAGTTAACGATCAGGCTCTTTGCGACAACTCGTGAACGGATGAGTAGCTTCCCACGGCCGTACTGGGGATACGTATTACCAATGACTGAGATGAGTTCACGATCACCATCGACGGCGATGGAGGATCACTATTCGGTGCAGTATGATCGACTCGACGACGAACCGCTAAGCGTTGCCGTAGCGGACGCCGTCGCAACGTTCCGCGACAAAGCCGTTACCGAACTCGAGCCGCTCCATTACTCGATCAACGCCGACGCGCTCGAGCGACTGTTCGAACCCCGTGCGGATGGACTTCGATCCGACGGATCGGTCACGTTCGAGTACAGCAACTGTCTGGTCACTGTCACTGCGGACGGCGAGATCCGCGTCGAATCCACGTAACGTTCCTCCGAGTCTCGTCGGGGCGCTCGCATGTGCGACGGCTCCCGCTCGGGACCGCGACGAAACCGATCGCCTACCACCCGGTAGCGGAGTCCATGCGCTGTCCCGCTGAGTCGGACCCACCGTACTCCCACGGGTCCGAATCACGAGTGCTCTTGCCGAGACAGCCCTATCTAATTTTATTCGGGTGTTTGGGTATACTTATATTTTGGGTAGTGCGTTCAGATCCGGAATGTCGCTGCCCCTCTTTATTGGATGAGCGACGCGAGAGTGAGACGCAATGGTTCCCGACTCACTCCGTACTGCACTGATCGCAGTCACCCTCGGATCGCTGCTCGTCCTCTCGAGCGTTGCCACCGGGGCGGGCGCGGTTTCCAGCCAGCCGACAACCGTCGAACAGCCCACGCAAGCAACGCAGTCGACGGCGACAGACGCCGCCGATTCACCGCCCACCGACGGTGAGGTCGTCGAGACGTTCACGGATCGCATGGCCTCGTTGGACACGGTCGTGATGACCTACGAGATGAACATGACGTTCGATAGCGACCGGACGTCGTCCGTCGAAAATCGGCTGTGGATCGATGCCGAGAACGACCGCGTTCGGACGGAAACTAACTCCGAGCGGATGGAAACGATCACCGTCAGCAACGAAAGCGAGACGGTAACCTACGACGTCGAGAACAACCAGGTCAGTCGGTTCGATCACACCGGCGAGACGGGTCCGCAGACATCGATCGACCAACTCATCACTGAAAACGAATTCGCCTACGAAGGGCAAGAGACGATCGATGGTGAAGCGACCTATCGCCTGGACATGACCCCGACGGAATCCAACACGATGGCTGACTCCGCCGACACGACCCTCTGGATCGATACGGACACCTACTTCCCCACCAAACTGACACGCGACGCCAGCGGCGAGAACTACGAATACGAGATGGTCATGGATATTCGGAACGTCAGCCTAAATGAACCGATCGCCGACGACCGGTTCACCATCGACATCCCAGCGGACGCGGACACGCCGGACAACTCGCCGCTCGATCGAACGACCTACGATTCGCTCTCCGAACTCCGGGCGGACACGACGCAGTCGGTGCCCTCGCCTGCCGTCCCCGAAGGATACCACTTCGCGGAAGGGAGCGTCATTGAGAACACCGACTTCTCGATGCTCTCGCTCCAGTACGTGACTGACGGCGACGACGTGTTCCACGTCACGAAACGCCATCACAGCGCGACCGGCGGCAACTACGACGAACTCGACCGATACGAAGCAGTCGAGGTCGGCGACCACACCGGCTATTACGCGGAATTCGAATTCGAGGGGACCACCACGTCCGTCCTGAACGTGAACTGTGACTCCACCAAATACAGCGTCTCCGGTGATCTCTCGAAGGAGGAGAGCATCGAGGTCGCCGAGTCGCTCACGTGCGAGTGACTCACACCGAACTCGCCATCGCATCCAGCATTCAGCGACGACGCTCGACCGTCTCCCGCTGACCGCCGCTCGTTTTTCCACTAAACGTAAGCGGATCGACGTTGAACTCGCACCCATGACTAGTCGAATCCTCGTCCCGACGGACGGAAGCGATCCTGCAACGGCGGCCCTCGAGCACGCGCTGGCTATCGCCGCCGAACGGGACGCGACGGTCCAGTTGCTCTACGTTGCGGACACGAACGAGCCGAGCTTGACCCGACTCGGCACCGATGTCGTCGATGCCCTCGAGCTAGAGGGGGCGGACATCCTCGACGACGCCGCCGCGTTGGCGGCGGACCGCGGCGTGTCCGTCGCGACGAACGTCGTGCAGGGAGACCCGCGAACCGTGATCGCCGACTATGCCACCACGAACGAGTTCGATCTCGTCGTAATGGGGGCCCACGGACGACGCGGCATCAGTGAATACGTCCTCGGGAGCACGACGGACGCCGTCGTCAACCAGTGTTCGGTTCCCGTCGTGACCGTTCGCGCGGCCGAGGACGCGACACGGACGTACCCCTACACCGACGTGCTCGTCCCGACCGATGGGAGCGACCACGCGGGGGCGGCACTGGAGTTGGGCTCGGCGCTGGCTGAACGCTACGGCGCGACGTTACACCTGCTGTCGGTCGTCGACGAGCTGCCGGAGGTGATCGATGCGGGATCGACGCCGCTCCCCGAGCAACTCGAGGAGAACGTACAGGGGGTACTCGACGAGGCCGAAGCGGCCGCTCGACGAGCGGGCGTCGACGAGATCACGACCACCATTCGAGCCGGTTCGGTCCCGCGAGAGATTTCGTCTTACACCGACGCGGAGGGGATCGACCTCGTGGTAATGGGGACCCACGGGCACACCGGACTCGACCGTCACCTCCTCGGGAGTTTCACCGAGCGCGTAATCCGGACGTCGCCGGTGCCAGTCCTCACCACGAGGAAGGCCGAAGTGGACGACTGACCGCGCCGGACGGACCCGTCACCGTCGATCGGTCGCCGGCTGCGACTGTCAGGAACTGCAAACGACGAACAATGCTACCCCGGACGACGGGGGAGTAGGGAGTGAGATGTTTACCCGATCGCGCGCCACGCTCGCTCGCGCCGGCTCGCACCTCTCGCGAAATCGGCTCCGAGTCGCGTTCGTCGTCGTGATCCTCCTCTCGGCGGCGGCGGTCGCCGTCGCGTCCAGCAACAGTCTTTCGACGGCGTCGGCCGAGGCCGTTCCGGACGCGCCGCCGACGGGGAACCACACGGTCGTCACTGAGTCGGGCCGAGCGGGAACGATCACCGCGTACGCGCCCGACGGCGAGGTCCGCTATTACAACAATACGCGGACGAAGTACTTCGACATCGATCCGGTCGCGGGCGAGCCGCTAACCGTCGAGTACACCGCGACGGACACGATCCACACCGCGGGACCGACCTGTTCCGAGCCGCCCTGTGCGCTGAACGTCATCGAACGGGTGAACCTCTCGACCGGCGATGTCGACGTGCTCTACGAGCGCTACGATCACAAGGAGACCGCCGGCGAGTGGCACGACGCGGATCGCATCAACGAGACCCACGTCGTCGTCGCCGATATCGTCGCGGATCAGGTGTTCGTCGTGAACACCGAAACGGAGATCGTCGAGTGGCTCTGGGACGCCCAAAGCGAGTTCCCCCTCGAGGGCGGTGGCGGATATCCCGGCGACTGGGCGCATATCAACGACGTCGAGTACATCGACAGCGGCGAGATGGCGGGTCGGATCATGGTCAGCCTGCGTAATCAGGATCAGGTCGTCTTCCTCGACCGGCAGGCGGGGCTGCTCGAGGACTGGACGCTCGGTGCCGAAGACGAGTACGATATCCAGTACGAGCAGCACAATCCCGACTACATCCCCGAGAGTCGCGGCGGGCCGGCCGTCGTCGTCGCCGACTCCGAGAACGGCCGCGTACAGGAGTTCCAGCGCGAAGACGGCGCGTGGACCCGCACTTGGGAGTGGGCAGACGACCGGATGCAGTGGCCGCGAGACGTCGACCGCTTACCGAACGGGAACACGCTCGTCACCGACACCCACGGCAACCGCGTCATGGAAATCGACGACGCAGGCGAGATCGTCTGGCAGGTCGAATCCACGCTCCCCTACGACGCCGAACGCCTCGAGACCGGCGCGGAGAGTGCGGGTGGGCACAGCGCCCGGGAACTCGGCCTCGAGTCGCGAACGGAATCCGAAGGCGACGACGGCGGGGAAGTTCTCGGGGTCGATCCGCTCGCCGTTCTGGGGGAGCACATTCGGTCGATTCTCCCCCACCGGATCTACAACGCCCTCCTCTTTGCGACGCCGGTCTGGATGGGGCCCTCGGAGTTCGCGGCGGTCGCCATCGGGCTCCTGACGGGGCTGCTCTGGGCGGGGCTCGAGGTCAGGTGGCAACTCCGGGACGCCGGGATCGGGTTTCGGCTGCCGGTTTATCGGGAGGGTGACTGAGGTCGCGCCAGCGGCGAGTCGGGTTCCGTTCCACCGCCGAGTAGGCTACCGGGACGAACACCGCTCGAGTTCCCACCCGCTCAGCGACGTTGCAATACCGAACAGCGCGGGCCTGTCGATCGATGCGGGGGCGAGTGAACCGGAAACCTTTCGTGTTCCCTGTCTGTCGAGCGGAGCATGCACCGTCGCCAGGTCCTCGCAAGCGGGGCGGTCTGCCTCGCGGTCCCGATTGCCGGGTGCGGCCATCCGGCCGTCGTCCTCGATCTGGACGCAGCGACGGCGGACGAAATCGCGGCTGCGGTGTCGATAACGGCCGAACCCGGTTCGGAGGAGTACACGCTCGTGTCGACCGCCAGCGAGAACGGGTCGGCCGTGCGGAGGGGGCGGTCCGACCTGTTCGACCGCACCGACACGGTCCGGATCGACGACTCCTTTTACCGCGTCTCGGAGACGCGACTCGGGAGCGAGCCGGTGACGGTCTACGAGGTTCGCATCGATTTCGACCCGGCCGATTCGACGACGGAACTCGGTGAGATCGACTACGACGACCTTCCCGGCGTGGATCGCCAGCGCCTTGCCCCGATCGTCTCGGCAACTGCCCCACCCAATCAGGACGGCGACGACATGGGCGTCGACTACGGAACGGCAGCGGACGTCGGGACCGAGTCGGTGTTCGTTCCGAAGCAGCAGTACGACATCGTCGTCCACGACGGGAGTCGATATCGGGTTACGGTCGATTCACGAACCACCACCGAGACCGAGTACCGGTACGAGGTGACCGACGTCGTGTCCGGCGTCGAACCGTTCGCCGATCGCGTTCGATCGCGGTACCTGTTCACGCTCGCGGGCCTCTCAGATGCCGAACGTGCGGTCGTCGAGGAGGCGATCAGCGAGGGGTATTTCGAGGACGACGATGCCTTCCGGTCGGTGGTCGACCGGATTCGAGCGCACGAGGGCATTCGTGAGGCCGAGTTCTACGGCACGTGGCTCCTCGAGTACGACGGCGTCGAGTACCTCACCTATGTCGAATGGTAGCTACCGACAGTGTTCGAATCCGTTCTCCTGCCCGCTCTCTGTCGGTTCGGTTTCGGTCGCTCCCCCGCCGGCCTCGAGAAATCGCGGTCCCGTCGTCGGCCGCCGAGGCTCGCAGACGCGGTCCCGATGCCGTCAAACGAGGAGATAGCCGCCGAGCAGGTAGAGGGCCGCGAGGATCGACTGGAACGACAGCGAGCCGGCCGCCGACAGCACGAGAAACGAGCGCCGGTCCATCTCGGAGAGGCCGGCGGGGACGGTGAGCAGCCCCCGGACGAACAACAACGTATTGCTCACCGGCACGGCCAGCGGCCCCCAGCGGTCGAACCAGCCGTCGAACCGCTCGAGTCGCGACTCGGTGATCGGGACCCAGCGCGTTCGGAGGGCGTACTCCCGGCCGGCCCGCCGGACGACCCCGAACAGGAGGAGTTGTCCGATCGTCGTCCCAACGACCGCGAGGACGACGATCGCGACGGCCTCGACGATCGACGACCCGATCAGCGCCAGCGCAGCCGGGACGACGAGTTCGCTCGGCATGAACCGCAACAACATCGCGCCCTCGAGGATGCAGATCCCGAACAGCACCACGAACCCCAGCTTCGACGTGAACAGCGACTCGAGCCAGTCCGGTGTCTCGGTGAGTTGTAGCGGGACCATGCCAGTCGTTCGTCTCGGATCTGACACCACTCGACCACTGAAAGCATCGGCTTGCGCCTGCTACCTGCGTACGTATCGACGCGCTTCGATCGGCGACGATGACACTCCGATCAATGACACAAACTATACCTGACGGACGGGCGTAGGGGGCGGCATCGATGGACCTCGGGCGGCTAACGTTTCTCACCGTCGCGTTCGTCACACATGCAGTCGTCGGCTACGCGCTCGTTCGTGGCTTCACCAGCGTCGACCGGCGAACGGGGGCGTGGCTGGGCCTCGGATTCGGGTTCGCGCCGGACGCGGACTTCCTCTTTCCGGCGGACTGGGGGTGGCCGTTCGTTCACCGCGGCATCACACACGCCCCGCTGTTCGCGCTGGCGGTCGTCGGCGGAGCGTACGTCGTGTCCCGACGGCGATCGGTCGCGCTCGCCGTCGCCCTCGGGCTCGGCTCACACCTCGTGATCGATTCGCTCTCGACGATGGGCGTGCCGTGGCTGTTCCCGCTGCGGCTGAGTTGGAACGCGGGGCTCGACGTACACGGGCCGATCGGGACGGTCCTGCTCTGGGCGCTCTCGATCGGCATCCTCGCGTCCCGAACCGACGACATCCCGTGGCTCGCGTAACCGCACTTGAAACCGGCGCTCGAGCGCGCGGTCGCTCAGCCTGCCGGCGCACCCGCTGTGGGGTCGCCGATCGCCAGAAGCAGTGATACGAGCAACGCGACCGTGCCGGCGAGTAGGACCGTCCGATTGATCCGCTCGTTTTTCGATTTGAACCAGTCGAGGGTCACGTGGACCCGCGAGACGGGCGCAAACGGGCTGATTCCCATCGGCGTCACGATGTCGCCCGCGAGATGGGCGAGGATACCGCAGGTCCCCACGACGAATCCAAACCCGAAGCCGAACCAGCCCCCGGAACCGAACCCCGTGTGGGCGACGAGCACCGTCCCCACACCGGCACCCAGCCCGACCAGGAGGGCGAACCAGACGGTGTGCGTCGGCCCGCGGTGATCGATCCACGGAAGTCCCTGATCGAAGTCGGGCAGGGTCGCCGCGGCGAGCGCCAGCACCGCACCCCAGAGCGCCATCTCGAGCGAGTAGCCGGTGCTGATCACGGGGAGGAAGGGCGCGTACAGGAGCGCGTTGAATCCGGCGTGGCCGTCCCGGTACATCGCGGTCGGTCGTTCGTCTTCGGAGTCCCGGCGGGTTAACTGCTCGGATCGGCCCGCTCAGGTGACGGTCCGAATGCCGAACGCGGACACGGACGCGCCGCCGATGAGGATCGGCAGCCAGTAGAACGCGCCCCTGAAGAGTAGGACGGCCGCCGTGACGACCGACGCCGCGACACCCGTCGTCGGGACCAGCAGCGTGACGAACGCGGCCTCGATCCCACCGAGGCCGCCCGGGAGCGGGGCCGCACCGGCGATGTTCGCGAGCGGAATCGCGAACAGCAGGACGTACACCGGAACGCTGTGCCCTAAGGCGGCAAACGCCGCCAGCAGCGCCGCGGCCTGGAAGAGCCACCCACACAGCGAGAGTCCGATGATCACGCCGAGACGCCATCGGTTCGTCGCGATCCGCTCGATGTTCTCGAAGAACCGCCCCATTCGGTCCGTCAGGTCGTCCTCGAGCGTCTCGGAATCGAATCGTTCGAGGCCGAGTCGCCCGATGCGGGGCGCGATGATGGCCGGAAGTCGCTCGATGATCGTCTCCCGGGACCGCCAGACGAGCACCATCACGATCGTGATGGCACTGAGCAACACGACGGCCGACCCGACGGCCGTCTCGAGGCGGTCATCGACGGCGGCGGTGGTCGCGTAGTACCCGACGCCGACGAAGACGAGCGAGATCGACGGGATGACGTTGAGGACGTCGACGCTGGCGATGCCGACGAGCCCGGTTTCGTAGCGCGAGTCGGAGACCCGGGAGATGAGCAGCGCCGCGACCGGTTCGCCCCCGGCCTGGCCGAACGGGGTGACGTTGTTGGCGAAGACGGCCCCGGCGTAGACGAAAAACGACTTGACGAGCGGTATCTCGACGCCGAGCGTCGCGAGGACGGTTCGAAGCATCAGGCTCCAGGCGGCGAGCCAACAGATCGCGAGGCCGAACGTCGCCGCGACGAGGACGGGGTCGGCCGAGAGCAACGAGTCGAGAATCGGGCGCGCACCAACGACGAAAAACAGGACGGCGAGGAGCGCGATCGCTCCGAAAACGCCGATGAGAAACGCGCGCCGGTTTCGCTCGTCCATAGCCGATATGGATCGTCGTCCGACTTGAAACGTCTGATCGGTGTCAATCGTTTGTCGGTCGGATGACGGACGCTCGGTCGAACTCGCTCCGACGCCAGCGGTCGCTTCGGAACGGTTGTAATCCGGGATTGGCTGGCAATCGGGCAGTGGATCGACGGCGACCGCTACGGCTCAATACCCTATTACGACGGAGTACAAGCGGTTTTCACGCTGTATTTGCTCTATAACAAATTACCGACCCGCCAAGTGGCCCAGTGGTCCGATGACTGATTTCGCGCACCCGGTAGCGTCGTCTCCGCGTGCCAGCCACGGGGCGGACTCGCGGTCGACGACTCGAGGACGCACAGCGGGCCGCGCGAGGCGAGGCGAGACGCCGCCAGCAAACGTTCTGTTCGTCGTCTTGGACACGGTCCGGAAGGATCACCTCGGTCCGTACGGCTACGACCGGGCGACGACGCCGGTCCTGTCCCGGTTCGCCGCGGAGAGCACCGTCTTCGAGTCGGCGGTCGCGCCCGCACCGTGGACGTTGCCGGTCCACGCCTCGCTGTTCACCGGACGCTATCCGAGCCAGCACGGAGCCGATCAGGGGAGCCCGTACCTCGACGACGCCGCGACTCTCGCGTCGGCCCTGTCGGCTGCGGGGTACGAAACGGCGTGTTTCTCCTCGAACGCCTGGATCACGCCCTACACCGGGCTGACTGACGGGTTCGACGAACACGACTCGTTTTTCGAAGTCCTCCCTCGAGACGTGCTCACCGGGCCGCTGGCCGGCGCATGGCGTGTCGTCAACGACAGCGACTATCTGCGCGAGCTGGCGTCGACGCTCGTCAGGCTCGGGGCGATGGCCCACGAGCGGCTGGCCAGCGGCGACGGGGCCGACACGAAGACGCCGTCGGTCATCGATCGGACGATGTCGTTCATCGACGGCAGCGAGAGCGACCGCGGCTGGTTCGCGTTCGTCAACCTGATGGACGCGCATTTGCCCTACTATCCGCCCGCGACGTATCGCGAGACGTTCGCGCCCGG
This sequence comes from Natrinema gari JCM 14663, assembly GCF_000337175.1. GTDB lineage: Archaea > Halobacteriota > Halobacteria > Halobacteriales > Natrialbaceae > Natrinema > Natrinema gari. The sequence continues at coordinate 180,430 of NZ_AOIJ01000030.1, read as the reverse complement.
CGTCGATCCGGACGCCGTCTGCCAGCACTCGAAGGAGTACAACGCCGGCGTCCGGGAGATCGACGACGAGGAGTGGGCGGCCATTCGCGGACTGTACGACGCCGAGATCGCCCACATGGACGCCGAACTCGGTCGCCTGTTCGACTGGCTGCGCGCGACCGACCGGTGGGCGGAGACGACGGTCATCGTCTGTTCGGACCACGGCGAACTCCACGGCGAACACGGCCTCTACGGCCACGAGTTCGCCCTCTACGACGACCTGATCAACGTCCCGCTGCTGGTGAAACATCCCGCCCTCGGAGCCGGGCGGCGCGACGATCTCGTCGAATTGCTCGATCTCTATCACACGACGCTCGATGCGCTGGCCGTCGAGCCCACCGCGGTCGCCGGGACCGGGACGGGAAACGACCCCGTCGCACGCGATTCGACGCGCTCGCTGCTCTCGAGCGAGTACAGGGCCTTCGACGAAGTCGCGGACCCGGACCCGGGCCAGCGAGCCGTCATCGACGGCCACGACGGGACCGAGTACGCGTTCGTGGAGTACGCCCGACCGGTCATCGAACTCCACCACTTGAAGCAGAAAGCCAGCGAGGCCGGCATCACGCTCCCGGCGGACCACCGGGCCTACTCGCGGTTCCGGGCCGCTCGTAGCACCGACGCCAAGTACGTCCGCGCCGATCTCGTCGCGGACGAAGGGTATCGGCTCGACGACGATCCACGCGAGGAGTCGCCGATCGATCCGTCTGACGACGATATCGTCGCCGCAACCGAACGGGCGCTCGCCCGATTCGAGGACGCCGTCGGCGGCGGGTGGGACGTTCCGAGCGACCCAGCCGCCGGCGAGTCGGACGCCTTCGCCGAGGCCGACGCGGCGACTCGAGATCGGCTGCGCGAGCTCGGCTATCTCGAATGAACCGCCGCATCGATCGTCGGCGAGATGCGGTAATAACCGATAAATCGGCCGATTGGGGCGATACCGGTGACTTTCAGGAACCAATAAGAATACAGGGGTCGAATCGAAAGGTAGCCACAACGGATGGACGACCAGCACTTCCTCGAGTCGGAGTGGGATTATTGTCTGGTGCTGGATGCGTGTCGATACGACGTGTTCAGTGCGGTGTACGACGAGTATCTCGACGGAACCTTGGAGAAGCGCTGGAGTACGGGGTCCTCGACGCCGGAGTGGGCGTATCGGACTTTTACCGGCGAGCACGATATCGCGTACTTCTCGGGGAATCCCTTTATCAACGATCTCGGAATTCCGCTGAACGAACTCAAGTGGGGGGCGAGTTGTGACTACGAGTGGTCGGCGGCGGAGCACATCAGCGACGTCTTCGACGTCTGGAAGTCCGGGTGGGACGACGACCTCGGAACGGTCCCGCCCGAGAGCCTCGCGGAGGCGTTCCGAAACAACCGCGAGGCCGTCGCGGAGGCCGAACGGACGGTGCTGCACTACATGCAGCCACACGCTCCCTACCTCTCCCGTGGGAAAGGACAGAAACTCAAACAGATCCAGAAGGGGATCCGCAAACAGGAGGCAGCCGAGAAGGGAACGGACGGCGGCGACGATGGTGGTGCGCTCTCGTCGCTCGGCGACTCGATCCGGCCGAAAGTCGAGACCACGCTCGAGGGGAGTGAACTTGCCCAGAAGGCGGGCCTGTGGCTCGAACTCGATCCGACCGACCTCGTCAAGAACGGCACGCGAGAGGCGGCACTGGAGCTCTACGAGGAGAACCTCCGGATCGCACTCGAGTCCGTCGCCGACCTGGTCGAGGAACTGGACGGGCGCGTCGTCGTGACCGCCGACCACGGCGAGGCCTTCGGCGAAGAGGGCGTCTGGGAACACCACATCGAAACGCACATTCCGCCGCTGATGGAGGTGCCGTGGCTCGAAGTCGAGTGAGTCCCGCGCGGTCGGACGGCGCACGCGACCGCCGGTTCGGACCGAAACGCTCGCGCATCGGGCGGTAATCGCGTTCAGACAGGGGATCCGGGATGAAGATCAGCCACTACTTCGAGTTCGAGGACCACGTCACCGGCGGCATTCACGAGTCCGTCGTCCACCAGCGGAAGATGCTGGATCGACTGGACCTCGAGTATACGGTCGAGCCGACGCTCGACGCCGACGTGTTCCACTGTAATCTCATGGGGCCGCGCTCGGTCTGGTACGCAAAGCGGGCCCGGTCACTGGGCGTGCCCGTCGTCGCGAACACACACGTGACCGCGGAGGACTTCGGGGACAGCTTCCGATTTACCAACGCCCTCGCGAAACCGCTGTCACCCTACCTCCGGTGGGCCTACGGGCTGGCCGACGCGCTGGTCTGTCCGTCGGAGTACAACCGGGACCTCATCGAAACCTACACCGACATGCCGACGACGGTCATCTCGAACGGCGTCGATCGAGCGAAACTCGCGGGGTTCGAGTCGCTCGAGGCCGAGTACCGCGATCGGTACGATCTCAGCCCGCCGACCGTCTTCCTCGTCGGCCACGTGATCAAGCGCAAGGGCCTCGAGACGTTCGTCGAACTGGCGCGTCGGCTGCCGGCCCTCGACTTCGCGTGGTTCGGCCCGCTGGACCTCTCCCTGAAGGGACGGGAGACGACGCGCCTGATCGAGGACGCCCCTGACAACTGTACGTTCACCGGCTTCGTCGACGACATCCGCGGTGCGTACGCGGCGGGCGACATCTTCTGTTTCCCGACCCACGAGGAAAACGAGGGGATCGCGCTGCTGGAGGCGATGACTGCCGGGAAACCACTCCTCGTCCGGGATATCGAGACGTTCTCGTGGCTCGAGGACGGCGAGGACTGTCTGAAGGTTGCCGACGCGGGCGTAGACGGGTTCGCGGCTGCGCTCGAGCGACTCAAAGAGCCGACGCTCCGGAACCGGCTCGGAACGAACGCCGCCCGCCGCAGCGAGGCGTTCTCGCTGTCGACGGTCGCGAACCGATATCAGTCGCTGTACGACGAGGTGTGCTGAATGAAAATCGGATTCTTTACCGACAGCTATTTTCCCGAGATAGACGGCGTAACGTATACGATCAAACTCTGGCGCGAGGAGTTAGAACGCAAGGGCCACGAGGTGTCCGTCATCTATCCGGACGGCGACTACGAGCCCGGTGATCGCGAGTTCCCCGTCAGATCGCTGCCGAACCCGTTCTACGCCGGCTACCGAATCCCGCTCGCCAGACGGGCATCGACGCTCCCCGACCTCGACGTCGTTCACTGTCACGGCCCCGCACCGATCGGTATCCTCGGCCGGTACTACGCCTGGAAACACGATCTACCGACGATCTACACGCATCACACGCCTCTCGAGGAGTACTTCCACCAGAGCATCAAACTCGAGTCGATCGCGGGGCTGCTCTCGAAGCTGTACGTGCCCGGCGAGAACGCCTTCCTCAGGAGCTTCGACGTCGTGACCGCGTCGACGGAGCGGATCGAGCGCGATGTCGAACACGTCCAGCTCCCGGTCGGGATCGATATGGACTTCTTCCAGCCCACCGCGGCGGACTGGTATCCTGATCGGACCGTCATCGGCTACAGCGGCCGACTCAGCATGGAGAAAAACGTCAACGAGATCCTCCGGGCCGCCGAAGCGCTACCGGCGTACGATTTCGTCATCGTCGGCGAGGGCCCGTACCGCGACTCCCTCGAGCGGGCAGCACCGGACAACGTCGAATTCCGGGACTTCCTCCCCCGCGAGGAGCTGCCGACCTTTTACTCCTCGATCGACACCTTCGTCACCGCCTCGACCGCCGATACCCTCGGGCTCTCGACGCTCGAGGCGAACGCCTGCGGGACGCCCGTCGCGGCTACCGACGCGCCGCCGTTCGACCGGACGATCGGTCCCGACAACGGCGAGCGCTTCGCGTACGGCGATCTCGATTCGATGGTCGAGGCCATCGAGACCTGTCTGGCGACCGACCGCGAGACCAGAGCGGCCGTCGAGCGCTACTCGGTCGGCTACACCATGGACCACCTCGAGCAACTGTATCACAATGTCCCGCTCTCGAGGGACGAGGCGGCGACGGATGTCGAGAGCCCGTGGCGATTCTCCGAGGAAGAGCGGAGCTGAACGCTACATCTGAGCTGCTCGCGTTCGCTCAGTACGGTCACCAGTAACGGATATACCGAGCGTAGGGGGATATTCCCGAGGTGCAATCGTCGTAACTGCGCCGTTAGTCATCACTCACACAAACCAGAAGATGGGCAGACCCTAAAGCGATCTGTCGGTTTTGACGAGAACTGAAACACGGTGCGCGTAACGACGGAGAACGTGATGGTCGGTTATAACTGGTGTGTCCGTGCGACGATAGTGGTCATTCACTCGAATGTGATGAGCCCGATCCGCCGCCGATGCCGGACGGCCGTTTCGCAATATTCCCGGAAAGAGACTATCGTGACGGACTCAATATCTGGATTGGTCACACCGGTAACTGTATCTGGGTTGGAGAAGAGCACGAGAGTAAATGGTGTACGCCGTCTGCGGATCGGGGGATGGCGCTCCGAGTGTGTCCGCTCTCCGGGATGCGTTCGAAAACGCAATCAATAGGGCCGCAGATGCAGCCGGAGTTGCAATTCCAGGAGTCGTGGTGACGGCCCTCGCGTACTCCCTCGCTGCGAGTACTGTCGCACCGCCGGTTGGTGTGCCGCTCGTGTAATCGACATCGATGTCCCAACAAAACTCCGAGTTCAACCCGACGCACGTCTTGATCGTAACCGGCGATCAAGCGGCCGGGATTCGCGCGACGAACGCCGCGATTGACGCGGCATTAGATCACGCGGACACCGTCGATATCTGGCTGTCCGAAGATCAGTTGGCTGACGATCACCCGGATCTCGTCGCATCCCTCCGTGACGCGTTCGCTCGTGTGAACGACGAACGTTTCAGGGGAGATGTCGATGATGTTAGACACAGTCTCTCGGAGTTACTGTCGATGACTTCCTTTCACCGGTTCGTCTCGCTAACGCGTTTAGACGCGTCTCGAGACGGACAGCGACTGCTCACTTACGTCCCGGATCATCCAACGTTCAAGATCGATGCGTCCGTGAGTCCCGATCTCGACATTGCTATTCGGAGCAGTATTGAAAGCGAATCGGCAGCACTCCTTCCAGCCGGAACACTCGCCGATTGGTACGCTGATGGGCAACACTATGAGCTCTCGCCGCCGAACCTCTGTCTCGAGGGCGAGGGGTGTAACAAGCTGACGAACATAACCAGCGTTGATCTAGACGACGAACGCCGCGAGATCCGTCTTGAGTGGGAAATCGGTTCGGACTTGACAATAGCAAAGATAATCAATAAAATTGGCCCTACGAAGCCGAGGCAGTTGCAGTTTGATTCGGCCGAACGATACGAAGCCGTCGCGAGGGTATTCGAAGCACTCAGCACCGAACTCGACTGGTAGAAACGCTGTTGCTTTTCGGTCTCCGCTGTACACCTGTGGAACCGCACGGTCTCATTTCCCCCTCTGCGCCGTTAATCGGCTCCGTCGCGGCGTTCCTCACATCCGTTGCTTCGATCAGAAATAGAGACCGTCACGAGTCGCATCCGACGAGGACTCGTCGCTGTGGCCGTACACGAGCCGCGTGACGTCGTTCGAGGAGCGCGCTCGCGATTATCGTGTTGTCTCTCACGTTACATTCCCGTCCGAGAATCGAACCAGAACGACATAGATACCGTGGCTCGTCGTCCCGGATACGATGAGACAGACGAGATACCTGCTTGTAATCGGAGTGACCGCGTTAGTGCTGCTCAGCGCCGTTGGGCCGGCCGTGGCTCACGACACCCAAGATGTCGCCGGGAACGAGGTGACTTTCGGCGGCGCGGACGAGCCGCTGGTCACCGGCGAGCGGATGTGGCTCGAGTTCGAGATCGTCGACGCGGAATCGGGCGAGCCGGTCGAGAACGTCTCGGAGAACCTGACCGTCTCGATCCAGTTGGAGGGGCACGAGAAGACGGCCCTCGAGAGCAGCGAAAAGTACGGCGAGCCGGGCGTCTACGAAGCCCCGGTCGTCTTCACCGAGGCGGGCGACTACGTCGTCCACCTGGAAGGGACCATCAACGGGGAAGCGGTGCACACACACTTCGAGAAAACGGTTACCGATCGTGCCACCCTCGAATATCCAGGTGACGATGCCCAGTCCAGCGCCGGCAGCGACGAGTCGCAGTCCGACGGGAACGAAACGCAGTCTGCCAGTTTCGCATCGGCGACTACCACTGCTGTCGCCGTCGGTATTGTCGGGATCGCAGCAGCGGGCGTGATGGTCCTCCGTCGTCGCCGATAACGCCGGGTCGGTCGGTTCGTCGCCGGAGTGGTGACCTGCTTCGGCTCCGATCGACGTCCCGTCGCTGCTTCGGCGCTGACGGTGCATGGGCAGTTAGCAGTTATATGGCTCGCTGGACTCTAGTGGTGGTATGAGCGATCCGTTCGTCGTCGTCGGCGGTGACGCAGCGGGAATGTCAGCGGCGAGCAAGGCCAGGCGTGCCGCTCCCGACCGCGATATCGTCGTCTTCGAGCGGGGCGAGTGGGTGTCCTACGGTGCCTGCGGACTTCCCTACTACATCAAAGGGGAGATCCAGTCGCTCGAGGATCTCGTCTCGGTGACCCCCGAGGAGTTTCGCGAGGAACGCGACATCGACCTCCGGACCGGCCACGAGGTCGTCGCCATCGACACCGACGAGCGGACGGTCACCGCCGAACGCGAGTCCGGAACGGTCGTCCAGCCGTACGGCCACCTGCTGATCGCGACGGGCGCGGAGTCGGTGGTGCCGCCCATTGACGGGGTCGACCGGGACGGCGTGTACACCCTCGGCTCGATGAGCGACGGGCGGGAACTGCGCGAGTACGTCGCCAGAGCGCGCGACGACGCGGACCTCCAACAGCCCGACCGGGGGCCGGCCTGTCGGTACCTCGAGGACTGCACCGGTCCGGTCGCGGTCGTCGGCGGCGGCTACATCGGGATCGAGATGGCCGAGGCGCTGGCGGCGAACGGCTTCGAAGTGAACCTGTTCCAGCGCGGCGACCGCGTCTTGAAGGGGTTCAGCGACGAAACGAGCGAGTACGTCGCCGAGCACCTCCGAGACGAGGACGTCGTGCTCCACCTCGATGCCGAGGTCCGGGCACTGTCGGGTAATGACCGCGTCGAGGCGGTCGTCACGGCCGACGACCGCATCGAGGCCGAGATGGCGTTGCTCGGCACCGGCGTTCGTCCGCGGACCGACCTCGCCGAGGCCGCCGGGATTGCCCTCGGCGAGACCGGGGCGATCGCTACCGACGCCTATCGCGAGACGAACGTCTCCGATGTCTACGCCGCGGGCGACTGCGCCGAGGCGACACACGTCGTTACCGGCGAGCCAGCGTACGTCCCGCTGGCGTTGACCGCGAACCGGCACGGCCGCGCGATCGGCCGGACCGTCACCGGGACGCCGACCGAAGGGGGCGACATCGCCGGCACGGCGGCGGTCAAGGCCTTCGACAGCGAGGCCGCTCGAACCGGGGTTCTGGACCACGAGGAGGCCCGTGCGGCGGGGTTCGATCCGGTAACCGAGACGGTGACGGCGAAATCGCGCGCTGGCTATTACCCCGCTGACGGGACCGTCACCGTCACGCTGACCGCCGATCGCGATTCCGGTCGCGTCCTCGGTGCAAGCCTCGTCAGCGAGTACGGCGAGGGTGCGGTCCATCGGAGTCACGCCATCGTCGCAGCGCTCGAGGCGAAGGCGACCGTCACCGATGTCGAGAACTACGACCTCGCGTACGCGCCGCCGTTCAATACCACGTGGGACCCGGTTCTGGTCGCCGCGAAGGTACTCGCCGGGACGCTGCGAGACGCCGACTCGGAGCCGTGATCGCCACGCCACCGACCGCCGCCGGCGAGGCGGATCGGGAACTACCAAGTGGTTCACCCACGACAGATCGAAACCTCATGACCGACGGCACGCTCTCGCGTCTCCGCACCCGGGTCCGGGATCGGCTTGAGGGGCTCCGGTGGTGGATCGCCTTACGGGTCGGCGGAGCGCCACGATGTGCGGAGTGCGGCGACGAGGCGGCGTGGATCGCCGAATCGGAGGGGGAACCGCGCTGTTTCAAACACATTCCGAGCGAGGGAATGGATGCGATACGGGACGTACGGCCCGCGGACTGCTTCGCTGACTGGGACGAGGCGTCCGCCGACACCTGATCACCTGCGGTGCCGGTCCAGTCGACGGTGGGTTCCACTCGCGGCCAAGGACCCTGCCGACATCCGCGCAGCGCAGCGAGCGGCCTCGAGATCGGTGCGGCTGAGTCGGGTCGTCTCGCCTCGAAACGGTCCGAACGGGACTCGGTCCGAGCGACCGTCGGTCGGTGGCTCGATTGACAAGCACCGCGTCGTACTCGTCGCCGAAAGCCGACGCCACCGCGAGATGCGTTCCAAACACCCGACCCGGATGGCAGTTCGGACGGCGGCCCGCCCGAAACACGTATCAACAACCCATCCAATTAGGGTGATATGAACCGCCGAACACTGCTCCTGGGAAGCGGCGTCGCAGTATCGACCGTGCTTGCGGGGTGCTCGAGTGATGATTCTGCCGACGAGGGCAACGGCGGGAACGGGACCGACACTAGCGACGGGTCGGCGGGGTCGGACGTCGACACACTGCGTTCGATCGGAGAGACGATCGATCGCGACGACCCGCTGTTCGATCCTGAGGCGGAGCGCTACGAGGGCAGCGGCCGGAAGAGCGTTACCGACCTCTCGCTCGACAGCGGACTCACGACCCTCGCCTTCGATCACGATGGCACCTCGGATTTCGTCGTGCTGCTTGGCGGCGACGACGAGGCTGTCCTCGTCAACGAGACCGGCGCAGTCGATGGCGCGACCGCAATCGCGACATCGGCGGGCGACTACGTGCTCGATGTCGCTGCTGACGGCGACTGGACCCTCCACGTCGGACAGCCGCGTGCACCCGATGCGGCGATCCATACACCGCCCGCCGAGGCGAGTGATACGGGTCCGGCCGTCGTTGGACCGGTGGCGATCGAGGACACAGCGACCATCAGCGGCGAACACGCTGGCGAGAGTAATTTCATCGTCATGGCCTATACCGAGGCCGATAGCGGTCAGTTCGCCGGCGAGGAAGTGTTCAACGAGATCGGCACAGTCGAGAGCGAAACGACGGTCGACCATCCGGGTACCGTCTGGATCGACGTCCAGGCCGACGGCGACTGGTCGCTCGAGGTCGAGTAATCGCACGGCAACTGCGGTCCCGACTCGTGTCTCGAGGCGGAGCACCACGCTGGACGCGGAGCCAACGGTGACTCGCTTTCGTGACAACCACGGTTCTCCTCGGACCGGCGCGTCTCGGAACGGCGGCGGGTCCGGTGACGGATGGGATGTGCCCGCCGCCGGGTCCAGGAGTGCTGCCAAGGGGCTGATTGGATCGAAGTCTGTCGCGCACAGCAGGTACGCGACAGTCGATACGTTCGGTGGCATCTATATCAACAGTTGGCCGATTCCGACTCCGTTGGAATCGACCTGCCCTTTCGAACGGTCAGTGTCTCGACCTGCCATCGCGAGCGTTCGAGGACGTTCCCGAAATCGCACCGGAGATCGGTCGCGAACGGTAGAGCAGCCCCGCCGGCGAATTCCAGCCGAACGACTGACCCGAGACCGACAGCACGCGGAAGACCAGCAGTCGGACGAAGTGGCCGGCGACGAGTCGGAACCGACCGGTAACACTGCTGTTACCTGTCTCTGTTGGAGATGGAACGAATGGTGACCGACGCGAGGTACCGATGGCGAGAGACACAAGACTCCAACCGTCGATCCGCTCCGAGATATCGACACGCTCTCGCCGCATCTGCGGTCGGTTGGCACACTCGACGCCATCGTGATCCCAGGTTCACCCACCACTGGACACACCATGGAGGTGCCGTCCCGCTGCCGGCCCCTGGCCGGGAGTTCCGACCAGGACACTGCTCGTCCGTCAGGTCTGTCTCCGTTCGTTCTGGCCTGGGTATGCTCGCAGGACGTAGCAGTTGGCCAACAAGTTTATGCCGCACAACGACGAAGCCGTAGCTGGCGAGGAACGATTCAGTCGTTGCCCTGACGGAATCAGCCAATCCGAGACAGACGGTCCTCGCCTCCCGAGATCGGCCCGGACGTCAATAGCCACGATGTGTTCCGATCTCGGTTTCCCCTCCCCCTGCCTCCCCCACCTCGGCAGGGGCTGGGACTCCGACGACAGCCTCGACCGGCTGTTTCTCGAGCACCACTGCGAGTGAGTCGAATCGCGCCAGAATGGATTAGCATGTCGGCCCCTCCGCTGGCGTTACTCTTGTAGTCTCTCGGACGGACAACGCCGGCGATGCCGCTCGGCCGACCTCGAGCTCACCGAATTATCGCCTCGAACCCGGACGCGGAATCGAACGCTGACTCGATTCGCGTCGGCGAATCTCGCAGGCGAGGCCGGGGAGTCACGACCACAGTGGTGATCGGAACACACGCGATACCACTCATCTCACAGAAGGATCAAGTGAGATGAACGTAACGGGTGCGTATGGAACGACGCCATGTCCTGATGGGGATCGGCGGTGCGACGGCAGTACTTGCGGGGTGTAACAGTAGCAGTGACGAGTCGGACGGACCGGAGGGGCCGTTCGCCGATCTGCAGGAACTCCCCGAAACCGAGGCGTTACTAACCCAGCATCGGCGCACGCTCGACGACCGGTCCTTCACCTCCGAGGAGGAACGCATCGAAAACGCCTCCGAAATGGGGGCCTCTCAGCCGACTACGCAGACGATCCGCAGTGGTGAGGCCGGGACGCTCGTCAAAGCGGACGACATCGCCAGGAATCTCAGTAGCGACGGGAGGCAAGCAGTGTGGTTTACCGGCACTGCGCGTATCAGTCGGATCACGCACACGTTCAATCCGGACGGCATTACGCCGCCATATATCGATACAGAGACCGTGTCACGAATCGTTTCCGTGGCCGAGCTCGAGCGGGTCGACGTAACCGGTGACGACCAAGAGGTGTACGTGTTCGAGGCAAGTAGCACCGACGAGGAAACGGCACGAGAACTCGATCTCGATGTCGACGCGATCGACGTTCGGATGGAGATCGCCGCAGCAGGTTATATCCGCTCGATTGAGACGGAGCTTACCGCTGCAGAGCCCGCTGACGCTGAGCAAGCGACCACCACTATGTATCAGTACGACGTGACCGAGCTGGGCGACGTACCCGTTTCCGAGCCCGACTTCGTCAGCGACGCCGTTCGGATCGAGGGCGAACTTTCCGAGGACGGTTCGGCGCTCGTCCTCGACCACGCAGGGGGGCCCGCCGTGTCCGCCGATACCGAACTCATACTCCGGGATGCGAACGTCTCGCAGCCACAACGAGGGGCGACCTTCCCAACGGCATTCGAATCGGGAGACGAAGCGCACGTCTACTGGACCGCAACCGATGAACCCGCGATTAGCATGGGCGGTGCCCCGTCGGAAGTCGCCCGGGAGATCGCCGTCCCCTCCCAGCCCGAAGAACAGGGCGTTTTCCTCTCCGAACTGCCCGAGACGGGACCCGAACGGTTCGTCGTCCGAATCGGACCGCGGGAGTAGTCAGGCCTCGGTCCGCTCGCCGTCCGCCGTGTCTTCCGTTTTCGGCCCGGTCTCTCCACTGTCGATGTACTCCCGCTGGATGTACGCAGCCTGCTGCCCATCGAGACGCGACTCGATCCGTCGGAGTGCCACGTGGCGCTGGGACTCGGAGTAGCCCTGCAGATGGTACCGAGCCCACGTTCTCGCCGCGTACAGTTCCCGCTCGTAATGGATATCACAGGGTATCGACTCCAGCCCCGCGACGTAGCTGGCCCAGACGCGCTTGTGACCGTTGAGGAGTTCGAAGCGGTCACCACAATCCCGAACGATCGGGGGTGGATCGGGGCGACCGCGGTCACGGATCGCGGCGATGTAGTCGCGGTTTTCCTCCACGGAGAAGTTCCGCGAGTGGTACGGATTCGGATCGATGGCGTCGAGTGTGAGTTGCGTCGGCTCCAGTTGACCGATCCGGCGGAGTCTCGACTTCGGAAACGAGTAGTGGCGGAGCCCGTCCCGGTTTATCTGGGCGAGTGCGAGTGGGAGTCCACCGGTGTAGCGCGGATACGCATCCTCGAGGTCGTCCCGAAAGACGACAACGACGACCGGATCGGTGGCTGGGTAGTCCGGATTCGAGTCCGCGACGGTGCCTCCGGGAACACGCCAGTCCGCCGCGACCGCATTCGGTGTTTTGACCACGACCGCGGGACTGGGTGACGTATCATCGGCATCGATGACGATGTCGCCGGGCCCGATCGACGGCCCCTCCGAGCTCGTATCAGACATCGGTACACTCTATCGAACGAACGTGTTTGAGCGGTATAATTGACACGTTCTATCCGATGATTGTCACACACCCATCAGTCTCACCGCACTCGAGGACGTTATCCGGGTTCATCGGCCGCCTCGAAGACATCCAGCGGCAGTAACAGCTAACTTACTATCGGGACCTGTGGAGGGACTGCAAGCGATCGACGGACGACGGGACCGCCAGTGGTGCGAAAAATATGTAGCGGGGACGGTATCTCGTGTCGATACGCCGTGACGTGTCACAGCGGCGCGAGGCCGCGTTCTATGCCGACCGGATCGTGATTTCGAGACTATCGGGCACGTCCAGTTCGACGACATCGTTGGGATCGCCGTCGAAGAGGATGCGGTCCTTGCCGCCGCCCACGTACCCCTTCGCGACCGCAGTATCGTCGCGATTGTCCCGCTCGAGGTGATCTCGCTGGAAGAATTCCTGGCTCTTGTACTTGGCGCTTGCATCAGGGACTTCGATGTCGAACTTCCCGCTTGCACCACCGGGCGCCTCCACGACGACTTCGTTCTCGTAGGCTGCTGCCGCCGTGCCGGTGGCGGCCACACTCCCGACAGTCAGTACCGCTGCCGTCTTCTTTACAAACGATCTCCGACTTGGTACACGTTTATCCAACATGCGGACTAATATATTATACGTCAGTAAATAATAGTCTAGCCTAATTAGATTTGGCACGAACAATACAATCAGATTCTCCTGAATGCGTGTAGCGGCTGGCCGTCGCCCCGGTATAGTACCGTGCCTGGCCGGCGGTCGTCCGCCGGCGGCGAGGCACCGACTCAGCCGCGACAGTCCTGGGCAAGTATCCGAGATGGACGCTCTTCCCGCCGTCGCCTTTCTCGTCGCGGCTGTGGCTATCCGACTGTCCTCTTTTGGGGGTGAGGCGGTTCGCTCGGTTGCGGTGCCCAAACCTCTTGGAACGGACTTACCCACGTCGATGAGAGGAATCTCACGTAGGCATGTACTGGAAGGAAGTAGTGCCCGGGGAGGGCTCCGAACCCTCGATCTCCGCATGTCCCAGGTTCGAGGCTCGGCAGTCCTCGAGGGACACGGAGGCTTCCAAGGCGAAACCGCACCGAATCTCTGAACCCTATGAGTGCGGCGCTATGTCCAGCTAAGCCACCCGGGCTCGATTACGAGTAGTGGGGTGTGTTTCTTTAAGCTTTGTATTCGGAGTCGCCGTGCAACGTGGACCCACGGATTTATCACATGGTATTACGAACTCCGCTGCATGAGCGTTCCCGGTATCGTCCAGTCTACTCTCGACGGCGAGGAGATCGCGGCGCGTGTCTCTCTTGGAAGCGATGACGAACTCTTCATTACCCCCACGAGGACGATCGTGTACCGCGCCGACGGACTGCTGAGCGACGAATCGGCAGACGAATTCCCCCACGACGCCGACCGCCTGACAATCTCCGAGGGCCGACGCAAGACGAAATTCGTTCTCGAGTATCCCCTCGACGGCGAGCGAACGTTTACCGTGCCCGGCGGGAAGACCGATGACGTGTTACACCCCGTCCTCGCCGGCGTCTTGAACGGGAACGGGATCACCGATCCGGGCGAGACGGTCGTCAAGACCTACCGCTTTAGCGAGCTGACGCTCATTATCACGAGCGATCGACTCGTCAAACACATCGGCAGTGCCGTCTGGGACGGGGATTACGAGGAGTATCACTTCGGCGACGTGACCAACCTCGACTTCGAGGACGGGAGCGTTGCCACACAGATCGTGCTCACCGCGAACGGTCGGCCCCAGCGGATCAAGGCGCCGAACGAACAGGCGAACGACCTCCGGGAGCGACTCAAGCGGGCGCTGTTCGACTACCACGATGTCGGCTCGCTGGCGGAACTGAACGAGGCAGTTGGCGACGATGACGAGTCGTCGGCCAGTAGCGAGGGGGCGGTCGATTTCGGCGGTGGCGTGGACCCGCTCGATGCCGACCCGCCCGAACCGGACGACCGCGACGTGACCGGTGAGCCGGCGACCGGGACGAGGGAGGCAGGGGCGACCGAGTCGCTGGCCGGCGGTCGTAGAGACGAGACCGCGACCGCCGATAGCGGGTCAACGACGACGAGAGCCGATAGGAGTGAGAGCCAGCCAGCATCGTCGACATCGCGGGCGGCAACGCCGACTGCTGATCACGATCACGCGTCCAACCGCGACGGGACGACGGACGTCGCGGAGGCGGAGACGGGATCGGTGTTCGAGGCCGCCGAGGCGACTCCGTCGTCCCCTGACGACGCCGGCGCGGCGACTGCGGAAGCCGACCGGGCGGTCGTGGCCGAAACCGACCCCGAACTCCTCGAGCGAGTCGAGTCGCTCGAGGAGGCAGTCGACCGTCAGAGCGAGATCATCGAGCGACAACAACAGACGATCGAGCAGTTGATCGCGGAGCTCCGGCAGGGGCGTTAGTCGTCCCGACCGGTCACTTTTCGAATACACGACGAGCCGAAGGGACCGAGTTCACCGGCCTCGAGGTCGATGAAATAGCCGGTCGAGAGCCCCGAACCACAGCGTCGACAGGAAAAGTCCCCTTCTTTCGTGATGACGTCCTGCCCGAAGCGGACGTACTGGCGACTCTTCGGGCGGACGATCCCGTCGTCGCGGTCGATGATGCCCCGGAGTTCGGCCTCATCGAGGATCGTCCGCGTTATCGTCGGGTCGCTCGTCACCGTCTCGATTCGGTCGACGGCATCGGCCAGCGAGAGCGATTCGTGCTCGAGGCGGGCGAGCAACGCCAAGCCGAGGGCGACGCGGTCGTCGTCGGCTTCGAACGGGTCGGCGTCGCCATCGGCTCCGGTCCGATCGCCGTCGTGATCCATCGGTCTGTGCTGTTGGCTCGGTCGGAATAAACGTTGTCGCTCTCGAGTTCAACCGCCATGGATCGGGGAGAGAAGAACGCCGGCGGCCGTTCCCACGCCGTGGGAATCCACCGGTCGTTGATACCTCCGCTTCACGCCAGTCCAAGCAAAGGCATCACACGGCCGGAGCACGGAGTCCGGCGGAGAGAAACCAATGAGTCAGACGACTGTCGATACGGCTGTCGAGGGATCGACCCGGAACGGAGAGCGCGAGCATCCTCCCGAGCGACAGGGGGCGGAGTGTCCGGAATGTTCCGGCTCGATCCGTCACGATGCGGAACACGGCGAGCGGACGTGTACGGAGTGTGGGCTCGTCCTCGATGCGGACGCGATCGATTACGGCCCGGAGTGGCTGTGTCTCGACGACGAGGAGGACCGACGCCGGGTCGGCCCACCGGTCTCGTCGATCAAACACGATCGGGGACTGAGCACGACGATCGGCTGGCGAGACGAGGACGCGTACGGCAACCGGGTTTCGGAGCGCAAGCGCGAGCGGCTCCGGCGGTTGCGGACCTGGAACGAGCGGTACTCCTCGAAGAACGCGCAGGAACGGAACCTGAAACAGGCCTTCGGCGAGATCGAACGCATGGCGTCGGCGCTCGGCCTGCCGAAGCCGTGTCGCGAAACCGCCGGCGTCCTGTACCGTCGTGCCGTCGACGAGGACCTGCTCCCCGGGCGATCGATCGAGGCGATGGCGACCGCCTGCCTGTACGCGGCCGCGCGACAACACGGAACCCCCCGGACGCTCGTCGCGTTCGAATCGGTCAGCCGCGTCGAGAAGCTCCCGGTTCAGCGCGCGTATCGGTACCTCTCGAGCGAACTCGGACTCCGGATCGAACCCGCCGATCCGATTCACTATCTTCCACAGTACGCGTCGGCGCTCGAGGTCAGCGACGACGCCGAACGGCTGGCCCGGGAGATACTCGAGGCGGCCAAGGCCCACGACCTCCACAGCGGGCGGAGCCCGGCCGGATTGGCCGCCGCGGCGATCTACGGCGCGGCCCGACTGACGAACGAACGAGTCACGCAGGCGACCGTCGGCGAGGAAACCGGCGTCAGTTCGGTGACGGTCCGGAACCGATATCGCGAACTCCTCGACGCCTACGAGGAGAGTCGCGACCACCGATGACCCGACGCGAACTCGAGCGGGCGGTTCTGGCAGCGCTGGCGGAACAGTCCCCCTGCTACGTCGTCGACCTCGCTGCTGCGATCGACGAACACCCGGTCGCGGTCGAGACGGTCTGTGCCAGCCTCCGCGACCGGGGGGAGCTCCGGTCGATCGGCTACCGGCGGTACGACGTCACCGCGGCGGGCCGGCGACAGCTCGTCGACGGACCTGACGACGGCCCCATCTAAGCGGCGGCGACGCGGCTCGTGTGCGGTCACCAGACGAATTCGGTTTCGCCGGCCTCGGACTCGTCGACCGCCTCCATGGCCGTGCGACCGCGCTCCTGAAGGGCGTCGATTCTGGGGACGTCCGTGACGGTCGAGAGCAACACCGTCGCCGTGAGCGTCGCGGAGTCGGGACGGGGTTCGTCACCGGCGAGGACCTCGACGGTCCCCGTTTCTTGCTCGAGCCAGTAGCGGGCGCTCTCGAACCCCTTTCGGGAGACCGCCGTCGGCGGTCCGGAGAGGACGACCAGCACGCGGTACGTGCTGTCGACCGCACAGGGGAGCGTGAGCTGTGAGTCGATCGCCCGGCGAACGAGTCGTTTGACCTCGGCGGCGTCGGCCGGGCCGTCGATGGCGTCCCCCTCGAGCCACGACGGGAGCGGAAGCCACGACGGGAGCCAGGAGAGGCCGTCGTCGGACCGGTCGAGTTCGAGGGTCGCCCGGCCGATCGAGGAGACGCCGCCCGTCTCGAGCGTTCGTGTGATGTCGCTGGCGTCGATCCGGTTCTCGGCGGCCGTCGTCATCGCTGCCGACTCGCTGGCTCCGAACGCCGTCAGGACGTGCGAGACCACGGTGCGGTCGAGTTCGTCGTAGGGCCGGTCGGACTCGGACTCCGCCGTGTCGGTGTACGAAACCGTCGACCGCCACGCGTCGTTGTCGAAGCAGATCACGTTGTCGGCGATCCCGACGAACGACTGGAGCGCCCGGGACGCGGTGAGCGCACAGCGTTCGGGCTCGTCAGCCTCCGGCAACACACCGAGCGCGTAGATTGGCTTATCACAGATCTCCTGCAACTCCTCGAGCAGTACTGCACCCGCGCCGCCACCAGTGCCGCCGCCGAGCCCCGCGACGAGCAACAAGCCGTCGATGGTGTTGAAATCGACGGCATCGAACGCGCGGCGAAGTTCCTGAACGTCCTCGCGGGCGACCGTGACACCGAGGTCCGGATCGCCCCCGACGCCGTCGGCGTCAACGTCCGGATGGATGTCCCCGAAGCGTACCTGACACTCCGACGGAACGTGGGTGATGTCGCCGAAGGCGTCCGCCGCAGTATCGAAGACGAGGACGTTCCCGTTACAGAGGTCCCGGCCGGTCTCTAACTCCCGCTCGAGCGCTCGGTCGACGATCCGTGAGCCGGCGTGACCAACGCCGATGAGAGCGAGCTTCATTGGTAAATGTTCCTTGACATGGTATCCTCGCCGTGTTACACGACCGGGTCGAGTTCGTCGTTCTCGTCGGTGATCAGCTCGTTAATCTCCTCTTCGCGGGCGGCCTCGAGTTCCGCGATCTTGTCCTGTGCGTCGACGGCCTGGCGCTGGATCTCGTCGACACGTGGCGTCTCGGTCACGTTCGAGAGCAAGACCACGGCTGAGAGTTCGGACGCGTTGGGCCGTGGATCGTCGCCGGCGAGGATATCGACGGTGTCGGCCTCGTTCTCGAGCCACTGTCGGGCGCTCTCGATTCCCTTTCGGGAGATCAACTCCGAGGGTCCCGAGAGGATGATCAGCGCCCGGTCCGCACTGGTGACTTCACAGGGGATCGTCAGCCGGGAGTTGACGGCGCGCCGAACGAGTCCCTTGATTTTCGCGGCGTCGGTGGCGTCCCCGACCGGCGTTTCGTCCTCGCGGAACCTGTTCAACAGCCCGTCGTCGGTGTCGCCACTGATGGTCGTCGAGGCGTAGCCGATCGAGGAAACGCCGTCGGTGTCGAGCGTCCGCATGATGTCGCTCGAGTCCATCGCGTTCTCCGCGACGTCCGTCTCGTCGATCTCCCCGGCGGCGAGCAGCGTCACGATACGGACGGCGAGCTCCCGGTTCATCTGCTCGTAGCCTTCTTCGATGGTCTGCCCGCGGGAACGCCAGGCATCATTGTCGAAGGCGATGAAGTTGTCGACTTTCTGGACGAACGATTGCAGCGATCGCGCGGCGTTCAACGCGGGGCGTCCGCCCTCGTACTCGCCGGGGAGAATCCCGAGCCCGTAGACCGGCTCGTCGTACATCTTCTGGAGTTCTTCGATCACGACCGGGCCCGCACCGCTCCCGGTCCCGCCGCCCAGCCCCGCCGCGACGATGATGGCGTCTACTTCGTGGATTTCCACGTCGTCGAACGCCCGCCGGATCTCGTCGATGTCGTGTTTGGCGACCTCCGCGCCGACCTCCACGTCGCCGCCGACGCCGTGTCCTTTCGCCTTCTTGTGAGTGTCGCCGATCAGAATTCGCCTGTCTTCGGGTACGTAGTCCGGTTTGGCGAGGTCGGTCCTGGCGGAGTTGATCACCAGAACGTGCCGACAGAGGGAGCGACCGGTTTTGTCTTCGAACTCGAGCATCCGGTCGATAATCTTGCTGCCGGCGTTTCCAACGCCAATTGTCGCGAGCTTCATAGGCGACCTATCTCGACCCATGAATAACTCGTTTTTGATTACGTACTTGTTATCTGTTCACGATGTGTCACAGCAGCGGAGCGAACGACCACGCCCTCGAGCGTGATCGCCGGGACGGGGGTGTCTATCCCTCGTAGCCGGCGTACGACATGAGATCGGCGAAGACATCGGTGTCCATCGCGTCGCGGTAGACGATGCCGTTGACCATGCCACCGGGGTAGACGTCCCCGTTCATCGCGTGGTTGACCTTGTGGCAGTGCATGAGGTAGATACCAGGGTCGGCGTTGGCCTCAAACTCGACGGTGTGACGTTCCGCGGGCGCGATATTCGTGATGTCCTGTTCGTACTGGGCCGCCTCGGGGAGCTGACCGCCGTCTTTCTCGACCAGACGGAAGCGGTGGTTGTGGGTGTGCATCGGGTGGGACATATAGCCCGCGTTGACCATGTGGAGGCGGACGGTGTCGCCGTGGTCGACGATGATCGGCGAGCCCTCCTCGGGGTGGAGCGTCCGCGGGAGGCTCTTGCCGTTGATCGTGAACACGTCGGGGTTGCGGTTGCGGGGACTGTAGTCGACATCCTCGCCCACTATCTGACGGTTCACGCGGGAATCCCAGTCCTTCAGCGTGAAGAAGTATTCCTTGTCCGCGGGCTCGTACCCCTTCGGATCGACGCGGAAGAGTCCGTACATCCCCATGTCGATGTGGCGATGGGTCTGGTAGTGGCAGTGGTAGAGGTGCGTCCCCGGGACGTTCGCCGGAATGGTGTAGGTGTGTTTCTCGCCGGGATTGACCGTGATCCCCGTCGTCGTGGGGACGCCGTCGTTCTCCCAGGTCTTCTGTGCCCCGTGGAAGTGCAGCGTGTGGGGGTGATCGTTGCCCGTGTTGTCGAGCGTTACCTCGATATCGTTGCCCTCGGTCGTCCGGAGGATCGGACCGGGGACGCTGGGGTCGCCGTCGTCGGCCTTGAACGCCCAGACTCGCGGCAGTTCCACCGGCCCGCCCATCGAGTCCATCGGATGGACGGCGTGTTGGGCCGACACCGACTGCAGCGTCACGCTCCCGCCCTGCTCGTCGACCTGGACGACCTCCGGCGAACTCGTCCACGGGAGTGTGGGCTCCGATGCGTCCGACGCCCCCTCGGACGACTCCTCGGGCTGTGGGTCCTGTTGTGCCCCTTGACCCGTACAGCCCGCCAGCCCGGTCAGTGCCGCCGCCCCGCCGGTCGCAGCAACGAATTCGCGTCGCGATAGCCCCAGTCCGGGTGCGCCGATTCGATCACTCATGACAACCGATCCTAAGAACAGCCGACGTATAACGGGGCGAGCCGGTTCTTACGGGTCGGGAAGTACCGAGAACATGTTCTCCAGTACTACTTAACCGAGTTCGTGTCTGACCATAGCTAGCGACAGACATGGATGGACGATTTCGCAGCGACCGCCGACGCCGTCTATCGGTACGGTCCGCGACGCAGCGGTCGCGTTCCGAGTTCGATCGGGACGGTCAGTTCGGAGCCCGACCGGGAGATCGTCAACTCGACCGTGTCGCCGGGTCGCGTCTCGAGCGCGAGATAGCTGCCCAGGTCCTCCTTGGTCGTCAGTTCCGTTCCGTCGACGGCGAGGAGGACGTCACCGCCGACCGGGACCCGCTCGCCGTCGTAATAGCGCGTGCGGGTACTCGGCTCGAGGATCCCCTCTGCGGGGGCTCCGTCGGCGACCTCGACTACGAGCAGGCCGCGCGAATCCCCGAGGCCGTTGGCCGCCGCGATGCCGGGCGTCGCGGCAGTGACGGAGACGCCCGCGTAGGCGTGATCGTACTCGCCGGCCTCGACGAGTTGGGGGACGACGCGTTCGGTCAGTGCCGCGGAGATGCCGAATGCGATGTTGTCTCCGCCGCCGGAGTTGATGACCGCCGCGACGCGTCCCCCCAGCGTCATCAACGGGCCGCCGCTGTTGCCCGGATTGACGGCGGCGTCGGTCTGGATCGCGTCGGGGATGCTGTAGCCGGTCGGTGCCGGAATCGACCGATCGGTGCCGCTGACGATCCCCGTCGTCACCGTTCCCTCGAGGTTAAACGGGTTTCCGATCGCGACCACTTCCCGGCCGACGCTGGGCTGGTCGTCGACGAACGGCAGCGGCGTCGCGGCCGATGGGACGGTGTCGACCGCGACTGCGGCCAGGTCGCTGTGCGGGTCGGTTCCGACGACCGATCCCGAACGCCACCGTCCGTCGGTGAACCGCACGTCGACCGCGGTTGACCGACCGACGACGTGGGCGTTCGTCACGACGTGTGCATCGTCGACGACGAATCCGGTTCCCTGTCCCTGTCCCGTCCGAATCATGACGACGGAATCGATCGCGTCCTCGTAGACCGACGTGTACGTACCGTCACCCACGGGCGACGGCGTGTCGTCCGTGGAGTCCGGGCCCGATGGGATCGCAGCACACCCGGCCAGCCCGACGATCAGTGCACTGGCGCTGCCTCTAAGCAGTCGTCTCCGGGTCGGAGTCATCGGTTCGGTCGAATGTTTCGGCTCGATCGACGTATACGTTAGCGACGGTGACAGTTGCGATCGGTCGGGACCCGGTCCGACACGGCCGATCGTCCGCGGTCCGAACCCGTTCGTCCGTAGGTACAAGCCCACGACCCGTCTCCGTTTTCGTATGCCCGACATCACATCCATCGATCGGCTCGAGGACGCACCGCATGCCGAGGTATTCGCGGATCACAGCCCGCGAACGGTCCGCTTACGGCTCTCGGCGGACGAGCGCGTCCCGAAACACCGCCATCCGGAGTCGAACGTCGTCTTGTACGTCCGCAGCGGCGCGATCGAACTCACGCTCGGCGACGAGGTCTACGACCCCGAGTCGGGTGATGCCGTCCAGTTCGACGGGGATCAGGACGTCTCGCCCTACGCGGTCGACGACAGTACGGCGCTGGTCGTCTTCGCACCGAAAGAAGAGTAACACGCCGTCCGGTCAGCCGACCGTCGTCGCGACGCCTTTCGTCTGGCGGTAATCGCTCGCGAGCAGGTCCTCGAGCGTCGAGACGATAGTCTCGCGATCGCCGTCGGCCCACGCGGCCGGCTCCCGGATCGGGACGACCATGAAGCCCCGACCGCGGATGTCCCGGGCGTGCAGCGACGCCATATCGAGGTCGAATCGGCGACGTTGCGTCGTGTACGTCCGGAGGACGTGATCGGTCGCGTGAGCGCCGACCGGCAGTAGAACGTGGGCGTTGATCGCCCGGAGTTCGGCGTCGAAGAACCGCTCGAGGTCGGCGTACTCCGCATCGGTCGGTGTCCGTCCCGCCGGGAGCGCACACATGTGCACGTAGCTCAAAACGCAGTTCTCGAAGACGGGCGCGTCCCGCGGCCCGCTCGCGAAGCCGACATCGCGGACGACGCTTTGGACGGCGCGCCCGGCTTCGGTTTCGGTGAACGGAACGCCAGTGGTTTCGCCGCCGTGGATGCCGGGATGGTCGCCGATAACGTGGAAATCGGCGTTGGCGTCACCGTAGCCGAAGACGGCCGCCTGGTCGCCAGGGTCGGAGCGGTCGAACGGCGGTCGGAGTCCGAACGGATTGCTCGTCCTGTCGGTGACGTTTTGCACGCGCGACCGGAGGGGACCCGCGGTCAAAACCGCCACGATAGCGGCCGACCGCCGGCAAGGGCCACACGCCTGTCGTTCGGGTGGCCGGTCGGACGGGTGACGGTGGGTTTATATTTCACCTCTAAGAACGTGTTGTGTATGTATCAGGAGGGGCACTACGGTGGTGCACTCCTGGTGTACGCTCCGATCGGCACCGTCGTTGCACTCGCAGGGTTCGCCGAGGTCGCGATCGTCGGCGGCCTCGTCTGTGTCGGCCTGTCGACGCTTCCCGACTGGGATCACCGACTGCCGCTGATCGACCATCGCGGCCCGACTCACACGGTTCCGTTCGCACTGCTCGTCGGTGTCGCCCTCGCCGCGTTGGCCGCCGTTCTCGTCGACGCCTCGTCCGCGTTTGCCGATCTCGGATTCGTTTCCCTCGCGTTCCTCGTCGGCTTCGTCTCCATCGGATCACACCTCCTCGTCGACGCGCTGACGCCGATGGGTGTTCGTCCGTTCTGGCCGCTCTCGCGCCGTCGCTACTCCGTCGGGATCACCACGGCGGCGAACCCGGTTGCCAACTACGGTCTGTTCGGTCTCGGACTCAGTGCCGTCCTCGCCGGGGCCGCTCTCGTCGTCGCTCTCAGTTGAGTCTCGGCCGCAACGGCTCGGCGCTACCGCGAGCGCGCGTCCGCCGTCCCGCTCGAAGCGTCGTCACCGCGAGTGAGCACGATGCCGGCGACGAACGTGACGAGCAGCGCAACCGCGGTCACGAGGTACGGTCCCTCGAGCGCCGGGTTGACCGCCTGGCGGCCGAAAAAGAGCACGGCGATCACGAGCGGCGGTGCCGCAAGCAGCGGTGCGATGGCGCGGCCGGTAAAGCGGCGGCGACCGACCATCGCCGCGACGATGGCCGCACCCAACAGCGTGAGCGTCACACCGTATTGTGTCATCTGCATCGTCGGTGAGTACGTCGATATCTCGGACCCAACGACCGGACTGAGAACGACGTGTGCGGGGAGGGCCACGGTTCCGAGCACGAGCGCGCCGGTAACGTGCGTCCCCGTCAGCCGCGGTGTCCAGACCAGGACGGTGGCGACGAGGAACAGCGTGAAGATCGTCACCGCCGTCCAGAAGTGCAGCGAGAGGATATCTATCGTGTATTGCTTGACGGTTTCCCGACCGAGTGCGACCTGTACCGGCGTCAGCACCATCCCCAGGGCGACCAGTCCAGCGATGCGCCGGTCGACGTCGGGCAGTCGCCAGGCCGCGACCGCGGAGCCGATGATGGCGAACCCGGCGAACATCGCCACGAAGCGGTGGAACCACTCGTAGAAACTCGGCAAGCTCCCCGGCAACAGGTTGTACGGCCCGGCGTCGCACTGGGGCCAGTTGGCCTCGCAGGCCAACCCTGAACCCGTCGCCTTCGCCGCGATACCGAGCAGGATCGTCGCCGCGACGAGGACGAGCGTCGCGCTCAGCAGGTGCGGAAAGCCGAACCGATCGATCAACGACCGTAACCTCGAGTTTGGCGTGTGATTGTCGTACGACACGGGCGTTCTGTCGGAGGTTAGGACGGGCCGTACTTAGGTTGACCGAGTGATGCAGTGCCGTGGGAGTTGCATATCCGTCGCCGGCGACGGGCCGCGACCGGCGCTCGAGTGACGAGCGAAAAAATACCGCACGCCGAGTCCGTCGGCTACTCGACGATGAAATCACCCGCCAACTCGAGAACCTCCGAGCGGGAACGGGGCTGGTCGAAGGCCATCGGAAACCCGCTCTCGCCGTTCAACTCCCGCAGGAACGACGCGTGTCGCGCCTCGACGCTGTGGATACTGAGCGCCGGAGGAACGAGTTCGGCCATGTCGAGAAACGGTGCTGCACCCGCGTACGCCGAGACGCCGATGTCCTCGAGCGTGGCGGCGGTGGCGATGAACTCCGCCGACTCCTGGACGGCCGTACCGAAGTCGAACGTCGGCCGCTCGATGGGGTCGCCGCCCAGCGTCTCGAGTGACTGTTCAAGGACTTCCACGTGGGTGCGTTCGTGATCCCGAACGACGCGGAGTCGATCCGCGACCCGCTCCTGGATCGGGCCCCACCCCTCGAACTGCTGTTCGAGGGCTGCGTCGTCGATGTTTTGAATGCCACGCGTGTAGAACTCCGCTTCCAGGTATTCCAGGGTGAGCGCGTAATTGATGATTTCGAAGTCGTTCTCGAACTCGTTGGGGACTGCGTCGGGCGGTCCGGCCGCCGAGTCGTCCTGTATCGTGTCAGCGGTCGAGCCGTCGTGCTGTTGACGACTGGCCGCCGCGGTTCCGACAGCACCGGTCGCCACTGCTCCGGCGAGGCCACCGAGGACCGGTCGCCGACCGAGGCCGAAGCGGTTTGAATTGTCATCAGTCATGGATGGGTACGACCCGACCCGACCTTCCACGAATCGACGCTAAGTATCGGGGTATCGTTTCCGCGTCCAACGTTCACTTTCGCCTACAGCTGTATTTCGCTGGGAAAGAGCGTATTTATCCGTGCGATGGGCATCGAAACGGGTCGTCGGGAGCCGCCGAAACCGATCCCGTCTCGAGGGGGTCGCGGCAACGCGATCCCACAGTCACCCGTCTCACGGCAACAGTGCCGTGCGATACCGCTGCGAACCACCAAACCGCTGGAGACGATCGACGGGCAGTTCGTCATCGTTCGAAGCCACGGGGAGAACGACGTGCATGAGTGACGGTCGTTCGGCCACCCGGTGACGGACAGGGTCGACATGAGTGCGAGTAGGGACACCGTACGGTCGCGACCCGACTCCGACGACGGTCGGGGCCGTCGATAGTCACACCGCTCGACGGCTCGGCGTTCGCCGCTTTCAAGACCCGCCCTCGCCACCATCTGACATGGACAAACGCGAACGACTCGAGGCTTACCTCGAGTCTCACGACCTCGATTCGGTCTGGTTCGCCCGGCCGAACTCGTTTGCGTGGCTCACCGGTGGAAACAGCGTTGTCGACCGCGAGAGCGATCACGGAGTCGCCGCGGTCGGCTACGACGGCGACGGCCTAACCGTGGTGACGGACACCATCGAAGCCGACCGCATCGTCGCGGAGGAACTTCCCGACCTCGACGCGGACGCGGTTTCCGTGGAGCGGTTCCCGTGGTACGCGTCGTCGCTGGCCGACGCCGTCGCCGATTTCGTCGGGACCGACGAGCGAGCCGCGGCCGATATCGACATCCCCAGCTTCGAGTCCGTCGACCCGACGCCGTTGCGCCAGCCGTTGACCGAACGCGACCGCGAGCGGTACCGCGAGCTCGGTGCGCAGACGGCAGCCGCCGTCGAGTCCGTCTGTCGGGAACTGCAGACCGGCGACACCGAACACGAGGCCGCCTCGGCGCTGCGGATCGCACTCTCCGCTCGCGGGATCGAGGCACCGGTCGTGCTCGTCGGCGGGTCGGAACGGGTCCAGCAGTATCGCCACTATACGCCGACTGAGGCCGAACTCGGCGACTACGCGCTCGTCTCCGTAACCGCCGAGCGGGCCGGCCTTCACGCGAGTTGTACCCGTACCGTCGCCTTCGATCCACCCGCATGGCTGGCATCGCGACACGAGGCCGCGGCTCGCGTCGAGGCGACGGCACTGGCCGCGACGCAAGCGGCAGCCGGAAACGGGGACAGCGGGGCCGAAAGCGTCGGGACCGCCGGCGACGTTTTTGCGGCGATTCAGGACGCATACGACGCGGTCGGCTACGAGGGCGAGTGGGAACGCCATCATCAGGGCGGTGCCGCCGGGTTCGCGGGCCGGGAGTGGATCGCCACGCCGGGCCACGGCGCGCCGGTCGACACACCGATGGCCTACGCATGGAATCCGACGGTCCAGGGGGCGAAAAGCGAAGACACGGCGCTGGTCACCGAAGACGACATCGAGGTGCTGACGGCGATGGACCGCTGGCCGACGACGACCGTCAGCGCGGTCGACCACGACCTGGAACTCGAGCGACACGCCATCCTCGAACTCGAGGAGTGACGAGGGGGCGACGGGCGCGGCTGTCCGTTTTACTCCTCGCCCGTGTGCGTGCCCGGGTCGTCGTTCTCGTTCTCGTCGCCGTCCGCGGCCGCCTCGTCGCCGGCATCGAGCCGCGTGTCGTCCTCGAATTCGATGACATCGGTGTCATCGGCGCTCGAGTCGGCGTCGGTGTCCGCCGTCGGAGCCGTGTCGTCGACGGTGATCGTGACGGGTTCGATGTCGTCCTCGAGTCCGGTTCGCGACTCGCGTTCGGCCTCGCGGTCGATGACCCGATCGAGCGTGAAGATGGTGTTCAGCTCCTGTTGGACCTGATCGACGACGCCGCCGACGAGGTCGCTTGGCTGGATCGCCGTGTACTCGTAGGGGTTGTTCCCGGCCCCCTCGTTGGCCCGCTTCTCTCGGGTGACCCGCTCTTCCTCGTGGAGTTCCGCGAGCGCCTCACGGACGGTGCTCGGATAGAGGCCGGTTCCCTTCGCGACCTCCTCGGAGGTGCTGCCGGGGGTCGCCAAGAGATACACGTAAATCTTTGCGCGGGTCTCCGTGTCGAGGATCCACGAGAGCAGGTCGACGATCCGCTGATCGAGCTCCTCGACGGGCGGGCTGCGACCACCGGCGTCCCCGTCGCGCTCGGCGAACTCGTCCGCTCCCTCGAGCGATTCGTCTCGATCGTTCGCGCCGTCGATCGGACCCTCGTCGGTGTCGTCGGAACTCATGTGTCTACTCGTACAGGACGAGGCCTCGAGCGGAGTTAAACCTTTGCGGGGCCGACGCGGCGGTGTTCGGAGACCATCGAACAAGCCAGGCGGAACGGTTTCAACGCAGTCTCTGCCGGTGGTGGGCGACTCGATCGGACTATCGATCGGCTCGGATTGTGTACGGCGGGAGTCCCACCGCGGCTGGTGCCGATTCCTAACCCGGAAGAATTATCACTTGATTCCAAAATTTTATATTGAAGATCAGGCTAGATCATTTATGTCAGCATGGAAACAATACCGAGCAGTTCCGATCGTTCACCGAATCGCGGTCGCGTTCGTTCTCGGTGCTCTCGTTGGGCTGGTAGTCGGTCAGCCGGCAACGTCGCTGCAGCCGGTCGGTGATCTATTCGTTCGATTACTCGAGATGATCATCGTCCCCATCATCATCTTTACGTTGCTGATGGCGACGCGGGAACTCTCCCCGAAGAATCTGGGGAAGGTCGGCGGACAGGTCGTAGTCCTGTATATCGCCACGACGGCCGTCGCTATCGCGATGGGGCTGGGCGTGAGCAATCTCATCGATCCCGGCACAGGGATGACCATCACCCAGACGGATGTCCAGACCGAACAGACGCCGTCGCTCGTGGACCAGATATTCAGTATCGTCCCCGAGAACCCGTTCGCCGCGATAGCCGAGGGGAACATCCTCGCGGTCATCTTTTTCACCCTCATCTTCGGCCTCGGGATGACGATCGTCCGAGCGGAAGCCGAACCGGATTCAGCGGTCCGGAACGGCATTGAGACCATCTTCGACGCCGTCGACGCCGGTGCGGAGGTCATGTTCAAAATCGTCTGGGGGATTATGGAGTTCGGCGTCATCGGTGTGTTCGCGCTCATGGCGTCGTTGTTCGGGGAGGTCGGCGTGAAAGCGATCCGCGCCTACTTCACCCTCTCGCTGACTCTCGCGGTCGCGATCGCTCTCCAGATCACCCTCGTCTACCTCCTCTTGCTCATCCGCGGGGCGGTCGGCGCGTCGCCGGTGGCCTTCCTGCGTGGTATCAAGGAGGCGCTCATCACAGCGCTCAGCATCCGGTCCTCGACCGCGACGCTTCCCATCACGATGTCGGACGCCGACGAGAACCTCCGCATCGAAGAGCGTGTGTACGGCTTCTCACTGCCGCTAGGTGCGACCATCAATATGGACGGCACATCGATGTACCTCGGCATCGTCGCGGTTTTCGCCGCGAACATGGCCGGTGTCTCCCTGACGCTCGCCGAGCAGTTCGCCATCCTGCTTACCGCACTCCTCGCGAGTATCGGCACCGCGGGCGTTCCCAGCGCAAGCCTCGTCATGATGACCGCGGTGTTGACACAGGTCGGCCTCCCGCTCGAGGTCATCGGGATGATCGCGGGCATCGATCCGCTGCTCGACCGCCTTCGGACGATGAACAACATCGCCGGTGACCTAGCAGTGACTACGGTAGTCGCAAAGTGGAACGACGCGATCGATCTCACGGGCGGCGTCTGGACCGACACACCGGTTGGCCTCGCCGAAGAGTCCGTGAGTACGACGGACGACTAACCGAGACCGCGATAGACGACTCCCCGAAATCCGAATCGAGACGATCCGATCCCGGATCGCGACCGTATCGTATCCGCGCGTCGCACCGAACGGCGCTGCGGGTATTATCCGAAGTCCTGCGCGACCGGCACGGACTCAGTGAGTCTGCACCATGAGCGACTCACAGAGCGCGTCCGGCCCCGATTCTTCGAGCAACCGGCGCTGCCGGTCCGCGCCGCTCTCGGACTCGTAGACGCGCTTGATCCCGTCGATTCCGAGCCGTTCACACTCCCGATCGACGAGTTCACCCAGATCGACAGTCGACTCGAGATCGCGGTCGATAACGGACGCCGACTGGCCGTACCGGATCGCTCGCCACTTGTTCTCGTCGAGCAGTTCCCGGCGGTGCTGGTGGCCGCTCGCGCCGTCCTCGTACTCCTCGGCCAGAGCCTCGACCAGCGCGTGGGCGTACTCGACGAAGGCCATCACGACGTCGGGATCGGCCTGGCCGTCGGGCGTGCGGATCTCGACGGTGCCGTGGGCGGTGTGGGGCCGCACGTCGTACCAGAGTTCGCCGCGATCGCTGATCGACTCGGTCTCGAGCATCCGGCGTTCGAACCGGTCGAACGCCTCGAAGTCCTCGAAGTGGGTCGGCATGCCGGTGTTGGGAAGCGCTTCGAAGATCTTGGCGCGGGCGGACTGGAGCCCGGTGTCGAACCCGTTCCAGTACGGCGAGTTCGCCGAAAGGGCGAGCATGATCGGGACGTACCACCGCAGTTCGTTGGCGATCCAGACCGCCTTGTCGGCATCGTCGACGCCGACGTGGACGTGGACCCCCGCGGTCGTGTTCCGGTGTTGTGGGTACTGAATCCGGTCGAGTTGTGAGCGATAGCGGGGTTTCTCCGCGTGCTCGAGTTCGCGCCACTTCGCGAGCGGGTGGAGCCCGGCGGCGGCGATGCGATAGCCGTGGGCCTCGGCGTGTTCGACCAGCGCCCGCCGGATCTCGAGCAGCGAGTCGCGGGCGTCGGCCGGGGTTTCGATCAACGGCGTCTGGGTCTCGATGACGAACTTGAACAGTTCGTGATCCAGGCGGTCCGCGAGGATTTCGGGGGGGTCGTGTTCGTAGACGAGTTCGTCGGTCCCGCTGGTGGGGCGGCCGTCGTCGTCGACGACGAAACACTCCTCCTCGATCCCCAGCGTCCCCATGCGCGTAAACGATTCCCGCGACCCGCGTTCCATCGTGCCCTGCTTTCGTCGCCGACAGTAAATACGGTTTGGAGTCGGAGCGTTCGGCCGGGAACCGAACGACGCACCGCCGTCGGCCGATCGGAACGCCGACTCGCGTCGCGATGACCGTCGAGTTTGGCCGGGCGTCACCCCTCCTCGAGACGAACGGGATCGCTACTCGGCGTCGACGGTGACCACACCTTCGGTAGAGTTGAAGTGGACGCGTCGCTCCGCGCCGACAGTGAGGCTCACGCGGGCGAGTTCGAAGGTCTCGGGGCGTTCGACGCGAACCACCGAGTGTCGCGCGATGAAGTCGTTCGTCTGCTTGAACGGCGTCGTATGACACCCGTGGAGGTGGACACCGCGGTCGGTCGCCTCAGCGCGCTTCCAGTGATGGGTGACCGAGCCCGAACCGAAGCCGGATTCGACGACGAGCAGGACGCTCTCCTCGAAGTCGATCGCGTCGATGGGCTCTTCAGGCCCCCCGTCACTGCCGCCATCACCGAGTTCGAACACCTCGCGGACCTCCGCCGCGCTCGTGAGGGCGCGAACGGCGTACGCCTCGGCCTCGGTCTCGGCCGTCCGGAGCAGCAGGTCGGCCCGGGGAGCCGGCACCGTCTGGAACTCGAGGTCGGAGTCCCCCGACATGTTCTCACAGAGGAGCAGCTGCTTCCACTCCTCGGGGTCTGACGGTTGCTCCTCGATGTCGTACGGCGGGTCGTCGACGCGAGGGTCTTCCGGAACTGCGGTCGTCGGTTCCGAATCGTCGTCACCGTTCCTGCTCCCGTTTCCGGTCCGGGTCCCGCTCTCGTCGTCGGCCTGTAGACAGCCGGCCGATGCGATCGTTGCGAGGGCGGTCCCGGCGAGGAATCGTCGTCGATTGAACATCATCTCCTTCCGTCTACAGGTGGGGTTTGTAAAACTCTTCTACTGGGTGAAAGACGTACTTGAGCTAGCGTCGCCATTGCACGTCCTGCACACCTGCTTGCACGACGGCTACACGATCAGTGTGTTCCTCGATTCAGTCGGCCCCCTCGAATCGGGATTCCACGGGCTGCGTGTGTTCGACCGCCATCCCACGTCCGGCGGAGCGTCCCGACGCCGTGCCCCCTGCTGTCGCGAGGTCAGCCACCCCTCTCGAGGAGACGGGACCCCCACACCGCGGGACCGTTTCGAACGCTACTGTGGGTTCGGTGTCTCCCTCAAGACGCCCCCAACAGAACGCTATTACGCCACTGCGTGAGGTCGGAATAGCTCTCTTACCCCGCTCGTCCGTGCCGTCGAATGTGGCTGTTTCTACTCCTGAAACGGTCGAACGAAACCGCCGGTTTTTGTCGAACTGTAACGGTATCAGCGATGGTTATGCTACCGCGTGCAAGAACCGTCGGCGTCACAGTCATCGCGACGCTCGTCCTCCTCTCGGGGGCGAGCATCGCGTTCGCCGCGATCGACGCCAGCACGGCCCAAGACAACGAGACGGAGAACGAAACGGCCACGGTGACCTTCGAGAATCAAACGTCGAACGGGTCGGCAGTCGTCGTCAATAACACGACGCTCCCCGAGGGCGGCTTCGTCGCCATCCACGCGGCCGCGCTCGTCGACGAAAACGCAACGGACAACATGACGGCAGACGAGAGCGAGACCGTCACGAACATGTCCGAGGAGTACGAGCCCGGGGACGTCCTGGGTAACTCCACCTACTTAGCGTCCGGCGACCACGAAAACGTGACCGTCGAGTTCAACGAGTCCCTCGAGGAGAGTCAGGTGTTGATCGCGATGCCCCATCAGGACACCAACGACAACCAGACGTACGAGTTCCCCGAGGCCGACGGCCCCTACACGAGTGACGGCGAGCCGGTGATCGACGACGCGCTAATCACGCTCGAGGATGGGATGAACGAGACGATGGACGACGATATCAGGGATGACGATATGATGGACAACGGGTCGGAGCCGTAGCGACCGCCGTCCGTTTTTCCCACCGGTTCGTGCGTCTCGAGCGATCGTCTCAGGTGATCCACGTACCGTCGTCGGCGACCGCGAGCATGCAGTCATCACAGAGCCACCAGCCGACCAGCGGGTCGCGTTCGGGGATTACCGCGCCGCAGTCGGGACAGCGCAGTGGGTCCTCGCTTCGAGCCCCGGTCAGCCGTCCCGATCGCATTTCGGTGGAACGGCTGCGTTCTCGATCGCTTCGAGTTCCGCGGCGGAGCGGTCGCCGATCGCGACGCCGCAGGCGGCCGCGAGCTGGGTGGCGCGCCGTGCCAGCAGCGCCCGTCCCGCGTCGGTGGGGGTATACTCGCTCGTCCCTTCGTCGACCCGCCGGCTGGTGACCAACTCGTGTGCGGTGAGCATGGCCAGCGTTGAGTGGAGCTGGGCGTAGTCGACGGAGGGGTAGGCGTACTCGAGGGCGTACGTAATCGCCCGTTCGTCCGTGGTGTCGCCCGTGTGCTCGCAACGGGCGACCGCCTCGAGACAGTCGCGCTGGAGGGCAGTGAGGCCGGTCCAGGTCGTGCTGCCAGCCGCCGATCGGTCGCTTGTTGGGGGTGATGCGTCTGCTCGAGCGGGGTTTTGAAGGTCCCGCGAATCGTCGTCGGACATGGCTTCCGGTAGTGGTTTTGGGAGCTGATTGCAGCCCGGTGTCTACAGCACTGGACTGCTTTCGGAGGACTCCGACAGTCACATCCGTGTATCACTCCACGAGAAACTATATTTGCTCAAAGTTGGTATAATTGCCTATAGATTTCATCCAATCCCTCTAGCTTCCAGAGTTGCTTTCCGACGAGGATTTGATAGCGTGAGGGTATCGGAGTAGTATGCGGGTTTCTGCCGACTGGATGGTTCTCGCTGATGATAGGATTCTCGAGTTCTTGGCCGAGAACGGCCCTCGATCTCCGACGAAGATCAAAGAAGAGGGGCCGATTCCATTCTCACGACAACATATTAATAACCGATGTATGAAACTCGAGGAATACGGCCTTACTCAGAATATCGGAAACGGCGTCTACACGATCACCGAGATCGGTGAACGGTATCTTCGGAGTGAACTTGATGCGAGAGAATTAGAAACACGGTCTACTGAATAATGTTGAAGCGGACTGAGGAAGACTAACATCCACTCTGTCACTTTTCAACTCTTTGAGCCAGATAATATTATGATTAAGATGCCCGTAGACCTGCTCAGCGAGATCTATGAGGGGAATTTAGAAGAATAGTGGGAGAATGAACGGACGGCGACATCCGTCAGGGCGTTCGCCGTCAGCCTCCACCAGCCCGGTTGTTCGCTTCGGGAGACAACAAGGATTCTCGCGGGATTAGGCGTCGAACGCTCTTACGGAGCGATCTGGAACTGGATTCGTTGCCTGGTTGATAGCGAATACGACCCGCAACGGCAAAGCCGTCGCGGGCCGCTGTCGACGAAACCGATATCAAGATCAACGGAGGGTGAGCGTGGCTATATGGTGCAATAGATATCGAGACAACGTTGCTTCTTGACGTTGCGTTGTTCAGTCGGCATGGCACTGATCCGGCGACTGCGTTTCTGCAGGAAACCCGTGAGAAAAACCAGCTCTCCGAGGCTAAGTTTCTCGTTGATCAATTTGGCTATCGACTGCCCTCTCCCGAGTTGGACTGAGCGGTCAGGTCAACTATACTGATCGAAAATGGTTGTGAATACCAACCTCCCATAATATAACTCACCGCGGCCGCGCTACGATCCCAAGGTGATCCGTATGATACTCCTCGAGTCTTTTCGCCTCCAAAACCTCGTACCCCGCCGCTAACTCCTCACGAACGTCCTCGAACACAGCTGCGGGCTCCCGTGTCACGTCCTCACTCCGCGCCTTCACAGCCAGTAAGAGCCGCCCGTCGTCGGCCAGGAACTGCCGGTTCTCGAGCGCGACCCGCGCCTGCCCCCGCGTCGCCACGTCCTGGACGATCACGTCCACGTCCGACTCGACGACGTGGGCGTAGGTCGCCGGCTTCCGGGCGTCTTTCAGGAGCGGAAAGAGCCGCTCGCGCGAGTCCGCGGTCTCGAGCAAATCCCGCACCGGCCGCGCGGCGAACTCGACCGCGTAGGTCGGGCCCGCGAAATCGGCGACGTGGCTCACCGTCGTCCCGCTCGCGGCCCCCAGATAGAGCACGGTCTCGCCGCCCTCGAGGCCGGTGTCCATGCCCACCTCGAGCATCGCGCCGAGCTTGGATCGGTGTGGGTTCCACGCGCGCCACGCCCCGTCCGTCGGCTCGCCGTAGACCGGCTCCCCTCGCGTCGCGAGGCGGTCGGTCCCGTCGAACGCGCGGCGCTTGACCCCTTCCGGAAGCTGCTCACTCATCGGCGGCACCTCCGTCGGTCCCGGCGTCCTCGTCCGTCGTCCGGGCCTGAATCGTCTCGATCCGCTCGGCGAGTTCCGCCTCGAGTTCGGGCTTTAACTCACCGGAGTAGTGATCGACGCGGGCGGCGATGGAGAGTTTGCCGGCCACTGCGCGCGCCGCCGAGCCGCGATTCTCGGGGTGGGTGCCCCGCACGGCGTCGTGCGTGTAGATGATCCCGTGTTTGGGCGAGGGCGCGTGCCCGCGCAGGTGGGCGAACAGGGCGTCCTCCGCGCCCAATACCTGTACCGTGCCGCTCGGTTTCTTCGCGAGTTCCTCTAAGCCGCCGGCCAGCGCGATCAGTCGCGCCGCGAGGACCGGATCGGACAGCGCCGAGAGGTTCGGCGCGACGGCCGGGGTCTGGCGATCGACGAACTCCCGGAGGTCGTCGGCCTCGTCGGCGAGGTCGGCGACGCGTTCGGCGAGCGATCCGATCACGGGCTCCGCGATGTCGTCGTCGGCCTCCCCGCGTGCGAGTGCTCTGGCGTACTCGACGCCGGTTCCCGCGTCTGGATCGACGGTCCCGGCCCACTCCGCCAGTCGCTCGGCGAGTTCGTTGGCTGTCCGATTGCAGTCGTCCATGGCCCGAATACTATGTTTTAGCTGTTGATCATCTGCCGCTTCTCGCTCTCTGACAGCTTCGCGGGTGGATTCGACCGTGGACTCGCGGAGTTTGGCGTAATAGTCGGCTTCGTCGTCCGCGAAACCCGCCTCTACGGCTTCGGCAGGCCAATTTCGAGGTACCTCAGCAGTCTCCTCTCGAATAGCCTCTGTAGCCGCTTCTACATCCGCTGGATCGATGTCCACGAACCACCCCGCACTTGTGGAACTCCTATCGTTCATGTCTCTCCTAAGAGACCGGTCCCGTATATGCGTTCTCGAAATGCGAGGCTGTGCCGCCCTTCGTAGTGGTTTCCGTATCGACGTTCTCGGTGAATCGTGGGAAACGATCGATCTACGACGTGCTGGTAGACATCGACGATACTCCTTGAATCTATAAGACTTCGGATATCTGAACAAAGAGGCGAGGCTCCTCTATTACCGGTTCCGATTCGGAGGTTACGCCCTTGTCACACTCCTAATTTGAAGACACGTTCCCGATATACCGGTTCGATGTCCTCATAGTAACTGTGGATATAGTGGTCGATGCCACCGGCGGGATCGGTCACACCACCTGCTGACGTATCGCCTCGCATGTACTTAATTAACTCTCGGTTGAGATCCTGCTCGACGCGCCAGTAAGTCGTAAACCGATGACTGCCGTAGTGTGATGTCACGGCTCGATGATGTGGGGGGTTTCCTCGTATTCGGGGTGGAAATGACGTTTCCAGGCGTTGTTGATTCCTTCATCATCCATCTACGTGTTGTTCGTGTGGCTGAGGAACAACCAAGGTTCGCCGTTGTCCGGACGGACCAGAAGATACCGAACCCAGAGGCGACGCAGTTCGTCGTCTATCGGCAGTACCCGGGGCCGTTCAGACTTATTACCCTGTCTGTCGTGCGGAATGTAGACGGCGTTATCGAACCAAGAGATGGAGGGCAACGTACCCATCTCCTCGTAGTGGTTCTCTACCTCTTGGCTGACGAGGTTGATCTCGCTTATCTTGATGTTCGCCATCTCTGACGCCCGGAGCCCTAACTTGAGCTGGGTGACGATGAACGCCCGATCGCGAACGTGTTTCACATCGGCGACGATGTTCCTGAATTCCTCGACGGAGATGCGTGGTGGCTCCTTAATTCGCTTTGTAGATAGCAACATCTTCTTTTTCGCTATCTGGAACGGGTTGTAGTCGATCGGATGTGGGAACTCGGCACCGTTCTGCCAGTACCTGTAGATCTTGTTCAACTCCCAGAGCTTCTTTTTTGCCGTTCGTTGGGTGTTCCCCTTTTCGTCCAATTCGCGTCGGACGAACCGTTTGACGTGGTCCTCATTAGCCAAGCAGGATGGCGATCCTGCACTTCCATGAACTCCGTCCACTCCCTGATGGAGCGTTCGTAAGAGTCGATAGTCGACTCAGTCGGGTTCTCCGACTCCAGTACGTCCTTGAGGAACATGCCAAAAACGTCGATATCGACTTCATCGAACGTGGTGGCGTACTCGGCGAGTGGATCTATCTCGCGGTCGAACGCTTCTGCAAGCGTTTGTCGGTCGTTTTCGACCATAGGTCACCGTTTGTCGTTCTGCTTGAGCTTTCGGTTCCATACTTCTCGGGTATAACCACCTTCGATAGCCGCCATCCTGACGAGGTGGTAGACATGCGGATACTCCGTATGCCACTTCAACCAAGTGTAGAACGCTTCGACCGGCTGAAATATTCGAAGTAGACGGTCTGGATGTTACGAGTGTGACTGTGCCGGCCAACGTTTCCATCACGGAGGGCGATTAGGAACTCCTCGACGTAGTCGGGACTAACCCACTGATACTGGTAGTTGGGCGGGGCTTCCCGAATGTCGGCCGAGATCTCCTTTGGTGTTGAACGCTGTCGTCCCTTTTGTCAGCTAAACCGTCTTTTTTCGCCGGGCGAAACGGCCGTCTCCAGTTTGTGTATGAACAGCGGTTTATCATCTATTGAGCCGGGTCGAAATAGTCGGGGATGGTTCCAATGGAACCGACAGTTGTTTGGGGTTTACCCAAACATCAGTCGAAACCGGATTTTGGTATCGGATACTGTTCCCCTTACATCGGCTAAACAGTCTTTTCAACCGACTGAAATGGCCGTATTAGGTTCTGAAGAGATCAAAGATTCCAACGTCTCTGACCGGCCAAGTTGGTCGGGTGTCGTGGAGATCGTCAATTGATCGGCACGAGTAGAGTTGACCGCAAATCTGTTCCTATTTTCCTTCTTATAGAGTCTTCGACCCCACAAGGGTCCGTCTGTAACTCGCTGTCTGGTGTTCGGTACGTTTCTGCTGGCGTTTGCTTCGACCCCACAAGGGTCCGTCTGTAACATGCGGCGTTCGTGTCGGTGCAAAGCACTTGAGTTTGCTTCGACCCCACAAGGGTCCGTCTGTAACGCTCTCGATCACCGCACGAATCTCGTCGTCCGTGGCTTCGACCCCACAAGGGTCCGTCTGTAACTATCCCACCGATCATCTTCGAGTTCACCGAGTTCGGCGCTTCGACCCCACAAGGGTCCGTCTGTAACCCAGCTTCGCGCCGGTTACGTCGCGGAACTCGGCGTGCTTCGACCCCACAAGGGTCCGTCTGTAACAGTTCGTGAGGTTCAAGGGCGCGAATCCGCCGGCTGCTTCGACCCCACAAGGGTCCGTCTGTAACGGATGTCTTCGCGCGGCCAGGTCTCACGACACGTCCAGCTTCGACCCCACAAGGGTCCGTCTGTAACGAGGTCTACCGGGAGGCGCGTCGTATCCTCCGGGAGCTTCGACCCCACAAGGGTCCGTCTGTAACCGAGCAGGAAACCTGCGTGATCGGCACATGACCCGCGCTTCGACCCCACAAGGGTCCGTCTGTAACTACGACGAAGGAGACTGCCCCCGACCGTACTGCGAGCTTCGACCCCACAAGGGTCCGTCTGTAACGACGCGAATCTGTCTCGTGGCGATCCAGGCGAGCGATGCTTCGACCCCACAAGGGTCCGTCTGTAACCGGTTGGCGGGTGCGGTCGGACGGTCCGACTATAGTAGCTTCGACCCCACAAGGGTCCGTCTGTAACCAGCTGTCCACGCTCTACGTCTCGCTGACGACGCTTCGACCCCACAAGGGTCCGTCTGTAACCGGCGGTGTATGACCCGTTCGCATTGCGTGAGCTTGGCTTCGACCCCACAAGGGTCCGTCTGTAACCGAGGTGGCGTTTGCGGTCCGCGCCGGTGTCCTTGCTTCGACCCCACAAGGGTCCGTCTGTAACTCCGCGACTCCATCGACGCGATCGAATCCGTGTCTTGCTTCGACCCCACAAGGGTCCGTCTGTAACGAGCCAGCCGATCACCAGCACCCCCATCGAAATGATGCTTCGACCCCACAAGGGTCCGTCTGTAACCGGAGAAACCACCTTTCGCGGTGGGCTATGGGCGGGCTTCGACCCCACAAGGGTCCGTCTGTAACGCATCCGATTCGAGCCGACCGAGGGGCCGCCACGGCTTCGACCCCACAAGGGTCCGTCTGTAACCGGCGGCAAAGGACCGGGAAAGCGGCGTGCAAGAGGTGCTTCGACCCCACAAGGGTCCGTCTGTAACGGGCACTAATGACGGCACGGACATAGCACGCAAAGAGCTTCGACCCCACAAGGGTCCGTCTGTAACGCGGACGGCCCGGACGGTGTAAACACCACGTTGCAAGCTTCGACCCCACAAGGGTCCGTCTGTAACCGGCTCACGAGTGTATGGTCCTCCCGCCCGAATTTGCTTCGACCCCACAAGGGTCCGTCTGTAACCATCGAGGGCGAGGACGGCCTCGAGCCGTCGGCCGAGCTTCGACCCCACAAGGGTCCGTCTGTAACCCGAGCCGGCCGCTCGCGACGAGCACGATGAGAGCGCTTCGACCCCACAAGGGTCCGTCTGTAACCGATAGCGAAAAGTCCGAGGACGGGCTGTATCAGGGCTTCGACCCCACAAGGGTCCGTCTGTAACTCAGTCTCTCCGCAACGGAGGTGAGCACGTTGTCGCAGCTTCGACCCCACAAGGGTCCGTCTGTAACGACGAGGACGGTGATGGAGATGAGTGACGACATTGCTTCGACCCCACAAGGGTCCGTCTGTAACTTGGATCGGCTCGACTACACGAAAGGCATCCCCGGCTTCGACCCCACAAGGGTCCGTCTGTAACCAGGACTACGATCGCGAGGAGGTCCTCTGGCCGGAGTGGCTTCGACCCCACAAGGGTCCGTCTGTAACCGATGACCCAGTCCATCAGATTAAAGAGACGCACGTGCTTCGACCCCACAAGGGTCCGTCTGTAACGGGACCACGTTTCTGGCGGGCCGTCGGGACCTTCGTACTGGCTTCGACCCCACAAGGGTCCGTCTGTAACCTCGATTAGCCACCATACCATTCGCATGTACTGTTGGCTTCGACCCCACAAGGGTCCGTCTGTAACAGTATGTGTTCAGAGTTGATACCAACAACACTCGAGAGCTTCGACCCCACAAGGGTCCGTCTGTAACGCTGGTTCGACGCGCAAAGGAACTCCTCGAGGAAGCCCAGGCTTCGACCCCACAAGGGTCCGTCTGTAACACTACGATACACTCCGATTCCGATAGCACCGACTAGCTTCGACCCCACAAGGGTCCGTCTGTAACACGATTGGGACGAGGACGAGTGGCGCGAGGCCATCGCTTCGACCCCACAAGGGTCCGTCTGTAACGGGCCGACATCCCACCGATCACTGGCCGTTCGGCGCTTCGACCCCACAAGGGTCCGTCTGTAACCGTCCACCGCGTTCGTTGCCCCGACGCACCAGACTCCGCTTCGACCCCACAAGGGTCCGTCTGTAACGCGACGCCGAGGGCCGTCGTCGGCCATCTCGACGCTTCGACCCCACAAGGGTCCGTCTGNCGACCCCACAAGGGTCCGTCTGTAACGCGACGCCGAGGGCCGTCGTCGGCCATCTCGACGCTTCGACCCCACAAGGGTCCGTCTGTAACCGGAGTCGTCATCCGACGACGTCGAGTCACTCTGGTCGCTTCGACCCCACAAGGGTCCGTCTGTAACCCACCTCAATGCAAATGACACGATCGCGGTCGGTATCGCTTCGACCCCACAAGGGTCCGTCTGTAACCCGTCACGCGGACTCACCTCCGTCGACGTCGACAGGGCTTCGACCCCACAAGGGTCCGTCTGTAACGGCAGCGACGAGGACTTCGGCATGGAGATCCGACTGCGCTTCGACCCCACAAGGGTCCGTCTGTAACCGGGATCAAACAGGAGATCGAGACGTACTACGGCGAGGCTTCGACCCCACAAGGGTCCGTCTGTAACACACCGGACACGTGTGCGCAGCGTGCGCGTACTGCATGCTTCGACCCCACAAGGGTCCGTCTGTAACTCGGCCAGCCGTTGACGCCGACGATGTCGTACTCGCTTCGACCCCACAAGGGTCCGTCTGTAACCTCATATGCTTTCCTCACCTGTTTCTTCATAGCGCAGCTTCGACCCCACAAGGGTCCGTCTGTAACGGTGTAGTTCCCGGTCGTTCCAAACTCCTCGTAGTGCTTCGACCCCACAAGGGTCCGTCTGTAACCCGATCAGGCCAACGTCGTTCGCCCAGCGCTGGATGCTTCGACCCCACAAGGGTCCGTCTGTAACGACGTGCTCGAGTAGATCGGTCGCACTCGAGGCCTCGCTTCGACCCCACAAGGGTCCGTCTGTAACCATGTCGGCCTCGATCGCGATGTTATCGCCTTGGTCGCTTCGACCCCACAAGGGTCCGTCTGTAACCCCTGTGCTCATACATTGTATGGGTTTCCTATTTAGCTTCGACCCCACAAGGGTCCGTCTGTAACACGACCCGTCAGGGTGTTCTCGGCTGGCATCGATCTGCTTCGACCCCACAAGGGTCCGTCTGTAACCGGGCCGCACCCGGCGAAGGCCTCTGGCACGGAATCGCTTCGACCCCACAAGGGTCCGTCTGTAACTCGGGGCCCGGTTCTTTTGAGCCGAGCTTGTCGCGCTTCGACCCCACAAGGGTCCGTCTGTAACTCGAAGTCCGTCACGCGGACGGCGTCGCTCCCAGCGTGCTTCGACCCCACAAGGGTCCGTCTGTAACCCTTCGCGAAGACCGTCGAGCGGTTCGTGTTCTTGCTTCGACCCCACAAGGGTCCGTCTGTAACTCGACATCGATGCCCCCACCATCACGTTCGTCGGCTTCGACCCCACAAGGGTCCGTCTGTAACCCGGCGCTGACGCGTCGACGCTCGACAGTACCTGGCTTCGACCCCACAAGGGTCCGTCTGTAACCGTACCAGACGACATCGACGCCGGTCTGCTCGAGCGGGCTTCGACCCCACAAGGGTCCGTCTGTAACGCGACGCCGAGGGCCGTCGTCGGCCATCTCGACGCTTCGACCCCACAAGGGTCCGTCTGNCGACCCCACAAGGGTCCGTCTGTAACGCGACGCCGAGGGCCGTCGTCGGCCATCTCGACGCTTCGACCCCACAAGGGTCCGTCTGTAACAAGATACCGGGCCATTGTTTCAGGATCGTACGTGCTGCTTCGACCCCACAAGGGTCCGTCTGTAACAGCACTAATACAGTGCTCATCACCATCAGGATCAATGCTTCGACCCCACAAGGGTCCGTCTGTAACCAGCACCGACTCCGTGGGGCTCACCGAAGCGGAGGCTTCGACCCCACAAGGGTCCGTCTGTAACTCGCATACCGTTCACCCCACGAATCATACAAAGGCTTCGACCCCACAAGGGTCCGTCTGTAACCAGTTGGACATTCGTCTATTCGTCATCCTGCTCGTGCTTCGACCCCACAAGGGTCCGTCTGTAACCAGTACTGCAGCACGTCGCCGTTTAGTAGCCTCAGCTTCGACCCCACAAGGGTCCGTCTGTAACTGGGCCCAGCGCCATCTGCCGGGATACGATCAGCGCGCTTCGACCCCACAAGGGTCCGTCTGTAACGCGGCTCGGGCGATCGTGCCGGCGACGCTGGTCGACGCTTCGACCCCACAAGGGTCCGTCTGTAACCGTGTTCGGCCAGCTGGCCGCCGATCCTCGAGGATTCGCTTCGACCCCACAAGGGTCCGTCTGTAACGTTTCTGGAGAAGATCGATACGGCCTCGGTATCCAGGCTTCGACCCCACAAGGGTCCGTCTGTAACCCTCCATCGGGTCGATGTCCACCGGATCGACGTAGGTGCTTCGACCCCACAAGGGTCCGTCTGTAACACGTTGCGGGGAGCCGATGTCTGAGATGCAGAGTAACGCTTCGACCCCACAAGGGTCCGNCCCACAAGGGTCCGTCTGTAACACGTTGCGGGGAGCCGATGTCTGAGATGCAGAGTAACGCTTCGACCCCACAAGGGTCCGTCTGTAACGCATCTTTAACAACCCCATGCACAGCCTGATAGCAGCTTCGACCCCACAAGGGTCCGTCTGTAACCCGAACGCGGCCGTGCCACCGGCCCCGCTCGGAAGGCTTCGACCCCACAAGGGTCCGTCTGTAACGACGACCCGACGTCGCCGTTCTTCGACGGGTCCGAAGCTTCGACCCCACAAGGGTCCGTCTGTAACCCGCTTAACCGTCCAGGGACCCCAGGTTTCACCGGCTTCGACCCCACAAGGGTCCGTCTGTAACGATAGACCTGGGGAACAGTCCCCAGCC
The DNA here is from genome assembly GCF_000337175.1 of Natrinema gari JCM 14663. Taxonomy (GTDB): domain Archaea; phylum Halobacteriota; class Halobacteria; order Halobacteriales; family Natrialbaceae; genus Natrinema; species Natrinema gari. The sequence continues at coordinate 137,666 of NZ_AOIJ01000030.1, read as the reverse complement.
GCATTATGAGCTTCGACCCCACAAGGGTCCGTCTGTAACGACGACGACGTAATCGCCGTCGACGTTCTCCGAGAGCTTCGACCCCACAAGGGTCCGTCTGTAACTCTCATGGGTTTACTTTCCGTATGCCGTCCAGGCGCTTCGACCCCACAAGGGTCCGTCTGTAACCTCCGGGACCGGGAGCGACGAAGGCGGCCTGGAATTGCTTCGACCCCACAAGGGTCCGTCTGTAACCCGACCCGGAAGGCCGACCGATACCGCCGTCGACGGGCTTCGACCCCACAAGGGTCCGTCTGTAACTCTTCTCTTCCAGCTCACCTGGGCGCTGGACGACGCTTCGACCCCACAAGGGTCCGTCTGTAACCAGGTCTTCGCGGCGCTTCATGGCCTGGCGTATATCGCTTCGACCCCACAAGGGTCCGTCTGTAACCCAGTTTACCCTACTCAATCCAGACGGGAGCGTCGCTTCGACCCCACAAGGGTCCGTCTGTAACTCGGCCCCTTGCCATACGACAAACGTCTTGTTTGACGCTTCGACCCCACAAGGGTCCGTCTGTAACTCCGTCGCGGCGCTGGCAGAGGCAAAGGGCGTCCCGCTTCGACCCCACAAGGGTCCGTCTGTAACACGACCTCGAACCGATTAGCGATCTGGATCTCGAGGCTTCGACCCCACAAGGGTCCGTCTGTAACCATAGTCTGCAGCTTGGTAATAGACGCCGAAATCGCTTCGACCCCACAAGGGTCCGTCTGTAACTAAGCCCCGCACGCGAGGCGTCGATCTTGGCCGACCGCTTCGACCCCACAAGGGTCCGTCTGTAACCTTGGCACGATCAACCGTTGGGACGCTCCCGACGGCGCTTCGACCCCACAAGGGTCCGTCTGTAACGCGGTGGCCGCCGACGGCGCTGGGATCGCGCTCGAGCTTCGACCCCACAAGGGTCCGTCTGTAACCTGTAGCGAGGAAACCCCGCCCCTTGGGGCGGGGAGGCTTCGACCCCACAAGGGTCCGTCTGTAACCTGGACGTCGCTGTCGACGCTCCCGAACTCCTCCCGGCTTCGACCCCACAAGGGTCCGTCTGTAACCTGTAGCGAGGAAACCCCGCCCCTTGGGGCGGGGAGCTTCGACCCCACAAGGGTCCGTCTGTAACAGGTCCGAGCGCTGACTGTCTCCGGGCGGATGTGCTTGCTTCGACCCCACAAGGGTCCGTCTGTAACTTGGACTGGCCCTCGCCGACCACGACGACCAGGACTCGCTTCGACCCCACAAGGGTCCGTCTGTAACCGTGAATTGTATCCGATTGTTCGATTGTATCTGCCGGCTTCGACCCCACAAGGGTCCGTCTGTAACCATAGCGTTTGTAACAGTTAGAGGTTTTGGAACGTTTGGCTTCGACCCCACAAGGGTCCGTCTGTAACACGGTCACGTTCGCGTCGGTCACGTCGGCGATGGGGCTTCGACCCCACAAGGGTCCGTCTGTAACTGTCCCTATTTTGCCTTGTGAACGCGGTTAACCGTCGCTTCGACCCCACAAGGGTCCGTCTGTAACAGCTCTTTCTCTTTGTCAGTGAGGTTCATGAGTAGTGCTTCGACCCCACAAGGGTCCGTCTGTAACTCGGATGCAGAAACTCGAGGATGAAGGCCTCCTCGAGCTTCGACCCCACAAGGGTCCGTCTGTAACCGTTCACCGACACCGAGTTCGGCTCGGCCCCGTGCTTCGACCCCACAAGGGTCCGTCTGTAACAGTGTTGTGATAATTTCACCTGTTGTGGCTCCTAGGCTTCGACCCCACAAGGGTCCGTCTGTAACAACTCCCCCACGCGGTGACGATCAACTGCCTGTCGCTTCGACCCCACAAGGGTCCGTCTGTAACTTTCTGTGATACCAATGGCATCGACTCGTTGAGTAAGCTTCGACCCCACAAGGGTCCGTCTGTAACAGTACGAGGCTTACGTGGGCGTCATGGAGGACCCTGAGCTTCGACCCCACAAGGGTCCGTCTGTAACACTACGAGGTCCAGAGTTGCGTGATGGTCAACGAGGAGCTTCGACCCCACAAGGGTCCGTCTGTAACCTGGAGGTTCTCTGATGACGCTGTACTACGACGAAGCTTCGACCCCACAAGGGTCCGTCTGTAACATGGCTCGACGATCGCCCGGGCGGCACGATCTACTCCGCTTCGACCCCACAAGGGTCCGTCTGTAACCATGGCCAGTCAGACCACGTAAACAGCTCTATTGGCCGTTCACACTTCATCGTTTCCGTCGACCCTCGATAACCTCTGAACCCCCTGGGGTCGATGAAACAACCGGGGACGGTTAGAGGAACTGATCATCGGCAGCAGGATCGTCACCAAAGACGGTTCTCTCGACCATCTTCTCAGAGGAGACGCGGTAGATAATCGTCGACTCTCCGGGTTTGAGCACTTCATTGACGCCGGATCGGATCTTTTCGAGGTCGCCCTCAGTCACGTCCCCCTCGAGCACGGAGTTTTGGACGTGTGTGAGATATCTCCGAAGGAACTTCAGCATCTTGTGGGTCCGGTCGGCTTCCATGTCGTAGACCACGACGATGTAGACCACACTCACCACCACCGTCGGAACGGGACGTATTCCTCGCCGGTCAGGAGATGTTTTTTCAGTTTGTACGCTTCGACACGGAGGAGATACTGGTAGCTTACCTTTTTTCCTAAGTCCGGATGGTCGATCGTCTCGTCGAGAGTCTCCTCGTATGCTTTCGAGTAGGTTTTACGGCCGACTTCGCTCAGGAGACAGGAGTTCATATCGTCTTCAAAGTCGTCGGTAGTTAGCTGGCCGCGGTTGACGAGCCTGAAGATGACTCGATCGGCGAGCAGCGGCTTGAACAGGTCGGCGATATCCAGTGCCAGCGAGTATCGCCGTTCACCGGGTTCGTGGAGGTAACTGACCGTCGGATCCAGTGCAGTCGCGCGGATCGCCGAGACGATGTTCGCGTAGACCAGCGAGTTGCCGAAGGAAATCAGGCTATTGACTTCGTTATTCGGTGGGTTATACTGCCTGCCGCCGAAGACAAATCCCTCGGGAAGGATCTCGTCGAAGGTCGAATAGTACGCCTTCCGGGCGCGCGCTTCGACGCCCATCGTCTCGTCGATCGTTCCCATTCCGTCGAGCGACGCCCGTGAATCCTCCAGTTCCTCCAGCACATGCTCGAAGTCGTGCCCACGCCCATTGTAGTAGGTGACGTTCGAGCGCATATTATGGATGCTCCCATCGACGAACGCCTTCGCCAGTTCGAGGCGATGGTCCGGGTCGTCGTAGGCCCGGACCTGATCAACGATTGTCTGGCCGGAGGTCTGGCCCCGTTTTGGCATAATTGAGCCGGCGTAATGGTCGTGCCAGCCGAAGACATGGACTGCGACGCCTTCCTGGTTGAGGAATGAAATGAAACGAGTGTTGTACTCGATCTGGCCATGGAGGAAGATCGCCTCGGCGTTCTCGACCGGGAGGTACTTTTTCTCGCCGTCGTCGGTGACGACACGCACCGTGTCGTCCTGGCGTTCGATCCGTCCATCGGAAAACACGTGGTAGTTGTCGTTCATGGTCAACAGCTCCAGCAGAAGTCGTGATAGGCACACGAGTCACAGACTGGTTTCTCCTCGGCCGGTGGCGGTGATTCTGCGGTTACGACCTCGCGAATCCCGCGGATAGCCGATTCGACTTCGGCGCTGGTTTCCGGGGTTAGTTCGATTGTCTCACGTCGTTTCTCTGTTGGATGTGCCAAGACGCCGGTCTTCTCGACGCCAGTGACCCGATCGAGATACCAGAGATAGAACAGCAACTGCAACCGCGCTGGTTCGGTCATCGACGACGAGGGTTTGACTTCCAGGATCTCACCGCTGTCCAGCACGTCGATCGCGATGATCCCGTCAACGCGCACGTCTCGGCGCTTATCCGAATAGGCCGAGTCGTCCACGTCGCTGCCGCGGACGATCTCTGGCGTGTCGCGGTCTATCTCCACGTCGCGGCTGAGAAACCACAATTCTCGCTCACAGACGACGTAGTACTGGAACATGACACCGGTCAGCCGGAAGGGGAATTCGGCGGTCTCGTCTCTGGCCGCGGTGAGAAACCGCTCGACGGGGTCGGCCGACAAGTCAGTCATAGGAACCGGTCGTCGACGGACGGTCCCTCGACTGCGAGGCCGTTCGTCTCGTCAAAGTAGGTTTTACTCTCCGGTCGCCTGAGAACGCGGAGATCGGTATCGTCGAGTTTTTTGAGATCCTTGACCGTCTCGGCCTCGGTCGAGTCCTGACTGTAGATCGGAAGCGAGACCGTGATGTCCTTGGCTTCGTCGCGGCGGTCGCCGAATGTCCCGTAGTCGAACTCGTCGAGAGCGATCTCCATCGCATCGACTAGGTCTCGATCAACGTCAGTCCGGCAGACAACTACGTCGACGCTCTCGCGTTTGCCGATCAGCGAGAGGTCCCCGAGCTCCGCTCCGTTTGCCTCATCGACCCACTCAACGTACTGCGGGGATCCCGGATTCCGGTCGGCGATGAGTCCGTAGTAGTGCTGGACAGCCTCGCGGGTCATCGTCCGTTCGGCGACGGTTCCGTCGCTTGCATCGATCGCGTCGAGCGTCCTGGCGGTCAGCGATATCGTGCTTACGCCCTCAGAGTCGTAAACAGCCTGTGCTGGGGTCTTGGTCGTGCCCGCTGGTGGAGCGAGCCACCAAAGCGTCACCGTTCCGAGGTCACTCTCGAACGACCGGTTACACCGACCCGCCGCCTGAACGACGCTATCGATCGGTGCGATGTCGCGGTACACTCGATCGAAGCTGATATCGACGCCGGCCTCGATGAGCTGCGTCGACACTGCCACGACCGGTACGTCGCGCTCAGTGAGTCGCTTCGTCGCTTCGATGAGCGCGAGTCGGTCACGCGGACGAAGGCGAGTAGAAAGGTGGACGAGCGCTCGTTCGTCCGGGCCGAAGGCCGCCTTAACCCGCTCGACGAGAGCTTCCACGTCGACACCGTCACCGCCGAGTTCCTCCTCGAGACACCGACCAACGTCGACGACCGCCTCGCGTTCCTCGATCGCATCCGTGAGTTCGGTGGCGCTGTCGATGGTGTTACAGATCGCGAGTACCGACTCGGTCTCGCCGGTCTCGTTGAGGATCGTCCGGCCAGCGGTCTCGTAGTCTACTGTCGCGTCGGTGTCATCGAACGCGAGTACAGAATCGTGAACCTCGTACTCGACTCGTTCGAAGTGGTCGAAGTATCTATTCACGTCGTTGACCAGTTCGAACGCGTCGTCGAACAGGGCTTGAGACGCGCCATCCTCGTCGTTTGCTGCCGGCTGGGTTGCAGTCATAGCGATGATCGTCGCGTCATACTCTTCTGTGAGGATCGTCGTGATACGGCGGACGAGCTTCCACCACTCCATTGGCAACGCCTGGGGCTCGTCTAGCACGATCACGGAATCGTACAGCGCCGGCAGTTTCATCGACTGGGTGTTACTCGGGCCAACGAGGCTCTCGAAGAGTTGGACGAACGTCGTGAGCGTCATCCCGGAACGCCAGCTCTCGGCAACCATCTCCGCGAGTCGGGCATGCCCGTCGGGATCATCATCTGGATCACCGAGTTTCGTCACCGTCTCGGCCAGGTGGTGATGGATCGTCAACAGATCGTCTCGAGCGTCGGTGTCGAACACGTCTGTGAGTTCGTCGGCGACTTGATCGATCACGGAGGTGAACGGGAGCGCGTAGACGACACGTTCACCTTCGTTTCGGAGTGCGAGGGCAGCATTGAGACCGGTCAGCGTCTTGCCCATTCCGGTTGGCAGTGTTAGCGTTGCGATTGACGCATCCGAGTCGCGGAACTGGTCGACACCGTCGAGTACGTCTTTTCTCGCCTCATCACGGAGCGTATCGAGAGCGTCGGCCTTACTGTCTTCGTCGGCATCTCCTCCCAGGTCCGCAATGTACTCCGAGAGCGTACGAGCGTCCGGGTCGGACGCGGCGAGATGGTCGTCTTCGATACCGGCAGCCACCGTTTTGTCGGCGAGGATCAGTCCACTCCAAAGCTGGAGGAGCAGTTCGTAGAACTCGTCGGAAGGTGCCGAGCGGTCGCTGCCGAGGGCGAACATGGAGACATGTTCGAAGACTGTATCGAACAGGGAATCCTCCTCGTCCTCGATCCGCTCGACGAACTCGTCCCACGACCCGTTACCGTCGGTCGCGTCAGCGACGAACGACCGTGCGAACGTCCGGCGATGGTCGTCGACGTTCCCGACCTGTTCGATCACGACTCGCTGGCGCTCGTTGCTCGCCTCACTCTTGTTCTCGAAGCGCGAAATGTCTTCGACGTATTCCTCGACATCGGGGAGCCGGCCGTGATGTTTCGCGAGCGCAACGAGGGCCGCCAGGCAGTCCTCGCTGTCGTAGCCTAGCCGGTCGAGGACGTAGTACCCGAGATAGGCCCCGAACAGGGAGTGGTTCGTCCGCTTGCTAGTATCTCGCTTGTCGATCACGTACTCCTGAAACCACGTCGTCGCCTTCCCGAAGTCGTGACACCGTGCCACGATCGCTATCATCTCAGTGAGCGGGTCGCCGCCGATCGTCGTTGCGTCCGCGGAGACGACGGACTCGGCCCGCCCGGCCACCTCGTCTAGGTGATCGAGGAGGAACGTCGCCTCATCGCCGTCCTCGGCGGGATGAGAGATCGGCGCATCCACCATCAGGTGAACACCACGGTTCGATCATCGACCGAGTACGTCGACACGTCAGTGAACGTGAGAGGTCCACCGTCTGGGTTGTAGGCGTAGGAGACGAACGCACTTGTCGTCCGGCCACCGTCGTCACGTTCCATGAACGCGGGCGTCTGCTCGATCTGGTAGCGTGTCTCCGGATCAGGAATGATCGAGTCAACAGCCTCGGGGACGGTCGAGTCGATAGCCACCGTGTCATCGCTGGGACCCTGCTCGATCGGGAACTCACCGTGGTAATCGACTGTCGCCAAGTACTCAGAGAGACCGAGGCTCGGGACGTAGTACGACTCCCCCGATTCGAGCAGCGAGCGGAGCTGGTTGTACCGCTCGTCATTGTCGAGCCACACGTCGATTCGATAGGCAGGATCGACGAGGACCTCGTAATTGTGCTGCTGTCGGGGCTTGGACGGATCGGGGAGTTTGATGGAAAGTTTCCCGCGAGGGTTCAGCGACGACAAGTGTTCGTCGGCGGTCGAGAGCGTGTTCATCGGTAGCTTCATCGTCCGCAGTTCGCTCGTCGGTTCGATTGCGACCAGCGACTCGCCCGGGGCGAACAGATCGTAGTAGCCGTCGCGTTCGATGCCCAGCATCGCGGCGATCAAGCCGGCGACAGTCGTCCGCGGGATGACCCGATACGTCTGTTTCACGATGTTACCCTCGATACGCCGGAAGTGTCCCCAGGGTCCGCTGACCGTGAACGACAGGCACGTCTCAGCCCCATCGGGGAGTCCCGATCCGGTCGGTGCGTGCTCGGTCACAGGTCACTCCTCCGGCGCGGTTGCTTTCGCGTCTTCGTACACATCGATCACCCGGACGGATTCATTACCGACCGCCGATTCGAGGGCGTCGTAGAGGAACTCGTTGCCGCCCGTCTCACTGTCGACGGAGACTTCGAGGACATCGCTGGCGACGACGTGGACGGTATCGATCCGATCGGACGCATCCTCGAGTCGCTCGAGCAGTGCCGACACGTCGACACAGATGTCACGGACGTTCCGAAGTTCCTCGATGGGGTTGGATTCCTCACCGTCGAGCTCGAGGTCCTGATCGAGCCCACCGAGATGGAAGCTCTCGTCGGCGTACTCGACTCTGAGGTAGAGCCGGGGCTCCTGTCCGACCTTGCTTCGGCTGATCGTCTGATTCTTCAGCGCACGCCAGCACAGCGTATCCAGCCGCCGCACGTCCCGATCCGACAGGAGCGTGTCTTCGGCCCCGTGTTCGTCGACGAGCCCGTGGAACCCGATGAAGGCGTACTGGATCCGATGGTCGTCGAGGTCGAACCCGCCCTGTGCCTTGTCGTCGCCGGTCGCGATGACGCTGGTGAGGCTGTTGTACTCCTCGTTCTCCATGACTCGGTGGAGCGACTTGCCGGGCGAGAACTGGACGGGACCAGTGAAATGATCCGGGAGATGGTCGACTTTCTCGTCGTCCATGTCGACGCTCATCGTCGCACCGAAGTAGCGAATGTCGGCGCTGTTTTCGAGGAACTGACTGAAGACGGCGTTCTCGATATCGTCCTCGTCGACATCGTCGAGATCGATGTCTTTGAGCCGGTCCTCGAGGAGGTCTTCGCGAGTCGCCTGATCGCCGTCTTCCTTGACGTTGCGAATGTAGACGCCGTGGCCGTCGTCCTGTAGTTGATCCCGCAGGTAGCGCTTGAGGCGAACATCGGTGACGATCGCCTGATCCGTATGAGGGTCGATCCGTGGTCGGTTCGCGCCGCTGAGAGGGTTACCGTTGGGGTTCGCGTCGACTGCGTCGTACGTGAAGACGATCTCGGATCTGTTCGAGACAGTGGGGTAATGTTCACTCATTGGTGTCAGGGGATTCATCGGTGGTTTCGTCGTCGGTCGTTGCGTCGTCCTCGTTCGTCGATCGGTCGTTCATACCGTAGGTCAGGCCCAGGGCGTAGTAGAAGCGCAAATCATCGGTGCTGATCACCCAGCCTGACGGATCGTTTCCAGCCATAGTTTCGACGATAGCGTTCGTGACTTCTTTGTACATCGTTGAGTTGATATTCGATCCTTTCTTGGCCATCTCTCGGGAGTAGACGACATCTTTGTCGATTACCTCCTGGGTGATACGCTTGATCTTGGTTTTGGTCATCGACTTGATCGGGTACTGGTCGATGACGGTAGTCGACCGGTCGTGGTAGCCCTGCTGGTAGGTGCCGACTTGGCCGACGAGCGTACCGAGCAGGAACGCCCCCTTCCGTTCGGGGTCGTCAAGACTGTCCGTCTGTTCGATGAACGATTCGAGTTTCTCGGTGCGATCGAGGGCGGCCGTACCGCCGTCGTTTCGTGCGTGTTCTGGTTCCATGGTGTCGTAATCGGGACCGTCGATCAGTGTCGATTCGGTATCGCCGGTGTCCGTCGTCACGAGATCGGCGTTTTCGAGCGCGCACAACTGTGCGAACTGGGAGGCGATCAGGAGTTCCGGTACGTCGTCGCCGTCTCGATCGAGCAGTCGCTCAACGTAGGCGCTGATGAGTTGATGCCGCGGGACAGGGTCGCCAGCAAGTATCGAGACGTGGATATCGATTCGCTCGTCATCGACCGTCGCATCGGTGTCCTCGTCGGTGAAGGGAAAGGTCCTGTAGAGGTAGGCACCTGACGCGACCATCTCGCGCACCTTCTGCTCGTGGTCAAACGGGGCCGTCAGCGCCCACTCCTCGTGGGAGGGAATCGGCGGTGTTCGGTCTTCATTCCTGTCGTCGTCCTCGTCGAAGACCCAGCTTTCAGCGACCTTCTCGTGTTTCTGGCCGACATCAGTCGGGTAGTGGATCCGGCCGTTCAGCGTCTCACCGTACACGTCGAAGCGGGACATCTGGTGTTTCATGACCGCTGCGACGTAAAATCGCAATCGGCCCTCGGAATTCGCTTCGTGATCACCCAACTCGTCGTAGAGCGTCTGGACCGGACCCATGTCGTCGGCCTGTGTGACGCTGTGAAGCGCCGCGTACAGGTTGTAGCTCTCCGCAGGCGTCGGTCGACCGAGGAAGTACGGGAGGTAGTACACGTCGGCGTTGAACGTCCGGTAGGAACAGGCGTCGACGAACTCCTCGGCGTTCATCAGCGTGACTGCCCCGTCCTCGGAGATGGGGTGGCTCCGCCACGCTTCGTCCGGATCCAGCCCCGGGAACTTCTCCATCTGCTTGCCGAGGAAGTAGTTAAGTGGATCCTCCGCAGTGCCGACGGTTCGGGTGCGCTCACCGCTGATCAGATCAGTGGCCTGGCCAGCGGAGTTCGTCGCCTGTCCCTTCGAGACCAGTTTCGAGAGTTTCCGTGCACGCATCGCCTCATTGAACACTGGCACGTCGCCGGGCCACTCGTAGTCCGCACCCGCTTCTCGGCGGACCTGTACGGTTAGGAGTGCCGTAGTCGAACCGCCGAGTTCGGCTTTGACTGCGGACCGGATCCGGTCGAGGTTCGATTCCTCATCGCCGACGGTTGCCAGCCCGCGAATGACCTCTCCATCCGGATGTTCGTCGGCAACATCCTGAACGACATCGTCAGTCGCCCACTTGGTCAGGCGCTCGCAGGCGTAGCGGGCCAACTTCTCAGGATCGCTGTTACGTCCCGAGCGGTGAGTAACGCTGTGGTCGATCCCGCGCGCGGCGTTGTACTTGCAGTGGGCGACTTTCTGGACGAGATCGACGGCGTACTGGGTGATCTTGACGGGTTCATCTGCGTCGAGTGCGGGCCGGTCGCCGGAGATATCGACCCGGACGACGATCAGGCTCTCTTCCGCGCCGATCAGGTCGTTGGCCTGATCGGGTGTCAGATACGCCGCGTAGTCGCCGCCACCGGCCGTCGCCAGCGTGTACAGTCGTCCGTAGAGGTGCTGGATGTCCCGGAGCGACGAGACCGGCCGCTCCGGGAGTTCGTCTTCCAGTTCTCCATCGTACTCCTTGCGGAACTGCTTGGGCTCAAGCATCGACGCGCTCCCTCCGTCCCGATCGCTGGTCCTCTTTCTCGGTGATGTTGACGAACCCGAACCCGAGCGAATTCCGCTCGCCGATACCGGTGTCGAGCGCGAGATTCAGGTGGCGTCGGTGGTGGTCATCGCGGACGGTGTAGTCGAATCGCCATTTGCTCAACACCCACGTCTCGCGTTGACCCTGTGTCACGGTCACCGGGATTGAGAACGTCTTGATCAGGTCTGCGCCGTCGAACAAGTCGTCGCTAGTTTCGGACGGCCCGGGCAGGTAGTCGGGACAAAACCGGTCGTGTTTCTTGTCGAGGTTGTTCTCGATCTGGTTGTGGAACGGCTCCATCGTATGTTCTGGTCGCCAGAATTCCGCCTCGTCGTGGTCGGTTTCGATGTCGTACTCCTCGAAACGCCACGGCGGGATCCGAACCAGCACGCCCGTCCCCGTCTCGATCGTACCCGACGTACCCGGTTCTCCCACATCGGTCGCTAGTCCGTTGACCGAATTGACGTGGAAGGGCATCTCGCCAATGTTCAACTCCCGATCGTCTTTGAAATCGGCAGCGACGTTGGCGAGTAGTTCTTCGTGCGGCGACGCTACGAGTAACGTTCGCTCGTCGCCCTCCCGCATATCTCCTGGTGGAAATGGATTGCTGTACGTGAATCCCTTCGGACGATCCTCGTCGTGTATTTCGTCGTATTCGGTCCCGTCAAGCGCGTTCCAGATTCGACCCCGAAGCTTATGATGGTACGTGTTGTCGTAAGCCGTGTCCGCACGCGCGTGCAGGTGTGCTATCACTCGCATTCGTGTATCTCCCTACTTCGTGTCATTATGTCATTGCAGTACGCTTACCGATTGCATCATAATAAATGTGATTGTGCTAGAGCGAAAGTGGAACCCAAAAGGGTCCATCTGAAACTAGCTTTGGCCCACAGCGGGTCCGAACAAACTTCAACTGCTCCGGGATCCAACTGAAATCGATCTGTACTGCGGGCATGCGTTGAGAGACCGGAATTTGATTTAGTTGTTTTGTCTGTCTTCTGCCGTCTTCTCGTCGTGGATATGCGATCGTTCGATCCAGTTCAACGTCGGCCGAATGTCGGGTCGTGTGATTGGTGGACTCATATTGATGACTCTCTTCGGAGCAACCAAACCCCTAAATCGGACCGACGCGTACGCCGACATGCTGCTAGCGCAGCCCGAGTGGGGTTTAGCTGCTCGGTATTGACGGAATCAGGGCATCTCCCCTTGCACAAGTGGTGCCCTGATACCGGCGCTATGATCATTAGAGGGGAGGCCACATAACCCTTACTTCCATCCTACAGCTGGAGCTAACAAGAAAATTCTAATGCTGATCTACATCGCGTCCCAACAAGACAGGAGAATACCACTGCTCAACTCATAAGGTTCCACTCAATGTGCTTGAACTTCTATGATAATTCTGAAGCATCCAACTACCTTTAGTAGTAGTCCACTCTACTATTTCCACTCCATTGGAGGGAAGGGTAGTGTTTAGTTTGGTCCTTTGGTCTTCATCACACGTCCAGGATTGAAATAACCTCGAGCAGAGCCTACGGAGTCCGGTGCCAGAGTCGCAGCAGGGAGAAATCCAGAACGGGATGAAACACAGATTCTATAATAGTATTCGTCCCATGTCGTCCATTGCCCGGATGGCGTGGACGAGTTGGCGGTCGTCGGCCCGCTCGCGTTCGGTCACCGCGGCCCGCGTCGCGGCCGTCGTCGCCTCGCGGAGGGCGTCGTAGTACTCCTCGGTCTCGCTCGCGAACCCGGCCTCGACCGCGAGGGCGGGCCAATTACGGGGCTCGTCGGCGCTGCCCTCGCGAATCGCGGTCATCGTCGCGTCGGGATCGTCGCGGTCCCCGGCCGCGAACCACCCGTTCGTCTCACTCATGCACGCTCGTTCCCGCCGCGGGCGATTAAAGTCCCCGTTCGCGGTCGCGCCGCTCGGGCGGTCGGCGTGAGCTTGGACTCGAGCGCACGTGAGCGACGAGCCGAACACGATAACACGCGAACCGGAGCCGATCAGACGCCGAACGTCGCCCGCAGCATGTCGCGGGTCCCGGGACCCAGGCCGACGGCGACGACGGTGATCATGAGCAAGACGGCGTAGCGGGGGCTGTCCTCGAAGACTGTCTCGTCGAAGATCCAGATGACGAAGACGGCGGCCGCGATCTTGACGAGCAGGAACGGCCAGGCCGAGCCGGTGGCGGCGACGACATTGGCGGGCAACACGTCGGCCGTCGTGTTAGCGATCGCCCGGTTGATCGGGTGTTTCGGGACGAGGTTGGTCGGCAGGCCGAGGGAAGTCGCCCAGTCGAGTCCGACGACGTTCGCGACCCCGTCGACCGCGTGAGCCCAGATGACGACGAGCCCCATCGACCGGGTGCCGCGGTTCAGTTCCGGGGCGACGCGCTCGAGTGTGAGCCAGGTGATCGCCGTCGTCAGCGTTGCGCCGACGAGTACGACGAGCGGAATGAGCGGGTGGAACGCCGCGTAGGGTTCCGTCGCGGCGACGAACCCCAGATACGCGATCGTGATCGTCAGCGCCGCGGTCCCGATCCCGGCCAGCGGGTACTCGTAGCCCGAAACGTAGCCGTTACGGTCGAGCCACACCGAGGTTACGACCGCGAAGAGGGCGATGAAGAAGACGGTAAAGTAGATCAGCGGACTGATGATGAACCCGGACCACGGGAGGTGGATGGCCATCTCGCCGGTCGCTTCGAAGGCCGTCGCGTTGACGTCCTCGACGACCCGCAGCGCGCCGCCAAAGAGCATGAACGGGAACAGGGCGAAAAAGCCCGCGCGGTACCGCTCGATCTCGAGGCGGCGAATGAGGAAGATGATCCCGGTCAGTAACAGGACCAGCGTCGGGATGTAGCCGCCATAGGAGACGAACGTATAGCCCGGTTCGGCGGTCGGACCAGCGCCGGCACCGGCCTCGCTACAGGGGAGTTCTTGGCCGCCGGCCCAGGCGACGCACTCCCAGCTGTGCGCGTCGGCGACGACCGGCCCCCAGAAGTATTGCCAGATGAAATCGACGTACACTCGCTGGGGGAACAGGACCGCGCCGAGGACCACGACGGCGGCGAGACTCGCGACGGTCGCGGCCCAGACGCGCTCGGCCCCGAACCGGTCGATGAAGTCGTCCATACCGGAATCCGATAGTGGCGGCCGCTTACCGTTTCCGGTTTCAATGCGCGGGACTCTCCGATCGGCTGACCGGGGTCGGCTCGTGGCCTACGCGACGATGTCGCGGGTCGCGGCGAGCAGGTCGTCGTGTACCGCGCCGTTCGAGGCGACCAGGCCCGTGCTGTCGTGTCGCCAGCGGTTTCCCTCGAGATCGGTGACGACTCCGCCGGCCGCGCGGATCGACTGCACGCCGGCGACGGTGTCCCACGGGTTCGTTTGCAGGTTCGTCATCGTCCCCTCGAGCGTGCCCGAGGCGACCAGCGCGAGTTCGAGTTGGGTACAGCCGTAGCGGCGCATGTCGCCGAACCGGTCGACGACCGCGCGGGCGGCCGTGGCGTACTGGTCGCGCTGGTCGAAGTCCCACCAAAAGGTCGGGCAGACGGTGGCGGTTTCGGGGTCGGTGCAGTCGCTGACCGACAGCGGGTCGCCGTTGCGGAAGACGCCATCCGGGCCGACGCGGTACGTGTCCGAGAGCGCGGGACAGTCGAACGCGGCGGCGACCGGCTCGCCGTCGACGACGGCCGCAACGGCGGTGCCGAAGGCGCGCGAGCCCCGCACGTAGTTGTTCGTGCCGTCGATGGGGTCGACGATCCAGGCCGGACCCGTTTCGGGGACCGTCTTCAGCGCGTCCTCCTCTTCGCCGACGACCGGATCGTCCGGGAACGCCGTCCGGATGGTCTCGATGACCGTCTCCTGTGCGTCCCGATCGACCTGCGTCACGACGTCGGTTTTCCCGTCTTTGTGCTCAACGTCGAGGTCGGTTCGAAACGAATTCGCCGCGACGGTGGCACCGTCGGCGGCGGCCTGCATCGCGACGGCCGCCCGTCTGGTGTCCGACTGGGGCTCGTTCATATCCCATCGTCGGGAGTCGTGAGTGAAAAGTGGTCCTACCTGTCCGTCCGCGGCCCGACCGGTTCGCTCAGGGAGCGACGCCACTGTCAGGCCGGAGAACGCGCTCGAGGCCCCGTTTACGGGCCGGCCGATCGACGGTCGATGTCGACGTGGTGGTGGTTCCGATGGCCCCCGCCGCCCGGCCGGCTGCCCGCCGAGGCTCGAGGGAGCCCCTAGTCCTCGCGGTGAACGAGTGCGGGCGGCACCGAACAGCCACAGGGGCTGACCGAGCCGGTCATGGGACCGGAGACGGTGAGGAACGCGATCCGTTCGCCACAGCGGGGACAGTCGGGGGGCGACGAACCGTCGCGGTCGGCAGCGGTGTCGTCGCGGTCGGCGGCGCTGCTGTCGCGGTCGATGGCGGTCTCATCGCAGTCGGCGGCGGTGTCGTCGCTCTCGGATTCGTCGCGGCCGCTACGCATACCGACCACTCCGCGACCATCGATGCACAGCCGAAGCTAATTCCGTCGGGCGATTCCGCGGTCGTGCGGGACGTTTATATCCCGGTAGAATGTATGCAAGCATGGCAACCAAAGCGGGTCGCTTTGGAAGCCACGTCTCGGGTGTCTCAGCACCCGGGGCATTTGCGTGCAGCCCCCTATATTCTGGAGCGTGACTTCCACTTTACCAGTTGACGTGTTGGGACTTATATCTACTGCTTATAGCGCGGAACGGATCGGGCTCGAGTCTACTATTGATCCGCTATTTGTCTTGTCGTTGTGCTCGCTGTCGAATGTATATTAATCGGAGTTTAGATAATATTGAGTGTGTCCAATACCCTTACCATTTTAGTTTTATGTATTTTGGATCTGAAACCTCAACTATTTCTCCATGTCGGGTTCGTACATTGTAGTATTTTATCGCCTCACCTTCCCAATTGTCCTTCTCGTGTGGAATGTTTTCATTTGCATTATTTGGTATGAATAGGGGGATACAAAAATCATATTGGTCAGCTGGTGAAAACCCGTTTTTGATCTGACTAAGTAGTTTATGTCGAAATGACTTTGAGAGATTGTCGAATCGTGCAGCCTCGGTTGATTGTTGAATCGCAGACCTACGGACTCCTCGAGCAAAGGAAGTGATATTATTTCTTCCTACTTGAAGTGAAGGATATTGGGATATATTATCTATATCTATTGTCCTAACATCTTGATGCGCAATTCGATAGCTAAGATCATCACGAAGTTCTTCAATTGATCTATCGATGTCGAACTGAGATTCAAGATAGCTACGAATCGCCTCCCGGTAGGAGTCAATACTGAAGTCGCCCCCAGGCCTGACTAGTGTTACTTCTCCTTCGCGAAGGGCGAGTTTTCTTGAAACCGGTTCTCCAAATGGACAAAGAAACGCCATATCGTCGGCGTCCAATAGATAAGCATAACTGAACATACGAGATCGGACTTCTCCTCGCTGACTTGGATCATTATTTCGTGAGTAGTATTTGCTGTCAAGAACTGCGATGACTTCTTCTGAATTTTTAAGGACATGGTCTGGTCGATATGTCCCCACAGTATCATCATCAAATATTTGTAAGGTAGGCTCATACTCTACAGTTACTTCTCCATCAACATTGTGAGGAGAGATATCATTGAGACGCTTGATTTCTTCTTCTAGAATTAATTGGGAGAAAGTCTCAAAGACTTGATCCATGTCGAGGATAAAATCAATTGTCAAATCTTCTCGGCCAGATTCAAGCGACTGTCCTGTTGTAGATGAAAGGATGGTCTTAGAGGTTTTGACTGCTTCTTCGTAGTAACGACGTTGTCTTGGAAGATCCTTAACATCTGTCTTCTTAATCTCTTTCAGACTTATACCTTCGTCAGAAATGCCTATATCATCAAAATATCTTATCTGTTCTCGTAATTCGCTAAATATCTGGAAGAAATGGCTATGCTCATACTCTCCGGCAGAATCCTGAAATAAGCGCAGCAGTTGTTTTCCGGCTAAGTAGATGAGACTGTTTGCTGGTGTTGAATAATCTACTTTCTTCTGAACAAACCGATGTTTAGGGATTCCGCGTGATTTGTTCAATAAACTCTCTTCGACATTAATTCTCCCACGGCCGCTCACAGCATCGTATTGTTCATTTTTGAATTGTCTAATGAATCCGTTTCGATGGATTGGTTGAATGCTATTTAGAAAATTTATGGTGATTACTACAAATATATCATTTATTTCTATGTCTTCTGAGAGAAAATCATCTATCGGGATTCCATGATATCTTAGAGAGCGGTTGCGTTGCTGAATAGCAAGAAACATCTCTAATATTTCTTCCCAACCAATCTTGGGATTTATTTGTAATTTCGACGTGGGGGTGAGGTTAACTACGCCCACTACATCCTCAACAGATATCGTGAGCGTTCCGTCATCTACGGTGGCTTTCACAACGCTACGTTCCTCTTCATTGCCTATCGTAGTACGAGTTTTTTCAAACTCATTCGCGGCTACCTTATCAAATGCAGCCCGTTGGAGTTGCTTCCCAATTTCTGGTGGACAATCTTCGATCGTCTTCTCGTCCCGCTCTCGAATTTGTACTCGATGCGGGAGAGTACTGCTACTCATGATGGGTTATGTACCCATTCTCTGCTCTTCTGATTCAAGTTCAGACTGTACTAGCTCCGTTGCACGTGACAGATCAAATGCGAATTCATCATCTAGTATCTCATAATGGTCTACAAGCTTGTTAATCTGTGAATATGTTGCTGAATTCAACAACCGAGGGACAATATATGTTCTAAATCCTTCACCAACGGCGAGACGCGGTTCATCTTCATAGACCCCATCAACTTTTGTTGTTTTACCAATGAAGTTTGCAACGTCCTCGTAGTGCATGGGACCAAACTGCATGACTCCATCGTTGTTGCTCTCACTACCAATTCCATTTAGACGGGAATAATCTGTTTCAAACAGCCTTTTAAGCTCCTCCGGATCAACCATGGTATCAGTCAGGTGCTTATCTATCCATGTTGAGAACAATGTCTGTCGATCGTCTTGTTCGTACTCAGATATTTCAATCATTGCAAACCGTCGAGTGATTGCATTATCAAGTTCATTTACTGTGCGATCTGACATATTCATTGTACATATAATATTCACACTTGGATCTAACTCAACAGTCCTTCCATTGTCAGTAGTGAAAATGGTTTGATGGTTGTTTTCAATGGCAGTATAGAGTGGACCAAAAATCTTAGAGATATCTGAACGTGTTAGCTCATCGATTATTACAGCATAATCCTCACTGAAGTCTCGTGCTCGAAGAACAGCTTTAGAGACGCAACCTGGTTCTTTGCGGTAGCTAATAGTATCCTTATCGTATTCAGGCTCCACTCGGCCGATGATATCTTGTTTTGTCCAAGATGGAGATGCTGTCTCTAGCGTATACCCGACACTTGTCTCTAGGGCTAGTTGTTTAGCAAATGTAGTTTTACCAGTACCTGTTGGTCCATAGAGCACAACTGGCTTTCCTGCTTCTAAAGCCCCTAATGCCGACTTTCGAGCGGAATCGGGCACGAGACTTTCCAATTCTGTAGTGTCATCGCCACGAGTTGCAACTTTCTGTTTTAAGCTTCTGGGTGCTTTTTCCGACTCCAATAGTGCTTGTCTAACAGGACCAAGCCCTTTTTTACCGTCGTGAACTGTGTCGATATTGTGTTCTTTTATCAGTAGTTTGAGTGCTTTTTCGTCTGCAGCATTTTTCACAACATCAACTGCCATCTCCGTATTTGATTTTAATGGACGATCCAGTAGTTCCTTAATATTCTCAACAGTATATGTGTCTGCCCCATCACTAGTTGCCATAGAATATGATAAGTAATCCACATGCATAAAACCATACGTCTAGTATATTACGCCACATAAGATTGAGAAGAAATTCTAATATTATCTGGTCAAGTATCCCACGCCAATTTTTGTGGGGGCTGACAAGGAATCCTTGTTTTGATGGTTCTACTGATAGGGCGTGTCTGTATAGTGACGAACCCCTCCCCAAAATATGTCGTTTAGTATATACTACAACTTCTTGCGAACTTATTTTACGGCCATCAGAAGTTTGCGAGGGCAAGACGCTCCGTCTTGCCGCGCACTGTGGTCAGTGCGAGGGGAGGGGATCGAACCCACGAACTCCTACGAGAGCGGATCTTGAGTCCGCCGCCGTTGACCGCTTGGCTACCCTCGCACGCACTCTGTCGTAGGTCCGTATGTGGGTTAAATGGCCCGGTTTCGCTCTCGGTAGTTTCCTCCGATAGAGACACTCATCAGCTACGGAAACGCGATAGCTCATGTATGCTATCATTCAACTTACCCATTTAGTGTCTGAATAATGCTACTACGAGTATATTACAAATAACCAGTGGATAAAACTATTACTGTCTAACGGCAAATCGCCCGTGGGAATATAGTCAGTGAACATCAATATTTATATCCCTGCCGTATCAGTTTGGTTACTATGAGTCGGATTCGACGAGTTGACGACCAACGCGAAATGGAGCGAGTTATTGACGACTACATCACGCAGGGATACCAGGTGAAAAGCCAGGGGGAACGAAGCGCCCGCGTGAAGGACAAGGACTGGGGGTCAGCCCTCGGCCACCTCATCGTTGCTGCATTAACTCTGTGGTGGACTCTCGGGATCGGTAACGTTGCCTATGCTGCGTACAAACGATATACTGCCGATGAAGTAACGATCAAAGTCGATCACGACGATAGCGCTTGAAGCACCACGTCACGTGGTAGCGGCCATGGAACGATCTTCCAGTCCAGTCAGATAGCAGCCGCAATATCACCATCTACTCGCATCTCTCTTTTACGGCTCCTGTGATGACGGATCTAGCCGTAACCGTTCCTCCGGACGATTTCTTGCCCGACTGGTGGCTCCTCGTTCCAGCGGGAATCGTACTTCTCATCGGGCTGTTAAAAAACTCTGAAAAGCGGCACTATCTATAGTAGCAACTGAAACGATTTACACACTGATCGTAACGCTGTCGTGCGATCAGGTGTGCAATGACTTTCAGTTGCTACTATAGTTGAGCCAGTTTGAGAAATGGACAGGCTGTTGAGTTGATTTGGGCTACTGGTCGCAGACCTGCTCAGCGAGCGCTATGACGCGGATTGAGAAGAATCTTGAGAGAACGAGCGGACGGCGACGCCGTCACGGGGTGCTGTTGACGAACTGCTGTCAAGATCAACGGCGAGTAGTCTTGGCTGTATGCTGCAATAGATGTTGAGACAAAAACAATTCTCGATGTCGCGCTGTTTAGTCGACATAGCACTGATCCGGCGGCTGCGTTTCTGCAGAAACTCCGCGAGAAACACGATCTTTCCGAGGCTGAGTTTCTTGTCGATCAATTCGGCTCTCAGACTGCACTCTCTCGAGTAGGATTGAACGTTCCGGGTTAACTATACCGATCGAAACCTGATCGAAAAGTGGTTTCACGCCCTCAAAATACACATCAACCGCTTCCATAATACGTGGGTGGGCAGTCGGGCGAGCGTCCGCGAATGTCTTGAACATTCCATGCAGTACTACAACCGTCAGAGACCACAGCAAGCTTTCGACGGAAAGACGCCGGTCAAGGAGGTCCTGAACTAGGCAGTGCCTCTCAATAAGCCGCCGAAAGCATGCGAATCACATCTTGCTTAACGAACGATAGTAGTTGAAATCTACTAATAATAGTAGCACAGAAAAACTTTATAGTATTACAACCATAATCTACAGACGTTATGTCTGGTAATTCCAGTAAACGACGAACTGTTCTGAAAAGAATCGGCGGCCTATCCGCCGTGCTGGCAACGCCTACAATGACGGGCTCCGCACTAGGGATGGCCGAGGGCAACTCGGCCGCAGTGGTGCGGTCCGATAGAATTTCCGAGTCGATAGCACGTCAGATAGCGAAATCTCGTGTTGAACACAACAGCACGCGCGAACAGTTTTCAGACCTCAATCCGGAAGGACTCGCTCAGCCGGAACTGTTCTATTCCGTCTCTGAGACTGGAACGTACAGGCCGGCCGCTTGGGTCTATCCGATTGAAACTGATGGAAAAGAAGTCGGACACATAGCGGTGAGCGCTCGGCCGGACTCACCCGGGGTTATCAGGTGCAGCACTGGGTTCGCACCACAGACCCAACTGCAACACAACCGAACGCTTCAAAGCGAGGTCGGACGTCTTGAAGATGGGGTGCGGTTCATATATAACAACCCAATGTGTTTCGGGGTTGAGGTTCCAACGACGAACGTCGCAGGCGCCGAGGCTGCAGAGAACGGAAAGTCGACATTCGTCGACCTAAAACACGGATTTACAGCGCCGATAAGTGCAGTTTCGAAGCCAGAATCAACTATACAGACCGACAGAGAGTCGACTGCCGATCGAATAACCCTAGAAGAGGTTAAAGAGACATCGTTCAGTTCGCTCTCTACGGAAAGCATCAGCGGCGTCCCGAATTGGGACGCAAACCTGTGTGGCCCCGATTGGGTTGGCTGTACTCCCGCTGCCTCGTCTATGTGTATTGGATATCATGAGAACATATCTTCTCGCGACTGTGATTTGATGTGGGAACTCAACGATCTTATGGGCACCAACAGCGATGGCGAGACAGTTCCCACGGACTTCGACGACGGTATTGAGGACTACGACTCCTCGTATAGTGCCTCGAATACTGTGTGGGAGCGCCGTTCGGAGATCAAAAACCAGATCGATTCGGGGAACCCCTGTGTGATAAGCCACTGGTTTAACAGTAGCCTTGACAAAAGCGAAATAGATGACGTAGAAGATCTCAAAGGCATAGCGGTCGGCCACTCTGAAACGGCCTACGAATATGAGGAAGGCGACGACCCTGTGTGGAATCCGACGGAACCCACGCTGTACGTAACTACTCATGACACGTACGGAGATATCAACGAAATTACTTTGAAAAGTACAACCCTCCTGTTCCTCGTGCAGTCAATTGATCCATAATGTACACCAAAAATGACTGTCTAGTTGAGCAACACTGAGGTCGAACGTCGTTTCACCGTCTATCGCGGCAGCATTGATAAGATCTGAGATCATACTTTTTATGAACGGTTGACGACTAGGAACTCACGGCCCTTCTCGACGCGCTCGAGCGATTCGTCGCCGAGTTCAAACTCATGGATACACAGCACTGGCAGCTCGAGTACGGCTCACCCAACTTGAGACGGTGTTTCCACACCGCACCAAGGACAGACGGTCAAATGCGAACAGATGGGGCCCACGCGACGATCCGCGTAGTTCGGATCATCGACTCAAGTGATTCGGACCTCGTTTCGCTGGATCAACCGAACGACCTACCATCGACACACCGATGTTCGAAACTCCCAGACGGTGAAAGGCTAAATCAAGCCACTCATGTCTGATCCATAGTTCGAACAACAAAGTCTTGGCGCATGGTCGGTACTGTCCCGACGCTGAGTAGGTGTTACTCGCCGATCTTGCTGAGTCGGCGCACGCGGTGTAGTAGAAATTGACTTGAGCTGCTCACTCACAGAAGAACATGCGTCACTCTGTTGTAACCCATAATCAGTGAGAAGTTCCGGGAGTTATGTTGAAGTGAGGACGCGTGTGCAGCACAGACACGTTCCTAGCAGACATCGACTCGGTTCGATCGATACAGGCGGCTACCTCCGATCTACAGTAGGTTTATTACTGTCGGAATGGGTGTTTATTGCACGCCATGTCCGCCTTCGGCCTTAATAGCCCGGTCGAGAGACGAGTAGCTGAACCCATCCTCGCCGTCCTTTCGATCCTCTTGATGGCCGGGGTAGTCAACGAATCCGTGATTCTTTTGGACACCGTCCACGAATTGCTTTGGTTTCCGGTAACAACACTGATTCCTGGTCTCCTCGCCTTTTCCGTTCTGGTCGGTACGCTGGCACACGGAATCCGACTCAGTTCGGCAGTTCTCGGTTCCGGCAATCGGATCCAGTCCGGTGACACGGCAGTGACTCGGATCCTCGCCTCAATCGTGCTCGGAGCCCTAGCTGCATTCACCCTGTCATGGGCCGTTGCAAGCCTGTACATCCACTATCTGGCGGAAACAGGCGGTGTTTCCCCATCGATTTGGGCGCTGTTGTTCGGGGGGGTACTTGGTGTCCTCGTTTTGTTACGGGCCGTGTTCTTTCGGTTGTTTCCAGAGGGGCCACTGTCCCAGCTGAGTGGCCTGTCCGCCGAGTGATCCTGTATCGCGTGCTTTTTCCTTCCCTTCTGAGCATGCTCGCCGTCGGCGTTTACGCCACGTTCGAGCGCCGGGGTGTCACGGACCTGTTATGGGTTGCACCGCTGTATCCGATCGGCCTCCACTATTTGAATAACTCGTTTGCCGTGCTTTCCAGCGTCGTATTGGCGACGGCATCGGAAGCAACGCAACTCCTCGCGTCTGACCTTTTTGGCGTCCTCATTCTCCTTCTCGGAGTCGCTTTGCTGGCCATCGTAATCGTGCGTCACGATATTGCCGAGTCACTCCACCGTGAGCCGTTTCTCTTCCTTCGTGGCATACTCTGAGTTCGTCGAGACGCCCGTGCTCCCTGTCAACATTGCTGTCTCGTTTCGATCGCATCGACGCCTCGAGCCGCCGTCTTCGGTCCCGTCACGATCGTCTCGCCGGCCCGATTCGGCGACGAACCACAGGTCAGCCCCGCCGACGCGGCCATCCGCCGCCGGGTGGTGTCGACGAGGACCACCCGCTCTTCGGGTTCGACCACCATCTCGAGCACGGGCGCGACGACGGCGGACCGGCCCCGACGCTCAGGCCGTCCGGGTCTCGAGGTCGGCCGCCGTATACCGCCGCTTACAGTTCAGACACTGGTACCCGCCCTCGATGTGGGCGTAGAGGCGTTCGCCGCAGTCCTCACACCGGCCGTAAGGCTGTGCCATCTAGTCCGTCCGATGGGTCGAACCGTCATAAATTCGGTGCCTACAAGCGATAGGGTGTGCATAACCGACGGAATTACCCGCGTACCGGCCCTCCGATCGACTATGGCCGAGCACACCAGCGCCCCGTCCCTCGAGTCGGCGGGACGACCCCCGTCCGCGGGGCACCGGGGTCACGCCACGCCACACTGGACCGCCGGCAGTGACGGCAGGCCGGTCGCCGCCCCGGTCCGCGGCGCACGCGAGTGGGCGCGCTCGAGCGGCACCGAGCCACACCAGCGGCTCAGTACGACCCATGGATGACCACACTCGGGACTACACCGTCGGGCCACCCACCGAGGGGAACCCGACCGGCTGGCGTCGGGAGCGGCCCGAATCGAACGGGTGGAAACACGGCACGCTGCGTCGGGCCGTGGTCCACGGCGTCGCCCTGTTTAACGCCGGCGCGTTCCACGAGTCACACGACTGCTTCGAAGCGGAGTGGTACAACTACGGACGCGGGACCACGGAAAGCGCGTTTCTGCACGGGCTGGTGCAGGTCGCCGCGGGTGCCTACAAACACTTCGACTTCGAGAACGACGACGGAATGCGGAGCCTCTTCGAGACCGCGGGGCAGTACCTCAGTGACGTTCCGAACGACTACTACGGCGTCGACGTGCTCGACGTCCGGACGACGATCACGAACGCGCTGGACGATCCGACGGCGCTGCACGGCTGGCGGATCGCACTCGACGGCAGCCGACCGGAAGCGACGGCGATCGATTTCGAGTACGTCCACGAACTCGACTAACCGCCGGTGGGACGATCCCGCCCGCCTGCCGACCGCCCGGCCTCTCGAGACGGGAGACACCGATCGACCCGTGGAGCCCACGGCCGCGCCGTGACTCCGTGGACGTGACAGGTCCGCCCCGATCGGGTGGGCGGCGCTGCCCACAGCGACTGCCCCTGTCGCGGTCCCGGCTGCCCGGTCACGAGCGCTGACCGGTCGGTTCTGTGAGAGACCGAATCGCCTTTCACGTCGCGGCCCAATTATCGTCCAATGAGAGTTGCACAGCTCGGGTCGGGAACGCCGAAGATCGCAGTCGTCGCGGGCATCCACGGGGACGAACCCTGTGGCGTCCGTGCCGTCGAGCGGCTCCTCGACGAACGCCCGACCGTCAACCGTCCCGTCAAACTCGTCGTCGCCAACGAGGCGGCGCTGGAACGACGGGTTCGCTTCATCGACGAGGACCTCAACCGTACGTTCCCCGGCGATCCGGACGCCGAGACCCACGAAGGGCAGCTCGCGGCCGCGCTCGTCTCGGAACTCGAGGGCTGTCTGACGTTCTCGATGCACTCCACGCAGAGCCACGCCGATCCCTTCGCGATCGTCAACGGAGTCAGCGAGACGGCGACGGACATCGTCCCGCAACTGCCCGTAGCGGCGATGGTCGAAACGAGCAACTTCGCGGAGGGACGGCTCTTTTCCGCCGTCGACACCGTCGAAGTCGAGTGTGGCCTCCAGGGCTCTGAGACGGCGGCCCAGAACGCCGATCGACTGACTCGCGCCTTCCTCACCGCTGTCGGCGCGTTGCCCGGCGACACTGTCGACCGCGAACTCCCCGTCTATCGGCTCACCGACGTCATCCGGAAACAGCAGGCCGACACCTACGAGGTCTTCGTCGAGAACTTCACGCCGGTCGAGGCGGGCGCCCCCTTCGCCGCCGCCGACGGCGACGAACAGGTCGCCGACGAACGCTTCTATCCCGTCCTCATGTCCTCGAACGGGTATCGGGACGTCTTCGGCTACGCCGCGGAGAAACTCGACGTCATCGAGACGACGACCGCGGCCGACTGACCGGTCGCCCCGACGACCCACCGTCCTCCCGACCCTACTGGTGTCCGACCCGGAGCCGACCGGCCGCGATCGGACTCGGGAGTGTGGATGACACAAGGCATATCCCCGCCACCGCCGTACCGTTGCTCATGGAGTTCCCACCGAACCAGGGTCTCGACCAGGACGAAGTCAACCAGCAGGTCGCCGACGCTATCGCGGAAAACGAGGTCGTCCTCTTCATGAAGGGGACCGAACTCATGCCCCAGTGTGGCTACTCCCGCAAGGCACTCGGGCTCATCGACCAGTACCGCGACGACTACGAGACCGTCGACGTTCTCGAGTCACTCGACGAGTTCCGGGTGGCTCTCAACGAGGAGAGCGGCTGGGAGACCATCCCGCAGACGTTCGTCGACGGCGAGTTCGTCGGCGGCTCCGACGTTCTCGAGGAACTCGACGAGCGCGGCGAACTCGAGGACACACTCACTGACGCGTAAGTGACGGTCACTCGGGAGTGATTTATCCCGTTTGATAGTTCACGGATCTAATAGCAGGTCATATAAGTCACGCGCTCGTACTCACAGACCACGACTATCGCCGTACACACCTTCCCACAATGTCAACAGAGGAATCCAGACACGTTTATCGGCTGCATTCGACGCTCGAACTGCCACTCGAAGACCTTCGTGATCACATCGACGACGCGACCTTCCCCGACGGCATCACCGATGTCGAGATCACGCGGCGAAACAACACGCTGATACTCAAAGCCGTCGCCGAGGATCAGTCGGTGAGTAAGTACACCCCGACGGCACAGCTCAAAGCCAGCGTCACCGAAAACCGGGTCTACGAAGAGGACCCGGACGAGCGCCGTCAGAAGTCCTTCAGTTGGGACGAGGAAGAGGAAGAAGAGATCGAGTCCGAACTCGTTGAGTTCGCCGCGTTCAAAGGCGACCGCGAGACCGTCCTCCAGAACTCGCTGTTGCAGTATCAGATGTTCCTCGTCCTCTGTGGCATCGCCGAGGCCGCCGAGAAAGGCACCCTGACGGCGATCTCGGAGCAGGACGGCGATCTCGAGGCGACCAGAATCGTCGACGGCGAACCCCGACCGGCGGACATCGAAGTCGTCGAAGGCCCGCGCGACCACGGCTCCGGGCAGGGCGGCGTCAACTGGCGGGATAACAAGTTCATCACCGACTGAGAGCGGCCGAGCCGTCGGCAACGGGCGGAGGACACGACAGCGCGGACCGTCGTTTCACTGGCAGCGGGTCAGCCGTTCGGATCGCTCGTACGGAGTTCGAGTTCGACCGAATCACCGTCGGCGATCGTCCCGGGAATGCTGCCCGTTCCGTAGCCGGCGTCGAGCGCGAGCCCCAACTCCGTCGTCTCACCCTGCGTGAGCGTAACGTAATTCTCGGGCACGTCGAGTCGGGCGATCCGTTCGGGGCCGGAGAAGCCGCCCTCGGGAAAGAGCATGATGCCACCGGTCGGCGGCACCGCCACGAATATCTCGAGCGTGTGTGACGATTGATTTGTCGCTTCGATGAGTCTCGGAAACGCCGTTACTGACTCATCATTGACACCTTGTCCCGGATCGGTCGCACCGTTGTCGACCGCTGTCAGTTCGATGCTGATCGTCCCCTCGCTCCCCCCGGTCACGAAACCGCCGTCGTCTCCCGACCCGGACGCGAGTCCCAAGAGGGCGGCGTCGTCGACCGTGGTAGAAACGCTGACCCCGCGATCCGCGTCGGTTCGGCTGAACGCGCCGGTACCGAACGCGGCCCCACCGCCGGCGACCATCGCACCGAACCCGATCAAAACCGTTCGACGTTTCATAATTCAGTAACTCCCTCGGCCGCGCGTATATCAAAGTTTAAGACCGTTCCTATATAATAATTCGGTATCAATCGAATCGCCGTGTGACTCCGAGCGTCACCCGACGATTTCAGAGCCGCCCATGAACCGATCCCTGAAGGCGTTCGGCGCACTGTTGGTCGTGCTGGGTGCGGTACTCGGTGTCGCACAGCTCGGCTCCGTCGAGCAACTCGTCGCACAGCGGGACACATCCGCCTCCGTCGCTGCGGAGACCGACGCGTACCTCTCGATACAGAACGAGTACAGTTCCAGGGAGATCTCCAACTACGATTGTTTTTGGTTCATCTGTTATACGAATGAGCAACCACGGACGGTTGCCACGCTCGAGAACAGATATGTCACCGACTATACGACCGTCAGCGCCGAGGTCACCGCCATCGCGGGTGCGTCCGACGACACGCTCGTGGTCAGCGGGTCGCCAGCGTCGCTGACCCAAGGGGAGTCCGGCGAGGTCGTCCTATCGTGTTCGGACACCGTCACGGACGCCGGGACGGCCGACGTGACCCTCCAGATCGCGGTGTCCGACCCGATCTACATCTATGAGGAAACGACGATTCGGGACGTGTCGTACGACTGCGACCCGAACCCCTAGCTTTCGGTGAGTCGGTCCTCCCACTCGTCGGTGGTCATCGACTCGCCGGTGACGCCGTCGGGCCCCTGTGCCGCGAGCAGCGCAGCGGCGTCGTCCATCACGTCCGGTTGCAGGATCTCCTGTCGTTCGGCGTCGGGGAGGTGTGCCCAGATCCGCGTGTTGACCCGGCCGCCGGGATCGATCGCGTTGACGTTGATCCCGTCGGATTCGACCTCGAGCGCGACCGCCCGTGTGAACCCTTCGAGACCCCATTTGGAGGTGACGTACGGCGCAGCGTTGGGGACCGCAGCCGTCCCGAGCCCCGAGGAGACGTTGACAATGTTGCCCGCAGTCTCGTCGGCCGCGAGCATCGCCTCGAGGACGCGCTTCGTGAAGAGCGCGACGCCGGTGAGGTTGGTCTCGATGATTCGGGTCCACTCCGCGTCGGCCGTGTTGACGAGAGCGCCACGGTCGTCGCCGAAGTGTCGGCCCGGTACTCCGGCGTTGTTGACCAGCGTGTTGGGGGTTCCGAAGCGCTCGACCGTCGAACGGACGACGTCGTCGATGGCATCGGGGTCGCGCACGTCCGCCGGGGCGACCAGCGTCTCGCCGTCGGCCGCGTCCGCGACGGCCGCGAGGTCGTCCTCGCTTCGGGCCACGAGGACGACGTTCGCGCCGCGCTCCGAGAGGTGGAGCGCCATCGAGCGCCCCAGTCCTTTGCTCGCACCGGTCACGATGATCGTCTCGTCGTGTAGTGTCGGCATGCAAACGGGTTCTTTCGGGGCCATCGAGTAATACGTTCGCCAGCCCGTCGCCCTTAGTCGCTCGCAGACGATCCGAGTGTCCAGTGTGAGCGCCGAATCGAAGGGTGGGAATCGCGACTCGAGCGCCGCTTGACGGGTAGATTACGACCGCGCTCGGACGCTCAAAGGACCGTCTACCGACGGCGTTATCGAACGGGGACCTCGGGTGGCGTGGGACCGGCGAGCGACCCGACGGCGCAGAAGCTGACTGCCGACAGGTGTTTCCGCCGACCCAAAAGATTTACACCTCCTAATTATATCTAATTACGATATGGCTGAGACCGCTCCCGACTACGCGGCCGTCGATTATTCCGACGGCGACGGCGAAGACCCCGACGAGTATCCACACATCCAGGACAAGATCGAGAAGGCGATCGAGGTCACCCGCGAGGGCTTGGCGGAGTACGAGAACCCGGCGGTCATGTGGACCGGCGGCAAGGACTCGACGCTCACGCTGTATTTCATCAAGGAGGTCGCCGACCGCTTCGACCTCGAGGTACCCCCAGCAGTCTTCATCGACCACTACCAGCACTTCGACGAGATTCACGACTTCGTCGACCACTGGGCCGACGAGTGGGATCTCGAGGTCATCTACGCGCGCAACGAGGATGTCGGCGAGTACGTCGACAAACACGGCTTAGAGCCCGGCGACGACATCGATATCGCCGACCTCTCCGAGCACAACCAACACCACGTCCGCGAGATTCTCGAGTACGAGGAGGACACGTTCCCGTTCCTGCTCGACACCTACGTCGGCAACCACCTGCTGAAGACGGTCGCGCTCAACGACGCGCTCGAGGAGCACGACATCGACGGCGTCATCTCCGGCGTCCGCTGGGACGAACAGGAGGCCCGCGCCGACGAGACGTTCTTCTCGCCGCGCCACGATCCCGACATCTACCCACCCCACGACCGCATCCAGCCCATCCTGCAGTTCGACGAGGCCGCCGTCTGGGAGGCCTTCTGGAACTTCGTGGTCCCGGATACCGTCGAGAACTTCCCCGAAGAGGGCTACGTCCCCGAGGCCGACGACGACCTTCCCGAGGGCGTCGAACAGGACGACATCCCGATCTCGCCGAAGTACTTCGCCGGCTTCCGCTCGCTGGGCAGCGAAGTCAGCACGGAAAAGTCCGACGAGGACCCCGCCTGGTTGCAGGACCTCGAGGGCACGACCGAGCGCGCGGGCCGCGCCCAGGACAAGGAGGACCTGATGGAGCGCCTGCGCGACCTCGGGTACATGTGAATTCGGCGTAACGATCAGTCTTTGACCCATTCGGTTCGACGGGTCGGGCCGTCGAACACGTGCCGCGTTCGCTCGCCTTTATTGCCGATTCGGGTGAACACGCGCCCTGATGACCGTCTACCGAACGCGGGCCGGCCTCCGTCACCGGTTTCGGGACGTATTGAACTTCTACTATCCGGACTGTCTGGATACGGCCGTCGGCGGCTACGTCGCACAGCTCGACGAACGCGACGGCCACGTCTACGACGCCCGAACGAAACACCTCGTCGCGACGGCTCGCGGCGTCCACAACTTCAGCCTGGGCGTCCTCGCCGACGGGCCGACCTGGTGTGAGTACGCCGCCGAACATGGCCTTCGATTCCTCTCGACCGTCCACTGGGACGACGAACGAGCGGGATACGACTGGCTCCTCGACGGGCGGACGCCGACTGACCGGACACGGCACTGTTACGGCCACGCGTTCGTCCTGCTTGCCGCCGCCCGGGCGCTGCAGGCGGGGCTCCCCGGCGCTCGAGCCGAACTCGAGCGCGCGTTCGGCGTTTTAGAAGAGCGGTTCTGGGAATCGACCCACGGACTCTACGCCGACCGCGCGTCGCCGGACTGGGATCTCGCCTCCTATCGCGGCCAGAACGCCAATATGCACGCCTGCGAGGCCCTGATCGCCGCGTACGAGGCGACGGACACGGAGCGGTATCTCGAGCGGGCAATGACGGTCGCCGACCGGTTCACTCGCGATGTCACTGCGGCGACCGACGGACTCCTCTGGGAGCACTTCACGGAGACGTGGGAGCCGGACCGGTCGTACAACGCCGACAGTCCCCGCCACCGGTTCAGACCACCGGGGTACCAGCCCGGCCATCACGCCGAGTGGGCGAAGCTGTTGGCGCTGCTGGCTACCCACCGGCCCGAGGACTGGCTGCTCGAGCGCGCCCGCGACCTCTTCGAGACCGCCGTCGAGTTGGGGTGGGACGACGAGTACGGCGGCCTCTATTACACCGTTACGGCCGACGGGGAACCGATCGTCCCCGACAAGTACGGCTGGGTGCACGCCGAGGCGATCGGCGCGAGCGCGCTGTTGTGCCGGGCCGACCGCGAGACGGATCGGGCATCGCCGGCAGCCCTCGAGTGGTACGACCGGCTCTGGGCGTACGCGGGCGAACACCTGATCAATCCGCGGTACGGCAACTGGTACGAGCGCCTCACGCGTGCCCACGACCGCGACGGGCCGAACCACGGACCGGCGGTCGAACCCGGCTACCATCCGCTGACGAACTGCTGGCTCGGTCTGCGAGCGCTCGAGGCCGACGGGCGGTCGTCGTTCGGGCCTCGAGCGGACGAGCGGTGAGGAATACCCGGGGTTCGGTTCGACCGTTCGGACCGGCTTCGGTCGACCCGATCAGCGAGTCGCCCGATACTCGCCGTGTTTGACGCCGAGGACGAGCATGAGCAACCCGAACACGATCATCGACGGTGCGACCATCATCAGGATGGTGTCCGTTCCCATCGGTGTCGCGAGCATGCCTCCGACACCGAGTGCGATTACGACGAGAAATGCCACTGCCGTCTTCGTTCCATCGAACTCCATGACCGATCGTTAGGAGGGAAGCCCCTAATGGTACCGGGAATCGGCAGCCCGTTCACGACGGGGAAGAGAACAGGTGGGCTATTCGGAGGGGCGAACCAGGTTCGCCAACTCGACGACGCCGCCGAGGAACCAGCCAAGCGGGAACGAGAGGCCGACCCACATCCCGGCGTAGGCGGCTCCCTCGAGGGTGAAATTCCCGCGGAGGTAGTCGTTTACGCCGCCGACGAACAACACGTTGTCGAGCACCCAGACGGCGAGGTCGTAGCTGGGTTCGAGGACGACCGCCTCAAGCGACGGCGTGACGAGCGCGGCGACGACCGGCGGCAGGAACAACGCGGTCATCGCGAACGGGTACGCGAGCCCGACCGTCGTTCCGCGGCCCCCGAACTTCGAACACGTCGCCGCGAGGGCCGTCGAGACCGTCGCGACGATGCTGGCGAGGCCGACCGCGAGGACGGCGTTGATCGGGACGTCGACCTGCTCGAGATAGGACATCGCCCCCCAGATGAGCGTCAGCGCGCCCCAGCCGACCAGCGCCACCGCCGTCACGCCGATGATTCCGAGTCGCGTCTGCGTCGAGTCGAGTTTCGCCGCGTAGTAGCGGGTTGCGAGGCCGAGGACGGTAAGCGGATAGAGAACGAGCAAGCCGATGAGTCCCAGGGTGCTCCAGCCGTGATAGCCGATCTTCTGCGGGAGCGTCTCCGGTTCCCACTTGCCCATGACGGAGTGACCGCGACCGCGCTGCCGAGGAAAGACGAGTTCCATCCAGGCTCCGTGCAACCGGCGAACGTCGGTTCTCACCGCGCCGACGAACCCACCACCGCCGCTTCGCGAGCGGGTAGACATACGCGAGCCAAAAAGCCGATGTACCGTAAACTTTCCTGCTTTTTCGTCGCCGCCGACCGGTCAGCAGATCGTCACCTCGAGCGGCTCTCGCAGGCCGGGTCGAGAACCGATGTCGTCGCTCAGTTCCAGGGCGCGAAGTCGGGATCGACCTCGCGACTCGTCTCGTCGATCGCGTCGATCGTGTCGATGTCGTCCTGGTCGAGATCGACCGTCAGCGATGCCCAGTTGTCCTCGATGTGGTCCTCACCGGTTGCTTTCGGGATCGCGGTGACGCCCTTCTCGCGGGCCCAGGCGAGACTGACCTGCGCCTCGGTGACGCCGTGTTTCTCCGCGACCGCCTGGATCTCGGGCTGGTCGAACACCGCTCCGCGGGCCAGCGGCGAGTAGGCGACGACCTCGATATCGTCGTTCTCGCAGGCCGTCCGGAGCTCAGATTGGGGCAACAGCGGGTGTAACTCGACCTGATTCGCGAAGATCGGCACATCACAGACGTCGATGGCCTCCGCGAGTTGCTCGGGCTGGAAGTTACTGACGCCGACGTTCTCGATCAGGCCCTCGTCGAACAGTTCGGAGAGGGCCGAGAGGGTCCCTTCGGGGTCGTACTCGCCGGCCGGCCAGTGGACGTACAGCAGGTCGACGTAGTCAACCCCGAGCCGCTCGAGACTGTCTCGAGCGGTCTCGAGGACATCGTCGTGCTCGAGGTTCGCGATCCAGATCTTGGTCGCGAGAAAGATGTCGTCGCGGTCGACATCGGCCTGCGCGATGCCCTCGCCGACGGCTGCCTCGTTGTCGTAGACCTGTGCGGTGTCGATGTGTCGATAGCCCGCGTCGAGGGCCGTGCGGACGCTTTCGGCGCACTGTTCGGCATCGTCGTTCTGCCAGGTGCCGAGTCCGAGCATCGGCATCTCGTCTGCGGTCGGACACGTTCCCGGCGCGACCGTTTCGGCGTCTTCAGTTCCCATAAGGGGTCGAAGGCACAGCGTCCGAAAATGGGTTTGGGTTGCGGTGAGGCGTTCGGGGTTCAAGCGACGGAGCCGGGACGGAGCGCTCACGGTGCTCCCATCCGTGTCGAATCCAGTGGGTCAGACCATCGGTCCGCTGCTGACAGCCGATCCGTTCGTCGTGATGAGCACGGTCGGACTGATCGCGTTCGCGCTCGTCGGCGCGACGCGCGATCCCCTCGTCACCCGCGTCCCGCTGGCGCTGCGGTCGCTGGACGAGATCAGCCTCGGCGTGTTCGGCGTCTGTCGATCGAGTCAGTACTTCGGTTCGGCACCGGTGATCTCATAGAGTCGGTCCATCACGGCGTCGCGCTCGCGTCGCCAGGCGTCGAAGTGCTCCGGCCCGCTGGGGTAGCTCTCGTAGACGTCCTTGAGCGAGCCGGCGGTCTGCTGGACCTTGTAGAGTTCGGAGAGAACGCCCCAGTGACCGATCGTTTTGAGCAGCGTCTTGAGCTTGAGTCGGAGGCTCATGTCGGCGGTTCCTTTCTTGCCGATGGCGTCGACGAGTTGCTGGCCGGGGATTGCGGTGACGATCGAAACGAGGTCGTCCAGGTCGTGGGCGGTACCGAAGATGTTGTAGCAGTCCATCGCCGCGAAGCGCTTGCCGAACCCGGTCTGGACGCGCTCGTTGTACTCCCACAGCGCGGCCTCGCTCACGTCGCCGTCGGAAATCGCCTCGGCGGCGATCGAGGCGGCCCAGTAGCCCGCCTTCGCGGCACCGGGAATCCCGCCACCGGTACAGGGGTTGACGTGCCCGGCGGCGTCACCGACGGCGACGTAGCCCGGATGCACGGCGGAGTCGTACGGTCGCCGCGTCGGTAACGCCGCACCCAGTTTGTTCTTCACCGTCGCGTCAGCGAACTCCGGACGGGTCGCGATGTCGTCTTTCAGCACGTCGACCAGTTCGATCGGTTCCTGACTCATCTGGAACCCCAGTCCGACGTTGATTTCCGTCGCCGACCGCGGGAAGTACCAGAGGTAGCCCAGTTCCTCGGTCGGCTTGAAGACCAAGGCATCATCCCAGTCGACCGGCTCGGGGACCTCGAGCACCTCGCGGTAGGCCGAACAGAAGTGCGTGTAATCGACGTTCGTGTCGAACGTCGACCCCGAGAGATCGGTCCGATCCTGCAGCACGGACAGCGCCCCCGCGGCGTCGACGACGACGTCGGCCCGGTACTCGAGCGGCTCGCCGTCCCTGATCGCTGTCACGCCCTCGACGCTGTCGTCGGGCTGTACCACGTCGTTGACGACGGTATCGTAGTGGATCTCCGCCCCGGCGCGCTCGGTTTCCGCGAGCAGTACCTGACCGTATTCGAAGCGGTCGATCACTGCACCCGTCTCGTCGAACGGAATCTCGATCGACTCGCCGGACTGTGGGTTCTCGAAGAGCCCTCGGGAAATGCCCTCGTTGGTAAACGCGGCCTCTCTGAGTCGCTCCCGGTCGACGACATCGGGAAACGTACTCGCCCCTTTGATGCCGTCGCCGCAGGCGATGCGACCGCCCTCCGCCTCGCTCTTTCGCTCGAGGAGGACGACGTCCAACCCCTCCCGGGCGGCAGTTGCGGCGGCGAAACAGCCACCCGTTCCCCCGCCGACGACGACCATATCGGACGATTCCGTAGCGATAGTCATTGCTGTTCAGCCAGGATACGTTCGGGAAACAAAAATACGCAAGGACTCGCAATTCGGCAGGACGGGACTTTCGTCACATCGGATCGAACCGGAAAGCGTGTTCGATCAGAACCCCGATAGCGACGAGTTCACTATTCTACTATCCGTCACTGTCTGTTATTTCCGTAGCAAATCTGCGGTATTTGTCAATGGTAATGTTTATACGCGCTCGTGGCAATACACACACATAAATGGTTCCCGGTACAAAAAAGGACCGCGGGATGGATAGTGATCCGGATCGAGCGGACCACTATACGACTACCCGACTCGCTGTCGGGGATGGGGCGTTAGACGTCGTTGGAACCATTTCCCTTCTCGGATTCTCGTTGTTGTTTCTCTTCATCGGAGTGAGGGGGATTCTCATTGAGTCGTCGACGGCACTCAGCAGTCTCTTCGTCATTGCTGCGTGTCTGGTGGCCGCAGCGGCCTGCAACCTCGTTCCACCGTTTCGGAATTAGCCAGTTCCAGAACACTGCAAGTATACATCCAATCGGATGCGGGGATCGTGATTCGGAACGAACGAAGCGAGCGAGAACCACAGACAGGACGAGTGCTGTCTGAATTATGTTAACTGATGCGATAGCCTCGATTGCCCCCGCAATTCACTGATACATTCGCAGCGGCTGGGCCTGCGAACTCTCGTCTTGACCGATCGCCTGCATCTGCTGGGCCAGTTGCTCTCGCTTCGCGCGGATCTCCTCGGCCCGGTCGACGAGTTCCTGCACGTCGATTTCGATGCCCGCCACCGGCCCGATCCCGTCCTCGAGCAGGACGCTCGCGGCTTCGGGGTCGGGGAACTGATGGTTACACTCGACGACGAGGGCGAGGCTCCCGTAGTCCTCGTGTGCGGCGCGGTTGATGAGCGCCCCCGTCGGCCCCGTGATGACGCCGTCCTCCGGCGGCATCGCGATCTCGGTCGACTCGAGTCGGTCGCCGGCGTCGCCGGTCGCGATGCCGTAGAGGTCGGGACGGGTTCCGTTCTCGCGTTCGGCGGGGAGGCCGCTGAGGTAGATCGGCGTCGCCGCGCGGTCGATGATCCAGCCGGTCAGACAGTCGGCGACGCTTTGAACGGCCTGGGACGCGATCGGCGCATCGCTCTGGAGGGCGATGAGGTTGTGCTCCTCGCTGACGTAGAGACGCACCGGCGGCCGCGCCGTCCGGTCGCCGCTGCGATAGACGCCGATCCGGGGTAGCCCCTCGCAGTTGACGCTCGCGTAGTAGCGCATGTCGAGTTGTTCGACGAGGTGGTCGGTCGCGATCTTTCCGACGAGGCCGACGCCCGGAAACCCCTCGACGAGCGTGGGGTTTTCGAGGTCCGGCTCCGGTCCGTGAACGCGGATGCCTGCCATACACCGACCGATGGCCGTCACCGGCATAAAATCGGGGGCCGGAAACGGACCGCGACCAGACCGCCGACCGTGATGCCGACACCCGCTACGCGCTCGTCCGTACGGCGGAGGCCATCGCGATTTTCGACGCGGTCGGGACGCTCCGCCTACTGGTGGTTGCACTGCTGTTCCTGATCTCGAGACGGGAGGAATGCTCATCGATGCGTCCACCGAACTCGTCGTCGGTCCCATCCTCGGCGGCGTCGCGCGGCCGGTGTCGCGTTCGATCTGGTGTCGCCCTGCCGGGACTGAGCGCCCGGCGGTTCGGCGTCGGCTTCGAAACCCACAAGCGCCAGTCGCTCGAACCCCGAGCCAATGGAGCCACTCGAGCGGTATCGACCGATTATCGACGACTTCGACGCGTTCCTCGCGGCCTGTGAGCGGCCGCTTGGCAACGCCGTCCGCGTCAACACGATCAAGGCCTCGGTCGAGCGGACGCTCGCGGCCCTCAACGAGGCGGGCGTCGACTACGACCAAGCCGACTGGAACCCGCGCGTTCTGACCCTCGAGATCGACTCGCCGGGATCGACGTGGACCTCCTTCCATGGCTTTACCCACGGCCAGGAGGAGGTCTCGGCGGTGCCGCCGGTTGTTCTCGAGCCACAGCCCGGCGACCGGGTCTGGGACTGCTGTGCCGCTCCCGGCGGCAAGGCGACCCAGATTGCGGCGCTAATGGACGACCGCGGGACGGTCGTCGCGAACGACAACAACCTCGGCCGCATCTCGGCGCTGCGGTTCAACGCCGAGCGACTCGGCGCGACCGGCCTCGCCGTGACCAACGCCGACGCGCGCAACTACTCGCTCGAGCGATTCGACTTCGACGCGTTCGACCGGACCCTCGTCGACGCGCCCTGTTCGTGTGAAGGGACGATCCGGAAGAACCCCGACGCGCTCGACAACTGGTCGGAGGGCCACATCTCCTCCGTGGCGGGCATCCAGAAGGGGATCATCCGGCGAGCGATCCAGGCCACCCGCGAGGGCGGGACGGTCGTCTACTCGACGTGTACCTTCGCCCCCGAAGAGAACGAAGCCGTCGTCCAGCATGCCCTCGACAACGAGCCCTGTCGCGTCGTCGACTTCGACCTCGAACTGGAGCACGCGCCGGGACTGACGGCGTGGGACGGCGAGACGTTCGACGAGCGTCTCGAGCGGGCGGCCCGGATCTATCCTCACCAGAACGACACCGGCGGGTTCTTCGTCGCGAAACTGGAGGTGACCGCCTGATGGCCGACGGCAACGACGGCCAGCGGTTCGACCGGCTCCCCGCGACCGAAGCCGAACGCACCGTCGACGGGCGAGCGACGCGCGAGGCGGTAGTCGACTACTTCGCGGATCGATTCGGCATCCCACCGGCGACGTTCGACGACTACACCTTCTGGGAGAAGGGGGCGGGAAAGATCTGGATTTACCGCGGCGAGGCCCCGACGCCGCTGGAGATCGAAGCGATCGGGATGACCTGTCTCCGCACGCGACAGGAACACTGGAAACCCACGACGGACGTCGTCCAACGCTTTGGCGACCACGCCACCGAGTGCGTGATCGACCTCGACCGCGAGCAGGCGCGTCGCTTCGCCGCTGGTGAGGACCAGATGCTCGAGTGGTGGGACGGCGACTGGGGGTATCTGATCGCCGCCCACGAGATCGCGGGCGAGGCCGAAGCGATCGGCGTCGGCCTCTACGTCCACGGCGAACTCCGCTCGATGGTCCCGAAGGGCCGGCAACGGGACCTCGAGCCGTAGCGATACTGTCCAGGTCCACGCGGGGACTGGGGCCGAATACGCGATGGATGGCCGCAGCGAGACACGCCCCCGACGTGTGTTCTCTCAGGGGCGTCCGAGACGGACGTGGCGACGGTACAGATACGCGGCAAGCGCCGGCACCGAGAGGAGCAAGAGTTTCGGGAAGACGGCCCCGCCGAGATGGACGACGCCGGCGACACCCCACCAACTGCTCGGCGACCACGCCTCGTTCCCGCTGAGCGCCCGGCAGTCCGCGAGCAAACACCCGAGGACGACCACGGCCACGAGGATCCCCATCCAGAACGAGAGCGTCTGTAGGACGAACCAGGCGACGCCCGCACCCAGCGGCGCGTCAGTCGACGGATGAGTCGCAGCAACGAACGCGCGGAACGCGACACGAGTGATCACCGTCGTCAGTACCACGACGGGAAACGGAACGATGCCGTACCACCACGTCGACGCCGCCATGCGACACCGTTTCAGAGCGATTGAATTAAACCTGCTGAACTAAATTCGTGGCCGCGAGCAGTCGTATCCATCTCCCATCGGCCGACCGAAACGGACCGATAGCCGGAGCCGTCGCTGTTCGATCGGCAGATGACGGCAGAAGACGGGTCTTACGCGAGCGTCTCGCCGAGCGCCTCGAGCGCTGCCTCGCGGACCGCGTCGCGTTCGCCGGGTAGGAACTCGACGTGGCCGTCCTGGCCGCCGACGACGCTGACGCCGCCGTTGGGTACCGCCTCGGCGATCGAATCGCCGAGATCGCGGACGTCGACCGTGGCCGTCGCGCGGACGTGGAGTTCGTCGTCGCCGACGCCGAGCGTGACGTACGGCGAGTCCGTTCGGTCCCGTTCGCTGCGGTGGAGCGCGTCCAGCAGCAGGATCGTCGTCGGGAAGTTGTAGCGGTGGGTGAAGGCGTCCGTATCGAGCACGGAGACGGTGACGCCGTTGACGCCTTCTACCGTGAGGTTCTCGCGGGCCGTCTCGAGTTCGGTCTCGAGTTTGTCGCGGAACTGCTCGGAGACGTGGGCCGCGAGATCGCCGTCCCGGGGCCGTTCGGAGTCGTCGCCGTCGCCGAACAGCAGGTCGATCACGAGTTCGCGCTTGTCCTTGTAGGACTGATAGTAGGCCTCGAGCTCGATGGCTTCGCGGCGCTCGGAGACGCCGGTCTCGTCGTAGCCGGCTTCGGTCGCGAGCTCGAGGTACGCCTCGGGCGTGTCCTCCCAGTAGCTGACTGCGGGGAGGTGCTCGAGGTCGTCGCGCACGTCGTCGTTGACGTGGGCGGCGACGTTCGTTGCCAGCGCGGTCGAAGTGACAGCACCGACGTCGACGCCGGCCAGCGACGGTGCGACATCGACGCCGACGGCGTCGGTAACCGCGTCGTCGGCTCGGCTGTCGTCGATGACGAGTGCCTCGGCGTCGTACAGCGAGAGCAGTTCGTAGCCGTCGGTGGACTCGACGGTCGATCCGGCATCGACGAGGACGACGAGCGGGACCTGCTCGCCGTGGCGCTCGCGTGCCTCGAGCATCGCGGTGACGTCGTTGGTGGCGGCGTCCATGTCGTAGACGCGGCCGTCGAGCGGGCGTCGCTCGAAGTAGTGGTACTCCGCGTCCTCGCGGGTGTGTTTTTCGCGAATCAGCGGGAGCACGGCACGCTCGATGGCGGCACCGGCCACGTAGCCGTCGGCGGTCGCGCCGTGGCGAACGACGATCGGCCGGGCTTCCATGACGGCCCGTCGGATCGCGGTCGCCGCGTCGGCGATGTTCGCTTTGACGGCCGCGACCGCGTCGTGATCGGCCAGCAACTCGACATCGGCCGGGCGGGCCTCGCGTTCGAGCGCGCTCTCGAGGCGGTCGACGACGGTGTCTCGCTCGTCGCCCTCGAGAATATCGAGGGATTCGGTCTCGACCTGCAGGTCGCCGTGGTGGTGTTCGACTTCGCCCTCCAGAGCGACGACGTCGTCGAGTTCGACGTCGGGGTAGGCGCGAACGCCGGCTTCCTCGAAGGCCGCACACTCGACAGTGGCGGTCTCGTCGCGCAGTTCGAAGACGGTCGGACCACTGGTCTGGCGAACGCCGGTGATCTCGCCCTCGAGATGGACGACGTTGCCGACCTGGTTCTCGATGGAGCCGATGGTCGTGCGCTTGAGTGTGGGTTCGGATTCGGCGTCCGGTTCGGCATCAGTGGCCGGCGTCGAGGCGGCGGCGGATTCGGTCGCGACCGAACCGCTGCTCGCGACGGAGCCGGCGGGGTCCGCGGCCGGGGATTGCTCGTCGACGGCGTCCGTCTCCGATTCGGGTTGGGTTTCGTCGGCGGCGGCCTGCAACTCGCCGGCCGTCGCCGCTCGGTCGTCGGTGAGACCGTCGCTGTCGGCAGCTGACTCCTCGGACG
Organism: Natrinema gari JCM 14663; assembly: GCF_000337175.1. GTDB lineage: Archaea > Halobacteriota > Halobacteria > Halobacteriales > Natrialbaceae > Natrinema > Natrinema gari. The sequence continues at coordinate 97,081 of NZ_AOIJ01000030.1, read as the reverse complement.
TTGTGGGTTCGGTCGTCGTCTCGGTGTCCGACTCGTCGGCGTCGTCTTCGAACTCCTCGGGTCGGAACTCGTCGTCGCCCGTCTGGATCAGTTTGCCGCGGAACTCGCGTTCGCGCTGGCGGATCGACCAGCCGAGGTCGACGTTACCGTTGTCTCGAACGTCGAGCACCTGGACGAAGACGTCGTCCCCCGGTTCCCAGTCGAGACTCTCGAGTCGTTGGTCGAGTTCGCTTCGATGCAACAGGCCGGTGACGTGGTCTCCGATGTCGACGAAGACACCGAAGTCGGCGTAGCCGTCGACGGTTCCCCGGTAGTAGCGACCGGGTGTGAGCTGCGAGGCAGACGTGCCGCGAAATTCGAAAACGGCATCCTCCTCGTGACTCTCACAGATCTCGCCGTCAACGGGTGTGCCGCAGATGATACAGTTACCCATCTACTCGAACCAAGCGGTTTCGCCCTAAAACGGTTGTCGAAATGCGTTCGCGACGCGGGTCACCGTTACAGCCGCGGTATAGCCCCGCGGTCAGTCGAAAACCGGCGAATCCTCCTCGAGCGCCTCGATATCGTCGGCGATCCGCCGAACGTCCTCCGGGAACAGCGAGACTTGTACTTCGTTGTCGTCCTCATCTTCGAAGACGAGTTTAATACGCTTGTCGCCGAACTCCCGTGCCTCGGCGGTGTCGACGTCGAACAGTTTGGCCGTCGCTTCCTTGTTGTTCGGTCCGACGTTCTTGATCGCGCCGTCGTTGAGCTCAAGCATGAACTCCTCGAGCGTGAGTGCGAGCATAGTCGCCGTACGGCCCCCGGGTAAAAAACGCCACGGCATCGCCGCCCAGTGTGCTGACGCCCCGTGAACGCCACGGGGGTCGCAGTGGTTGGGTGCCGAATGGGTGAGAGTGGATCCGCCTGGCGATCGCAACGGAACGGGCGGTCGCGGTACACCGGAGCCGATCGGAATGCGATCCCAGACCGCACGCGTGGTGTGTCAGTTCGCTTGCGGCGTCCTATCCGTCCGAGGCCGAACGTATAAGAGTTGGTGATTGTACATGTCCGCCACCGGTCGGAAACCAGTCGTTGCGGACAGTGCGGGGCCACACGCGGTCCGTCGGGCGACGCAATGTGCGGCGGCCCGGTCGGACCTCGCCCACCTTTATTGTGGTCTCGTCCGAATCCATCGGTCGCTATGGAACTCACTTGGCACGGCCACTCGACGTGGCACGTCACCGTTGGGGAGACCGAGCTGCTGATCGATCCGTTCTTCGACAATCCGAAGACCGACCTCGAGCCGTCCGATATCGATACGCCGGACTACGTCCTGTTGACACACGGCCACGCCGATCACATCGCCCACGCGGGGGCGTTTTCGGACGCGACGCTGGTCGCGACGCCGGAACTCGTCTCCTACTGCGAGGCGGAGTTCGGCTTCGCGGATGCCGTCGGCGGCATGGGGATGAACCTCGGCGGAACCGTCGAGTGTGGCGATGCCTACGTCACGATGACCCGCGCCGACCACACCAACGGGATCATGACCGAAAACGAGACGAGCGGCGGGATGCCGGCCGGGTTCGTCATTTCGGATACGAAACCGACGCAGGGCAGCGACGACGAGGCGACGACGTTCTACAACGCGGGCGATACGTCGCTCATGACCGAGATGCGCGAGGTTATCGGCCCGTATCTCGAGCCCGACGCCGCCACGGTTCCGATCGGCGACCACTTCACCATGGGCCCGATGCAGGCGGCGATCGCCGTCGACTGGCTCGATGTCGACCACGTATTCCCACAACACTACGACACCTTCCCGCCGATCGAGCAGGACCCCGAGGAGTTCGCCAGTGAGGTCCGTGGGATCGGCAGCGACACCGACGTCCACACGCTCGAGGCCGACGAGCCGTTCACACTCGAGTAACGGGGATCGAACGCGCCGCGCGTATCGACCGTCGGCGCGCTTTCTTGTCGTCCTGGTCGCCTCGCGCTCAGTCCCGGTCGCCGATGCCCGCTTGAGCTATCGGAACCGGCGAACGAGTCGGAGAAACAACGACACGGCTGTCCCGAGGCCGGGGACTCGAGACGAAAGTGCGGCCGCAGCGAGGAGCAGAAGGCCGCTCTTTCGACGGCCGCGCCGGAACGCCAGCGCGCTGTCTACCAGGGTCGAGACGATGCTGAGTGTGTTCGCTGCCCGTCTATTGAAAACCACCATATTTGATTAATGGACTCGGAGCGGGGAAACGAATGCCACTGCAAACGCAGGGTATTCGAGGAAAGTCTGGATAACACCTCCGACCTCGCCGCTGGTCGCGTTTGGGAGTTCGAAGCGCTGTTCCTTGGTGATGATCCATCTCGAGTCGCGGAATACGAGGGTGAGGGAGACGTGACAAATATATGAGTGCTGCTTCGGTAGCCGCGGTATTCAGCCGATTCTGGTCCGAGTGGACGCACGCTCACTCGGAATGACCCCGATCGAGATGTGCCTCTCCCGCGATCACAAACGTTTACAGCACCGCCCGTTGACGATTCGACTGCTATGGCGAAGCAGGTCACCACCGTTTCCGACGAGGGATATAGCGCGACGAACGAGATTCGCGACTTCGAGACGACGGTCGACGCCAACGGTGAGGCGGCCCCCGATACGCTCGAGACGCTGCTCGCCGCCTACGGCTCCTGTTATGTACCGGCGCTGCGCGTTGGCGGCCAACAGCGCGGGGTCGACGACCTCGGACGGATCGAGATCGACATCGACGGCGACCTCAACGACGACGACAAACTCGAGTCGGTCCGGTTCGACGTTCGCGTCGAGGCCGACGTGGACGACGACACCGGCGACGAAATCATCGACCGCGCCTTCGAACTCTGCAAAGTCCACGACGCGCTGAAAGACAGCCTGCACGCGGACACGACTTTCGAGAGCAACGCGTTCTGAGGTCGGCGGGCGAAATTCGAACGGTCCAGTTGCTTCTACTGGGAGTTAGTACGTCCGGCCAGTTCGTGACGATCGGGCAGCCTCGGCCGGCTAGCCGTTCGAGGGGTTGCGACACGAATCCGTCCATGACGCGGCGCGACTCGAGCGAAGCGGGTTGGCGAATCCGACTGGGGGGTCCCGTGTGGGCCACAATCGACACAGCCACGGCGCGCGCCGGACCGACCGATCCGGAGCGCTGCTCGAGCGGGACGGAGATACTCAGTCGGCCCTCGACCGGCAATCGACGGATGAACGTGGCCGCCGGCGTCCGCGCGACGGGTGGCGATCGTCGCCGCCGCCCGTCCGGGTGACTTTTGGCGACGCCGCGCCGACACGAACCCGATGCTGACGAAGGACCTGCTCCGCGTCTCGCGGGCCGGCGGGGGCTACCAGCCCCAGTTCGCGGACCGGAGCCACCGTCCGCTCGCCGCTCGCGCCATCGGCACGTATCAGGGTCACGTCGGCGAGCCACGCGCCGCCCTCGAGTCCGCGCTGACCGACCTCGAGCGCGGGACGCCAGACGGCTCGGGTGACTCGAGCGAGCCACCACACGCGGGCGACATCACCGATTTCAAACTCGTGCGCGGATTCTCGGCGCTGCTCGAGCGCGAGGCGACGTTCGAGACCGACGCGGCGATCGCGCCCGACCGTGCCCGCCGGGCCGCGTTCGAGGCCGCCGAGACGGTCGGCGTCGTCACCGAGGACGAGCGCGCGGCGGCACTGAGCCGCGGGAGCGAGTCGCTCGATGTGTCGGCGGACGAACTCGAAACGGCCCTCTACGCCGATCTCGAGGACCGCCAGGTCCTGACCGCGGTCGACCCGCGCTGGGATCCCGACGGACTGGTCGCCCAGTACAACCTCTCGCTGGCGCAGACGGCGCTGTTCGATGCCACAGAACTCCGCGTCCGCTCGAGCGACCCGAAAGCACTGATCTCGGCGATCAAGCGCCTGCGATTGATGTACGAGATCCGGCGGACCGATCGCGAGGGAGCGGCCGGAATGTCGGACCGCGAAGTCGTCGTCACCGGCCCGACCCATCTCTTTCGATCGACGCGGCGGTACGGGACCCGCTTCGCTCGACTCCTCCGGACGGTCGCCACGAGCGAGCGGTGGTCGCTCGCGGCAACGATCGACGACCGCGGGACCGAACGGACCCTCTCGCTGTCCCACGAGGACCCGATCCGCGTCCCCGACGCCGACCCGGTGACGGCTGTTTCGTTCGACAGCGGCGTCGAAGCCGACTTCGCGGCTCGGTTCTCGACCCTCGACCTCGAGTGGGAGCTCGTCCGCGAGCCGGAGCCGCTCGCGACGGGGACGCGAGTGATGATTCCGGACTTTGCCTTCGAGTACGCCCACGGCGATTTCCGCCTCTTTTTCGAGATCATGGGCTTCTGGACGCCCGAGTACGTCGCGAAGAAACTCTCACAGCTGTCGGGACTCGAGGACGTGGACATGCTGGTCGCCGTCGACGAGTCCCTCGGCGTGGGCGAGGACATCGCCGCCCGCGACCACCGAGCGATTCCGTACTCCGGGACGGTGCGAGTCAAAGACGTCGTTGACGTTCTCCGGGAGTACGAGCGGCAGCTCGTCGCCGAGAGCGCGGCCGCGCTTCCCGACGAACTGCGGCCGGACGAAGCCGTGATTACGCTGGAGACGCTGGCCGCTCGCCACGGCGTGAGTGCGGACGCGCTCGCGGACACGTCCGTCCCCGAGCACGACCGCGTCGGGCGGACGCTGATCCGGCCCGCCGTGCTCGACGCGCTCGCCGCCGAGATCGAACCCGGTATGGAACTCGCCGACGCCGAAACGGTCCTGGCGGAGGCCGGTATCGACGACTCGAGCGCGGTGCTCTCGCGGCTCGGGTATCGCGTCGCGTGGGAGGGGTTGGCCGGCGGCACGCTCGTCGAACGGGAGTGACCGGTCCGGCGGCGGCAGCGCCGGTGTGAGCGTCGAATCGACCACGGGTGGCCCGTAGCCAACGTGCTTTGTACGTAGGCTTATTCCCCTGTGGGGAAAAGTGCCGGATCGTGCCACCGTCTCTCTCCACCGGTCCCGGCTCTCTCCTGCTCGTCGAGGACAATCCCGGCGACGTTCGGCTCATCGAGGAAGCCTTCAAATCGGCGGGGTTCGACACGACGTTCCACGCGATCCCCGACGGCGACGCCGCCCTCGAGTTCCTACAAGAGCGAGCGGCGACCGCGTCCGGTCCGGATATCGATCTCGTCTTGCTGGACCTGAACCTGCCCGGCACGGACGGGTTCGAAGTCCTCGAGACGATCAGGGACGATCCGAACCTGGCCTCGTTGCCGGTGCTCGTCCTCTCCAGTTCGGCGGCGACCGAAGACATCGTCAGGAGCTACGAACTGGCTGCGAACGCGTACCTCACGAAGCCGACCGACCCCAGCGAGTTCGCCGACATCTGGCGTGCGGTCGAGGCGTTCTGGTTCGACGAAGCGACGCTGCCGCCGGTCCCGTCGTAGGGGCTCCCGTCGGAACGCGACGTCTCGCACCTGCGGAGCGACGCGGCCAACCGCGGCAGGCGATACCGGCCGCCGAAACCGTGGCCCGATAACGTATTTGCGGTCCCGGTACGAAGCCGTCGTATGGATGCGATCGAGGGGACCGGTACCGATCGCACTGGGGAGCAGCTATCGACTCGGGTTCGTGAGAACGCATCCGGCATCGCGTCGCTGCTCGTCACGGCGATCTGGCTCGGTGCGATGGTCACAGATCAGGGCTGGTGGCTCGCGGCGTTGCTCGTCGGTTACATCGCAGTCGTCCCGATAGTCGAGCTACTGTTCGACGAGACACCCGCGGACGATCGGGAACGGAACGCCCCGGCGACGGACGAGATAGAACAGGACCGCGGGACGACGCCGACGGACGCCGTCACCAACGATCACGACGCACTCGAGACCCTTCGCGAACGCTACGCCGCGGGTGAATTGACCGACGCACAGTTCGAGCGCAAACTCGAGCGGCTGCTGGATACCGAAACGCTCGCGGACGCCCGGGAGCGGGCTCGAGAACAGCGTCAGCCGGCCCGAACCGTCGATCGGGAACGGGAGCGACACCGAGAGCGAGAGGGCGAACGCTGACGACCCTACTCGTCGGTCGACTCGGCCTCGTCGGATCGATCCGAGCGCTCGACCGCCGACGGATCGGGCCAGGTGACGCTGCCCAGGAACGGAATGCCGATCCGCTCGGCGGCGCGGGCGATCATGTGCGAACCGGTGGGGACCGTCAGGAAAAGGAAGACGATCCCGATGAGCGCGGTCAGCCCCTCGCTGCCGGGGCCGAACTCCGCGAAGCCGGCTAGGAAGATCGCGGCGGTGCCGAGCGTCGTCGGCTTGCTCGTGGCGTGCATCCGGTTGTAGACGTTCGGCAGCCGTAACAGCCCGATGGTCCCGACGGTCAGGAAGAAAACGCCGACGACGAGCAGCGCGATGACGATGATCGTGTGAATCATTCGATCACCTCGCCGTCGGTGACGAACTTGGCGACGGCGACGGTCGCGATGAAGCCGATGATCGCGAGCACGAGGCTCACGGTGATGAACAGCCCCCGACCGGTCAACAGGGCGAACAGGACCGCGATCGCGACGACGTTCGTCGCGATGGCGTCTAAGGCGACCACACGGTCCGGGTTCGTCGGCCCGCGGATCACGCGATAGCCACACAGGACACAGAGCCCGCTAACGAGGACCAACGCGGCTTGGATCGCCGTCTCGAGGACGGCGGGATCGCTCTCAGTCATCGCCGACACCTCCCGCTTGGCGATCCGGCCCCCTGTCTCTTTCCCCGCCGGAGACGACGATGTCCGGCGGCGGGTCCGACGGCGATGCGTCCTCGTCGAACAGTTCGAGGGCGTAGTCCTCCCAGGTGCGGATCGGTTCGGCGATCGCCTCGGGGTGGCGGCCGTTGACGCCGTGGACGTACAGCGCGTTGGTCTCCTCGTCGTAATCCAACGTCACGGTGCCGGGCGTGATCGTGATGCTGTTTGCGATGACCGTGATCGCGACGTCGGACTCGACTCGCAGCGGGACCAGAATCACTTCCGGCTCGATCGGCATGCCGGGCGACAGCACCCGATAGGCGACGTCGAGGTTCGCCCGCAGGAGTTCCAAGCTGAACGCACCCAGGTAGAGCCCGGCGTAGGGGAGCGCTCGAATCCCTCGCCCGAGATCCACGTACTTGCCGTATAGTCGCCGGAAGACGAACGCCACCGGCAGCCCGACGAGCAATCCGGAGAGGAAGCCGCGGACGAGCGAGATGGGTGTCAGCGGCTGCCCGACGACGAACACCCACAGAACGGCGAAGACGACGCCGACGACCGGCCAGGTCCGAACTCGCATCAGTGTCCACCTCCGTTCAAGCCGCCCAAGTCGCTCGCCGCCTGCGGATCGACGGCGTCGACGTACCCCTCAGTATCGAGCGCGGCCTCGGCAGCGGTCTCCGCGAACTCGTAAACGGGTTCGAAGCCGACGCCGACCGCGATGATCGCGACCGCGAGGCCGACGAGGATCGCGACCTGAACGGGGTCGACGGTCGCAGCCTCGACGGCGTCCGTCCGTGCACCCCAGAAACTCCGATTCCAGAGGCGGGTCGCGTAGGCGATCGTCAACAGCGATCCGACGAGCAGGAGGACGAGAACGGGCCCGGAGCCCGCTCGAGCGGCGGCGTCGAAGACGAGGAACTTCCCGAAGAAGCCGGACAGTGGCGGGATACCGACGAGTGCAAGCGAGCCAACGAACACGGCGAGTGCGAGCGGCGGCGACCGCTTGGCCAGGCCACCGAGGTCGGCGAAGCGACTCGTTCCCGTCGCGGACCTGACCGTCCCGACCGCGAGGAAGAGCAGCCCCTTCGCCAGGGTGTGGTTGAGCGCGTACACCAGCGCGGCGATGATCGCGAACCTGCGCAGCTCCGGGCCGGCCGCCGTCGTTGCGATCGCGACCGGGATCGCGATGAACCCGACCTGGCCGATGCTCGAGTACGCGAAGACCCCTTCCATGGAGTCACGGCCGACGGCACCGATACCGCCAAGAAGGATGCTGCCGGCCGCCATGACGAACAGCGCCGCACCGATAAACGGCAGCGGCGAGTCGCCGGTGATCGCAACGCCGACGAGCGGAAGCGGGAGGTCGATGGCGACCTCCGCACCCGCAAAGACCGTAAAGGAGAGTCGGATGATGGCGTAGATGCCGACTTTTTTCGTCGCCCCCGCCAGGAGGGCGGTAATCTGGGGTGGCGCGGCCCGGTAGGCAGTCGGAATCCAGAACTGGAACGGGACGAGACCGGCCTTGATCGCGAACACCGACAGCAACAGGCCCAGCAGACCGACGACCGGAACGGGCTCGAGGCCGTAGGCCGCCGGGTTCGCGAGCCGCTGTGCGAGATCGGCCATGTTGAGCGTCCCGGTCGTCGCGTAGATGCCGCCGACGCCGAGCAGGAAGACGGCGCTGGCAAGCAGGTTGAGCGAGACGTACCAGAACGCGGCGCGGGTGTGCTGGGGACCGCCGCTGTAGGCGACGAAGACGTAACTGGCCATCAACATCACCTCGAACCAGACGAAGAGGTTGAACAGATCGCCGGTGAGGAACGCACCGGTGACACCCAGCGCGAGGAAGTGAAAGAGCGGGAAGTAGTAACTGCGTCTCTCGCCGTCGGGGAGGTGTCTGGTCGAGAAGACCAGCGACGCGATGCCGAGGGTCGCGACCATTGTTAGCATGAACGCCGACAGGCCGTCGGCGACGAGCGTGATCCCGAAGGGGGCCGGCAAGTCACCGACCTGGTACGTCGCGATTCCGGGTGCGTCCGGCGCGAGGACGATATACCAGTCGATCGCCGCGACCGCGATCGCGTAGCCCGCTCCGCCGGCGAGACTGACGGCCGTCCGAGCGCGGGGGTGCCGACCGAGCAGCAGCGTTCCGGCAGCCGCGACGAGGACGACCAGCATCGGTGCGATCACGAGCGTCGATGCCGTGCCGACGGGCATCGCCGTCATCGGCGCTCACCCGTCGTCGCCGTCGGCGTCCGGTTTCGGGTACTCATCATCGTCGTCGTTGTCGCCATCGTCGTCATTCGCTCTCACCGAGTTCAGTTACGTCGAGCGTGTCGTGTTCCTCGTAGACCCGATACGACAGCACGAGCGCGAACGCGGTCATGCCGAACCCGATGACGATCGCGGTCAACACGAGCGCCTGTACCAGCGGATCGGCCGTCTCCGGAACGTGCTCGCCGTGACCCGCCAGGATCGGTACCGACTCGGCGGTCGCCGGTGCGATCCCGCCCATCGCCAGCAGATAGACGTTCGCGGCCTGGCTGATGATCGCCAGCCCCCAGACGACCCGGATGAGGTCCCGGCGCAAGAGCAGGAACGTCCCGAGGGCGAAGAGCGTCCCGATCGCGGCCGCGAGGACGACCCCGGTCATTCGGCTCCCACCACCGAGAGGATCGTCAGCAGTCCACCGACGACCACGCAGTAGACGCCGAAGTCGAACGCGAGCGCGCTCGCGACCTCGAGATGATCGTAGATCGGGACCCCCTCGAGCATCGCGAACGTCTGCGTGAGGAACGGCTTGCCGAACAGCAGCGGCGCGAGACCGCTGGCGACGGCGAGCGCGAAGCCGTAGGCGAAGAGGCGACGATACGCCAGTACGACGCGGTCCCGCGACGGCTCCTTGCCGGGGTCGACATCGCGGCCGAGGATGCCGCGCTCCAAGAAGTCGAGCCCGAAGCCCATGTAGACGATCGCGAATGCCGTCGTCGTGAGCACGCCGCCGATAAACCCGCCGCCGGGGAGGTTGTGTCCGTCGAAGAACAGCGAGATCGCGACGACCAGGATGATCGGGACGATCGCTCGAGCGGTCGTGCGCATGATGACTGTCGTCATTCGTCGGCACCCCCGTCGCTGGGTGGCCCCGCGGAATCGTCGCCGGTCAGTTCATCGCCGTCGCGAATCGCGGTTCGGTCGCCGTCGCGGTCACGCATGACGATCAGCGTCAGGATCGAAATCGCGGCGAGTGTGATCACGGCGAGTTCGCCAAGGGTATCGAAGCCACGGAAGTCGACGAGGGTGACGTTGACGATGTTGGCCCCGCCACCCCGCGGAATGGCCTGTTCGGCGTAGGCACGAGCGATCTCGCTCGGGCCGTCGGGACGGGTCCCGGTCGTGACGAGGACGGTGACGAACGCGGTCGCGCCGACGAGGACCGAGAGGACGGCGTCGCGGGCGACCGCCCCGATCTCGACCTCGTAGCGCTCGGGGATCTCCTCGATCACGAGCAGGAAGATCACGAGCACCAGCGTCTCGACGACGAGCTGAGTCAGGGCGAGGTCGGGTGCGCTCGCGAGGATATAGAAAATGGCGACCATGAACCCGAGGATCGACAGGGTGAGCACGCCGGCGATGTGTGAGCCGGCCGTCGCGACGGCGACGCCGCCGATCACGGCAACGAGCAAGACGAGGGCGATGGCGAGCGAGACCTCGACGCCCAGTTCGGTCGGCACGATGGCACCGGCCGCGACGAAGCCGGCGAGCGCGAGCGTACAAGTCGCCGTCAGCGTCCACGTCGCGTACGTACGGAGGGTGCCGTCGTGGACCGTTTCGGCGAACGCTCGCCCCTCGTCGCTGAGGCCGTCGACGGCGGTATCGTACCACCAGCTCGCTCCGATCGGCGGCACTGCCCGCGGGATCGATCGAATCGCGTCGTGGAGCCGACCGTAGGACGGGTACGCGACGAGCCCGACGCCGATCGTGACGGCGCTCATCCCCAGCGCGGGCGAGTAGGACGTCGGGAGGCCGACGTGCATGGCATGGGGCTCGACCGCCGTCGCTTCGAGTCCGGACTGGACGATGGCGTCAACGGCGAGTTGGGGATCGACGCTGACGACCGCGGCGAGCAGCGCCAGTACGGCCGGTGGGACGAGCATGGTGACAGGCGGCCGGTGGACGTGGCCGAGCGCCTCGGGTCGCTCGCCGAAGAACAGAGAGAGGAATCGCAGCGAGTAGAGGACGGTAAAGATGCTGCCGAAGACGGCAACGGCAGGGTAGAGCCAGCCCAGCAGGCCGATGTCGTGGTGATGGCTCGCCTCGACTGCGGCCTCGAAGAGGAGTTCCTTCGAGTAGAACCCATTGAACGGCGGAATGCCAGCCATGCTGAGCGCGACGACGGTCGTAATCACCGCTGTCACCGGCAGATCGTGGCGGAGCCCGCTGAGTTCGTCGATCTCTCGCGTCCCCGCCTCGTGGGCGATGATGCCGGCGACGAGGAACAGCGCGGCCTTGAACAGCGCGTGGTTGAGCAGGTGGAAGACGCCGGTCTCCGCGCCGTAGACCGACGTAAAGCCGAAGCCGGCGACCATCAGCCCGAGATGGCTCGCCGTCGAGTAAGCGAGCAGTTCCTTGATGTCCGTCGAGGCGACGGCCAGGATCGCACAGACCGTCATCGTCGTCAGGCCGAGCGTCGCAAAGAGGAACAGCCACTCGGTGCTCACGAGCATCGGGCGGACCCGGCCGATGAAGTAGACGCCGACCTTGACCATCGTCGCGGAGTGGAGAAACGCCGAGACGGGCGTCGGCGCTGCCATCGCGTTCGGCAGCCAGAAGTGAAGCGGCACCTGTGCCGACTTGGTCCCCGCGCCGATCGCGAGCAGTCCGAGCACCGGGAGGAACAATCCCCGCTCTCGCAGGGCCGCTTGCATCGTTTCAGGGTTCTCGAGCATCGCTGCGAGGTTGAACGCAGCGCCGGAACCGAGGACATCGCTCGCGACCAGCGAGAGCAAGAGGAGGCCGACGAGCAGGAAGAGGCCGCCGCCGACGGTGATGAGCATGGCCATCCGGGCGGCGTACTGTGAGGAGTCGTCCGCGGTGTAGTAGCCGATGAGAACGAACGATGCGAGGCTGGTGAGTTCCCAGAAGAGGAACATCGCGATCAGGTCGGCGGCGAGCGCGACGCCGACGATCGAGCCCATGAAGGCGAGCAATGCGGCGTAGTACCTGACGAGGCTCGATTCGCCGTGCATGTACGCGGGCGAGTAGGCGAAGATCAGCGCGCCGATACCACACGCTAACATCGCGAACAGCAGCGCCCAGCCGTCCACGTAGAACCGGAGCGCGAGGTCGAGGGAGGGGACCCACTCGAGTCCGACGGTCCCTTCCGACCCGTACTGGGTCGCGAGGAGGCCGAACGAGGTGAGCGCCACGACGGTCCCGGCGAACCCGGTTCCCTCTCCGAGGACGCGAAAGACGACCGGCGTGAGTGCTGCAACGACGAACGGTAACGCGACCGCGGCGATGACCATCGCCAGGTCGGGAGACATTCAGTACGCCGAGGGTAGGGGGAGACCACCCTTAAACGATTACCTTTCGGAAGCCGCGACTGTACGTGGAATCGACGCACGCGCGTCGGCTCGAATCGGCGACTCGATCCGGGAGTCCGACACGCTTATTCGCGAACGGCGACGAATCACGTGTAGTGAGTACCGAGACGCCAGAACCGACCGAAACCGAAGCGTTCGAGCGGGTCTGTGAGACGCTCGTCGAGCGGATCCTCGCCGGCGAGGTCGAGCGCGACGAGGTCGAGAAAGCCAAACTCGAGGCCTGTTCGGAACACTCGGCACCCAAGGTGCCGAAGAACTCCGAGTTGCTGGACTACGCGCCCGAGGAGCACCGGGAGGACTTGGAGACCGTGCTCCAGCGCAAGCCGGTCCGGACGGCCTCCGGCGTCTCGCCGGTCGCGATCATGACCTCGCCCGAGCGGTGTCCCCACGGCAAGTGTCTCTACTGCCCCGGCGGCCCCGACTCCGAGTTCTCTTCCTCGCAGAGTTACACCGGCGAGGAGCCCGCCGCCGCCCGCGGCGTCCAAAACGAGTACGATCCCTACGGCCAGGTGACGCTGCGACTCGAGCAACTGCGCCAGATCGGCCACCCCGTCGACAAGGTCGAACTGATCCTGATGGGTGGGACGATGACCGCCCGCAGCCACGACTATCAGGAGTGGTTCGTCAAGCGAGCCCTCGAGGCGATGAACGACTACGACGTCGACAAAGAGCCCGAGCCGGCACAGGGGGTTAGCTTCGCCGAAGATCCCGAGGCGTACGAGTGGAAATACCTCGAGGACGTCATCGCCGAAAACGAGACCGCGGACATCCGTAACATCGGGACGACGTTCGAGACGAAACCCGACTGGTGTGACCCCGAACAGATCGACCGAATGCTCGATCTCGGCGGCACCAAAGTCGAGGTGGGGGTACAGACGACCTACGAGCGGATCAACCGCGACATGCACCGCGGCCACGGCGCACAGGCCTCGATCGACGCCAACCAGCGGCTGCGCGACTCGGCGTTCAAAGTGGGCTTTCACATGATGCCGGGCCAGCCGGGGATGAGCAAGGAGATGCTGTCTCTTATACACATCTNCCGCTCAGAGATGTGTATAAGAGACAGGTGGGGCACTGCGACCTACGATTGGTGGCACAAAGACGAGTACGAGCCCCTCTCGAACGACGAAGCGGCGGATCTGATCGCGGAGATCAAGGACATGATCCCCCGGTACACGCGGCTCCAGCGCGTCCAGCGGGACATCCCGGCGGACTTCATCGATGCTGGCGTCTGGAAGTCGAACCTCCGGCAGCTCGCGCGCAAGCGCATGGACGAACACGGCTGGGAGTGTGAGTGCATCCGCTGTCGTGAGGCCGGGATGCACGACGACGAACCCGAAACAGTCGATCTCGACGTGATGCGCTACGAGGCCTGTGGCGGCACCGAGCACTTCATTTCCGTCGAGGACTTCGAGAAGGACCTGCTGGTCGGCTTCTGCCGACTCCGGTTCCCCAACGACCCCGTTCGGCCGGAACTCGAGAACGCGGCGCTGGTCCGGGAACTCCACGTTTACGGGTCGGAAGTCGCGATGGGCGACGAAAGCGAGACGGACCAACACCAGCATCAGGGGTACGGCCGCCGGCTGATGGCCCGCGCCGAGGAACTCGCCGCCGACGCCGGCTACGACAAGGTCAGCGTGATCTCCGGCATCGGCGCGCGGGAGTACTACCGGAACAAGCTCGGCTACCATCAGGACGGACCGTACGTCAGCAAGCGACTCTGACACGAGGGAGTCGAGCGTCCCGGCGTCGAGTCCATCCGCCGACGCGGAACGATCACGGCTGTTCGACGCCGTTCCCTTATTTCATCCTCAAGGAATGGCACAAAATTTATAGGGGGTACGGGTCTACTATCCGATGCCGACGATCGTCGGTCCGCTGTCGACTCCCCCCACTTCGACAGCGACACACCGCACTGTCCCGTTCGGGTGCGCCGATTCCGCCATCCGGTCGCTCGATCCCCTGGGGCGACCGTTGCGGCGCGCTCGTCGCCCGGATCCTTTTCCGCGTTCGGTTCCGATGGCCGTCTCGAGTAGCACCGCGGGAGAAACGGAGACGAACGTGACGTGGGTCCTGAGTACCCCGAGAAGGACCGTGGCTTGCTGAGTCGCCGCTCTTTCGTGCGAGCCGCCATCGGAAGCGTGGTGTGTGGGACGGTTTAGACCGCGAGAACGGTGTCGACGACGATCATGAGAGCGAAGCCGAGGACGAACGCCGCCGTCGCGGTATCGGCGTACCCGTGGCCGTGACTCGAGGGGATGAGTTCTCGGAAAACGACGGCGATCATCGCGCCGGCGGCGAGGGTCCGGCGACGACCTCGAGCGGCGAGCCCAACTCGAGGCCGGGGAGTACGAGCGCGAAGACGGCAGCGCCGACCACGATTCCCGCTGCGAGGCCGAGCGAGCCGTCGTAGACGCGGTGGCTGATTGCGGTCGGTACACAGAATCGGGAGTGCGCCGATCCCCGTCATACAGCCCGCAATGGTCGCGACGATGACGACATCCCCGAGCGGCGATATATCGACCCGGTTCGGGCGGGCGGGCAAAACGCTTCCGTTCGACGCGGTCGCCGACCGCGGTCTCACACTACCTCACGCGTACTCCGGTAGCCGCCGACGCCCTCGGAAGCGAGATAGCCGATCAGCAGTCCGGCGGCAAGCAGGCCGACAAGCGTCCGGTCGGTCCCGCCGGCAACCCCGGAAAACGACAGCAGCAAGAACAGACTGACGCCGACTGCGGTTCGAACCCGCGTTCGTGGCGCGAACTCGTCGTCGCCGTCGGTCGCCGCGAGATACAACTGCGGTCCGAGGATCGGAATCACGATCATTACGAGGACACCGAAGAGGAGGTGGTCGATCTCGAGGACGATTCCGACGCCCAGTCCGGCGAAAAAGAAGACACTGGCGACGGCGAGAACTCGGTTCTCTCGTGAGAGTATAGCTGCAGTTCGAATTCTGACATGATGGGGCTTCGGATCGGGTGGGCCGAAGCCGACTCCGCCGCTCGCGTCCCGACCGAGGGACCGCCGTCAGTCGATCGTGACCTCGAGTTCGAGCAGCCCGAGGTGGGCGGGCGCACCGCCGCCGTTGGTGCGAAACTCCGTCGGCGTCGAGTTGACGACGTTGTAGAAATCGGACTGACTGGTCGGCACGAGCGTGCTGCCGTCGTCGCGTTGGAGGAAGGCAGGGGTGTCGGTTCCCTCGATGAGAGCCAGTTGTTCCTGCCAGTCCTCGTCCGCGTAGATGAAGGTGCCAAAGGAGAACCGACCCGCGGCGAGGGCGTCGTGTTTCGACAGGAACATCCCGGCCTCCTCGGCGTTGTACTCCTCGTCGCTCACCCAGGCAATCGCCGCGATGCCCGCCGACTCGAGCAGGTAGAAGTCCCAGGAGAGCGTCGCGTCGAACACCGCCCAGATGCTGCGCGGACCGACGGCATTGAGTTCGACGCTGAACGCGGGTCGCAGTCGATCCCCCTCGGACTCGGGAACGAAGGTGGCGTCGTAGCCCGGCGATCGGATGCCCCGGTCGTGGTAGACGACCCCGTCCATGTCGATGTCCGCCTCGATCCGGTCGACGATCCCGCTGACCGTGGCACCGCCCTGCCCCTCGAGATGCTCGAGGAAGTCCGGAAACCGAGAGACGTTCTCCCACGGTTGGTCGTCGCCCGCGCTCATACGGTCCGCCCCCCGTGGGGAGTGTGCGATCGGGACCCCTGTCCGTCACCCGACATCGAGCCGGTCGACTCGCGGGTGGCTCCACCGGTAGCCTCGTGCATGGCTCCTTCTGCGTGCTGGCACGGATTAGGCTTTCCGACCTCGGCAGCGTCCCGGTGCCGTGCGAGTCAGCGGGCTCACTCACGGGCGAGGAGGACAAGGCCGGCGGTCGCCGGGCGGGGCGGACGCGTGGGCGTCGGAGCGACACGTCTTTTTGACCGGGCCGGGCAGTGTGTGGTATGGATCCAAAGCGGGAGCTCACCAGCGTCGATCTCGCCGCCCTCGTCGGGGAACTCGGTGCCTACGAGGGAGCGAAGGTCGACAAAGCGTACCTCTACGGCGACGACCTCGTCCGGCTCAAGATGCGGGACTTCGATCGGGGTCGCATGGAACTCATCCTCGAGGTCGGCGAGGTCAAGCGGGCCCACACGGTCGCCCCCGAGCGGGTGCCCGACGCCCCCGGTCGGCCGCCACAGTTCGCGATGATGCTCCGGAACCGACTGTCGGGCGCGGACTTCGCGGGCGTCGAACAGTACGAGTTCGACCGCATCCTCGAATTCGTCTTCGAGCGCGACGACGGCACGACCCGAATCATCGTCGAACTGTTCGGACAGGGCAACGTCGCCGTCACCGACGGCGAGTACGAGGTGATCGACTGCCTCGAGACCGTCCGCCTGAAGTCCCGGACCGTCGTCCCGGGCTCGCGCTATGAGTTCCCCGACACTCGAACGAACCCGCTGACGGTCTCGCGAGAGGCGTTCGACCACGAGATGGACGACTCCGATACGGACGTGGTCCGGACGCTCGCGACCCAACTGAATTTCGGCGGGCTCTACGCCGAGGAGGTGTGTACCCGCGCCGGCGTCGAGAAGGGCATGGACATCGACGACGCCGACGAAGAGGTCTACGGCCGGCTCTACGAGACCATCGAACGCCTCGCGCTCGACATCCGGAACGGGACCTTCGATCCGCGGCTCTATCTCGAGCCCGACGACGCGGCGGGCGACGATGCGGACGGTGACGGGACAGCCGAAAGCGGTGCCGCCCGCGTCGTCGACGTCACGCCGTTCCCGCTCGAGGAACACGACGACCTCGAGGGCGAGCCCTACGATTCGTTTCTCTCGGCGCTTGACGATTACTTCTTCCGGCTGGAGCTCGCGGCGGAGGAAGAGCCCGATCCGACCGACCAGCGGCCCGACTTCGAGTCGGAGATCGCCAAACACGAGCGCATCATCGAGCAACAGCAGGGGGCGATTGAGGGATTCGAACAGGAGGCCGCGTCGTTGCGCGAGCAGGCAGAACTGCTCTACGCGGAGTACGGGCTGGTCGACGAGATCCTCTCGACGATCCAGGGGGCCCGCGAGCGGGAGCGCTCGTGGGACGAGATCAGGGAGCGGTTCGAAGAAGGTGCCGAACAGGGTATCGACGCCGCGGAGGCCATCGTCGATATCGATGGCAGCGACGGTACGGTTACCGTCGAGATCGACGATGAACGGATCGATCTCGACGCCCAGCAGGGCGTCGAACAGAACGCGGATCGGCTCTACACCGAGGCCAAACGCGTCGAGGAGAAGAAAGACGGCGCGCTCGCGGCCATCGAGAACACTCGCCAGGACTTAGCGGACGCCAAGCGCCGCCGCGACGAGTGGGAAGCCGACGAAAGCGGCGGCGAAGACGACGACGAGACCGACGCAGATGGGGACGACCTCCCGCGCGACTGGCTCTCGGAGTCGTCCATCCCGATCCGCGAGAACGAGCCCTGGTTCGATCGCTTCCGCTGGTTCCACACCAGCGACGGCTTCCTCGTGATCGGCGGTCGAAACGCCGACCAGAACGAGGAACTCGTAAAGAAGTACCTCGAGCCCGGGGACAAAGTCCTTCACACGCAGGCCCACGGCGGCCCCGTCACCGTGTTGAAGGCGACCGACCCGAGCGAGGCCTCCTCGAGCGACATCGACCTCCCCGACTCGAGCGTCGCGGAAGCGGCGCAGTTCTCCGTCTCCTACTCGTCGGTCTGGAAGGACGGTCGCTACGCGGGCGACGTCTACGCCGTCGACTCCGATCAGGTCTCGAAGACCCCCGAGAGCGGCGAGTACTTGGAGAAAGGCGGGTTCGCGATCCGGGGCGACCGGACTTACTACCGGGATACGGCGGTCGGTGCGGCGGTCGGGATTCAGTGCGAGCCGTATACCCGCGTCATCGGCGGCCCGCCGTCGGCAATCGAGGGACAGGCAGTGACGACGATCGAACTCGAGCCCGGGCGGTACGCCCAGGCGGACGCGGCCAAACGGCTCTATCGGCGCTTCCGCGAGCGCTTCGAGGACGAGACGTTCGTCCGCAAGATCGCTAGTCCGGACCGGATTCAACACTTTATGCCGCCGGGTGGCAGTCGGATCGCGGACGACTGAGGCCTGGAGTGCTGGCGGCTACGATCGGCGGATACCGTCGGGAGCGGCGGGCGCTTCAGAACACCGTTGATAGATCAGTTCGTGTTTTGACTCCGATCGGGAAAGCGGAGTTATCCGAACGAAGTCGCGTCGGTCAGCCGTGTTTTTCCACCTGGTACCAGGTGACTTCCCGCCCGAGGGCATAGCTGACGACGACTTGCACGACGACGAGTCCGTAGAGCGTCAGCGAGACCGGGATGAGGAGCCACGCGAGATCAAATCCGTCAATGCCGGCGGTGTAGTTGTCGATGACACGGGTTGTGAGTACGATGCCGTAGATACCAGCCAGTCCCGCAGCGACGACACTGGGATACGAGAGCGACGCCAGTATGAGTTTCGGGACGGTTACCGAGAGGACAATCCCCGCAACGAACGTCCCCACGAGTGACAGGAGCGAACTGAGATACGCCGGATCAGACAGATTACGCCAGTCGTGGACGTGACCGTGACAAATAGAGAGATGGCCCGTGATCCAGCGAACCCGCTGTCCCCACCAGTCCCGCAGCGTGTGCGCTGCCTCCTCGAAACAGGGATAATACGATAGTTCCCGGATCGAGAGGTTGGCTTGGTGACACCGATGAGTGAAGTCCATATCCTCGGTCAGCGCTCCCTCGTCGAACCGTCCCACCTCATCGAAGACCGATCGCTCTATGAGGACACTGCGGCTGCCGACGATGCGAAGTCCCAGCAGAGAGCGAGCGAGTTTCTGTGGCAGGAAAAAGAGCAGCAGATACTCGTAGTACGCGAGCGATTCTATGAGGCCAGTCGGCCGGGGAAGGCTCCGGACTCGCGCGATGTCGTGTTCTCGTAACGCGGCCATCCCGTGGGCGATCAGTTCCGGGTGGGGTTCTTGATCGGCATCGAACATCGCGATCACGTCGGCATCGCTCCGTTCGATGGCATCGTTGAGCGCGCCTGCCTTCGATCCCGACCGACGATTCTGAATATAGTTGACACACTCGTAGTCGGCCGCCAAATCGCCAGCCCGTTCGATAGCGGAGTGATCATCCGGTTCGCAGACGATCGTGACGGTGAGGTCCTCGTAGGTCGAGGCTGCCAGTCGTTCCACCGAGCGGTGTAGTACCTCGGGTTCGTCGTGGACGGGAACCAACGCTTCGACGGACCGGCCCGAATGGACCAGCGCGTCGGGATCCTCCCGCAACAGCGACGAGAGATACAACAGCAACGAGATCGCGAGGGCCGCGAACGCAACCACGAGCCAGACACGAGTGTCGAAGACGGCACCGAGGAGCGGAAGGGCGTGTCCGATGACGACGATGGCGAGAAAATCGGCCATCAGTGTGAGTGCCGTGAGAGCGAGAACGCAGGCAACGATACCAGTGGTTAGGAGATATCGATGGAGGGATGCCATACTCCCGGCTTGTAACGATGGCAACATAAACCTTCATATGTTGTTTAACATTCACAAATCTTCCATATAGAGCATCCCTGAGCAGCGTTACATCTTCCAACAGTTGTCAACATTTCTTTAAAATAACGGATCACACAGCTCGACGGGTGAAGAAGCTCGCGACTCGTTCGATATTAATAACGACGATGCAGGTTGTCGAGGATAACGGCAGTGATACCGCCACCGACCAGCATCGGAACCCAGTAGGTCGCTCCCCGATAGATGACGACGGCGGCCGTCGCAGCCGTCGTCGCAACTCCGGTTGTGGAGACGACTAGAACGATAAACGCCGTCTCGACGCCACCGATGCCGCCTGGAAGCGGGAATACTCCGGCGATGCTGGCGACGGGCAGTACGATGAGCATCGCCATGAAGGGGACGGTAACTCCGATCGACGCAAGCGAGATCCAAAGACAGATCGACAGCGTGAGCCACCCGAGACACGAGAACAGGCCAGCCAGGACCAGGAGCCGCGGATTGCTAGCGATCCGTGCGATCGAATCGAAGAACCCATTTACGCGATGTTCGATGTCCGCTCGCGTCGGTGCGCTAACGCGTGGGACGGTGCCGCCAACCCAGCGAACGATCGGCGGAAGCACAGAGAGAACCAGTGTCTCGATCCGATGGTGGAACCGCCATCCGAGCGTCAGCGTGAGAACAAACCCGACGAGGAGTGCCGTTACAGTGAGACTAGCAAGGAGTAGGTTCCGGCCGAAATCGAACCCACGCAAGACGAACAGCCCGATACCGACGAGCCCCATCCCGATCGAGGGGAAAAAATGCAGGGTATCGACGCTCGCGATGGCGGCCAACCCGTTCTCGTACTCCGTGTCGGCAGCCTCGGAAATCAAGAAGGCACTGATTGGTTCACCGCCGGCCTGCCCGAACGGGGTGACTTGATTCGCGAAGGTCGCAGCAGTAAACACGACGATTGACCGCACTCGAGAGGTTGGTGTTCCCAGCGCGCGCAAGACGGTGTGGAGACAGAGCCCCCAAGCGACGAGCCAGAGCGGGATGAGACCAAGCAGGATGGCGATGACGGGAGGCTGGGCCCGACGCAGTTGTGCAACAATTCCATCGACGCCGACAAGGAAGAGCAGCAACGCGAGAACGAGTCCGGCACCGACGAATCCGATCAGGATGGACCGCCAATCGAAGAGCTCCTCGGATGACATTACTTTGTCTCAGTGGGAACGCAATCCAGTGGCAGGGAGTTGCACGTGCCGATAGAGACGGTATTAGTCGAGGAACACATGGTTCGAGATGGGGGCCGGTCGTTGACGAGAGGACAATAAAGAGATGCTCACTGATCGGATAGGGCTGAATTTCATGTCCGGCTGAACGGCCGGATCGCATTTAAACTTAGTTCATTCGGCGGATCACTACACGGGCGGTCGATCCGAGCGGGTTCGCTCACCTGAATGGAGGACGCGGCTGTCCCCTGTCTTTCGCTGATTCAATCGCCGATATCCACGTTGACTTTTCCGTCGATTCAGCGTCTCCCTCGAGTAAGCGTGCTGAACCAATCCGTCTCTGGAGTGGCGACTCAGCGATGGAAGGGGACTCGAGAATCGAGCGAGGCGGCCGCCGGGTCCGGCCTCGAGCGGCGTGTTATTCTCCGTGCTTCGTTTGCGCGGAGGACTCGATAGTGCCGCCCAACCCGTCCCGAATCGGCTCGCCTCGGTCGGGGAACGGACGGGTGCTGCCGTCCTCGAGTGCGTCGAGGCACTCCTCGACGGTGTAGGTGCGGTCACCGTCCGAACAGGGTGCGACACACTGGAGATCGTCGTCCTCGTAGACGGCGACGCACACCGTCGGGACCTGAATTTCGGTGGCAGGACGGTGCTCGAGCAGCGATTCGGTCTCGTGTTGGTCGAACGCCGGGCGAAGCGTGTACCCTTCGCGGTCGGCCCAGGACTCGAACGCGTCGACGGTGAGTGAGACCGACGGCCTGGCGTCGCCGAGTTCCTCGAGCGCAGTCCGTACCGATGTCCACGTTTTGACGCGCACGTCGGCCGCTATCGCTCGCTCCTCGAGGCACCGCGCTCGCGAAACGATCGATTTGAGCGGTTCCACGACGGCCGCGGAGGCGTTGTTTCGGAGAAACACCTCGATCCGGACCGTCTCCGTGGAGGCTGGGTTTGCGTCTCTCATTATTGCTGTTCGGTGGCAACCACATCATCGCCGCCACCAGTCAGGACTATAAAGCTAACAACGTCCGGGCGACGCCGACTGTCGGCTCCCCCATCAGATCAGTCGTCGAATTACGCGCGAGCGTTGCGACGCCCCGAGACGGGCTGTCGGTTTCACCCGTCCGTCCCGTGCGGTCGACCGTGCGTCGTCGCGACACGTCGCCCGGAGTGAGAAAGAGGCGGCAAACCGACGCCGGGTTGCCCCCGATCGGTTGATGAGAAACGTGTTCGTCCCGGATCGTTACCGTCGTTTCGCGGCCGAGTCGTCCATGTGCATCTCGTGAATCGAGATGCGGATATCGGAGGCGTCGTCGAACTCGGTCGTCGGGATGGGCGACTGTTCCGGGTCGGTGTCCTCGTCGGTGCGGTCGATGTTGCGGACCGCTCGGCGCTCGGCCGCATCGTAGGACGACCCCATCGCGATCAGGAACCCGACCATCGCGGTCACGAGCGCGACGACGCCGATCGCGACGGCACCGATCGAGGCGACCGTACCGGAGAGGACCTGTCCGGAGACCAGCAGCGAAACCGCCGTCACGGCCGCGATCAGCGTGAGCAGTCGCGCGAGTCGGCCGGTATCGAACCCGTGGTAGGTCTTCTCGCCGGTCGTATCGAACAACACCGACAGAATCCCGTCGTAGGAATCGTCGGTTCGGGCGTTGCCGAGCGAGTGCGTCGACTGTGCGACCCACACGCCGGCGGTGAAGTTGAGGAACGCGACGAACGAGACGAGGCCGACCTGACCGTCGACGAACAGCCCGACGGCGATCGCACTGGTAAACGTCACCGCCATGATCGCGTGGGTGACAAGCGACCGGGTGCCGAAGTCTTCGAGTTGGGAAATGTGTCCGAGGTTCATAGGTAGTGTTGGCGCGCAACGCGGATAGCCGCAGCCCCTAACTGTGAAAGACGTGGGCAAGTAACATGGAACGTCGCCGGTCACGATCCCTCCCGAGCGCAGGGGGATCGAACGTCCACCGAAGCGCGAGCGCGTCGCCGATCGAGACGACCCGATCGCAGTCCACTTACCGTCACCCTGCAAACGAACTCCCATGCAGATCAAAGACCGGGAGCAGGTCGAGGGCGGCCGCGAACGGGTGACGGTCGTCCCCGAGAGCGTCGACGACCTCTGGCACTTACAGTACGTCCTCGAGCCCGGCGACCGCGTCGCGGGCGATACGACCCGGCGCATTCAGCGCAACGACGATCAGATGCGCGACACTGGCGGCGAACGCGAGCACATGTGGGTGGCACTCGCCGTCGAGACCGTCGAGTTCCACAAGTTCGCCAATCGGCTGCGGGTCGGCGGCGAGATCGTCGCCTGTTCGCGCGAGGATCAGTTGCACTTTCATCACACCCTCAACGTGGAACCGCGCGACGAACTCTCGATCGAGAAGCGGTTCAAACCCGATCAGACGGCCCGTCTCGAGGAGGCCGAGGAAGCCACTGAGAACCCGGACGTGGCGATCGCGACCGTCGAGGAGGGACAGGCCCATGTCCACACCGTCGCCCAGTACGGCACCGAGGAGCGGGCGACGATCACCGGCACGACCGGCAAAGGCGAGTACGCACGCGGGCGCTCGGAACTGTTCGACGAACTTGCGACGGTCCTCAAACGCCTCGAGGTCGACGCGATCATCCTCGCGGGGCCGGGCTTTACGAAGCAAGACGCCTACAAGTATCTCGAGGAGAACGAACGCGACGTGGCCGACCTGGTCACGATGGTCGACACGGCGGCCGTCGGCGACCGCGGGGTCCACGAGGTGCTCAAACGCGGCGCGGTCGCGGACGTCCAGGAGGAGACTCGCATCGAGAGCGAGGCCGAGTACATCGACGAACTCACGCGGCGCATCGCCGACGGCGCGAAGGCGGCGTACGGTCCCGAACAGGTCAAACAGGCCGCGGAGTTCGGCGCGATCGAACGCCTGCTCGTGCTCGACGATCGATTGCAGCGGGAACGCGGACCCGACGGCGAGTGGGCGATCAGCGTCGACGACATCGTCCGGACGACCGAGCAGAAAGGCGGCGAGGTGACGGTCTTCTCGAGCGAGTTCCCCCCCGGCCAGCAGCTCTCGAACCTCGGCGGGATCGCGGCACTGTTGCGATATCGCCTCGAGTGAGCGGCCGACGCCCGCGGGGCCGTGCGCTCACTCGACGGCTAGCTCGTCGCTGGCTTCGATCAGTTGGATGAGCACGGAGGCAAACAGCGAGCCCGAACTCCAGATCGCGGTTTCGCCGTCCGCGCCGCCCCGGACGCTCAGCAGGATGCCGTCGTCGTCGGCGATGACGATCCGACCCGACCGCTGATCGTCCGTCCGGTGGGCCGGCGGACGTTCGATGGTGACGCCGTCAACGGCGGCGAACTGCTCCCGGACGGCGTCCCGGCCGCTCACGACGGAGACCGAGACGCCGGCCGCCGCGCGCTCGGCGAGCGTCCGTTCGATCGGCGGCGTGACGAATTCCGGGAGGCGGGTCCCGAAGACGATCCGCTGCTCGGCCTGTGAGAGGATGTCGACCGTCCGGTCGTCGACGCGATCCCGTCCGCGAACCGTCCAGATGTCCTCTCGGGTTTCTTCACCCTCGGGTTCGCGTTCGACGGCTGCGACGTATTCGAACGCCCGCTCCTGTTCTCGCTCGAACTGGCTCCGCAGCGTCTCTCGAGCCTCCTCGACGCTGACCGGGCGGTACCGAATCGGGTTCGACTGCTGGACCTCGAGCAGGCCGCGGTCCTCCAAGCTCTCGGCGACGCTGTAGACCTGCGAGCGCGGCACGTCCGTGATGTCGGCGATGTCCCTGGCCGTGCCCGCGCTCAACCGATGCAGTGCGATGAACACCTTGGCCTCGTAGCTGGTGAGACCCAGTTGTTCGAAGGCGTCGATGGCCGCGGTTTCGTCGCCGCTCACTCGTCGTCACCTCGAGTCGAGTCGATGCCGCCGTCGCTCGCGGTCGGCGTTCCCGGCTGCAGCTCGGACGGGTCGAACGAGACGTCCGGTCCGAAGTACCGCGTCCACAGGACCAACAACGCCGGGAGCACGACAACGCTCGCGAGGAACGCGTACGTGATCGTCAGCGCAGTGATGATCCCGAACTGCTGGAGTGCCGGGAGGATCGCGAGCGCGAGCGTGCCGAACCCGCCGACGGTCGTGGCCGCGCTGCCGAGCAACGCGCCCCCGGTCCCGGTAACGGTCGTCCGAAGCGCCGCCCAGACGTTGCCCTGCCGCTCGAGTTCGAGCGCGTAGCGGTCGCTGACGTGGATGCTGTAGGCGACGCCGAGTCCGATCGTGAGACTCGTAATCATCCCCGTCAGGACGTTAAACGGCATGCCGATCCAGTACATCGTCCCCAGAATCCAACTCACCGAGAACGCGACCGGGAGCAACGTCACGATCCCCAGCGTCGCGCTGCTCCCCGTCAGCCGGTAGGCGACGGTCAGGAAGACGAAGACCGCCACGAGCGTGAGCAGCAGGCTCTCGAGGACGGTATCGAGCAGGTCCTGCTCGACGACGTACCCGACGATCGGGTCGCCGGTCGCGGTGGCGCTCCAGCGGCCGTCGCTGCCGTCCTCGATGGTGCCGGCGATATCGCGCATCTCGCGTGTCGTCTCACTGTTCGCGGCGTCGCCCTGTACGGCGATAATCAGCCGCGCCGACTGGTACTCTCCGTCGTCGGTTCGATGGAGGACCTGCGTTGCAGCCTCCCCGTCGATCTCGAAGAGCTGGTCGTATAGCGCCGACACGTTCACGTCGGGGACGTTGTCGTCATCGGTGTCGGCCGCGGTGAACGACTCGTTGAACGACTCGTTCTGTCTCGCGACCCGTTCCATCGTCGAGAGCGGGTCCTGAACGTCCTCGTCGCCGGTCGCCAGCGTGTAGACGACATCGTCGTCCACGGCGATCTCCGCTCGAGCGACGTCCATCCGCTCGAGCGCGTCGGGATCGGTCACGTTCCCCTCGACGAGGAGCTGTGCCTGACTGTCCTGGCGCTGGAAATGCTGGTTGACGTACTCGAGGTCGTCTTTGGCCTGATACTCGCCGGGCTGTGCCGGCCCGGGCAGAGAGTCGGTCCAGTCCGGCGGGCTGTCAGCGATGAAGTCCTCCTGTTCGAAGCTGGTGTCGACCTGCGTCGCACCGTAGACACCGCCCGCGGAGAGCAGGAGAGCGACGAGAAGGACGGCAAGCGGGGCTTTCCGGGCGGCGGTCGCGCCGATGGCGAGCACGTCGCCGAAACGGCTATCGCCGGTCCCGAAGGCTCGCTTGCGGCGGTCGAGGCCACGGCCTTCGAGGAACTCGTCGAGTTCGATCTTGGCGGCGGGGATCAACGCGCCGAAGACGATCAGCGCGGCGACGATCCCGACCGCGCTGACGATGCCGAACTCCCGAATGGGGCCGATCGGGCTGACGAGGTTCGAGAGGAAGCCGATGACGGTCGTGGCGGTCACCCAGACGAGGGCGACACCGACGCCTGCGAGCGCGACCGTCATCGAGCCGCGGACCGTCCCGTCAGGACCGTCGGCCGCGCGCTGTTCCCGGTGGCGCATGAAGACGTGGATCGCGTAATCGATCGAGAGCCCGATCAACAGCACCGGTACTGCCACGAACATCTGGTTGAACGCGATTCCGGCCCAGCCCATGACGCCGAACGTCCAGACGAGGACGGCGACGATGCCGATGATTCCGAGGACGATATCGAGCAGGTCGCGGTAGGCGACGACCAGCGCGACCACGACGAACAGGAGCGCGAGCGGCCCGACGATAGCGAGACTGTCGCCCATCGACCGGTCGATCTCGTCGGTCATGAGACCGCCGCCGAAGACGAGATACGACTGCTCCTGGCTCTCCGCCAGGTCGCGAATGTCGAGTTGACTCTCGACGATTCGATCGCTGACCGCGCCGGCTTCCATGCCGCTCGCGTCGCCGGCGGCCGTCGACTGGATCACGGAGGTCAGCCGCGCGTCGGCCGCGGTCCGTCCGGGCTCGTAGGAGGAAGGCAGTAACGCGGTCGCGACGCTGTCGTCGGAGCCGTTCGACGGAAGCGTGCGCTCGAGGGTACGCTCGTACTCCTCGTCGCTTAGGTCCTCGAGCGCCGCGATCTGCTCGTCGAGTGGCGGCCGGTCCTCACGGTCCAGCGCCGCGTACTCGTCCTCGAGTACGCCGGCCGTGCCGGCCCGATACGCCTCCTCGAGTCGCGCGGAGAGCCGCTGATAGTCGGAGTCGTCCACCGGGGTCGCCGTTTCCGACCGGAGCTCGGCGCGCTGCGATTCGATCTCCCGCACCTCCTGAACTGCAGACGCATACTGGGCCGTCTGGGCCTCGGTGAGCCCCGCCGTCGCGTTTGCGACGACGACATCGAACTGCGCCTCGAGGTCGGCCGATCGAATCCGGTATTCGTCCTCGCTGATGGAGTCGGGTTCGGTCGACTCGCTACTCGAGGCGTTTTCGGCGGATTCGGTGGTCGAAGTGTCCGTAGTCGACTCGCTGGCCGAGGCGTTTTCGGCGGACGCGGTAGTCGAAGCGGTTGCTGTCGGTGCGTCAGTCGAACTACGCTCGACCGACTGGTTCAACGCCTCGTACTGCCGCTGCAACTCGACCGTCTCGTTGAGGCCGTCCTCGAGACCCGCTCTCGTCTCGTTCAGGTCGGCGGCCCGCTCGGTTCTGATCGCCGTGATGGCGACGAGGTTCTCGATGCCGGTGATCGACTGGTTCTCGGCGAGCGTCGACTCGATCGACTCGTTCGCCCGGAGTTCCTGCTGGAGTTCGAGCGACGAGCGCAGCGACTCCCTCGTGAGAACGTCGTCGCCGCGCGTGATCAGCTGTACGCTGGTCGTGTTCTCCTGTTGCTGGCTCGTGAAGTTCTCGTTGATGCGCTCGAGGGCGTTCGCTTCCGCCGAGTCGCTCTCGAACTGGTCGAGCGAGGAGTCGTCGTCGACCATCGGCATGCCGGCACCGATCAACGCCGTCGAGACGAGGAGGACCACGAGTACGAGTCGTGTGTGCGTGGTGATCGCGTCCGCGAGCCGGTCGGGAACGCTCATTCGGTCACCGCTCCGTTCGTGTTCGTCTCATCGGTGGGAGCCATACTGTTGTTACGATCCTACAAACGCGGCGGTACATACGTGTTCCGTCTACTAGATGGATTGATATTACAGATAGTGGAATAGAATAAACTCACACGGTCACGACTGTCAGTACTTCGTGGTCGTTGCACAACGAGACTCAGAGGCAGCGATTCGGGCGGCGATCGGCGCGGCTACTCGATAGAAACCGTCATGAGGTCCTCGGCGAACCGGACATCGCCGTCGTAGTGGGCACCGATCGACTCGAGCATCTCCTCGTGGCGGCCGTCGGTGTGGGGATAGAGGTGGGTCAGGTAGACGCGCCCGATGTCGCGGCCGTCCAGTTGTCGACCCAGCGTCTCGGGCGTCGGGTGGTTAGAGACGTCGACATCGTCGGGGAACGAGCAATCGTGGGCGAGGATCGCCGATCCCTCCGCGAAGTTCGCCAGCCCGGCGAAGGCCTCGCTGTCGCCGCTGAAGGTAAAGCGGTCGTCGAACCGGTAGGCCAAACATGGCAGCGAATGGCGCGTCTCGTAGGCGGCGACATCGAATCCCGCCACCGAAAAGTCACCGGGAACGACCTCTCGAACCTGCAGGTCGACTTTGTCCTGCATGTAGTCGTAGACCGAAAGCAGATCGTCGACCAACCCCTTGGTCCCCTGCGGACCGACGATCTCGAGGTGGTCCTCGCCGGCGAGCCAGCGGGCCTTCAACAGCGGCAGCAGATCGGCGACGTGGTCGAGATGGTGATGGGTCAGGAGGACGGTCGAGACGTTCTCGTAGCCGACGCCGGACTGTTGGAGTCGCTGGAGCACGCCGGCACCGCAATCTAGCAGCAGCGTTCGGCCATCGTCCTGCACGAGAATCCCCGCCTGAAAGCGTTCGCCGGTGGGCATCGCGCTGCCCGTGCCGAGAAAGGTGACACGCATACGCGGCTTTGGAACGGCCGTCCCGATAACAGTTGTTGTGACATCCTCGCCCGCCCTAAGGGGAGTGGTTTTCCTCGCTACAGCAAGAAGATGAATCCGATCGGTCCGCGGCGGCGGTCTGGGGCCACGTTCCGTATCCACGCCCTCAGTACCGAGGTCGGGCCTGCTGTTCGAAGAGCCCGGCCCCGAGCCGTTCGGAAGCGTGTCGAGCGGCTCGAGTCGGTCCGTGCCCCCGCGAAAGCGCCGTCTTCGCCTCGAGTCGGTTGCCGGAGAGCGAGACGGCGTGGACCGCCCGTGACAGCCAGTCGCGACGACACCGCCGGCGGGGTTCGGCGACCGATCGGCGGCTTTATCGCCCCGTCGATCCGATCGACGGAGACGAAGCCATGACTGTCGTTCTCGCTGGCGTCGGCGCTGACAGCACGAACGTCGGCGCGCTGGCCCCGCTCTACGACGACGGCCGGTTCGAATACGTCCCGATCCCGGAGAAAACGCGGGCGACCGACGAGTCCGAAACGCTCGGTTCGTGGGAGCTCCGAGCCGGTGACGGCACTGCCGCGGACCTGACGACCCGCATCACCCCCCAGCCGGTCCACGACGGGACCGAAACCGTCACCGGTGAGGCCCTCGAGTCCTGGCCGCTCCATCGGGACCCGAACTTCGAGGGGCTGACGTACGGTGAACACCGGACCAGCGGCTACGTCTCGCGGCTGCGCGCGCTCGAGCCGGGCGACGTCGTTGGGTTCTACGCCGGTCTGCGACGGCCCGGCGGGGACCGCGCTCACCGCTACCTGATCGGCTACATCACCGTTGACGACGTGGTCGTCGTCGGTCCGGACACGCCGCCGGCCGAACGCGCGGCCGTTCTCGAGGCGCATCCGGCGAACGCCCACGCGAAACGCGCCCGGGACGGCGAGTTGTATCTCGAGAAGCCGGTCGTGATCGTCGACGGCCGTGAGCCGGGTGGCCTCTTCGAGCGCGATCCGATCCGGCTCAGCGACTACTACGTCAGGGATGGCAACGAGCGGGCGCAGTACTACTTGCGCGAAGAGATCGCCGACGAGTGGAACGTTCGGGCCGGCGGCGCGAACATGATGTTCAAGCCCGCCTACCGGTGTGCACTCTCGGGCGCTGCGTTCCGGGAGCTGGTCGGTCTCCCCGGTGATCGCACGGCCCCGCGGGACGGGCGCGACTGACGGGCCGGCGTTCGTTCGACTCGATCGCGCTCGTCGCGTCGAGAGCCGGCTCCGCATCGCTCGGTTTGATGTACCACTGTGTCTAACGTGACAGTCAGTGACAGCTTCAGACGAACCGACGCCGCGACACGACCGCCTCGAGCGTCACGCGACGCCCGGACCGCGAAACTCGCTGGCCCACTGGACCGCCGCTCGCAACCCGCTCCGGGTCGCGATCAACTACGTCGTCGTCTGGCTCGTCAGGATTTCGCCCAGCCTCCGACTCAAGCGCTGGCTCCTCCGCCGGATCGGCGTCACGGTCGGCGCGGGCGTCTCGTGGGGACTCGAGGCGACACCGGATGTCTTCTGGCCGGATTTGATCACGGTCGAGGCGGGCGCGATCGTCGGCTACGACGCGACGATCCTCTGTCACGAGTTCCTCCAGGACGAGTATCGAACGGGCGAGGTCGTCGTCGGCGAGCGGGCGATGATCGGGGCCGGCACAATCGTCCTCCCGGGCGTCGAGATCGGCGAGGGGGCAAGCGTCGCGGCGAACTCCCTGGTGACACGCGACGTACCGCCCGGAGCGACGGTTGCCGGCGTCCCGGCCCGGCAGATGGGCGACGAGGGCGACGTTCCGGCCGCGACGTAACCGTCTCCGCGCGGTCACCTTCCGATGTCGTCGTGTGGTCCGCCTGGCCGTCGTCTCGTTTCAGTCACGACGAGTGTCATCGGGAACAGAATTACTATACCAACGTGAACGAATTCCTGCCCATGTCGTACTGTCACGACTGTGACGAGGAATACGAACCGGGGACCATCCTCTGCCCGGAGTGTGGGGGGAAATTAACCGGGGCGGACAATGACACAGGAACCGCGTCGGGCTGGTCGACCGACGAGTCCGGAAGCGACGACACGTCCGGGTGGTCGAGTAACGACTCGGCACGTACTGACACGTCCGGATGGACAACGGATACTTCTGCAAGCGACGATACGTCCGGGTGGTCGAGCACTGATTCGACGGAGGACGACTCCGGGTGGGGGAGCGCCGATGCCACGGCAACCAGTGGCGCGGCGACGGCCCACCGGGAACCGGGGCCGACCGCCGCGTCGGAACCGCGCTACCACGACAGGGATATCTTCGAGTTCTCGTTTGCGTTCCCGCTCGGGAAGGGCGGCAAGCCGCTGCTGATCGATTCCGTCCTCCTTCTCTTGTCCGTTCTGCTCGTGCCGCTGCTGTTTTCCTACGGCTACTCCTATCGCGTCGGTCGCGCGGCGGCGCGGGGAGACGGCGATGTCCCCTCGTTCGACGACTGGGGTGGACTGGGAACGGACGGCCTGCTCCTCGTCGGCGTCTATCTCGGCGTCGTACTCGCAATCAGTGTGCTCGTGGCCGCGTTCCTCGGCGCGATAGCCGTGGTCGGGGAGTCGTCGGCGCTCATGCTCACCCTCCTCGCGATCGGGACGCTGCTCGTCTTCGCGTGCGTCTACGTCGCCGGCGCGATCGTCCCCGTCCTGATCGGCACGGGCAGCCTCACCGAGACGTTTTCAAACGGCCGCCTCCTCGAGTTCGCGCTCTCGCGACACTATCTCAAGGGCGTCGTCCTCCTGTTCGTGTTCTGGATCATCCTGTCGATCGCGGCCAGTATCGCTGCGGTGCTCCTCGCGATCACCGTTTTCGGTATCGTCCTGCTGATTCCGCTGTACTTCGTGTTCACGGCGTACACTGCGAACCTCGCGTTCGCCATGTGGGGCTACATCTATAACGAAGCGGCGGCGGCCGGCGACGTCGAACCCGTCGATCCCGACGCATCGCTCGGCCTGCGATAGCGGTCGGGTCGGACGGATCGCGCCGACTTCGAGCACAAACGGTCCGCGATGGGAGTGGCCCGCGAGACGGCGAGCAAACCGTCTCGATTGGGGCGACTCACACCTAATCCCGGGTTCAAACGCCGGGACTACAGCGACGACCAGGACTTCCGCGCTTCGTTCCAGGAGGTAACGTCGGCGATCCAGCGGGCTGCGATCATCTTTTTCAGGTTCTGGGCCGGGAGACCGCCGAAGGTGTCGACGGGCAGGGAAATCCCGAAGGCCGGCTTCACGTCGTGGGCGACCGCCTTTTCGCCGACGGAGACGACCGTCCCTTTGTCCTCGTGTTCCCAAGTCCGGAGCGGTCGGTTCTCAATCGCACGCGCGATGTTCTCGCCGGCGACCTCCGCGGCCTGCCAGGCGGCCTGTGCCGTCGGCGGTGCGGGCTGGTCGCCCTGATCGATGATCGCCGAGTCGCCGATCGCGAACACGCGCTCGTCGGAGGTCTGGAAGTTCGCACCGGTGTTGACGCGGTTGTGTTCCTTCTCGAGGTCAGCGGTCTCCATCGCGTCCCGTCCCGTGATGCCGCCGGTCCAGACGAGAACGTCGTGGTCGAGGGGCTCGCCCTCGTCGAACTCGATGTGATCCGCAGTGGCCTCGGTGATCGGGTCGTCCGTATGGATCTGGACGCCCGCTTGCTCGAGCAGGTCGCGCAGCGCCTGTTGAATCTCCGGATCGTTGCCCGGGAAGATCTCCTCGAGTGCTTCGACGAGATGGATCTCGATGGGTGCGCGGTGTTCGTCGCGGAACTCGGCGATCTCGCCGGCAGTCTGGATGCCGGAGAGGCCGGCACCGCCGATGACGACCTGTGCGGGCTCGCCACGGGTTGCGTCGCGGCTGGCGTCGCTGACGGCCTCGTGGATCTCGAGGGCGTCGTCCAAGCTCTTGAGGGTCAGGGAGTGCTCCTCGAGGCCCGGAATGCCGTAGTAGGCGGTCTGGCTGCCGAGTCCGACGAGGACGTAATCGTACTCGACATCGTCGCCGTCGGCGAGTTCGACGACCTGTTCGTCGATGTCGAGGCCGGTGACTTCGTCCTGGATGAACCGGGTCGACGGGTCGGCGATCTGCGTGGTCGGGAACGTGATGTCGGATCGAACGTCCGGGTCCCGAATAACGCGGTGTGCTTCGTGTAGCACGAGATGATAGTCGACATCGGCGATCCAGGTCAGCCGCGCGTTACCCCCGAGCTCCGACTGGAGCTTGTTGATTGCACCAGTACCGGCGTATCCAGCACCGAGCACGACGACGTTCTCAGTCATATGCCACACTGGGAAGCACTATGATACAAAGCTGTTGAAACAGGACTCGGCATGGTTACGATTGACAGGCCGTCGGCTCGGCCGAACCCCGTCGCCAGTGCCCTCAGAGGATTCGTTTGCCGAACGTGCTGGCCGTTAGCTCCGCCGCTAGCGTCGCCGTTTCGTTCCCCTCGTCTAGGATTGGGTTCACTTCGACGACGTCCATTGATCGGAGGATCCCCTCCGCCTCGTCGCGTCGGGACAGCGTCTCGAGCGCGGCGTGGGCTTCCCGGTAGGTGACACCGCCGCGGACGGGAGTGCCAACCCCGGGTGCCGTCTTGGGATCGAGCCAGTCGAGGTCGAGGCTCACGTGGACGCCGTCGGTGCCGTCGGTCGCGACCGCGAGGGCGTCGTCGACGACCGCGGAGATGCCCCGCTGATCGATGTCGGCCATGGTGAAGGCGGTGATCTCGCTTTCACGGATCAGTTCGCGCTCGCGGTCGTCGATGCTCCGGAGTCCGACGTAAGCAATCGACGACTCCTGGAGCCGAGGCGCAGGTGCCCACTCCGTTTCGCCGAACGCGCCGCGGCCGAGGGCGGCGGCCAGCGGCATCCCGTGGACGTTCCCGCTGGGAGAGGTTTCGGGCGTGTTGAGGTCGGCGTGGGCGTCGAACCAGATCGCCCCGAGGTCGGCGTCGCGTGCCGAACCAGTCAGCGACCCGATCGCGACCGAATGATCCCCGCCCAGCACGAGCGGGAACTCGCCGTCCGCGAGCGTTGTCGCGACCCGATCGCGCACCCGCTTACAGACGTCCTCGATCTCCCGGAGGAACTTCGCGTCCCCCCGTCTGGGCTGATCGGCGTCCGGATCGCGCTCTTCGGCCCGCGGCATCGTCAAGTCGCCGTCATCGATCGGGTCGACGCCTGCTCGCTCGAGGCCGTCCGCGAGGTCCGCGTATCGAATCGCTGACGGTCCCATGTCGACGCCGCGGCGGTTCGCTCCGTAGTCCATCGGTGCCCCGATGATTCTGACGGTCCGTTCCATACGCCCGATAGATCACCGCCCGGCTTGGTCGTGGCGATTGCGGTGCGGTCGCTCTGGCGACAGCTTTAGGGTTAGACCCGTCTAAACTCGGCATAGCATGATGCTGAGCGACGTGATGGAAGACTACCTCAAAGCGATCTACCAGCTTCAACGCGAGACCGACGATCGGATCAAGACCTCTGAGATCGCCGAGGAGCTGGATGTCACGTCGCCGACGGTCACCAGTATGCTCGACAAACTCGAGGACCGGGAACTCGTCGATCGCGAGAAGTATCGTGGCGTGACCCTGACCGACGAGGGCGAGACCGTCGCCCTGGAGATCGTCCGCCATCACCGGCTGCTCGAGGCCTACCTCACCGAGCACCTCGATTACGACTGGTCGGAGGTCCACGCGGAGGCCGATCGACTCGAACACCACATCAGCGAGGACTTCGAGGCGCGCGTCGCGGACGCCCTCGGCGAACCCGAGGTCGACCCCCACGGCTCGCCGATTCCGAGCGCCGACCTCGAACCCCCGACGCGGCCTGAGGGGAAATCGATCGCCGAGTTCGAGGAGGGGACCGTCGTGACCGTCGCCGAGGTCGCCGACCGCGATCCGGAAGTCCTCTCCTATCTCGCCGAGCACGGCGTCGAACCCGGCGTCGAACTCGAGATCATCGAAATCGCGCCCTTCGGGATGGTGACGGCCCGCTCGAGCGAGGCCGACGATCCCGTGTCACTGCCGGAGTCCGTCGCGAGCCACGTCTGGGTCGCAGCGCCCGCAGAGCCCGAGGCGTAGCCGATCCGGACTGCGACCCGCTCTTTCCAACTCGCTGGCAAGCGACTCCACAGTCTACTCTCCCCGACGAACGAAGAGAAACACCTTCCCATACCCGATTCAAACGTCACAATCCTGGCGAAACGATTCCGCTGACCCGCCGGGTTTAAGGAATCCAAATACGAATAAATACCTATGTCATCAATCGAACTCACGCCGAGCCAGAAGAAAATTCTCCGCGCGCTCACGAACCTCCACAAGGAGACCGAAGACGCCATCAAAGGCGAGGATATCGCCGAACAGGTCGACCGCAACCCGGGGACGATCCGCAACCAGATGCAGAGCCTCAAGGCCCTCCAACTGGTCGAAGGCGTCCCCGGCCCGAAAGGCGGGTACAAACCGACGGCAGCCGCCTACGAGGCCCTCGAGATCCAGCAGATGGACGAACCCGCCGCCGTCCCGATGCAACACGAGGGCGAGCCCATCGACGACACCATCATCGAAGAGATCGACCTCTCGAGCGTTCACCATCCGGAACTCTGCCGCGCGGAGGTCCACATTCAGGGCACACTCAGCGAGATTCACGAGGACGACTCCGTCACCGTCGGTCCGACGCCGCTCTCGAAGCTCCTCATCGAGGGGACAGTCGACGGCAAAGACGACACGAACAACATCCTCATCCTGCGGATCGACGACATGGTCGCGCCCGCCGAGGAACCGGCTCACTGATCCGCCGGGCGGCCGCGTTCTCCCTCTCTTCGAGCGTTGCCACCGTCTCTTGATCTCCGCTCGTATGACGGCCGCGCGAGCAGCGGACATCTCGGCGACTCCGCGACCGTTCGTTCTCCTGCCGTCGACCGACCCCAACTGCCTGTCTCGAGTCGTGTTCGGCCGCCGAAAACGCGTTAGTCGGCCGCGTCGGACGCGTCGTCGGCGGTCGCCGACGCGGGGATGTCGTCGACCGCGGCGACCGCGTCATCGTCTTCGACTTCCATGACGATCACGCCCATCGTGTTGCGGCCGACGGTCGAGATCTCGTCGACGCGGGTCCGGACGATCTGGCCGCGCTCGCTCATCACCACGAGTTGATCGTCGTCGTCGACCGCCTTGACGGCCGTCACGGGACCGTTTCGTTCACCGGTCTTGATATCGATCAGCCCCTTGCCGTACCGGGACTGGGTACGATACGCGGAGAGCAGCGTCCGCTTGCCGTAGCCGTTCTCCGTGACGGTCAACAGCGCCTGCTCGTCGTCCTCGTCGGTCGCGACGAGGCCAGCCACGGCATCGCCCTCCTGTAGTTTGATGCCGTTGACG
Source organism: Natrinema gari JCM 14663 (assembly GCF_000337175.1). Classification (GTDB taxonomy): domain Archaea; phylum Halobacteriota; class Halobacteria; order Halobacteriales; family Natrialbaceae; genus Natrinema; species Natrinema gari. Next base: position 60,602 of record NZ_AOIJ01000030.1, on the reverse strand, counting down.
CCGCGTGCGTTCCGGCCCATCGCTCGGACTTCCGCCTCGTCGAAGCGGATCGTCATGCCGCCTTCGGTCGCGATGACGAGGTCCTGCGAGCCGTCGGTGACCTCGACGTCGACGAGTTCGTCGCCGTCTTCCAGGTCCGCGGCGATGATGCCCGTCGAGAGGATGTTGTCGAACTCCTCGCCGGCGGTCCGCTTGACGTAGCCGTTCCGGGTCGCCATCGTCACGAACTCGTCGTCGCCGAAGGCGTCCGTGTCGACGATAGCCGTGATGTCCTCACCGGGATCGAGATCGAGGATGTTGACGGCGGATTTCCCGCGTGCGGTCCGTCCCATCTCCGGGATCTCGTAGGTCTTGAGCCGGTAGACTGCACCCTGATTCGTAAAGCACAGCAGGTAATCGTGAGTGTTCGCCCGGAAGACCGTCGAGACGCTGTCGTCCGTTTTGACGTCCGCGCCGATTATCCCTTTCCCGCCGCGACCCTGGGGGTCGAACTGCTCGATCGGCATCCGCTTGACGTAGTCGTCTTCGGTCATGACCACGAACACCTCCTCTTCCGGGATGAGATCCTCGTGAGTGACCGTCCCCTCGTCTTCGATGATCGAGGTCCGACGGTCGTCGGCGTACTCGTCTTTGATTTCGCGGAGTTCGTCTTTGATGACCGAGAGCAGTTCGTCCTCGCTCTCGAGGATCGCCGTCAGCCGTTCGATCTCGGCCTGGACCTCCTCGTACTCCTCGTTGATCTCGGCGGCCTCCATCGAGGTGAGGCTACCCAGTTGCATGCGGACGATGTGGTCGGCCTGGTCCGCGGAGAAGTCGTAGGCCGCCTGGAGATTCTCCTTCGCGTCCGACCGCGTCTCGCTGTCCCGGATCAACTCGACCACGTCCTCGGCGTTCTCGACGGCCGTTAGCCGCCCCTCGAGAATGTGTGCTCGATCCTCGGCTTCCGCGAGGTCGTACTCGCTGCGTCGGCGGACGACCTCGCGACGGTGGGAGATGTACTCCTCGAGCGTCTCCTTGAGCGAGAGCACGCGCGGCTGGCCATCGACCAGCGCGAGGTTGATCACGCCGAACGTTCGCTCGAGATGGTTCTCGAGCAGTTTGTTCTTGACGACCTCGGCGTTGGCCCCGCGTTTGAGTTCGATGACGATACGGACACCATCGCGGTCGGACTCGTCGCGCAGGTCGGTGATCCCGTCGAGCTCGCCCTCGTTGACGTCATCGGCGATGCGCTCGACCAGACGAGCCTTGTTGGCCTGGAAGGGGAGTTCGGTGACGACGATCCGCTCCCGGTTCGATTTCCATTCCTCGACCTCGAACTCGGCGCGAACGCGGAGGCGGCCGCGACCGGTCTTGTACGCCGAGTAGATCGCATCCCGGCCGACGATGTTCGCGCCCGTCGGGAAGTCGGGGCCGTTGACGTGCTCCATCAGGTCGTCGACGGTCGCGTCGGGATCGTCGATCAGTTCGATCGTCGCGTCGATGACTTCGCCCAAGTTGTGCGGCGGGATGTTCGTCGACATCCCGACCGCGATCCCCGAGGACCCGTTGACAAGCAGGTTCGGGAACGCCGCCGGAAGCACGTCGGGCTCTTGGAGGCGGTCGTCGTAGTTCGCCGAGAAGTCGACCGTATCCTTGTCGATGTCCTCGAGCAACTCCTCGGCGACGGGGGCCATCCGGGCCTCCGTGTATCGGGGTGCGGCGGCCGGATCGCCGTCCATCGAGCCGAAGTTCCCCTGGCCGTCGACCAGCGGATATCGCATCGAGAAATCCTGGGCCATCCGGACCAAGGTGTCGTAAATCGCGCTGTCGCCGTGTGGGTGGTAGTCACCCATTGTCTCCCCGACGATCGAGGAGGACTTGCGGTGGCTCGAGCCGCTCGAGACACCCATCTCGTGCATCGCATAGAGGATGCGCCGGTGGACGGGTTTGAGTCCGTCACGGGCGTCCGGTAGTGCGCGACCGGCGATGACGCTCATCGCGTAGTCGATGTAACTCTGCTCCATCTCGTCTTCGATACGGACGTTTTCGACTGACCGTGCCTCTACGTCCGTCGGATCGGGTACGTCTGAACTCATATGGTTACATCACGTCGTCTATATGTCGATCCACTCGGCTTCGGGGGCGTGGTCCTTGATGAACTGCTTGCGGGGTTCGACGGCGTCTCCCATCAGGACGGAGAACATCTTGTCCGCCGCGGCCGCGTCCTCGATGGTGATCTGCTTTAAGATGCGGTTGTCAGGGTTCATCGTCGTCTCCCAGAGCTGTTCGGGGTTCATCTCGCCGAGTCCCTTGAACCGTTGGACTTGCGAAGGGGTGCCGTCACATTTCTCCGCGACGATCGCGTCGCGTTCGGCCTCCGTCATCGCGTCGTAGGTCTCCCCGCGATACCGGATGCGGTACAGCGGCGGCTGGGTCGCGTAGACGTACCCACCCTCGAGCAGCGGGCGCATGTGCCGGTAGAAGAACGTCAACAGGAGCGTTCGGATGTGGGCCCCGTCAACGTCGGCGTCGGTCGCCATGATGATCTTCTTGTAGCGGACGTCTTCGATGTCGAACTCGTCGCCGATCCCCGCCCCGATGGCGGTGATCATGTTCCGGATCTCGTCGTTCTCGAGGATGCGATCGAGACGGTGTTTTTCGACGTTCAGAATCTTCCCCTTGATGGGGAGGATGGCCTGGAAGTCGGGGTTCCGGGCCTGTTTCGCGCTGCCGCCCGCGGAGTCGCCCTCCGCGATGAACAGTTCGGCCTCGTCGGGGTCTTTGGTCTGGCAGTCCGCCAGTTTCCCGGGCAACGAGGTGGACTCCAGGGCGGATTTCCGGCGGGTGAGTTCCTCGGCCTTCTGGGCGGCCATCCGGGCCTTCGCGGCCTCGACTGCTTTGGCAACGATCGCCTCGGCGGTGTCGGGGTGTTCCTCGAAGTAGGTGCCAAGCCCCTCGTGCATGGCGCTCTCGACGATGCCCCGTACTTCGGAGTTGCCGAGTTTCGTCTTCGTCTGCCCCTCGAACTGGGGATCGGGGTGTTTGATCGAGATGACCGCCGTCAACCCCTCGCGGATGTCCTCGCCTTTGAGGTTGTCATCGAGGTCCGAGAGGAGGTCGTTCTCGTTGGCGTAGTCGTTGACACACCGCGTCAGCGCGGTCTTGAAGCCGGTGAGGTGGGTCCCACCCTCGCGGGTGTTGATGTTGTTCGCGAAGGCGTGGATCGACCCCTGCAACTCCTCGGTGGCCTGCATCGCGACTTCGACCTGGATGTTCTGTGCTTCGTCCTCGAAGTAGATGACGTCGTCGTGCATCGCCGAGCGCGTCTCGTTCAGATAGTTGACGAACTCGCGGATGCCGCCGTCGTACTCGTAGGTCTCGGTGACTGGATCGCCCGCATCGGTCTCCTCGCGCTCGTCGCGGAGCGTGATGCGAACCCCCGAGTTGAGGAATGCCAGTTCTCGAAGCCGGTTCGACAGCGTCGAAAACGAGATCTCGCCGGTCTCGAAGATGTCGGTATCCGGCCAGAACCGGATCTCCGTGCCCGTTTCGTCGTCGGGTTCCATGTCGCGTACGCGCTCCATGTCGCCAACGGGTTCCCCGGCCTCGAACGCGTGACGGAAGACACCGTCGCGTTTGACCTCGGCCTCGAGGCGTTCGGAGAGGGCGTTGACGACGGAGACGCCGACGCCGTGGAGGCCGCCGGAGACCTGATAGGACTTGTTGTCGAACTTGCCGCCGGCATGGAGGACGGTCAGAATGACCTCGAGCGCAGGGCGGTCGTACTCCTCGTGTGTATCGACGGGGATACCACGGCCGTCGTCCGCGACGCTCACCGAGCCGTCCTCGTGGATCGAGACGGTGATGTCGTCGCAGTGGCCGGCCAGTGCCTCGTCGATCGAGTTGTCCACCACTTCGTAGACTAGATGGTGGAGTCCTCGAGAATCGGTAGAGCCGATGTACATCGCCGGACGCTTTCGTACAGCCTCCAGGCCTTCCAAGACCTGAATCTGTCCGGCTCCGTACTCGCTTTCCTGGGACATGTAAAACCTGCTTTCGGATAGCAGTCCGGCCCTAATAAAAGTCACGTGTACGCGCGCGAGCGCGACCAGGACAGCGCCGGAACAACGCCGGACGAACGGCCCCGTGCGTGGCCTAGATAACCGCGTCGAAGTCGTCGTGGCCCCGAATGTCGACGCCCTCGTCGGTGACCGCCGCGAGGAAGACGCCGTTCCCGGAGACGGTATCGCGCTCGACGGCACTTTTGATCGCACGAGCAGCCACCGACTGGGCGGCCTCGAGCGAGAGGTCGTCCTCGTACTCCTGCTCAAGGAGGCCGTAGGCGAGTTGCATCCCGCTGCCGGTGACGGTGTAGTCGTCGGCCATCACGCCGCCGGCAGGATCGATGCTGTAGACATGGCTCCCCTCGTCGTCGACGCCGCCGAGGATGGGGTTGATCGCACGGAACGGACCGCCGCGGGCGAAGTTACCCGCAAGCGTTGCCAGCGCCTCGATGGGCATCGGCTCGCCGCGACGCGATTCATAGAGGTTGACCTCGGCGCGAAGCGTTCGGATGAACGACTGCGCGCCGCCGACCGAACCGACCAGCGTCAGCGCACCCGTGGGGTGGATCTGCTCGACCTTCTGGACGTCCTTGTTCGAGACGAACCGCCCGCCCAGACTGGCACGCATGTCCGTCGCGATGACGACGCCCGCGTCGGTCGTGATGCCGATGGTCGTCGTCCCCGTGGAGTTGACGTTCTCGCCGTAGTCGTCGCTCGCCTGGCTGCCAGCAGGAAGCGAGCCCAGTTCGGGCTCGTACGGCGACGGGTCGCCGTTCCCCTGGGGTGTCGACGGCTGATTCCAGTTATTCATCGGTCTCCTCCGGCGTGTCGATCTCCGCGAGGATCGACTCGAGGCGGTCGGGTTCGACCGAGTGGAACGATTCGTCGTCGGTCGTGACCGTCGCGACATCGACGTCGACGGCGTCGACGAGGTCGTCCTCGGCCGCGCTGAGCGCGCTCAAGGCGAGTTCGATGCCGCCGTCGACGTCGAGGTCTTCACGGTAGTGCTCCTCAAGGTAGCCCTGGATGGTGTCGCGATCGCCGCCGATGGCGGCCGCCTTCCACTCGTAGTCCGTCCCCGAAGGGTCGGTCTCGAACAGTTTCGGCTCGCCGTCGTCGATGCCGCCGACGAGGAGGGCGACGCCGAACGGCCGGGCACCGCCGGTCTGTGTGTACTCCTGGATGTGGTCGGTGACCGCACGGGTCAGCGTTTCGACGCCGATTCGCTGGCCGTACCGGAGCTGTTCTCCCTGCGCGCGGCGGCGAGCGAGATCGACGAGTTGGCGGGCGTCGGCGACGTGACCGGCGCTCGCGACGCCGACGTGGTCGTCGGCCTTGTGGATCTTTTCGACGCTCTCGCGTTCCATGAGCGGCGAACTGACCTGCCGATTGGCGGCGAGAACGACGCCATCGGACGTTCGAAGACCGACGCTCGCGGTGCCGCGCTTGACGGCCTCGCGGGCGTACTCGACCTGGTAGAGGCGTCCGTCCGGGGAGAAAATGGTGATTCCCCGATCGTACGCCTGCTGATTGGATTGTCCTTGCATAGATTTCAGTCTTCACCTCTGGTAAGGGATAGAAATATATAGGCCTTCTTCTGAAGGCAACCTGGCCTACGACGGTCGGTCCGTCCCGGACACACAAGAACGTACTGCCAGCATACGCCGCGAGCGCGGGATCGCGGCGTGGTCGTTCGGAGCCGCTCGGCGGTCGTCCGCACGGTCCGACGGCGTCGCACCCGTTTCCAAGACACGTATCGGATTCCGGTGCCGACGACCGTTCTCGAGCCGGCCACCGAAAGAGCCGTCTGCTATCTCAAGCGTTCCCCTCAACCGATCCCCGGCCGTCGTTCCGGTACAGCATTCCGTACAGGTGCGTGCATTCCGGCCGGCCCGCCTCGCGACCGGCGGCCGTCGGTGGCTCGAGGTGGCCGAGACACCTGCCGCTTTTCGGGACGCCACGACTCATGGAAAAACACAGTACCGCGGTGGACGTTTCCGTCGAAAAGGCCAAAGAAACCATTCAGCAATACGGGCTCGGGCTCCTCCTTGCGGCGAATATTTTCGGAGCCGGGTCCGTGTACATTCTGACGCAGGCGGGCGTCAGCTTCGGGTTCGGTCTGTTGTGGGTCATGCCGCTGGCGCTCGCCGTCGGGCTAACGATGCACGAAATGTCGGCCCGGCTGGCGGCGAGAAACCAACCGCTCATGGAGTACATCAGGGACGTGATCGGGCCGACGGCGGCGAAACCGTTCGCCATCGGGATCGCATTCATCATGCAGTTCTGGAGCGTCGCCAACTACGCGCTCGCCGGGGCCGCACTGGTCTTTCTCACCCCGCTCTCGAGCTTGTACGTGGGAATTATCGTCATGGCTGCGCTCGGGATCTCGCTGGTCGAACTCCGCGTCTACAGCCGTATCGAGGGCGTCATTGCCACGCTCGTGCTCGGGATCTTCGCCTCGTATCTCGTTATCGTCGCGAACCTCCAGCCGTCGCTTGGAGGGGTCGCCCTCGGTTTCGTCCCGACGATTTCCGCTGACTTCGACTACCTGACGATGATCATCGCGCTGATGGGGACGACGGTCTACTATCCGAACTTCTTCATTCAGACGAGCATGCAACACGAAAAGGACTGGGAGGCCGTCTCCCGGTACCGGAAAGACCACACGTTCGGACTGGCCGCCGTCGTCGTCCTCAGCGCGACGGTGATCATCGCGGCGGCGATGGCCGTTCCCGACGGGACGCTCACGCTAACCGCACCCGCACAGCCGCTCATGGACATGATCGGACCGTGGGTCCTCGGCGTGTTCGTCCTCGCCGTCGGCGCTGCATCCTTTACCAGCGCGACTGGCACGCTGTTCGCCGCCGGGTTCATGGTGCCCCAATCCTACGCACTGCACACGCAGTTCGGCGACATGCATTTCCGCCGGACCGTTCACTTCCTCATCGGGCTCTCCGTCGCCCTTGCGATCCCGATCCTGGCGTTTACCGAGTTCACACCCGTCAGACTGGCGCTCCTGATGCCCGCGGTCAACGGTGTCATCGGCCTGCCGATCACGGCGCTGGCGCTGTTCGCGGCGATCAAGCGATACGTCGATCCGAGTCGACTCGAGCAAGCGGTCTTCCTCGCCGCCGTGGTGCTGATGTTCCTGATCTCGCTCGTGACGGCCGAATCGCTGACTCGATCGATCGTCGACCTCCTCTGAGAGCGGCCCGTTGGCGGGCGACGGAGTCAGCGGTCCCGGTGTGGAGACGTCGGGAACGGGTCTCACCGCCGTCCGAACTGCTTTTCGGCCCGCTCACTGGACCGTTCGTGCGTCTCGACTGCCCCCTTCCCTCGTCGGGAGTTGCCCGTCGAGACCCTCGCCGATCCGGTCCACCGGAGCGAAACGGGACGGCCGTCGCCGTCGTTCCGAATGTGGCATGCTCCAGCACAATCGACTTATCCCCCGTTCTGGTAGGCTGGGCCGATGCTTCCGCTCGTCGCCGGCGTGCTCGTTCTCGTCGGTTGTGCGGTGGTTCTCGAGGTCGTGTCGTATCGGGCGCTCGAAGTGATTCCGTCGGTCGCCACCGAGGAGTTCCCCGAGATCGATCGGGAGTTACTGGACAAGTTCAGCAGCTTCGACCCCGAACTGGGCTGGTGTCCCCAGCCGAACCGGAAAAAACAGAAAGACACCGGTGACCATCTTCCCGGCGAGGAGGTCCGGAGCGTCGTGACCTACGCCACCGACGAGTACGCGAGCCGGGTCTGTCCGGCGGCAGCGCGCGACCCCGACGCCGAGCTCACCGTCTCGACCTACGGCGACTCCTACTGCTTCTGCCGGGAGGTCGACAACGACGAGACGTTCCAACACTATCTCGCGGCGGAACTCGACACTCACGTCGCCAACTACGGCGGCGGGAACTACGGCCTCGACCAGGCGCTCATGCGGCTCAAGCGCCAGTATCCGGACGACCCGACCGACCACGTGTTCATGGTCGTCACCGCGTCCTCGATCGCGCGCATCCTCTCGGTCTGGAAACACTATCAGGAGTTCGGGAACGTCCTCGCGGTCAAGCCTCGGTACGTCCTCGAGGACGGCGAGTTAGAACGGATCGAGAGCCCCGTCGACGAGAAGGCGGAGTTGCTCGATCTCGAGTCGAAAGCCGACGTCCTCCGGGAGTACGACTTCCACTACGATCACTGGTTCAAACCACATTTCGCGACCCGACCCTACACCGCGGCCTTCCTCGAGCGGAACGAACACGTCCGGTATGCGGCGTATACGGCCGCAAAGGAACTCGAGCGGCGACTCGGCCAATCGCTGCCGGGGATCGACTTCGATCTCGCCCAGACCCGGTCGGCACTGCGACTGGAGCACCCTCGCGTCCGGTATCACGAGCGGCTGTTCGAGACCCACGCGTTCCTCTTCGATGCGCTCGTCGAGGAGTTCGTCGACTACGCGGCCGAACGGGATTTCGAGCCGACGTTCGTGATGGTCCAGCAACTTCGGTACGCGACCTACGAGTCAGAACACGGCCCCATCTACGGCGACCTGCTCGAGCGACTCGAGGATCGATACGACGCGTTGACGACGATCGACATGGCCACGCATCTCGTCCCCGACGACGGCGATGTCGAGTCGCTGTACGTCGAGCGCGGTGAGGGTGGCCACTACAGCCCCGAGACCAACGCCGAGATCGCGCAGGTGCTGGCCGCGGTCATCGAGGAGCGGGCGGTCGCCGAATGAACCCGGTCTCTCTCGTCGTCGGGATCGCCGTCCTCGGCACCGGAATCGTCGACATCATCTGGACGACGCTGTGGGTCGACGGCGGCTCCGGCCCCGTTTCCGGTCGGTTCACGACCGGCGTCTGGAAGGGGCTACGCGCCGCGACGGGGGACCGCAACCGGGCGCTCAGCCTCGCCGGCCCGCTCATTCTTATCCTTACGCTCGCGATGTGGATCGGCCTCATCTGGATCGGCTGGACGATCATCTTCTCGAGCGAGCCCCTCGCCGTCGTCAACAGCCGGACCGGCGGTCCCGCCGACTGGTGGGGGCGGTTCTACTACGTCGCCTACACGATGTTCACGGACGGTAACGGCGACTACACTCCCGTGTACGGCGGTAACGTCTGGGAGGTCGCCAGCGCGTTCACGACGGCCTCCGGAATGGCCTTCGTCACGCTCGGCGTCTCCTACGTCCTGACAGTCCTCGGTGCCGTCGCCGACAAACGCTCCTTCGCCAGCACCGTGACGGGGTTGGGAACCCGCAGCGAGGCGGTCCTCCGAACCGGCTGGAACGGCACGGATTTCCGCGGGCTCGAGCTGACCGTCGAGTCGCTCGCGGCGGATCTCAGTTCCCTCGCCGAACAACACAAATCCTACCCGATCCTGCACTACTACCACAGCGAGCAGGCCGAGCGGGCCTCGGCCGTCGCCGTTCCGATCCTCGACGAGGCGCTCATGCTATCCCGATACGCGATGCCCGAGGAGGCGGGGCTCGACCCTGCACTCGTCGAAAACGGGCGCTCGAGCGCACGGAGCTACCTCGAGACGTTGGACGAGTCGTTCATCGATCCCGCGCCGTCGGTCCCGCGAGCGCCGGACCTCGATCGCCTGCGCGAGGACGATATCCCGACCGTTTCCGACGAGGCCTTCGCCGAGGCGCTCGCCGACCTGACTGACCGGCGACGGCGACTCCTCGGCGTGGTCGAGGCGGACGCCTGGGAGTGGCCGCCGGTAGAGGAGTAGCACAGGGTCGGTTTTCGGTAGTTTTCGAACACCACCGGCGCGGATTCCGCTCGGGTCCCGCGGAAACGCGGCCCGGTATTCATTGCCTCGGGGGCCGTCTGCCGCCCATGGAGGAGTACGACTTCCTCGTCATCGGCTCCGGATCGGGGCTCGACGTGGCGAACGCGGCGGCGAATCAGGGCCAGTCGGTCGCGATCGTCGAGAAGGGACGGCTCGGCGGGACCTGTCTGAATCGGGGCTGTATCCCCTCGAAACGGTTGTTGTATCACGCCGATGTGCTGGAAACGATCGAGCAGGCTGATGCGTTCCACATCGACGCGACCGTCGAGGACGTCGACTTCGCCGAGATCGTCCGCGGGGTCACCGCGGACGTCCACGGCAGTTCCGACTCGATCGAGCGCGGCCTCGCCTCGTCGGACCGCCATGACCTGTACCAAGCGGAGGCCCGGTTCGTCGACGAGCGGACGATCGAACTCGCCGGCGGCGATCACGACGGCGAGCAGCTCACCGCCGACACCGTCCTCGTGGCGGCCGGGACCCGCCCGGCAGTCCCGCCGATCGACGGTATCGAGTCCGTCGACTCCCTCACCAGCCGCGAGGCGCTCCAACTCGAGTCCCCGCCGGATCACCTGGTCATCGTCGGCGGCGGCTACATCGCCGCCGAACTGGGACGATTCTTCGGCACCTTCGGCAGCGACGTGTCGATCATCGGCCGCCGCCCACACCTGCTGCCCGACGCCGACGCGGAGGTCGCCGCCGCGTTCACTGAGCGCTACGCTGACCGGTTCGACGTCTACACTGGCTCCGAGGCCACTGCGGCCATGCAGTCGGGAGAGTCGATCACTGTCGAAGCGCGCCCGTTTCCGGAACCCGAGGGGGACGGACGCGACGTCGATCCCGTCTCGGTCACCGGCGACGAACTGCTCGTCGCGGCCGGCCGCGTTCCCAACACGGACACGCTGAACGTCGCGGCCGCCGGCATCGAAACCGACGCAGCCGGCTTCGTCGAGACGGACGAGTACCTACGGACGACTGCCGACGGCGTCTGGGCGCTGGGCGATATCGTCGGCGAGTATCTGCTGAAACACAACGCGAACCACGAGGCGCAGGCCGTCGCACGGAACCTGTTTGGCGAGGTCCTCGAGCCGGTCGACTACTCGGCGATGCCCTTCGCCGTCTTCGGCTCGCCGGAAGTCGCCGGCGTCGGCCTCACCGAGCAAGAACTTCGCGACGCCGGGCGGGAGTATGCGAAGCGGACCTACCGCTACGAGGATACCGCCCGCGGATCGGCGATGAACGCCGAGGGGTTCGTCAAGCCGATCATCGACCTCGAGGGGGAAATCCTCGGCTGTCACATCATCGGTCCCGACGCCTCGGATCTCATCCAGGAGGTCGTCGTCGCGATGACGGCCGGCTCCGGGACGGTTCGGGACATCCGGGAGTCGGTCCACATCCACCCCGCGCTCTCGGAGGTCGTCCAGCGGGCCTTCTCGGGGCAGTTTACGCAGGGTGGCGGGTACGATCACGATCACAGCCACGATCACTGACACCATCCGGCAGGATGAGACCGCCCGTCGCGTTCCGTCCCCGATATCGCACGCCTCGAGTCGACTGACAGTCGCCGCCGCGACGGCTCTTCGACCGCGGCACACGACCGCCGTTCCCTTTTGTAGTCCACCGGCATACCTTCCTCCCTAATGACGAACGCAGCAATCGTAATCCTGGCAGGCACCGAATCGCACAGCGATACCGGGCGACTCGTCAACGGTCTCGAGGCGGCCAGGGAGTTCGCCGAGAACCCCGACGACGACCTCGAACTCATCTTCGACGGGGCCGGGACCCAGTGGATTCCGGAACTGGAAGACGAGGACCACGACTACCACGACCTCTATCGGTCGGTCAGCGACGAGGCGGCGGCCTGTGACTACTGCGCGGGCGCGTTCGGCGTCGAGGATGCGATCGACGATGCCGGGGTCGTCACGATCGACGACAATGAGGGCCACCCGAGCATCCGTTCGCTGGTCGCCGACGACTACGGGATCATCACCTACTAACGGGGTGGAGCCCGCAAACGTCCCGGGTTGTGGCACCGACGCAGTGAAAACGCCGCTGCGGATTCACTTTCACTCCGGTAGCACACAGCTTTTAGCCCCGCCGTTAGTACAGGGTGACGATGACGTCGTTCCAGTCGACACTCGGTGACGAGCCGGGGATCGCCGAGGAGCTGGCCGAGAGCCAGCAGTCGATCTCCATCGCCGAGTTCTTCGAGAAGAACAAGCACATGCTCGGCTTCGACAGCGGCGCTCGAGGCCTCGTCACGGCCGTCAAGGAGGCCGTCGACAACGCCTTGGACGCCGCCGAGGAGTCGGGTATTCTCCCGGATATCTACGTCGAAATTCAGGAAGTCGGCGACTACTATCGCCTGATCGTCGAGGACAACGGTCCGGGGTTGACCAAGGAATCGCTCCCGAAGGTTTTCGGGAAACTGCTCTACGGCTCTCGCTTCCACGCACGCGAACAATCTCGCGGACAGCAGGGGATCGGGATTTCCGCTGCCGTGCTCTACGCCCAACTGACCAGCGGCAAACCCGCCAAGATCACCAGTCGCACGCAGGGCTCCGAGGAGGCCGAGTACTTCGAACTCATCGTCGACACCGATACCAACGAGCCCGAGATCAGCGTCGAGGAGACGACCACCTGGGATCGCCCCCACGGGACGCGCATCGAACTCGAGATGGAGGCGAACATGCGCGCCCGTCAGCAACTCCACGACTACATCAAGCACACGGCGGTCGTCAACCCCCACGCCCGCCTCGAGTTGCGCGAACCGCAGGAACACTTCAAGTTCGAGCGCGCGACCGACCAGCTTCCCGAGGAGACCGAGGAGATCCGGCCCCACCCCCACGGCGTCGAACTCGGCACCGTGATGAAGATGCTGACGGCGACGGACTCCCAGACGGTCTCGGGGTTCGTCCAGGAGGAGTTCACCCGCGTCGGCAAGAAGACCGCCGACTCGATCATCGACGCGTTCCGCGACCGCTACTACGGCCGCGAAATGCGCTGGCGGCCGCCGGCCACACACGAGGCCGTTGACCTCCACGCCGCGGTCGAGGACGCGACGGCGAACAAGGGTGCCGAGGCGACGGCGGCGTTCGCCGCGGCCATCGCCGACGGCGTCGCCGACCACGACCGCATCGCACACCACGAACTGCTCGAGACGGTCGAATCGGCGGCCGAAGCGGTCGAGGACGAGCACGGAACGACGTTCGGCGACACCGTCCGCGAGAACGCAGTCGAAGCGGTCTGGCTCGAACTGATCGACGCCGAGGCGGACGCGGAGACGGACGAGAGCGACGGGGCCGAGGGAGACAGCGATTCCCGGCTGGTCGCCGACCTCTCCGACCTCGCGGATGAGGCGACGAGTACCCGCAAGGACGACGAGATCATCCACGCCTTCGCCGACCGACTCGCCGCCAAGTTCGACGCCGAACTCGAGAGCGACGAGGAGGACGGCGGGAACGTTCGCCACCGACTCACCCGCACGGACCTCCGGGAACACGTCGACCGGGTCGCCGACCTCACCGAGGAGTACGACGACGTCTCCTTCGGCGAGACGGCCCGCGGGAACGTCACCGATGCGATCTGGGACGTGATGGCCACCGTGCCGGACGACCCGCCGCTCGTCCGGGAACTCGACGGCGACCGCGACGCCACCAGCGACCTCGTCGACGCGATGCGCGCGACCGACATCATGGCACCGCCGACGCGGTGTCTCGCACCGATCTCCGAGGACCTCATCACCGCCGGTCTCAAGAAGGAGTTCGATGCGGACTTCTACGCCTCCGCGACCCGCGATGCGGGCGTCTCCGGCGGCGATCCGTTCATCGTCGAGGCGGGGATCGCCTACGGCGGCGAGTTACCGGCGGAGGGTACCGGCGACGTCATGCGATTCGCGAACCGCGTGCCGCTGGTCTATCAGCGCGGTGCCTGTGCGACGACGGACGTGGTCAAGTCGATCGGCTGGCGCAACTACGGGCTCGACCAGCCCGGGGGCTCCGGACTGCCGAACGGGCCGGTCGTAATCATGATCCACGTCGCCTCGACGAACGTTCCCTTCACGAGCGAGTCGAAAGACGCCGTCGCGAACGTCCCGGAGATCGAAGACGAGATCGAGCTCGCGATCAGGGAGGCGGCCCGCGACCTCAAGAGCTACCTCAACAAGCGCCGGTCGATGCAACAGCGCCGGAAGAAACAGAACGTCCTTGGGAAGATCCTCCCGGAGATGGCCACAAAAGTCGCCGAAGTGACCGGCCGCGACGAGCCCGACATCGACGACGCGATCGCCCGCATCATGAACAACGTCCTCGTCGAGCGCGACGTGACCGAAAACGGCGACGGACAGGCGGTCTCGGTCGTGGTCGAAAACAACTCGAGTACGAACGAATCCCTCGAGATCACCGACATCGTTTCGGCGGAGCCGACCGCCCTCTCGGACGGCGCGACGGTCGTCGAGATGGACGGCGAGTGGTTCGTCAAGTGGGAACCCGAGGTGGGAAGCGACGACGAGGCGGCCCTCGAGTACGAGGTCCCGGCCGACGCGACGTTCGATCTGGACATCAAAGGCGTCGAAAGCGAGAAACTGACCGTAAACCAATGAGCGCAGACGACACCCAACAGGCACGAGAACAGTTGATCGATCTCGCGGCGCAGTTCTACGACCAGTTCGAACTGGGCGAGATCCCCCACATGTCCGTGCCGACGCGGACGAAGAACAACATCGAGTACGACGAGGAGATGGATGTCTGGGTCTACGGCGACCGCGAGTCGACGCGATCGGCCAACTCCGTCCGCGGCGCGCGAAAGCTCCTGAAAGCGGTCTACACGATCGAGTTCCTCGCCGACCAGCTCGAGGCGGACCGTTCGTCGACCCTGCGTGAACTCTACTATCTCTCCGAGAGTTGGGACAACGACGAGGCCCAGTTCAACGACCAGGACGAGTCCAACAGCATGGTCGAGGACCTCGAAATCGTCTCCGGGGTCACTCGCGAGGACTTCCACATGCGCCCCGAAGAATCCGGTGCGACCCTCATGGGGCCGCTGCACCTCCGCGAGCAGACCCGGCGGGGCGAACGCGAGATCCACTGTCAGGAAGACGTCGGGGAGGGCGGGTACCAGATCCCGAACAACCCGGACACGATCGAGTTTCTCGACTGTGACGCCGACTTCATTCTCGCCGTCGAAACCGGTGGCATGCGGGACCGACTGGTCGAGAACGGGTTCGACGAGGAGTACAACGCCCTGATCGTCCATCTCAAGGGCCAACCCGCGCGGGCGACCCGTCGGATCACCAAGCGACTCCACGACGAACTCGGGCTCCCGGTGACCGTGTTTACCGACGGCGACCCGTGGTCGTACCGCATCTACGGCTCCGTCGCCTACGGCTCGATCAAGTCCGCCCACCTGTCGGAGTACCTCGCGACCCCCGAAGCGGACTTCATCGGCATCCAGCCCGCCGACATTGTCGAGTACGAACTGCCGACCGACCCGCTCTCCGACTCGGACATCAACGCTTTAGAGAGCGAACTCGAGGACCCGCGGTTCCAGACCGAGTACTGGGAGGAACAGATCGAACTGCAACTCGACCTCGGGAAGAAGTCCGAACAGCAGTCGCTGGCGTCTCACGGCCTCGACTTCGTGACCGAAACCTATCTGCCGGAGCGACTGGACGAGATGGGCGTCCTCTGAGACGGGCTGCTGGACCGATTTCCCGGCGACCCCACAGACGGGTCGGGCCGGACGCGATCGGGTTCCGCTTCGAGGTCGCTGTCCGTGTCTCGAGTGCGACCGATCCCCGCGAACGGCGATTGCGGACACGGTTCCGTTCCGCGTTCGCATCGCGGCCGATCGTCCCCGCTGGCTCGCGGCCCGTATCCGCTCGAGCGGGCGGTCACTGCGCATCGTCGTCCGTCGGTGACTGCGACACGAATTCCGTGGAGCCGTCGGCGTTCCAACCCGGGCAGTCAACCGATGACCCCGAGTCGAACCGCCGCTCCCATCGCCCCGAAAAGCAACACCAAGAGCAGGCTGACGACGTAGTACGCGTGCCAGACCCGCGAGGGACGGAACGGGTCGGGCAGATTCTTCTCGACGACGTACCAGTTGGCCGGGTAGAAAAATATCTCGGTGACCGCTAACACCGCGGCGACGGAGAGCAACAGCGTCACCGGAACCTCGCCCAACGCGAGAACCATCGCGCTGCTGACGGCGACGACGCCGACGACGACCAGTTTTCGTACCCGTTCGCTGTCGATGTCGTCGTTCTCGAGGGCCATCGGAAGGATGTCACCGGTGGCGCGGGCAGCCCCATCCAGGAGCGTGATGACCGTCGAGTACAGCGCGGCGAACCCGCCGAGCAGCATGGCGTAGGACGACCACTCGCCGAAGGAGTCGCTCAGGATTGAGCCGATCGCAACCGCGAGGTTCGTATCCGTCGGCGGCTCCGGATAGAGCACGTTCGACGCCAGCATCACCATGGCGACGATCAGCAGGAAGCTGAACGCGTAGCCGATATTGAAGTCGCGGCGACCGGTCCGGATCCACGCCCGGATGTAGTCGTGGTGTTTCGGGTCGTCGGGATCGAGCCCTCGCTCCTCGAGTTCGCTCGCGCCGTCGCCTTTCGCCATGCTCCAGCTCCCGATCAGGATGCTCGTACTGAAGCCGGTCGGCGCGAAACCCGCGGCGGCGGCGAACAGTCCGACAAAGACCGGCCCGGTTGGATCGGGCACCGCAAAGGCCGTCTCGAGGACGATATCGCCCGCCGGCGGGCCGACGATCACGCCCAGGAGGACAAGCAGACCCAGCGCGATGGTAAAGGCGATCAGAGCCGTCTCGAGCAGGCTGTACCGCGAGACGACGACGAGCAGCCCCGCGCCGCCGACGAAGACGACGTACGCGATGGGAGCGGTGACCCACTCGGGCGTGAGCGCGGCGACGAACGCGGCCGTGCTCATTCCGACGCTGGCCGTGATGAACGTGTACATCCCGGTGAACACGAGGAGCGTCACCCAGAGCGCCCAGTTCTTGGGACCGGGGAGCTGATCGTAGGCTTCGATCGGGTTCGCGCCCGCGCCGTAGTTGTACCGGATGCCGAGCTCCCAGGCACCGTACTTCGCGGCGTAGATGAGACCGAACATCCAGATCGCGACGAGTCCGAAGGTCCCGCCGAGGGTGGGTGCGAGCACGATGTGGCTCCCACCGATACTGATCAGGGCCCACAGCATCGACGGGCCGAAGTGTTCCCTGAAAAACCCCCGCCAGTCCTGCTCCGGGTACTCGAGGTCCGGTTCGGGGACCGTCGTCTCCTCACTGCCCATCCGGATCACCGATCGTTCCGGGTGTCGTCCCGTTGCCCGGGAACGCGGGGGTGAGTCGGACCGTCTCTCCGGCTATGGTAACAACCATCATGACTGTCGGAGAATTCCCCACGGGGCACTTATAATGTGCGACTTTCGAATCGGTACCGATCATGTCGGTTAGATGGGTGAGTCTCCCGTCGGTGCCCTGTGACTGCAGGTGCAATCGGTTCCCGTCTGTGGCGGGTCGTCTCGGCTAGACTCGTGATATGGCCGACGACAACGACAGCGAACGGCCGTTGCACAGCGAGCCCGACGAGGAGGCGATCGACGAGCCGACGACCTCCTCCGCCCAAGAGGCCGACGAAACCGCGTGGATGTTAAAGGAGGGCGTCTCGATCGGTCTCATCGCCATCGGTGCCATGGTGGTGCTCGGTCTGGGCCTCCTGCAAGGGACCGGCCTCGTCGATCTGTTCGCACCGATCGCGGACACCGGGTTCGGGCAGTGGGCGGCGTTCGCAGTGGTGGTACTCGTCGGTCTCACGGTGTTCGTCTGGTCGCGACTGGGCGTCTGATCCCACCGCAACGTGTTTCCCGACCACCTCTAACGTGTCCGTGACGACCGCCGTAGCCGCGCTCGTCGCTCGAGAGAGGGGCGCTCGCGGCGCGGCCGTCGTGTCGTCTATCCGTCGAGGGCGACCGGAATCCCGCGTCTCGCGACGTCGACGACGAACGCGTCCACGTCGGCTTCGGTCTCGGGGACGGTATCGTAGCGGACCGGGACCACGAGGTCGGGCTCGATTCGGTCGGCCAGCGACGCGGCCGCGTGGCGATCCATCGTGACTGTGCCGTCGATCGGCGGCAGGAAGCAATCGACGGACACGGTGTCGTGAACGTCGTGGCCATCAGTATCGCCGGGCCAAAAGACCGTCACGCCGTCGATCGTGATGCCGAAGCCACAGCCTCGTCCCTCGGGGTGATAGGGCACGCCCTCCTCGTTCGTGTGCGGCCCGTCGGGGTCGTTGTACGCCGGCGTCGTGAAGAGATCGAGCGGTCCGAGGACGAACGACTCGTCCGCGCGGACGCGTTCGACATCGAACGGCAGGTCCTCGGGTCGCTCGCTGATCCCCTCGATCTCGCTTCCGTCGATCGATTCGTGGACGACGACCAGTGCATCATCGCGAGCGACCCGTCGAATCGAGTCGGGATCGTAGTGGTGGTCGTGAGAAACGAGTATCAAATCCCCGTCCCGAGGCTCGGAGCCGTCCAGAACGCCGGCTCGTTCCGGGCCGGGGTCCGTGTAGACGACCGCGCCGGTCTGTCCCTCGAGCCTGACGGTCGCGAGGCCGAGCCACTCGAGCGTTATCGCGTCGAATCGGACCGTCATGCCTCGTGGTTCCTCGAGCGACCCGAAAAAGGTTCACCGATCGCGTCGGCGGCGCGGTTCGTGGCTCGCAACTCAGGGAATCCGGACAGCGTGCTCGAGCGTGCCGACGCCCTCGATTTCGATCTCGATCTCGTCGCCGTCGGACAGGGGCCCGACGCCCTCGGGCGTGCCGGTCGCGATCACGTCGCCGGGCTCCAAGGTGAGGTAGGTCGTGATCTCGGCGATCAGTTCGGGGATCGAGAAGATGAGTTGCTCGCGGGAGCCGTCCTGTTTCGGCTCGCCGTTGACTCGCGTCCGCACCGACGCGTCGGCGGGCACTTCATCGGGCGTCGCGAGGACGGGACCCATGGGCGCAGCGCCGTCGAACGCCTTGCCGCGGATCCAGTTTTGCTCCTGGCGCTGGTCGTCGCGATTCGAGAGATCGTTGACGCAGGTGAACCCTTCCACGACGTCCATCGCGTCGGCCTCGGAGACGTGCCGGCACTGCTCGCTGATGACGACGCCGAGTTCGGCCTCGTAGTCGATCCGGTCCTTGCCCGCGGGCGGGGACACGGTGTCGCCGTGGGCCGCGAGCGCGTTCGGCGGCTTCAGGAACAGCATCGGGCGGTCGGGGACCTCGGAGTCGAACTCCGCGGCGTGGGCGGCGTAGTTCTTCCCGATGCAAACGACTTTCGAGGGCTCCGACGGCGGGAGGACATCGATATCGTCGTCCTCGAGCGCGTAGCGCTCGGTGCCGAACCGAACCGTCCCGTTCTCGTACTCGCCGCGGCGGACCGCACCGGCCGGATCGCGAAAGCGGACGTATTTCATGCTCAATGGAATGGGCGCAGGGGCTAAAAAGGATTGAGGAGGCGGGTGTTGCCCGGCCGACGGCCACGACCGGGCGTCCAGCCACGGCAAACAAAGCGTCGCCCACTCCGACCCGTTTCCTCGGAGACCGGCGTCGTCTCGCTCGACGGGTCGTCGGACAACGGTTCTCACCCTCGTACTGACAGCGACTCGCCGGTCCGATAAGGTTCGGTGACCACGCTCGCTCTCCCGCCTCGAGCTGGTCGCCCGGCTGACCGAGAGCAAGGGGTGGTAGTAGTCAGCGTCCGCGAGCGGGCGATACCGTCTGTTGTCGGCGAAATAACGGGTTAGCGTGCGTGATCTCGTGACACTGCTGGATCGGAACGGAACGTTTTTCATTAGCCCTCGGCAACAACCAGTTGCGAAGCACGCTCCGTTGGTGTAGTCCGGCCAATCATTTCGGCCTTTCGAGCCGATGACCTGGGTTCAAATCCCAGACGGAGCATTCTCCTGAGGATCGACGTAACGAAACGGGGAGCGAACGCTCCGGCAGCCGACGCACGGATGTCCGAGCGAAGCGAGGCGATTTCCGGGACGCCTCGCGTTCGCTCCCGAGACAGGTCACAGGTGGCGATCCGCCCGCGTGGCCGGTAGGAAGCGACGAGGCGACCGCTCCGTGAGCGGCGGGCGATCGTCTCACTCGAGTTTGTGGCCACAGTTGCGACAGAACGACGCGATCGAGTCGTTCGCTGTGGCACATACGGCACACCGTCCGTCACGAGTAGTCGCCGACTGCGGTTCTGACGGGGCCGCGAGAAAGCGGTGTCGTGGATCGGTGTACGCGTCGATGACATCGCTCCACGTGACGCGAGGGTCGGAGTGGCCAGCACGGGAGTTCGTCCGAGCGATCAGTGAACTCCGTTGCATGCGGACGAGTCCATTCCAGAACCCCAGGAAAAGCAGCGACGGAAGGAGGCAGAGCAAAAGGACTGCCCCCACGAGTAGGTCGGTCATACGGGTCGTTTCGGCTCGGTCTCTATGACCGCGTTCATTGAATTGTTCGCGAGTCATATACGCGTCAATCGGGCACCGAGGGACGGTGGTGTCTCCGGCGAGCGACCGCGACGGTGGCTCGGGAGCCGGTCACTAATTCACCCCTCCGCACGACTTGTCCGCACACATCGCAACACCGTCTCAATAGAACCGGATAGAACTGGATATTCGTAAACCCCTAGTACGAGGAGGAATTTATATCGGACAATGACCTACGAACACTTGGATGCCGATCTGGTCAACGAACTGCTCGACGACGGCCGCGCGAGTCTGCGAAGCCTCGCCGAGGAACTCGATGTCTCCGTCACGACCGTCTCGAACCACCTCTCCGATCTCGAGGACGAGGGCGTGATCGAGGGCTACACACCGAAAGTCGACTACGATGCCGTCGGTTACGACGTCACCGCCGTCATGCAATTCAAAGCCGAAGGGAACGCCCTCCCCGAGATCACGGAGACGCTGCGAGAGCACCGGCAGATGATCTCGGTGTACGAAGTCACTGGTGACTACGACGTGATCGCCATCGGGAAGTTTCAGGACACGGACGATATGAACGATCAGATCAAGACGCTGATCACCGATCCCGACATCAATCAGTCGAATACGAGCATCGTTCTCAACTCCGTCTCGGAGAACGAACAGTTCGAACTCGACACGGAGTAAGCCGCCGAAGACCGCGGTCTCCGACCCGGATCGCGAACGATACGTGACAACACTTGTTTGGTTCGGTAATAACCACAACAATCGGTCGTTCCGCAAGTTATTAATAGCACGATGTGGCGGTAGATACCGATGGGCCAATCCCTCGCAGTCGACACCGACGAGGTGCACGAGCGTATCGTCACCGGCGTCGCGACGCTCGAGGGCATCGATCCGCTGTCGTTGCCGCCGTTGTTCGAGGCGGTCGATCCCGATGCCCTCGCAGCGATCTTTGCGACGACCGAATCGGGCGAGCGCCGGGCCGGTCGGATCGGGTTTTCGTACGCTGACCACGAGATAACGGTCGAGTTCGATCAGCGCGACGATCCTGTCGTGACGATCGACTGATCGCGGGGATCGGCTCCGAGCGATCGCTCGATTGCGCGGTTCGATCGCCGATGGAGGGCCACGAACCGCGGCCGTGAGTTGCATTCCGATCCTGATCGAAAGAAGACTGATAGGGGTTCGCCCGGTACGTGGTGGCAATGGCGCGACTTGCCCGGCTCAGGGTGTATCCGGTGAAGGGACTCGACGGCATCGATCTCGAGGCGGCCGATGTTCTCGAAGGCGGGACGGTGGCCCACGACAGGGAGTACGCACTGTTCGATACCGGTGGTGACGTTCTCAACGGCAAACGGACTGAGCGCGTCCACGCTCTCGAGACCGATTACGATCCCGCGACGGGCCTGCTCGCGGTCGAGACGTCCGACGGCGAGGAGCGGCAGTTCGATCTCGAGGCCGACCGCGAAACTGCCGCCACCTGGTTCAGCGAGTTTTTCGACGTCGAACTGTCGTTCGAGCGGGACACGTCGCTGGGGTTCGTCGATCGGCGCGAGATGGGGCCGTCGGTGGTCAGTACGGCGACGCTCGAGACGGTCGCGTCCTGGTTCGACGGGATGACCGTCGCGGGTGCACGACGACGACTCCGAGCGAACATCGAGGTCGCCGGCGTCGACCCGTTCTGGGAAGATCGATTCGTCGGCGCGAACGCACCGGCGTTCGAGATCGGTGGCATCCGATTCGACGGGGTGACACCCTGTGGCCGCTGTGTCGTCCCCCGGCGCGATCCCGATACGGGCGACCCGACCGAGGAGTTCCGAACGCGGTTCGTTCGAAAGCGAGAGGAGACGTTTCCCGAGTGGGCCGACCTCGACGCGTTCGATCACTACTACTCGCTGATGCTTATCACGCGTGTCCCCGCGTCCGATCGCGGCCGGACGCTCCGCGTCGGTGACCCGGTCGAAATCAGCCGGAACTAGTGGTCGATGCCCGGCCGCTGGAACGTCGTCTCGGCAACCTCCCGGCCGTCGCTCGAGTCGGCCAGTGCGTCCTCGAGTTCCGGCGCGGCCAGCAGGTCGTTTCGCTCGGGACCGTCCCGCCGCCGGAAGTAATAGGTCTCGGCACAGCCGGCGACCAGTTCGGAGAGCCGTCGATCCTCGTCGTGGACGACCGAGACGAGATCACCCGTTACCGCGACCAGCACCGCGTCGTCGGGTTTGTAGAGCGCGTCCCGGAGTTCGTTGACGGTACTGTCGGCCGGTAGTTCGAGGGTGACGCCGTCGACGGTCGCCCAGCGCGTCTCCATATTCGCTGGTTCGGCCGTGACCGTCTATACGATTGTGCCCGCAGACACAGGCCGATCACGGCGTCCCAATCGGTTACAGCGCTCGACCATAGCGGTCGCTCGGATTGCGGGTACGGGGACGAAGCGCCCCGGCAGTGGCCAGTGCGATAAAGTGGGCTCGGTTGGAGAACCGAGACGTGATGGGTGATCGAACGGGGGCTGCGATCGAGACGCTCGAGTACGTGGCGCGTTCACCGACCCGAGTACGGATCCTCGAGACGCTGGCAGCGGAGGGTGCCGTTTCGAAGGATGCGCTACGGGCCGAGGTCGATGTCGTGCGAACGACGCTACAACGAAATCTGGATGGATTGGGAGAACGCGGACTGCTCCGCGAACGGGGTCGACGGTACGAACTCACGTCGGCCGGGGCCCTCGCGACGGGGGCGGTGACGGAAACGCTGGACCGGGTCGACGCGATGGTTCGGTTACGGCCGGTGCTCGAGCGGATTCCGGCGATCGAACTCGACTTCGATCTCGAGGGGCTGGTCGACGCGACGGTCGTCGAGTCCACGACGGCAAACCCCTACGCGCCGACCGAATACCGCGCGGCGAGTCTCTCCGACGCGGAGTACGTCAGGGCCATGCTGCCGGCGACGGCGGCGAAACCGCTCGAGACGTCGCGGGAAGCACTCGAATCGGGGGCCGTCTTCGAGTTGCTCGTCACCGAGTCAGTCGCGGAGACGCTGCGGACGGAGCCGCCGGTCGCGGACACGTTCGCGGCGATGGCCGACGCCGAGTCGCTTTCCGTCGCGGTCGTCGCCAACGAAGTGCCATTCTATCTGGGGATCGTCGACGACGCGGTTCAGATCGGCGTCCACGACGAGAACGGGCTCCCGACGGCGCTGCTCGAGTCGACCGAGACGCGAGTCAGGGAGTGGGCGATCGATCGATTCGACGCCCTCGAACGGCACGCAACGGCGATGGACAGCCTCGAGTAGCCGCCGCTGGTGATCGGGGACGCTTCCGGTCGGTCCGCGACCGCGGTGCGTGCACGCCGTGCACATGCTGTGCGGGATACACTGATATCACTTCGACTCGGCAACTACGATGCGGTAGGTGGAGACCCGCAAGCGCGCTCTCGGACGCCGCTGACGGCTACTGGATGGGGTTGCCGACGGACGGACGATAGCGAGGGCCGCTGCGACGCCGGCCCCGGTTCCGACCCGCTGGAACCGCTTCGGTTTTCGATCGCGACGCGCTCCGATCCCGCCCCAATCGATCTCGCTCGAGGCGACGACCGAATCAGGAAACGCTTAGGGTATCGCGGCCGGTAGCCCGAGTGTGAGCGAGAATCGCGTCGTTCAGGGGCGAATGGTGACGGCCGAAAAACTCGCGGAACTCGTCGAGGGCGACGCCGTGATGGAGGTCGACTCGATCGAGGAGGCCGACGAAGAGTGTCCGGAGTGTACCGGGAACGTCTTGCGGGTTGTTTACATGCCGTCGGTCACCGAACTCGTCACCGGCTGGAAGTGCCAGGACTGCGACTGGAGCGAAGCCGACCGCGACTGAACCGCCCGAGCCGAGCGTCGACGGCCGACCGATAGCGGCCGCTGTCGTCGCGGCACTCGCCGTCGAACGGAACGCGGTGTCGTGTCCTTTTTGGCTGTCGTGACGCTGCCAGTGCGTGTCGCGTCGAGCGCAGCCGCTACCAGATCAGCCACTCGAGCGCGGCGACGACGGCCGCGAGGAAGACGTGTTCGCCGTCGACGACGAACCCGTAGTACAGCGGCCCGCGATCGGTGGTCGCGAAGGGGATGTACGCACAGACGTAGGCGTTCATCGCGAGCACGACGAGGAACTCGTGTGCGATCGCGCCACCGACGACGAGGGCGATCACCGCTGCGGCGACGGCGACGGTCGCCAGCAACGACAGGAGGCGGGTCCAGCGCGGGCCGAACAGGTTGGGGACCGTCGGGATGCCCTCCGCGAGGTCCCCCTCGATGTCCTTCACGTCGAAGATCACCGCGGCGATGGTGATCATGGTCGTGATATACCCGAACAGAAACAGGATCGCCGGCGAGCGCAACTGGCCGTAGTAGTAGCCGACGCCCAACGGGATCGCGCCCCAGGCGAAGCCGACCACGAGGTTCTTCACGAGAAAGAGTTGCTTGACCCCGCCGACGGAGTACAGGAGTACGACCACGAGCGGGAGGAACATGTACACCGCGCCGGGAACGCCGACCGCGACGGCGAGTCCGACTGCGGCGACGTAGAGGCCGACCCCAACGGCCAACCAGAGCGTTCCGTACCGCTTGGTAAACGCCGCACGCTGTGGGACGTTCCGTTCGTCCTCCGCGAGGTCGGTAAACCGGTTGACGGTGTAGACGAACATCGTCGCCGCAAAAACGATGAACAGCGGTAGGGGCTCGAGCGGCAGGTTTGCGAGAAGAACGGTCGTCACGGCGACGCTGACCGTCGCAAGCGAGATGAAGAGGTTGCTATGGACCAGAACCCGGAGCCCGGTCTTGACGGATGCCACCCAGCCGGGTGGGCGATGCGTCGCGGTGGAATTTCTCACGGCGGTGCCCCTTGTCCGTGCCCTTAGGAGAGGCGACGTTTGAATGCTGTGTCGGCTCCTGTCGGCCGGTCGCCGCGAGCGTCGCGGGAGACCCGTCCGAGCGATCGGCCGACCTCTTCATCGCGAGGAATCCGCCCGGAGTCCGGACGTGCGGGTAGGTCACACCCGCCCTCAGTTGAGAACCCACACAAAGAGAGCGGTTGAGAAAACAGGACGGCCGTGACGCACCCGGTGTCGTTGCTGCACGTCGATAGAACGCCCGCGGCGAGTGGAAACTGGCATGATTTAAGCAAGGTCGGCACGCCCGTTCGAATGGCATGAAATTACACGAATATCAGGCGAAGACCGTCTTCGCCGATGCCGGGATTCCGACGCCGGACTCGCAACTCGCGTCCGACGTCGACGGTGTGGTATCCGCGGCCGAGGAAATCGGATACCCAGTAGCGGTGAAAGCGCAGGTACAGGTCGGCGGCCGTGGGAAGGCCGGCGGAATTAAACTCGTCGAGGACGCGGACGAGGCCCGGGACGCGGCCGACTCCATTCTCGGCATGGATCTGAAAGGGTATCACGTCGATCGGGTCCTCGTCGAGGAAGCGGTCGACTTCGTGAACGAACTCTACGTGGGGATCACGATGGACCGCGGCGAGGGCAAGCCCGTCGCGATGGTCTCGACCAAAGGCGGCGTCAACATCGAGGAAGTCGCCGAGGAAGATCCCGACGCGATCGCCCGCGAACACATCGATCCCTCCTTCGGGATGCACCCATACCAGGCCCGCAAAGCCGTCTACGACGCCGGCGTCGACCAGTCGGTCGCGCGCGACGTCTCGAGCGTCCTCACCACGCTCTACCAGCTCTGGGACGACAAAGACGGAGCCGACGCCGAGATCAACCCGCTGATGGTCACGGCCGACGACGAGGTCATCGCGGCCGACGCTGTGATGAACATCGACGAGGACGCTCTGTTCCGCCAGCCCGAACTCGCCGAGATGGAAGAGGAAGCGGCCGGCGGCGACGATCTCGAGCAGAAGGCCGACGAGTACGGCTTCGACTATGTCCGTCTCGATGGCAACACGGGGATCATCGGCAACGGTGCCGGGCTCGTGATGACGACGCTCGACCTGGTCGACCACTACGGCGGCGAACCCGCCAACTTCCTCGACGTGGGCGGCGGCGCGAAGGCCGCCCGCATCGCGAACGCGCTTGACATGGTCTTCTCCGACGACAACGTCGATTCGGTCGTCTTCAACATCTTCGGCGGGATCACCCGCGGCGACGAGGTCGCCCGGGGGATCAACGAGGCGCTCGAGCAGTTCGATGAGATCCCCAAGCCAGTCGTCGTCCGACTGGCCGGCACGAACTGGGAGGAAGGCATGGAGATTCTCAACGAGGACCTCGTGACGGTCGAACAGACCCTCGAGGACGCGGTTCAGCGTGCTGTCGAGTACGCTGGGGAGGTGAACGACCAATGAGCGTACTAGTCGACGACGACACGCGCGTCGTGGTACAGGGCATCACCGGCGGGGAAGGCAAGTTCCACGCCGAACAGATGATGGAGTACGGCACCAACGTCGTCGCCGGTGCGGTCCCCGGCAAGGGTGGCCAGGAGGTCAGCGGCGTGCCGGTCTACGATACGGTCCACGAGGCCGTCGACGAGGAGAACGCGGATACGTCCGTGATCTTCGTTCCGCCGGCCTTTGCCGGTGACGCGATTTTCGAATCGCTCGACTCGGAGCTTGACCTCGCGGTCGCGATCACGGAAGGCATCCCGACCCAGGACATGGCGCGCGTCAACAAGCGCCTCTCCGAGACGGAGACCCGACTCATCGGTCCGAACTGTCCCGGCCTCATCACGCCCGGCGAGGCGAAACTCGGCATTCTCCCCGGGAACATCTTCGCCGAGGGGAACGTCGGGCTCGTCTCCCGCTCCGGGACCCTGACCTACCAGGTCGTCGATAGCTTGACCAATCGCGGGATCGGCCAGACGACCGCCATCGGCATCGGTGGCGACCCGATCATCGGGACCGACTTCGTCGACGCCCTCGAACTGTTCGAGGACGACCCCGACACCGACGCCATCGTCATGTGCGGGGAGATCGGCGGCGAAGACGAGGAGGAAGCGGCCGCGTTCATCGACGACTACGTCGACACGCCGGTCGCCGGCTTCATCGCCGGCCGCACCGCACCGCCGGGCAAGCGGATGGGTCACGCCGGCGCGATCGTCTCCGGCTCCGGCACGGGAACCGCAGAGAGCAAGATCAGCGCCCTCAACGACGCCGGCGTCCCCGTCGGCGACACCCCCGAAGAAGTCGCCGACCACATCGAAGAGTTCCTCGCGTAACGCTGCCGTCTCGCGTAGGCGTCGGTCCGGAACTGCAATCGCGGGCCGACCGTTGCGGTCTCGCGTCCCGTTTCGAGCCCACTCGAGCGGCGGCAGGTCCTGCGTCCAGTACTATGACCGCCCAGCGCCGGCCCCCGTCGCTCTCCCGCAGCACGATCATGGTCGTCCGGCGCGTCAGTGTGAGTATGCCGGTCTGGCTCGAATGTGATCGCTGTGGCTCCACGCAGACGATCCCGGAGCGGACGACCGATCCGACGACGGGCGGGACGCAATGTCCGGAGTGTGGTGCAAACGCGTACACGGTTCGATGGGACGGGCTCGCATGGCATCCCGAGGTGTGATTGGACTCGAGGCGACGGGACGAGAAGGACAACGGGTCAGTTCCGGGCCGTCGCGATACGGACGGCGCGGATTTCTCGGCGACCGGACGCGGGTTCGCGGCGCGCGTTCGAGGGCTCGGAACGATCAGCCGAACAGCGACCGCACTCGTCCGAGCAGTCCCGCCGCGTCGTCGTCGGCCGCGGACTCGGTCTCGGTCGCATCGAGATCACTCCCGTCGGCATCGGTATCGCGGTCGGCCGTGTCGGGACCGTCGACCGCGGATGCATCCGTCCCGTCCTCGAGACGCGACTCCGCCTCGTCGCGTTGGACCGACGAGTCGGCATCCGCGTCCGACGGCGTCTCCGGAGCGGCGTTCGTATCGCGTGTGGCGTCGGCGTCGCTCTCCGCGTCCGTTTCGGTCACCGCAGCCGCGTCGGGCTCGACGGCGCTGTCCGTCCCGTGCTCGAGGGTGGGGTCGCCGTCGGAGGGCTCCACGGACCCGGCGGTCGTCGTCGCAGTCCGTGAGTCGGCCTGTGTCTCGGCGGTCGGCGTCTCGGTGTCGCCGCTGTCGGACTCCGCAGTCGTGGGGGGAGTGGAATCGTCGGGTTCGTCGTCCCGTCGGTCGTCGGAATCAGCGGTGTCGACCCAGAGGAATTCCCCGTCTTTCGTGCGGCCAGTGAGAAGCAGATCCGTGAGTTCGTCCTCGTCAGCGAGCAGGTCGTCGTCGACGGGCGTCGCCGGGTCGGGGTCCGGCTCCGCCGCGCTCGCGATGATGTCGTCCGGCGTTTCGTCCGCGAGCACGTCGTCGGTACCGCCCTCGTCCGCGGTTTCGGCACGGAGCTGATCGAAGACTTCGGCGGCCGTCCTGTCTTCGACCTCGTCCGGCTCGTCACCGTCGGCGTCGTCCTCCCGTTCCGTTCGCTGCCCAGTTCCCGTGTCGGTTTCCTCGAGGTCCCCGAACAGCTCGTCGGTGCTCGCATCCACGTCGAACCCACTGTCGCCCGGACTGTTTGTCGTACTATCTGTCATGAACCCGCTTGCTACTAGTGGATTATCACACGACTTTAATTTTCGGAATTTTTCCCGGCGCGATAGATTTGGGAAGTGAAATATTAGTGTACTGGCCGTTAGCGGCCATCGATGGTGGTTGGGGTTGACGATCGGGCAGAATACGAGCGGAACGAGAGACAATCGGGAAAATCGTCGTTCGTGGCTAAAGTCGGCATATATTGCCCATTCGTAGCGACTCGCCGGGAGCCGGCACAAGCACTATTACTCGACGCGTCGTATGTCGGACGGTATCATGACAGGGATCGAGTACGACGACTTTCTGGACCTCGGATACGAGCCCGCTGGGACGGAACTAGTCTGTGAATTCACGATCGAACCGGCCGCGGGGATGTCGATGGAGGCGGCGGCGAGTCGCGTCGCCTCGGAGTCATCGAACGGCACTTGGGCCGCCTTACACGTCGACGAGGACGAACTCACGGAGCTCGGTGCAGTCGCCTGTGGCATTGACGGACGGACGGTTACGGTCGCGTACCCGACCGCACTGTTCGAGGCCGGCAGCATGCCCCAGATCCTCTCGTGTATCGCCGGCAACATCCTGGGGATGAAAGCCGTCGACTCGATCCGACTCGAGGACTGCGATTGGCCGGAATCGATCACGAGCGGGTTCCCGGGCCCGCAGTTCGGGCCAAGCGTCGCGCGCGAGAAACTGGACGCGGGCGAGCGGCCGGTGTTGGCGACGGTGCCGAAACCCAAGGTGGGCCTCTCGACCGACGCCCATGCCCGGATCGGCGAGGAGGCCTGGCGCGGCGGTGTCGACCTGCTGAAAGACGACGAGAACCTCACCGATCAGGCGTTTAACCCCTTCGCGGACCGACTCGCCGAGAGCCTCGCCGCCCGCGACCGCGCCCAGGAGGAGACCGGCGAGCGCAAGGACTACCTCGTGAACGTGACCGCCGAGACCACCGAGATGCTCGAGCGGGTCGACCTCGTCGCCGAACACGGCGGCGGGTTCGTCATGGTCGACGTGATCACCTGTGGCTGGGCGGCCGTCCAGTCGGTTCGGGAGCGTTGCGAGGACCACGGGCTGGCGATCCACGCCCACCGCGCGATGCACGCCGCCTTCGACCGACTGGACCACCATGGGGTATCGATGCGCGTCATCGCCCAGATCGCCCGCCTCTGTGGCGTCGACCACATCCACACCGGGACCGCGGGGTTGGGAAAGCTCGCGAACGAGGACACGCCGGGGATCAACGAGTGGCTCACGAGCGACTGTCACGGTCTCAGGCCCGTCCTCCCGGTCGCCTCCGGCGGACTGCATCCCGGCGTGGTCGATCAACTCATCGACGCGCTGGGAACCGACATCATCGTGCAGGCCGGCGGCGGCATCCACGGCCACCCGGACGGCACGCACGCGGGTGCGAAAGCGCTCCGACAGTCCGTCGAGGCCTCGATGGCGGGCACGGACCTCGAGACCTACGCCGACGACCACGCGGAACTGGCGACGGCCCTCGAGAAGTGGGGCGCGGAGACACCGCGGTAACGGGTCGACTCGGACCACCTGACAGCGATCGACGCAGGTGCGGTCGACGAAGGCGACAACTGAGACGGACCGTGACGGGTCACCCACCGTGAAAATCCACAATCATTATAGTCTTGTTAACCACACATCATAGCGTGGTTTACGAGACTGGAAACGAGACGGTCGACGACGCGCTCGAGCGGGTGATGGCCGGCGAGCGGCTCGATCGGACCGACGGGGTCGCGTTGATGGCCCAGCCGACCGACGCGCTCGCGGAGGCGGGTGCGGCCGTACGCGATCACTTCGGCGACGGCACGGTCGACGCCTGCTCGATCGTCAACGCGAAGGCCGGCAACTGCGCCGAGGACTGTGGCTTCTGTGCGCAGTCGGTCCACTTCGACACCGGCATCGACACCTACGGCTTCCTCGGCCCCGAGAAGATCCTCGAGGCCGCGAAACGGGCCGAACGCGACGGTGCCCAGCGGTTCGGCATCGTCGTCGCCGAGAAGGGCGTCTCGAAGGAACACCGCCCCGACGAGTGGGAAGAAGTCCTCGAGTCGATCCGCCGCGTCCGCGACGAGTGCGATCTCGAGGTCGACGCCTCACTGGGCATTCTGACCGAGGAAGAGGCCGCGATCCTCGCCGAGGAAGGGATCAATCACTACAATCACAACATCGAGACCTCGCCGAACTACTTCCCCGAGATCGTCGATTCGCACAGCTTCGAGGACCGGGTAGAGACCCTCGAGGTGGCCAAGGAGGCCGGGATGGACCTCTGTGCGGGCGTGATCCTCGGGATGGGCGAGACGCCGACCGACCGGGTCGAGGCCGCGATCGCCCTGCAGGACATCGGGATCTCCTCGCTGCCGGTGAACGTGCTCAATCCGGTCGCGGGAACGCCGCTGGCCGAGCAAGGAGTCGACATCTCGACCGACGAGATCGTCAAGACGGTTGCGGTATACAAACTGCTCCACCCCGAGTCGCGGGTCCGCCTGACCGGCGGCCGTGAGGTCAACTTGGCACCCGACGAGCAGCACCTGCCGCTCGAGGCCGGCGCGGACGGTCTCCTCACCGGCGACTACCTGACGACCGGCGGGCAGTCACCCGGCGAGGACTTGGAGATTGTCGAGCGTGCGGGGCTGGAGCCCAATACGGACACGAACGACTTCGATCCGGAAGCGGTCAAGGCCCGTCACAGCGAGGCGGCGGACTCGGCGACCGAGACGGCGAGTGCGGGCGCGGAACCGAGCGACGACTGACGATACGACGCATTCAGCACATCGACATCCATGGACGAAATCACGTTTGCGGTACTCGGAACCGGAGGTATCGGCCGACGAGCGCTCGAAGTGAGCCAGCACAAGGACGCGTTGACGCCCGTCGCGGCGTGTGACCGCCACGGCGTCGCCATCGACTTCGACGGCCTCGACGTCGACGAACTGCTGGCGGCGACGGAAGGGAACATCGACAGCGAGGTCGCGACCGACGGCGGCACGGGCGCGGCGACCGCCGAGAGCGGCGTCAAACAACACGGCGAGGATAGGGGCGTCGTCGCCTCGAGTCAGGCCCGTCCGAGCGAGGACGCCATTCAGGAGATCATCGACCGCGGCGACCGGATCGACGCCGTGCTGTTGGCGCTGCCGAACTACGAACACGACTTCATTCCCCGCACCGCCGACCGATTCGTCGACGGCGGCTACTCCGGGGTCATGATCGACGTGCTCAAGCGCTCGCGCGTGATCGACATGCTCGACGAGCGCAGCGACGAGTTCGAGGACGCGGGCATCACGTTCATCTGCGGGGCGGGCGCGACACCCGGCCTGCTGACCGGTGCCGCCGCGCTAGCCGCCCAGTCGTTCGTCGAGGTCACTGACGTCGACATCTGGTGGGGCGTCGGTCTCAAGTCCGGATACGAGGACAACCGCGGCACCGTCCGCGAGGACATCGCCCACCTGCCCGGGTACGACATCGAAACCGCGCGCGCGCTCTCCGAGTCCGAGATCGAAGCCATCATCGACGACCACGACGGCGTCATCGAGTTCGAGGACATGGAACACGCCGACGATGTCCTGCTCGAGCGCGCGGGCGTCTGTGACGCCGACGACGTCACCGTCGGCGGGGTTCTCGACGTTCGCAACGACGAGAAGCCGACGACGACGACGGTTCGCGTGACCGGCCGCACCTTCGACGGCGAGACGGCGACGAACACGTTCCAACTGGGCGACGACACGAGCATGGAGGCCAACGTCAACGGGCCCGCGCTGGGCTATCTGAAAGCCGGCGTCCGCCGGAACCGAGCGGGCGAGTACGGCGTCTTCGGCCCGGCCGACCTGCTGCCCGGCTTCTAACCCCGTGGGGGGTCGTTTCGATGGGAGACGACGACGCCACCCGGAACTATCGCATATCGGGCTCCTCGAGCCGCAGCAACGCCGATCCGGCCACTCGATCCGAACCGTGAGAATCAAACCATGGCGCTGAGTCGGTTTAGCCGAATGGCCGACCGCGGGTTCGACCTCGAGAACCGACTCGAGACGCTCGAGGAGCACGACTTGAAACGTACCCTCTCGCCCGTCGACCGGGTTGCCGAGCACGGCTACTTCGCCGAGCCATCGGGCGGCGAGTTGCCCGTCCTCGAGACGGCGAAGGCGCTCGTCTTCGCCTCGAACAACTACTTGGGATTGACCGACGACCAGCGGATACAGGACGCGGCCCGGCAGGCCGCCGCGACCGTCGGGACGGGTGCCGGGGCGAGCCGACTCGTCACCGGCGATACGATGGTCCACCGGGACCTCGAGCGGCAACTCGCCGAGGTGAAAGGCACCGAGCGCGCGCTGGCCTTTTCGTCGGGGTACGCCGCGAACGTCGGCACGATCACGGCGCTCGAGCCGGACATCGTCTTCTCCGACGAGTTGAATCACGCGAGCATCATCGACGGCTGTCGACTCACGGACGCCGAGACGGTCGTCTACGATCACTGCGATGCGGCGAGCCTGCGATCGAAGCTCGCGGACCGGGCCGAGCGGGCTGCTCGAAACGGCCGGGAGCCGGCCGACGAGTCCTGGCTGATCGTCACCGATTCGGTGTTCAGCATGGACGGCACCGTCGCGCCCCTTGATGCGATCTGTGCCGCCGCCGCGGAGTTCGGCGCGTGGGTGATGGTCGACGAGGCCCACGCGACCGGCCTCTACGCGAACGGCGGCGGCGTCGTTCAGGCGGAAGGGCTCGAGGACCGCGTCCACGTACAGATGGGGACGCTCTCGAAAGCGCTGGCCAGTCAAGGCGGGTATATCGCCGGCAGCGCGGAGTTGATCGAATGCGTGCTCAACGACGCGCGTTCGTTCGTCTTCTCGACCGGGCTCGCGCCGCCGGCGGCCGCAGCGGCAAGCGAGGCGCTCCACGTCGCCCGTCACGGCGGTGTCCGGGAGCGACTCTGGGAGAACGTCGCCCATCTCCGGGACGGCCTCGAATCGATGGGCTTCGAAGTGTGGGGCGACTCCCAGATCCTCCCCGTCATCGTGGGCGACCGCAAGGACGCCATCACGCTCGCCGACGGGGTCCGCGAACGGGACGTCATCGCGCCGGCGATCCGGCCGCCGACGGTTCCGGAGGGAACCAGTCGCATCCGCGTCGTTCCGATGGCTACCCACGATCGGAGCGACATCATCGCCTGTCTCGAGGCGTTTCGTGCCGCGGGCAAGGAGGTCGGACTGTTGTGAGCGCCCGGCAACCGATCGCCGTCGTCGGCACCGGAACGGGTGTCGGGAAGACCGTCGTGACGGCCGGGCTCACGCGCCTGCTCCGCGAGGAGGGCTACGACGCACGGGCGATCAAACCGGCCCAGACCGGGCATCCGCCGGACGACGACGCGGCGTTCGTCGCCGCGGCCTGTGGCGCTCCGGCGGCCGCGACCTGTCCCCGCTATCTCGAGCCAGCGCTTGCACCGCGGGTCGCGGCCGAGGTTGCCGGGGAGGACCTCTCCTACGAGGCGCTCCGTGTGGCCTGCGAGCGGGAGATCGAGGCGACCCCGGTCCCGGTCGTTGAGGGGATCGGCGGCCTCCGCGTCCCGCTGGCCGGCGACCGGGAGGTCCTCGATCTCGTCGCCGACCTCGCGGCCGCGGCAGTCGTCGTCACGCGGTCGGGACTGGGCACACTCAACCACACCGCACTCTCGGTCGATGCGCTCGAGGCCCGGGACATCGATATCTGTGGGATCGTCGTCAACGAGTACGCAGGCGAAACGACCGCCGAGCGGACGAATCCCGACGAACTCGAGCGGATGACCGGCTACCCGGTCACGACGGTCCCGCCGCTGGATGGGACCGAAACCGATGGCGATCTCGAGCCGCCTGCCCTCGCTGCGGGCGTCAGCGACGCACTGTCGGCGGCGTTTCGTGATCGACTCCCGGTAGAAGACCGCTGATCCGTATTCGCACTCGCTCAGGCGGACGGCGCCTGTGGTTCTTCGTCGACCGTCGTCGACTCGTGGTCGGACGACATATCGGTCACTGCCGCGTCGAGTTCGACCAGAGAGGAGACGACCTCGGATTTCCGGTGGGTCACCTCGAGGTGGACGCGAAGGGCGTTGCGGTCGTCGTACGTCTCCGTACAGAGCGGGCAGCTATGTGGGTTAGTCATTCGGCGGGTCACCAAGAGGTACACTCATCGTTCAGCGACGTAATAGTGCCGGTCAGTCAATATGTAGACATATGTTGGCGAGGGTATCCGAACGCCGCCCCGCCGTCACCCGGTGTCGGTGCGCCGCCGACGGCACGCCGGTCACATGAAGTCGCTCAGCCCGGCCTGATCGTCGTCGGGGTCGTCGGCCGACGACGTGTCGTCCGACACGGAGCCGGTGTCACTCTCGTCCGATGTCGCCGCCGTGAGCGCCTGCTGCCCGCTCGAGTCGTCGCTGTCGCCGCTGTCGTCGGTCGCAGCGGCGGCCGTCCCGTCGTCATCGCTCGAGCGCTCGGCCTCGAAGAAGGCGGTGCCCGAGTGCTCGACCGCTGTTTCGGCTTTCAGTTCGGCGGCGTCCGCGACGACCGATTCGACTTTGTTGGTGTCCGATCCGCTGCCGGTAACGAAGGAGACCTCGGATTCGTCGAGATCGTAGGCCGCGGCCATGCGGACGGTCAGTGCCCGGTTCTTGCAGTGGTGGGTCATCGCCGACAGGAAGGGGAGGATCTCCCGGCGGGCGGTTGCGACGCTTGCGCCTTCCCGCTCGGCGATGCGCTCGGCGATCGAATCGCGGGTGTTCCGGGTCCCTTTGGTACGGCCGAGTTTCGACCAGTAGCTCGGCGGGCCGTAGCGGGTCCAGCCGCCCTTCTCGCCCCGTCTCGAAGCGGCGACGCCGGCGGTCATGTTGTCGGTCGCGTACCGCCAGTAGGAGTAGTCCTGTGTCGCCCGGACCCGCCCCAGCCAGCGGTCGGCGTTCGAGAGGAACTCGTAGGCGTCGGCGAGTTCGGCCCCTTCGTAGTCTTTCGGCACGTTGTCCTCGATCCAGTTGAGCAGATCGTCCGGCGTCTCGTCGACGTCGTAGGCGGCCCGCAGCGCACCCTCGGCGTCCTTCTCTTTGATCAGTTCGTCGAGGAAATCGAAGATCCCCTCGGTGGTGTCGCGCTCGCTCGTCACCACGTCGTCGACGGTCAGGCGCTCGGCCTCCTCGGCGACCGCCTGCAGGTCGTTGACCGCCGAGCGCAGGTCGCCGCTGGTCGACTCGGCGATCTTCTCGAGGGCCTCTTCCTCGAATTCGACTCCTTCGCGCCGACAGATGTCCCGCAAGACGGGGACGATCGACCGCTTCGAGACATCGCGGAACTCGATCGTCTCACAGGCGTTTCGCAGCGATTTGCTCATCTCGTAAAACTCGTTTGCGACGAGGACGATCGGCTGGCTTGCGTCCTTGACGACGCGCGTGACCTCTCGAGACCCGCCGTAGTCGGCGTTCCCGTGGAAGTTGTCCGCCTCGTCGAGAACGACGAGCCGGCGACCCGCCTCGCCGCCGGTGAGGGTCCCGCTCTTGGCGGCCTCGCCGGCAATCTTCTCGATGACATCGGCCCCGCGGCTGTCGCTTGCGTTGAGTTCCATCACCGGCCACCCCATGTCACCGGCCAGCGCGTGGGCGGCGGAGGTCTTCCCCACGCCGGGACTGCCGTGGACGATCACCGACTTGCGGTGGTCGTCCCACGTCTCGGCCCACTCCTCGAGTTGGTCGCGGGCCTTGTTGTTGCCGCGTACCTCCGACAGCGTCGTCGGACGGTACGTCTCGGTCCAGTCGGTCATTGCACTGTCATTGGTGTGTTCGGCGTTTAGGGATTGCGGAGCATCACTCCTCGGTGACCGACCGCAGGTCAAGACGGGACGTAACGTCCGCATACGTATCGTCGCTCGAGACGATGGGGTCACCGTTCGATTCGACGAGGTGAAGCGCGTCGAATGGTGTGAAATCGTGGTCTTCCACGTACGTCGCCGCCGTAATGACCGTGTCCACGTCACCGCGTACTTCGACGAGGGTGGCGGCATTGGAAACGACGCGTTCGGTATCACGTTCCTCGCGGTACGCGACCATCAGGAGTTCGATAAGCGTGAACTGTGACGTCCATAACTCGTCGCGGTGGTCTCGGTACACCGACTCGGCGGCGTCTCCGAGCCAGTCATCGTCCTTAATCAGCGCGAGCAGGAAATCGGTTTCCGCATACATCTATCGTCCGGCCTCGTCGAGCGACGCTTCACGTGCTTCGTCACGAAGGTCGTCGGCCGACTTCTCGATGTCCGCGAATTCCTCCCTGAGTGCCTCCAGCGGGTCGTTGGCGACCGGTACCAGTTTGACCCCGTCGGGAAGTTGGACGACGTGATATCGGTCCCCGTATCGCTCTCGGACCTCCTTCGGGAGCGTGAGACGGCCACGGTCGTCCAGCGCTACGTCTGACATACCTCGGTGTACGATGGGTGAAAATAAAAACGTTCCCCGATATGTGGGAATACCCATTCTGCCTGTCAATCGTGACCGACCCTCGCTCGAGACGGGACGACGCCTCGAGCGTGTCGTCGCTCGAGCCCCCCGACCGCTGTTCGATTCGAGGAGGCGCTGTCTCGACGTGGGCGTCGGAGACCGGCGTGAGCGCGAGGGGTCTCAGTCCGTCCCGTGGACGAGCACGGACCGTTCGGCCGCGGCGTCGCCCGCTTCGATGCGGACGGGAAACTCCTGATCGGCGTCGACGCGCGGCGTTTCGTACCCCGTCGTGATGGTCGTCCGTTCGCCGGCCGCGAGGCTCACTGTCCGCCGGTCGACCCGTTCGGAACTGTGGCCGACGATCAACGCGAGGTCGTGCGTGCCGTCGGTGCCGCCGGTGTTCTCGATCGTCGCACTCACGTCGAGGACATCGCCGGCGTCGATCGGCGCGTTCGTCTCGAGACGCACGATCTCGAACGCGGCAGAGGTTTCGACGGCGGTATCCCCGCCATCGCCGGCGTCGATTTCGCGCAGACACTCGCGGGCGTGCGGATTTCCATGGGTGACACCGCCGGTGAGATATGCCTCCCGCTCGGTCGTGACCGACGAGATGACGGTCCCGTCACTGCCGTAGGGCGGCAACTCGACGACGATCTCGTCGGCCGCCTCGCGAACGGCCGCGGTCTCCCCGATCTCGAACGCGACCGTACCGGAGAACGGTGCAGCCACGTCCTCGCCGAACACGATCCCGTCCTCGAGCATGGTGTTTCCGTACAGTCCGTCCTCATAGAAGTCCGTGCTCGCGAAGGCGACATCGTCGGCCGCGAACGTCCCCGTAACCTCCGCTCGAGTGCACGAGGGAAACGTGACGGCTGGCCCCGCGTCCCCGCTCTCGCCGCCGGAGTCGTCACCGGTCCCCGCAGTCTCCGTCTCCGTCTCGGCCTCGGTGTCTGTTGACGGATCGCCGTTCCGGCCCGTCTCTTCGGTGCCCCCGTCCGTCGCGTTCTCGGCGGCGAGGTCGGGATCGCTACGCAACCCGTTCGAATCCGTGGGCGTATCGGCACGCGGATTCAGACAGCCCGCGAGACCGAGTCCGAGACCGGAGACGATCACGAACGTCCGTCGGTTCATATCCCGACGGAGGACATCTCACTTGATAAAAACATAGCACGTATATCATGTTCGAGTACAGTCATCGACACGTACATGCCCGTCCGCCCCATCCGCCCGTCGTCCCGGAACACCACCTCCGTCGCGGGCCGTCGCGTCCGACCGCGACACCACTCTGCGATTCGACACGGGAGACCACCTCGGACTGGTGGTGGTCGGCCCGCTCGAGTGCGCCACCCATCGAGTACGCAGCGAACCCCCGTCGATGGCGTCAGTGGGACGACTCGTCGGCCTCCGGCACGGCCTCGCTGACGGTCACCCGCGAGATGCGCGTCCCCTCCACGTCGTCGACGGTGAGTTCGTAGCCGTCGACTTCGATCGCGTCCCCGACTTCGGGAGCGCGGCCGATGCGACTCAACACTAGGCCGCCGATGGTATCGAACGCGTCGCCTTCGAAGGTCGTGCCGAGCGCTTCGTTGACATCGGCGAGCGGGACGCCGCCGTCCATGGCGTATCGACCGTCGGCGAGGTCGTCGATCGAGGGCACCATGTCGGCGACGTCGAACTCGTCTTGGATCTCGCCGACCACCTCCTCGATGACGTCCTCGATGGTCAGAATGCCCTCGAACGTACCCCACTCGTCGATGACGACGGCCAGTTGGACGTTGCGCTGGCGGAACTCGGCGAGGATTTCGTCGATGCGGCGCGTTTCGGGGACGATGAGGACCTCTCGAGCGAGGTCGCGTGCGGTCGGTTCGTCGCCCGCTCGGCCGTCGTCGCTGTCTGTGGCTTCGATGGCTTTGAGAACGTCCTTCGCGTGAACGAATCCGACGACCGGTTCGTCGGCGTCGTCGTCGACGACAGGGAATCGCGTGTAGCTCCCGCTGGCGGCGATGCCGCGAAGTTCGGAGAGGGGCATGCCGGCACGGACGGTAACGACATCGGGACGGGGAATCATGACTTCGCGAGCGACCGTCTCACCGAGGTCGAAGACGGATTCGATCATCTCGACTTCGTCCGCATCGACGACACCCTGTTCGCCCGACTGGGCGACGATCCGTCGGATCTCCTCTTCGCTGTGGCCCTCGTCGCGCTCGGAGGCCGGCGCAACGCCGATGAACCGCGTGAAGAAGTTCGCCGTGCCGTTGAAGACGATAATCCCAGGGATGAAGACGTAGTAGAAGACCTTCATCGGCGCGGCGACGAGCAACGCGATCCGCTCGGCGTCCGCGATAGCGAGGGTCTTGGGCGCGAGCTCCCCGAAGACGACGTGCAGGAACGTGATGATACTGAACCCGATCGCGATGGAGACCAGATGAAGCGTTCCTGCGGGAAGCACCGGTCCCAGAACGGGCTCGAGCAGCGAAGCGATGGCCGGTTCGCCGACCCAGCCGAGCCCCAGCGAGGCGATCGTAATGCCGAGTTGGGTCGTCGCGAGGTAGTCGTCTAGATTCTCCTCGGCCTCCTGGACGAGCTTCGCCGACGACCGCCCGTCCGCGACGAGTTC
This sequence comes from Natrinema gari JCM 14663, assembly GCF_000337175.1. Classification (GTDB taxonomy): domain Archaea; phylum Halobacteriota; class Halobacteria; order Halobacteriales; family Natrialbaceae; genus Natrinema; species Natrinema gari. The sequence continues at coordinate 20,649 of NZ_AOIJ01000030.1, read as the reverse complement.
TTCGATCTGTGTCGGCCGAATGCGGACGTACGCGAACTCAGCGGCGACGAAAAAGCCGTTCAGGAAAACCAGGAAGAGGGCAAAGAGGAGCCGCCCGAACGAGAAGGCGAGGTCGGCGGCTACCATCGGGCCCACCCCGGTCGTCGCGACGGCTCCCGCGTCGTCGGGCTCGCATCGAATCCGCGTCGGGTTCGATCGTCGGTTCGCTCCGCCGCCGTGTCAGCACCGGACGGGCGGCGGCTATCGTTCGGCGACGGGGACACAGCGAACCGCTCGTCGCCGGTGAACACTCCCATACGGTCACTTGGCACAGGGCTTACAAAATCGTGGCGCTGGCGATCGACGATCGGGGATCAGTTCCGACGGCCGCGAGCGCGTGTTCGATCACGCGGGTACGTGTCCGGCGATCGGACCTCGGTCCCGTCCCCGACCGACCGCCGGCCGGAACCCGAGCGGATAACTGGCCGGCCGCCGAACCGCGGCTATGGACGTCGCGATCGTCACCGTCGGCGACGAGATTCTCGCGGGATCGACGACCAATACGAACGCATCGTGGCTGGCCGAGCGGCTCACCGAACGTGGCAGCACGGTCCAGCGAATCCTGACGATCCCCGACGACCGCGCTCTCATCGCGGACTACGTCGACCGCTGGAGCGATGCCTTCGACGCGGTGATCGTCACCGGCGGCATCGGCGGCACGCCCGACGACGTGACCGTCGAAGCCGTCGCCGACGGCTTGGGACGCGAGTTCGTCGTCCACGGCGAGATCCGGGAGCGACTCGTCGAGAAGGCGGCCGCGTTCCGCGACGAGAACCCCGAGATGGTCGAGGAGTACGATCTCCAGCTGGATATCGACGCCGCAGCCTCGATTCCGGAGGGTGCGACGCCGATCGTCGTCAACGAGGGATGGGCACCGGGCTGTCTCGTCGAGAACGTCTACGTCTTCGCCGGCATCCCCGACGAGATGCGGGCGATGTTCGAATCGGTCGCCGACGAGTTCGAGGGCGATTCGACCGCGGAGACGCTGTACACGCCGGCACCCGAGGGATCGCTGCACGAGGCGCTCGAGGGGGTTACCGAGCGCTTCGACGTTTCAGTCGGCAGCTATCCGCGCAGCGAGAACCGGCCCGGACGGATTCGCGTCTCGAGTACTGACCCGGAAACGGTTGAGGAGGCGATAGCGTGGCTCCGCGAGCGCGTCGAGACGACCGCGCCGCCGTCCGCGAGCGAGGGGGCATCCGAGTGACCGTTCCGCTGTGACTCGCGACAGCGGATGGTCGGCTCGCCTGGCCGCGGTCGACCGTCGCTCTCAGTCGGCCCGCCGCCCTTCGACGATCCGAACGAGCACCGTTCCGAACCCGGCGACGGTGAGCACGAATCGTTCACCGGTCGCCGCGATGGGGAAGATCCGCTCGACGGCGGTCGCCGGCTCGTCTCGAGTGGGATCGAACCCGGTTCTGTAATGGGTGTTCTCGGTGGTCCCGCGGGCCGTCGACTCCGCCAGACGGCCGGCGTCGAGTTCGACGAACGTCTGGACGAGGCCGCGTTGATCGGTCACGAGCAGCGATCCCGACAGGTCGTAGAATCGGTCGTGGAGCGGCCAAAAGAGATTGACGCCGTTGAAGAACGCGTCGAACAGGACGTGGGCGAAGAGCAGTCCGGCCAAACTGACCCACGCGACGCGGTGGCCGTAGCTCCCCCACCGATCCCGGAGCATCGATTCCTCGCGGATCGTCCCGTCCCACAGTAACGCGGCGGCGGGGACGAGAACGATCCAGACGTTGTGCAACGCCGCACGATGCGTCCCGGGGACGACGATGCCGATCAGCGTATCGAGATCGAGGACGGCGGCACAGCCCATCACGATCGCGATTGCACGGGTATCGAACTCGTCGCCGAGCAGTGCGACCCCGAGCAAGCCTGCGAACGCGACGTGGACGACGGTCGATGGCACGTTCCGCGGACTCGAACCGCGAGGGCTTGACTGTTGGGTCGCTCGAGTCGGAACCGAGCGTCGACTCTCGGTCCTGACGGGCGGTCGGTCTCCGGTAGCTACTTGCATCGACCGGGAGACGGTCGGGTATGAGCGGACGCGGACCGAAACGGGAACTCGCGGAGAAAATCGCCGGGGAGATCACGCTGAGTGAGGACCCCGGTGCGACGCTTCGGAAGTGGCGGACCGACTTCGACGTCTCACAGACCGATCTCGCGGCCGAACTCGATGTCTCGTCGTCGGTCATCTCCGACTACGAGAGCGGCCGCCGGGAGAGCCCCGGTATCGGCGTCGTCGGGCGACTCGTCGAGGGGATGCTCGCGATCGACGAACGCCGCGGCGGGGAGCGCATTCGACAGTACGGCCGCGTCCTCTCGGCTGGCTTCGAGAGCGATGTCGTCTACGACCTCCGGGAGTACGCCACCTCGCTTCCCCTCACGCGACTGTACGACGATCTCGAGGCGACCGAAGTGGCCTCGAGCGGGACCGAGCAGGTCAGCGGCCACACCGTCATCGACAGCATCGAGGCGATCACCCGCCTCTCGAGCGAGGAGTTCTTTCGCCTCTACGGGCAGAGTACGAACCGCGTCCTCGTGTTCACGAACGTCACGCAGGGTGAGGGCGTCGGCATCGCGCTGCGGGTCGTCAATCCGACGCCGAACGCCGTGATCCTTCACGGGCTCGAAGAGGCGGACCTCTGGGACCACGCGCGGGAACTCGCGCGCATCGACGGCTACTCGCTGGCGGTCACCTCGGCCCCGCTCGACGACGTACTCGAGCACCTCATGACCCTCGACTAGTTCCCGCGGGGTCGGTTATCGAGACGGTATTAGGAACCGGTTCCAGTCGGACAACTTGGCGGCCCATTCGGCTGTCGCTCACTGCGGACACTCCGACCGCCTGATGCTCCGATCTCAGTTTCTTTCGACGAGTTCACGGGAGGCCGTGTCCAGCGAACCACCACAGGAGGGCGGTCCCGCTGCCGATCAAGACGACCGCGGCGAGGGCACAGCCACTGATCGTCTCTCGCAGGGCTCGAGCAACCTCCCGGGTGCTCCCGGAAGCGACAATGAAATCGGTGCGCCAGTCGTCGGTCGCGGCGATCGACCCCTTGCCGTCCGCGGAGTCGACGACGCCCAGTACGGTTGCCGTCTCGCCGACCGCGAGGGCCCCCTCGCGGTAGCACCGATCACGGTCACTGATCTCGAAGTCGGCCGCCTCCCGGAGCCGACTCGCGAGCGGTTCCGGCGGACGCTCGTCGGCGGCGATCCGTCTCGACGCCGTCCGCTCGAGTCGGCACGCCGCCGCCGCCGTGGGATCGACGACGACTCGGCCGGTATCGGTTTCGATGGCGAACGGGGTCCGCCGATCCGCGAGCAGACGGGGCGGATCGGTCGAGTACGTCATGACGCTCCGAAGCAGTGAGTCGGCAGCGCCCCCGGGCCAGTCTTCGTCATCAGCCGAGCGGAGCGTCGTCACCGTGAGTTGATACCAGACCGCGTCACAGCCAGTGAGGGGTGCCTCGAGCGGCTCGCGGAGCGGAGCGACGCGTCCGGAGACGGCGACGAGCCCGCCTTCGACGGCACCGGCGTCGGTGACGGTCGCCCGCCGAAGGGAGACATAGGAACGGAGCGTCGTGAGCAGCCCGCCGAGGAAATACCACCCGCTGCCGACCAGTAGGCCACCGACGGCGATGGGGACGATAACGCGCTGCGATCCGCCGACGGGACCGGCTCCGAAGAACGGGTACGAACCGACGGCAAACGGCAGCCAGACGACGACTGTCGCACCGAGCATGAGGAGTGCATACAATCGTGTGCCGACGTGGAACCGGCGTCTGGCCCAGTCGAGTCCCGACAGCACGTTGTCGTTGGCGGCGTCGATCCCGACAACGAGCCCCCATACGTGTAGGAGACCGAGCAAGACGACCAGATCGAGACCGGAGATCGCGGCTGCAGTGACCGTTCCGATCGCCGACGCTGTGAGGGAAGCCATTACCGTCCGCTGACGTGTGGATGAGCCTAACAGTTTCGGGCGAGTCCACCAGCGGTCAGGAAGCGCTCGGCGATGCCGTGCGAGCGCTTGGCTGGTATCGAAGTTCCGTGAAAACGTCCCGACAGTCGCCATTATCAACAGTGACCGACTGTGTGAACCGCGTGACTCAGCACCGATTCAACAGAGTGGACTGTTCGTATCTACTAATTAGAAGCGGCCGAGGGTCCTGCTGGCGAGGGCTGAGACCGCTTCTATGGCCTCTGGTTTAGCGAACTGGTGACGATCCGGACCCGACCATACTGGGTTGGTCGGTGGGTGGCAGAGTCGGTCAGAGCAGTTGTGGCACGAGGAAGACCGATGATAGGTAGACTTTTTATCTGGCCAACCAGATTCAGCAGTTATCTCCGATAGTATGTACCGATATACTCCCGACGAGATCGACCAGGAGCGTGCGCATCACCAGGCACTCAAACAGGTCACGGAAACGAACGCAGGCGACGTTGACGTGAAACGAATTGGAAACCTAGGGGAAATGGCATTCGAACGGTTCTGTCGAGAATTTATCCCTGTCGAAATGTGGGACTGGGAAAACGAATATGCTATGCGGAGATGTAATCCAGAAAGCTTCTCTGGTTATGACTTCGAGGTCTTCGGCTATGAGATAGATGTGAAGACTTCGCGTGACGTCTCTGCATTTCTTCCAGAGCGAATGCTCGAGACGGATGACCAAGATGATATCATCGTGATGGCGTGGCATCGGGATAACGAAGATGCCCTGATTCTACTCGGCTGGGAGCGCGTAGAGACGCTGAAATCGAAGGCGGAAACGCAGGAGGAATATTCTGGCGACGAGCCGGACAAACTGGACCACCTCGCTGCGCGACCGATGAACGAACTGATCGAACTCGGGCCGAGCACTGCTCAAATGAAGCAGAACCCGAAGAATCCATTCACACCTGGCGATCGGGTCGTGAAGGGAGAAGAGGAGGATTCGGACACTGCCGTTGTGATTGAGCGATTGCCGCCAGAGAAGTTAAGCTATGAAGCGGTCAACGTAGCGTTCGTTCCGCAACTGGATGAGGGACCAGGGGATTGGAGAGAGATCCACCCCGCTAAGCTTGCATCGTACTGCGACGATCAGAACATACGGACGTATCCGTATAAGTACTCGAATCTGGAGTTAGCGAAGAATCCCTTTGAGCCAGGAGATCGTGTCGTCAAGACAGAAGACGAAGATCCCAACACTGGCCTTGTGACGGAGCGACTTGATCCAGAAGAGAGGGGATACGAAGCAGTCAACGTTGTATTCGTTGAGCAACTGACTGAGAACGGCTCTGATTGGAAACAAACGCCCGTAAGGGAGTTAGCCGACTACTGCAGCGAGGAAGGCGTGAGAACGTACCCCTTCAAATACACCAATATCGAGTTCGCCGAGTAAAACTGCTTCAGACAAACTACATAGAGGGCAGCAGCCTCAGCCTCCACAAGGAGGAGCTTCGGCCGCTTCTGTGGCCCCTGGTATAGCACACTCGACGAGCCCGCGGTCCTCGAGAGCGATCGTCAGTAACTGGAGAGCAGGGTACAGCCGATCACGGAAGTCGCCACCGTCGATGAGATGTGGTGATCGTGACAGACTCGTCCCCAGATGACGAAGTCGTCCGCTCGATTGAGGCATTGCCATCGACACCATGGGTGACGGCACCGATAACTGAAGTATCGAGTATACTCGGTGCGCTCGAAAACCGTCATGCGCACCACCCCGAAAAATAGGGTATTCTCCAAGATCTTTCTCTCTGAAGGGTTACGTTAAAGTTAAGATGAGAATGGGGTCGGAGGGATTTGAACCCCCGATCTACTGATATCTCCGGTGCGCCTCGGAACTCCAGAGGGTCATCACACGAGCACTGATCAGGTGCCCGATCAGTATATCAGTCTGGAGTGTCGTCCCGGGCGCGTTGCCTCTGGAGTCAGCCGCCATGCCTGGCTTGGCCACGACCCCTCGAGTCCCAGTTGGGGGATGTACCGTAAAGTGGTTTCGATTCGGACCGGAATCGCCCTACAGCCACGGGGCCCGTCCCGCGGTGTCCGTCCCATCGTCGCCCGGATACGCGTTCGGCTCCTCGTCGCGCTCCGCGGCCGGCGGCTCGCTCGAGGCGCTTGCGCCCCCGCCGTCGGTCACCGCGCCCATCCGCGCGGTCGTGTCGTCTACGTCGGCGTCCGGCTCGGGGCCCGAGTCGGCGTCGTCGGACTCCCGGAACGGGAACTCGACGGCGAACAGGGCGGCGACGAGCAGGGCGACCAGCGGGGCCTGCCCGAAGGCCATCCAGAGTAGGGACGGCGGGAGCAGGCCGAGCGCGACGGCACTCCCGAAGCGGAACCGGTCGATGTCCATGTACTCCCGCAGGTACGGCCCAGTCAGCGCGATGGCCAGCGCGAAGGCGACGCCGACGGCCGCGGCCAGCGTCGCGTTGGCCACGAGTGCAGGCTCGGTCATCAGCGAGAACGTCGCCCCGGAGGGCTCGAGACTCGCGACCAGCCCCAGCCCGATGATGACGGCGGGGTTGGGGAGGTAGTCGCCGATCGTCGCGCTGGCGGTCTTGGCCGCGATGGCGGCGATCACCAGCGCCGCGAACCGCTCGAAGATGACGATATCGATCACGCTCTCGATCGCCGGCGCGAGCGCGGCCTGAACTGCCGACAGCAGTATCAGTGGGATACCAACGAGCAGGACGACCGCCGCCTGCTCGCGGGGCGTCCCGTCCATCTCCGCAAGGATCACGGCGACGGTGGCGCTCCCGCCGAAGATCAATAGCCCGATCTGAATCGCATCGAGCGGTTGGTTGAGCGCCCCGGCCAGGATCAACGCGGGGAAGACGCCGTCGACTAGCGGCAGCATCATGACCAGCGCGAGGAGCCTGGCGTTACCCCCGATGATACGCTCCATCTGGAGCGCGACTGGGTGTTGTGACGTACTCATCGATCAGAGTCGATGGCCATGACCCGAGGCCTGCGGGTGATATGATGGACAATCCCGTCCCGATCGGTCCGGACGCCAGTCGATCGGAGTGGGAAGAAGGCCTCGAGCTGTGAGTTTCTGTGTAAAATTCCCGAAAGTGGCAACGGAGGCGGCACTCATCCGGCCAGCGGTTCGGGCGTCGGCTGCACTCACAGCGAACATACTCCGACAGATGGGTGGATTGTCAATAAACGTTGCGTGGGACACCATTTCACGATCCGGTAGCGTTTCGACAGCGGCGGCCAGATCCGAACGGAAATGAACAGGTCTGACTCGGATGTGGGCACTCGTAACCGAGATTGCCCCGCGTCCAGGCAGACACAATGGTTCTCATTCGCACACGAAAGATCAGGAAGGAAGCCGTCCGCTCGAGGGGGACGGCCGTCCAAAACGGGATCGCGGGTCCAGGTGCTAGCGGGCAGCAGTACCCGTTTCTGGGGGCGTCAACCGTTGACACCCGCGGATATCTCGCAACGCTTTTTGCCCGGGGGGTCTGACGGTTTACATGGCGAACGACGTTCCCGAGCACGAGCCCTATTCTTCGAAACTGCAGGTACCGGAAGCGCTAACGTTCGACGATGTCCTTCTCCGCCCCAAGGAGAGTCGCGTCGAACCCGACGACGCTGACCTCACGTCGAACGTCTCGAAAAACGTCGAGGTCTCCGTCCCGATCCTCTCGGCGGCGATGGACACCGTCACCGAGAGCGACATGGCCATCGCAATGGCCCGCCACGGCGGTCTCGGCGTGCTCCATCGCAACATGAACGTTGACGAGATGGTCGAGGAGATCGGTCGCGTCAAGAGCGCCGACGAACTCATCATCCCGCTGGATTCGGTCGTCACCGCTTCTCCGGAGATGTCCGTCCGCGAGGTCGACGAACTGATGGCTCGCCACGGCGTCGGCGGCGCACCCGTCGTCAACACCAACGGCGAAGTCCTGGGGATCATCTCGAGTACGGACATTCGGCCCCACCTCGAGGTCAACGAGGACGATCCGGTCACCGAAGCGATGACCGACGAGGTCATCACGGCTCCCGAGGACGTCGACTCCCGCGACGCGTTCGAGTTGATGTACGATCACAAGATCGAGCGCGTTCCGGTCGTCGACGACGAGAACCTCCTCGTGGGACTGGTCACAATGCAGGGCATCCTCCAGCGCCGCGAGTACAAGGAGGCCGTCCGCGACGAGGACGGCCGCCTCCGCTGTGGCGTCGCCGTCAGCCCGTTCGAGCAGGACCGTGCGACGGCCGCCGACGAGGCCGGTGCGGATATCATCTTTATCGACACCGCGCACGCGCACAACCGGAACGTCATCGAGGGGGCCCGCGAGATTACGGACGCCGTCGACGCGGACGTCGTCGTGGGCAACATCGGGACGCGAGAAGCGGCCGAAGCCCTCGTCGACTTCGCCGACGGGCTGAAGGTCGGCATCGGACCGGGATCGATCTGTACCACCCGCGTCGTCTCGGGCTCGGGCATGCCACAGATCACGGCCGTCGCGCAGGTCGCAGACGTGGCCGCCGAACACGACGTGCCCGTGATCGCGGACGGCGGTATCCGCTACTCCGGCGACGCGATCAAGGCGATCGCCGCCGGTGCCGACGCGGTCATGCTTGGCTCGTACTTCGCCGGCACCGACGAAGCGCCCGGCCGCGTCGTCACCATGAACGGCAAGAAGTACAAACAGTACCGCGGCATGGGGTCGGTCGGTGCGATGAAATCCGGCGACGGCGACCGCTATCTCAAGGACGAACCCGAGGAGGAAGACGAGTACGTCCCCGAAGGTGTCGAAGCGGCGACCCCCTACAAGGGAACGCTCAAATCCGAACTCCACCAGCTCGCCGGCGGCATGCAGTCGGGCATGGGCTACGTTGGTGCGGCGACGATCCCCGAATTCAAGCAACGCAGCGAGTTCGTCCGCGTCTCCTCGGCCGGACAGGCCGAAAGCCACGCTCACGACGTCGTGATTACCGACGAAGCGCCGAACTACTCGCCCGACAGCAACTAACACACCGATCCGGCACGGCACACGCGGCTGGAAGGGACACAGTGTGACGGCTCGCGGACCGGCGGCCTTAGATGTCCATCGACGGGGTGGTGAACGCGCCTTCGTCGAGTTCCGGATCGTACTCCTCGATCGCCGCTCGGGCCAGCGTAAACACGCCGGCCTTGCTCCAGCGGGCGGTGTTGATGTGTAGATCGTAGAACGAGCGGTCGCCGATGTCGATCTCGTAGTACGATTCGTAGCGGCCCGCCTCGCTGACTTCCCGAACCCGCATCTCGGCCTCGGTCTCCGTGCGGTCGTCGATCCGCTCGAGGCGGACGGGTTCCGGGGCGTCGAGCCAGATCCGCAGGTCCGCGCGGTCGCCGGCGAGCCAGCCAGCCAGCCGGGACTCGAGGATGAACGGTTTGTTGGCCATGCCCCACTCCTCTGCGATCTGTTGGAGTCGCTGGTCTAACGCGCGGTCGATCTCGTCGGACTCGTCGGCCTTCGCGGTCAGTTGGTTGAGGCTCATCTCCCGATCGTCGGCAAGCTCGCGGAAGATGTCGCCCCCCGAGACGTACGGACAGCCGATCGCATCGGCGAGTCGCTCACAGAGGGTCGTTGCACCGCAGCCCGGTGGCCCGGAGACGGTGATAAAGAGGGACGTGTCGATCTCCGCACTCGAACTGTCTTGTGCAGCCATACGTCGATTATCGCGGCCCCACACCAACAACGTTCCCCTCTTTCGGGCCCGGTTTCGCTCGGTGTGTCGTGCGGGGTCTGGAGCCGAACGCGTCACACAGGTGTGGACGATCCGGACTCGATCGCCGTCGGTCGTACCCGCGCGACCGCTACTGCGGCACGAACGCGTGTCCGCACTCGGTACAGGTCAGCCGGAAGTCCCCGTCGGCGGTGAGGTCGAGGCCGTGGCCGACCTCGGCCTCGCAGTCCTGGCAGTAGACCAGTGACTCGAGTTGGTCCCAGTCGTGTTTGGACTTGGGCGCGCCGAAGGCGAACCCGACGACCTTCCCGTCGCCGTCGTTGTAGCCGTGCTGGAAGTCGCCGGGCTCGAACCGGATGACCTCGCCCTCGTCGACCGTGACCGTCCCGTCGTCAGTGTCGAACGTCGCGGTCCCGGCCTGTATGTAGAAGACTTCTTCCTGGTCGTAGTGGGTGTGCATCCCGCCCGAGAACGACTCGCCGGGCTCGAGTTCGAAGTAGTTCATCGCGAAATCCGAGAAGCCGAGCGCGTCCGAGACCGGCCGTCTCACCGAGTGGACATCCATGGGGTTGCGTTCGATGTCGACGTCGTCGATCGCGACTTTCTCCATGTGTTGTCGTTCGTCTCTCGAGACAAAAGTCCCATGGGTGGCGATGACTGACGTAGTCTACGACTGTGTCCGCTGCCGGATCGTGTTCCAAGAAGAGTAACGCATACAGTCGTCCGACCCGGAGCCACACACGTGAACCGCCGTACGGTACTTCGGACCGCCGGGATGGGCGCGATCGTCGGGCTCTCGGGCTGTCTCGAGGCGCTCGAGGAGCACTATCAGGGCAGTTTCCAGGGGCTGGTGCCCATCGAGATCCACAGTGAGGCTGAACGCCACTACGATATCACGCTCGAGGCGTACAAGCCCGGGACGAAACAGCGGACCTACGACGAGAGTTACACGATCACGGCGAACCAGTCGGCCTCGCCCCCGCATCTCGATGCAGTCGAGCAGACACTTCGCGTGGTCAAGTACGGCCGGGATGGCGAGGAGTTGGCGTTCAGGGAAGTCACGATCACGCCGAACACGACGTTCGTGAACGTACGGATCACCGACGACGATCTCATTTTGGATGTCCAACGGAGCGAGGAAGCGGACGGTCCGGGGCCGACCGCCGAGCCCGAACCGCACGAAACCGTGACGAACGGCTCCGAATCGGCCGGCCCCGCGATGAACGAATCCGAGCCGAGCGACGGCGAGTCGGGAACCGGGGACGCGCCGGCAACCGAACGCGAGCCCCCGTCCGACGGCGATAGTACTGACTGAACCGATTCACACGCCATCCCACAGCCATCCTGCGAGCAGGTGTGCAGTGACGGTCAGCGGCGACGATACCGGACGGGATCGGCGACCGCGTCAGGGATACGGATGGAACGCCCGCTCGAGGCGCGGTTCGAAGCCGAGTGCCGTCGGGACCGTCCGCGCTCGCTCGCCGAAGCACGGCTCGTCGGTGAACAGCGGTTGTGCGCCCGGAACCAGGACGCGGACGGCTTCGAACCCGAGGTCGTCGATATCGCGGGTCGTCAACCGGGCGGCGTACGGCGTCAGTCCGACATCGGCCGTCCGCGAACACAGCGCCTCGAGCCGGTCGCGGCCGGTCGGCACGGGATCGGGGCCGACGCTCGCCGCCGGAACTGTCCGCTCGGTGTCGACGAACGCTCGCGCCCGCTCCGGGAACGAGGCGTACTCGCCGATCTCCCCGCCGGCATCGTCGGCCTCCGCCGGTCCGAGATGGCGGAGTTCCATCCAGTTCTGGAGCGCCTCCTCGAGCGCCGATGTCGCGGCCGCCGCGGCGTCGAGTCCGGCCGCCGAGCCGACGGCGAATGCCGGCCAGGCGTCGTCGTCGGCTCCGACTCCGTCCCCCTCGAGCCCGTCCGGGTCGCGATGAACCGCGACGGCGACGACGGGAACGTCGATGTCCTGTGTGACAAGCAGCGGCGTCACCGACAGCCCCTCGCTCCGGGCACGGCGCTCGAGCGTGCCGAAGGCGTCCGTCTCGACCGACAGTTCGAGGGGGTCGAACGTCGAGTACCACGCGACCATCGTCGCGTCGCGCTCGATGACTTCTGTCAGCCCCGAAAGCAGCGCATCGACGGTCGAGGAGCCCAGTCCCAGCCCGGTCGTGATCGCCGGGAGCGGCGACGCGCCGGGCTGGGGGAACTGCACCGCCGCGGCGGGCAGGTGCGCGGTCTCGCCGGTCACGAGGTCCTCGCCGGGAACCCACCGGCGGTCGTCGCGCCCGTCATCGGCCGGCGCGTCGGCTGGCCGAACGAAGGCTGTCGGTGCGACCGCGTTCTCGAGGGCGTCCTCGCTCGCGCGGACGAAATCGGCCTCGCGGTAGACGCCGGCGCAGTAGCGCTCGAGGCCCTCGCCGACGGCTTTCATCAGTGCTGCGTTCCAGTCGGTCGCGACGCCAGCCGCCTGTCGCGGTGCGCTCGCGTCGCTGTATGCGGCGGTGTCCGCGACCGTCGACAGGTAGTAGGGTGCCGGGAACGACTCGATCTCGCCGATACTGGTGATCGGTCCGACGCGGTCGTCGATCGCCCCCTCAGCGCGGTCGACAGCGGCGTCGAGGGTGAGCGACGCGGCGTCGCGGTCGAGCGCGCGATCCCGGCCGCCGTCGGCACACTCGCATCCAGGCACAGGCAGCAGCCGGCGTCGGGCGTGGGGCACCTCGAGTACCTGCCCCATGATCGATCGCTCGTCGCCCGAGAGGACGCGCACGCACTCCCGGCCGGCGACCGCCCCGGCGAATCGCGCTTCGCTGCGGTCGGCCTGTGGCCCGTCGGCCCGCTCTTCGACGTTCGACGCGACGCGGGCGCGCAGACAGTCGAAACACCCCGTCGAAGGCGCGAATCCAGTGATCGCGGCGTCGACGTCCGGCATCGGGTGGCCTCCGACGCCGCCGATCTCGACGGCGATCCAGGGCGTTCCGCCCGTGCGGGCGGCCTCGGTCGCTCGGTCGAACGTCGCCGAACCGGCGACGTCGCTGACGACCGCGAAACGGGCGTCCGTGAGCGCCGCCGGCTCGGCCTCGCGGACACCGATATCGACGTCATCGAGCGCGGTGACGACCGCCTCGCGAACCGGGTCGTCACCCACGACGTGGACTTGCATACTCCTCCCTGCAGGCGCAGGCGGCAAAAACGCCCCGCTCGAGATCGGCGAGAATGCGGGACTTCGTAGCCAGCGACGTGGCGGCCATTGCGAGTCCGAGAAAGAGCGCCGCGCCGACGGAGACGCCGAGCCAGACGCCGGCCGCGTAGCCGAGGCCGAACGGAATGACGAACGCGCCGAAAGCGATCAGCAGGGACTGAGGGCCGAATTCGAACAGTTCCCGCAGATCGACCTCCATGCCGACGTAGACCATCAGGAGGAATACCCCGAGCTCGGAGAGGACCGAGAGGAGTTCCGAGGGGCGCAGGAGTCCGAACAGCGCGGGGCCGAAGGCGATGCCGGCGACCAGTTCGCCCATCATCGTCGGATAGCCGAAGCGCTCGGCGATCGCACCGAACGCCCACGCAACCGAGAGAACGAGGAGGAGGCTCAGGATATCGATGGAAACGGTTTCGACCATCGTTACGGCCACCCGTCGTCCGGCGGTCGAACGTGTCGTGGGGCCCGCGGTCGGTCCTGCCGGTGTGGACTCACTGGTGACTCACCTCTCGAAACTGAGGTCAGTCGGCTGTGACGGCACACAGCCACTTGACTGGATAGGGCGGTCAGTCGTCGGTACTGGTCTCGAGGTCGTCACCGATCGCCGGCCCCGACGGGCCCTCGGTGACGGCGACGTCTCGCCAGGTGCCCCGTCGGTACCAGCCGTAGGCGAGGCCGGCACCGACAACGTTCGAGACGGCAAAGGCGATCCAGATGCCGCGGTACTCCATCGTCGTCTGCGAGAGGGAGTAGGCGATCGGGAGCCGGACGGCAGCGTACGTGACGAGGACGATCGCCGCTGCGGTGAGTGTTTTCCCGGTTCCACGGAAGCTACCGTTGTAGGCCCGCATGACGCCGATGAAGCCGAAAGACGGTGCGACATACCGGAGGAAGGTAACGCCCACCTCGATGACCTGGGCGTCGTTGGTGAAGGCGGCGGTGATGGGGCGTGCGCCGAACCACGCGACGATACCCATCGCACCGAGGACGAGGAACATGGTTCGGGCGGCGAAGTCGGCAGCGGCCGCCGCGCGGTCCGGTTTGTCCGCCCCGACGTTCTGGCCGGTCATCGTCTCGACGCCGCGGGCGACCGCGATCGCCGGGAGGAAGACGACCGAGAACACGCGGGTGCCGATGCCGTAGGCGGCGACGACGTGGGTTGGGAACAGGCCGACGATCACCAACAGCAGGTTGATCGACAGGGCTCGTCCCATGCCTTCGATGGACGCGGGAAAGCCGATCGAGACGATTTTTTCGGCAAAGGCGAGGTCCGGACGCATCTGTTGGAGCCGAATCTTGACCCCGCGTGTCCCGCGGAACATGATCGCGAGTCCGACGACGAGCGCGAGCGAACGGGAGAAGACCGTCGCAATCGCCGCCCCCTCGATCCCTAACCTCGGGAACGGCCCCCAGCCGAAGATCAGGAACGGGTCGAGGACGACGTTGAGCAGGACGGAGCCGAACATGACCAGCATCGGCGTGATCGTGTCGCCGTAACCCCGCATGAGCGCGATGAAGACGAAGAAGCCGAACATGAACGGCATCCCCAGCGAGATAACCTGCATGTAGTCGGTCGCCAGCGGTAACACGTCCTGTGACGCGCCGAAGAGTCCGAGCAGTCCCTCGACGAAAACGTAGCCGATGAGCCCCAGCAGCGACGCGCCGAGCAGCGACAGCGCGACTGTCTGGGAGGCAGCGTACTCGGCCTTGGCTTCCTCGTCGGAACCGATATGCTGTGCAACCAAGACGCTACCGGCGACCGATAGCCCCATCCCGACGGAGATGAGCAGGAAAACCATCGGGAACGCAAAGCTGATCGCCGCGAGCGCCTCGGTATTGTACTGGCCGAGCCAGAACGTATCGATGAGGTTGTAGGCCGTCTGCAGCAGATTCGTCACGATGATCGGCAGCGACAGGTAAAACAGCGGTTTCGCGATGCCGCCCGAGGTGAGATCGAACTCGTCGCGACCTTTGAACAGTCGGGAAATTCGATTCAGGAGACCCGTTCTAAACAGTCGGGAAAGCCGATCCAGGAGGCTCATTCGGCAGCCTCCATCTCGTCGTCGACCGTCGTGTCCGTGTCGTCCGCCAGGAGGAATTCGTCGATGTACTGGTGGACGTGACGTTTCGTTCGCTCCGGAGACCGATCGACCGCGGCCGCTCGCGTCTCCGTCCCGTTCGAGACCGTGACGAGGAAGTCGGCCGTCTCGTCCGGATCGACATCAGCGCGGAACTCCCCGGCCTCGAGACCGTCCGCGATGAGGCTTGTGAGACGCTCGTGGAGCGCCCTGTCAAACTCGGCCAGTTGCTCCCGATAGGCCTCGTTGTACGGTGACTGGGCCTTGATCTCGAGGATCGCCGTCCGGAACTCCTCTGCGGACTCCTCGTCGGTCGGGGTCAGCAACTCATCGAGGAACTCGTGAAGTCGCTCGGTCGGCGTCTCCCCGGGAATCGTCCGCGTCCGCTCCTCGAACCTGTTCAGGAGAAACGCCAGAAACGACTCGAGGAGGTCCTGTTTCCCCTCGAAGTGATAGTGAAGGGTTCCCTTGCTTTTGCTCGATTCCTCGGCGATGTCCTGCATCGTCAACTCCGCGTAGCCGTGCTTGCACAGCGCGCCGTACGTTGCGTCCATGAGATCGTCAATCGTCCCATCTGTCATTCAGAAAATCTCTACACGAACTTACTGACTGGCCAGTCAAAAGCCCTTCGCAACCGGCGATCACGTTCGGTCGAATCAGACGGGATCACCCCGGGAGGGCTGAGACGCGTCGAACTCGCTCTCGGAGACCGGACTGAGCCGGTTCGCTTCGGAGCGATCGGCGAGGCTTACTCCCGGTCGCGCAGGCGCTCGAGAACCGTTTCGGCGTTCTCGACGGCTTGTTCCTTCTTCGCCGGGTAGGCCTCGACCTTCCCGCGGAAGGTGATTCCCTGTCCGAGGCGGACGTCCCCCGCGAAGGCCGCCTGCTTGTCGAGTCGCAAGAAGAGTTCGGTGTTCTCGGTGACCCGTTCGTCGAGTTCGTCCATCAGTTCGTCGAAGCGCTCGAGGTCGGCCAGCCGCGAAAGGACGTGTCGGAGATCGTCGGCGTTCTCGACGCGGGCCGAGAGGACGAGGATACGGTCGCCGTAGTGGCCTTCGCTCTCGGTGCGCTCGATCTCGAACGGCTCATCGTCGCCGTCGGGGAGGAAGGTGCGAAGCGCTTCCTCGACGCGTTTTTCGTCCTCGGTGGCGTAACAGAACGTCCGTAAATCGACGTAGTGAAGCGGGATTTGTGGCATCTGCGATTCGAAAGTCGGTGTGGTGAGTGCGGGCGCGATGGTGACGGGACTCGAGAGGCCGGGCCGCAAGTGGTGTTTACTCGTCGTCGGCGTCGTCGGCAGCAGCCGCCTCGAGATCGTCCTCTGGGACGCCGGCCTCCTGACCGTCGTCGAAGCTGATGGTGTAGGTAACGTCGCCGAACATCGACTCCATCGTCTGGGAGACGGTGCCGGTTTCGCCGTCGAACTCGCTGTGCTCGTCGTGTAGGACGACGCGATCGTCTTCCTCGAAGCTCATGAATTGTGGTTCCCCGTCTGCGTGTAAAAAGGGACTGATTTGGACGTCCCAGTATCGTCGCCGTCAGGCGGACGTAACCGTCGTTGCAGGCCGCGTGACGAGGTTCTCGGAACGATTCGGATGGAGAAAGCGGTGTCCAGAAGCGGAGTTCAACGGAGAGCGTACCCACGGACCGTCACTGCACACCTGAGCGCACGACGGCTGTGTGTTCAGTGTGGCACTCGGCTTGGGTGGGACGATCGGAAGGAACGACACACGGCTACCAGGAAACCGGGGTGATACGTCACACGACGGAGGCAAACCCGGCTCATTCGAGAACCACTCGCTCCGCATCAACGGTCACTGTGAAGTCCTGGTAGTCGAATGCGACGCGGACAGCGGCATCACCGGTGACGAGTGTATTGAGGGACTCGGGGTCGATCGTCTCGTACAACGGCTCGAGCTCCAGGACTGGTGTATTCGTTTCCGTAGCGACAGCGCGGAGGACGGTATGACTCGGGGAATCACTCCCCTGGATCTGGCGTACGATCATGGGTTTCGGGTTTGCTGGGGCCGTTCCCCGTGTTTTCAATCGTGTGTTGATGCCTAAGCGTTTTAAGGATTTTGAACAGGTCAATAGAATAATCATCGATGTACATTGTACGCAATATACCTAAAAAGGTGTATCTGCGTATCGACGCCAACAGGACGTACGATGGTGAAGAAGACTGTGAAGGTACGTGGGCGAAAAGGGACCGCGACGATGGATCTCTCCATTCCAGCGGCGATTACCCGGGAGTTCGACATCGAGCGGGGTGATGTCTTTGCCGTGGAGACCGACACGGATGAGAAAGACCGGTTAGTTTTGCAGTACACGCGAGTCTACGACGGCGAATAACGGAGCTCAGACGCGGTCACATACCGTCACAGCCGACTCGGCGTGTGCTCTTGGTTCGGCGACACGGCGACCGCCTGGAACGGACTCGCAGGGACGGACGCCTCGATCGAAGAACAGCGACCGCGGCGAATCGGCTCTCGGTCCGTTTAGGCCTCGAGTTCGACGTCGAGTTCCTCGAGGAGGGTTTCGGCGGCCGCGCTCGAGGAACCGGGCCCGCGGGCGGTGATCAGGTCGCCGTCGACGGTGACGCTGGTCTCCGACTCGAGTTCGGCGTCCCAGTTGCCGCCGGCCGCTGTCACTTCGTCTTCGGTCCAGTAGGGCAGTTTGCGACCGTCAGGCATGCGATCGGCCTCGTCGACGATGCCCTCCTCCCACTCGTTGGGGAATCCGGTCACGTCGCGTCCGTTGACGATGAACGCGCCGTGGCTGTCACGGGCGAACCCGAGCATGCCGACGGCGTGGCAGACGACGAGCGCCTTGCCGTGACCCTCGACGATGTCCCGGAGGAGTTCGCGAGCGTGTTTGTCCTGGTTGATATCCCACGCGGTGCCGTGGCCGCCGGGGAAGACGACGGTGTCGTACCCCTCGGCGTCGGCCTGTGCGACCGGGATCGGATCGTTCAGTCGCTCGTCGGTCTCGTGGACTTCGCGGACGTGTTCGGCGGTCTCCTCGCCGACCTCGTCGGGGTCGAGCGACCGCTCGTCGATGACCGGCGGACTCCCCGACGGCGTCGCGACCGTGATCTCGACGCCCGCGTTCGAGAGCGTCTCGAGCGGCTCGACGCATTCCTCTCCCCAGTATCCTTCTTCGCTGACGACGAATAGTGCGTCCGTCATACCCCCCTCTACGACGAGGAGCGTAAAAACGACCAGCCCACCCCTCGGTTCTGCCGCAAGTCCCTGCGCTAACAGGTTCGTCTGTGGGAGCATCACGGTGACCAAGGGTGGCTTTTTTCGCCGTCGACGCCCTATCTTCGGGAGGTGATCTCATGGCAGACCGACCGCGTCCGTTCGACGGTATCGACGACCTGCTCGACCGACTGAACCGGCAGATCGAAACGGCGGCCCGATCGTGGGAATCGCAGGTCGACACCCGAAGTCAGCTCGATCTCTCGATGAGCGGTGCCGAGACGAGTCTGGACCTCACGGACGAGGGTGACGAGTTCGTCGTCACCGTCGACGTCCCCGGGTACGAGAGCGACGACCTCGAGTTGCGCCTCTCCGGGCAGACAGTGGCGGTGTCCGGCGAGCGGGAGCAGCGACGAGAGACCGGCGGCGACGAGGAGACGTACATTCGGCGCGAACGGAAAACGCAGTCGTTCAGCCGTCAGATTCGGGTGCCGGAGCCGGTCGACGTCGATGCGGTTCGAGCGAGCGTCAACAACGGCATCCTGACGATTCGACTGCCGAAGCACGAGCCCTCGACCGACGCACACTCGATCGATATCGACTAGCGGACCCGCGTCGGCGAGTCGCTCGCTCGTTGCCGCCGGCTCTGAGCATCTCGGTGATTCCCGTCGGCGTCACTCGTCGAGGTTCAGCGCGTCGAAAAACCGGCGGCTGAGTCGTCCGCCCACGAAGGACAGCAGTTCGTCCTCGTCCCCGCCTTCGTCCGCGAAGAGACCGAGTTCGATTCGACCGCCCGCCATGTCGTGGTGACCGCCGACCGCACCGAGTGTATCGAAGCCCGCCTCCAGCGTCTCGCCCATGTGGACTCGCGGATCGATCGAACGGCCGCTCAGCCGGATCGCGTCGCCGACGACGCCGTAGACCAGTACCGTATCGACGCCCTCGAGATTGAGTAGGTAATCCGCCGCCTGTGGCAACGCGTCGGTTTCACCGGTCTTGCCCACGCTCGCGACGAGCGACGAGCCTCGGCGTTCGCGGCTGACGATCGCCCGTCCGATCGCGTCCAGCGTCCCCGGCGAGAACGCGCTGCCGTACAGTTGCTCTAGGATCTCGAGTTCCGCGTCGGGGTAGACCGCGAGCGCCGCCTCGTACTCCCGTCGCGTGGGTTCGCGGACGAAGTCCAGCCGCTCGCGGTGGAGCGCGAAGAGCAACGCGGAAGCCAGCCGCGACGTCAGATCGACCTCGAGTTCCTGGAGGTACTCGACGAAGATCGTCGCCGTCGCGCCGTAGTCGGCGCGAACGTCCTCGAACGCGGCACCGGCCGACTCGCCTGGATGGTGATCGATGACGACATCGGGAGTGACGCTTGCCGGGACCTCGGTGTTCGCGCCCGGTCTGGTGTGGTCAACGAAGCTCACGCTGTCGTACTCCTCGATCGTCGTCTCCGAGAGTGTCCGGAGACTGATCTCGAGTAAGTTGACGAACGCACGGTTTTGCTGGTGGGAAATCTCGCCGCCGTAGGTGATCGTCACGTCCTCGACCGCGTGGTCGGACGCGATCGCCTCGAGTGCGAGCGCGCTGGCGAGACAGTCCGGATCGGGATTGTCGTGACAGACGATCGCCAGCGAGTCGATCCGCTCGAGGACGGACACGAGGTCGGCCGCACGAGACATATTCGGCGTACGGGAACGAAACGCTTGAATCCCGCGTCGCGTCTCAGGAGCGACGAAACTGAGCCGGGACGTGTCGGCTCCGGTCCCGTCCAACAGGACCATCGCCGGGTCGCCCGTGACGGTGGGCTCGAAACGGGCTATCTGGCGCGAGCCGTGCGAATCGGGCACTTATTTCATCCGGCTCACTAAACAGTGTGTATGCGAGACGCATATCTCGTCGGCGCAGGACAGTCGGACTACGGGGCTTTCCCCGCGGAGAGCTACCGGTCCCTGTTCCGTACGGCGTTCGACGCGGCGACGGACAGCGTACCGAAGGGACTCGAGGCCGGGGACATCGACGAGGCGTTCGTCGGTACTCTCGGCGTCGGCGGCNACGGCGTTCGACGCGGCGACGGACAGCGTACCGAAGGGACTCGAGGCCGGGGACATCGACGAGGCGTTCGTCGGTACTCTCGGCGTCGGCGGCAGGCAGCTGGGCCTCTCCGGGCCGGCCGTGACCGAACACGTCGGCCTCGACGGCGTGCCGACGACGCGCGTCGAGAACGCCTGCGCGGCCAGCGGCTTCGCCGTGCGACAGGCCGTCCAAGCCGTCAAGTCGGGGATGGCGGACGTCGTTCTCGCCGGCGGCTTCGAGGTCATGTCCGACATGAGTTCGGACGCGACGAAGTACTGGCTCGGCGTCTCCGGGGAGACCGAGTGGGAGCGCCTCTCGGGGACCACCTTCTCGGGCGTCTACGCCCAGATGGCCTCGGTCCACATGGAGCAGTACGGCACCACGCGCGAG
>NZ_AOIJ01000029.1 GCF_000337175.1 Natrinema gari JCM 14663 | reverse complement strand
CGGTGGTAGCGGTGGTGCCGCCGTCGTTCACGTGTTCGAAAAGGACGGGGAGGTGAGCGCGTAATGGCCGCGATCACCGGCGTCGGCGCGTACGCGCCGCGGTTCCGCATCAGCGCCGAGGCCTTCGAGGACGCCTGGGGGCAGTTCCACGCCGCCGGCGTCACCCAGAAGGCCGTCCCCGCGGCCGACGAAGACGCTCTGACGATGGCCTACGAGGCCGCAACCCGCGCGCTCGAGGCGGCCGATACGGCCCCCGCCGAGATCGACTGGCTGGCGTTCGCTTCCTCGCGACCGCCGGCAGCCGAGGACGACCTGACCGCCCGGCTGGGCGCGATGCTGGCGCTCGCCGAGTCGGCGACTCGCCACGCGTTTTCCGGCAGCACGCGCGCCGGCACGCGGGCGCTGTGGGCCGGTCTCGACGCGCTCGAGGCCGACGCGACGACCGCGCTCGTCGTCGCCGCCGACGCGCCACAGGGCGACCCCGACGACGGGATCGACCACGCCGCCGGGGCCGGCAGCGCGGCGTTCGTCCTCAAGCGTGAGGGCCCCACCGAGATCGTCGATCGAGCGGAATACGCCGCGCCGTATCCCGGCACTCGGTTCCGCAACGCCGGCGAGGACGAGACACAGGGACTGGGAATCACCCAGTACGACCGGCAGGCCTTTACCGAGACGATCGGCGGGGCCGTCGCCGGCCTCGAGGACGAGCCCGATCCCGACGCGGTCGCGATCCAGGCTCCCGACGGGAAACTCCCCTACCGCGCCGCGGGCGCGGCCGGCGTCGGGACCGAGGAGATACGGGCCGCCACGACGGTCCACGATCTGGGCGACCTCGGCGCTGCGAGCGTCCCCGTCTCGCTGGCGACCGCACTCGCGGACAGCTACGAATCCGTTCTCGCCGTCTCCCAGGGCAGTGGCGCGGGCGCGGACGCCTTCGTTGTCGAGACCGACGGCGAGGTGCCGGCCGTCACCGCGCTCGAAGGATCGGATCCGCTTTCCTACGCCGAATACCTGCGCCAGCGCGGCGTTGTGACCACTGGCCCCCCCTCGGGCGGCGGTGCCTACGTCAGCGTCCCCTCCTGGCGGCGCTCGCTCCCCCAACGCTACCGGCTCGAGGCGGGTCGCTGTTCGGAGTGCGGTGCGCTTTCCTTCCCGCCGGACGGTGCCTGCGACGACTGCGGTGCGCTCGCCGACTACGACCCCGTCGAACTCGCGGGCGAGGGGACGATCGAGGCCGTCACGACCATCTCGCAGGGCGGCGCGCCGCCCGAGTTCGCCGAACAGCAGGCTCAGTCGGGCGACTACGCGGCCGCGATCGTCGCGCTCGAGACGGGCGGTGCGTCGGAGACGCAACGAAAAGACGGCGATCACGCGGAGCGTCGCTCCGCGGACCACTCGAGCGGGCAGCGCCCGCGAAAAGGAGCCGTCGATAGCGGCGACGGGACCGTCAGCGTCCCCGCGATGGGCACCGATGCCGACCCCGCCGATTTTTCGGTCGGTGAGCGGATCGAGACGACGATCCGACGGATCTACACGCAGGAAGGCGTCACCCGCTACGGGTTCAAGATGCGGCCCGCAGGCGAGTAGCGGGCGCGAGTCCGAGCCGTCGAAACTGGGGTTGCGGGCTCCATCGAAGAAGGGGGACTCGAGGGCGGCGAGCGAGTCGCTCGCTGAACGTTCCATCGACCGCGAACCCCGTTCGGCCGGTCGTATCGAGAACGGGCGAGCGCAGTTACGGCTTGAAATGCGGCCAGCTCTTTTCGGGGATCAGTTCGGTTTCGCTACAGCAGCCACACTCCGCAGGTGCCTCGTACTGGTGACCGCTCTCGGTTCGTTTGGTGACCGTACCGGCGTGTATCGTTTGACAGGCCGTACAGACGTACTTCTCCGGCATTTCTGGGGTGTGAGCCATGTCCATTGATTCCCGAGCCACCAATATATAGCCGGGGTGAGAACAGCTCACAGAATAGCTGGCAGACGGACGAACGTCCCGCTGCCCTCTCGAGCACCTAGTTCCCCGTCAGCGCCTCGCTCGCCGGTGCGAACTCGATCGTCTGCCCGACCCCCTCCTCTTTCGCGCGCTCGTAGAGCAGGGACGCCGCGGCGACCGTCTCGATTCCCGTCCCGCCGCTGTCGAAGACCGTGAGTTCGTCGTCACTCGTTCGGCCGGGTTCGGTCCCGGCGACGACATCGCCCAGTTCCGCGTGGACGTGGTCCTCGGTGATCACGCCTTCCTCGAGCGCCTGGATGAACGAGCCGGCGTCCATCGTCGCCCGCTCACGGAGGTCGGGGACGTAGGTCGCCCGCGCGATCGTCTCCGCGTCCAGTTCGCGCTTGTCGGGCGAGTACTGACCCATCGCGGTGACGTGGGTGCCAGGCTCTAGGTCGTCACCGTCGATGACCGGCTCGCTGGCCTGTGTCGCCGTGATCACCACGTCCGCGCCCGTTACGGCAGCGGTGTTCGAGTCGACCGCGCGGACATCGGCCTCGAGGGCGTCGTCGAAGTCGGACGCGAAGGCCGCGCGGTTCTCGGGCGTCGGCGAGTAGACGCGAACGTCGGTGAACTCGCGGACGGTCGCGGTCGCGTGGAGTTGGCCCCGCGCTTGTGCGCCGCTACCGATGATCGCGAGGGTGTCGGCGTCGTCGCGGGCGAGTTCGTCGACGCCGACGGCACCCACCGCACCCGTCTTGAACGGGTTCATACTCGCGCCGTCGAGCAGGGCAAGCGGTGCGCCGCTCTCGGCGTCGAACAGGGGGGTCATGAACCAGGCGTCGGCCGCACCGAAGCCGGCGCTGTACATGTATCCGCCCATGACACCCGTGTCGGGGAGGATGGCGGCATAGGCCGTGAACATCCCCTCCGGATCCTCGCGGAGGAACTTCGACCGCGGCTGGGCGGGCGCGCCCTCACCGCGCTGGCGATAGCCATCGCGGACGGCGTCGACGTATTCGGACGGCGTTGCGAGCGTATCGACATCCGAACTGGTCAGAAACAGCGTGTCAGTCATAGTCGACAAGAGGATGCAAAGACGTGAAAAAGGATCGAAACCGGGGATAGAGACCGAAAGCGCAAGATCAGTCCGCGTTGATCGGCGGCCGCGCGGATCGGGATTCATCGCCGGAGTCGACTGGCGTATTGACGAACATTGCGTGCCCGATAATTCCCATCGCGGCCAGCGAACCGAGCGGTATCGCCGCCGTCAGCGACAGTCCCACGAACAGCAGGGCGGCGGTGATACCGAGCAGTGCGACTGGGATGAGGCCGAGGACAATGTCGTAATATCCAGTCATAATCTATCCTATAGTATGCGAGATAACCATATAAGTGTTTCCCATAATCAGTTCGTGGTGTACTGATAACAATCTAATATTTGCTGAAAATAATCTCTATAACTTATAGAGCAGCTCTGTCGTCCCAGTCTGATAATGTGTTGCCGATTGAAATACCGACGGCAGCGACTCGAACGGTACGCCCGACAGTATTAACCCATAAGAAGCCGTCTACCGCACGTTTCGTCCGAGCGTGGTCGGGACGATAATACCTAACTCGACTCGAAAAGATGACAGCAACCGGTATCGTGGTGACTCACTCCGTTACTGATAGGTACAGCGAGAACCCGAGCCGCCAGCCGAGCAAAACGACCAGGACGGAGAGGGTTATCACGACCGGGAACGGCCAGATCGTGTTGCCGTGTAACTGCGGGACACCCCTGAGCATGAGCCCCACGTTTGCCGCCGCGATCCAGGCGGTCGCTGTTACTCGGAGTTCGTCCCGGCCCAAGAGCCGGTCACGCGTGTAAACGCCTGCGAGCGCTGCGACGGCGAGCCACCCGACCACGAACGGAGCGATCGTCTCGAGCGATTCGAGCGGGGTCGCGATCGGGTCGCCCCCGTGATGGACGTAGCCGTAGAGGACCATCGCGGTGACGAGGCCGACATCGACTACCCCGGCGGCGATCCGATCGCGGCCGGCTGCGCTGTCACGGACGCCCGTCTGAACTGCCGTGTCCATAGTCGACTGTGGGTGCCCCGTTCCTATTGCTTCCCCGGTTCCGCTCGACGGCGTGGCCGACGGCTGCGCGAGCGCGACAAACGGAGTCGGCCGCTCTCCGAGCCGACTTCGACTCGGTCGCGGCGATCACCGATATCCCTGACAGGTGAGGAGGAACTCGGCGACCGGCGGCCGCCGAGTGTCGTCCAACGGACAGAACGTCTCCGTGCGAGGGTGGCCTCGCACGATCGAGCCGTCGGTCGGGAGGCACTTTGTTATCGACACCGTTCAGCGGCGGCGGCCACACGGTCGGTGTCCGACCGACTGGTAAGCGAGTCCTACGGCCACAACCACTCCGTGAAACGGGCCCATTGCGACGACCCTCGAGACGGATACCGTGCGGACTATCAACGGGCACGGGTGTCAGCGGAAGCACTGCGATGAAACGGTCCCGAACCGCTCGCGTGATGGTCGCGGTCGAGGTTCGATGGCTCGGCCGTGAGCGGGGCACCGATCGGTCGCACTCAAGGCGGTGACGACAGTTGACGAGGCCGGCGAACGGATCGTCGCCGACGCCTGCGACCCACTTCGACGGATGGTTGACGCGGGTTATCCGTCTTTTCGGCCCGAGAAACCGATCGTCGCCGGATCGAAGAAATACGTCGATCCGCAGCCGTCACACGAGGCGGCCAGGTGTTTGCCGTGACTGTGGAGTTTCCAGAGTTTCGTCTGCCCACGCTCGAGTTCGAGCGTGACTGGCTGATCGCAGCCGGTGACCGTACAGGGGAACCGAATATACCAGTTCGGGACCGACAGCGCGCCAAGCGGCGCGAGTTCGCTTCGGAGTCGACAGAGCAGGTTGAAGATGGTGACCGAGAGGTCATCCCGATCGATCGTCACGCCTTCGATGTCACTGATGAACCCGCGACAGCTGACTCCGTCATCCCGGACCGGCAAGACGGGAATTCCTTTCGCCACCGCGTAGCCGACCTCCTGATTGATCCAGGTGTTCCCGGCCGCGTCCTCGGTTAACACAGCGACGACGAGGTCGCTGTTGGCGAGGCGACCCTCGAGTCGCTTTCGGGAGCGGCCGGACTCGATCTCCTCGAGCGCGATGTGGACGCCGAAGGGGAAGTTCTTGACCGTCGAGAACAGGTCCTGAACGAGATCGAGATTCCGTGGCGCGTGTGAAACGTACACCTGCTCCCCAGTCATTGAATCGTCTACGATACACACGCGTATGGGACATCATTAATCTATCCCCGCGTTCCTCTTTAATGATTGTCCTGTTCGTGACGGTTATTTGTGACGGTTGTAAGGACTCGCTGGGAGAACTCGAGTTGGGTAAGCGTCGATCCGAGCCCGCGGAACCACTCGCGTTCGACATGCCACCGCCCGCGGACATCGCCGTCGGTCGTCAGCGAGGTGGCCTCGAGACGCCCCGGTGTCCACTCCCGTTCGTCGCCGATCGTCACGAGCGTCCGCACGACGGCACCGACCTCGGTGCTCGTGACGACGGGCGCTTCGGAGACGGCTTCGTACTCGAGCTCGATCCCGGCCCCGTCAGCCCCGGGTGGGTCGCGCTCGTCCAGCCACCGAAAAGCGGTCAGATAGAGCCCGTGACTCATCAGTCGATTCTCGAGCGTGACGGCCACGGGTCGCTCTCCCGCTGCGGACTCGTCGCCGATGCCGGGATCGCTCCCGGGATCGTCCCCCTGATCAGTCATACGCACTCTTCGGCGGCGATCGAAAAAAGTCGGTCGACGGGCCGCGTCTTCGAGACGCGGTCGACACGGTGCCCGCTTCAGAGCGGTTCGACGAGGTCTTCGAGCGCCGATTGCGGATCGTCGGCTTTTGCGACCCCGCTGGCGAGCAGGACGCCTTCGGCACCCAGATCGCCCGCGGCGACGACGTCGTCACCCGTACTGATGCCCGCACCACAGAGGACCGACACCGAAGAATCGACGTTCGCTGCCGCCTCGACGGCGTTCTCGACGACGTCGGGATCGGCCTGACTGACCGGCGTCCCGGTGCCGATGAGTGCGGGCGGTTCGACGGCGACGGCGTCCGGCCCCAGCGCGGCGGCCGCGCCGATCTGGGCCGGGTTGTTCGCACAGACGATCGTCTCGAGATCCGCCCGCTTGGCCGCACGGACGGCACCGTCGATGTCGGCCAGTTTCAGCCGCCGCTCGGAGTGATTGATCAGCGTGCCGACCGCGCCGGCGTCGGCGACGCTCTCGGCGAGCGCGTGCCCGGTGTTGCTCCCGTGTTCGATCGCGTCGACGTGCTGTGCCCACGTCTCCACACCCGTTTCGGCGACGCGCTCGATATGGGCCGCCTGCGGTGCGACGGCTAGACGAGCGTCAGTGGCGTCGTTGACGTCGCGAACGGCCGCCGCGACTTCGACCGGGTCACACGGATACGTCTTCAGATTAACGAGGACGAACATATCGGCAACCGCACCCGCCCGAAAGAAATAGTTTGCGAGTCGGCGGCGGTATCGAGGACGGAACCGGCCGTCGCGGTCAGTCCTTGCGCTTGACGACGTCGCCCAAGGTGTAACTCCCCGTCGAGGAGCCGCCGGACCACTCCGAGTCCTCGCCGGAACTCCCCTGTGCGCTCAGGCTGATCTCGAGGAAGTCCTCGAGTTCGCTCTGGACCTTGTCGCTTGGCAGCGTCTCGCCGCGTTCGATCTTGCGGATCAGGCTGGCTTTCTCGTTGAGTTCGTTCGCGAGATCGGACTGGCTGAGCCCCGCGTCCTCGCGTGCGTTGCGGACGCGGTCGTCGTAATCGGTCGCGAGTTCATCCATGTCGTCGAACATGTCCGAGCGGCGCTGGCTCGAGCCGCCCGAACTGGCGGAACTCCGACTCGAGCCGCTCGACTGGCCGCCCCCGCTCGACGAGGACGAACTCGACCCGGTCGAGTACTTCGTCGAGCCGCTCGAACTCGACGTGTCTTTGACTTCAGTGCCGAAGTCCGTGCAGTTCGAACACACGTCTAGCTTCGCGCCCTCGACTTTGATGGTGTTCGGGGACGACGTCTCGGCCCCACACATCTCGCACTGAACCATGTCGGACTCTATATCGCGGTGAGGGATAAAGCATGCGGCGCGGCGCCACGCCGTCGAACCACCCGAAGACCGGGTCGAAACGGGCCTACTCGAGAGCGATCCAGGAGTAATAAAAGCGCTGGAGCGCCGTCAGGTGGCCGACGACCGCGAGGAAGACGAGCAGCCAGCCGACCAGCGAGACCCCGGCGAGTGACGCGTCCGCGAGCGGGTACGCGAGGAAGCCGGCGAGACCGATGATCGCCAACCGGTCCGCTCGACCGACGAGTCCGCCATAGACCCGATCGAGGCCGACCGCCTGGGCTTGCGTGCCCAGATACGAGGTCATCACGACGCCGGTCACCGCGGCAAAGCCAAGCAGGTAGTCTTCGATGCCGGCGGCCAGTCCGGCGATGACGACGATGTCCGCGTATCGGTCGAGGACGTGATCCAGCAGGTCGCCGCCGGCCGAGGCGACCTCCTGTTCGCGCGCGAGCGCGCCGTCGACGATATCCAACCAGCCGTTCAGGAAGACCAGTATCGCCGCTACGGCGTACCAGATCGGATCCTCGAGTCCGCCGAGGGCGAACGCGACGGCCGCCAGGATCGCCATCCCGAACGCCACGACGCTCACCCCGTTGGGCGTCATGCCGACGCGATCGAACCCCCTGACGAACGGGTCGAGGAACCGCGAGACGTACGGACGGAACTTATCGAGCGTCATGTCAGATACTCCATGAAGTCGACCTCGCCGGCGCTCGGGTCGCGCTCGCCCGTCGCGACCGCCATCAGTTCGTCCGCGACCGCCGCGGGAGCGCGGTCGGTCGTGTCGATCTCGTAGACGGACTCGAGGCCGTGTTCCTCGACGGCCGCCGAGAGGATCACGTCGAGCGCCTCGCTCTCGGCGTTCTCGGCCGCCTTCGCCTCGGTTTCACCGCGCTCGAGCAAGCGTTGCTCGAGCGTCTCGGGGTGACACCGCAGGACGGCGATCCGGTCGGCATCGAAGTGATGGGCAAGGTGGGACTCGATCACGATGTCTTCACGTCCCTCGAGCCACGCGGCCAGTGCGTCGAGATCCGCGACCTTGCTCTCGCGGTCGGTATCGACCTCGGTGTACAGTTCCTCGTCCTCGAGCACCCGGTTGAGGTGAATCACCTCAGGTTCGGGTGGCGACTCATCGTCGGCATCCGTCCCCGCAGCGGCCAGCCGGGACTCGAGCAGTTCCGTCGCGGTCGTCTTCCCGGTGCCCGGCGTACCGGTGACGGCGATCCTCATGGATCGGCCACCTCCGCGTCCGGGTCCGCGGACTCGCCCGTCGATTCCGGCTCGACATCGAGGTCGTCGAGCACGTCGTTGAGCGTCTCGACGGCGCGCTCCGTTTCGTCCTCGGTTCCGCAGGTGATGCGGACACAGCCCGGCAGCCCGAAGCTCGAGCAGTCACGGACGATGACACCGCGTTCCTGCATCTCGGCGGCGACGGCCGAGGCGTCACCGACATCGACGAGGACGAAGTTACCCTGACTCTCCCAGACGTGGCTATTGATGTTGTCGCGCATGTACGCGCGGGATTCGCGGGTGGTTTCGACGGTCCGCACGACGTGTTCCTCGTCGTCGATGGCCGCGAGGCCAGCCCGACAGGCGAGTTCGCTCGCCGCGAAGGGCGTGTTCACGCGGGCGTAGGCGTCGGCCCACTCGTCGGGTACGACGGCGTAGCCGAGGCGCACGCCGGCCAGCCCGTAGGCTTTCGAGAACGTCCGGAGGACCGCGACATCGTCGCGGGCGTCGAATCCGTCACGACCCTCGATCAGCGCGACGGCGCTGTCGCGGTCGGCGAACTCGCCGTAGGCCTCGTCGACGGCGATCAGGGTCTCCTCGTCGGTCCCGTCGGCGAGGCGTTCGATTTCCGCGAGGGGCATCGTCGAGCCGGAAGGGTTGTGGGGGCTCGTGAGCCAGATCACGCGCTCGCCGTCGTAGGCTTTCAGAACCGCATCGGCCTCCTGAGCGAAGTCGTCCGCTCGGGTGAGTTCGTACTCCCGAACGTCGCCGTGGTGAAAGCGGGAACTCATTCCGTAGTAAGCGAAGCCGGGCGTCGGGACGAGCACGTCATCGGCCGGTTCCAGCGCCGCCCGGTGGAGGTAATCGATCGCCCCGTCGCCGCCGTTTGCCAGCCAGACCTGTTCATCGGTGACGTTCCAGCGGCCGGCGACGGCGGTCGTGAGATCGGCGTGGGCGGCTTTGGGGTAGGAACTCACGCTCGAGGCCGTCTCGCGGATGGCCACGGCGGCGGCCGGCGACGGACCGTGCGGGTTCTCGTTCGAGGCGAGTTTGATGAACTCCGAGGGATCACGCCCGAGTTCGCGGGCGACCTCCTCGATGCCTCGACCCGCCTCGTATGCGACGTGATCGGACAGGTCGCGCGGTTGCATACGGCAATGCTGTCGGGCGTGGGTCTTAAGGGTGCTCACATATGGTCGGTCGTAGTCACTGGCTGCCGATCCAATACGGCAGCGAGTCGGGAAAGCAGACGAGACAGACAGCGCTACCGACGTCACTCACACCCCGTCAGTGTTGTTCTCCACCGTCATTTTCAGAATCCGTGGAACGACCGTGATCTCGATGACTGCAAGACCGAGTACGAGCCACCGAGTCAATCCCTCCTCGAGAAAGACGAACGCGACGATGACGAGTAGCACGGCACTACTGAAACCCATTCCATAGCGGATCGCCGGGTTTTCGAATGGTGATGACATAGTAGGTACTATCGATAAGTAACGTATATTCCTTTATACTAACTGTAAAAATAGAGGGGGAAAACCGTGTGACGCTGCTCCCGCGAACGACGGCTCCCCGGATGGAAAACGACGACCGACGCTACTGGTCGTGAAGTCGCTCGAGGCGCTCGAGCGAGTCCGCATCCGCGGGAGACTTGTCGGACCGAACACCGACGAACCGCGGGAACCGCAGGGCATAGCCCGACGAGTAGGTCGGCGAAGACTGGATCTCCTCGTAGCCGACCTCGAAGACGACCGCGGGCTCGAGGTCGACCGTCTGTCCCTCAGCAACGGTGATGTGGGGCTCGAGCAGATCAGTTAACTCTTCGAGTTTCTCGTCGGTGATCCCGGTCGCGACCTTGCCCACGGTCTCGAGGTTCTGCGGTTCCACCGCAGAGCCAGCGGAACGGCGTTCCTCGCTGTCGTCGCCCGTGCGCACGGCGAGTTCGAACGTACCGAGGACGGTCGCGCGTCGCCCCTCGCCCCACTCAGCACCGGTCACGACGCAGTCCAGCGTCTCCACGTCCGGTTTCCGCTTTCGCCAGTGCTTCCCGCGTCGTCCCGGCGAGTACGTCGAGTCGGGGTTTTTCAGCATGATCCCCTCGTGGCCCGCCTCGAGCGCCTCGGCGGCGATCGACTCGATCTCGTCGGGGTCGTCGGTCCGCCAGAGCAGGGACAGTCCCTCGATTTCGTCATCGGCGACGGGGTCGGCGTCCGCGTCGACCAGCACCGATCGGAGCCGGTCGTGGCGCGTCGTCAGCGGCTCCGCGAGCAGGTCCTCACCGCCGGCGTGCAGACAGTCGAAGAAGACGGGACGCACCGAGACGTCCTCGCGGGCCTTCGCAACGTCATGTTTCCGCCGGAACCGCTTGAGCACCTCCTGAAACGGGAGCGGCGAGCCGTCCTCGTCGATCGCGACGACCTCGCCGTCGAGGATCGCGGGCTCCTCGAGATGGGCCGCGGCGAACTCGACGACTTCCGGCAGGGCGTCGGTGACCTCCTCCATGTTTCGCGAAAAGACGCGGGTCTCCGCCGTCGATTCGTTCGATCTGTTCGGAGCGTGGTGCAACTGAATCCGCGCGCCGTCGTACTTCCACTCGACACCGGCCGTCTCCCACTCCTCGAGCGCGTCCGTCACCGTCCCCGTCTGGGCGAGCATTGCCTGGACCGGGCGACCCACTTCGAGCTCAGTCGAATCCAGTCCCTCGAGTCCGTCGTCACGGGCGGTCCGTGCGACCTGTCCGTAGTCGTTCGAGACCTGCAATGCGCGTTCGACCCGATCCGTGGGAACGTCGAACGCCTCGGCAATAGCGTCCCGTACTGTCCCTTCACCTACGCCGATCCGCATCTCCGAGAGCACGATGCGCGCCAGATAGCGCGCTTCCTCGCTCGAGCAGCGGTTGAAGAGACCGAAGAGCAGGTCGACTTTCCGGTCCTGGCTCCCCGATCCCTCAGCAGCCGCGATGTCCTCGAGCGTCTCGTGGACCTCGCGAACGGTGAGATTGCCGCCGTTGCCTCCGCCACCGCCAGTGAACGCACCGAGCCCTTGCTGGCCACCAAAGTCGTAATTCGCCGCCACGTCGCCGATCTCGCCGACCTCGGCGAGTCGGGCCTCTACGTCGTCGCTGCTCACGTTCGTCCCCGCGGCGCGGGCGATCGCTTCGTAACACGCACTCGGCCCGATGTCCAGCGTCGTCGAGTCCCAGGCCGGAAACACCCGGCCCTGAACGAACCGCGCGACGACCTCGAGATCGGAGCCGGCGTCGGCGAACAGGTCCCGAACGTGAGCGACGACCTCAAGAGCGGCGGGTTCGGCCTCGATCGTCCCGGCACGGTCAGCGAACGTGGCAAACTCCATCGGCGACGTGTATCGTCGCGGGGAGTAAAACGGTTCTGAGACCGACCGGCGCTCGGTGGTCGAGAGACGTGCTTTAAAGACAGTCGGCCACACACTCGGTGGTATGCCAGAGGAGGAACTCGCCGCACGGGTCGCGGACATGCTGGCGGTCGACGCCGCCGACTTTCGGGAGCGGGCCCAGGCGGACGCGGCGGTCATCAAAGACGCCGTCGAGGAGGGGGTCTTCGACAATCCGCAGGCGATCGTCGGCCTCGAGTATGAGTTCTACGCGGTCAAGGCCGACGACTGTGCGTTGCGGCGGGTCCCGCGTCGGCTGCTCGAGTTGATCGGGTTCGAGAAGGAACTGGGCTTGCACAACGCGGAGATGACGACCAGTCCGCAGCCGCTGAACGCCCCCGGGCTGGCCGCCCAGGAGTCGGAGGTCAAAGCCCGGTTACAGACGGCACTCGACGTGACGGATTCCGAGCGGATGCGGTTAGTCAGCGATGCGCTCTGGACGCTCCCCCCTGAAGGAGAGGCGGCGGGGACCTACCTCACTGACAGCGTCGAACGGACAGCGACCACCCCGGACGGGACCGAACGGACGATCCGTATCGCGACGAACATGAGCGACTCCGCCCGGTATCACGCGATGGCCAACACCGAGCAGGCCGACGCCGCGGGAATGCGCATCGAGGCCCCGAACGTCTCCGTGCAGGGCGATACCGTCATGCCCGAGAGCCTCATCACATCGATTCAGCCCCACTATCAGGTCGCTCACGCCCCCGACCTCCCCGAGTACTTCAATTACGCGCTCCGGGTCGCCGGCCCGCTGCTCGCGCTCGGGGTCAACTCCCCGTTTTTCCCCGCCGATCTCTACGACGACGACGCCACTGCCGACGACATCCTCCGGGACGCCTGGATGGAACACCGTATCAGCATCTTCGAGACCGTCCTCAACGATCCCACAACGGGTGAAGGCAAGGTCCGCTTCCCACACGACCTAGAGACGGTCGAGGAAGCGATCGACCGGGTCGCCGATGACGACACTATCGTCCCGATGCCGGTCGAGCCCGGCGAGCGCTTCGACGATCAGTTCCCCCACTTCAGCCGCAAACACGGCACGTACTGGCGGTGGATCCGACCGGTCTTCGGCGGCCCGACCAGATCGGCTGCGAACGCCCGCATCGAGTTCCGGCCGATCCCCGCCCAGCCCACGGTTCGTGATTCGATTTCCTTCCTCGCCGCCTTCGCCGGCCTGATGGAGAGTCTGACCCGCCTCGAGCATCCCGTCATCGAACTCGACTGGCAGCTCGCTCGCGGCAACTTCTACGCCGCGATGGTCGACGGGCTCGAGGCCGAACTGATCTGGATCACCAACGACGGCAAGGAGACGGCCGATCGCCTCGCGCTCTACGAGGACTTGCTGGCTCACGCCGAGGACGGACTGACCAACCGTGGGCTGAGCGAGGAAGACGCCGCGAAGTATCTCTACCCGCTCCGGCGGCGCGTCCGGCAGGAAGTCACGCCAGCCGGCTGGAAGCGCGAGCAGGTCCGAACCGCTCTCGAGGACGGGGCGGACCTCGACGAGGCGATCGCAACGATGCAACGCGAATACGTCAGCCGGCAGTCGGAGACGCTGCTCGAGGGGAGCTTCGCCGATTGGATCGGCGAGTAAGGGACTCAAAAAAGTTATCGGGCTGGTTCGACGTTCTGGTTCATCCGGAACAGGTTCGTCGGGTCGTAGTCGGCCTTGATGTCGGCCAGCCGGTCCCGGTTGTCCGCGTAGGCGAGGGCTTCCTCGCCCTCGTCCTCGCTGATGAAGTTCACGTAGACGCCGCCGGTCGCGTACGGTGCCATCGCGTCGAAGAACTCTCGGGACCAGGCGATACAGTCGTCGTCCATCGCTGGGTCCTCCCAGCGCGTGTGGACGTTCATCGCGTACTCGGCGTCCCGATGGGGGTAGGCCGTCGCGTCCGACGGGACGCATGCCATCTCGCCGCCGAGTTGCCCGAAGAAGATCTCGGACAGTGGTGACGGGAGATCGGCTGCGTACTCGACCGCGGTATCGATGGCGTCGTCGGAGAGGTCGCTGAAGTTATGGGATTTCCAGTAGTTCCGGGCCCCCTCGGTGAGAAGCGGGTCGAACGACTGCTGGAACGCCGCGTACTGGTGGGGGCCGACGGCATCGGCGATCGGGTCCCCGTATTCCCGAAGTGGGGCCAGAACAGCTTTGCCGTCGTCGATATCACCGGCGTAGAACGTCACGACGAGGACGACGCCGACGCCGTGGACGGTCTCGGGAAGGAACGGAAGCGGCGGTGCCGCCCGAAGCACGATCCAGACGGCGCACTCGTCCGGTGCGTCCTCGTTGAAGTCCCGAACGTGTCGGATGACCTCCCGCGCATCGTCGCCCGCGTAGACGATCGGTCCGGAGAGGATCTCGGGGCCGACCTCGTGGAGATCGAATTCGAACGAGGTGACCACGCCGAAGTTACCGCCCCCGCCTCGAATCCCCCAGAAGAGGTCCGAGTTTTCCGCCTCGCTTGCGTGACGCAGTTCGCCGTCAGCGGTGACGATGTCGACGGAGCGCAGGTTATCCACCGTCATTCCGTACCTGCGAGTCAGCCAGCCAAACCCACCGCCGAGCGTGAGTCCCGCGACACCGGTCGTCGAATTGATCCCGGTCGGCGTCGCCAGTCCGAACGCCTGCGCCTCGTGGTCGAAGTCACCGAGGGTTGCGCCCGGCTCGACGCGAGCCGCCTGTGCCGCCGGATCGACCCGGACCGACCGCATCGCCGAGAGATCGAGCATCACGCCGCCATCGCAGACGGCATTGCCGGCGATGTTGTGCCCGCCGCCGCGAACTGCGAGTACTACGTTCTGCTCGCGGGCGAAGTTCACCGTCGCGATCACGTCCGACGCGCCCATCGCTCGAACGATGAGCGCCGGGCGTCTGTCGATCATGCCGTTCCAGACTGCTCGCCTCTCGTCGTAGTTCGGATCACCGGGCCGGA
This sequence comes from Natrinema gari JCM 14663, assembly GCF_000337175.1. GTDB lineage: Archaea > Halobacteriota > Halobacteria > Halobacteriales > Natrialbaceae > Natrinema > Natrinema gari. The sequence goes on along the minus strand of NZ_AOIJ01000029.1, from coordinate 19,356 downwards.
GCAACTCGCCGCGAAGTTCCTCGCCGAGTCCGTCCATTGCACCGTCGTCTACGGGTGTGGTCGTTACTGCCATCGGTCCTCGGTAGTCGTAGGTCCCGCTCGGAGATATAGATGACATCACTAGTAATTATATAACATGACGACCAGAGAGACCCGAAAACAGGGAGATAACGGGGCGACTCGAGGAAATCCGGATCGCGCCGCGCGCCTGCAAACTGGCCCGCGCTCCGATCGGAGGCCGGTCGGTCGAACCGGATGCAGGACCTATTGGGGCCGCGATTACAGCACAGCAACGCGAGCGATGCCGTTCCCCATCGGTTTAGGCCAGCCAAAATCGGAATGCATTTGTGTATTTAGGGGAGCCTAAAACCTATGCGGCAAACACGACGCGCGTGGTTGAAGGGGAGCGGTGCTGCAATCGCGAGTCTCGGACTCGCCGGGTGTTCCGAGACGACCGAGGAAAAAGAGCCAGAATCGGAGTCGGGGGAGGACGGGACATCACCGGAGTCCGACGAAGAATCGGCGGACGCCAAGCCAGCCGAGACGGCCGTCGCCGCCGAATGGAACGCGATGCGAGCGCGGCTGTGGGACGCACTCGCCGCGGGAGAGGCCGGTGAGACCGGTGCCGGCGCTGCTATCGCCGGCCGGACGTTCGATCGCTTTGAGCAGGCCAGCGGCGAGTACAACGCCCACGAAATGCTCGAGGAAACCGACAAGTCGCGCTACGAGGCATTCGAGGAGGCGCTCGTCGAACTCCGGACGGAGGGGCTGGAGCAGAACGACATCGCTCGCGGACGGGAGGAGACCGGTATCGCGGACAAGCAACTCCGCGGGGCCCAACAGACCCTCGTCGGCGAACCGACGGTCCAGGCGTTCGATCTGCAGGCGTTCGGCACGACGGTCGCCGATAGCGTCATGCTCGCCTCGGCCGGTGCCTTTGACGCCGCCGAAACCGTCGCGAACGACGCGTTCGAACGGTTCGAGGGGGCGGCCGTTCACGACGCGATCGGGGAGGCCGACGGCGACGTTTACGAGGCATTCGAAGCCGCTATGAAAAGCGTCGCCACGGCCGCGGGTAACGAGGACGGCGAGAGCGTCCGTTCGAGCGCGAGCGATGCGCTCGAGGCGGCCATCGACGGCGGGTACGCTCTCACTCCGTCCGAATCGGCAGCGGGAGCCGGAGAGATCGCCGCCTATCAGGCACGAGGATGGGACGCCGCGGCACTCGCGGGGCTTGGCGGGCCGTCGACGGCGTTCGCTCACGCCGCTGCCCTGACCGTGTATCGGGCGCGGGCCCACGACGCGGCCTGGCTCTTCGAGCGCGGGGAGCACGAGGCAGCCGCGCGAGTCGTCAAGAACGCTTTCGAACACTTCGAGGGCGCCCGTGCACACGAGGCGCTCGAGGAGGCGAGCGAGGACGCCTACCACCGATTCGAGGAGGACGGCCTGGACGCGCTCGCGACGGCGATCGAGAACGACGACCCGGCGGGCGTCGACACCGCCGTCGATGCGATCGACGACGGGCTGGTGACCGGGATCGAGGCCCTGGGGACCGGCAGCGAGGCCACACTGATCGAGGCTGGCTTCTTCAAAGCTCGAACCGAGGACGCGGTGGAACGGTATCGGCTCGGCGAGAACGCGGTCGCCGCCGAACTCGTCAGCGGGCTGTTCGAGACGTTCGAGGCCAACGAAGCCGGCTTCCACGAAACGCTCGAGGAAACCGACGAATCGCTCTACGAGACCTTCGAAGAGGAGCACCTGCAAGGCCTCATCAAGGCCTGCGAGAACGGCGACGACGCGGCCGTCGACGAACACGCGACCGGAATCCGCGAGACCCTCCTCGAGTTCGAAACAACCATCGGCTCGCCCGCACAGGTCAGCGCCGTCGAAAGCGGATACATGACCGCGCGGGTGTTCGACGCCGGCGTCCTAGACGCTCTCGGCGCGTCCGGCCGAGCCGAAACCGTCGTTGGAGAAACGTTCGAGTACTTCGAGAACGGTGCGGGTGGATTCCACGAGGCACTCGAGGACGCCGACCACGACCGGTACGAATCGTTCGAGGGCGCGCTCGGCGACGCGCAGGCCGCCGCCGGAAACGATGAGAGTGTCGGAGCCACGGCCCGGGCGTTCAACGAGCAAGCGGTCGCGGCGACCTATACCGTCGTCGCGGCCGCCGGCGGCTCGTTCGGGGCCGCCGCCGCGTCACTCATGGATGCCGTGTACGAGACGTTCGAGGGTGCGCGGGTCCACGAACTCCTCGAGGAGGCCGATCAGGAGGCCTACGAGGGGTTCGAGGCGGCGCTCGAGGAGTACATCGCCGCGCTCGAGGCGAGCGACGCCGAGAGCGATGCTGCCCGCGAGACGGAGATGGATGTCGACACGGCCGCCGAAGCGTTCGCGACGGCGGCGTTGCAGGCGCAGTTCGCGGTCGCCGGCGCGGCCGACGCAGCGCCGGTCGACGGGTCGGCTGACACTGCCGAGGAGACCGAATCAGCACCCGACCTCCAGGGCGGACCGAACGTCGTCGAGGGCGTCCCCGACGACGCCGACCACGTCGTCGAGATGCAGGCGACCGCGTACGATCCGGAGACGCTCACTGTCAAGCAGGGCGAGACCGTCGCCTGGAAACACGCGGCCGGCGAGCCACATACAGTGACGGCCTTCGAAGACGGGATTCCGAGCGACGCGACCTACTGGGCATCGGGCGGGTTCGACAGCGAAGAGGGTGCCCGCACGGGATGGGAGAACGGCAACGGCGCGGTCCAGTCGGGCCAGTCGTACGTCCACACGTTCGAGACGACGGGCGAACACGAGTACGTCTGCATCCCCCACGAACGCTTCATGACCGGAACGATCGTCGTCGAGTAACCACGCGATCCTTCCGGGTCCCGACATGGAACCGCCACTCCGCCGGTCGTCGTTTGACGAAGCTGTTCGGGACGGTGTTTCCAGGTCCCGAACACCGGCCATAAGCGATTAAGTAGCCTCGCTCGAGAGGTGTAGATATGGTAACTTTCCTCTCCGGGGGCACTGGAACGCCGAAGCTATTGGACGGCGCTGCCGCCGCGTTCTCGCCGGAGGAGACCACAGTCGTCGTCAACACGGGCGACGACATCGAGATCGGCGGACTCTTGGTCTCGCCGGACGTCGATACGCTGCTGTTTCAGGGTGGTGGCATCCTCGACCGGGAGACGTGGTGGGGCATCAAGGGCGATACGCAGCGGACAAACTCGGCGCTGTCCGACATCGCGTCGGCCGCGGGGCTGCCTGAGGGGCCGCAGTATCTCCCCGACGACAGGCAGACCGAGGGTCGGACGCTCGCGAACTGGCGTCGCTTTTCGGGCGTTGCCGAGTTCATGACCATCGGTGACCGCGACCGGGCCGTCCACATCACGCGGACGAGCCTCATCGACGAGGGGAAGACGTTGAGCGAGGCGACCGAGCGACTCGCCGACGCCTTCGGACTGACGATCGATCTCCTCCCGATGAGCGACGATCCCGTCGCAAGCCTCGTCCACACGGACGAGGGAGTCATGCACTTCCAGGAGTACTGGGTCGCTCATCGGGGCGATCCGGCCGTCAATACCGTCGAGTTCCGCGGCTCCTCGCAGGCCGACCCCGCCCCGGGCGTCCTCGAGGCACTCGATGACACCGTCGTCATCGGTCCGTCGAACCCAGTCACCAGTATCGGACCGATGCTCGCGCTCCCGGGCGTCGCGGACGCGCTCGCCCAGACGACCGTCGTCGCCGTCTCGCCGTTCCTCGGTGACGACGCGTTTTCCGGGCCCGCGGGTGACCTCATGGAGGCCGTCAACGCGGAACCGAGCACCGAGGGGCTGGCGACCGCCTACCCGTTCGCGGACGCGTTCGTGATCGACGACGGCGACGACGCTGATTTCGACCGACCGACGGTTCGAACGGACATCGCGATCGACTCCGGCGAGGACGCCGCGCGCGTGATCCGCGCGATCGACGACGCGATCGAGCACGTAGGCTGAGATGGCATCGACAGTGTCGTTTACGCCGCCGCTCGCGCTCGCGAGCCTCAGCGGCGAGGCCGACGCCGACTGGGCGCGGGCCGGAGCCGAATACGCCGGGGCCGCGTTCCTCGGCGGCATCGCCATCGACGCCGATTCCCGCGCGGCCGCTCGCGAACTCGTCGCCCGCGATCGCACCGAGTTCCTGCCCGACGATCCGCTGGCCTTCGTCGCCCGCGAACTCGAGTCACTCGCCGGGATGCCGATCCAACCGGCGGTCAACGTCCGGAGTGCGACCGTCGATCCCGTCGTCGACGCCGCTTGCGTCTGTCGCGATCGGGACGCGTACCTCGAGATCAACGCCCACTGCCGGCAGGCCGAACTCCGCGACGTCGGCTGTGGCGAGACGCTCCTGCGGGACGGCGAGCGACTCGCTGACTACGTGGAGCGGGCGGCCGAGACCGGTGCGACTGTCGGCGTGAAGGTCCGCGCGGAGGTCCCGGGCGTCGACCTGCCGGAACTGGCCCGTCGCCTCGAGACGGCGGGAGCGGCCTTCGTCCACGTCGACGCGATGGATACCGAATCGATCATCGCCGCCATCGCCGACGCCACCGACCTGTTCGTGATCGCCAACAACGGCGTCCGCGACGACGAGACCGTCCGCGAGTACGTCGACTACGGCGCGGACGCGGTCAGCGTCGGTCGCCCGAGCGACACGCCCGTCGTGCTCGAGCGGGTTCGCGATGCGGTGGAGCGACGACTGGGCTGCGAGACGGGCCGATAGCGGCCTGCGAGACCGGGATGGCGTGCGCTGGACGACGGGCCGTCAACGGCGAACCGCTTCGGCGGGTGGTCGCGGCGGGACGCCATGCCAGCGTGAGCGGAGCGTGCATCGCGGTCCGGGTCGGGTCGGATCGGCGTTGGGACCCCAGCGGTGCCGCGAGACGAACGCTTTTGCCGGCATCGGCCGAGGACTGAGACATGAGCGACGATGCGCCGGACGTGCTCGTCCTGCGAACGGGCACCCACGGAACGCCGATCGAACAGTACGCCGACGCGATCCGCGATCGGCTGCCGGACCACACCGTCGACCTGGCGAGAACGCCGGCCGAGGAGCGCGAGGCGATCGAAAACGCACGCTTTGTCACCGGTATGACACTCGAGGAGGAGTTGCTCGCGGCCGCCGACTCCCTCGATGTCTTCGCGTGTGCCTACGCGGGGACCGGCCACCTGCCGCTCGCGGCACTCGAGGATCGGGGCGTCACAGTGACGAACGCCTCGGGGGTTCACGGACCGAACATCGGCGAGCACGTCGTGGGTGCGATCCTCCACTTCACCCGGCGGTTCCACGTCGGCGAGCGCCGCCAGCGCCGCCGTGAGTGGCGCCACTACAAGGCCACGGAACTACAGGGGTCGACGGTGACCGTCGTCGGCCTCGGTGCGATCGGGCAGGCTGTCTGTACGCGCCTCGAGCCGTTCGGCGTCGACACGATCGGTGTGCGCTATACCCCGGAGAAGGGCGGGCCGACGGACGAGGTCATCGGCTTTGACGACGCGGCGTTCGACGACGCGCTCGCACGGACGGACTACCTCGTCCTCGCCTGTCCGCTGACGGAAACGACGCGAGGTCTGATCGACCGCGAGGCACTCGTCACGATGGGGCCCGAGTCGGTGCTCGTCAACATCGCCCGCGGGCCGGTCGTCGACACCGACGCGCTCGTCGCGGCGCTGCGCTCGAACCGGATTCGGGGTGCATCGCTGGACGTGACCGATCCCGAGCCGCTGCCCGAGGAGCATCCGCTGTGGACCTTCGAAAACGTTCAGATCACGCCACACAACGCGGGGCACACGCCGGAGTACTACGACCGACTGGCCGACATCGTCGCGGAAAACCGCCGTCGATTCGACGAGTCCGGACCCGACGCGGCCCTCGAAAACGTCGTTCTCCCCTGATGGAGAGTCGGCCGCGGTCGCCCCCGAACGATCGCTGCCCGAGCTGTCGACCTACTTTTTTGTCCCCCTGCGACGAACCACGCGTATGACGTTCACAGCAGTCGCCACCGTTCGCACGAAAGACGCCGCGCAAGCGGAGAATGTGGAGGGTGTCCCGTGTCGCTGACGTTCGATGGGGCGGTGCTCGTTCCCGTGGCTGACCCCGAAGACGGGGAACGGACCGCGGCAGCGCTTGCACCGTATCTCTCCCCATCGAGTCGGGTGATCATCGTCAACGTGATCGAGAAAGCGGGGGGTGCGCCCGACAAAGCCTCGGTCGAACAACGCGAGGAGTACGCGCAGACGGTCTTCGAGCGCGCTCGAGAGCCACTCGAGGAGCGAGCCGGCGCAGTCGAGACGACGATCCTCTTCGGAACCGACGTGGTCGAGACGATCTTCGAGGCGGCAGTCGAGCGCGCTGTCGACGCTGTCGTCTTCGAACCTCGCGGCGGAAGCCGATTCGTGGAACTACTTACCGGCGACGTGGCACGACGGTTAGTGAAGGAAGCATCGGTACCGGTGGTCGCGTTGCCACGAACCGACACCTGATCGGCGACGTCTCGTCGCCTCACTCGTCGGTCGCTTCCGACGGACCGTTCCGTCCGCGGCGTCGACCGAAACAGGGACTCTCATAGCCGCAATCCCCGGATCCCCGTTACAGCACGGCCGAGGGACGGCCTCGAGGCAGCGCTGCGACCGGAGAGCGGTTCGAAAAACCGTGGGGAAGGACGGCGATCGAACGGCGACGCCGCCCGCCCGTCGACCGCGGGACGGCTCGCGCGGTTAGATGTACCCGTTCTCAAGCAGCAGTTCGCCGTTGAGCACGCTCGCACCGGCGGCACCGCGGACCGTGTTGTGAGCCAGACAGTTGTACTGCAGGCCGAAGGGTGACTTCTGGAGACCGCCGGCGGCGATGGCCATCCCGTCGCCGAGAGTGCGGTCCAGTCGGGGCTGCGGACGGTCGGGCTCCTCGAAGACGTGGATGAGCGGGTCCGGCGAGGAGCGGAGATCGAGAGACGGGTACTCCCGCATGGCCTCGGCAGCCGCGTCGGCGGGCAGGTCCTCCTCGGTCTCGACCCAGACGTTCTCGAGGTGGCCGTCGATGGTCGGGATGCGGTTACAGGAGGCCGCCACGTGCATGCCGTTGTGGGTGAGTTCGGCCCCGTCGAACTCGCCGAGCAGTTTCCGCGACTCGGTCTCGAGTTTGTCCTCCTCGCCGCCGATGTGGGGGACGGCATTGTCGATGATCTCCATCGAACTCACCCCGGCGTAGCCCGCGCCGGAAACCGCCTGGAGCGTCGAAACGTGCACCTTCTCGAGGCCGTACTCCGTGAGCGCTGCGAGCGTGGGAACGAAGGTGATCGTCGAGCAGTTGGGATTCTTGACCATCGCGCCGTCCCAGCCGCGCTCGTCGCGCTGGACCTCGAGCAGGTCGAGGTGGTCGGGGTTGACCTCCGGAATCACGAGCGGGATGTCGTCGTCCATACGGCCGTTCGAGGAGTTCGACGAGACGACGTACCCGGCCTCACAGAAGTCGGGTTCGACGTCCGCGCCGATGCTCGAGGGGAGCGACGAGAACAGCATGTCGATGTCGTCGGGGACCGCGTCGGGATCGGTCGCCGTCACGGTCATGTCGGCGACGGCGTCGGGAATCGGGCTATCGACGCGCCACTTCGCGGCCTGTCGATACGTCTTGCCGGCGCTTGCCTCGCTGGCGGTGAGCGCCGCGATCTCGAAGTCCGGGTGGGGATCGAGTAGTTGAATGAGTCGCTGTCCAACGGCACCGGTTGCACCGAGTACGCCTACTCGTACTGCCATTTTCCGCCACTCCGAGTCGTGTCCGCAAAACGGTTTGGGTTTACGGTAGCGCGTGTCACTGGACGGAATGACTCGGCGGGCATCGGCACTCGCGTCCGACCGGGAGCCGGCCGTCGCGGGCGCTGTGAACGGATAGAAGATATTAAGAAACGGGAGCGCCAGTTTTCGACCGATGTATTATCGACAGGATCGACTCGAGGCCGCCGACGGGAGGTGGTCCCGATGACGAGTTCGACCGCGAACACCAGCGACCGAGGACTGTTCGACACCCGCTTTAGTATCGGTGCGGCGGCCATCGCGGCCGTCGCGGCGCTGCTAGGCGTCGTCTTCGCGTGGACGGGCTACAACGACGGGATGCTCCCGGTAATCGGCCTGAAACTGAGCATTCTGACCGGCGTGATCGGGCTCTTGTTCGGGTTCGGGATCGCGATCGTCGCGTTCGTCGCCGCGGTCTACATGGAACCCGGGTTCGACCAGTAAAACGGGATCGAGTCGGACTGTTTTCCGAGCGCTCTCGACTGCAGAGCGATCCGCTCTCTCAGCGGGGCCCGTCTCTCGAGCCGGACAATCGACTATGGCCGGTTGCTCGTCGCCGGGGTGACTCGCTCGAGGTGAAAAGATCGACTTACGCGGGAACTTCTGCGCCTTTCTTTCGCGTTACGTAGCCCGCGATGCGGTTGCGGACGCCCTTGGACTCGACGTTCGTGAGCTTCGTGACGCTCTCTTTGTTCTGCTCGAAATCGGTCGTGAACGCCTCCGGGTACCGTTCCAGGAGGAGGTTCCCGGTCTTCTTGACGTAGGCCGGTTTGATTGCCATGTAGGGTGGTTCCGTCTAGAGGCTCTTAATCCCTTTCTCTTTGCCGCTCCGGAATATCGATCCGTCGGCCCGTCGTTTCGGGCTCCCGGGTTACCACGACGATTGCGCGCGGATACGCTCGATGGCCTCGCGTTCGCGTGGCCCGCCGGCGCGGTCGACCACCGACGCACAGTACGCGAGGCGGTCCCGAAGTTCGTTCTCGTCGTAGCCGGAGACGGACAGTCGCGACGCGGCGACGGTCGCCTCGACGACGGCTCCGAACCCGCGATCGATCGTGGGCACGGTTTCCCGCTCGATCGTCGCCTCGAGCGGGTAAAGTGCCCAGTCTTCCCAGTCGGTGTCGCCCTCGCGGCCGCTATCGACCCGGTCGACGGCGACGCGAACCCAGGCGGTCGCGGACGCCAACACCGGGTCCTCGCGCTCGACGATCGAGCAAGCTGCCTCGGCGAAGTCGACGGGGTCGTCGACGAACTGAACGTAGCCCGTCCCCTGCCGGTGGAAGTTCCGGCGGGTGCGGGTGTTGCCCCACGTTCGGGCGGTGACGGGGTCGCCGGCGTGGAGGCCGAGCGCAGCGGCGTTCCACAACCCGTTGGGGCCCAGCGTGGTCACGATCGACTCGGTGACCCCCGAGAGTTCGACCGGCCACTCCGCGAGGGCCGCCCGGTCGTCCTCGCGATCGGTCACTGTATCGTCGGTCACGGCCGCTCGCTCGTCGGTCATACGTCGACCGCCTCGCGCTCGAGTGCGATGAACAACCCGGCTGCGGTAACGTCGGCCGTCGTTCCCGGGTTGATCCCGCGATCGACGAGATCGTCGGCGAAGGAATCGACGGCTTCGGGCTCCGTCTCGAGGGCGTCCGCGTCGTGTAAGGCCGCGGCGCGGTCGGTCACCTCCCGTGCAGTCGCCTCGTCGTGGCGCGTCGCGACGAGCGTATCGGGTCGCTCGGCGAGCAGCGAGAGGAAGACGGCCGCGGTCCGGTTCGATATGGGGCCGTCGACCGCGGCGAGTCGCTCGGCCGCCGCGAACGAGCGGTCGAACCCGCGGACCCACTCGCGAGCGACATCGTCGCCGGGAACGCTCCGGTCCATCACGTCGAAGAGCGTCAGCCCGCGGGCCTCGACAGCTGGGACCGCGTCCGCGCCGCGGCGCACGTCGAGGGCCGCCATGTCGTCGGGCGGGTCGCCGACGGCGACATCGACGTGCTCGAACGCGCGGTAGAACGACGCCGCATCGTCGACGGTCGTCCCCCGAGCGACGGACTCGGCGACGGGCCGTGAGAGATCCGTGCAGGCGGCCCGCACTAACGGAACGAGCAACAGAAGCGCGCCGAACTGCGTGTTTCCCCCCTGCTGAGCGGCCATCTTCTCGACGGCCCGCTCGAACGCGGGCCCGACCGCCGCACCGTCGGCCACCATCTCGAGCCCCTCGCGGGTCCCCACCGCACCGGCCATGAAGTGGGCAAAGCGCAGGTCCGAAAGATCCCGGTGGCGGTCGACGTTCCCCGGTTTGGGCGTCGCCGCGACCTCGAGGAGCAACGCCAGTTGTGCGTTTTCTGCCGTCGATCGCATACACCTCTCACTGCGTGCCGCCGCGGTTTAGCAGTTGTCGTGGTGGACCCGGTGGAGTCGATGTCCCGTCGATTTAAGTTTCGAAACGCGAAGTATCGATCATGGGCTACGATACCGTTGCCAAGACCGACCCGGAATCAGTCATCGACGAGGAGTGGGGCGGCATGTGGTTTCTCAAGGACGAGCTCGGCACCGAGGAACTGGGCATCTCGGTCCTCGAACTCGAGTCGGACGGGAAGGGACTGGAACACGACGAGACCGACTCCGGGCAAGAGGAGGTCTACTACGTCGTCGCGGGGACGGTCGACATCGAACTGGACGACGCCGACGAAACCGTAACGCTGGGGACGGACGACGCGATCCGACTCGACGCGGGGGAAACCAGGCAGATCCACAACCGGAGCGACGAACGCGCGAAACTCGTGCTGGTCGGCGCACCGCTGTAATCGGCCGTCGTACCGGGCCGTTTCGGGAGGCCACAATCCGTTTCGGTCAGGCATCGCTCACCGAGGCACAGCGCGGGCCGCGCCACCGTCGTTGCCGATCCGGACCGCAATGGCGGGTGACGCCGAGCGCCGAAAATACACCTCGCAGTTTTTATAATGACCCAACGAGTCCAAACGGCGTATGGAACGCGTAGACGTCGCGATCGTCGGCGGAGGCCCCGCTGGTGCGTCAGCGGCCGAACGGGCCGCCGCTCACGGCGCAAAGACGGTCCTCTTTGAGCAGGGGGTCCCGCGGGAGGACCGCGAGGGACCGGGGCCGGATTCGACCGACGCCGCCGGCATGCTCGATTACTGGATCGACATCATGGGCTTCGACTACCGGGACATCCCCGACGAGATCATCCACCGGGAACTCGAGGCGACCGAATTCGTCGGTCCGAACAGCGACGTCGAACTGACGTCGACCGGGATGGCAGCCAGCTATCCGAACTTCGGCTATACTTTTCATCGTGCGCGTATGGACGATTGGCTCTACGACCGCGCCGCCGACGCCGGTGCGGACCTGCGCGTCGGGACCGGCGTCTCGGACCTCGAAACCGACCTGCGGGCCGCGAGCCCGAAGGGACCGACCCACACGCTGACGCTCTCGAACGGAGAGCAACTCGAAGCCCAGTACGTCGTCCTCGCGGACGGTCCCCAGCGACGGATCACGCTCGACGCGCTCGATCAGTTCACGGCCCCCGGGCGGAGCGTCTCCGATCACCTCTCGCCGCCGGAGGCCAACCACATCGCCTACCAGGAGTACCGGGAGTTCCCGCCCGAACTGTTCGAGGAATTCGAGGATCGACTGCTGTTCTGGTGGGGGCACATGCCCGGCGAGACCGCGTATCCGTGGATCTTCCCGAACGACGGCACCGTCGCCCGCGTCGGGCTGACGATGCCCATCGGCATGCGCCTCGAAGACGTCGACGATCCCGGTTCCTACAAGCTCCTGCGGCCCGACGACGAGGGGATTCCCTCGGGTGCGGAGTACATCAGCCGCCTCCTGGAACAGGAGTTCGGCGACGAGTACGACATCGAGGCGGACATCCCGCGCGTCGAGGACCGCGGCAAGTCGAAGGGGACCGAAACCTATCCCATCTCCTCGACGCGACCGATCGAGTCGCCCGTCGGCGCGAACATCGCCGTCGCCGGCGGCGCGATGGGAACCACGTCCGCCTTCCACGAGGGCGGCTATCACGTCGCCGTCCGCACCGGCAAGATTGCCGGACGACTCGCCGCAACGGATTCCATCGCGAACTACAACGACGTCTGGAAACGCGCGATCGGCGACGAGATCCTGCGCAACGTCGCCTTCGCGGATATCGTCGCCGACTACGGGCCCGACGACTGGGATCGAGTGTTCGATACCATCAACGACATGCAGGGCACCGGCTCGAGTGACGGTCTCGTGAACAAAACGTACTCCGCCGGCATCGGCGCGGCGAAGATCATGGCGGCGTACAAGCGCCGGAAGGTCAACTATCGCGACGGCGACTACGTCCAGCTCTCGGCTGACGACTACTTCTACTGAGGCGACCGGCTTGCGGCCCGTCCGGCCGTCCGCGCTCTCTCGCGCTCACGGAACAGGCGAGCGTGTGTCGACCGAGACTCGGTACCGCGTGATGACAGTCCCTCCCGGGCGCGGTCATCCTTTTTCCGGACCGGCGTGGAAGGCAACCCTATGGATTCCGGCGGACGGTCCGAACCGCTCGACGAGCGCCCTCCTCGAGCCGACGGATCCGGCCACCGCGTTCCCGAGGGACAGGCCCCCGAGGAGTACGGCGACCACCGCGGTCGCGGCGATCACGACGAACACGATCACCGCAGTCGTTGGCCGCTCGTCGCCGCCGCGGGAGCGGCCGGCCTCTACGGCGGGATCGCGGTCTTCATTCTCGGGGACGAAACCGGTCTCGTCCCGCCGCTGCTCGGCGTCGGCCTCGCCGTCGCCGGAACGATCGGGCTGCTCGCCGGCATCGCGGGCTGGGTCAACCAGGCGTTTCTGGCACCCGCCCGTGACGAACGCGGACCGCGAAAGTCACGGGAGTCGTACGTCTCGACAACGCTGCTTTTCCTCACGACTGACGTCTCGACGTTCGCCGCGCTGTTTATCTACTACTTCGTCGTCAGAATCGGGGCCTGGCCGCCGTCGGAACTCCCGCCGTTGCTCGGCTCGCTCGTGATCGTCAACACCGGCCTCCTGGTCGCCAGCAGCGTCACCTTCCACTACGCCCACAGGGCGCTCGAGCGCGAGCACCGACGGCGATTTCTCGGGCTGCTCGGAGCGACGCTCGCGCTCGGTTTGGTATTCCTCGCCGGGCAGGCCTACGAGTACTACGAGTTCGTCGCACACGACGGCTTTACCCTCGCGAGCGGGTTCTTCGGGACCGCCTTCTTCGGACTGACTGGACTGCACGGACTCCACGTCGCGCTGGGCATCGGTGGCATCGCCGTGCTCTGTTGGCGAGCGGGCCGCGGTCACTACGGTCCGGATCGCGATACGTCGATCACGACCGTGTCCCTGTACTGGCACTTCGTCGACGCCGTCTGGCTCTTCCTCGTCGTCGTCCTCTACGTCGGCGCGTCGGTGTAGGGGGACCGCAGCTGATTGCGACCGCCACCGGAAAACCGGGACTCACGGTATCTCGTCGTGGTCGAGATCCGTCTCGAGGACTCGCAGCGTCGGTGCGTCGCAGTCACAGAAATTCGACTGACCGAGTGGCTGGAGACTCCCGTCGGGCCAGATTTGAACGATCCCAATCGACCCGCATCCGTCGCACTCGGCCGCCGCTCGCTGTTTCTCGTCGTTCGTTCCCACGAGGGTCACCTCTGGGACTGGGCCCTATCACAGCCACCGAGGAAAAACCCAGGTCCGATCGGCAGCCCCAGCCCGCACGGTGCGCGCGGGTCGGCTCTCCCCTCGTGCGTGGTGACGCACGCATACGCTGTTCCCGACCGCCGGTGCCGGCATCCTAGTCCTCCATGGCGATACAACAGCAGGGGATCGGGGTTTCGACTGCCGATCTCGCACGTATCGACGCTCATCCCAGGGTCCAGTGGATGTTCTTCCAAGAACCGGAACTCCAATACGAAGTCACCGTCGACCAACCCGACCCGCACTTCGCGAAACTCCTCCAGCAAGCGATCGGCGGCCAGGAAGGCGAGATGCGCGTCGCCATGCAGTACCTGTTCCAGGCCTGGGCACTGCCCGAGGAGTACGAGGAGTATCGGACCCTGCTGATGGAGACCGCAGCCGAGGAGCTCGGCCACATCGAGCTGCTCGCGACCGCGGTCACGAAGAACCTGCGCGACTCCTCCGCGGCAATGGACGACGACGCTCGGGAGACGGCGGCCGCCGCGGCGTCGATGACCGGACAGAACCCGCGGCAGTTCCTCTCGGCCGGCCAGTCGGCGATGCCGGTCGACAGCAACGGCGTCCCGTTCACCGGCAGCTACATCGCCGCGTCGGGCAACCCCGCCGGCGACCTCTACGCGAACGTGATGGCCGAGGCGACCGGCCGCACCCTCGCGACGCGGCTCTGGGAGTACACCGACGACCCCGGCATGAAGGACATGCTCTCCTATCTCATCGCTCGAGACACGATGCACCAAAACCAGTGGCTGCAGGTCCTAGAAACGCTCGACGACCCGGTCCCGGTGCCCGCGAGCTTCCCGCAAGACCGGGAGAACCAGGACTTCAATTACACGTTCATCTCGACGAGGCGCGAAGCACAACCGGACCCCGAGTACCCGTGGACTCAGGGGGAGACGCCGGACGGCAACGGCCAGTTCTCATACGCCGCCGAGCAGCCGGGTGACGGCACCGTCGTCGCCTCCGATCCTGCTCCCATGACGAACGACGATCCGAACAGGGACACCCAGTCGGCTCGGTCGACCGACTCGGCCGACGCCACGGACTCGAACGAGTAAGCGCGATGCCTCACATCGTGTCGTCGCCAGCCGCGGTCGCGCCGTCTGCAAGCGGCCGCTCAGTCCGGACGATCGCGTTGCATCCGCTCCTCGAAGCCCGCCATTTGCCGGTATATCGGGGGCGTCAGGACGCCGATCCCACCGATAAGGATCGCGATCGCTCCGATCGGAAACAGCAACGGTGCAACCTCGAGACAGGAGTTCCGGGACGTGATCCGGACGTAGTAGCGGTCACCGTCGTACTCGACGACCGCTCCCTCGAGCAGCGTTCCTCTGTTCTCCGTCTCGCCGTCGACTGTCGCCTCCCGTAGCGGGCTGTCGATCGCCTCCTCGAGGGCCGCTCGCTCAGTCGGCGAGAGTGTCGCGACCGGCAGCGTCTCGACGGTCTCCGGTGGAGTGTCACCCTCGGCGACCGGGTCGACCGTGATACTGGGGTCCCCACAGAGCCCGAGCCCGTCCTGAATCACGACGTAGCCCCCGGCGATCGACAGTGGAATGCCGGCGGCGATCAGAACGACGCCCAGAAAGGGCGCGGCATAGGTCAACACCAGCGACTCGGACGCTGCCGTCGGCTCGATCGGCCCCGTCTCGTCGGTCGCGGGCGGCTCGGTCGAATCGGATGACGTGTCGTCGCCAGCGCTCATCGCTCCTCGCCCTCCTCAGTCGACGGGCGGCGTTGCCGGCCGCCGAGCGTTGCGATCGTGCCGGCGAGCCCGAGTCCGTAGCTCCAGTGGCCGAGCAGGACGAACAGCAGGTACGCGACCAACTGCAGGCCGGGCTGCCCGGTGTAGAAGGCGAGTGCGAACCCCG
Organism: Natrinema gari JCM 14663; assembly: GCF_000337175.1. Taxonomy (GTDB): domain Archaea; phylum Halobacteriota; class Halobacteria; order Halobacteriales; family Natrialbaceae; genus Natrinema; species Natrinema gari. The sequence goes on along the minus strand of NZ_AOIJ01000029.1, from coordinate 3,959 downwards.
AGGCGATGACCGTCGCATACCACAGCCCCGTTACGAGCGTGAGCGTCCCGGGCAGGTACTCGCCCAGCGACAGGAACAGGAGCGGCCAGACCGTCATTCCACCCGCGACGAAGAGCGCGTATCCGAGCCCAAGGTTCGCCGGCAACCCGACGAACGTCGCGAGGGTCGCGAACGACTCGAGATCGAACACGCCGAGTACCACTGCCAAAAGGAGGACACCCGTCATCAGCATCGTCCCGACGAACCCGCCGACTGCGCCGATACCGGCGTCGTTCGCGACGGATCTGGCCACCGGCTTGATCCGGCCGTAGATCGACGGCGGCCGCTCGTCCTGTGCGGGCACGTACGACGGACGGATGTCCTCGGGTTCGCTCGGCGGCACGCCGCGCTCGCGCTCGAGACGGTCCTCGAACCACTGCCACTCCGGCGTGAACTGCTCGGTCGCCTTGAGCTCCCAAGGATCTGCGGTCTCGATCGGCGTCCCACGAACGGACGACCAGAGCAGGTTATAGAGCCACATAAGGACGCTGAGCCCGATGATGAACGACCCAACGGTCGCGACGACCTGCAGCCCCGAGTACGCCGGCGGGTACGTCGCGTACCGACGGGGAAGCTCGAGGAAGCCGAGCGCCATCAGCGTCATGAACGTGAGTGCGGAGCCGACGACTAGCAGCGACGACTGGAAGATCGCGAGCCGACGGTCGTACATCCGGCCGGTGAGCATGGGGAACCAGTAGTAGCTGGCGGCGAACATCATCAGCGGGATGATCCCCATGAGGATAAGATGGAAGTGACCGACGACGTAGTAGGTCCCGTGATACATGACGTCGACGGGGATTACGGCCAGGAAAATGCCGGTGACGCCGCCGACGATAAACAGACCGATCGAGCCGATACAGAGGATCGTCGGCGCGGCGAGTCTGACATCGCCGTTCCACATAGTGGTGATCCAGTTGAACACCTTGATCGCGCTCGGGACGGCGATAGCGATCGAGGTCGCCATAAAGCTCGCTCGGACGCGTGGATCGATGCCGGTCACGAACATGTGGTGGGCCCAGACGCCGAACGAGAGGACGGCGATGGCGATCGTCGAGTAGACGATGAACTTGAAGCCGAACAGCTTTCGACCGACGAACTTCGGCAAGATGAGGCTCATCAGCCCGGTTGCCGGCAAGAAAATGATATAGACTTCGGGGTGTCCCCAGAACCAGAAGAGGTGCTGCCAGAGGATTGGACCGCCGCCCTCGATCGCGAAGAACGTCGTCCCGAAGTTCCGATCGAACAGCAACATGAGCAGGGCGGTCCCGAGCAACGGGAACGCAAAGATGATGATCGCGCTCGTGACGAGCATGTTCCACGAGAAGATGTCGAGATTCGCCCAGCCGATCGATTCGTCGCGCTCGTAGACGACCGTCGTGATGAAATTTATCGCACCGATCGTCGTAGCGATGCCACTCAGGTGGAGTCCGAGCAAGAGGAAATTCGTCTGCGGGTTCGGTGCCAGGGACAAGGGTGGATATATCGTCCACCCGATCGCCGGCTCCTGAAACGCCAACAGCACCGAGAGCCACTCCGTCGGCACGACGACTGCGAGCATTGCACCCGTCACTTCGGCCACGATCCCCAGCCGAGCAAGCAAGAGCGACGGCGGCAATAACCAGAACCCGACAGCGTTGAGCCGCGGAAACGCCATGTCGTCGGCCCCGATCAACAGCGGGAGAACATAGTTCCCGATCCCGAAGAACACCGGCGTGACGAAGAAAATCAGCATCGTCAGCCCGTGCATCGTGAACAGTTCGTTGTACGTCTGCTCCGTCCAGATGTTCGCTTCGGGTGTCAACAGATGCGTCCGCATCATCATCGCATCGATCCCGCCCCAAATCGCTGCGACGGTCCCGAACGCGATGTAGAGCACGCCGATCTTCCGATGGTTCGTCGTCGTCGTCCAGCGGACCGCGGCCGCCTTTGCGTCCCCGAGTCCGAACCGGAGCTGCCGCTCGGCCGCGTAGCCCCCATCCGGCGACGCCTCGGCCCGAACGCGCTGCGCATAGAGGACGACCACCAGACAGCTGATGACGATGACACCGAACAGTGACACCTCCGCGAGTGCACGGTTCATCGTCTCCCGCCACCCCCCGTTGCTCGACCGTGCCGCTCGTCACCGTACATAGCGGTGGCCTCACCATCGTCCGCAATAAAGGTGGACTGGCATCCCCGTGAGTGTCGCCGTCTGTGACAGGTCTCCGCCACTACTCCCCGTCGTCTCCGATCAGTAGCCGACCCTGACAGTCCGCCGATTCGTGAACGCCGTATATTACGCCGGTCGTCGAATGCCCGCTAATGGGTAGCCGTCGACGCGCGATTCTCACACTCCTCGTCGTGGCGTGCTCGAGTTGCCTCGCGCTGACGGGGCCGGTCGCTGCACAGTCGACCAATCGCGACCTCATCGACTCCCTCGAGTACCAACTGCTCTACGTTGCCCTGCCGCTTACCCTGTTCGTCCTCGTCATCCTGGCTTACGCGGCCGTCAAGTTCCACGACAACGACGATCCCGAACCGACCACGGAAGATCCCGCCCTCGAGATCACGTGGACCGCCGCGACGGCGCTCATCCTGCTCTTCGTCGGCCTTTCCGGCTACAGCGTCCTCGTCAATCCCTACGTGTCACCCTCCCAGGCACTCGAGGGCGACGACCGCAGTCAGGAGGGATTCGACTCGTTCGACGACCTCCCCGAAACCGACGACGAGGAGATACACGTCCGCGGCTACCAGTGGGAGTGGCAAGCGACCTACCCGGGATCGAACGTCACGACCGAAAACGAACTCGTGCTCCCGGCCGATCGAAACGTCACCGTCTGGCTCACCAGCGACGATGTCATCCACTCGCTGTTCGTCCCCGATCTGGGCATCAAACAGGACGCCTTCCCCGGTAAATACACCCGTTCCCGGACCATCGTCTCCGAACCGGGCCGCTACAACGCGGTCTGTTCCGAGTTCTGCGGCGCAGGCCACTCGCGAATGGACGCCACAGTCGTTGTCGTCGAACAAGCCACCTACGATCACTGGCTCGCCGAAAACGAGGACACCGTCGCTGACGCGCCGGAACCCAGCCGAGATCAGCTTGCGGATTGACGACGAGACGCAGCTACATATTCAATTTCATCAGCAGTCGGGATGGCGCTTCCCGCTCCACGAAACCCAAGTCAATCCTGGATGAAACGACGGCTGAGGCAAGCGTTTTCTGACATGGACACTGACAAAACGCCGCTCGCTTCAATCCCGATCCGACACTGCCGCCAAGACAGTCCCAGTCTGTAAGAGTTAAACGGGACACCGGCCTAGAGACACTGCGTGCCTTTAGTCCCCGTCCGAGCAAACCCATTCGGGTGCGATGACAGTACGGCGAACCCGGGCACGCGACAATCGTTCCGGGGACCTCCCACGAGTTCCCCCGCCCGGCACGAGGGTTAGCCAGCCGACGCGGCACGCCGCCACGGGATGAGGCTGGACGTTAGTGTTCCGGGCGACATTTTCCGAGCCGGTGAGCCCTGACTCTCGAGGCGACAGCGTAGACCGTACAGACCGGCCACGAACGCAGCGTACTGTTACCAAGTTCAGTGAATAGTTGCTAGCGCCTTCCCCGGCCAACACAACGAACCGATTAACTGTCGGTAGTAGTCGATTCCATTACCGGAGCGGTAGAGAGAACTGATTCAGTCGGATGATCATCGGCTAAGTCGACGGATTCGACACCTCGCGCGTGCTCGATAGTCACGGAGTCTCTCGAAGCTCTGTATAGATATGACTGGACAATACTATATTATAATTGATTGTTTCGAGTTGCGTATTGTACCGCTTCAGAAGCGAGATATACGTAGAAAACCCCACACAGCCGATGCTGTGTGGGGTAGTGGAGTATGAGTGGAGGCGGCGAAACGAAGTTCCCAGAGGGTCGCCCA
>NZ_AOIJ01000028.1 GCF_000337175.1 Natrinema gari JCM 14663 | reverse complement strand
TTCCCGGAGAGTTGTTTGTAGGCCTCGACGACCTGTCCGGCACCCGTCGCGCCGATGGGGTGGCCCTTGGACTTGAGGCCGCCGGAGGTATTCACTGGGAGGTCGCCGCCGAGTGCCGTCGCGCCGGACTCGATCAACTGGCCGGCCTCGCCCGGTTCACAGAAGCCCAGGTCCTCGTACGCCAGCAATTCCGCGATGGCGAAGCAGTCGTGAACCTCCGCGAAGTCGAGGTCGTCGGGCTCGATGTCGGCCATCTCGTAGGCCGTCTCGGCAGCGCGCTGACTCGCCGGCACGCCGGTGTAGGTGTCGCGCTGGAAGAGGCCGACGGTGTCGCTGCCGGCACCGACGCCGGCGACCCGGATCGGATCGTCCGTGTAGTCGTCGACCACGTCCTCGCTGACGATCAGCGCACAGGCCGCCCCGTCCGAGGTCGGACAGCAGTGATAGAGGTTTAACGGGTCCGCGACGACCGGCGCGGACTGGGCATCCTCGAGCGAGCACTCGAAGTCCAACTGCGCGTGGGGGTTTTTCGCGCCGTTTTCGTGGTTCTTGACGGCGACCCGCGAGAGGTTCTCGCGCGTGGTGCCGTACTGCTCCATGTGGACCGAGGCCATCTGGGCGTAGACGCCCGAGAAGGTGGTCCCCGAGAGGCGCTCCCACT
>NZ_AOIJ01000027.1 GCF_000337175.1 Natrinema gari JCM 14663 | reverse complement strand
CGCCCTGAGCGTTCAGCGACGCAGAGAGTTAGCTGCGATCCGCGACGCTCGAGGGCATCCTCACTACGACGCGACTCTCAAGGAGTTAATCGAGAACTTCAACCCTAGCGAAGGGGAGTGATACCTCTCATGTGTAGAATCGGCAGGATCGACGTCGGCACCCAAGCCTCCCACAACCAAGGGCCGACGTCGGTTAACGACTGCGGGCGCAACCACCTAGCGAACCATCGCCGACACAACGACGGCACGTTAGGCGGTTCCCAGCGCGCGACGAGCGGCGGCGACGGTCTTATGAGGTGGGTCCCGTGAGGGTCTACGACCTCCCCCGATTTACCGTTTTCGCCGTAGGTTCCGCTTGCCGCTCGAGACCGCGTCTCGCGCCCGTCGCTGGCCGATACGGCCGTACTTCTATTTACACACATGCCTACGAACCAGACGGACGCGAGACGGATCGCCCGCCGAACTAGCAGCGACGCCACGGCTCAAGGACATAGACCCGTGCCCGATCTATCCTGTGGATGGAAGGGCGTGTACGCCGAGCTAGGCGTTTCGACATCGGCCGAACCCGAGCCGCAAAGCGACNGACCCGTGCCCGATCTATCCTGTGGATGGAAGGGCGTGTACGCCGAGCTAGGCGTTTCGACATCGGCCGAACCCGAGCCGCAAAGCGACACGATCGCGGCAGCTACGCGGAGCGATCGATCCGACCGCTACCAACGAAAGCACGCTCTGGGGGTCTCGACGTGACGCCGGAATCTGCCCGCGGAGTGGGGCGAGTAAAGGGGGATTCCCACCACAGGGAGAGGCGACCGACGAAGCATCCCACACCTTTACTTATCACTGGTTCGAACGATAGAGCACAGGCTACGAGTAAGTACGAAAACACCGGACCAGAATCCCTCGTGTCGTCAGCACGAGGCAGTCCGGTGTTTGTCTCCAGCACGATGATATTCGCAAGCCAACCTAATAGCCGTTACGACGAGGGCCGTATCGAAACCGACCAGCACCGCGTCTCCGCTCGAGGAGGTGTCGGTCCGTGAGCGAGTTACCCGTTTCCCCGCGGACAAAGACCGACTACCGCGAGTGCCTGCGGGTCTGTCACGAGTGGGCGGACGAGTTAGACGATCCTGAGCCGTTCGACGAGTGGGCAGAGCAGCTAGCGCGTCGGATGGATATGGA
>NZ_AOIJ01000026.1 GCF_000337175.1 Natrinema gari JCM 14663 | reverse complement strand
GTCCGTGCGTGAGTGTCGGAATTTGAAGTGCCGGAATATCCTGTTGATGGACGTCGACCCATGGGGCTCCGGTCTCAAGAGTGGGTGAAAAAGGTATCTGAGTGTCGGTCTTTGAACGGTTAGGCGACGTTCCGGCAGACGCACGTCTGACGCTAGGGACTCGACCGGTGCTCCAGTGAAACAATCAATTCCATGGACGTCCGCTCGCGACGCTCTTTCTAGAAACAACTCAACCCATGGCGTGGGCTCGAGGACGGTCGCCGTCACTCACGAAACGAACCCCATGGGAGCCCCAGCGATCTAGAAAACAGACACACCTCATGGAGGAACAAGATCGACGACGATTCCCCCTTAGTCATAGAATCCCATTAGTCAGGGGGCCAGAAGTAATAGAATTCCATGACCGGCTCGTACTCTCGAGAACGAGCGTAACTAGGGGGTCAGACCGTGGACGAGTCTTCAGCGCATGGCGGGGGTGTTGACAGAAATACCGTCTTCGTGCGTCGATCTCCTCTAATCAGGAGCGAGACATCCTGCTCTCACTTGTCGTACCTTTAGGGGTGGACCTTCCTCCCCTATTTGCTCGAACTGTGACGGTTCAGCAATCCGAACGGCGGCACGAGACCTGTTGTGGTGTCGGTGTCGGCTGGCTCTGCTCCGGGCATGGCACCGCCGGGCAGTCACCCCCCGAGCGACCGGCCACAGTGTACGGCGGTGACCGTCGACGGCACGCAGTGCGGGGACGTCGTCATCCCGGGGCTCGAGGTGTGCCACCTCGGGCAGAGCGACAACGTCGCCACACGCGACGACCCGGCCGGCGGCGAGTGCAACGGTGAGGAAGAACACCCGCCTAACGAGATACTCGGCGAGGAGTGAACGACTGAAGACGATCGTCGTCTGAAAGAGAACTACTCGCTGTACTCCCAGTTGATCTCCACGTCGATCTCCTTCGCTGCTCGGGTGGAGAGGTCTTGGTCATCTGCACTGGTCGGTATGCTGAACGCACTTCCGAAGAGCGAGCGGCCGAGATACGCCCCATAGGCAGTGGGCTCCCACCCATCTCGACTGCCGGTGACGAG
>NZ_AOIJ01000025.1 GCF_000337175.1 Natrinema gari JCM 14663 | reverse complement strand
CCGCCGCGATCGCGGCGAGCGTCTCGAGCTCGACATGGATCGTGCTCGTTTTCACGTCCGTTTCGAGAGTCATCGATCGGCCACCTCGCTGCCGGTGACGGTCTTGGTTGGGTCGATCGGCTCGCCGTCGATGGTCACGGACGCCTCGTTAGTCGAGCAGTAGTTGTGGACGAACGTGTAGAAGTCTTCGCCGTACCCGACCTCGAGCGCGTCAAGATAGGCGTCATGGAGTCGCTGGTACGTCTCACGGTCGACGTCGATCTTGATGTCGGCGCTACCGAGTGGGCCGGTCGGCAGCGTTCGCTCGGCGTCAGTACTCTCCCGCATCTTGTCGAGGCTATGGTGTGTGCTCATGTCTCCAATCCCCGTAGATTACTCAGCTGTCTTTCCGTCAGCAGCCGTGACCTCGCTCCAGACGCCGGCGCGCTTCGCAGCCGCTTCGTGGGCCTGCAACCATTCGCGGGCCTCGTGGACGGCCGCTTCGACGGCCTCGTCGTCCTGGCGGTCGGTCCACTCGCCCTTGCGTTGAGCCACGACTGCACACTCTTCGGCGACCAGCACGTCGATGATGTCCTCGAACGCGGCCTCGAGGCTGTCGACCGCCTGGTCGGTCACGCTGTAGATGTCGTCGCGCCAGCCGTAGCGATCGTCAGCCTCGTCCCGTCCGTACTGTGCGTTGGCGATCGCC
>NZ_AOIJ01000024.1 GCF_000337175.1 Natrinema gari JCM 14663 | reverse complement strand
CCCCCGTCGGGCTGGACCTCACGAAGTTGGTCGGCCCACTCGTCAGCGTTCTCGAGAACCTGGTCCATCTCGGCCACGGCGTGGGAAGCGTTGCGTCCCTTCGCCTTGATCTTGATCTCGTCTTGGTCACGAGTCGCGCTTCCCCGTTTGAGCTTCGCAGTGATGCTGACGCCAGAGTGAATCTGTTCGCGCGTCTCGATCTCCGAGTCGCCGCTGCCGTCAGTACAGACGATGTCTTCGTCGTCGGACTCCTCGAGATCGTCTCGAGCGAAGCTGCACCCGTCTCGGGGGCTCACGAACTCTTTTCGACCGGAGAGAGCTTCGCGGCCACAGTCGCGGCAGCGAACGTAGGAGCAACCAGTCGTGTTACCGTACTTGTCGTACTCAGGGAACGGGCCCTTCCACGGATCGATGTTGTCGTCCTCGAGGATCTCCGCGCCTTCGGCGGCCCCGCGGCCTGTGGTCCCGCCGTCGGTTGCAATCGAGTCGTCGGTACGTTCTTCAGCTTTCGTATCGTATTCGGTCATGGTTGTTCTCGGATAGACAGCCGACCGCCGCGGTGTCTTCAGCACCGGGGCGATTCTCCGCAGCGCCGATCGCCCTGAGCGGCCGGTCTGTCCTTACACCATAGTGTACACTACATCCACTTATAGGTTGCTGTATATACACTCTACCGTAAGTACTACATGCTGTAACGACAACATTCAGTATATGGCGCAAAGTGTAACCGGCCAGATGACCGACCAACGGCGCGCGCTACTTACTGAACGTGAGCGCGAGATCCTCACAGGCGAGGCCGATGTCACCGACAACTACCGCTATTCCGTCGAGTCGCGCGTTCG
>NZ_AOIJ01000023.1 GCF_000337175.1 Natrinema gari JCM 14663 | reverse complement strand
GGCTCGAGGACGTTCAGCTACGGTTGCGACACCAGAACCGACAGACGACCGATCAAATATACAGCCACCTGGTACCACGGTAGCAGGAATTTCCCGCGCCGGCGCGCGAGACACCGCTCCGAAAATGTTCGACCGAGGGTCTAGGAACCGGTGCTCCATGGGGTCGGTTCTGTCCGAAGGGGGTCCATGGGGTTGGCCACTGAGAACCGACGTCCATGGGCCTTGTTTCGTGAGAGTGTCTCCGGCACCTCGGTCTACCGCTACGCGTTCCCGCGCGAACCTGTCCGAAAAGTCCCGAAGGTCCGGGTGTGGGCTAGAATACAGAATCCCGATCGCCTCTCGAGGACGTCGAACAAAGCGACCATGGGGTTGATTGTTTCACCAGAATCCGATCGGGTGCTCCCATGGGGTTGTGTTTGTTTCGTGAAAGAGAACTTGGCTTCCTCCATGAGGTGAGTTGGTTCTAGAGCTCCGGCTCGGACAAATCTGTCATTGGTGGATCGTCAGAGAGGGGTCTGTCATTGGTGGATGGGCCTCATCACGCACGATGGGCGGTTCCGAGAAATGTTCGGTCGGTTCCTCCATGAGGTGTGTTGTTTCTAGATTGAGCGACGTCGTCCCCGACACGTTCCCGTCGACGAGGAGCGCGACACCATCGACGTCGAGCCGTCCGCCGGTCCGATCGGCGCCCCGACGGCGTCCTCGGGTAGAATTTCAGCGCGTGTGTCGCTATCGAGAAGTTGGCTCGGACGTCGGCGGCGCACCTCCGCAACACCCGACCGCAATGTTGCGCCTAGGTGCAACAAGAAAACCGCAAGACGGCTCTACGATCAGGGTCGATGTTGCGCTTGTTGCGGTTCTCAGAGGGTAGGTATACCTACGTACACTCACTCTGTCTTAGAAGTCCGCCTCCGTATAGTACACCTACCCTCT
>NZ_AOIJ01000022.1 GCF_000337175.1 Natrinema gari JCM 14663 | reverse complement strand
GAGCCGTGGCCAGCGGGAACGCGGCGAGACGCGGTCCCTCGAGAGTGTGATGGACAAGTACAACGCCGACGGTGACGACGGCGATCGCGACGAGCAGTAGGTTCCATGACCGACATCGAGATTACGCCGCAAGCCGACGAGCACCTGGAGGAATTGGACACCGAACCACGCGAGCGGGTTCTCAAGAAGCTCGCTGAAGCCCAAGAGTGGACCGATCACCGCCTCGAGCGGCTCCAAGGGTGGCACTACCACAAGCTCCGCGCTGGCGACTACCGTGCGATCATCACTTGGGACAAGAGCGAGGACGTCCTCGTCGTGGAAGCGGTCGGCCACCGGCGGTACGTGTACGATCGACACCTTCCACCATGACCGACGACCGCGACCCGACTGTGACGTAGACGCTGAGTCGGTCAGTGTCGACCGATCCCCGAGCACCGACGTCCGAACCGACACTTTCACCCCGACCAACCGGTGTGCACCCGGTAACTTCTCTCACCAACTCGGTCGACAAGCGTACGAGACACTCGAGTTATCGCTGTTGACCGACGGCCATGACTGTGGCGTATGAATTGGTCGACTCTACTTCTGCGGGTAATAAATAATGCAGACGGTTGCATAATTTATCACGACCGCGATCGCGCCGCGAGACGGTCCCGACACAGGCGAAAGTTTACATCGCCCCCGTGGCCTAACTATAGGTATGGCAACGACATCGGACCCGAACGCCGACGTGCCGGGCGGCGTCAAGTTCATCCACGAGGACGACGGGCGTGTGACCGCGCGACACGTCGATTCTGGCGTGGCGTCGTTCGGTGACACCGAGGTCGAAGCACTCCGGCAGCTCGCCGATGCGCTCGACAGTCACTTCGGCGACGGTGAGTCGATCGACGATCCCGACGCCTACCTCGAGGGGAAGGGGATCGACGTCAAGATTGGCGAAGGCGGCACTCCGCCGTGGCTTGAGGAGTAACTCCTCGCCATCCGTGGTCCGAACGACGTTTTCCTCCGACGAAGTCATCAAGGCACTTGCGAAACACGGGTTCGTGCCGGTCGGCGGGAAGGGAAGCCACACGACGCTCCGATACGAGAACCCGGACACCGGCGAAGTGCGGACGGTGACGGTCCCGAAGGCCGACCCGGTCCCGACCGGGACGCTCACCGATATTGCCAGCCAGGCCGGTGCCGAGGACTTTTACTCATTCTGCGAATGGGTCGACGAAACGGTGTGAACCATCGAAAGGCGGTGTCAACCCACCGCCGACCGCCGGTGTTCCTTCTGGAACCTTATTCCGACCGACCCATTTACAGCCGGTCACTTCTCGCACCAACTCAGTCGACAGGCGTCTGATAGCCTCGAGTTATTCGACGAGTTCAATGTCGACGATCGCGATTGCCGGAACCGTTCGGTAATCTCCCCGGACAGTCTCGTAAGTGTACGATCGGCACCTCCCGCCGTAGCTAATTGTGTTGAGTGGTGACTTTGACACGTACTATAGATAACATCCGTATCACTGTTGAACAATGTACCACAGACTTGGCAAGTTCCGAAGTGGAGAATTGCACCACAATACCCCACGAAAGGGGTGAATGTGGCATACCATACTAGAAGTGGGGGACCATCTACCAGAAATTTATCATACCCCCATCGGGCTTCTAATCCGGGTCGAGATACTGATAAAATATGAATGATGTGTGCATGTATATGGTAAACGCCAAGCGAGCGGCCTGCTACTAGGCCATTCAACCTGATAGGTCATCTGAGGGTAGTACGCAAAACAGTGATAGAATCAGTGTTAAAACACGGTCTGAAGGGTGTCCTATCACTTTCCTTATCTGGTTCCCAATCACATAGTCTATCAAGCAGCTATTCTATTATGCATGCACACAGGGGCTCAGCCTTACAAATTTGTAGGGCAGTGTCACCTAGGGGGGACCCCCTCATCTGCCCATGCCTCACCTCCAATACATTTACAACGTCTCGTTCTAAATGGGTTAGTATGGCGACGACCGCTACTGAGAGTCGGGTCGCCC
>NZ_AOIJ01000021.1 GCF_000337175.1 Natrinema gari JCM 14663 | reverse complement strand
CCCATGCCTGGATCTACCACCATAATACAGATTTTCCGAGGACGTTTCCCGAAACGCGAACGCGTCATGTAGCCATCTCTTCTGATCGAAGCGCAGATGTCGCAGATTCTGGAAACCTCGAATTTCCGGAAAGATCCGGAAACAGATCTCTGTTATAGGGTGAAAAAGGGACATACACAACGTGAGGAAGCCAATCACGGAAGCGTGAGAATCAGTTTCCGGAAACAACCCGGTTACGTTTTTATAATTTGATGGAAAACCAGTCAATCACGCAAAGATGATCCGCGATGCTCGCGTCCTCCGGGCCGGGTTCGTTCCTCGCGAAGTCGAGCATCGCGACGCCGAAGTCAACCACCTTTCCAGCGTCCTCGAACCAATCACGAACGGGGAGCCCGCCGACACGGCTATCGTTACCGGACCCAGCAGGACTGGGAAAACGTGCATCTCGCAATTTGTCACCGAACGGCTCCGGGAAGAGGTCCTCGACGTCGAGACCACCTACGTCAACTGCTGGCGCAACTATACTCGATTCCGAACCCTCTATCAAATCCTCGACGATTTCGGTGCGACCATCGACATCCACCGCCAGTCGACACCCCACGACGAACTCGTCGACCGTCTCCAGCAGCACGACGGGCCTCGAACCGTCGTCATCCTCGACGAAGTCGACCAACTCGAAGACCCAAGCGTCATTTACGACCTCCACAGCCTCCAACAGTTCGCCATTATCTGTATCGCGAACAAGGAAGAGGAGCTGTTCAGCCGCGTCGACGACCGCCTCGTGAGCCGCCTGCGCTCCAGCGAACACGTCCGGATGGACAAGTACCACGACGAGCAACTCTTCGACATCCTGAGTGCCCGCGCGAAATGGGGCCTCGACGAGGACGTCATCACCGACAACCAGCTCTATCGCATCGCCGACGCGGCTGCCGGCGACGCCCGCCTCGCCATCGGCATCCTCCGAACGGCCGCCGGCAAGGCAGATCGCGAGAACTGCGAGCGAATTACTGACGACATCCTTCTAGATGCCGCCGAGGATGCCCGCGCCCAAATCAAGCAGAAGAGCCTCGACTCGCTCACTCCACACCAGTGCGTCGTTTACGACATCGTTCGCGAGCATGGCCCGGTCGGGCCGAGCGAGATCCACGAGCGCTATACCGAGGAGGTCGCTGATCCACGGACCAAGCGAACCGTTCGGGCTTATCTGTCAAAGATGACTCAATACAACCTCCTCGAAGCAGACGGATCCAGCCGAGATCGGGAATACACAGCCATCGACCAACCATCTCCCACACTCGCTGAGCAGGGTGATTAAGGAACTGATAGGTCGTGTATTGTTGCTGATCTCGACTTATCGTTGGCAATAGACGCAGAGACAGCCTCTCTGAGTCCTATCGGGAAATGTCTGGTTCTCAATCTGGAAGGGGCGGTAGTCATCATTGGAGATACGTCTTACCGCGTTGTTCCGGTCGGTGAAGAGTCAGACCAGCCGGAAAATGTCCGAGAACTTAGCGTCGACGAGATACGTGCTACACTCAACGAGCTTGCTGACAACGACGACTTTCAGTCAATCGTGAACATGCTCGCGACCAAGACCGAGCGTGAGCATCCCGGACAAGACATCGAGTACGTGGTAGTCAACGACAAGAGATCATCACGAGATCGTGTCGCCCTTGCTCACGAGGATGCGGGACAGTATCATCCATCGGACTATGAGACGGAACTAGTGCGAGCTGTCGAGAGTATCATCTCGCCTCTGGGATGGGATCGGTCGGATATTCGGCAACAGTTGGCAGATACACGACCGACGAAGATTACCTCGTTCTGACCAGACAGCTACAACAAGAGACGAGCTGGGGGCACACACCCCCCTCGTTCGGAATGAGATTATACCAACTATACCACCTGATTTGAAGCTGTGTCTCCACCTGTAGGGAGGGTCGTAATGTTGAATTCGTCGAGGATACTTTCTTGACATCCAATTTATCGGGAGATTTCGGGAGATAGAATAGCTACACTTCCAGTGTTAGGCGTATTCACGAATACTTCTAACTATTTCCGTATTTGACTTAATGAGCTTTTGGAGTTACTAGGTGATAAATCATAGTGATTCTAGAACAGTGAATTCAGAAGTCTGTACTGTCTTGCGGTTTGAGGAAGACGATTTATTCTAGTTAGGAACTACCTAGCTGATTACTGGAGGACCGCCTCCATACAGTCCATTAGGCGGCATCTCATTCCGAATCAGGGGGGTGTGTCCTTCGAACTACTATCTATACTATCTTGATGAGATCGAGAACTATTGGCGAGCAGTTCGATTGGCGAGCAGTTCGGTAAACGACTCACTCCGAATCAGGGGGGTGCGGTTACCGCAAGCTATGAATTCGAACAACAACTCATTCTGAACCGGGTATCTCCAAATATGGCGGACCATCCATCGATTATCCGATTCTCAGCACTCAAAACGCACGAATCTCATTCCGAATCAGGGGGTAACGACTAAGTAGGTGCCTTTCGAGGATGAATCTATGACGGACAACGAGGGACGAGACACAGGGGGTGACACACCGACCACGGAGCAACAGCTGGATGAGTTCGATACAACCAGGATGGACACCACGGCCTCTGAAAATGCCTCTACGACGGAGGAAATCCAACGACAGGAGCCGAGCGATCCAGCAAATGACCCATTGTTCGTCCGGGAGGGCGACGAAGACGGTTCTTCAAATCAAATCTGGGCAGATCGCGATCTACTCTCAATTGGAACTGTTCCCGGTCCGGACCGCATCGTCGGTCGAGACGCGGAAATCAACTCGGTTGCTGGAGAAATCCGTCACCTCGTACACGAATCCCAACCGAATCACGTCGTCATTTATGGCGAAACTGGAACTGGCAAATCACTTGTCAGCCGGCACGTATCTGACCGTCTCGTTGATACTGCCACCGCCCGGAACGTCCCCGCTGCAAGCATCTACGTTGAGTGTAAGAAGAATAATACCGAAACTCGAGTTGCGCGAACAATCGCTCGCGCCCTAAGCGACAAATCCGATTCGGGCATCGAAATTCCTCGCGTTGGGTTGGGATCCGCTGAATATTACGATTACGCCTACGACATCATCGACGAGTACTACGATGGGCTCATCGTCATCCTTGATGAAATCGATATGGTTGATGACGCCGAGGGACTCCTCCATGAACTCTCCCGAGCTCGAGAAGCCGGACATACTGATGCCTATATCGGGATCATCGCTATCAGCAACGACATCGACTTCGGACAGAAACTTAATGCACGCGTTCAGAGTTCGATGCGGACGACTGACTTCGTCTTTGAACCATACCAAAGCGATCAAATCGAGCAGATTCTGGAGTATCGACGAGATGCGTTCCAGGACGGTGTCGTACAAGATGGCGTCCTAACTGAGACTGCCGACCGATCGGCAGATGAACATGGTGATGCAAGAAAAGCAGTCGATGTCCTGCGGATTGCGGGTGACATTGCAGATGATGACGGCGCGGAGGTCGTTAGTACAGATCACGTCGATAAAGCAGTCAAGCGTGCAGAGATTAATCGAGTCAAGGAGACGATTGAGAGTACCTCACCGCAGTCTAAACTTGTCCTCTACACTCTCGGTCGCTTGACTGGCTCGGACAACCGCCGCTTCCGTACCTCTGATATCTACAGCCAATACGAGACAACCTGCGGTGACGTCGGAGCTGATTCTCTCTCGTATGATCGAGTGAGCCAGATCCTTAGTACGCTTGCGCTAATGGGAATTTCTGAGTCACACCAAATTGGGGGTGGACACAAGCAGGGTGTCTATCTGGAACATCAGCTCATTAAGGACAAAGACGTAGTGATGAAAGCAGTAGTCGAGAGCGACGAACGGCTTTCGGAACTCCACAACGGATCCTACGAGGGATAATCAAGTCCAAGCATTCGCGCTACTTGGAATCCTACTACTGAAGCTCATTCCGAACCAGGGGTGTGGAATCTTCTGGAAGATGAACAAGCTCATTCCGAATCAGGGGGGTGGTTGCAAGAAGACTAGACTTCCTAATCGTCTGGATTGACCGGCTCCTTATACTTTGAGCGCACTTTATCGCCATCCCGCCATTGCCAGTAGTAGTACCGGTTGTCGTTGATTTCCTTGATTGTGATCGTCGCCTTCGTGGGGACGTCGTCTGGAAGATTATCGGGACGTTCTTCGATATCGTCCTCGCCCGATTCCTTCTCAAGACGAGCCTCCCGTTCTCTGTGTTCGGCTAGCCCCTCAGCGTAGCGGGCTACGTCCCGAAGCTGTTCCGGCGGTGATTCGTTGAGGGTGTCGACTAATTTGGCTGGAAGTCCTGCCGGTGGGGTCGGTGGCTCGTAGGGCATCGGTTGTCGTCTTGTATTAACCAACAGAACCGATCAATCCATAGTTCTGTTGGTTAATCACGTCTGGTTCGACCCGGTTGGGAGTCGACCATCCGGGCGGGGGACCCGTCCTTGTTTGATTTCGTGGTCCACACGGCGGAGGTGTTTGCATCCGCCCTCGGGCGCTCGCTGCTGCCAGTCAGGGCAGGTACACGACTCGTCAACGACGTCGACTTCGTACCGGTTCCCTGACGTGGACTGCACATCGTAACGACCACCTTTCGAGAGGAGCGAGATGTCCATCGCTTCGTCGACGGCACGCTTCGTCCGTGGCTCGAGGTCGTCCTGGCCGACGCAGGCGTCGACGACCAGCCGGTCGCGGACGTCGCCCGTCCGGCCACCGTCCGGGGCGATGCCTTCAACAGGGCCAGTAAGCCGCTCGTGGAGCAGTTCCTGGACCGGATGGCCGTCTGGCCAAAGGTAGTGAACTTCGCGGCGCTCGCGATGATCGTAGGAGCCACAGGCTGCAGCGTTCCCAGCCCACACGCGCCACGAGCCGAGCGCAGCCATCACGTCGACGATTACGCGCGGGACGATTTCGTACTCATCAGGGTAGAAGATCCGGAAACGGGTACACTCCTCTCGCGGTGGGACGATATCCCACCACTCGACGTCGTCACCCCAGCTGTCGAACATCGCGTCATCCGCTCCATACCCGACGGTCACGCCGCCGATCTCGGGCACGTCCGCAGTCGTCTCGTCAGCTTCGCCTTCGAGCAGCCGAAGGACGGCGTACCGCAGATACTCGTGCGCTGGATGGTCCGTCGACCGGGCTATTTCGTCGTGCTGTTCTGCAACTCGTTCCGCTTCCTCGAGGACAGCGGATAGATACGGGTCACTCATGGTTCGTGGAGACTGAACTGCGCCTCCGCCCCTCGGCGGGCGCTGATAAACATTAACCAACGCCACACCGTCTCCCCGTTCGATTGTTGGTTAATGAGGGGGAATCGCGTGTTCAGCTCTCTTCAACCGTGCTGATGATCTCCTGTGCGGTCGAACTGATCCGTCCGAGACGCTCCTGGATACCCGCCGTATCGTCATCCTGCCACGCGGCGAGGTAGAACGCCGATCCGCTGGTGTCGAGCCCACAGTACCGCCCGACGATGTAGGCGACGGCTTCGGCCTCGACCTCACGTTTCGCTCGCTCGGTATCGTCGTCGACATCGACATGGAGCAATGCGTGAGCGTACTCGTGAATCAACGTCACGGCGAGATCGGCTTGATTCGGGCGCGCTTTCGCTTCGATGACGGGCTGGTTCTCGTGCGCTCGGTGTTTGCAGACGCCCATCGCGTCGCCCTGGTCCCACTCGGCAGCGTCGACGACACGCACGTCGACATCGAGCGCAGCCGCCGCATCGAGGAGCGCTGGCACCAGGTCGTCAGCGTCACCAGTCGCCTCGGTCTCCAATTCGGGTAGTGGTTCGCCCTCGGTCTGGGACACGTCGAAGACAGCTGTCGGTTTGAAGCCGACAAGGCCCTTGGACCACTCGTCAGGCGGTGTCTCGTCGTACTCACAGTCGCTTTGTTCGTGGTAGCTGGGCGAATTCTCACATTCCGGGCACTGCTTGGTGATGATCGGTGCCCAGATCCAGATCGCCTGTTCGCCCTCCTGGACGTGCCGGTCGAACTCGTTCCGCCAAGTGTTGTAGCCCGCGACCGTCGTCGCCTCGGGACACTGGAGCTTGATCAGCAGCGTGTTGCGATGGGAGTAGTCGTGGAATTGGGACTGGACATCCAGCCACTCCTGGAACTCCACGCTGGCTTTCGCCTCGTCGACGTCTGTGACGAGGTCGTCGATCCAGGCTTCGATGGTGCTGTGCATCTCGTCGTTCCGTGTGTCGGTCTCTTCGAAAGAGGCCGACGTGTCACTGGTCGTAGCCATGATTTGCAGGAATTCGGTGTACGGCGACTGCATCAGTTCAGGACGCGCCGCACCCCTCGGGGGCGCACAACAAACGACGGCGCGGCTGCGGGGTTTACAACGGGGTTGCTATCGAGGGATGGAATTTAACACCGCGTGCGTCACTACCGACAAATAGATGGGTCTCGTCAAGGCGCTTCGCGGGGTCGTTGGCACTCGCGCGTCCAGCCCGTCAACCCTGTACGAGTGCCGGCACTGCGGAACTACGCTCTCCGAGGACGCCGAAACGTGTCCGACCTGTGGTGGAGAGGACGTCGCCTGCTACCAGCTCTAAGTGAACCTCGTTCCGTCTGCATCACTCGTTGTCGGAACCGCTTCTATTGACTATTGTCCGGCCGGGTACCCCACAGTGTGAATGGGAACCGCTTACCGAAGCGATTCTGTTTCGTCAGCGAAGCCGACCGTGACGAGGTATTCGAGGAACGCGTCGAACTGGTTGACGTCACTCGGCGCGTCGGTCGCGAGGTGTCGCACCCATTCGATGGCCCACTGGAACGCGGGATCGGTCCCGCCCTCGCCGTGGATGTACCACCAGCGAGCCGCTTTCAGGACGACGAGCGGATTCGTCGGTGGCTGCTCGCCGGCGAGCCCACGCGTGATCGATTCGATCTCTTCGGGCACCTCGGCAGGATCGACCTCACTTGATTGAGTGTTCGATACGTCGACTGGAATGTCGTCGATCGAGACGTCGGTCTGACGCTGTCGTTGACTCACGGAAAATCACCTTCTCGGAGGACTGTCTGAATCGAGCCCTCGCCCTCTCTGGAGGGCGTGACAAACCGATCGGGGCGTCACGCAGGTGGGAGGTAAACGCTCTGCTCGCCGGCGATCTCCTCGAGGTTATTTCGATCGCGATGGGTGAAGTAGCAGTCGTAGCTGCAGTACCCACAGATCTCACCCGTGTCGTACTCGGCGACGAATGGACTGCGTCGATTCGTCCAAACGTTCGCCCCGCATTCAGTGCAAGCGGCCTGCTCGAGATCGGCTGGGGTCGGCCCCCCGTACTCGATGTGTAACCCCCCGTCCTGGGGTGTCGAGTCGGGCCAGACACCATAGGACTGCCAGAACTCACGGACGCGGGCGAGACTGTGGCGAACGGTCTTCCGAACGGTGACGTGGTCGGCGTCGCGACCGCTGTCGTCCCAGCCGTCGGCCGTCCAGAACTCGCCAAATTGTGCACCGCGATGCAGCCCGTTCCAGTCGAGACCGACGATGTCGGCCGGTGGCTCGTCCGTGAGCGTCGGTCGGGTCAATTGCTGGATGACGTCGAGCTGTTTGGGTGGACTGCCGCCGAGAATATGGACGCGACGCCCTCGCCAATCGCTCGGCTCGGAGAACTCGTGCGCCAACCGGTCGGCGTACCCCCGCGAATAGCCCAGGACGAGGTCGTCGGGAATCGCGTCGATCACCTCTCGGCACTTCGGGACGATGACGAGGTCCGCATCTGGGAAACTGCCCTGTATCTCGCGAGCAGCAGCAACGTAGTCGTCGACTTTGTCGACGTCGTAGGCGTCGCCGATCACGCCGACCCGTGGTTCGTACCCGAAAAAGCGTTCGACAAATCGCTCCAGATCGGGATTTCGGAAATCGTTGTCGAGCATTCCGACCGGGATCTCCAGATTCGTATACTGTTGTTGTTGGTAGCTACAGTCCTCGCGAAAGCCCGTAAGAAAGCCGAGTCGGTACGCATCGAGAGCAAACGGCGCTCGATGGAGGAACGCCACTCGGTCAGCCTGCCGAGCGGCCGTAATCTCGGTAGCGATGCTGCTGGAGGTCGTACTCGCTGTGAACGCCATATCGAATCACCCCGGAGCACGCGGAATCTCTCGCCCCGCGCCCGCTCTCGGGGCGCGATAAACCTCTGACAGCGGCACAATTAACCAACAATAGAGACAGCTACACCACTATTGTTGGTTAATCAGATCAGGGCAGTACAATCGTGTCGCTCAGAACGTTTCGACCGCGTTCACCGCTACCTCAGCGGTGGTATCGTGCCGCTCGTGGCTCGATCTGTCCTGCGTGGACGAGACTTGTCTGGGTATCTCCGTCGCTAGTGAGTAGATCGACGAGAGCGAACTGCCCGCAGGCGGTGAACGAACACTCGTCATCGAGACACCAGACGTCGGCATAGGCGATGTCGGTCTGCTCGCCAGCGTACACGGGGTTGCCGATTCCCAGCTGGGAGTCACAGTCGTCGCGGGGACAATTCGGCTCGATACGCGTGAATGTCGGTGTGTCGGTCATTGATCTTACCTCAGTACGGGGAATAGGTCGGCGCGATATCGCCGGTCAGGACGCTACTCTCGATGGCATCGGTCTCGCTGCCCTCGAGGTCGACGATTCGGTAGACGGCGTCACCGCTCCAGTCACAGTCCTCGCTGGAACACGTCGCACTTGCGTACGCGCCGTTCTCCTCGTCGAGATGGACGCTCAGGAGGTCGAGACGCTCGTGACAGCGCGGACAGTCTGCCGGCACCTGCGCGTAGCGGTAGCCCGTCGCGACCGTAATGTCGTCTTGGTCGGTCTCAACGCCGTGGCGTTCCTCGAGCTGGTCACGGACCGCTGTCTTGAGATCGTCGAGGAGCGCATGGCGTCCGTCTTCGTTGATGGGAAGATCGGCGCCGTCGACGGTGATCGTCAGTCGGGACGGTGTCGTCTGATTTGTATCGTTCATTCTGGTCTCCTCTACGGGCACAGATGTCTGCGCCCGCGCCCTTTTCGGGCGCTCAAAAACTACTTCGTGATTCGCTAGTGGTGGCTGAAGACTCGCTCATCGCCGGAGTATTCTAGCGGGAATCCACACTAGCAAGCACGTGCAGGCTCCGTTTGTCCGTTCACCGCTCAGAACCGTAGATGATTGCTGAGCGGCTTTCGTAGCCGCACTCCCGGCACTCGAACGACCGTTGGATCTTCGCTCCGTCAGCACTCTTCTGGCCGACGACGACCTCGTCGTTCGGGCACTCTGGACAGCGGAGCTCCGGCTGGGGGCGTTTTTCGAGTTCGTCCCGAAGCGATGAGCCTTCCTTCGTCGCGAAGCCGCGCGACCACACCGGATAGCCCTCGACGAGGATTGCAGCCCGCCATTTGTGGACGTACGACTCCGGCGCTCGGTGTAGTACCGCTCGAGCGTTGGTCTCTGTATGTCGGTACGCCAGGGTCGGTGTACGGCTCTCTCGCGTCCAATTTGTGAGTCGTGTCATGATTACTCCTCAAAGAGACAGCGATCAGCTGCGTCGTCGCCGGCGAGCGTCTGCTGGTCCTCGGCGGTATCAGCGAAGAGACTGGCCTGATCCCCCTTGCCTGAGTCCTCGACTTCGGGTCGGTCGTCGACGCCGAACTCACTCGCTTCCGGTCGATCAAGCCGCGAATCACGGTCACGATGATCCACGTCGGCACCGAAGTCCTCGAGTGAGGTTTCGACGTTCGTCTCAGTCACTTCGAGTTGGCCATCGTCACCGAATGCGGTCTGTCGCTGAATTTCGATCTCAGGTCGATCGCTCATTTGAATCGAGCCTCCACCCACCGAGGCTCCGATAAACAGCCCCCAGCTGTCGCGTCAGTCGTTCTGTGAGCGGATTTCGCTGGCCCGATTTTCGAGCCGGCGGAGGATCTGGACGCGCTGCTGGTTCGCGTTCTCGTAGGCGACGCAGGCTCGCAGCGTCTCCATATCAGAAATCGTCACGATGCCGGCGGTAATGAGTCGCGTGTTCGGTGGTTCGAGGCGTTGTTCCGGCGACAGTTCGCTTGCGTCAGTCGATTGAACGTCAGGATTGTTCACTGATAATCGCCTCCACCACTACTGAGGCGACGAAAAACAGCGCGCCCGCTACTCGTCTGCTTCCTCGGGTTGGATCTGACGGGCGTCCTCGGCGAGGTCGTGGATGTACTCCCGGAGGATTTCCATGTCCTCGCGGGCGTCTTCGAGCGTCTTGCCTTTCGCCTTCGCGATCACCTCGTCCTGGTCACGGGTATCGGTTCCCCGTTTGAGTTTCACGGTGAGGGAGACGCCGACGTCACTGCGCTCGATGTACTCCGTTCGTGTCGGCTGCTCACTGGATTCGGCCGATTCGACATCCGCACGAGATGGCTGGGTGTGTTCTGACATGGATTGCTCTCGATGATTGGTGCTTAGATGGTCGGTGCGACCGCCTCGTCAGGCGTTTCGTGAAGGACTGCGTCGATCTCGCTGGCAGTAAGTCGCCAGCGTCCCTCAGCCCCAGCGCAGTCCAGTTGGCTCACAACCTCGGTTTTGAGCTCTTGGTAATGGTCGAGGGCGAACGCTGCGTCGTCGGTGTAGTCGAGGAGAAGCGCGAGCGCGAGTTGCGCCGGGCCGCTGCCACCATATCCCCATTCGAAGCCCGAGGGACTGTGATTCACCAGCTCGAGACTCCGTTCCGGCGTGAGTCGTTCTTGGCCGGGGCGTTTCCCCACGATGGCGTCTCCTCGACGTCGATACCCGAGATAGACGACATCGCGGTTGCTCGGTGGGCGTATCTGTTCGATCGAGTGTGTGTCGTTGGTTCTACTCATCGGTTTGTTCGGGCGATGCTCGTTCGAGCACCCCCGCACCCCTCAGGGGGCGAGAAACAGCCACGGTGACTGCGTTCTCCCTACGCGAGGTGGGAGATCTCTGCCGGTTCGTCGATGTCGTCGAACTCGCCTCGTTCGACCGGCTCCCAATCGTCGCCGGGTTTTGGACTCCACCAGTCGATGTCGTAGGCGCCCGGTGCGCCGAGGATCTTCACCCGCGCCGACCCGTCGGGCAGGTCGCGACGCAATTTCTCGTCGACGTGGAGGTTCCACGTTGAGTGGGTGTCGAAGCAGGCGAGGACGGCCTCCTCGTAGCCGCGTGTCTCTCGGGACTCTTGGAGTTCGACCTGCGTGTTACAGTGCTTGCAGAACACGCCCTCGAAGGGGATGTGGCTGAATACCTCGTGCCCACAGACGGGACACCAGAGGTACTCGAACAGTGCTTCGCTGTGGCGGTCGATGACTTCTAGACTCATCTGTGGATCTGGCCCGATTGAGACGGGCCACCCATCCCGGCCCAGAAATAAACGCTACCGGTGCCGCTGAAAATAGATCCCTCTCTCAATTGCAAACTATCACGACTGTGTTGTACTGGGCGTTGGTCTGATAGTGATTACTGCGAATAGTTTCATCGAAGGTGTCGAAAGACGACGGTTCAGCGGTTCCAATCATGGATGCGGATCATCGCGGCGGTAAAGACTCGCAGTAATCACTATGAGTGGATGCGCGTACTTTTCAGGAATTTCGTCGTGAGGGATGTTGGTTGGTGCTGTACTGCCAGCAAAGGTTTATCAGACTACACTGTGTATGGTTTTGTATGTCCGCTCCCACGGCCGGAGAAGCAGGAGACGAAGACGGTAAGGAGTCTCCTGAAGCTGTATCTGCTGAGGAGGCACTTGAGATGCTGCCTGACGAAGACGAATTCGAGGCCGAATTCTAACACTCGCTTTTATTACTCCTGTTTGCTTGCTGTTCGTATAGATGGGCCGACGATATGTCGTGTTCTTTGAGCCAGCTCTAGCGAATCTTGATGCGATGGGGAATCATATGGCGACACGGCTGGAAAACCAAATCACGGATTTTCTTGATGCCTGGCGTCCCGAGGCCGCTTTTGCAAAACCGCTCCAGAGTGATCTGTGGCAGTTCAAATGGTCACCTAGAAATGGTAGCGGTGCGAGAGCGTTCTCTGGGTACTTTGCCGGTGACGAACACGACATCGCGCTTGTGCTGGTAACGTTCAAAAAGAAGAACGAGGACAAGTTCAATCTCCAGCAGTCGGGATTCAATTCTCGTGCGAAGTCATTAACCAGAACACTTGACAGTAAATCTCCTTCAGATATCGACACTTGGCTGGATGACCAGCGGAACAATCCTGAGAGAAAAGTTCTCGACGAAACCGATATTTAGCTACCACAGAGACATCACGGTAAAGACGGGTATGTCCGTCAGCGCTCGGCGCCGTACACGATCTTTGAGGACGCTTCGTACCCACAGTTTCGACACTCGAACCAGCGCTGGACCTTCGCACCGTCAGCCGATTTACCACCGACGACCACGTCGCCGTCCAGACACTCCGGACAACTCATCTCGGGAGCAGGTTGGTCGCGGAGAACGTTCCTGAACGCTTTTGCGTCCTTCGTCTCGTACCCTCGCGACCATACTGGGTAGCCGTCGACGAGAATCGCTCCACGCCATTTGTAGCGATAGGAGTCCGGTGCTCGATGCAGGACGGCCCGAGCGCCGGTCTCGGTGTTTCGATACTCGAGTGTGGGCGTGCGGCTCTCGCGCTGCCAGTTTGTGATTCGAGGCATCTGTTAGAAATGGACGTCGGCGGGCACGATCCAGAGCTCTTCACGCTCGTTGAGGATTCGGTCCAGCTGGTCGCGATGCCGAATGCCGCTCCCGTGTTCGTCGTACAGGAACACGGAAGGGCCGTCGTACGCGCCGACCTGGTGGAAGGCGTGCCGGGCGAGATCCTCGTCACGCATGATCTCTTCGTCGCTGAGTTCGTCGAGCGCCTCCTTCACGCGGTCGAGATTCCGCTGGAACTCGTCTTCAGTGGCCACCCACCCGCGTTCGAGCAACTCCTCGCCGTCATCGGAGTCCACAGGTGCCGCGACCGGCAGGTCACCCCAGCGGGCCGAGCCGGCGACCGACGACTCGTCATCGTCGAAGGTCACGTAGTAGTCGAAGACGGCGCCGGCGTGTGGCACGGTGCCGACGAGTCGATCGAACACCGTCTTTCCGGTGGCGAGTGCGTCGTCTTCTGTCGATGCCTCTACGAGCGTGTAAATGACCATGTGCATCGGTTGTCACCTCGAACTGCCGACGCCCCCTGACTGTCCGCTACCTCTCTCCTGGGTGCGCCGGCACCCATCGCCGGCGCTCGATAAACGCCGCCGGAAGCAGCACTCGTTAGCCGTCGTCTCGCTCCGATTCACTCNCTCCTGGGTGCGCCGGCACCCATCGCCGGCGCTCGATAAACGCCGCCGGAAGCAGCACTCGTTAGCCGTCGTCTCGCTCCGATTCACTCACCTCCTCGACGGTGATCGTCAGGTCCCCGGTTGCGTAGTCCGCCTCGAACGCAACCACGAACGCATCCGATTCGTCGGCGGCGTGGTAGGCCCGGTGGCGTTGGAGTGACCCCGTCGCCTTGAAGTGGAAGAACGCCGCTGCCGTGTACGGTTTGCTCGCGGTCTCGATCTGTGTTTCGACCGATGCCGGCAAGGCGATCTGCGGCGTGTCGTTGTCGATACTCGATGCGAAGGCTCGAGCTTCGTCAACGGTGGCCTGCGAATGCTTGGGCGTCTCACCGGTCAGGACGTTCACGGGTGTCTCTGTGTCGTCGGTGAACAGGACGTCTTCGTAGATTTGGGTCCCGAGGATCGCCTCGGGGCTTAGCTCACAGTCCTCGAACGGGTCGTCGGTAGATTGTTCGGACATGGTTTTACGACCGGCCCCCGCGAGGGGGGGCGCAGCCCTTCGGCCCCCGATAAACCCTCCTGGACACAGGCGGAGGCTGGCCAGCAGCTACCCGTCGATCGGCTCGAGGGAACTGAGGTCCGCGTGAAGGACCTCACCGTCGCGAACGACGTACCGTTTCGCCAGGACCGGGAACCGGCACTTCGTGAACCCAGCCGTCTGAATATCGAGTTCCTCGTCAGCTTCGAGGTAGTCGGCTAGTGCCTGTAGGAACTCGTAGGTCACGATTCCGCCCTCGTAGTCCGGGAGACCGTTCTCCCTGGCCTCGTACATCTCGAAGTCGTCGTGTCCCCAGATGGTGAGATCGCCCTCTTCGGTGACCTCCCAGTTGAGCGTCCCGAAGCAGTAGGTCTCGCAGAGCTCACGAACTGCCTGCGGATCCGATACGATCGCGCCGGTCGACGTTGTCGCCGCTTGTAGTGTCGCCATGTCTGGACCTCACGGGGTAGCCCCCGCACCCCCTTTCGGGGGCGAAAAAACACGTTCAGGAGTACCCCCTGTGACCGGGGACGGAGACGTCGGTTAGGAGTCTGCTCGGGCGTCTGCCCCGTCACCGTCGTCTGGTCGAGTGAGGAGACTCCCCTCCTCTAGGAGGGCTCTCGCTGTCTCGACTCGTTCCTGATCTGCATCGTCCAGTCGGTCGATATCCAATCGATTGAGGTTGCTGAGCACGCAATGCATCCGGTAGCCCTGTTTGAACTCTTGCTCCATCGGAAGCGCCTCACCGCTCGTCGGCGCAGATAGACGCCACGCTGCCACTCTCGCCGGTCTCGACGGCGGGCATCCGTTAACCAACAAACCTCGAAGACGCCCGGTCTGTGTTGGTTAACTCGTCTGGTTGCTGCGCTACTCGGGGGCGGGGCCGTAGCGAGCCGTTCCACACACCCGGCACTCCCAGATCGGCTGTCCCGTCCACGTCTCGTCAGGGATCGATTCGTGGGTCTCGAACTGATGATCGGTCGCTCTCCCACAGTCCTGACAGTCGAGACGGGCCGTCGTCGGAATCGACGACGGTCGGCTGTCCGAGTCACGCTTGCCTGTTGTCGCGGTGAGGGCGATCGCTGGGACCAGCCACAGCTCGTCGTCGGCGTCGTCGACGATTTCTCTGAGGCTCGCCTCGTCACGGATGCCGTTCCCTCGCTGGTCGTAGAGCCGTGTCGGTGCTTGCTGCTGGTGCTCGACCGCTTCCTGCCCGTGCCACCCTGTCCGGTCACGGGCAGCTGCGAGCAGCTGCTCACCCTTCGCTGAGTCACGCTGTACCGCAGCGGGGATCGAGGGCCATCGGTCGGCCAGTTGGCGCGCAGGCGGCTCGTCGAGATCGTAGACCAGGGTGTAATCGTCGACGGCAGGCTCCGCCTCGTTGGCGGTGAGGAGGTTCGCTGCGGCGCCGCCTTTCGCGACGGCGCCGTAGAACGTGGTCGACTCGACGACCAGATGGATGATGCCGAGAAGCGTCGTCTCCATCGACTCATCCGTCCCGGTGACGTCGTCACTGAGATTGTTGGTGAGACAGAACCGGCACTTCGACTGGCCGCCGGGGATCGATGCTCCACAGGACTCGCACTCGGGGGCAGCCGCTATCGGGTCGTCCGGATAGCTCGCGTCGACGCCACCAGATCGCTGCCGCCGGGGCTTGCTACTACTGGCGAGTTGGTCGTCGGGAACGTGGGTCGCTTCGCCGAGCGGCCGGAGGGCCTCGTAGTCGTCGTACTGGTCGGTCATAGAGTGGTCTGGCAGTAGCATGCTTCGTCTTCCGGTTTAAACAGTAGCTCGCACATCAATCAGCCTATAGATAGACAGCCGAAAATCAACAGCGTAGGTGTTACACAGCGAGTTTGTCCAGCGTGTCGCGGTGGGTCCGCACGGTGACTGGTGAGACGTTCGCAACGTCAGCGACGTTCGACTGGGTGAGCAATTGGCCTCGTTCGTGGCCGGCCTTGTACAGACAGGCTGCGGCGAACCCTGACGGCTGAACCCCAGTGGTTGCTCCGGTCGATTCGAATGCGTCCGCCAACTGCCGGGCCCGCTGGCGGATCTGATCGGAGACGTCGAGATCCGACGCCAACCGTGGAACGAACGCACTGGGCGTCACGGGCTGGGCCGGCAGGCCAAGTTCCGTATTCAGCGTTTTGTACGCGTTCGTCACCCGCGACTGCACGACTCGCGCTGAATCGGTGACATCGTCGAGAGTTTGCGGCCGCCCGTTGCACCGACACGCGCCGTAGACGCTCGCCGCAGCCATCGCTTCGATTGACCGCCCGCGGAGGAGGTCCTCGGTTTGAGCACTGCGGAAGAGCTGGCACGCCTGGTCACGGATCGACTCGGACAGCTCGAGCCTGCTCACGATCCGGCGGACTTCACTGAGCCCGTGAGCGAGGTTGCGCTCTGCCTTCGATTGAAACCGCCCACGAGATTGTTCACGTCGCATTCGAGCGAGTCGCTGTCGCTTCTGTCCGGAGAGTTCGTTTCCATTCGCGTCGGCCCCGCGCCCGATCTCCGTTGACAACCCCCGATCGTGCCGCGTCGCCGTCAGCGGAGCGCCCGTCCGCTCTCGTTCGTCTGCGTCGAATCCTCGCCACTCCGGCCCGTGGTCGATTTGATGCTCGTCGACGACGAGCCCACAGTCCTCGCAGACGGTTTCAACCGCATTGGTGGTGACCCGGCCATCGCACTCGGGACACTGATTCGACTCCGTGTCGGTCTGGACGTCTTCGTCGAACGACGTCTCGTAGATGTTTCTCGTTGCCATGGATACGCACGAGGGGACTCACGCGGATCGCGTCTCTCGGAACGCCCCTCACCCATCGAGGGGCACATACACATCACACGGTTCGGCGCTGACACCGTTGGGGCGCGGTGGCGAAAGCCCGGCCGCGCAACGGCGCACAGCGCCGTGAGCAGCCCGGACCGTGGAGGCGGTGGGAGGTGGCGGTGACGCGTACACACCAGCAAAAAAAGGGGCGCGTCGCCCCGGCTATTCCCACCAGCGGCCGCGCTCTGGGAATTCGATACGCGACCACCCGGTCAGCGCGATTGAGCACCGGCCTTCGTACCAATTCTTGGCTGCTGCCCGGAACCTGACCGTCTGCCCTTCACGCACAACTGTCTGCCCGGATTTCTCCCAGCAGGTGAACTTGATTTTCCCGCTATCATCCGCTATCAGCCCGACTTGCTGGATGCTTGAGGAGGAAGGCTCCCAGAGGGTCTCGATTGTTCCTTCGACCGTCACCTCACCGACCGCGATGTCCGGCACATCCGCAATGGGCACGACTGCTCCCGGCGTTGCCTTCAGTTCGTCTACCAACTCTAACACCGCCTTCGTGATGTCCTGACCGCGCTGCACCCGCTCGGCCAACTGCTTCGCGACGACCGCTCTCACCCAGCCGCCCTGCACTTCGTCGCTGATTCGCATCGCTTGCGTGTTCACCTCCGCAAGTTCGTCTTGCGTCAGCTCCTCCCGGGGATCCGTCCGCTCCACCGACGCCGGCTCGTCACGGCCACACAGCTCGCTGACGACCTCCCGTGTGCGCTGCTCGCGACCGTCCTGCGTCCCGAGTTCGGCCTGGGCACTGATGCGCTCCAGTTCGGCTTCCCGCGCCTGAATGCGCTCCTCCTGTTCGAGGGTGACGCCGTGAATCCGGTCCTCGCTCGTGTCTGCGATCCCGTCCGGGTGGTTCGCATCCACTTTCGCCTGCGTCTCCTCTTTGACCGTCGCCTCGAACTCCGGTGTCTCGTCGACGACCGGAAAGCCATCTTCATCGACTGCCTGCTCGTCCGCTTGTTCGAACGCCTGTTCATCGACCGAAACGACCTTGCGACTGGAGTTAGTACTGGACATTGGAACTTCACCAAGTTCTGAAGGCGCTCACGCGCCCGACACCGCGATGCTCCTACATCGCGGATTTCCTCGACGACACCGACCGACAGATCAATCTGCGCGCTCTCGCTCGCGCCTTCGCGAGCGCCCCCTGGGGCGCGAGCGAGAGCGCGCCCGAGGCGGCCGATCATCCAGCACCGCGCGCCGACCCGCCCGAAGCGAGCGGCCAGCGCATTCCCCGTTCGCCGCGACGCAACCACTGTCCGTCGCGGTCGGCGGAGCCGAGGTCCGGAGGACCCGAACGGGTGAAGCGCTGGCGTCGAGGGCACATCCATTTTAGCCCGGAACGGGCGCGGGCGGTGTGGAGAGCGCCCGCACGCCCGGAATGGTCGGTCGCGAGCGACGCGGAGGGCGGCAGCGGCGAGCGGGGCGAGCCGTTACGAATCAACTGGTCAACCGACGTCGACGCTCCGTGCTTCAGCCGCTACCTGGTGGACTCAGAAAGGGCGAGGCCGCCTCGGCCGTCCCCCGACTCCGCAAGCACCGAGGGACGAGGCGCGCAGCGTGGGGCGCGGGACGTCGAGCGGCCGAGGGCTTTCGGAATGAGGATCACTGCTCGGTCTAGATCAGCCGCATCGAGTCGCCCGGGTCGTCGCCGATGATGTCCGCCAAGCCGTAGACGAGGGGGTCATAGAACGCTTGTCATGGGTCAGTGTGAGGTAGGTGATTAGCTGGTCGAGTATGGAAAGAGTGTCTAAAACTGGTGGTGCTCTTAATAGAGATCGCTATACTGCGGACGTGTGAACTCTTCTATGACNCCCCTGCGCTCGAACGGCGTTCTCGATCCCCTTCCTGGCCGGCTGATCGTCTGTGAGGACAACAACCCCCGTTGTCGAGCGGTCTCTCACATACTGAATGACCAGCCCCGCAAGAATCGCGTCCGTCTTCTCGACGTCGTGTTCGGCTTTAGTCGTTTCACTCGCGATGGTCCGTCTGGCGATATCGCTCGCCGCGACAGCGTC
Source organism: Natrinema gari JCM 14663 (assembly GCF_000337175.1). GTDB lineage: Archaea > Halobacteriota > Halobacteria > Halobacteriales > Natrialbaceae > Natrinema > Natrinema gari. Next base: position 35,482 of record NZ_AOIJ01000021.1, on the reverse strand, counting down.
TCCGTCTGTCGGTGATGGGGCATCGATGATCTCGGCCCATTCCTCGTCGAGTGCCGTCTGGACACGATCCGTCTCTGAGCCGCCGAGTTCGTCGATCACGCGCCGGGGGAGTTTGCAGACGACGCCGGCGTGCTGGATGGCTCGGCGAAATCGTTGGTACTGCGGATTCGAGGGCCGGCCGATCGCGTAGAAGATGTTCGCGTCGACGAGGACATCCTGGTCAGCGGATAATGGCGTGTCTCGACCCATTCGACGGACTCACCTGTCGGGGGCCGACGAGTCCGTCGGGGCGTTAGCCACGTCGTCGAGATCGGGGAGGTCCATCTCGTCATGGACATCCGGGAAGAGATACTCGAAGAACGGGTCGTGCTCCCGACCGACGGCCAGTGCCGGTTTGAGCGCGTAGATGATCATCATCGCTTCCGTTTCGCGAACGTCGATGTCGCTGGCGACCATTCGTTGGGTAGTGTTCCCGGCGAAGTGGAGCCCGGCGCCGCGCAACGCGGCGATGAGCTTCCCGAGGCCGTACCGGTCCATGAAGTACTCGACGTCCTCGTCGACCTCTTGGAGCGCGAGGGCGTGGAGCACGGTCGGCGTGATGACGATCGGGACGTACTGCTCGACGATGATGATCGGGTCCGCAGTCAGCTGCTGGGGACGCGTCGAGTCGTCGCGGTCGACGAGGCCGAGGTCGACCAGTCGGTCGACGTACGCGTAGGCCGTCGATTTCGAGAGGTCGAGCGCCTCCATAGCTTCCGGTGGGGCGACCGGGCCCCAGTAGCAGATGAAGACGTAGACGCGAGTGAGTGCTGGGCGGTTGAGCAGTTCCACGACTGTTTCGAGCCGGGGCGCGTTCTCGGCCAGCGTCTCCGGCTCGAGCGTCTCTTCGGTGAGGACGTCGATCGGTGGCGGGTCCAGCGTGTCGATCCCGCCATCCGGACGAATGTGCTCGCGATCAGGAGCCATAGTAGTTAGTTCGAAGTCCGTGTACTTCACACTATCGGTGCGGCGAGTGATGCACTGCTGGCCTCATGTGAACGGACACCGAGAGACGCTCCACCGAGTTGAACGGCTACTCGACAACGTGTAATTCGAAATCTCGCGTCCAGTACGTCGCAGGTCCGCCAGGACTACACCGCGCACAGAACTGGAGTGGTCCCTCGAGATGCCCGAGTTCGACGCGAAAGCGGGTTAGTGCCGCGAGGGCGTCGACGACGAGTCCACAGCTGTCGCAGGCGTGGTGATCGCGCTCCTCGGGACCGGGCTGTTCCTGGAGCGCACAATCGACGCAGATCGGGTACGTCACCCGGTCGTCTTTCCCCCAGGTATGCGCCTCGCCCATCTCTGCGCCGGGACGTACATCGCAGAATGCACACCCAGAGAGCGTCTGTTGCATCAGTCGTCCCCCGTATCGACATCGGTGGCGGCCCGCCAGCCGCGGTGGAACACGGCGAGTTGGGTGATCGAGTCGAAGGCCTCGCCACTGGGCTCGTGGACGAGGATTCGCTGGTCAGGGATCGGCCTCACCATATCGTCCTCGAGGAGATCATTCACGAGACGGCGGGCACTCCGCTCGTCAATGTCTGCCGTCGAGACCTGGGCCGCATCACGGTCCTGTGCAACGAGTTCGGCTTCGAGCCGCTCGTGATCGTCTGTCGTGTCGTCGAGGATATCGGGTCCAGTCATAGGAACTCAACTATGGCACGCGCTTCGAGCGCGCCTCACGCCTCCTGGTGCCGATAGACACACCTGCGGCGCGGGCAGGATGTCCCACGGCAGCCACCGTCCAGTTGGGCCCCTTCCTGGCTGGAAGGGAGTATGATGCCACCCTACCAGCCTACTGTGTGCAACCCTTGCTGTCAGTAATGCGAAATCCGCGTACGCCAATCGGGCCGGGCGAACGATACGTCGAGCAAATTGAGGCGTACGTTGACACGAGCCTCGCTGATGAGTATTTCACCTGACACGCCGATCACGCACCTCAAAGAGTAATTCACCACGGACAAATCAACCAGCCGGTACCGAACCGAAGCGCTAAACCGCCGTCCCGAGGACAACCATCTATGCAGAACCAACGCGTCCTCGTCACGGGCGGCGCGGGCTTCATCGGCTCGTCTCTTGCGAACCGCCTCGCGGCCGATAACGACGTAATCGCGGTCGACGATACCTACCTCGGCACGCCCGAGAACCTCGACGACGCGGTCGGATATGTTGAAGCCTCGGTGCTGGAGGATGATTTTCCGGCCGATGTCGACGTGGTCTTCCATCTCGCGGCGCTGTCCTCGCGAAATATGCATGAGTCGGATCCACAACGCGGCTGCCGGGTGAACGTCGAGGGATTTGTAAACACGGTCGAGCGCGCCCGGAAAGCGGGTTGTGAGACGGTCGTCTATGCCTCCACTTCCTCTATCTACGGGAGCCGCACGGAGCCCTCTCCTGAAAGTATGGACGTTGAAGTGCACACCGCCTACGAAGCGTCGAAGCTCGCACGCGAGCGCTATGCCGAGTATTACGCGAACCATCACGCTATGAACGTGGCCGGATTACGGTTCTTTTCCGTCTATCAGGGCTTCGGCGGGAACGAGGCGCACAAGGGCGAGTACGCGAACACGATCGCGCAGTTCGCGGACGCGATCGCTACCGGAGAGCCCCCGGAGCTATTCGGCGACGGTACCCAAACGCGTGATTTCACCCACGTTCGTGACGTCGCCCGCGCCTGCGAACTTGCTGCCGACCACGAGCTAACGGGCGTGTTCAACGTGGGGACGGAGGAGGCCTATAGTTTCAACGAGATGGTTGCGATGATCAACGACGCCCTCGGCACGGACGTCGATCCCAAGTATATCGAGTGTCCCTTCGACGATTACGTCCACGATACTATGGCTGATGCCTCAAAATTCCGGGAGGCTACCGGCTGGGAGCCCGAAATCGACTTTGAAGACGGGGTGGAGTTAGTCTGTCGGCCGTATCGAGAGGCGGACTCGCCGGTCAACGAGTAACGAACTCCGGTCGCTTCGCCGCGGATCCTGCCAGTCAGGCGAACAGCACCACGCCCAAGGTATCACACTCGGGACAGACCAACGCGTCCCGTCCTTTGTGTGCGTCGGCATCGAACAGTCGATCACAGTTCGGACATGAAATCTCGGGAAGCGACTCCAACGTGGTCATTGTTTCCTCTCCCACACACAGCCACGTAAGTGTTTTACGCTGATGGCGGGATTGTCACAGTTTTTCACAATATCTGATAACCCCGTACCCCTGACGAGGGTTAACGACGCTCCGTCGCTGCCGCACCTTACTCCGAACTTCCGCCGAATAACTGTGCCCATACGGATTGAGACTCCGACTTGCTACTACTTTCTCTCGCAGTACTGATTTCCTCCTCGTGGGGCTGCTCGGTCTCTCGGTCACGGGTTGCGAGTTCGTCGGTGAGCCGCTCGACCTCTGCTTCGAGAGTCTCGATCCGCTCCGTCTTCTGTTCGAGCGTCGCCTCGAGTTCGTCGACGCGCTCGCTCAGCAGTCGGTTCTTCTCGGCTAGATACGCACGACTCCGATCTGCGTCGTCAGGCGTACCGCCAGCTGTGACCTTGTCCGGGGGGCTGTGGGGATCCGCGGCGTCGTCTCCGGCGTCCGGATCGTAGAACTCCGAAGTGGCCGCAATCGCACGCTCGATGGTCTTCTCCCCGTATGTCGACCCGTCAGCGTAGTGGACCTCGTCCCATTTCTCCCGAAGCAATCCTGACTGGCGGAACAGCTGGTCCATCTGCGTTCGGTCGCCGCCGGTCCAGAACGCCAGCAGGCAACACAGCGCCATGTCGGCTTCCGACTGGCTGTCGTACCCGACGGTGTTCCCGTTCCAGAGCCGCTCGAACTTCTCGCCGTTCGACGCATTCGTTGCTTTCTCTAGGAGGTCATCGTCCTCGAGGTCGACGTCGACGTCGGCTGCACCGGTCGTCGATGACTCGTCGTCGACGCCACCGCGCTGCTCGGACTCGCCAACTGTGTCACGTGTGGTCTCCTGAACGTACTCACGGTGGATCGCTGTGAGCGCGTCCTGTCGACGTGCAACGTGCGTGGGTGTCCGCTCGACGTGGTCGCCAGTGACGGTGAAAAACCGCGCCGTATCGTACAGTTCGATACTCCCGCGACGGTTCCGCCCCTCCGGGAGTTCGCCGGTGATCAGGACGTGATAGCCGGTACCGGACGGTGACNTATCGTACAGTTCGATACTCCCGCGACGGTTCCGCCCCTCCGGGAGTTCGCCGGTGATCAGGACGTGATAGCCGGTACCGGACGGTGACACCTCCGTATAGGAGTCGAGTCGTGCGATGATGTCCTGTGCGGCGTCGTCGATGTCGCCGGTTTCGGGACCGCGACAGTCGTCCAGGTCGACGCCGACGATGGGGTCGTTGTCGGTAAACACGAACCCGACGCCATCGGCGTGCTCCGTCTCGGTGTACTCGAGTGCTGTCTCGAAACTCGCCCACGTCTGTGCCTCCGTCGACGACGCGAACCCGCCAGTCCCTGGCGTCACCGGAATCTTCGCCGGCTTGCCGTCCCGCTCCTCTTCGCGCCAGCACACCCACTGCTCGCGTTCGCGCAACGTCTCCGGAATCGCCTCCGACTCGTCGATACTACGCTCACTCATACTCGTATAGCACCCCGCATGGCTCTCACTGGCTCTGAGCCCACACAGAATTCACTCCGTTCCGCTCCTCGATCCAATCCCTTGGTCCCAACGGGGACCCCCCGTTCTATACTAGTTGGTTTTGGGTGGAACATCCGCTATATCTGGGTGAAAACCGCCGGACGTGAGGGGGTTCCACCCATTTCGGCCATCTCGTTGGTGTTCCACCTATTCGGGATTTGGGTGGAACATGCCGTTGTCGGGTGATTTTTGCCCTCCAAGTCCGATGGAGTGTGGTCATAATTTATTTTGGGTGGAACCCCTCTCGAATATTTGCATACTATCGGAAATTGGGACGTGTACTTCCATTTTAGGACTGAGGTTTTTCTTCAGAGCGAATGCGGACACCTGTGTAATGCCGCACGGGTTCTCCGTCGATTCGCTTTTTTGTAGATCCAACCTCAAGATGAGTATTGAGCTTCCGCGTGAACCAACTCTTATTCATCGGGTCGTCGATGCCATGTGCCTCTGCCCAGTCGTTGTAGAGGCCGAATACGTCATCTTTTGGCACGGCTTCATCCGTGTCTTTGACGAGATAATCGCCGACGAATGATTCGAACGAGGGAGGCGATGAATCTGTTTCCTCTTCCACTGAATCATCTAGCTGGCCGGCCTGACTATTTGGTTCTTCAGCGGCCGCTGATTCGGACGACGCCGGACGGAGAATTTCCTTGGGAAGTGCCGAGAGTGGCTGCCCTTCACCGTCTGCATACAGGACCGACTCTGCCTCATCATGAAGGATAACGATACCGTACGTTGAATGTGTGTACTCTGGTACGGGGATATCATTTTCAGGGATGAATGGGCGCTTTATCTGGACCCAGTCGTCCTCGAACGCCGATTTCGACTTGTAGATCTGTTGCTCACCGTGTTTGTACACGACGTACTCGTCGGCAGCGTGGTCGTAGCTGTAGATGGCTGGCACACGGTCCTTCGAGAGGTCCGCAAGCGATGAGAGGCGGATGTGTTCCGTCCCCCCGGTGTCACGAAGGACAATCTCGTCGCCATCACGCTGCCAGATGTTCTGGATCCCGTTCTCGCTGTCGTTCGCCGGTCGAACGGCCGTCACCCCGCCGTCTTCGGTCGCCCCGCCGTTGAACGTGATATTTGAATCGGCAGTGTAGAACCGAGTATCGCCATTCTGCAACTCTCGAACGGGTTGTGTGAGAATGCCATCGACACGCTCGGCCCACTCTGTTTCGTCTGTTCCGGGGCGAACAACGAACAGCGGGATATCTCCTGCTTCCTGGGCTTTCCGAAGATTCGTGAGCACTTTCGCGGGCTTCTCGGGTGTCGTCGTTTCGACTTCGATAGCGAATCGATCGGCAACATCGGGATGACTTGCCCTCGCGTCGGGTTTCTCGCTGCCATCCTGTGTGAGGATTGAGACGGTGAAGCCGAGTGCGGTGAGCTCTTCTTCGATCTGGCGGAGTGCGGCATCGTGGTCACTCCCACCGGCGGCCTGCACGCCACCAGTATCGGGCGTCGCAACCTCTTCGCCAGCGTCGGTCAATCGAATCCGGATCTCGTCGGCGTCGATATCGACGGTCGTATCGAGATGGTGTGACCGCTCGCGGATGTCTGCTAGCTCCTCATACGACGGCGGCTCGGCGTCGACCTCCTCAAAGAGCCGTCTGAGTTCCTCGTCAACCGCTTCGACAGCTACCCATCCGTTCTCCTCGCGGCCCCCCTCTCGAAGCTGGAGACTCCGGACCACCTTCGCTAGCGCAACGTCCAGGTCGTCGCTTTCGATACTGAGCACCTCGTCTAACTCCGCAGGCGTGCTCTCTGTGGACACAGCCGATTCCGCTGGCACCCCGTAGTCGTCACTGATGTCCTCATGTATCGAGGCGAGCGTCTCTGTGAACTGTTCTTCTTCACGCTCTGTCAGCGGGTATTCACTCTCAGGGTGGCCCGGTGGGATGTCGAGCGGTTTGAGACTGAACGGATACGGACCTGTTTCTCCGAACGTTGGACTCGGTACACTGGCGATCCACTCCCCACGGGGTAACGAGCGAATCCGGTTGGCGAAATCCGCCGGGTCCATATCCTCGTGGGCCATCGCCCGGGCCAGCTCTCGGTCGACGCTGATCTTGCTGACCAGTGACGTCCCGATATTGTTCAGCGCGTTCATGTAGACTTTCCGCCCACCCTCCGCTTCCAATTGTTCGGGGAACTGCATCGAGAGGCCGACAGAGAGCCGGAAGCCCCGCCCTTTCTCGAGCAGATCGTTCATAATGTCGGAGACAACGACCGAGGCGGCTTCGTCGACGAGGAGATTCACGACGTAGTCGTCGGGGTACTGGGTGAGGTCACGCTTGCGGTCTTTGAGCGCGTCGTCGAGATTCGTCAGGATCATCCCGGTCATAATCCGGGCGGCCTCGTCACGGAGATCGCCGAGGGCGAACAGAATGACTTGGTTATCGTCAAGCACCTCCCGGAAGTCGAACTGGTTCTCAGTATTGTTGAAGATACGGCGCAGGTGGGGGTTCTGTGAGATGTAGTTGAGCCGGTGTGTGACCCCTCCCATCACGTTGTCGAAGGTGGTCGAATCGTGTTGGAATTGCCGCCGGATCATGCGGGCGACCTCCTCGTCGCTCGACCGCGGTGCGTCCGCGAGATTCGGCTGTGGCGGGCCAGCTTCCCACAGCTGGTCGACGACGTGTTCGAGCTGGCGGTGAGCGAAGTAGTCCGTCGACTCACGGTACTGGCCGTTTTCACGGCCGTATTCCTCGTCGAACAGCGCGGTAATGAGCGTCTTGATGAGGGTTGGGGCGACCGTCGCTCGCTTGTATCGCTCCTCGTCCATGACGAGTTTCAGGATCTCCTCGTAGTGGTCGGCTTTCCGCCGGACGGCATCCTCACGTCGTCGGCCACTCTCTAGCGAGGGTTCGAGATCGAAGAAGGAGAAGCCGGGAAGCACGTCCGGAATCGGGAAGTGGACGACGTTCTCCTTGAGGTCGGTCATCCCAAACCGACGTGCGTGAGCCCGCATGTAGTTCTGGGCCATGTCGTCGTTTTTCGGGATGATGATGATGTTCGGGCCCTCGGTGGTATCGTACAGCGACAGCAAATCGTTGATCAGGGCTTTCGACTTGCCTGAGCCCGTGGTGCCGAACCGTCCGTAATGCATCGGCAGCAGTCGGGGCGGAATGCGTGTCGGGACATCTTCGGGATCGCCGGTGTCGTCGAGGGCGTAGCCGATGGCCACCCCCTCGCGGAACTCGCTCATGATGTCCTGATGTGGTCGTGCGAGCGGATTCCGACTCTGTTGTTCCGCACGTGTTCCGCGTGCGCCTTCGACGGAGAGTTGTTCCGAGGAGGGCACCACCACGAAGTTCGCCAGCTCGCGGCCATCCAGCACGAACTCCGGTCGGGTTTTCCCGCGGCCGGTCGTGAGTTCGCGGTCTAAGAGCCGGTGTAGCGCGGTTCGTGCGTGCTGCTCTTTCTTGGCCTGCCGCAATCCGTTGTCGCGCAGCCGCTCGGCCCGTATCTTGTAGCACGGCCCGTCAAGTGTATTGAAGACTGACCCGAGTGACTGTAAGCGCTTGTCGAGTGCCTCACGCTCGTCCTCGTCGGATGGGACGCCGAGAGCACGAATATTCGCCGTAAACGAGCGCTTCGCGTGTTTTGCCTCGATAGCGCCGACACGATCTGCTCGTGTGCCACGCAACTCCTCCCGGCTTCGGCTATTGGACCCATCGTCAGGCTCCAAGAGAGGTCCCAAAACCCGCTGCGGCCAGGTGTCCCGCCCATCGATGATGTCTTCCGTGCGAACGTCGGCATCGCCCTGCCAGCTATCTCGCTGCTGGAAGACGACTTGGAACGCCAGTGGTGCGCTCGCCTCCGTCAAGTCATCGACGAGCGACGCGAGCGCGCCACCGGGCTGGTCGACGGCTTCAGGACTATCGTCCCCATTGTCGCCAGTGAACGGCGCGAGTGAGGTCATCCAGTCCTGCTTTCGCGTTGCCGAGCCCTGCCACCGGATGCCGAGTGGGGAGACGGTATCAGTCGCTGGCCGAGCAAGGACGGTCCCTTCTGACGTTATCGTTGGTTTCGCCAGCGTTGTGACCGGCTTGTCCCTGGGAATCGCCGCTGGTGGGGCGAGTTCGAGGCCGGTGTCTCCGACTTTCACGATATGGTCGGTAGATAGGTCGGCGGCTGTTCCTCCATCTACGGCTGATTCGACGTCTGCCGGCTCGGCCTGACTGTCGTCGTCAGTTCCGAGGTCGTAGTGCTCGTCAGGACCGAATTCGTACTGGAGACCTCCTGACTCATACTGTTCGACGAATGCCTCACGGTCGAATTCGACAGGCTGGAGGAGTCGGGATGCGACATCGACCTCGACGTGTTCGATGTCGAACGTCTCGGGATAGATCGACCGGAGCCGCTTCTTGAGGGTATCCACGTGGTCGTCGGCGCCGTAGTAGAACTCGACGGGCTCGTCTGCACCCTCGCTGAGCGCGAGGAATTCGAATCGCGGCGGTGTCTCGCTATGGAAGGGATTCAGTTTGTCAGCCAGCCCTGTCGAATCCGTTGCAGTCAGTTTGTGAAGACTCTCTACTGCCTTCGGCAGACGTTCTTGGGCGAACTGTTCGGAGGTCGGCGTCACGCGAAGATACTCACGCATTGGTATCACTCTCTTCTGAACCGCCATCGGGTTCCGCTGGCAGCTGCTCGAGCGCTGTTTCTTCGGTGTCGGTCGCTCGGGCTTCGAGATCGTCCTGGAACGCCTGGATATCCGTGTCCACAGCGTCTTCACCAGTTCCGGGGAGCGAGGTTCGCCGTTGCTCGGTCGGCTCGAAGTCGATGACCTGCTTCTCCTTGGACATCGCTTGCACTTTGAGCCCGCGCCACTCGCCGTCGACACCGACCAGCGCCTCGGAAAAACCAGCGTCCTCGTTGCCGGGCACCGCGTCCTGGACGAACCGCATCTGGGCGTAGTTCAGGCCGAACTCGTCGGCCCATTCTTCGTCCATCCCGTCGAGGCGATGGAACTGCTTGACCGCACACTGATCGAGAATTGCTTCAGACTCAGCGTGCTCGAAGAACTCGTCGACGGTCTGGGTGACCAGCCGAATCGAGAGATCGTGGTGGCGATGATGCCGGAACACCGTCTCGAGGAACGCCAGACTCGCGGCGTCCTGCATGATGTAGCGGGCCTCGTCGATGTAGAACACCACCTCCTTGTCCGAGACTTTCGCCCGCTCATACACGAGCGAGATGAGTAACTGCATCGTCAGCGCCGTGCTGCTGTCCACGCTCCCCTCTTGCTGGGCCAGATCGAGATAGATGACTTTCTCGTCCCGGATGTCGAAGTCCGATTCCTGGCCGAGATTCCCGTGACGACCGTCGTCCTCGAAGGGACGAAGCTGATCGAGCAGCCACGTCGCGTCCTCCTTGATCTTCCCCGCTTCCTCGTCGGACCGCACGACGAACTCCTCGGGGTCGTCGATCATGTCCTCGAAAACGTCCATCATATCGCGGATGGTCGGGCTTGAGTTGCTGTGCGTGGTGATGTCGTCGGTAATCCCCTTACCCTTGTAGGCGCGCTTGAGCCCGAGTTCGAGTGTCGTCCGCCGGTCGCCAAGCGAGATACCACGGAGCGCGAAGAAGTTCGTGAGGAAGCTCATCGCGTCGTCGAGCTTCTCGTTGAACGGACTCGCGTCCTCACCCATCGCCCGCTGGACGNGCGAAGAAGTTCGTGAGGAAGCTCATCGCGTCGTCGAGCTTCTCGTTGAACGGACTCGCGTCCTCACCCATCGCCCGCTGGACGTGCTCAGGCGTTTCTCGGATCTCCAGCGGGTTTAGTCCGAGTGTCCCGCCGACCGTGATGCGTTTGGCGTCGAGGGCTTCGGCGACGCCGGCCCAGTTGTTCAGCGGTTCGAGGATGATGCCGATGCGGTCTTTGCTCTGCTCCATCGACCGGATGAAGTTCTGCTTCGAACTGAACGACTTCCCCGAGCCCGTGTCACCGACCGTGAACATCGCGTACCCGTTATCCCGAGCGAACGGGTCGATGACCACGGGGCTCTGGTTGTCCTTGTGGATGCCGAACTCGACGCCACCCTCCTCGAGGATCGTCGCGTTGTGCGGCGAGGACAGTAACGCGCCGACGGCGCCGCCGAGCGCAATCGACGTGCGCCCGAACTCGTTGTCGCCGATCGGCGCCGCGGATTGGAGGGCGAGGTCTTGGCGACAGATGGCGGTCTTCGGCGTGAGGTTTGCTGGGTCGTCACGGAGCGCACTCTTGACCGTCTGGACGGCGTCCCGGAGGGCGTCTTTCTCGTCGGCCCGCACCGTGATGAACATCCCCTGGTCGAAGACGTTCGCACCGTTCTCGACGGCCGTGTACGTCGCTGCGGCTTCGTTGGCGCGCTCTTGGAGATAGGCACTCCGGATACTCTGTTCGAGATCAGCATCCACCTGGAGGTCGTCAGCGATGTCCTGCAGTTCGTTCCGGGCTCGCTCCTGATTTTTCGGCGTGATGTGGGCGGTGAGGTCAAACTCGACGTCGGTCAGCTCGAAGAGCTCGCTCAGATATCCGTCGTTGGGGTAGTCAGCATAGTTAGCGATGTACAGCGTCGTTGTCCACTGCTCGCCGACCCGTGCGGCTCGTGTTTCCCACTCGACAGCTCCGGGCGCGGTCACCGTCTTGTGTGACTCGGAGATGTCATCGAGGAGCTGACGTTCGGCATCGCCGTCCTCGAGCGTCTCCTCGTCGAGGACATCCGAGAAATCCACGGTTGGTTCATCATCTGCAGTGAAGCGGTCCCAGAGATGCTTACTGCCGACACCGAGAACGAGACCCACCACGAGAGCAAGTACTGCACCCTCCGCTGGTGTCAGGTTCTGGAGCCACTCGGTGATGGGGGCGAGCGCGCCTCCACCTGTCTGGAGGATCAGGTCACGCATCGTGTGGATCCTCCCGGCGCGAATGGCCGATGATCGATTGGTCGCGAACGACACGTTCTGCCTCGTCGTAGTCGTGTTCGCGGCCGTTCCAGAAGTCCATATTCAGAACGAACAGCTCAACCGTACTGAGCCGGCGCGCGGACCACCCCGACGCCTGCTGGATGAACTCGGATCGTACGTCGTTGACGCGGCTGTCGAGTTTCTCGAACATCTGGGCACGGCGTTCGACGTCGGTGAGGTTCTCGCGGCGGGTGACGAACGGGTTGAACAGGAAGCCGATGACGGGGAACTGCGTCAGTTTCTCGGCCGGCGTCCCTTCGTCACGGTAACGGTCGTACACTTCTATCGGGCTGACTTCAACGCCGATGTAGTACCGCACCTGCTGGATGCCGCGGTCACGCATCTCTTTGGGCCGCGTCTCCCGGTACTCCTCGAGGAGCTCTTTGAAGATCGGGTTCTCCGTGACATCCTCGTCGTTCAGGCGGTCCTCAATGGTCTCGGTAATCTGCTCGACGGGGAACGAGCGAGTGGTGGCGTGGAGTTTGAGCTTCGAGTCGAGTTCCTTGTTGGCGAATTCTTCGCCGGCGTCCTGGAGTTGCGCCCAGTCGTCGGACATGGCGAAATCCATGTTCGCCGGGTCGATCTCGATGAACGCCTCCATCGTGCCATCGTCTCGTTGGATCGTGCTAGCGCCCGGCCACGCTCGCTCGATGTTCGTGAGGTCCTGCGTTCGTTCGTCCGGTTTGAAGGGCGTGTAGTTCGCAAGTCCGCCCTCGTTTCGCTCCGTTTCGTTCGTACTACTGTCGGCTTCGGTGGGCGCATTGAACGTGATATGGGGGCGTTTGACGTACCGATAGACGTCTTTCGTCCACGTCCAGGCGTTCAGATGAGCTGGGGAGACGTAGATGACGGCGACGCCAAAGCCGAGCCCACCAGCGACGAACGGGAGGGCGAGCGATTCGATGCCGGTGAGGCCCGCGGTAAACAACCCAATGATGGGGAAGGCGATGAGCATGCCGACGTCACCTTCCTCGATATTGAGATACGGGATTTGGCTCTCCTCACCGAATTGGTCCATAATGCGCCGTGCAGCCGCGTCTTGATCTGCTGACATTGTTAGTGGATCCCTCGATCAAACTCCATCCCGCGTTCGTCACTCGTCGAGTCCGCTGTCGCTCCACCGGGATCATTCTCCGTTCGGCGGTACGACGGCGTACCATCTTCCTCGCCACCTTGCCCACCGCGGGCAGCCGCTTTTTGCGCGACGGCGTGGCCGGCGGCTGCTTTCGGCCCCCACCGTGCTGCGGTCGTCGCGACGCCAGAGCCCGCGATGTATCCACCGGCAGCTACGCCACCAATTAGGGCTGCGCCTTTCGTCGCACCGCCGACGACTTTGGCCGTCAACGGCGTCGCGTATTTGAACGTCTTCCACGTGATAAAGAGTGCAACCAGTGGAAGGGACGCAGCGACGAGATACTTGAGGAACGCTGTTCCAGGTGTAAGCGTCCCGCCTGAGTAGATCAAGTCGTATCCCTTGAGAACCATCGCAGCTGGGAGCGGGAGTACAGCCAACGGGACAAACCGTTTGCAGAACCCCATTGCGATATCGGATACGACCGGAATGTTTCCGTATGCCACTGCAATAGCAACCGGCATCCCGTACAGGTAGACATAGATCAGAATCATCCGGATGTAGAACAGCGCCTCAAGAGCCCACATTGCTATTCCGCCGACGATGGCGAACAATAGCCCTAGTCCGGGATTTGTAATGGCTGCTCCCAAGAACTCAATCATTGCTGAGGATACGGAGGAAAGCTCCGGCATCAAAGCGATAGTGAACCCATCAACGAGGTAGAGTGCAAGAGTTCCAACCCAATACCACGTAATGATTAGAAACGCTCCAACCCAGGCTGTCTTCTTCGTTTTCCGGGCTTCGTAGGCACTTCCAATATTGAAGATTCGAATCGTGTGACGCCCCTGAACGCTCATCACGAGGAGCAAGAGTGCGATCAGCATAATTTCGCCGCCGACGAGAGCATCTTGGATCGCCGACCAGGGTGCGTTGGTCGGGTCACCGAAGACAAAGGGTCCGTTCGTCTGCGGAGTCGGGGTTCCAAATATTCCCTCAGTCAGAGTGTTATATCCCGATCTGAGACCGTCCATGAACAGCTCGGTGAACCACTCAACGACGTCCTTGGCACCCTCAACGAAGACGTCAATGAGATCAACCATCGTCAGTCCCCGTGATCGTGACCGTACAGTCAGTCATCTCGTCGGAACCAGAGTACTGGATATTGTAGGTACTCGTGACTCGATTGCCACTGACTCGGGTCTCGACGATAACCGTGAACTGGCCGCTGTTACCATCTGGAGAACCCCCCATTCCGTCCTCACTCTCTGAACCGAAGGGGAACGAGTTACTGAACAAATCAGTCGTCTCGCCAGGGGAGACTACAACCTGATCAGTTTCATGCATCCCACTACCTCTGGGATTCTCAATTGGATTGGGGGCGTCTCCGGAGAAGATCAGTTCCGTTACCGCGTCCGGGCCACTCCCCGAGTTCTCTACCGTGACGAATGCCTCGCCATTCTTTATCCGGTTCGTCTCGGACTCACCATAGACTTCATCCCACGGCTTATCTGGATTGTTTCGGTAGAGTCCAACGTCGCGAATCTGAAGCTCTGGTCGAATCGCTGTGGAACTCTCTGTAATGGTCTCCCCTTCGTCCAGTGCGGTCACTTGGTACTCGCCAGGTGTATACGCGGTGCCGATCTCGAACGAGACCTGTTGCGCACCTGCAGCTACGTCACGCTGTCCGAACAGCTCGCCATTCGGTTGGATGAGGTTGACTTGATCGATGTCGACGTCTGCGGAGAGTTCGACGACGAGTGTAGTCCCCTCGACAGCGATACGCGTGAGCGGGCTGTTGCCATCTGAAGAGGACGTTCCGTCACTAGACGGCTCAGACCCGCCATTGTCGTTCAGACAGCCAGCGACGCCCACGAGCGCTGCGCCAGCGACTGTTTGGAGGGCGGTTCGCCGACTGATGTGTGGGTGGTTTCTGGTCATCGGCTATGGATTCCGCTGGAAGATGTCTTCTGGACCGAGCATTCGGAGGAGCCGCTGGCCTGCGTAGAACATCACGAAGAATGGGATAAGCTGCCAGCCGACCTCGACGATAAAGGCGAACCAGCCGTCGATGGTTCCGAGCGGATGCCAGCGAGCAGTAGCCGTCTCACTCACATACGCGGGGTTGTGCCCGAGCCACGAGCCCGGATGGTATCGAGCTGTGTAGATCCCCGGTTCGTCAATCGTCACAATCGCCACTCCGCATGCGTTGGTCTCGACGCGCTGCTCCGCGACGGTGATGTAGCCGTTTCGGGTGGTCCCGCCGATCGGATACTGTCGACCGGTATCGCTGAGAACGATTGGTACGCCGGTTTCGTTGTCCCGGAGTTCGATGCGGAGCGTGGCCTGGCTTTCGTTCTGCTGGAGAACCTCGGCAGTCAGATTACTCCGCCGAAGGTTCCGCTCTGAGCCGGCGTCTGGCTCCACAATCGAAGCGTTCACGCCCCGGACGATCCCGCCAACCTGAAGCGCGTCGCGATCGACGGTCTCGGCGCGAACAGCGACACCATACGTCGTCGTGTAGGACTGATTGACGATGTCGATATTGATGTTTTCGCCGAGAGTCTCGACGGGGGAGGGGCGGTCTGTCCCCCACGTATCGATGATCTCGGGCCCGTCACGAACGGGCTCGGCACGCGGCCCGATTCGCGATGGATACGCGTGAACGTACACGGGTATTGCGTCGGATTCGACTGCCGTACTGCTTGTTCGACCCGACCGGACGAGCCTGTCCCAGTTCGTGTTCCGAGCGGTGTAGAACCGCCAGATGCCACGCACCCGTGCATCGCCATCCTCGGTGAGCGTGTATCCTTGCCACGGCCGGGACTGGAACATAGCGACACCAGCGTCACCATTTGGATACTCGGCGTTGTAGGCGGACATCGACAGGTCGTAGATCTCGACGTCGATTCCATCCGAGACGGTGAGCGACTCGGTTTGGTACGTGACCTCGACGTCGGTCTCGTCGCCGTGATTGATTCGAGTGGTCTTCTTCAGCCGGGTATGGATCTCCGCTTCAAGCGTGAGATTCGCGCTCCAGTCATCCTCGATCTGGTAGTCGAGTGCTGGTGTATGGGACCCGTCCTGCGTCCGGATGGTCTCGCTGTCCTTCTTCAGCCGGACTTCTTCGATCTCGTGCTCCGTGAGCGACCACTCGATGGTCATGTTCCCCGAGGAACTGCCATTGGGGACACGAACGCGATAATCGACGAAGCCCCGCATCGTCCCGTTCGGTGCGATGTAGAGCGGCGTGTCACCCGACTCCAGGTGACCCCGCGTCGACGGCTGGGCTGCGAACACCGTAGCGTGGGCATCCTCGATGAAGACGCCGTCCTCGAGGTCCGCGTGGGGCGGATGCACGGAGGTATCCGCGCCGCCAGCACCGATATCCCCGAAGTCGTTTCGCGTCCACGTCGCAGCAGTCTCCGGCGGGCGCGTGAACGTGATGTCTGTCCCGTTCGCGAGCTGGTGCATCGCCGTCCGGTTCTCGCCGTATCGCTGCTGATACTCCTCCTGGTTGATGTAGCTGTCCGCGTCCCGCGACCACAACGTCGCCGACTCGTTCTCGGTGAGCCCGTTCCCCTCTGTCCCCGGCCGGGGTGGGTCCGCTGTGACGATACCCGTGACTAAGCTCGTCACGAACAGCGCGACCATGAGCACGGAGAGCTCTCGGTGGGACATGGGGGAGTTCGAGGGGCGGAAGTCGCCTACCAGGGCGCGAGGTCGACACACTGCGCCAGCGGGAGGTTCATCATCGATCCGGCAACGGTATAGAGCGGGCCAAGGGCAACCAGGATGACAGCGGACTTTAGCGCCGAGCGTTTGTGCCGCTTGAGTGCCTTCTTTTGCTCGGGCGTGATCGAGAACATCTCGATAAGGGAGTCGGCCTGCCACACGACTACGAGGCCAACAATACCCAGCGCCGTGGTAAGCTGGAAGAAGCCCTCGATCATACTCGGGAGGTTGTCTGCGCTACAGACGGCGTTACTTTGGGCGGCCACGGGTTGCACAGCGAACAGGCTCAGGAACACGACTGTGAGCGCTCCCTGCCGCGATATCTTGCCGGTCAGCTGTGACTCGGGCTCGATGCTACGCTCAGGGTCGGAGGGGGTCGTGTCCTGTGACATAGTTGGTTACTCGTCAGTGACGTCTCCAGTTGACAGCTGGCGCTGCTGGTCTTCGACGAGCGACTGGAGATCAGCGAATCGGTTGGTGTCTTCAGCGATCTCGTCGAGTGTGTACCCCTGCTCGTGGGCCCGGTCGAGGAGGTCGCGGAGTTCGTCCGGGTCGACATCGCGAACGTCCATCTCCTCGCGGAGGGCGCGACGGTAGAGAGCGGAGGCGTTGATATGATTGTTCCACATCAGGTACAAGTCATCGATGGCCTCGATGGTGACTGACCTCGTAATCATACATTCGGGTGTGGGCATGCACCGATTGAGTCTCGGTACACATTGGCATGGTAATGGGATGAATCCTAAATGCTTTCTGGCTACTAAATATCGTTATAATATAGAGTAAATTATGATCGAATTGTTTGGTTCTCGAAAAATGGTGTCGGTCTTGTGTAGAAACGTGGAATCAGATCGTTTGGTTATATGCTGCACCGATTCAAGTGAGCTGACTGAAAGGCAGATCGTCAAGAAGTGGACGGTTGGTCACCGAGAGTGCCGATTTCGGAGCCTAATAATCCAGATACGATCTGAAAACTAGCTCAGAATTCTGAGGGTAAAAGGCTTCTACTACCGATTCACAGAAAAGTAAAATCGACGAACGGCGATTATATATGCATAGTCAAAACCGACGATACAGAACACATACCGGTCGATATCACGCATTAGTGATTCACTCAATATAAATTACAGTAAAAATACAGTAAATCTTAGACTCGTTTAAATCGACGTGCACTTGGTGCACGTTGCACTCAGTGCGTTATTTCACTCTCGGAGATTAATCTGCAAACGTTTTCTAGGTCATTACGCTCCGAGATCGTCGAGGCCATCCTCACAGCATTCGTTCAATCCGAGTCAAATCACGCTGAGCGAGTAAGAGAGATCATAATTCGGAAACGAAAAGGTACACTTGGTTCTATTGAATCCGATGACAGTGTAGGATTCAGGCCTAATTGTTGCAGGTCGTTTGGGCGCGGGTCTTGACCCAATTCGCTACTATCACTGGCTAAGTTCAACGAACCACGTTCATACACCGTCTCAAGGTACCGAAAAACTAGCTCTGATCTGGACGAATTCGCCCCCCTTTGCAGATTCAATAGAGCCGGTACACTCTAAACAACTCAAATATCGTGCACCGAGTACACAACTTTCTAAGCGAGTTACTCTCTATAATCGGTAGTTCCCATCGTTCCTGATTGCTGACTCGATTTCTGAAGCAAAACAAATGCGACCAGTGCAGCCGGTCCAGTGAGTCAAAGCGAGACGGCATTCTCACTCCTGTGAGAGCGCTGTCTCTCCAGCCAAGACGCGAAGCTACCGCTCGCTCGGAGGACTGACGCTGGACGCGGGCGGTTTCAGCCCGCGTCCAGCTGGCTGTAGGTCGCCGGGATACCGACGCTGTTGGTCGGAACTTCCCACGTGCGGCGTAGCGTTTCGTCCAGAGAGTGGTCGATGAACTCCCGAAACAGCTCGAAGCGGAACCAGACGGGCAGTGCTCGTCCGCCGCGTCGCGGCGTGGCGAGCACGCCCCATCGTACGATGAGCCACAGATTCCGCAACAGGAAACCGACTAGTACGAACAACAACCGCACGACTGGATCAGTTGTACTCGTACGCGCACGCGCTTCCCGCATCGTTCGGAAGGCTGTCTCGATGGCTGAACGTTTCTGGTAGATGGCTTCGACTTCCTTCGGCGTGCGATCGGCCAGATCGCACGCCACGTATGCCCGGACGAGCAAGCCGTGTTTCCCTCGGTTGCCCTGTTGGTAGGAGACACAGACCGCGAGCGGGAAGCGCAGTTCCCGCTCGCTCCCCTCGTACATCACGTATTCCGTCCAGTAGGAGACTGCCGTATCCAGTTTTTCGGCCATCTGTTTCCCGCGACGGATGGTTGGAAGAGCGACTGGTGCGGCTGCATCCAGTCGCTTGATCGACGTACCGTCGTAGAATCCACGGTCGGCAAGGAGTCCGGCCACGCTAAACGGAAGGGCCGCGACGTGGTCGAGCAGGCGCTCGACCGCGTCGCTCTTTGGCTCGTCACCACGAACGGGTGTAACCGCGACGATGAGCGGTTTTGCTTGACAGAGGACGAATCCAGCGAGGTAGCGGTGGCACTGGGAGGTGCCATCGCGTGGCTTCGTGTGGCAGAGTTCGCCGGTTTCGGCGTGCGGACAGCCGTGGTAGTGGATGTCGACGAAGTCAAGGCAGATGATCCTCGGGACGGGGCCGAGGATCATCGCCGCCTGCTGAACGAAGAGGTCGTTGACGATGGCTTCCAGTTCGGCAGGTGGGACGGTGTGCAGCTGTGCGAGTGTGTAGTCGTCGGAGTACGTTCCGCGAGTGCTGTCGGTGACGGCCTTGATCGACTTTTGATCGACAGCAGCTTGGAGGAGTGTCTGCCGGATGACCCTGGAGTCGAAGCCGCAGCCTTCGACTCCAGGGATGGGGGCCTCCGAGAGGAGTTCAAGCGCTAAGGTTTCAAGGTCAGCAGCCGTAAGAACACTGTCTGGTTGATAGAGGAATCTCATAATCCCTCAACCAGACGTTCTCCGAGAATCTAACCTCGTCAGTCGTGGCTATCCCCTGACTTGATGGGAACTACCGATAATAGTAAAAATCCCGACTAAAGTGTGTGAATACTTCTATGACACGCTCACCCTTACATCACCTCCAGCCAGAGTGCAATGATGAGCAACAACAACAATAGGAGCACGACAATAGCGGCCTTGTTGTTCGAAAACGCGCGAACATTTATGAACCCTTCCCGGGGGATCGTTTCGTTCTGCTGATTCTCGTGTATTCTCCGAGCACGGCCCCAGCTAACATCCAAAACGGGATCAGTGACGACAGTTTGATTAACGGCAAAATATCCCAAAACCCAAACGACAGATAACCGACTATACCACAGAATATACCGACAGATAGCAACCCGTATTCGCCGATATCCGTACAGAGCTTCCCTACATTCCAGAGAATCGAGACGAGTGCCGCAATATAAAGAAGAAAACCGGGCAACCCCGTCCCTGATAGTACGGAGATATGAATATTGTGAATCGGATACGACTGAGAAAGGCCATACTGCGTGGAGAAATAGGTGAAATTCGCGCCCCCGATTCCGAATAACGGATGCTTGAAGAACAGATCGAGCCCGCCGATGTACTGCTGGAGCCGAATCCCGAGACTAGTCAAGTCGAAGTACGGAATCGACAAACTATCTATCGTTTTTCTGATGGCGGCGCCTTGAGATGCTCCCGCGGCGCTGCCCGGATCAGCGGAGTTCGTATGAGCACTACCCGTAGTGATTGATGACCTGCCGAACGCTGAAGACGGGTAAAACAGGACCACGAGCGATACGACTGTTGTCACTATAGCTGACACCATCTTTTCCACATAGGCTTCGACGGTGAGAAGGGGCCGCGTGTCCGTCTTCGAGATTCTCTCGCGGATCGCATTTCGTGACGCATAGAGGTACAGAACACCCAGCAAGAGAAGTGTAACGATGAGTCCCCCTCGGGCCGCGTCGCTCGCGGAAGCACGCAAAACTCCCATCATGACGAACGCGGCTATCAACAGTCCCGCCCGTTCCGCTCTCTTAGCGTGAACGGCCATTATGACCGTTATCGGGACAATCAGGATAATGAGGCTCGCCAGATTGAACGACATCCCGGTAAATCCGGCAACGTGGGTCCCAGTACTGAACGTCCCGAACGGCCCGAGCGAAAGCGTCGAAAGAAGCTTGTTCTCACCTTCCCCGAGCGTGGTGAGACCGAAGCTCGTCCCGTTGACGAACTGTAAAACAGCAAACAGGCTCTGTGCGAACACCGTTCCCACGAAGACCTGCAGGACCGTTCGAAAGGCCAAAATCCGCTGTTGGACCGTATAGCGGAGCAACGCGAAGGTAACGAGCGCCTGGGCCATGAACAACGAGAAATAAAGCGCCGTGTCGAATCGGGCCGTCGTACCGAACACGGCGGCGAGTACCGACCAACCGACGAACGCTGCAAAGATCCCCTCGGCTCGCGTTGCCCCGTCCAGTAGCTTCCGTGGTCCTGTCGCAAGCACCAGTACCGCTGACAGTACGAGTGGGAGCTGTACTAACCATAGCTGCGGCCCGAAATGGCCGGGAAACGACGTCAGGTACTCGTGGCTCGCCAGCGGAACGTTCGCTGCAAAAGGCGAGGTGACAACGAGTCCGATGATCGAACCGGCCAACAACCGCCGGACCAGGATCACGAGGATACCGTAGATTCCACCAATAGCAACCACGAAGATGAGCGCCGGGACACCGAGAACAATCGAGAGAACCGGCGTGAGGAACGTGAGTCCGACGATCAGCCCCGTGGCTAGTAAGAGCGCCTCATCACGGTTCGAGTAGCCGGTTTCAATCTGTGGAAGGAACTCTATCCCGCAGTACATATCAACGAAGTGTTTGCTCTACAGTTTCGCGTATGGTTCTTTTGAATCGCTTTCGCCCGAAGCGTTCCTCGATATCGCCAAGCTGGTCTCGGAGTTCGCGCCGGAGTTCAGGATCGGAGAGAACGTGATCGATCTTTTCGACCGCTTCGTCCGCCGACTCGTACAGTAGTTCCTCGCGCTCGTGGACGATCTCGCGCTGGCCGCCACCGTTCGGAACGAACGGGATCGTTCCGCCGGCTGCCAACTCCCCGACCGCCATCCCGAAATGCTCGTGATCCATACCATGAATACCGTATTTATGTGTTGATATTAACTCGACCAGTCGCTTCCGACTGACTTCCCCCTCGATGTGGACGCCTTCAGTCTGTTTAGCTTTCCGTGTCACTTGTTTCGCATATGACTTATCCAAGGGAGGTCCAACGACGTGGAGGTGCGTATCGTGGCCCCTTTCATTCAATCGTTTCACGATCTCTATCGACCGCAAGATGTTCTTGCCGGGTACGACCCGCCCGACCGTGACGAATCCGTTTTCGCGTTCGTTCCACTTTGTGCTGATGAATTCGGAGGTGTCCACCGGAGGATATACTACCTCCGGCTTCACGCCGTATGCCTGATCGGTGACGTTTGCCGTCCATTCCGAGTTCGCAAGAAGCGTGTGCGAACGGATGTTCTCGTAATCGAAACCAGAGATTTCTTTACATAATCTATCGTAAATTTTGTAGATGCTGTTGTTATGGCTGCTCTCGTCGTGCCCCATCCATCTCCTAAACTGTGGCAGATGAATATATTGGATAGATCTTGTACTGCACGTAAACTCGTTAAACGTTCCGATAATTAGATCGAAGTAATTACTTCGCTTGTTCACTAAGCGAGATGCCATTGAGTTTTTGAGTACGTGCATTCTCTCTCCAGACTTTTCATGAACGTACGGGGCAAGGGTCCCCATTGTTTTGACGTTCACATTGCTCGTGTCTACGTTCGTATTGTAATAATTATTTACCTCTTCGAAATCAGGGTGAGTAAGAGTGAGTAACGTCACGTCGTGTTTTTTCTGAAGGGTTTCTAGAATGGTCATACATACGCCCTCACCACCACCCTTGTCCCTCAAATTAGGGTGTGCAACGGCAATTCGCTTCGACTCGGACATTTAGTTATTTCTGAGTAGTGCCGAGACGGCTGTTAACTCGTTCGGTTCGAATTCGTCCAGTGCGTAAAGCACCGCACCATACAACACCACTCCGCCGCCGGCGACGGCGATGGCACGGGGCGTCGTGTACGCCGAGAACGCATAGAGCGCCGCTCCCGGAACAACCATCACGGCCCCGCCGATAGCGGTGTTACGAACAGTTCGGAGAGGAAACCGCCATCGAATGCTCCACAGCGAGGTCACGTAGGCAAACACGGCATAGGCCCCGAAGCTCACCAGCGTCGCAACCGCCGCCCCGAGATAGCCATACAGGCTTATCAGCGGAACGTTCAATACGACGTTCAAAACGACAGCGACGCTCACACCGAGAAACATCAGCCTCGTTCGCTCCTGGATCTCCAGGCCTTTGTGGCCGATCATCGAGATGTTCCAGAGGAACAGTCCGGCAGCGACGATCGGAATGAGAACGTAGCCCTCCTGGTACTCCGTCGCAAGCAAGATCGTGCTCAGCGGCTTGCTCACCACGCCGGCGAATATCGTCGCGGCGACACCGATGATCAGGAAATACCGCGTGAAATCGGTCATGAGACCTTCCCCCTCGCTCCCGTTTTCGCCGTCCCATTTGTTCATCAGTATCGGATGGATAGTCTGAATGAGCGGCGTGAACGCGAGGAGCAGTCCTCGATTGACGAGGTTGTAGTTTGAAGAATAAATCCCGACAGCGCTGCTTCCCCGGATGAACTCGATGAGAACTCGGTCAGCGAAATTGAGCAACGTCAACCCGAGCAGCCAGCCAATCATCGGGAATCCGTATCGGAGAAAACGGGCCGCCAGTGTGGACTGGATACGAGGTGAGAACCGCATTACGTCCGAACAGTACGCCATTACGGCGACAGTAACCGTTGTTGCGACCGCGCCGCCCCAGATCCACCCCACGATATCGTCGAAAACGATCACGGCGAGCAAAAGCGCAAACGCGAGTTTCCCTACCGACCGGAATATCTTGTATGTCGCAACCGATCTTGACTGAAGTCGTACTTGGAGAAGAGAGCGGAACGTGTTGAACAGTCCTTGTGCGATCACCAACGCTCCCACTGCGGGATAGAACGCTCGATATTCGCCGAGTGCATCACCGAATAGCACATATCCAACGGTCACGAAAAACGCTATGAGCAGACAACAGCCGACGAGTATGGTGACGACGTTTCCGACTAATTCATCTGCATCGATCTGTGGCTCGAAGCGCAGGATCGCTTGATCCAACCAACCAAACGTGAACGTGCTGAACACCGCGACGAACGTCATCGCCAGCGCGTACTGTCCGTATGCAGCAGGCGGAAAGATTCTAGTAAATATCGTGAGCGCAGCAACACCGAGTAACGCCGGAACGAACTCGGCAATCGAATAGAGCCCGAAATCCTGTGAGAATCGCTGGAAGACATCTTCTATTTTGCTCGCCCTAGACTCTCCCATTCAAAACGAGTATATTGTCGACCGGTGTAATAACGTTCCGACCTGCTCTGACGGTAGTGTTCAGATAAGCTGGTTCCATGCGAAGGCGAACGAGCGTAACCACTCGCCAGCAGTTTCTCGACTTGCGTTGCTAAAACAGTTCGAGAAACAGGTAGTTCTCCGTTTTACCTCTCGGAAGACACGTTCAACGCTATTCCGATTACCGTGTTTTTCGTATCGGTGATCGAGGCCGTGTCGGGAACAAGCGTCTTGGAGTGGTGCGGCGCCATCAACGAGAAACACGGCGTCGTCAACGTCGTGTTTCTCGCGGAGTTCGGCAAAGAATGCATGAGCGAAACCGTTGGTTCGGACAGGTTCAAGCTTTGTATGCAGCAAATTGTTTGTCTCTGGATCGACAGCAGCGTACAGCCAATACTGCTCGTCGTTCAGTCGGATCACAGTCTCGTCAACAGCAACGTGATCCGGACTTCGACCCTCTTCCGGCTGTAGATCGGCCTTGTGAACCCAGTTGTGGACGGTAGATCGGGCGCGATCAACACCGAACTTATCGAGAATAGAGACGGTATTCGAAAGTGAAAGTCTCCGCAGGTGCAGCTGAATACCCAGCTCCATAAACTGCTTTGGTGTTGCTTCTCGCTCCACAAAGCCTAACTCGATCTCGTTCAAACAGCCATTGAGGCGGTCGTTTTCGGGCATAGACACTCAGAAAACGAACCGCCTCACTCTTCATCCTTATCTGAACACCGCCCCCTATCAGTGCCGAAAATCATCTTCGCCATCTCATCAGGGCGGTTCGAGTACGATTCACCCAGAGTCAGCATCTACTGGTCGAGATTGTTCGGTTGTCGATGTGATCGACTGAGTTTTCAGATCGCGTCGAGATCATTATAGAAACTCGCCTGACGAGCCGGTCTGCTTAGAGGTAGGTAGCAATCAAGAGCACGCGTTCGAAGACGCTTGCAAACATCGGCCTTTGACCCCCATTCTTACCCCCATGCGCTGGGGACTTAGCAGGTTCGCTCTTGTGGCGGAGATTGTTGGTAGCGAACTGCCGTATCGGTCTGGGTCCGTTGGACCGCCCTTAGGAACGGCGGCACCCCTGTTTGGCCCTGTCCAGAGCGAGTCTCAGCTACGTCGAAATCGCTCGGAGGCTCTCCACCAACAATCCGCTACCCAAGAGCGTAGCAGGTTTTCATCCCATCAAGAGCGTCATCGAAAGTGAAAAAATAGTGTCCACGATTTAGAGACTATATGAAGATCTCCATGCTTGACCCATCAGCGTTCACCCCGCCGTACGACCACCACCTCTGTGAGGGGCTAGCGACGATCGGCTGTGATCTTTCGCTCTACACCACCCGATCGGACTTCAATGAATGGGATAACGACACGACATATGATCGGGTCGAATTCTTCTACCGGCGCACCAACGTGCTCTACAAGAACCGGGACCGACTCCCTGGTCGGATAGCGGTTAAGGGATTAGAGCACGTTGCGGACATGATGCGATTTGTCCGCGAGGTACAGTCACTTGACCCCGATGTCGTCCACGTCCAGTGGGCGCCGGTGCCAGTCGTCGACCGGTGGTTTTTTTCTGCGCTTGCTAAGGTCGCTCCACTCGTGTTCACTGTTCACGACACCACACCGTTCCACGGCGCGAGCACGTCGCGGTTGCAACTGCTAGGAGGAGATGCCATCTACGAGCCCTTTGATCACCTCATCGTCCACACAGAGAGCTCCAAGAATGAGCTGATCGACCGGGGTATCTCGCCAGACGACGTCTCAATCGTCCCGCACGGCGTCCTTGAGTACCCAGGTGCGGCCACTGATGGTGGCATGAACGGCGACAATCGCACGATCCTATTTTTCGGAACGATCAAGCCATATAAGAATATTGACACACTGCTTGAGGCCTTCGCAGCGCTGCCGGCAGAGGCCCGAGAGACTACCAACCTCCATATTGCTGGAACCCCTAAAATGGACATCGAACCGCTCCGTCACCGAGCGGCCGACCTGGGAATTGACTCATCTGTCCGCTGGGACCTTCGGTTTGTTCCGGACGCCGAGGTCCCAACCCTCTTCGGCGCCGCCGATCTCGTCGTATTCCCGTACGACGACATTGACCAGAGCGGCGCTCTGCTGACCGCGCTCCAGTACGAGACCCCGATCGTGGCGACCGACATTGCCGGGTTCGCGGAGGTGCTAACCGACGGGAAACACGGTTTCTTGATCCCGCCGGATGCCCCGAAGGAGCTCGCGAACGCGGTGCACCGCGTTCTCACTGACCCCGACTTGGCTAGCCGTATGAGTGAAAATATTGGCGACCTAACCGATACAATCCCATCTTGGATAGAGATTGCAGATCGAACGAGTGATGTCTACCAGGCAGTCGTATGAGTAGAAACCGGCGTGGTTTCCGGTGAACTCCCGCCGGAGAATGCCATTCGCGTGAGACTACCAGAATTAAGTATGTAATGGACTCAAACAGGAGGTATGGATACAACCGTTTCAATCGTAATGACGACATATGCTGGAGATAACCAATCCGAATTACGGGACTGCTTTACTAGTTTATTAGAACAAGAGCGACAACCCGATGAAGCCATTATTGTACGGGGAGATAATCTTCCATCTGAACTGGTCGAAGTGATTACTGAGTTTGAAGTGAACGCACCCTTTTCTGTACACGATATTGCGATTGATGAGCAGGGACGAGGACATGCTCGAAGGGTTGGTGTGGAACAAGCAACCTCAGAGTTCATTGCTATTATGGATGCGGATGATATAGCGTGTCCAAATCGGTTGAGTAGACAATTAGAATATTTCGAGGCAAACCCATCTACCGACGTTGTTGGGGGATATATTGGAGGATTTGAAACGGATCCTAATGAAATTACAGCGTATCCATCGGTCTACGAAGGATTCGGCATCCCGCCGTTGGAAGCGATGCAATCCGGGACACCTGTCGTGACTTCTGACCGGTCGTCACTTCCAGAGGTAGTCGGCAACGCCGGGATCACCGCCGACCCCACTGACCCCGACGCGATCGCTTCCGGGATCAGCCGCGTACTCCGCGACGAAGCATTCGCCACACGGCAGCGAGAACGCGGACTCGAACGGGCGACGCAGTTCTCGTGGGACGAAACGGCGAGTACCATTCGTGATACGGTCGTCGAGGTGTCGAAGAACTGATGGCCCGTATTCTCTCTCTGTGTTCGCGCCTTCCGTACCCGCTGACGGGTGGTGCGAAACTACGGATGTTCTACACCGCTCGCGAGCTGGCGCGAGAGCACGATGTCGAACTTCTCGTCGTCGACGAAGCGCCGGTCGACCAGTCGGCCGTCGAAGCGCTCGAACGCATCTTCGACGCGGTACACGTCTTCACGTATCCCGCTCACCGGTTCTACGTGAATACGATTCCCGGAGTCGTCTCCCGGCGCCCTCTACAGACCCACTACTACCGGTTCGGGGCAGTCGATGAGTGGCTCGACAAGCACGAAGACCGATTCGACCTCCTCTACTGTAACCACGTCCGTATGACCGAGTACGCCCGCGGCCGAGAGACGCCACACGTCGTTGACCTCGTGGACGCCATTTCGCGCAACTACCGTGAAGCGTCGCGCGATTCGACTGGAATCTGGCGGTTCATCTACCCGGTTGAGTGGCGCCGCCTCAAACGATATGAGAGAAGCGTCGCGCAGTCCTTCGCCCACTCCTTCATTATTACCGACGAGGACCGCGACTTCGTCACCGACGGCGAGTCGTTCCCGACGCTCTCGGTTCTCCCGAACGGGGTGAAACCCGAGCTACTCGACCACACACCGGGCGGATACGATCCCGTCGAGCGTGATCCAACTCTGGTCTTCCTCGGAAAGATGGATTACTTCCCGAACGAAGACGCAGCGGCGTATTTCGCGACCGAGATTCTCCCCACGATCCGTGGAGAGTATCCTGAGGTCGAGTTCCTCGTCGTCGGTTCGAGCCCGAGCGACCGCGTTCGAGCGCTCGGCGACGAACCAAGGGTGACAGTCACCGGGTTCGTCGAAGACCCTCGCGACTACTTGGAGCGCGCCGACGTCGTCGTCACACCGATGCGCCACGGCGCTGGAATGCAGAACAAAGTCCTCGAGGCGATGGCGCTCGCCCGTCCCGTCGTCACCACGTCCCTCGCACGTGAAGGCATCGACGCCGTCGACGACGAACACCTTGTCGTCGCCGACGGTGCCGATGCGTTCGCAGACGAGACGACCGAACTACTCGATAGCCGCGCGGACCGTCGTCGACTCGGAGCAAACGCGCGCGACCTCGTCACTTCGAAGTACACGTGGAGTCGGGTCGGTCAGAACCTCCGAGAAGCGGTTGCCGGAGTTCTCGAACGGCCCACGTAGCGCCCATTTCTCACTCCCGTGACCTGAACGTGGTGTCGACCGTCATCACGTTCAACGCCCGCCTATACACCCGCACGCCGTTGACAACCCCTTCAGCACGTACGCGCCCCGGGTCGGACCCGCGGAGACGTATTCGGTCGCCCCAATCGGCTTCTCCGCCGGTGAACCGCTGGCTGGCGACTTCCATCCCGTTCACGGAGAAAATCACCGGGGACGGGAGCCTACCCGAAAATATATAGCAATATAGCATTTATGGGATGTTTAGAAGTTTTTTGTGGTTTCATCGGTGTTCACACAGACTCCAGCAGTCAGTGAGTCCCCAAAACCTATACGGCTACTGGAAGAAACGCGCTACTACCCGAACATGCCGGTCTTAGAATCCCGAACTCGCACAGCGAGCCGTCTACGCCGCGTCTCAGCACAGCGGAACACATGAAGCGGTGGTGTGTCCCCTGTGAGTGACGCGACGACGCCGACGACAACCCCCGACTGGGACGGCGTCGACGACGTCTCCTGGACGCTACTCGACCGCGAGGAACTCGTCGACGCCTACTGGGCGGTCGTCGCTCCAGCGATGGAAGCTGACGGACTCGATCCCGACCAAGAAAAGCCGACCCATAGCTGGCTCCGCGACCACGACTTCCGGCCGCTCCTCTACGCCCTGCGGGAGTATCACGACATGACGTTCGGCGAGTTCTGGCACGAAGCACTCGAGCTCGACACCGAAGAAGCGGGCTACGACTGGGCGACCGCCCACGATCGGACTATCGAAGCACTCGAATCCTTTCTCGATTCTCGTCGAGAGCGAAAAGGACTCGCCGACTCGTCGATCGACACGCTCCGCTACCGATTGAATCGCTACGTCGCCGCCTACTGCGACGAGAACGACACAGACGACCTGGTGACGCCCGTCGCTCGCGATAGCGATGTCCCGGCCTATAAGGCGGTCGACGCATGCTGGGCAGCATTCGACCACCTACACGACGACCTCGATGGCGGCCAGACCAAACGTCGAATCCACCTCGTTGTCTCGAATTGGTACGCCCATCTGGTCCGGCGCAAATGGGCCGCCGTCAATCCCGCCGATGGCCTCAACGAGGAGTTCGACTGGTCGAATGGGCACGAGGACGATGCCGACACGCCGTGTCTCGCCACTGAGCACGTCCGCGCACTCTACCAGACAGCAGACGGTCCAGAAGACCGCCTCTTGGTCCTCGCACTGTGTGCGTGGGGGCTTCGTCCGAATGAGGTTGCTCGCCTCCATACCCGCCAGTTCGTCCTCGATGTCTCCGATGATGAAGTTCCGTACATCGCATTCGAAGAGCGCAAGAACGGGCCCGGCCAGGTGTCGCTGCTCTACGGCCGGGAGGTCCTCGAGGAGCGGCTCGCGGGGTTCGCCGATCACGACGACTGGAACGGCTATCTGTTTCCCTCGCCACACGCCTCGATCGGCCCGATCTCACGGTGGACGGTCTGGAACCGGTTTACACAACTAGCTGACCGAGCAGGCCTCCCTGACGAGATCGACGGCGTGTCCCCTGCGCCGAAGATGGGACGGCGGTACTGGTACGACGCGTACGCTGCGTCGCTCAACGTCGTCCTCGGCAGTCTTGATGAGATCGCTGCCGAACAGGGAAGCGCCAGCGCCGACGTCGTCCTCCAGAACTATCTCTCAGATTCGCGGGCCCGGAAGCTCCGTCGGGAGTACATGCGCGAACAGCTAGCTGCCGCGTTCGAACCGACCGACGAGTAGCACCTCTACACCCTGGCTCCGATTACAACCCAAGCGTTATTACCCAATACACGAATCATGTATTGTATGTCGAAAGCGACGGGGGACCCTGAACGCGCCATCAATGGCTTCATGTCAGTGGCACAGTTGCTCGAAGAGCCACGGCTCGCCCGCCTCTATACGTATATTCTCCGAGAGGGTGAAGTAACAATTGATGAAATCGTTGCCGACATCGATATGCCCCGCACGACCGCGTACGCAGATACGGGATCGCTCGTCGACCTCGGAGTGCTCACGCGGGATGAAGAGCAGAAAACGCATACCTACACAGCCATCCCAATCACGCTCACTGCAAATCTTGATGGCAACACGTACACGATTACCCCCACTCTCATCGAGGCAATCGGCCGGTCGCCCCAGGATCAGGATCTTGACCTACTGATCGAGAAATACGGCATCGGGAAACTCGCTGCAGCACTTACGTACGCGATTCCGTATGTCGAGGGAGGCATGACTGAACGCCTCGCAGCGCGCGAACTCGGCCTCCAACCCGCGTTCGGGATTGCGGTACTCCAAGCACTCCGCGAAGTGATTCTCGAAATGCGGGAGTACGATCCCTATTTCGACCAGATTCGAAATGCGCATGACAAGCCGGTCGACGAGGAAGCGTAGAAGTCCTCTCACACATGGACGGGACAAACGAGTCGATACCCGAGAACGCTGTATGGGTTGCTGATTCAGGCGTTTTCATTGCGTGTGGCCGCCAGCAGCGGAACAAGTACACAGCACTAGAACGGTTCGCCCAGCGGAACGAGATTACGTTCGTGATTCCACGGCGAGTGTACGAGGAACTTGGCGGTGCGCCAGATCGCAGTACGCCCGGCCAGACACCAGTTAACAGCGCGATTAGCAATGAATGGGTAACCGTCGCTGATGAACTAGACTATACGAATCCGACGGTGTCAAGCGTTATGGACGATGTGCGTAGCTTCATTGCACGTGAGTCGAACCGTTCCGAGGACAACATCGAGAAAGCGGATACCGCACTCGGTGGTGTCGCAGCTCACCTCTTGGACAGCGAGAATACCTCCGCTATCTGTGTCCTCACGACGGACGACGATGCAGGGAACGGCGTCGTGACTGCAATCGAAGCCCACGGATTTGATGGCCAAATTACGTTCAAAGACGGATTTGAACTGATCTCAGAAATTACGTAGTACCAACTTACCATGGTCACAGACGAACGCCGACAAGACCGAGACAATGAGGATGCCGATGAGGGGGCGGCATTGTCCGCCGGCGAGGCTCGGCTTCGGGACGAGTTCTTTGCGGGCCCGCGTATCGCCACGTTCGAGGACCACCTCGACCAGCTCGACGCGATCGCCAATTCGACCCGGTTCATGATTTGCTATCTTCTCTACGAAGACGGCGACACGACGTACAATGAGCTGAACGACGCGACTGACAAGGTTGGAAACGCGCTCAATTACCACCTTGATACGCTTCAGACCGCAGGTCTCATCACGCAGTCGAAACAGCGCGTCGACGGCCAGGAACGGTCTATCTATTCACTCTCGATCCTCGGCCAGAAGCTCATCGAACCCATGATCGAATTAATCGTCGAAGAAGGCGATCTCGCCGAACAGTACACGTAACCGCCTCACCAGTCTTCTACAGGATTTCGGGTATCTGTTCTCTTGCGGTAATCTTCGATATAGCGATACTGCGAGTCTCTAGTAACGGTATCAAGTGAGACATCACGACAAAGAGTGTACCAAATTAACCAACAAACCCACTGCGCTCGACGGCTAATGTTGGTTAATAGCAAGGTCACCCTCGTCATCAGATCAGCAACACAGACGTTATTTCTGATATTAGAAACGCAAGTAATGTAGTTACCGTTGAAAATACACACATCATAGGAAGCATTTCTAACGTTAGAGATATAAGCGATAACGGCAATGAGGCGGGCGTTACCCGTTTCCAACATTAGAAACGTCTCTATCATCAGTGCCATCAGAAACGTCTACAATTGACTTCTTCGATAATACAGAAATCGCTTGAAATGAGCAGCAGCGTGGTGAAGACTCTATTTCTAACGTTAGAAACTCCGCCCTATGTCTGACGTAGATTTTTAACGTTAGAAACACCAGTACTGTCTGAGGCGTTAGCAATGGCAGACACAAACCCAGAGGTTATCGCAGTCTCGTTTCAGAAAGGAGGGACCGGAAAGACGTTTACAGCGATGAACCTCGCAGGAGGACTCGCCGCAAGAGGGTTTGAAGTTCTCCTGATCGACATGGACCCCCAGGGGACGCTTACTGCAAATCTCGGACATCGAGAATTGTTCGACGATCACGACGAACTCTCACTCGACGAAGTACTGCTCGACGTGAACAAATGGGACCAGATCACCGACCTCGTAATCGAGCACGACGAGTTCGATTTAATCCCCGCAAACTCGACATACACAGGAAACAAGACCCCGTTGGATTCTGCTGACGCCGGAGAGAAACGACTCGGGAAGATACTCACGCGACTGGAAACAGACTATCACTATATCGTCTGTGACTGTCCACCCGATTTCTCCGCCTTTGCAAAGAATGCCGTCACCGCTGGTGAAAATGTGGTTGTCCCGATGGTGCCACGATCGGAGATGGTTCACTCAACGAACCTCCTGTTCGATATGTACGACACCCTTGGGATGATGCACGATCTCGACATCGAGTATCTCGCCTTCACGATGACGTACACCTCAACAAAGGAAACGAAGCAAATGCGCGAGGTACTAGACTGGTTCGACGAAACCTTTGGTGAGAACGGAGTGAAAATCGACGATCGCGCCGCGTTTGATCGAGCAAAATGGGAAGCTGGCTCAATCTATGTCCACGAGGAGTCACTCCAAAACGACCAGTTCCCTCAATTCGATACAGTGGTCAAGCGTGTGTTAGATCAAACGTCACCGCCTGATTTCAACGGCGACGTCGAGGAGATGCGTCAGAAAACCACCGATGAAATCCGATCACGGGAGATCGAAGCATGAGTGACCTCGAAGACGAAATGGAGCGAACGAAAGAGCGTGCAGCTGCGTTCGGCGTGAGTGGTGAGACGGACGACAAGGACGAGGAAGACGAGAGTGAAAGCGTCGCCGAGCAATCCACTACTGAAGAAGGAGATGAGAGATCAGAAGCAGAGGAAGCATTAGAAACGTCAGAAATATCCCCAACAGTAGAAGGAGACCGTACGCCAGAAATAGAAGAGAGAGACGGGTCAGCGGAACCAGAGCAGACTGGCGAAGATGTACCGTCAGATGTTGAAGGGGAATCCAAGTCAACTGCTGACAACGCTACCACGAGTAGCGAGGAATCGTCTCGTGGTCGTCTCGTCGACGAATACGACAATGTGAATATCTACATTCCGCCTGAGCTGAAGCGGGATCTCAACGATCTCTTCAAACTCATGGATCTTGAGTACTCCCGATCGAAAAGCGATGATTTAGAGAAGCACTGGGATTTCTATCCGGCGGTCATTCGAACAGTGCTTGAGAATGAAGAGGACCTCCGAGCTGAACTCGGAATTGACGAGTAACTTATATCCCGACATCTACCCCCACTTCACTATCGAAATTCCTACTCGCTTGATTGCACGGATCGTTTATACCCCAATTTGATCGAATCTCCTTCACTGTGATCGTGGCCTTCGAGGGGACATCGTCTGGGACGTCCTCAGGTTGCTCCTCGACCTGGTCCCCCTCGTCCTCGTGTTCAGCAAGGCGTGCTTCGCGTTCCCGATACTCGGCAAGTTCCACGGCGTAACGACCGGTATGCCGGAGTAGGTCGGGTGAACATTCATCTAGCCTCTCAACGACGTCTAGTACTGGGAAACGATTGCAGCAAGGACATCCGTCGCCTCAGGAACTCTATCGAGCGGAGTCCCGGCGACGTGGCGCCATGTCCCACCAGTGAATCGCGAGTGATCGTAGATCTCGAGGGCACCGCGCTGGGAAAGCGCCGTCGCAAAGGCCCCGACCCTCTCCGGAAGACGACCGCGCACATACACGTGGAGCCCTGTCCCACTCTGACTCACCTCCGTGTATCCGTCAAGCGAATCTACGAGAGTTGCCACTTCGCCTGATACCTCGCCCGTCTCTGGATCCCGAACATCATCGAAATCCACGAACGAGAGCGGAGGATCTGGTGGATCATGTGGGAGGAGAACCGCTGGATGTACGGCCTCGGGAAGATCCTCACCATCGGGGAACGGCCACGCACGATGTATCTCTCGAAGCGGAAGATCCGCTACCATCTTCGCTTTTTGGAAGCCTCGACGCGGATTCACATCTTTTGAAGCGGCCCATTCACACGGATACATTGTGTCCGCCTGCCATGGCGCGAGAGCGACTTTCGACCGACCATCCCAGACTACCCAGATATCCAAGTCACGCAATGCCGCCGGGATATGGTAGCGATCCATGTCCAAAATACGTGTATCGTTCGAATCAGGGACATCAAGCAAATCTCTTGCTTCCGCTTCGGTAGAAGCGGTCTGTCCAGCCGCATCATCTACGCCAGTCTCGACAGCCTTCTCTCCCACGCAACTCCCATCTTCAAACGTATCGAAAGCTGGCTCACCAGATCCGTCCGACATTGGACGCACTGAGTCCGGGAAAGCCAACGATTCTTCTTGGCAAAAGTAGCAGCCGCATTTCTCAAGTGGGATTTCGGTCTCGGCTGTCGCGATGCCGTGCGTCCAGATCTGGTTGCGAATCCGCTTTGCTTTCGTGACTAAGCGCTCATATCGTGATT
Organism: Natrinema gari JCM 14663; assembly: GCF_000337175.1. Lineage (GTDB taxonomy): Archaea > Halobacteriota > Halobacteria > Halobacteriales > Natrialbaceae > Natrinema > Natrinema gari. The sequence continues at coordinate 621 of NZ_AOIJ01000021.1, read as the reverse complement.
CGTCGAACTGGATGACTGACGAGTCAGCGTCTGAACGTGGCCACTCCCGAATGTCACTAAGATCGTTTTTCGAAACGTACACGAGTTTTCCACGCTCAACTCCCAATCCTTGCATGTAGATGTGGAGCTGGTCGAGATGGCGGTCAATAGGTGGGGAGAATTTGTACCAGCCATTCCGTACCTTCAGCGCGTACACAATTTCGTCGGTGGGATCATACAGCGTACACCGACCGAGAAATCGGACAGGACCCTCGTCTATGTTCAAGCTTACTTCGGTCTCCAGTGTTGGATTACGATCGCTGAGTTGCTGCTCGAAGTAGTTTTGGATTAGGCGCGACGCGCGATACTTGCCCCAGTACGTTTCGGATTTCGAGAGTCCGAGCTTGTTCACGTACAGCTGACGGGGGCAGAAGCCAATATGGGCTGCAAAAAACGTCTCCGGATCACGCTCATAGAGGTCGCTAGTATCGGCAGCAAGTATCGATGAGATCTGCTCCTCGAACTCGATCATAGTGGCATGGCAATATCGCACTACGTGCGTCGTCCTAAAGTGCGAATCCGGGTCGTTTCCGAGTTTCAACAATACGGTGTCGAGGGGCTCCCATGCCTGGATCTACCACC
>NZ_AOIJ01000020.1 GCF_000337175.1 Natrinema gari JCM 14663 | reverse complement strand
CGGCTACCTACGACGGGAGCCCGTCGGACCTCAACCGACTGAAAGAGTACGTTGCACAACAGGACGCGCCCGTCCGGCGTGGGACCGAGCACATCGGCCTCCACGAGGACGAGTGGGTCGTCCCCGATGGAACGCTGACGGCCGACGGCTGGACGGACGACCCCGGAAGCGTGTTCGAGGCGGCGAACACCCCACTCGCGAACAAGTGCTCACTCGAGCCCGACATGGGTGACGACTACGACGACGAGACTGTCCGCGAGATCCTCCGCCTCCTCCCGAAAACGCGGATCACCGAACGGCTACTCCCAGCGCTCGGGTGGTTCTACGCTGCCGCAACGCGGCCGTACATCCAGCAGTGGGAGGGTGAGTTCAACATCCTCGCGGTCACCGGCGATACGGGTGCCGGTAAGCCCGCGACCCTCGAGACGCTGTGGTCGTGTTTCGGCGTCGGTGGCGATCTCCTCCGTGCGGACGGGACGACGTTCCCGAAGATGCGGGCGCTCGCGACGTCGAACGCGCTCCCGATCGTCTTCGACGAGTACAAGCCGGCCGACATGTCATCGTACGCGGTCGACCAGTTCCACAGTCTCCTGCGGACGTCGACCCGTGGCGGGATCGAGGAGAAGGGACGTCCCGACGGCAGCGTCGTCGGTCACGAACTTCTCGCGCCGGCGGTCATCTCCGGCGAGCAGGCCCTCCGCGGGACTGCCGAGGAGCGTCGGACGCTACAGACCAACTTCTCGCGGCAGGCCAGCGTCGGCGGCACGCCCGAATCCGAGGCGTTCGCCCGGCTCACCGGCGGCGAGGTCAACGGCGAGGTCGCCGAGGGCTACGACCTTAGCGAACACGCACTCGCCTACTACCAGTGGGTTCTCGACCAGGGCGAGGACGACCTCCGGTCGACCTGGCGCGACGCACGTGAGGAGGCGACCGACTGCATCTCCGAGTTGGGGTTCAGTGGCCTCGATGATATGCGCCACCAGGCGATCCAGACGCTGATCTATGGCTGTCGGCTGTACCAGTCGTTCGCGCACGATATGGGACTCGGGGCTGGCGAGGTGCCGATCG
>NZ_AOIJ01000019.1 GCF_000337175.1 Natrinema gari JCM 14663 | reverse complement strand
CGGCTGAAATCACGGTGCTCATACCGTTATAATATGTTAAAACACCGATTTCAAGCTTTGGGTTCGCGAGAGAAACGGCTAAGTGCCATGAGGAACGACAGGTAGGCAAAGCTAACCAACGTGATCGAAGTCCGGCAGGAAGGGCCGGACACGACCGCGGGGGGCCGTGCCACCGGCCCCCTGCGGGTGGAACTCCTTGCCCGGGAGGTTCCGTGTCCTACCCTTCTGTCTCCGCCGAAAAGTAATTTGCGCTCCCTTCGGCGGCTGGTGTGCGGTGTTATAACGGCTGATTTCAGCCAGTGCAGCCCACAGCCCACAGCCCACAGCTTGCCGATCTCCCGGCGGGCGGTCCCATCTTTCGCGGTCGCGGTTGTCCTCGAGCGTGACCGAGCGCGAGCGAGTGCCGGATGGGTGGATGCCCGTACCCGGCGCGCAGCGGAGCGAGCACCGGAAAGACCGGAACACAGGGAGCGCAGCGGAGCGAGCGACCGGCCTCGTTCCGGCGAGGGAGCGAGCGCGAGGGATTCCGGTAACAGCGGGTGGTGGCCATGAGTGCGGACGAAGGCCAGCCCGAGTTAGCACACTCTCGGCTACCACGGTCTAACTCTGTAGAAGCTTGTACCCCGGAAGATCAGCCGTCTCACGAAACGCGGCCATACGATGAGCGGGTGGCTGATCGGGCAGCCGAGTGCGTCGAGGAGTTCCGTGAGAAGTACCCGTACCTCGCTGGTCGGCCGCTATCCGAGAGGGACGGTCAGACACTCCGCTCGGAACTGGTCGAAACGGATCGCGTCGAGGAGCATGTCCAGGGCGAGCGCGAATGGGAGCGCGGGTTTAGCGTCGATCGCGTCGAACGGGCCGAGTCGGTGACATGGGCGGAAGGGTTGTTCCGGTTCCTAACAGCCCGCCAGCCCTACGATGATGGGCTGGGTGGTCGTTTCGAGTCGCGTTACGACGGTGAGACGTTCACTGTGGACTTCGATGACTGTTGGACGAGTTCCTACGGCGATGAGCAAGCCGCCAAGAACGCGGCGTTTCAGCGGCAACTGATGGGTGGGACGTACCCGGAGAGCGAAGACAGTGCTCGCTCCGGCGAGCACGTCGAGGGCGAATGGGGCGACGTCGCTACGATCATGCTCACGCGGACGGGTTCATCGAAGCCGGACGGTGAGCGGGTGCCGCCGGTCGATCACGGCGACCGCGTGGCCCGCACGTGGTCGCAGGGTGACGTGTACGACGTGGTGCGGAACGCAGCGGAGTACCATCTCGGCTTAGAGTCTGAACAGTGGGGGTACGTTCGTGGTGACGACGTGCACGGGTTGGATGCTGAGAATCCGGGAGAGAACGCCTGTTACGTGCATTGTCACGATGCTATTTACATCGACTTGCAGGCAACAGGGCTACGCGACACGTTCGACACGGACCACGAGATCGTGGCTGTGTTGGAGAACACGTTCTACCCGGCGATTGAGAAGCACATCGAAGCGTGTGACTTGGCGAAACCAGAGGCTCATACCCGCGAGAAGGCCATAGAGGTGCGCTTAGACTTGGAGGAACCGGCGGGATACGCGACGGAGTACCTTCGGCTACAGGAGGACACGCCGATGATGGAGATGCCGGTCGAAATGCAGGCGTTCGCAGCTATCGAGTGGGCGCAGAACCGGCAGAGGATCGCTCGCTCGCAAGTTTTCAATGATGCCGCGAAAGCGGACCTATGCCTTCAGGACAAGGAGCGAGTGCACGGCCACCGCCTGAAGTACGACGGGAAGGGTAACGTCGTGTGTGCTCGCTGTGGCTCTGCTGTTGGGATCGGTGCCGATACGATAGCAGAGTACCGGCTGTCGTCACAGTCGTCGTCTGACGGCCAGCAGGCGGTCGCTGATGGTGGTCATGAGTACGTGGTCGGATACCGGACGGGCGAGCCACCGGCAGCGGCAGAGGCTCGGTCACAGGTTCGTGAGTACGTCGAGGCGCACGGGGTGCCGGACTCGGTGCCGAACGTGATGGGGTCGCTGGGGATCGCACCGCAACACAAGCAGGTGGTCGAGGAGGCCGTGGCTGGAGTAAACACAGCTGAGGAAGTCGAGCCGGTCTATGGCGAGCCGCCGGAGATTCCAGCTGAGTACGAGCTGGTCGAGATCGTCAACCCGGACGGATCGATAGAGGCAACGGGTGGTGGTGGGGGGGGTGCGTCGATGGCCGAGTTGGTGCTACCAGAGGATCGGCTGTTACGTGAGACGCGGTTGGCGCACGTGTCGGGGGGTGCGAAAATCCGGTGCGAGAAGACCGGCTTCGCTACGTTCTCGGCGGAGACGATGGCGCGGTACTTGGTCGAGAACTGCAACGTTCGAGAACCGTGGTACGCGGAGGTGCTCATGTCGTTCGAGTGGCCATGGAGTGAGGACGGGCCACGCGATCGTCGTGAGTTGCCGCCGGTCCTCGACGAGCCGGTGGCTCGACCACCAGAGGATTGCCGATGACCCCGCGAGAACGGGCGAGGCACCCACTGGCGCGGGTGTGCCCGAAAGGGCCGGTGTCACACCACCGACCCCGTGCCGTCACGGAAACCATGACAGCAAAATCAGATTCCCCGGCAAAGGGGCATGAGAGTATCGATACCGAAGACTTGGTCCACGGAACGCCGCTCGAAGGTGAGTCAGACGAGTTCGTGGCGTTGGTGCTGGAGGGTCAGAAGCAGGAGGCTATAACGGCCGCAGACACGTTGACGCGGGCGTTACTGAACGATGATAAGCCACTGACGGACGACGATGTGGCGCGGCTCGCTGAGATCGGGAATGCGTTCCGGGCGATCTACAGTGAACTGGTCCACCGTGTGCCGGAGGAGCACCGTGTGAGGTACAAGGACTCGTAGTCGGTTTATCATACTTCTGGTAGTATGCGTATTCAGTGATACCCTCCCCTACAGTATTCATTAACTGTAGACCTTCGGTCTACAGTGAATGAAATTGGCCCACAGCCCATTTGCCCATGGTGTGTCAGAGAGGAGGTAGATATATAGATGCGCGTTGTTCTCGATCGGGGTGGTTCGTGATGGGTGCTCTATCCGTCGTTTTCGGTGTTGTTGAGTTTCGCCATGCCGACCATCGGGGCCAGCATCGGGGCGTGTAGCATGGCTTCAGCCAGTGCCTCGCGGTACGTGGTCACTGGTGGGGCATCTGTCTGTGTGTCTTCGGCTCGCCCGTACCCAGATCCGACGATCTCCGTTCCATCAAGAGCAGGGTCGTAGTTGTTGAGAATCCGGCTTACGGTCGGTTGGGATTTGTCGATCGCTGGATGGTCGGCGATCTCGTCTTGTGAGAGGTTGGTGCCGTGTGCCAGTGCCCAGATGAGTTCTTTCTGTAGCTGATCGCTTGAGGTGTTCATGCTGAATCACCTCGGGTGTGGCGGTACACGCCAAGTGCGACCGCGCCGACGATCGCCACCGCGCCGATCACGGCGATGGGAAGGGCCGGTTCAGCCGTGATGGTCAGGGCGAGCAGGAACCAGCCGATGAGGGAAACGGCGGCTGGGTGCGTGACGGTGATGGTCCGCGCGTCCCTCTCGCGGTGCTCATCGAGTTCGTCTCGAAGTTCTTCGATCTGGTTTTCTCGATTCTCCAGTTTCTCGCGGAGTTCGTGGTTCTCGCGCCGGAGTTCGGGCGCGTGAGTTCCGTCGCGTAACGTCCGCCGGATAGCGGCGCTACGACTTTCGTCTGGTTCCTGTCGTTCGGTGAGTCGGTTTTCTAACGAGTCCGGTATTTCGGCTGAAATCACGGTGCTCATACCGTTATAATATGTTAAAACACCGATTTCAAGCTTTGGGTTC
>NZ_AOIJ01000018.1 GCF_000337175.1 Natrinema gari JCM 14663 | reverse complement strand
AGGTGAGAGGTGCCGGGTGGGGTCCCCCTAGACACCGTTATAGGTCCCTGTGGTGGGTGGTGGGGTCGGTTCGATTTTCGGCGACCCTTGCGCCGTCCTGCGATTAGGGAGCGGAGGGGCGAGTGATTGTGGTGGGAGAATCGCAAGACGGCGGTAAGTTGTGGCGGTTCAGACAGGGGTATCCTTACGCCGTCCTGCGATTGTACGGATAGGGCCGGGATTCGACAGGGGGAAGAATCGCAAGACGGCGGTAAGTTGTGATGGGTGATACTCCGGGGCGATCGGCGACCCCTGCGCTGTCATGCGGTTTCGGGTTCTGTCTGGCTATGGTTAGAACTGCTAATAACAATATGTGGGCGTGTTGGTAGTATCGGGATAGGTAGATGTTCTGCCGGGGTGAAAGGTCAGTATTCTTTAAGGGGCTAGTCGTTCTCGTCGCAGTCAAAGCTACGCAACGTGAGTGAATGCCCGGAGAAGGCCCGGGCGACGGACGATTCCACCGGACGCGATTTGTGGCAGAATCGCCCGGTGGAAACCTCTTGGCCGGAGGGTTCGTCCTCGCTCTGTCCTCTCTCAGCCGAGTCAGTAAGTGTTTCGACGGTTCACGGAAACGCTCGGTCTGGACGACTAAGCGCCGATCCACCGCAAGGATCGGGCGATCTTGATTTGCCCGAGAGCCGGCGTACCCGGCTCGAGGGCCGCCCGATCCGCACGCCCCCGACCGGCGGGAGGGGGCTATCTTGTGCGGTGGCGGTGCGGCGGCGGTGCGGTCTTTACTCGACGCTAGTTAGAACAACTCAAGAGCCGCTATGCTTCGCCAATTCAGGCGTTCCACCGTGCGGTGCGGTAGAAGACGTGCCGGTGGCTATGGTGCGGTGCGGTGCCACCGGCTCGTCTTCGTCGCGGTCGTCGGATAGTGCCGCCCCAGCTGGGCCGGACGTGCTGTCGGGCCACTCGTGGAGCAGCTCGCGATCGCGTCGGTCGGGGTGGTCGGAGTGAGCGCGGATCCCGTCGACGGCGAGGTCGAGTTGGATGAGCAGTCACGGCTCGGTCGGGACTGGGATTGCGGGCCGGATCGGGAGCGGCCGGACTGCCGGAAGGACTTGGCGCACCTGAAGTACCAGACAGAATCGGGGGAACAGGCGTCGTACCGTTGCGGTTCGTGGGACTGCGAGTGTTGCGGCCACCGGCTGAGGATGGGACTGATCGAGGAGATAGAACGGATCACGGAGGAGCGCCCGGAGATGCGTCGGTTCCTGACGCTCACAGTGGACCGCAGAGCGCCCGCGTCGAAGGAGGAGAAGCACGAGTACATCACCGATCGGTGGAACGCGCTGAGGACGGAACTGAGGGACCGCTATCCAAACCTGTCGTATCTGTGGGTGCGGCACGAGGGAGACGAGCGGGACCGGCCGCACCTGCACCTGCTCGTGGATCGGTTCCTGCCGCAGCGGGAACTGTCGCAGTTGGCCGAGCGCGTCGGCCTCGGCCGGGTGGTGGACATCCGGCGGGTGGACGCACGGAACGCGGCGCACTACATCAGTGCGTACCTCGGTCGTGGCTCGCTGTCGTTCCTGCCGTCGGGGTCGCGGCGGTACGGATCTAGCGCCGACGTCGATCTCGATCCACGCGATCCGGGCGGCGACGATCGTGACGGCAGTGCGCTCGAGGAGGACTGGTCACTGATGGCGTGGGATCCGATCGTCGAGGACTGGGTGTCGGCTGCGTCGGGAGACTTCCGGCGCGACGAGGATAGAGGACCGCCACCAGACTAGATCGGTCGGTCCCACCGCGAGGTGAGAGGTGCCGGGTGGGGTCCCCCTAGACACCGTTATAGGTCCCTGTGGTGGGTGGTGGGGTCGGTTCGATTTTCGGCGACCCTTGCGCCGTCCTGCGA
>NZ_AOIJ01000017.1 GCF_000337175.1 Natrinema gari JCM 14663 | reverse complement strand
GAAAAGAAAGCAAACGCGATGTCGTTAGTAATGGCGAATGAACGCGACACAGTCCAAACCGAAGCCTTCACGGGCAATGTGGTGTTCGGGCTGACAAACACTCTCCGAAAGCTGACAAGAAGTCTCTTGGAATAGAGCACGAGACAGGGTGACAGTCCCGTATTGTCGACGAGTACGAGACGAGTCAGTTCCAGAGTATCGGGGGTTGGATATCCCTCGTGAAGATCGCGGGCATCGACCGCGAAGACTAAACACTCCTCAAGACCGA
>NZ_AOIJ01000016.1 GCF_000337175.1 Natrinema gari JCM 14663 | reverse complement strand
CTCGACCTGTCGCTCGCCCGCGTTCCCGGAGAGTTGTTTGTAGGCCTCGACGACCTGTCCGGCACCCGTCGCGCCGATGGGGTGGCCCTTGGACTTGAGGCCGCCGGAGGTGTTGACGGGGAGGTCGCCGCCAAGTGCCGTCGCGCCAGACTCGATCAACTGGCCGGCCTCGCCCGGTTCACAGAAGCCCAGGTCCTCGTACGCCAGCAGTTCCGCGATGGCGAAGCAGTCGTGAACCTCCGCGAAGTCGAGGTCGTCGGGGTCGATGTCGGCCATCTCGTAGGCCGTCTCGGCGGCGCGCTGACTCGCCGGCACGCCGGTGTAGGTGTCGCGCTGGAAGAGGCCGACGGTGTCGCTGCCGGCACCGACGCCGGCGACCCGGATCGGATCGTCCGTGTAGTCGTCGACCACGTCCTCGCTGACGATCAGCGCACAGGCCGCCCCGTCCGAGGTCGGACAGCAGTGATAGAGGTTCAACGGGTCCGCGACGACCGGCGCGGACTGGGCGTCCTCGAGCGAGCACTCGAAGCCCAACTGCGCGTGGGGGTTTTTCGCGCCGTTTTCGTGGTTCTTGACGGCGACCCGCGAGAGGTGCTCGCGCGTGGTGCCGTACTGCTCCATGTGGACCGAGGCCATCTGGGCGTAGACGCCCGAGAAGGTGGTCCCCGAGAGGCGCTCCCACTCGGTC
>NZ_AOIJ01000015.1 GCF_000337175.1 Natrinema gari JCM 14663 | reverse complement strand
TCGTGACCTTTGTGTAGGGGTGAAAGGCCCATCGAGTCCGGAAACAGCTGGTTCCAACCGAAACATGTCGAAGCATGACCTCTGCCGAGATAGTTTGTGGGGTAGAGCGACGGATTGGGGGACCGCACTCCGAGAGGAGTGCGCCCCCCTGTCCAACTCCGAACCTACAAACGTCGTTTGACGCAGGGAGTCCGGTGCACGGGGTAAGCCTGTGTACCGTGAGGGAGACAACCCAGAGCTGGGTTAAGGTCCCCAAGTGTAGACTA
>NZ_AOIJ01000014.1 GCF_000337175.1 Natrinema gari JCM 14663 | reverse complement strand
GAAAAGAAAGCAAACGCGATGTCGTTAGTAATGGCGAATGAACGCGACACAGTCCAAACCGAAGCCTTCACGGGCAATGTGGTGTTCGGACTGACGATCACTTCCCGAACTGCGACGCGAAGTCTCTTGGAATAGAGCACGAGACAGGGTGACAGTCCCGTATCGTCGAGTAGTACGGAACGAGTCAGTTCCAGAGTATCGGGGGTTGGATATCCCTCGTGAAGATCGCGGGCATCGACCGCGAAGACTAAACACTCCTCAAGACCGA
>NZ_AOIJ01000013.1 GCF_000337175.1 Natrinema gari JCM 14663 | reverse complement strand
CGCAGAACGGCCTACTCGTCGATTACCTCGCCCGTCTCAGGATCGAAGTTCGACGGAACGACCGTCACATGGTCGATCCCGATCGGCGGCTGATTGTCCTCAGTGTCCTCCTCTGCCTGTGCATCCTTCGTCTCTGCCTGTGAGCTTGCCATCTCAGAATCTCCTGAGAACCCCACCAACGCCGCTGCGGTGGCGCTCTCGTCTCACCAGAGCGCCACCGCGAGGCGGAGCCCAGTTTGCGAAAACAAGCAGGAGCGGGCGAGTGAGCGGTCGTCGGACAATCCATCTTGCGTCCGCCAGGGCGCAAGATGGATGTTCGACGAGCCGGGTCGGCAGCGATCTCGCCCGACCTGCGAACGAGCCGCTCGAGCGGCCCACAACTCCGGACAGCATCACCACTCATCGAGTAAGGAGATCTCAGGAGGAATCCTGAGATGGCGTTTCAGAATTGTGTCTCAACGTCGATAACTGTTCGGGTCCGGGTTCAGAAACACCGCACACTTGGAGCACAGATCGATGTGCTGCTTGGTGGCTCTCATCGATCCGAGTCCTTCGAGAGACAACCGTCACACACCCAGACGTCCGTGTAGATTCCAGCGCCTCGTTGGAGACCTCGACGTACTCACCGGCGTCTGTGGCGCTCTCAGCATCGCCACACTGAACGCAGTAATCGGTCATCGGTTCTCATCATCCCCATTTGATCGTAGCCGTGAAATGATTCGGTGTTCCGGGCCGCGGACGCCCTCACGGCCACACTCGGGACAGGGGACAGCCTCGGAGAATCCGCCGCGGTCGATCAACATCTGCTCGCCACAACGGCACTCGATATCCGAGCGCTCGAGCTCACCCGCGGCGGCCCGATCGCCAAGTCGCGGTTGGTAGGCCAGATAGATCCCACCGGCGATGCCGAAGCACAGCCCCGGTAGCACGAGATTCGGGTTGATCGAGTTGCCGACCAGAGCGCCTGTCAGCGCTGCGAGGATGATGATGAGGAGGTTCGACTTCGGGTAGTCCGCTGGGTCGAACTCACTCATCGAGATCACCGACGACGGCCTCGTCATAGCCAGTCTGATAGCCTCGAGCATAGCCGTAGAGGACCCCAATGATCGTTCCGGCGCTCGCGAACAGCGGCCAGTTCGAATCGATAAACACGCCGAGGTCGTCGATCAACGAGGGGGCGTCTGTCCCGCTTTCCTCGTCCCAAACCTCACGCTCTTGCTCAACATCCGCGATCGCACTTCCAGCGACGATGCTGATCACGCCGACCGCGACGACCATGACGACCACCTTGGCGACCTTCTTCATCATCGTGAGTCCTCCATGTCGTCAGTGACCGCCGCTGTCCGATACTCGCTTTCCTCGGCGCGGACGTAGGCCCAGCCGAACACGCCGATCGCCGCCACAAGGGCACCCACGCCGTAGCGCTCGAGCGGCGTCGATACCGACGGCTGAATTGCGAACATGAGCCCGAATCCGAACATGGTCCCAGCGGCGAAGTACTTGATCGAGAGGCCATGTCTGACCGTCTCGGAGAGGACGTCGTTCATCGGTTCTCGTCACCTCCGCTCTCGGTACTGTCGTCCGATTCCATCGTGTATCCCGGAGTAAGTTCGTTCACGGCGATCGCGACGGCCGCGCCGACCCAGCCACCAAAGAACACACCTGCACCGAAGTCCCCCGTTACGAGACTAACACCGGCAATTGCGACTGCGGTCGCAAGCAGGTAGATCCGGAAGAATCGGTTATCGAAACTCGCTTTCAGCGATTCGCATCTCGTCGGTCTGTTTGTCGACATTACTCACTGCACCTCGTTCTCAGTCATCGCCTCGAGATACTGAACACGAGCGGCGGCCCGCACCCCCCGCTGCGCGGCTCGGAACGCTTCGGGGCTGTCTTCGGGATCGGGTTCGGACGGTCCGGTTTCCTCGATCCTCTCGAGCGCGTCGTCTAGATCGGCGCGAGCCTTCTCGAGCCGTTCTACATAACTGTCCTCGAGAGGGGAAGACTGGCCGAGACGTTCCATTAGGTCGTCAAATGCGGATTCCTCATCGGAGTTCATCGGTCCGTTTCCCCCCCCGTGTCGGCCACACAACCGTGGCGCTCGTTGTGTCGGTTGATCGGTCGCGTGACGATCTTGGATCCCACGAATACCAGTCCAAGCGGTACGAGCCACCGAATCGATTCGGGTGCCTCGAGAGCGGCCAGCAGCGCGATTGCTACCAGGGCCGGTGCGATCGCGACGGCGACAGCTCGCAGCTTGATCCAACTCTCGGCCGCGCAGTCGCCACATGGGCAGTCGTCGCGAATGACGAGTGTCTGTACGAGCGAATCTAAGCGCGTTGATCGGTCGTTGCTCATGTCGAATCCTCCGGTGCAGTAAGGTCCGAAACCGGTTCCTCGAAGATGAACTTCGATTTGAATCTGTGGCCGCGAATACAAACGCGAGTGCCGTCCTCCCACCCGAGTCGAACGAGGCCGCCACAGACGGGACACTGTTCGCTCATCGGCTCAGTCCCTCCGTAGCCGCTAAATCGTCGATCGGCAGGTCACGAGCCCACAACACGGCTTCGCCCTCGCAGGTCGCATCGTCGCTGGGCCACACGCCACAGTCCGGACAGGCGTCTCGAGACTCCGCGTAATGATCCGGGAGGCGCTGGATCGGAACGAAGTCGTAGCGGTCAAACAGCGGGCGACTCGTGCGTCCCTCGCGTCGTTCCCAGCCCCACGCGACGACCATGTCCGCGCCCTGGGCCTGTGCCCACTCGAGGCGCTTGCGAAAGAGGGCGCGACCGATGCCAAGACCCCGCCATGCCGGATCAACGAGACCGAACCACAGCATCGCGTTCAGGTCGCCAGCCAACGCCGCCCGCTCGAATCGGCCCTCCGGGAGTTGCTCGACCATTGTGTCGTGATCGAGCAGTTCGACGAGACCGCCACCAATGTCGACCGAGGTTCCGTCGGGTCGCTCCTGGGTCGCAATCACGCCGAGGGCCGGTCGGGCCGGG
>NZ_AOIJ01000012.1 GCF_000337175.1 Natrinema gari JCM 14663 | reverse complement strand
AGAACGCATCCTCGCGGCCGTCGGCCTCGCGAACGTGCCAGATCGTCGGGTTCGGTCGGGTCGTCGCGCTCGAGGTGTTCGGTGCGATCATCGGTCCTCTGGGTCCTCGATGTACTCGAGCGGATTCTGTAGTTCATGCGGCTCTACGGGCAGTATGCCTCGCATATGCGAACAGTCCCGAAGAAAAGCCATTTAAATTGCGTCGACAGGCAGGGGTAGAGAGAAAGAGAGACGCCGCCGATTACTCGACATCCACCTTGCTGACTCGGCGACCATCGATCGTCAGATGGGCTTCGCCGTC
>NZ_AOIJ01000011.1 GCF_000337175.1 Natrinema gari JCM 14663 | reverse complement strand
TGCTGAGGATCCATAGACACCGGCCACATCACCCGACTCGTCGCGGACCACGTTGACCGGCGTCGAACTGTCGTTTGCGACATCCGGCTCGTTCGCAGGTGTAACGGTCTCGCTGACTGCCTGTATCTGCGCTCGTTTGTAAGCGGATTCACTCGGCGCGCCGATCTCTCGCGAAGCCTCGCGGGCCACCTCGTCGACGCGGTCGCTCGAGTCGGCCAGCCCGCTCCCAGCGCTCATGTCCCGTGTGGTCGATTCGACATCCTCGCGGAACACGGGCTCGGAGGATCGGCGCGGATCAGTATCAGGCGATTGAACGACGTCTTCGACGGTGACAATGTCGTCGGCGAGATCTTGGGGGTCGGCCCCGCGGATCTCTTTGTCCATACCCGAGACCATGGCTTCGGCGTCCGCTCGCGTCAGGGGCCGGTCGCGCTCGATCGCGGCCTCGAAGTCCTCGGTCGTCGCAACACGGTCCGACACCGAATTCAGCACATCCGATTGCCGATCGCCCATTCCAAACTCATCGACGGCCGACGTAATCGCATTGAGCTCACCCGCCGTCGGGAGTTCGCCCGAGGCTTCGATCGCCTGAATGATGCGTTCCTCGGTGACGATCGAGTTCGAAATGCTTTGAGCGTGCTCCCGCGTCACTCGCCCATCGCTCACCGACCGAAGGTCGTTCAGGACCTCCTCAACAGTTGTCGAGTCATCGCTGACTTGCGAGTCGACGATCCGTCTGACAGCATCTGGATGGTCCGTGATATCGGTTTTCCCGGATTGGCTCATTCACATCCCCCCCGATGGATGTACCGCGTTTCACCCGCGAACGGGATCTTTTTTGCCTCGGATTCTTTGATTGCCTCCCCACAGCCATTACAGCGCACGTGATCCTCCGGGAGGTCGTCTTTGACCGAGATTTCGTCGCCCGCCGTATCGTCTACGGGTTCATCGACATCGGCCAGATCCTGGTCGATGAGATCGATGATTGTCTCGGCGTCGACGGTCGCGATCGTGGTGTCGTTCACGATCCGATACGTCCCGCGTTCGGGGTCGCAGCACAGTTCACAGCCGCCGGGTTCGCCGGCCGTGTGATCGCCCGTATCACAGCCGTACTCGGACAGTTGTGAACCGGGACCGACGACGTAGCGAGTACCGACCCAGAGGTCGCCCCAACTCAGTGCTTGGGTCCCCCACGCGCCGCCGAGTCGGTCGGCGATCTTCTCTTTGTTCTCACAGTAGAGGTAGATGTGACGCTGGGAGTCGTCGCCGTGGGGACTCGTCACTTCGAACGTCTCAGGGATTTCGATTTCGTCCTCGGGGAACTCGTCGGGATAATCGAGGTCCAACGCAAGCAGCCCCTCGTTGCGCTCTGCGAACTCGACGCCGTAGTTCCCTTTCAGTTCGGAGACGGGAACCGGCTCTCGGGGACTATCGTACGGGTTTTTCTTCCCGAATCTGAGGCGGATGAAGATGTCGTTTGGGTCGCGTCCGATCTCCTCGAATCGGTCGATCAGCCGCTGAATCTCCGGCGGTGGCCCCGCTCCGTAGCCCCACTCGCGACTCGGGTCGATTCCGGGCTCTCGTTTCATCCGTCCCATATCTTGACCGTCGTCGCCTCGGTCCGTGATCTCGCGCTCGAGTAGGAGCTGGGGATCGACGTCGTCGGTAGCAGAAACCAGCAGTGGGCTGGCATCCGCCGCCGAGCCCCGGTTGAGATTCGTCGTCGAGCGGGCCAGCAGTTGGGTCAACACGTCCGCGACGCCGGATTCGTGAGGCACTGCGAGTCCGTTGCCCGTCAGTTTCAACGAGTCGGCCTCGAAGTCCGCGACGACCGTTCGAAGGTCGAGGATCGGAATGTCGAGATCCGGGCCGTCATCGATCTGGTCCCACGTCGTGCTCCGAGCCACGACCGCGTAGATCGTCTCGCCCTCCCGACGCGTGACTGCGAGGCCGTGGATCTGGTCGTCCTCGTGGATCAGTTCCTCGAGTCGCTCCCGGACAGCGATCCTTTCGGCGGCGCGATCGCCGCCGTCGGCGGCTCGAGCCATTAGTCGGCCCCCGAGTTGGATCCGGGGGCGTCGACTGTCGTCTCCGTCTGTTCTTCGATCAGGTCCCGGACGACGTCGTCGTAGGTGTCCCCGCGGCTTTTCAGGTCGTGCAGTGCGTCCGCCGTCTCCTCGTACAGTTCGATCGTCGTCTTTCCCATTCTGGTTCTTACTATAGTAGCCATAGTCTTATGCGTTTGGGTGGTTCGTATGGATGTGACTCGAGGCGGCGCTGTTGCTGGTCGGTAGGAAAACGGAAGAACGGGCAGAGGGCCGGCGTCAGCGAGTTAGTCGCCGCCAGCGACGAGCGGGCGTTTGTCGGGTTCCTTCGGCGGGATCGTCGCCGAAAGCTCGCCCGATTCGGTCAGCGTGACGATCACGCTCTCGCCAGCGAGTTCCTCTTTCGAGTAGCCGAGTGCTTTGACCCCATCTACCGGAATGGAGACATGAATTGAGTTCCCGTGAATGGAGAGATCTCGAATCCCACCAGCGAGAACTTCATCGGAGGCTGACATTGTTCTCACTACGAAATTTATCCATATAAATCCTAGGAATGTACGTACAGCGTTGGAACAACGTGGGTACATTCCGGGCTGTAATGTTCTCTACGCACGAGCCACATATCTAGCGTAGTTGATGCTACGCTCGCCCCAGTGAGCGAGGTCACTGATATACATCAATGAAAAAGAAAATGCTGCTTTCCGTCCTGCTGGCAGTCTTCGCTGTCGGCATGGCGGGGTCAGTCGGTATTGTCGTCGCCGAGTTGGATCTCGGCAACGGAAACGTGTATGACATCGCCGAGTTCGCGATTCCGATTGCGTTCCTGACATTGGCTGCCGGGATTTTGATCGCTGGCCGCAGTCCGGACTCAATTCGGAATTGGGAACTCGTTCTCGTCGCCGTCCCGATGCTCGTGCTCGGGGGGCTGTTCCTCGAGGTCGAGTTCATGGTTCGGCTCATCGAGGACGAACATCCCTGGACCGGGCTGATCGCACTCGGGACTGGGTTCTTCGCGTACTGGATGATGGCCTTCGGTGGCCCACGCAGTACCAGTGGGGGAGGCGGATCGTAGATGATCGACCGTCGCGACATCGTCATTATCGCGGGCGGGACGCTGTTCGTCAGCGTCATGGCGCTCTACGGCATGATCGACTTCGAACTCGCAGGCTACTCGACCACCGATGTCGGGTTCATTACGGCTTCGGTGTCGTGGATTATCGGCTACGTCTACTGCGAGGGCGATACGTGGGATGAGGCGGGCTACCTGTCGAAAATCGTCATGGGACTCTCGTGGATCCTCCTCCTTGGTATGGAGTTCACGACTCAGGTCCCCAACCTAATCGATGCGTTGCCGCTCGGTGCCTGGATTCCCGTCCTGATCCACATGTTCAGCTACTACAGAACCGGCGTCTACGAGGGATAAAACAATGAAATTCATCAACATCAACAGCGGTACGATTCGGAGCGGCATCGTGGCGACACTAACTCTCATGCTCGCGGTGAGCATGATCGCAGGCGGCGCAGCGGCACAGATCGATCGTGACTCCGGCTATGTCGCGAACGATACGACCGTCGATGCAGACGGTCCGACGACTGTCGACGTCGACCTCACGGCAGCAACCGATCCCTCGCTGGATACGGACCCGCTCGAAGTGACGACCTACGTGGTCGACGGTGACGGCAATGTAGTCGACAACCAGACGGCGTCGCTCAATTCAGAGGGAACGGCGACCCACTCCTACGATGTTGATCGTGGCAGCTACGATGTGGAAGTCGTGGCCGCGAATCAAACGCGGGCCGATTCGATGCTGTCCTCGAGTTCGTTTACGACGACCGAGGATCGAAACAGTGCGGCCGAGGTCACTAACAAAACCGTCGAAGTGACGGGAAGTACTGAGCTCATCTACTCGGATCTCTCGGTCGACTCGAACGCCTCGAGCAACGCGTCGATTACGGTCGACCTGCTCGACGAGAATAGCTCGACGGTCGCTTACGACACGGTCAGCATCGCACCCAACGAGAGCGGCTCCGTCGAGTTCGACGTGACCGAGGACGAGCTGAACCTCAGCGAGGGGAACTACACGGTTGAGGTCTACACGACCGATACGACGACCGCAGACTACGTGACCGCCGATATCGGCACCGAAAGCGAATCGATCCTCGCCCCGATCACGTCCGGATCGACTGCTGGCATCCCCAACTGGGGGATCGCCGCTGGGGCAATCGTGCTCATCGGCGGAGGTGTCGTCTACATGCGCCGGAGGGACTGAGCATGGCGGCGCGAAGGGACGCAGACGCTGCAGATAGCCCCCACCCCGATTCGAGTGACCACGTCCCGGAGCCCGGCTGTTCGCTCTCACGGCGACAGGCCATGCAGGCGATGGGTGCGGCGCTCGCGGTCGGTGCGGGGGCGACCGCCTCGAGCGGATCCGCGACGGCCCAAGATAGTGCGGCTGAGGGAGTCCTCTATGGCGTGGCGAGTCCCGCACTCGGGGCCGCGGCTATCGCGACGGAGGTCGCAGATTGGAGCGGCGAAGTCAACACCGACGTCGCCGCCGACGAGTCGATCATCCATTCGCAGTCAGTTTCCGAGATGGAGAGCTACGACGCTCATCACATCACCTACCAGAACTACCTTCAAGACATGAATACCGTCGCGTCACTCGAGGCGCGACACGCCATCGCTTCCGCGTGGGAAGATGGGATGAATTCGAGCGAAGCCTACCAGGCGGCGCTCGAGGCGATTCGGTCTTACTACGCGCAGCGAGAGAAAAACCACTGGGAGGTCGTCAACAAGGCCCTGACGCAGCACTCTCACAGCACGAACACGATCCTCGCAAGCAGCGAGATCACCGACGATTTCCTTGCGGTGTTCGTCGACAACTCGTCGAACAGCAACACGGATCTGCAAAAGGCGATCATCTCGCCCGATCGCGTCGAGACGGAGATCACACTCCACAACGGCGACACTCACACGATGAAGTCGCCGCAACTGCACATCCAGACGACCGACGGGGTCGACGAGGCGAAAAAGGCGATCGGCGCGTTCCATGAGTCGTGGGACTCCGACGCGGAGGTGTTCACCGTCGAAGCGGACAGCTCAACAAATACGTGGGAAACGAACCTTCGGGCGACGGTCCAGTCGGTCGGCGATCCGGCCGACGGTGGGCTGCCGTCGCGGACGGTGTTCTCCGGACCCGACGTGATGGAGATCGTCACCGAGATCACCGACGAGAGCGACCGGGTCGTCAACAACTACAGCGAGTCGTTCGTCTCCGATCTCTATGCGGAGCTCGACGCTGGCAACATCACCCCGTCCGATATTCGCGGTGCCGAGGGTCAGGTTCGGTTCATGTCCGGGACAGACGATGTCTCGAGCGATGCGTATCGAATGGGAATGCTCCAGACGCTCAATATGGAGCAACAGGACTTGAGCAAAATCTCGTCGACGACGATCACGTATAGCGGCTACACTGGCCTTGAGCCGGTCGAGCAGGATGGCGATACCGTCCAGACGCTTGCGGATCACGTCGAAGGTCGGACGATGGAGGGGGTCTTTCAGGCCCGAACGCTGCCGTCTGACGGCCTGAGTATCGGCGAGACCTACGGGACTCAGAGCCTCAATAATGCGATTGTCGGCTACGACTCGAACCTTGCTGTTCTCGGCTCGACTGACGGCGAGATCGCCGAATCCCGTACCCATTCGAGCATTCACAACGTGGTCGCTGACCCGTCTGATTATGGCGTCGCATACCTCGGTGTCGATGGCGACACGATCGCCGTCGATACGACGACCGGCGCGGAACTGTTCCGAACCGGGATCAACGGCGACTACTGCCTTGCAGTCTCACCGGACGGTTCGACGCTGTACATCGGCGGCTACTCGGACCTCACACTGTACGACACAGAGGCTCGCGAGGTCACGGCGACCTATGACCTCTCTGGCGATCCCGTGCAGGGTCTCGCCGTGTCTCCTGACGGGTCCCCTCTGTACGCACTCGCCAGCACCACGGACAGCAATCCGATCTACGAGGTAGACCCGTCGGATGGCTCGTATACGGAGATAGCGTCGGTCTCATCGACGCCGAACGGACTCGAGATGCGTCCCGGCGGCGGGCAACTCGCCGTAGCTTGCACTGGCGGCCCAACGCTCGTAAACCTGTCCGACGGGACGACCAGCAGTCTCGTCGGGACCGGGGCAGATGATGTTGCTTACAGCCGAGACGGTCAAACGCTCGTTGCTGCTCTCAACGGGAGCAGTCTGATGGCATTCGATACCGACGACGAATCCTCGCTGTGGGAGTACACTAACTCCGAGGGATACGTCGGAGTTGACCGATCGGCCGATGGCTCTGCGTTCGTTGCTATCGCAAACGGGTCTGATGCAACTCTGGTCGGTGTTGATCCGAACGGGAACGAACTCTGGACTAATCAACCAATATCGGACTATTCCAGACCCGGCGCTCTCGCAACAATCTCGGTCCAAGAGGACTTTGCAGGGATCGCGGAGCAACCGCTGATGTACGACGCCCCGAACAGCGAGGAAGTCCGCCTCGAGTCCGGTCTGTTCACTGCCGACGACATGACGGACTCGAGCGGCAACACTGTCGAGTCGACCAGCGGAGAGGACTGGGGAGCCCCAGAGTACGGTAGCTACGACTCTCAGGAGTTCGTCGACTACACGAAGGGCACCGAACAGTTCCAACTCGAAGAAGCGTGGGCCGACGACGGCTCAATCGGGATTCCCGGCGTTGGCGGCGACGGCGGCAGTTTCCTCGATTGGCTC
>NZ_AOIJ01000010.1 GCF_000337175.1 Natrinema gari JCM 14663 | reverse complement strand
GACGACTAATGTGGTGGATCATCGCGAAGAAACTGCCCTTCGGGTACACAGGCCGATTCATCCTGTGGCTCGTGGTCATCTACGGCGGCTATATCATCGCTGCGGGGGCGATATAGATGGACTCGGAACGAGTCCTCGTCGTCGGTCTCGTCCTCATCCTCGCCATTTCCGGAGCCCTTGTTACGGGGGTAACAGCATCTGTGGCTCAGGATGGCGATCGCGGGGCTGAGACTGACTCGGCGACCACGGACGGCTCCAAGAGCGACGGGAACGAAACCCAGTCCGTCGCGATGGAACTCGATCCGAATACGCGGATTCTCGATTACCGATACTATTCGGAGAATAAAACACTCGAGGTCGATATCGAAACCCGCGGCGACACGCGCGAGCGGGTGATTCTTGTCGAGCGGACCGAAGCCGGATCGGAGTCGTTTGTATTCGAGCAGCGGACGATCCGCGGCGGCGAGACATCGACGATCGTGCTCGAGGGAGTGAAAGATCGCGGCGGCGACGATGCCGTGCTCGTGGCGTCCGAAACTGGGCTGGAGAATCAGGACGCCGAGTGGATCCCGACCGGCGAAGCGTGGGGGCCGTGGGCGGGTGAAATGGCGACGTGGGCGTTCGCCCGGATCGCCGGACTCGGTGGCGCGATTGGCGCGACATCCTTCGGCGTGTTCTACGGCTGGCATCGGCACGCAGACAGCTCTAACAAAAGCGAGGACGCGCTATGATCCGAGATTTCGACCCGTCAGAAACCGGACCGATCGATCTGGCCGACGAGACCATCGACGCCGTGCGGCAGCGACCGGTGTGGCAGCCGATTCTGGCGTTCGCACTCGCAGCCGGGATCTGGTTTTATTTCGATCTCTCGGTGCCGGTCGAACTGTGGATCCTACTGTTCTCGGCGATCGGTGGCGTCGCCGTCGCAGCATTCCCGATCAAGAAGGTCATCGACTGGCTTCGGACCGACGACGACGAGATCCTCGAAGCAGTCGACCCGCGAGACGGCCAGAAGCAGATCAAGGCCCTCTCGCCGGATCGGTTCGCGAATCTCGTCGTGATCGACCAATCCGGTCGCGTGCGCGACACGGACTACCTCTACGACGAGTCGATCAACGGCCGGCAGACCTACGAGTGTGATTACTACCTCGAGGAATCGAACATCGCCGTTGCAAGTTGGATGGCCGGGGCTTCGAACAGCGACCTCCGGCGGCACAAACGCGGCGTCGACGCGATCAAGCGCCGACTGTCGATCGAGGCCGAACGCTCGCTTGATGAGCTGATCGAAGCGCCCGAAGCGATCCGGCAACAGGGATCGGCGGCGGTCAACCGAATCGTCCGGATTGCAGAGGGCGAACGCTCGCCCGGTGACGAGGGGTCGGTTGCAGAGACGATGACCGATATCGTCGAGAACGAGCAGGATAACGTCGACTCGATTCTCGAGGACCGGACAATCGGCGATCTCGAAGACGAGATCAAGCAGTTGCGAGACTCGACCTCGATCGAGGTCGACGACGTTCGCGACGACGAGGACAGCAGCGTGGATCCTGTCGAGAAAACGCTCGAGGAAACGCAAGGAGGAGACAATGGCGAGTAAGAAACCCCAAGAGACGACCCACGACCTCAGAGGGCCGATGCGGGAACTGCGTGAATACGCGCGTGGCGCGCTCGATGTTCCACACTCGGACGTCGACCGGATCGCCGGGCTGATCGAAGACGACGAAGTCCTCGATCTCCTGCTATTCGCGGCCGCGGAGTACAAACCGGTTGGCGACATGCCGCCGACGTTCTGGGAAACCGAATTCGCGAAAGAGGTCATCCAGAACAACGCAACGAAGATCGCGACGAAGGCGATTCGCGAGGGCGACCAGTCGGTAGTGTCCTATCTCACTGGGATCCCATCCTACTCGCGCGACGTGAGCGGGATGGACGGCGCGGACGCACTCGAGGACTACCTTCTCCATTCCGAGCCCTGCAAGGTGATCTATCTTGCAGCGCTCATGGGGAGAGGGAAAACTGGATTCGCGGTGCGATGTATCCAGGCCGTCGAGCGACACTACCGACGTGCCGCGAAGGTTGCAGAGGAAACGGAGGGGGTTGATCCCTCGGACGTTCCGGTGCCCGAAGTCGCGACGAATTTCTACATCGATGTGCCCGAGGAGGCCCGCATCGACTGGAAGCTGATCGACAATTATCCAGAACTCGAGGTCTGGATGGAAAAGGGATCCCACGACGATATCCGGTGGTTCTGGTTTGACGAGGCCAGCACGGAGCTCACCGCCCAAGACGGCGAGAACGCCCAGATGGTCGTCAAGAAGATGGGCGGGATGGTCAAGAAGATGCGGAAGAACGGCGTCGACCTCGGAACGATCGGTCACGACCGCGGCGACGTTCACATCCTCATTCGAGCGATGGCTGATTTCATCGACAAGGAGTCGCTGAAAGAAGTCACCGTCTACGAGGGGATCAAAGACAGGGNCGTTCACATCCTCATTCGAGCGATGGCTGATTTCATCGACAAGGAGTCGCTGAAAGAAGTCACCGTCTACGAGGGGATCAAAGACAGGGACCCGCACAACCCGATGTTCAGCTTGCGCGGGATCCCCGACGCGACGTGGGGCTACGACACCGAAGACATGGCCGACTGGGAATGGGGCGACGCCGAGGAAGTCCCGAACGATCTCGAGGACGAACCCACGGAGATCCGCAACGAGCGCGTTGCGATGTACTACGAGAACGTCGATACGCTGACCTACGACGCCCTCGCGGACGTTCACGGCGTCGATAAATCGACGATCTCTCGGTGGGTCAAAGACGGCAAGCAGAGGCTCGAGAGTGGCGATTCTGAGACGTATCCAAGCGCTGCAACAGCAGGTGCAGATTGATGCAATCGAGCCAATCCCAAAATCGCAAGGCGGCGTCGCATTTCGGAGGATATTGCGTTTCGTTGCACCGGGGACTATGCGCGAGGCGCGTACGCGCGCGTGTAGCCCCGGAGGTGTCCGAACTATGACATACAACAAATACGAGGACGATTCGAGCATGACAGAGCGCATCGAGGGGCTCGTGACGCAGGTCATCGAGCCCGACGAACGCGGCCGGTTCGCGATTCCCGCTGAAATCCTCGATGGGATCGCGGACGATGAGGACCTGATCGTCGTCGCGACCGATCCCGATCCCGCGTGGGCGCGGCGCGTGTTCGACATCCCGATTTTCGGATCGATCGCTCAAGGCGTGGTTGGGATTGTCGTATCACTGCTGGCGTTGCTCCCCGGAATCGATCGCGACCGGTTCGAAACGGCCGAGGGAGTGGCCGCGGCCCGTGGGACGCTTGCCGAAGGCGAGTGGGTCACGCTCGAGGTGCGGGACGCGGTCGTCTCGGAAACGGCGGCCCGCGGCGACGTACTCGAGCGCGAGGTGCACCTGCGCGAGATCGTGGATGTGTGCGAGCGATCCGACGAACGGCCGACCGAGTCCACAGCGGACGCGGCCGGCGTCGGAGTTAATCGGGGTGAATCCGCGTGAGCGCCGACGCCGATGCGGGTGGCGAGGACCTGCTCGGGCAGTCCGTCGATGAGGCGTTCATCGAACGGATGCGGGAGAAGTTGCTCGCGACCGCTCGCCGGGCCGGGACCGACGGCGACGACCTCGTGGAACTGACCGACGAGTTCCAGACCGAGGCCGGGACGCTGGCCTACGCCTACGACGGGGTCGATCGAGATGCGCTCGAGGCCGAGATTCTCGACACGTTCGACGAGGCAATCGTGTTGCAAAAAGAGACCGCAAAGGACGTTGACGACCGGACGCTCGCCGAGCGTGTCCAAGACCGCGTCGATGAGTTCATCGCTCGCGTGCTCGGCAGGGGCGTGGGCGAGAGTGGAGACGCCGACGGCAGGGACGACGGCCGCGTTGGTGCGATGGAGGACGAGGAATCGTCCGGGCCCGAGCCCGAATCGGAGACGGTCGGGAGTCCCATCGCAGACGAGGCCAGCGCGCCCCCGGCCGCGGACCCGGACGCGGAGGACGTCGTCGGGCGCTCCGACGAGGACCGGATTGCAGCAGAGCTCCGGGCGCTCCGGGACCACCGGATCGCCGCGCTGTACGAGCAGACTGGGCTGACCCAGCGCGAGGTCGCCGAGTCGTTCGACGTGACGCCGGCCACCGTGTCGCGGGCCGTCAACCAGCACGCCGACCGGGACCTCGAGCGTGACGCCAGCGGTCCCGAGGAACCGGACGCCGATATCGCCGGTGCGCTGCCGGAGGGCGATCGGGGAGAGGATCGGGACCCGGACCCCGAGTGTTTCCACTGCGGAGGGTCGGTCACTCGAGAGGGGATCGACGAGGAGACGCCGATCTGTGCCGACTGTGATGCGATCGGAATCACGCCCGGACTCGCGCGAGCCGCCGACGAGATCATGGACGATCCCGAGGGCGAACTCAACAGACGGGTGCAACGACTCATTCAGGCCGGGGCGTTCGACGAGGCGGAGGGGACACCGTGATTGACGAGGTAATCGAGGCGGCGGTCGGCTTCGCGATCGGCGCGCTGGCCGTCGCCGTGGTCGTGTCCACGACCGGGTTGACGACTATCGAGGCGGGCTTGACGCTGGCCGTCGGCCCGGTGCTGGCGGCAGCCGCACTCGAGGGCCTTCGGTGAGATTCTTCTTCAACGGGAGATAAAGGCAGGTTGAGTCGGGCGACTATTCAGTTCGATCGATTACGCTCGCGCCGGAGAGGATCAGTTGGGAGTGGCCCGTGCCATCAACCGTGCCGGCGACGCGGCCGCGGGCTAACAGACACGAACGTTCAGTCTTGGTGTGGATGGACCCGCGGGCGCACGAGAGACAGCGAGTGGTCGCCGGGTCAATCTCGGTTCCGGCGATCGTCACCAGGACTTCGACGCGATGGTTCGGTCGGAGACACGCCCCGCAGCAATCGCAGTGGCCGAGCTGGCCGACGCCGATCGGAATCCCCGACAGCAGGGCGTCCTCGAGCGAGGGGGTCATCGGTCACTCCGTGGGATGCACGTGGCTTTGGCGCGCT
Source organism: Natrinema gari JCM 14663 (assembly GCF_000337175.1). Classification (GTDB taxonomy): domain Archaea; phylum Halobacteriota; class Halobacteria; order Halobacteriales; family Natrialbaceae; genus Natrinema; species Natrinema gari. The sequence continues at coordinate 5,326 of NZ_AOIJ01000010.1, read as the reverse complement.
GGATCTCGAGGAGTTCCCGTTCGATTCGGGACTCGGGCCACGGGTCGAGACGGTCGTCGGTTCGGTCCCGTCGCTCGGTGGGGTGGATAGCGGCCATGCTATCGTTCCTCCCCGATTCGGGGTTCGTCCGGTCGCCCGGCCACCGACGCACGGAAGTTCAGCGGTTCGCCGTCGAACACGGCTGTCGGAAGGACCGCCGTCGTCGGTTCGGGTTCGATCACTGCGTAGTCGATCGTCCCCCAGTTGTCGGGACCGATCTCACCATCAACGGCGGAGGTCGGCACCTCGAGTCGGTCGGTCTCGGTTTCGATCACCGACGCTTCGTAGACCCGTTCGACGGCCTCGGTGCTCTGGGGTTTTCGATAGGCGACATGCAGGCGGTTGCGCTCGGCGTGGCCGCCGATCGCATTCGGGTCGGACTCGAGGCGGTATTCGTAGCAGACTTTGGCGGCGTAGAAACGGTCGTAGCCCTCGAGATCGTGTTCGTGGCGACCGAGGCGGAGCCAATCGGCCGGGACAGCGTGATAGGAACGGTCGCGTCGGAGNCCTTAGACCGGTCGAAAGCGTTGGCCCGCTGTTGTCGCAGCGGGCCGGGATTCTTCCCGACGAACCAACGCTTTCTAGTTACATCTCTAGACAGCGATCCCCATAAGTGTACCGGACCAGTCGGATATTCTACGTGCCCTAAGATGGCTACCGGGGAGCGATTTTATAGAGAAGGTACCAGATATAGTATCTATTTCTCGAGTGGTGATGGCGGCCCCCGAGTACGGGCGCTTGGCGTCCATGAGTCGGCTCAGAAACAGATCGATAGACGGGCGAATCCCGGTGGTCGCGCACAAGAAGCGTCGCGTCTATCGGACCGTCCCCAATTTGCGTGCAGCGCCAGCCGAAACCACGATATCGCGCTCACTGAATTGAACGCCGCCGCCGGCAACGTCGTCGATCAACTCGGCCAGTGACTCGAGATAGTTGCGGTTTCGGTCCTCGCGAACCGTGAGTGTCGCTTTCCCCTCGTGTTCGGTCGCTCGGTTTGCGAGATACGCAAAAACGAACTGCTCGCGCACGTCGCCGGGAGCGGCCTCGAGATAGTGCGGCAGCGAGAGATGTTGATTGGCCTTCGGCCCGACCGGCGCACCGAGCGTTGCGAGTACACGACCGAGAACGGCTCCATCCGCTGTCGGGCGGGCTTCGTCCGCCCGGCCGTCGCGATCGGCGACCACCTGGAACTCGACGCCGGCCAGCTCGAGTGCGGCGAGAACGTGGCTATCTTCCCCGCGGTGGTTCAACGCGAACGACGGCTGGTAGTTTTCCGCAGCGATCGATCCGCCCGAAAAGACGTTCGCGACGAGCGTATTCAACGCCGTAAATTCGGGGTCGTCGTAGGTTGCCTCGAGCCATCCATAGTCGCGGGCGGTCTCGAGCCCGCGGACGACGTCTGGTTTCGCGCCGTCGAGCCACGGGCGGATGCGGCCACGGGGTAACTCGAGTGTCGAAGCGGCCGCACTCGACCCTTTCGAGGGGTGCTTGCTCGCGTACTTCATAACTCGGNGGTAGTCCTCAACGGCGTCGTATGGGTCGCTGTAGGATGGTGGATCGTAGGTGCGCGCGAGCGCACGCTCTCCGATAAGAGACGTGGCGGCTGTCATGGGATGGTGGTACACTCGAGTCGTCAAATTTCCACCGTTTTGGAGAGGGAATAGCTAATCGCAAGACGGCGTCGCTTCAAGGGGTGGCTGGAACCCGGATAGCACCCGCTGATTCTCAGTTTTGAAAGCCTTTCATGTCGTTTGAACAGTCACGGTCCCCTACCTATATATGGTCCCGGCTTCCTTCGTGCTATTAGCATCGGTGACGGCGACTCGAGAAAGCGGGGATACGCGGGTGGTTCCAATCCCCCGATCCGCAGTCCTCCGTTTGGGGAGGGTGCCAAAAAGCTTTCTCACCGTTCACGGCCGGTGCGTGAGAAAAACATGGATTTGAAACCATACGCGAACAAGCTGGTTGGCAACGATACCGAACGTGCAGTCTCTCCTGTTATCGGGGTGATACTCATGGTCGCCATAACCGTGATCCTTGCGGCCGTGATCGCCGCGTTCGTGCTGGATATGGGTGGGAGTGTGAGTCAGGAAGCACAGGCGGGCGTGAGTATTGAGGNGGACGATGCGAATAACCAGACCCAGATCGAAGTCACCTCGATGGGGAATGCAGACTACATCAACATCACAGGGAGTAGTGGCCTGAACGAAGGAGAGGTTCGGAATATGCACTCGGTTGGCGATGTTCAAACGCTCGACCACGACGGGCCGAATCCTGCATTGGAGACTAATGGCACTGTGAGTGCTGTCGCTGTCATCAACGAAAGTGACACTTCGACGCAAGTTGCTAGTGAAGAGTGGGACTTCTTCGAATAATTGACTGCGGACCTAACAATCAAACATGGATCTAAACCAATATAAAGCGAAACTTGTTGGCGACGATGAACAGCGCGCGGTATCCCCTGTCATTGGGGTGATACTCATGGTCGCCATAACAGTCATTCTGGCAGCTGTGATCGCGGCGTTCGTACTCGACCTCGGCGGCAGCGTCAGTCAGGAAGCCCAGGCCGGCGTCAGTATCGAAGTCGACGAAGGGAACGACGAAATTCAAATCGAAGTGAAATCGATCGGAAACGCCGATCATGTGAACATCGCCGGCACTGTTCGGAACGAGAGTGCTGTGTCCGACACTCACGACATGTATATGGACGGTTCAAATAACGAACAATGGAGTTTCGTTAGCGGCCATATGAACGAACTCGGAGTGGGTGACGTAGTCACGATTAGGGGTGATTCCAGTGCAGATGTCCATATGGGAAGCGACGCTCCTGACAGTGGGACGGTAACTGCCGTCGCTGTCATTGAAGAAGACGATACGACGACGCAGGTTGCCAGCGAAGACTACGACCTCGACTGGTCGTAACACCTCTGGCCATTCCGATTTTTGACGTGGTAGGTGCGTGAGTTAGTCCTCCGAGTCTACCAGCCGCTCATATCAGACACATCGGACATTCGCCCGAAGCGTCTTTCCTACTGGTGTGAGATAGGCCAGACAATGAGCCTTATATCGAATCGGCGCGTCCTCCGCACGGAAATCCCGCCGGAGGAGATGCATTTACGCGAGGGGCAGATCGATCATCTCCGATCGGTCCTCGAGCCGATCCAGTACGGCCAGCGCGTCGACGGCGCGTTCATCTATGGTCCGCCCGGCGGCGGAAAGACCCACGCCGCACAGATGCTCGTCCGACGACTGAAACAGGCCGCGGATCATGTGCGCACGACCCACATCGATTGCTGGAACCACAATACGCACAGTGCGATCGTCACGCAGTTGCTCGAGGGGCTCGGTGGCGTCGCAGCGCCGAGCAACGCCGCCGGCTACGCGCTGATGGATCAACTTCGGGACAATCTCGAGAGCCCCTATGTCGTGATTCTCGATGAAGCCGATCAAATCGAGGACGACCGCACGCTCTACGAGCTGCATGAGTGCCCGCGCGTGAGCGTGATCTGCATCGCGAACGACTACGGCGAGTTCTTCGACCCGCTCGATATGCGCGTCGAATCACGCCTGAACGCCTACCAGCCGATCGAATTTCCAAAATACAACAACGACCAACTCGAGACGATTCTCGAGGGGCGGATTCGAAACGGTGTCCGACCGGGCGCGGTTCCCGATAGCGTGGTCGCGACGATCGTCGACGTGAGCCACAACGACGCGCGCAAGGCGATCGACAATCTGCGGAAGGCGCTCGACAGGGCCGACGCTCGCGGGCGCGATGTCGTGACCGAGGCGATCGTCCGTGAGGTCGCGCCGGAGACGGAACGGGAGTTGGTCGAAAAGACGTTCAGTAAATTGACCCGCCGGCAGCGCGTCCTCTATGAGATCCTGGTCGAAGACGGCGGGCGGCTATCGATCGGCGAGGTCTACGAGCAGTTTCGCGAGCGGTACGATGCTGGCGACGGAGACATGCCGACTCAGCGAACGGCAAAGCGACAGTTGAAGAAACTCAGCCACTACGATATCATCGGCTGGGCGGGTGAAAATAGCGCGAGGCGGTATTGGGCGGCGACCGACGAGTTGTATCCTGACGCGACGGCCGAGTAAGTCGATTCGCTACGACTCGGACAGTAGTTCGCCGACGTACTGATCTTCCCCCTCCCGACGCGCTTCGATCTCGCGCCTGCCGCGAGCGGTGAGTGTGTAGAAGTTGGTTCGGCGGTCGGCGGCTCCTTTCTCGACGAGGCCCTTGTCGACGACCTCATCGAGATTCGGGGACAGCCGGCCGTGGTGGATCTCTTTTTCGTAGTAGTCCTCGAGTTCCTCTTTGATCGCGAGGCCGTGGGGGTCGTCCTGACCGGCGATCGTGTAGAGGAGGTCGCGCTGGAAGCCTGTTAAATCGTACATATCGGTACTGTGTTCTATCAGAATAAAAGGGTGCCGAGAACAGAATGGGGGCAGGAGGGATGTGGGTGCCTGAAAAATGAGTGAGTCTGTCCGAAGTTACTCGGCGTCGGACAGCTCGTCGCGAACCGTTTTGCGCACGTAGGATTCGAGATCGGTGCCGATCGCCTGCTTGTAATCGAGTCCGTCTTGGGCGGCGGGCAAAATTGCCTGTGGAACGGTGTTCGCGGCTGGGTAGGTTGTCATGAGTTCTTCGACGAACTGTTCATTGGTCGATACAGTGTGTCTCGCAGTCGTTTCGTCGCACATTGCAGTTGATATCAGTATCCCGGGAGAATAACACATCTGGGTATTCCCGTGGAGGATGTATAATTAATTCTGTATAGTCGTTATCATTGATACGGGATTATGGGAATTAACGCAAATCCTCACACCGCGGCAGTAATCGTGGGTAATATCAGCTATATATGGCTATCGCCAAATCATGTTGGACATGGTGACGTATCGAATCAGCAACTCAGGGGGGGACCGAAATGGAGCGGTGGCGCGGAGGGAGGATGAAACAGCACCAAGATAGGACAACTTGCGGCCGGATTAGGCGTCCCCTACGTCGTCGCGCTCGAGGTTGGTCGCATCGACGTCCCCCTCGAGATATTCACGGCCAAGATCGGTTATCTGAAAGTGAGTATTGTAGTCGGGGGGCCGTTCGATTAGACCGTAAGCCTCGAGATCGTCTACGGCGCGGGAGATCGATGAGCGTGATGGGTCGAGTTCGATGTCAAACACGCTCACCGGAGCGGCGATACCGTGCTCATCGAGAAACTCGAGAACGGGGTCGCTTGCTTTATTCATCCAAGCACCCCGTTTTCGTCGCATGATTCGGAAA
>NZ_AOIJ01000009.1 GCF_000337175.1 Natrinema gari JCM 14663 | reverse complement strand
CAAGATTTAAGTGTAATGGAGAACAACGGGCTGTTATCAATGGAGACGACGCTCTGGGCGGGTAACCTGTCCCTAAAACGAGGTGGACGGGCGTGCTGATCCCCGCCGTCCGGGGCGGCTCCGTTGATGCTCGCGACGAGCCAACCATGACGAAAGACACCGCGCGCGACCTAAAGCCTGTTCCCAACAGAGATTGGTCCGAAAGAAATATCGGACACATCGGACAGCCGCGCGCGGCATTCATGGCGGTGACCGACGTTCATCAAAATATGGCAGTCACTAACTCCGACACCCACGATCAGACGGTTACGATCGCGCTCGCCGACGTCGGCGCGGCCGTGCCCGCCGAGACGACCTGCGACGTACGGATCGTCCCGACCGGGCTCGAGATCGACCGCCGCGGCGAGACGTTCATCGTCGAGCGCGACGGCGATCGGCACGCGCTGACCGGCGTCGTCGGTCGCAGCGAGCTCCCGACGCGCGTCCCTGACTGGATTCCAGCCGTTGCGGAGTGGTTCGGGATCGACGAGGTGGCGCTGGGACGATGACCGCGCAGAGTATCGAGTCCTCCGAGCGAGGCCTGGNATTCCAGCCGTTGCGGAGTGGTTCGGGATCGACGAGGTGGCGCTGGGACGATGACCGCGCAGAGTATCGAGTCCTCCGAGCGAGGCCTGGTGGCACAGGCTAGCCGCTCGGAGCGCAGTTTGGCGGCACCCGCGGATACCAAACGATGCACATTACCAACCCCACACAGTCGACGCACAGTGCGCCTAGTTTTAAGGCCAACCCACGACAAGAGAACGGATATGCACGGCTAATCNCCTTATCCCTACCTGTTTCTTGGACGGATTCGGCCTTATAGCTTTCCCCTCGTCTACTGGCGAGACTCGTCAGTGCGATCACGGGAAGCGACTTTCCACCCCTCGCAGTGCTAGTCGTGCGGCCACTGGAGGGGGTCGCGCATGAACTCAAAAAACGATACCAGAGATACGAACGTCACGACAGCGGTCAACGACTTCGAAAAGCAAGCCTTCGAAAACCTCGCAAACACCTACGACTGTTCGCAGGCCGCCGTCAGTCGAATGGCCATACTGCGACTCCATCGGGAAATGTTCGGGAACATCCACCCGAAAGCGGTCCCCTCGGACAAGGTCGACGTTGAGGCGTTACTGAACGGCGACCTCGAGCCCGACGACGTGTCCGACGGCATCAAGATGGACGGCGACGGGCCAGCGCAGATCCCGACCGCCGATGGAGGGATTTCGGCGCAGTCGACGCCCTCGAGTTACACCCCGACCTACACGCCACAGGACCTCGCGACGGCCGGCACCGAGCTGACGTGGGACGAACTCACCGACGCGATCGGCCAGCACTGGGACGACGGATCGAAGTCGGACGGCGATTCAGGAACCGCGTTCGAGATTCACCCCGACCGCGTGCGCGAGAGCGCAAACGTCGAGACGGACGCCGAAGGGTCCTACTCCGGCGACCCATACGCGTTGAGGGCCAACCAAGACGCCGTCGCGAAGGTTCTCGCCGGCCTGCTTCGGTCCGAAGGCGACACCGTTACCGAGACGGAACTGAACCTCACGATTCTCCGGTACACCGACCACCAGATCAACCGGGCGGACTACAGCGCCGGGAAGGCATACAAGAAGAAGCCCTACCGGAAGCTGATGCTCAAGAAGGGACATATCGTCCCCCATCCTGACCCGCTGAAAGACGAGTACTACACGTCCGAGGCGGCCGCGAAAGAACTGTTCGCGAAAGAGGTTAAAGAGACGATCGCCGACCTCGTCGAGAAGACGGGGGTGCTCGATCCGAAAGAGCATGTCCAACAGACCGGGATAGCCGTGAAAGAGGACGCCTCGCAGTGGGTCAAGGACCTGGCCGAGTTCCGACAGGGGCTCGGATTCCTGCACGCGCTACTCGAAGACGACGAGTGGAGTGAGAGACTATCCGAGTTAGAGGACCCGCTCGGAGAGTGGCCGAACGCGAAGGTTGCGGCCGGGAAGACGTACAACCAGATGCTTTCGGAGTACGTGCACACCAACCAGTGGGCGCGCTTCGCGGTTGCCGACGCCGTCCTCGAGCTTGCGGACGGTGAACTACTCGAGGATGACATCATACAGAACGACGAATGGGTACCCGTTCGTCCCGACCGGCCAAGCGAGCCCGTGTTCCAGTGGGTCGCTGACCGTGACGAACCCCTGAGCCCACAGGAGCAGATCGCCGCCGTCAGCGACAAGCTGTAGCCGGCGAACGGCCCCGAGTGAACGCCCGGACGGATAGCCGTGGCTCTATTTGACGTTCCGTTTTGACCCCTGTATTTCCACTCGAGTAGTGGGATTGCTCCGATTGGGCCGACTCGAGAGCGTGATCGGACCGCCGATCGGGGCGATCAACCCCGACTCGAGCTGGAAGCCGTCGCGATCGACGCTCGAGTGCCGCCGATTACTCTCTGAATTGTGAGAGATTCCGGCCGATACGAGACGGCACTGATTCGGGAGGGCAAGATTTGCCGGTGTTAAGATCCACCGAAATGAGATTGTCCCGACGCCGTACAGCGATTATTCGGTGGTGAGAAAATCAGGCACTTAGCAATGGCCGGATCTTTTCTTTTCGGACCGATCTACTCCGACGGTCTGGGACGGGG
>NZ_AOIJ01000008.1 GCF_000337175.1 Natrinema gari JCM 14663 | reverse complement strand
CTGCTACGGTCTAGTAGATTACTACAGTATTTAAGAGTTTCGGCAGAAACTCGAATGGCAGTATCGTGACAGTTCGTGGCTGGTGGACGGCTCCTATCGTGGCGTCCTCGGGTCCCGTTTCCTACGGAATCGTTGTTCTACCGCTTTCTACGGCGTCTCTCCCTCTCTCGTGGCTGTCCTGTTCCGGCCGATCGCTCTCAGCACCCTCTCAGACGTTCGGAGCAGAACCGCCCGAGAAAAAGATATCTCGGGATTCTCAATGGCCGCTATCAGATACTCGAGAGAACACGCTNCCCTCTCAGACGTTCGGAGCAGAACCGCCCGAGAAAAAGATATCTCGGGATTCTCAATGGCCGCTATCAGATACTCGAGAGAACACGCTCATTCCGATATCGTCCACACCTTCGCATCGCTCACCATTTCGGATTCGAGCTCACCATCGTCCTCGAGTGCAGTCAATCGCCGCAACGCCGTTTTCCGATTACAACCGATTTCCTTAGCTATCTTCGGCGTCGACGCGATCGAACACTCACGGACGGCCTTCAGAAAATTGTCGTCGCTGTATTCTTCATTAAATCGCTTCGTCTGGTCGTCTCTCGACCGATCACTCATCGTCCGTACGCACGAAACGCAGTACTAAAAACCCCCGCCCCGCCACGAGTCATGGGCAAGAACTAAGTCAATCTAACTGAATGTAGTAGACAACGAAGCATCCGCTCGTGGCGATTGGGTAATCGTCACAGAATGCAGCGTGGTGGCACACGCTGCGGTGCTTCGTAGTATACCAACCCCACGAAGCATGAGCACGTTACAGACAGGGCGACTTAAAACTAGTCGCAATGAGANGGCACACGCTGCGGTGCTTCGTAGTATACCAACCCCACGAAGCATGAGCACGTTACAGACAGGGCGACTTAAAACTAGTCGCAATGAGACAGAGTCAGAGACCCGTTCACATAACAGCCGTCAGCCACGCGTCGTCGGCACGTCGGACGGGATCAACGTTGATCTCCCCGCGACGCCGAGCTACGACCGCGAGTACGATCTACTCATCGAGGAGGCCGTTCGCCAATGAACGGTCGGAACGCCTTCAATCCGGACACGGACGACCGTCCGGCCCATCCTGTGGTCAAAGCCGAGTTCGGCGAAGATCCTGCTCGGTACCTTGCGCTCGACGATCTGTACCTGGCCTTCGCCCGCATCCGCGGGATCGACAACCTCGCGCTCCTCAAGGAGTGGCAGCGAATCGAGGCCGAGCACTGGGGCCGATCCCGGGTCATGAAACGACTCAATGCTCGCGAGCGCGAGCTGACTAACAAGCCGATCGATCCGACGCCCGACCCGACCGACTCCAGGGCGACCGCGACGGACGGCGGAACTGTCGAAACTCCTGACGACAGTGGGAAGCCGTCTAACGACCTCAGTACAACAGCCGACTCGGGAAGGGACACATCANCGGACGGCGGAACTGTCGAAACTCCTGACGACAGTGGGAAGCCGTCTAACGACCTCAGTACAACAGCCGACTCGGGAAGGGACACATCAACTCCCGAGTCGGCGTCCGATTCTCCCGACGACCTCCATCCCGACACGGAGGGACTCGTGGCCGGCGAGGTCCTGATCCTCGAGTACACCGACCGAACGGAGTACGTCTTTCCCGCGACGCCCGCGGCCGAGGATCCATTCCTCATGCGCGCGTTCAACGGTGACGATGAACGAACCGACGACCCGATCGGACTGACGCTCGACGAACTCCGAACCCGAGCCGACGAGCACGACCCGAAGCCGATCGCGGAGATCGATATCGACGCACCGCGAGGGGCCGCGACCAACGGAGGTGCGGAATAGATGCAGTCCCGAACCGTCACCGTCGAGATTCCCGTCCCGCAGTTCCCCCTCGAGCACGCCTGTTGGCTCCTCGTCGCGGCCGCGATCGCCGCCGATATCGCGACCACCCAGATCGGCCTGCAAGCTGGCCTCACGGAAGGCAACCCGGCCGCTCGCGGCGCACTCGAGTACGGCGTCGCCGGCATGCTCACACTGAAAGCGGGCGCGATCGGCGTCGGTCTGCTTTGTCGCTCGTTCCTCGAGCGGCCGTACCGACCGATCGTCCCGGTCGGGCTGGCCCTCCCGTGGCTGCTGGCGGCGCTGTGGAACATGGCTGCTCTGTCGGGGGTGCTCGCATGAGTACCGATCGTCCCCAGTGGACGCCGACGACCGAGTCCACCACGTCGGCCCCGCGGGGCCAGAATTGCGACGCACAGGTGACACAACGCTTCGCTCGCGTGTTCGGCGACAACCACGACGTAGTCCACGCTTGCGCCGAGTGTACCGACAACCGCCACCTCCCACGTGAAGCCGCCCAAGCTGGCGGAGGGCTACGATGAGCGACAAACTTGTCGCCGTCGACCTGTTCGCGGGCGCTGGCGGCCTCTCGACGGGACTCGTCAAAGCGATCATCGACACGCACGCAGACACGATCGCACTCGAGACTGGTCTCGCAGCCGACGAGATCACGCCGGGCCACACCCGCGTTCACTGGTGGCTCGCGCAAAACGTCGAACTGCACGCAGTCAATCACTGGGAACCGGCGATCGAGACCCACGAACAGAACCACCCGTGGGCCGAGCACTACCACGCGAAGATCGAAGAACTGCATCCGCCGGACGTCGTCGAGCCCGGCGAGGTCGACCTCCTCGTGGGCGGCCCGAGTTGCCCCCATCATTCGAAAGCACGCGGCGGCAAACCCGTTAACGAACAGAAACGCGCGAGCGGGTGGCATGTCCTCCACTGGGTCGAACACCTCCAGCCCGACCACATCATGCTCGAGAACGTCCCCGAGTTTCGCGACTGGGGCCCGATCGAGGACGGCCAGTCGACCAACGACGGCTCGATCTTCCAGCGCTGGATCGGGATGCTCGAGGCACTCGGTTACTCGGTCCTGTTCGACGACGAGGACGACGACTATGGTACCGTCCTGAACGCTGCCGACTACGGCGAAGCACAGTCCCGAAAGCGCCTGTTCATCGTCGCGTCGCAGGACCACCGCCCGACCGCGCCCGACCCGACTCACGACGACGCCGATCCCGACAAGCCCGACCGCCGAACGGCGGCGGACATCATCGACTGGTCGGATCNCCGCCCGACCGCGCCCGACCCGACTCACGACGACGCCGATCCCGACAAGCCCGACCGCCGAACGGCGGCGGACATCATCGACTGGTCGGATCTCGGCGACTCGCTGTGGACGCGCGACCTCGAGAACCCGCGCGTGCAACCACTCGCGAAGAACACGATGGCCCGGATCGCTGAGGGCATCCGGCGGCACTGTGGCGACCGACTCGAGCCGCTGGCCGACGCCCTCGAGACGATCGGCAAGGACGAACTCCGGGCGCTGCGCGAGACGGTCGTTCCAGCCGAACACGCGGCGACGGTCGCAGCGGCCGTCGACCGACCGTTCCTCGTGCGTGTGCCGAGCGGGCGGACGACGCTCGCGACGCCGCAGATACTCGGACAGCACAGCAACTCGGTCGCTCGCGATGTCTCCGAACGACCGGCCCCAACCGTCGCGACGGGTGGAAAACTGCAACTCTCGAGCCCGGAGACGTTCTGCTTGCGTCAACAATCCGGCGGCGTCCCGGCGGCGACGGACCAGCCACTCCCAACCGTCGCGACGAAGGGCGCGATCTCGGTGGCGACCGCGGAGGCGACGCCGCTCATCAAGCCGCGCAACGGTGCGCGCCGCGGCCTCCATTCGAACCCGCTGTACGAGGCCGACTCGCGCCCGCTGCACACGGTCACTGCGAGCAACCACGACGGCCACCTCGTCACGCCGACGCTGATCCACTACTCCCACGGCGGGACGCTTCGCGACCCGACGACCGATCAACTCCCGACGGTCGCGACCGAGAAGGGCGGCGCGTTCGCCCTCTCGAGTCCGTATCTCTGCCCGCTGTACAACAGTTTCAGTGGACAGCGCCCGCGGACGCGAAAGATAGACCGGCCGCTCATGACTGTGACGGCGCGCAAGTCCGCCCCCGCGTGTCTCGCGACGCCGGAACCGTTCCTCGTCGAGTATTACGGCAACGCGACGCCGAACGATGTCGCCGACCCACTCCCGACGGTTACGAAACGGGACCGCTTCGCGCTGTGTGTCCCCGAGGTGTTCCCCTACGGACTCGACGTGCGCTACCGCATGCTCGAGCCCGACGAACTCAAGCAAGCGCAGGGGTTCCCCGAAGGCTACGACCTCGCGGGTGAGACGAAAACGGACGTCACTGAGCAGATCGGCAACGCAGTCCCGGTCAATCTCGCACGGGCGCTGTGCCGGCATCTCCTGGTCGACGAGACGCCGAGCCTATCGACGTTCGGCGGCGGGATCACGGCCGATCCCGACGCTGAGGTCCCGGAGTACTCGGAGGGGATCGAGAGCGATGATTGATGTCTCGCCCGACGAGTTCCCCGGCCGCGGCGACCTCCCCGACGCGCTGGCGTTCGTGAAACCAAATCGCGCCCGTGCATACATCGCCCTCGAGCGTGCCGACGGCCCGGTGACCGCCACGGAACTCAAGGACGCACTCGGCTGTTCGAACGCGACGGCCTATCGGTGTCTGAACGACCTGCAAGAGATCGACCTCGTCTGTGAGTCGATCCGCCTCGGCGGGGNGTACAGCCCAAAAACGGCCTACACGACGGTTGCAGACGCGCCGTCGTGGGACCGAGCCCGCGCCGACGGCCCTACTCCGGCAGAATCGGACCGATGACCACCCAGCACACGACTCGACCCATGGCAACACGCAACCCGACCCCGACCGACCGTGCCGACGACCAACTGACGCTTTCGGCGTACGATCACACGGCCGCGTTCCCCGATCCCGGCACTTCCGACACCGAGGGCTGCCGACCCGACGAACTCGAGGCCAGCGACGACGCCACGACCCGACTCGTGAAACTCACCGGCGATGATCGGTGGACCGACGACGAACTCGCGACGTTCTACGAGCGCGGGTACTTCCCCGCGGAGATCGCTCGCGATCTCGGTCTCGAGCGCTCGGAGGGAGCCGATCGATTGCGACGGGCGGGCCACCTGCAACCGCATGACGACTACCGGACGCTCGCCGAACTCTACGACGAACGGGGCTACTCGACCACCGAAATCGCTGAGACGGCCTGTGACAGGCAGGTCAGTTCGGAGACGGTCGCCGAGCGGCTGCACCGCTTTGGACTGCACCAGGAGTCGGCCCAAGACAAACTCGCAGCGATGGACCCCGACGAGTTGGATCTATCGACCGATGCTGACGACCGCGAGGAGCGGAGGGNCCAGGAGTCGGCCCAAGACAAACTCGCAGCGATGGACCCCGACGAGTTGGATCTATCGACCGATGCTGACGACCGCGAGGAGCGGAGGGTTCGGGCATGATCGAAGCCGACGACGCGGACGTTCGGAAGGCGATCTACCAGCTCGAGCACGGCGACGAAAACGAGGAGAACCCGAGGTACATCCAGTAATGAGCGACTATACTAACAGCGACAGTGAGAATGGCGTAGTCGAATCGAACGGCGACCGAATCACAGCGACTCTCGACGGCAGCGAACTCGAGGGCGACTGGCAGACCATGAAGCGACTGGCGGACGACATCCTCCACGAGGCGGACGACCACAAGACCGACCTCCAGAAAGCGTCAGAAATCAGCGGCGCGCACATCCGAGTGTCGTGTGACTGTTGTAACTTCGAGGCAGAATTCGAGTATGCGAGTCGCGTCCGAGACCGGAATGCGACACCTGAGGACCACGCCGACCACCCGGATTTCGAGTGTACGGCCGACGATGTGACTGTCGAAGCCTTCTGCCCACGGCATGGGACGATCCCACTCTCGTACGATGAGTGCGACGGATGTGCCGATGTTCGGAACATGATGAACCGATGAGCCACCAAGACACCGACGATCGACAGGACCTCNCTCTCGTACGATGAGTGCGACGGATGTGCCGATGTTCGGAACATGATGAACCGATGAGCCACCAAGACACCGACGATCGACAGGACCTCGAGTACGCCCAGAATCGCGTTGCGGAGGTCAACGAACGCGCTGCGAAAGCCGTCTCCCAACTCGCAGGGATAGAATCGAACGCGGCTCCGACGGCCTCGCTTCGGATGGCCCACTCGGATCTCTGCCAGACTCTTGCGAACACGAACCGGGCGATCGCCCAAGTCGAACAGGCGATCACCGCTCGTCGCGACGGCCACGGGCGGGCAATGCCCCGCGAGATTACGAGCGAGCACGCCGACCGCTTCGACGAGATTTACGACGGTCCGGTGTACTACCTGGCGATCCAACTACTCGAGAAGAATCGCCACGAGTACCTGTACGCGACGCCGGATACGTACGGCGCGGAACAGATCGAACGCCACGGGCTGACCGAGAACCAGCGCAAGTGGCTCGGCGATCTCCAAGACGCGTGGCAGGCACACGACGAGGTGTACGACCCGCGGACGATCGACGACGACCGACTCTCGAATCACCTTCGGACAGTCGTCTCGGAGTCGCGCAACGAGAACTGGGGAAACGTCCGGGCGAATCTCGAATCGGCGCTCGAGGCCGTCGACGAACTCGCGGAGGACGATTCGGAATGAGTGACCACCGTCACGCAACGGACCGAAAGCGCGTCACTGTCGTTGCAGGCTGTCCGAACGGCTGCCAGCAGTACGAACTCGAGACGGAAGGCAAGGCCGAGTCGGTCGAATCGCTCATCGAGGACGTGACCGACAGTTTCGGCGAGTGTACCAAATGCGGCGCGTCGATGGGCGTGCTCCGCGACGAGGAACCCAGCGAGGTACTTGAATGACGGGTCCCGAACCCGCCCCCGAACACGTCGGCCTCCGTGGCGACCCGCCGGTGATCGCCGACCTCGAGAAACTTCGAGGAATCCCGAGCATTCACCTCGGAAACGCGGTCTACGTCCAAGCCGTCGAACGTCGGCCGGACGGCACCTACGCGGCGTATCTCGGGTTCTCGAAGCCACGGGATACGTCCGACGGCGCTAGTCGCAACGAGATTACGTTCGTCAACTACGGCCCGGTCGGGGCGATGTACGCCCATCCGGTCGAAATCGGCGGCGAGACCTACTACGAGGTGGACCTGCCCGACCGCGACGAACTCGAGGCTGCCTGTATCGCCCGGCGCGAACGCGAGGGCGACCACCGGGCCGCGGTCGTCCCACCGCTGGCGAATCTACTCGAGGAGGGGGCCGACGAGCACGCCGATCGGAGCGGCGACCTCCATCGCGGCATGGCGCTGGCCTTCGAGGCGGCCCGTCGCGAGTTGGTCGCCCGCCGAGACGCCGCCTACCGGGGCGACCGACGCTGGTCTCGAGACGAGTTAGACGAGGGGATTGACCTTGAGTAGTTCCAAACCCGACCCGTTCAACTGGATCGACCGATCGGACCTCGAGAGTCCGCACGCCAACCAGCGCCGAATCGACGCGGTCCACACGCTCGCCGATCCCGACGGCGTCCCGCCGCAGTGTGCGATCCACCCGCCTGCCGACGAGGCCGAGATCCTGACGGCGTGGGTCGCAGCGAGCGGCGAGCAGTCGTTCGTCGATCTCGAGGACATGCGGTAACGGCGGGGTCAGTGACGAATCTGGGAATCAGATTTATATTGAATCGCTCTGACATCCGTGTATGAAGGTCCACCACGTAGCAGTCTGTTCGAACTGCCGGTTCCATGAGATCGGGTTCGATAAGAACGACGCGGAAGACCTCGCAGACCAGCATCGCGAGGCCGAGCCCGACCATCAGGTAACGATCAAAGAGAACCCGATCGGCGGCGCTGCTGAGTATCCTGACCGCCGGTAGCGAGTTTTCGTCCACTGTCCGGCGATCGGTCCATCACCACCCAATACTTCCATAGAGCCGTAGATGCAACTCAGAGTTGTCAAAGTCGTAGGCGGNCCGTTCTCGAAACACCCCGAGCGATAGGTACGGTTGCAAAACCGACCGAACTACGGCACCACTCCCAAAAAACCCGTCTGTCGTCACAACAGTCTTTCCTTTTAACATTGATCGTTGATGTATGGCACTCGCCGAAAGCCAAGCGGAGACGACGACCGATGCGTTTGCTGAGTACCCACACTTCCGTCGCGACCTGCTGTTCGCGATCGCCGCCGTCGGCCCGGCCAGCGGGAAGGCTGTTCAGGCGGAGATTGAGGCCTACTACGAGACAGACATCAACCACGGGCGACTGTACCCGAACCTCGATGCACTGGTCGATGACGGCCTCGTCGAAAAGGGGGAGATCGACGACCGAACCAACTCGTATGAATTGACCCAATCTGGCCGACAGGCACTCAAGGAACGTCGCGAGTGGGAAGCCGAACGGCTCTCGGAGGGCGATGCGTAATGCCCGAAACGGTCGAACTCGAGGGCGACGCACACGACATCCTCCTGTCCTACCAGCGCGACGACGAGGACCTATCCGAGACGCTCGCGCGGGTGGTCCCGGCGCTGATCCCGCACGCGATCAACTTCGACAACGCCGGCATCGACCACGAGCAACTGGATTCCGACAGTCGGTTCGTCCTCGAGCGCTGGCCCGATGGCGACGGTCACTCGAGCATCTGGGTCTACGACTCGAAAACGGCGTACCTCCGCGCGAATAAGGTGGTCGCCGAACACACCACGCTTAACCCTGAGTCGGTCTCGGACGGCGACCACACCGCTCCCGATACCGTCAACAGCGTGACCGTGATCGATTCCGACGACGGTGGGTCGCTCACGTACGACGGCCCGTTTTCGTTCCTGCGCGACGGTGGGGAGTGGGAGATCCCCCTGCCGGTCGACCCCGACGATCGGGCCGGGATCCACGAGACGACCGCGGAGAACCTGACCGAGCGCGTCGGCGACTTCGCGATCGCATGGGCCGACGGCAGCGGCGAAGCGTCGGGAAAGATCGTGGCCGCGGACGTGCTTGAGGCCGACCTGCTATTCCGCGTCAATGATCCAACGCACGTCGATCCGGCCGACATCGATCTCTTGGAGGTCGATGCGTGATGGCCGCCGACGGCGCGATTCCGAAACGAGACGACCGCTACGACGCGGCCATTTACAACGTCGATCTCGGTGAACAGATGCCGGACTTCGAGTCCGTTGACTGTACGCCGACCGAGCACGCCGGCCGACCGGCGGTTATCCTCGCGATGGGGCCATACGACGAGGACGTTCGAAAGGCGAAGGTCTGTACCGAGGGCGGGATGCTCATGCAGGAAACGGCCTTCGATGACGTCTCTGGGATCACGCTCGAGGCTGCCGGGGGCGTTCGCGATCGCGTCCAGAACTATCCCGGTGACCAGGATCTCGAGACGGTGCCACTCGCGGACGTGCTCGAGATGGCCGGCAAGGATATCGACGACGTAGAGGTGACGCACGCAGGGGTCAACGGCGACGAACTCATGATTAAAACGACCGACGCGGAGGACGATTCGTAATGCCCGACTCTGACGATACCGAATACGAGTGGGAAGTGATGGTGACGGCCGACGTGGAACACACGCCACGGGTCACCGCCGACTCTCCCGACGACGCCGAGGACGAAGCCGCCGAGTACATCCGCGAGGAATACGGCGCGACGCCGGAGAACGTCACTCACGAAACCGAACTTTCCGACGGCCGGCACCAGGTCTGCGTGTGGGCCGAACGGCACTTCTACCCGACGGCGACGGAAGCCACCGAAGCCGACGCACTCGAGGCGGCAAAAGAGGAGGTGCAACGCGAGCACAGCGTTCAGACAAGCGATATCCGCGGGACCAGTGCGCGGAAGATCCGAGAGGTGCCTGCGTAATGTCGACCTTCAAAACCTTCCTCACGGACGACCTCAACGTAGCGTCCAGGCCCGCGGCGGCGCTGGCCGACCACTACGAGACCG
>NZ_AOIJ01000007.1 GCF_000337175.1 Natrinema gari JCM 14663 | reverse complement strand
GGCCGACCACTACGAGACCGAATCGGAGCTCGTCGATGCTTTCCGCGAGGATGTCTCGTTGACCGACCACGATGGCGTCGGTCGGCGCACCTCACACAAGGTGTGGGACTACCTCGAATCCGAGTATCCCGAGGTCAATCGCGAGCGGATGGAACGCAGCGAGAGCTACTGCACCGAGTACACGACCGACCACGACCTCCCCGACCACTCGATCGAGGACGGTGTGACGTACTTCGCGTTCGTCTGTCCGCGGTGTGAGAACGTGAATCCGCTCGAGGGCGACCCGGAGGGCTTCGAGAATCGACCGTTCGCGTGTACGACCTGCCGGTGGGTGTCCTTGCTCGAGAAAGAGTCACTGCGGAACTTCGCCGAGCGCGAGCTGTCCGACGGCGACACGGAGGTGCCGGCGTAGATGTCCGAAAATGCCACCTACCGATACGTCGTCGCCTGCAAGGAGTGCGGTGTCTGTGACGACGCGACGTTTCCAGCGGACACTGTTGAATCGGCCGAACCAATCGACCTTGAGCGGAAGCCGGGTTATCTCCATTACGACCGGACCGGCCATACGTGCATGGAGGTCAACTACGACACCGCGCCGGGTGACATACAGCGGATGCTTGATGACGGCCGTCTCGAGGCGCTCGACTTTGAGCGGCTGGCAGAGTTCGTTGCTGGCCAAGATTCGGGGGAGGTGCCGGCGTAGATGTCCGCCGACCGAACCTACCCCGCCGACACAAGCATCCGACTCGCGGCCCGCGACGACGCCGAGGCGTACTACTTCAAGACGCCGGTCGGCAGCGTCATGCAGGTGCCCGCACTCGACGCCGAGCAAGCCCGCCAACTCGCGGCCGACGAGTATCGGGGCTTCGGTCCCGAGGCCTTCGAACGGGTTGACGGCTTCGGGAGTGAACACTACGAGGACTACCCGGACCCGGTCGAATCGGGGCGCGACGTGACCGAACACGACCTCTGGGGACTCCGGGCGGCCACACGCAAGGGCAGCCGCGTCGGACTCGAGGATGCAGATGACGATGTAAATTTCGCGTTCGTCTGCCCGCAGTGTGACAACAAGAATCCGTTGAGGGGCGATCCCGAAGGATTCGCAAACAAGCCGTTCGCGTGCCTCGAGTGCGAGTACTCCTCACTACTCCCGAGCGAAGCGATCCTCGAGTTCAAGCGTTCTGTAGATACTGGCCGAGGTGGCGAGTGATATGTCCGGAAATGAGACCCGTCACTGCACGGACGTTACTGACCACTGGCAGTGTGTCGAGTGCGGAGGATCGGGCTCGAGCGGAGTCCCGCGCTGTCCCGAATGCGGATCGATGCAACTCGGCCCGCCGGAGAAAATCACCG
>NZ_AOIJ01000006.1 GCF_000337175.1 Natrinema gari JCM 14663 | reverse complement strand
GTCCCGAATGCGGATCGATGCAACTCGGCCCGCCGGAGAAAATCACCGACCTGCCGCCGTGTTGGAAAGAGTCGGATCTTGCTGGCGCTCACGGTGTCGATCGGCTATTCGTCCACCTTGACGGACCGGGATTCATCGGCGTCGACGACGAGACCGCGGAACTGGTTACGGCCGATCTTGCACGCGGTGAAGAACCCGATCCAGAGACGCGCCCGGCGACACTCGAGAATATCCACGAACTCGCAGAGAGCTACAACGACGAGTTCTACGGCGAAGACAACTGCTCACTACAGCCTGATACTGATCGGGGTGACGAGTGATGTCCGGAAATGGGCTATACCGGAGCAGGTGCATCTCGAGGGGTTCGAGTCCCCTCTCCGGCGTTAGGGTGGCGACCAACGCCGTGAGATCAATGCACGATAGAAAAGAGTTCGACCTGACGGTACGCGAGACGCTAGTTCGAGATCTAGAAACTGACGAGGAGCGCAAAAGATGGGAGGTCGGAGCGGAGAAAGTGGACCGTCCGCCCCTTGGCAAGACCCCAGCGGAAGCCCTCCGCGTCTTCGCTGACTCCCTCGAGAACGACAACGAAGACGTTCGAATCGACCTCGACGAACTCGCAGCGGACTAAGCCCGACCGGCGGACTCGGGTTCGACTCCCGAGCGGGCCTTCATGGATCGTGCAGACTCAGAGAAAGGGACTGAATGCCCAGGGTCGCACCGAAAGGGCGAACGGAAAGGGATCGACTACGTCTGTCGGGAGTACGACGTCCAAACCGACGACGTAGCGAATGCGAACGCCCGGCGACTTCGGGAGGTGAGCGCGTAATGGCGGCCGACAGCGGGATTTCCAAGCGCGACGACCGCTTCGACGCGCACATCTACGACCTCGATCTCGGCGACGACATGCCGGACTTCGAGGCCGTCGAGTGTACCCCGGCCGCCCACGCCGGCCGGCCGGCGTTCGTGTTCGCGATCGGCCCTCACGACGAGGACGTTCGCAAGACCAAGGTCTGCACCGAGTGCGGCCTTCGGATGGACGAAACGGCGTTCCACGACGTGACCGCGGTCACGCTCGAGGCTGTCGGCGGGGTTCGGGATCGCGTTCACAACTACCCCGGCGAGACAGATCTCGAGAAGGTCCCACTCGCGGACGTACTCGAGTTAGCCGGGATCGACGCCGACGCCGTCGACGTAACCCACACCGGCGTCACGGGCGACGAACTCATGATCCAAACGACCGACGCGGAGGGCGACGATGAGTGAGCTTGAACGCCTGAAAGACCGACTCGGCTACGATCCCGACGGCGTCGGGGAGAGCCGACTCGAGGCGTTGGTCGACCACTTCGGCAGCGCCGAGGCGGTGCCGCTGACGGACATGGACGCACTCCGCGAGGCCGAGGGNGAGAGCCGACTCGAGGCGTTGGTCGACCACTTCGGCAGCGCCGAGGCGGTGCCGCTGACGGACATGGACGCACTCCGCGAGGCCGAGGGTATCGGCCCGACGACGGCCGGTCGAATCTGGGAAGTGGCCGAACCGCAGTCCGAATCCGACCCCGAGACCACCGAGGCCGAAGCGATCACCGTCCCGACCGACGACGTACTCGAGGAGATCGCCGACGACAATCCGTTCAAGGCCGTGGTCGAATCGCTCCGCGAGGAGGGACTGTCGTGGGGCGAGATTTACGACCACGCGGCCGACGCCTACAACCCGATCGACAAGGCGGCTTTCGAGGAATCGTTCGTCATGCTCCCCGACTATAGGATTCGAGTCGTCGTCCCCGACCCCGATGCCACGTCGGGTGAGCGATACGAGACGCTAACCCGCCCCGAACCGACCAAGGACGACGCCCGCGAGTGGGCACTGTCGAAACCAGAGGTTCGGCGCGTCGAATCGATCGAACGGGTCGGCGAGGTGAAGGTGGGATGAGCGAATCCGAAACCACCGACCACCTGTCGGCCCTTGACGACGCCGACGACGCACTCGCCACGGCCCGAGACGCACTCGCGGCCGGCGACGACCAAACGGCCGCCCACACGCTCGAGCAAGCCCGCGAGACGCTGGCGAACACGATTCGGGGCCTCGACGCTGGCGAGGACCACAGCCCGGTGTGGGAACTCGCGACCGACGACTTCGAGGACTACGTCGGCTGCGAACTCGTCGATCTCGCGACCTCCGGGTTCGGAACGGCGGCCGTGCTGGTCTTCGAACGCGAGGACGGCAGCCTACACGGGTTCAAGGTCACGCCGCGAGAGAACGTTCGGGTCTGTGATATTGAGGTGAACGAGTAGTCATGTCCGAGACCGAATCCCGCCACGCAACAGTCAAGGGGTGGTCGGGCGGCCCGCGGACGGACTACGACGATCTGCTCGCGACCGAACCCGACGAGTTCGAACTCCCGATCATTCCCGAGGACACGTACCACGTTCCTCACGAGGACCACGTCGTGCTTGCGGACAGCATCGAGAACCACGGCCGGTATGCCTTCGATATGGACGCCGAGACTGCCGCAGTGTTGTATGTCGAGACGAGCGACCACTACCACGATACTATCGAGGGCTACACGACGGGCCGCCCCATCGAGGGGGGGCTGTTGTACCAGCCGGAGAACACGGACGCCCCACCGTTCCAAACCGAAATCTGGGGCTGCATCCGAATGCGCGTCGAGAACGCGGAGGACACTGCATGACCGAAACCACCCCCCAACGACGACCGACCGACCACGCTCACGTCGACGACCGCCAAGACCGCGACCGAACCCCCGACGCCACGTATCCGATCGCGGTCTTCGAGGACGGCCAGGAGTACGTCGCGACGCAGGACGACGCCACGCTCGAGGCGCGGGGCTTCTCGCCCGCCGAGGCGATCGCCAACTTCGCACGAGCCGTCGACGCCAAGAACAACGGCGAGCAGGTGGTCTGCGATGAGTAGCCACATCGACACCGAGATTGAGCACACGACCGACGTGACCGACGACGGCGTCGTCGCCGAGTTCACCGCCGACGAACTGTTTGACTTCCACGGGGAGCGTGTCGCCCGTGAGACGACCGTGGCGCTACTCGAGGACGGTGGCGTGCATATCTCGCAGGCGACGGACCAGGGCCCCCACGACAGCCTCACACTCTCCGAAGCGGTCGCCGACGAGTTACTCCGGGAGCGTGAGAGTGAATGAGCACGCACGACTCACGACAGGCGGCGAAAGACGCCCTCGAGACGGACATCGGGATGCCGGGCTTCCTGAGCGAGGACGACCCCTATTGGCTGTGCAACCTCCACGGGACGGTCAACACCGACGACATAGTCGACATGGCCGACGCGCTTCGGGAGGACGCGGCCGTACTTGAGACGGCCGGCGAGCAGATCGCCGCCGAGGAATGGACGCCAGAGGAAGCGGCGCTGTACGTCGCCGCGAATGCGAACTACGGGCGATACGGTGTTGACCGAACTCTCGCTGACCCGCCGGAGGGGAGCGATGGTGCCGAGTGAATCCGACGACCGATCGGTCTACCCGCTCGAGCCCGAGACAAAACTGTTCACGTGGAAGCCCACGCCCTCGAAACTCGAGCAAGTCCTCGAAGCCGCGAACGACGATCCGACGATGCAGGAACTCGTGAATATGCTCTGCTCGCTCGAGGGCCTATTCGTCCACGTCGACGGTGCCGATGAGGGGTGGCGACCGACGACGATCGAAATCGAGTGTCTCGAGGACACGTGGCAGTCTCACGCCGCCACGAACGACCTGTTGACAGTCATGCGACGCGCCGGGTGGCGACTCGAGGGCGNCTCGCGTCTCCGAGACGCGTTGAGACGCCCCTAGTGGTTTCACTTCATATACAGTGTCTCAAAATACCGAGTGGGATGGTGGGGCCAGTCGTGGATGACAGAGCACTCGGTACGGTTGTCGCGCACAGGAATCACGCGACAGAGAGAATTTCACCGTCACTCCGCATCAAAACCGGGCCGGAGAGTGCACGCTATTCAGTTTTCGAGCATCAAATCGCGGATGGTCTGGCGGCGGG
>NZ_AOIJ01000005.1 GCF_000337175.1 Natrinema gari JCM 14663 | reverse complement strand
GCACACGACATTGTCTTGTTCGGGGCGATAGATATCAACTTCTACCTAATTCCCAGATGTTTAGAATCGTACTTAAAGACCGCCACAATGCCTATTTTACGACAGTCGAAAGCAATTCGGGACTGTCGTGTCTGCCGGCCTGTCGGGCCGATCATGTTGTCCCCGACCGAGGCCGTCACGGCGACGGTCGCTTGTCAGAGGCACAATCGCCGCTACGGGATGGGGCGGCGACTATTACCGTATTACTCAAAAGAGTACTATCTTACTCGTGAGTAGTTCGATATTATCCTGACACAACGCCTTTGTCGGCCGCTGTCGTACGCTTGAGTGCCGGATTCAACCGGCTGCCAAATACCAGCATCAACTGGGGCGGCTCTGCCGCCTGTGACTCCTACACTTTCTCGAGTACCTACTGCACATACCTCACCTCCAATAGGTGAAATAGCTACAGTAGCTACCTTAGCTAAGGTTCCTACTGCACCTATTACAGTAGAACTAAGGGCCTGCCGAATTATGCTTACATCGCCTGCTGAAACAGTACTCGGCACAATAGGGACCTATTGTGCCTACTGCAGTGGGCGGAGTCACACAATATGGTAGCTACGAACGACCCACGTGCGGTTAGCGTCGTCATTCTCAAGGGCGGCGTTGGAAAGAGCACAACCTCGATGAATCTTGCCCGCCAACTCGCAGAGCGGGGCGATGTCCTGTTTGCCGATCTCGACCCGAACGGCCACGCGACTAACGGCCTCGGCTTCGAGGATGCATACCAGGGCGATGTAAACCTCGGTGACGTAATTCTCGAGGGAGCGGCGACGCCTGCCGACCTCATTCAACCGACCGAGTACGGCTTCGATCTCTTGCCGTCGTCGAACACGCTCGAGGATGTCGAGAAAGACCTCGCAGGGGCGATGCAAGGGTCCGCACGGGTCAAATCGAAGATTGTCGACCCGCTGCTCGGTGACGAGTACGACTACATTGTGTTCGACTGTCCGGCGTATCCGGGGATGCTCAACAACAATGCCCTCGTCGCGACGGGCAACGTCATGATCCCGATCGAACCCGGCTCGAGGGCGATCGGCGGCTACAAGCGGACGATGGAACGACTCATCGAGCCCGCACGCGAGTACATCGATGTCGACGTGCTCGCAGTCATCCCGAACAAGCTCTCCGATCGGATCGACCAACAGACCGAAGACCGCGAGCTACTCGAGAATCTGAATACGGCCAGCTACGAAGTGAATCCGGGCCAGCCACTCCAAGAGGCCGTCCCCGAGTTCGCGCGTATCACGGCCGATGAGTTCGACCAAATCGACGCCGGCGAGATCGCGACGCCGAAACCCGGTATCCGACATCGCTCGGCACTCTCCCGATCGCTGCAGCACAATCAGCCACTGCAGGATTACGACCCGGAGAGTGACCAGATTCCATACTACGAGGAACTCGCCAGCATCGTCGCGAACGGAGGGGGTGGCCGATGAGCAACCCGTTTGATGACCTCGAGAGTGACGACGGTCGCGATGACGAGCCCGCAGTGGGTTCAGTCTCCGATTCGACACCCGAAACGGACCGCAGGCCGTCAGCCGAACCGACAGGAGAGACAGACCCGAGTGAATCTGGCCCGTCGTTTGAATACAGCGAGGTACGACAGAAGCCGCTGTACGCTCGTGCCAGCGAGTGGGATGCATTCGAGAAGAACTTGCGAACGACGATCGCACCGAAACTCGCGGAGGCGGACGTCGTCGACGAGGAAACGCGGGAGGTTCACAATGCCGTGCTCAAACTGGCGAACGAGGAACCCGAACGCGTCGCTGAAATCCTGCTCGAGGAACGGCGACAGTCGAAGTAACAGTTCAGCCCCCGTCGCTAATTTTTCGCTGAACGAACTTCGGTGCGTCCTCGAGACACACCACGCGGGAGCGATAAATCCCACACTCCCGATCGCGGTCGTCTTCGCCGTAGACGTTCTCGAGACTCGCGTCCATCATCTGGCGCGTGTTCCTGACGTGGTCCCACCCGCCCGTCGGGTAGGTCGACCACAGGTGAAACGGGCCGTCGTAGCCGTCGTACTCGCCCTCGCTGTCGTAGGCGAGCCACCACTCGTGGTCGGCCGCGAGTTCGAAGTAGACGGCTATCTCGGCCGCCTCGAGCGCCCGTCGCCACGCCGCCGGCTCGATCTCGTCGTTGCCCTTTCGACCGTCCATCACGGCGACGACCGGGCGAACCTCTGCCGACGGGGCGAAGGGCGTCCCAGACGATTCGACCAGGCGCTGGCGCGCAGTTGTGGGTTGTCTGTGGGGGCTCATTTGGACTCGCCTCGAATCTCGCTGCCCGTCTCGGCTGCCGTTTCGACGGCCGGAATCACGGCGTCGGCGTCGTGGATATCTGTTCGGAACGTCACCGCGGCCTTGTCGGCTGGCCGTGTCGGACCGCCACTGAAATAGTCCTCAAACGACCGCTCTGCTCGCGGGACGCCGTCGGTGGGAACGACCATCCCGGTTGCGTAGCCGGTCCCGGCGGCGAGCGCCACGTCGACCGTTACATTCCCAGCGGTATGCGAGACGTAGGCGTCGGACCGAAACAGTCCGTGGAGTAGCCACGGCGCTGGCAGGCCATAGACGAGCGTTCGCGTTCCAGCCCCGCCGTCGTGGGTGGCCGTCTCGTCGCGGAGTCGGAGATTGGTCACGGCAGGCACCTCCCGGTACAGACGATTGTCTCGCCGTCCCGATCGGGAGCGACGTGAACGTGATCGACGTCGCGCCACGTCCCGCAGTCGTCGCACTGGTCCATCCATTTGAACCGCGGCGAATCGCAAAGACACTCTCCCCGCGGGAGCGCACACCACTCACACCGCTTCTCTCGAGTCCCGTTCATTCGGAATCACGCTCCGGGGCGAGCATGTCGCGCTCCCACTCGTCCATGAGCGATTTGAACATACTCTCGTCGCTCGGTGCTGGGATGTGCTCGTTCTTGCACGCCTCTCGAATCTGATCGAAGCGCTCCCGTTGGCGCTCCGAGATTTCAATCTGTGCATGGTCGTCCTCGAGCGGCGTTCGGCCCCAGTCGATCTCGCCGGTACACGTCGCCCGGAAGTCCGCAAACGAGTGGTAGACCGACTGGGGGCCGTTGTAGATCGTCTGTTCGTCTTCGGGAACGCTTTCGGGAATCCACTCGAGGATGAGGAATCCCGACGGGAAGCGGTAGCCCCACGCTTCGAACCCCTCCGGGCCGGTGTAGTGGAACGGGCCGGCGGGTGGGTCACCGTCACTCATCGCTCGCTCTCCGATCGTTCAGTATCCGTGTGGGGTGTACGGGCGTTTCCGCCGTCAGTGGCTGCAACTAAGGTCTGTTGCTCGCCGTCGACGAACGTCGGTTCGTCGGCCGGGTCGAAGTTCATTATCAGGCGCTCCGTTACCTTTTCCTCCGACTCGTCCTTCTCCGTCCCCGACTTGTGGTAGTGGCCGCGAGTTACCTCGTTCCATCCCTCATACAGCCCTTCGGGCCGATCGGTGTAGGNCTCGTCCTTCTCCGTCCCCGACTTGTGGTAGTGGCCGCGAGTTACCTCGTTCCATCCCTCATACAGCCCTTCGGGCCGATCGGTGTAGGAGACCATCGCATAGCCGTCTATCCCCTCGAGCGCGCCCGCCAGTTCCGCGTGGCTGAAGTCGTCCACCCGGTACGAGTGCTCTTTGTCCAAGTACGGCGGGTCCAAGTAGAATACAACGTCGGGTGCGTCGTAGTGATCGATCACGTCGACGACGTGCCGGTTCTGGATTGACACGCCCTGAAGCCGCTCGCAAATCTCGTCGACGCGATCCGGGACGGACTGCCACGTTCTTGACTCGCCGACTCGGGTCCGGGGAGTATCGCGCTTGAATCCCCTCGGTCCTTCGTACTTCCCCGCGAACTGCGAGTAACGAAGGAACAGGAACCGACCGGCCCGTTCTATCGGATCGTCCGGCCGCTCGCCGGAGTAGAACGCTCGAGTCCATTTGTTGTGTAGCTCCTCACTGTAAGGAGTGCGACGGACCCACTCGCGCAGCTCGTCGGGACGATCTCGAGCAACCTCGAAGAACTGGACGAGATCGCCATCCAAGTCGTTGTACACTTCGACGTTGCTCCGTTCCTTGTTGAGTAGAACGGCAGCGGAGCCGCCAAACGGTTCGACGTATACCGTGTGGTCGGGAATGTGGTCGATTACCCAGTTCGACAGTCGGGTTTTTCCGCCGACGTAAGGGAAGACACTCAGCGCCACGTTGACCCCCCCACCGATCGATAAGTTCCGCCCGAGGATGCCGTACCATCACCCATCGTCACCACCCCGTCGCAGGTTCAGGTGACGCTGTCCAACCCTCGCAACGCGCATGTACTCGGTTCCGACGACTTCGGCGACATCGGTCCGCGAGACCAGTTCGGGCTCGAAGCCGTCGCGTTCGTGATAGCGCACCGGGACCGGCCGCCCGTCGACGCGGGGGTGCCACAGCAGCCGGGCCAATTCGGTGTTGGGTTCGGGCTCGAGATCGGGGTTCGGCTCGAGCGCGTAGAACCACGTCCACCCGGTCTTGGGGTCGCGACATCGGAGGACCTCGTCGCTCGAAAGTCGTGCCAGCGGGTCATCCCGCGGGGGCTGTTCGACACCGCTCGATTCCGTCGGTCGGTGGTCAACACTCATACTCGTATCCTGTGATTCCGGCGTGCTCGTGTATGCGAGCCGCCCGAATCCTATTTCAATTATTTGTGTAATTTACGGATAAGTGTTATCCAGACAGACGCGGGCCTCGACTGGTCGAGCCCCCCGAAATCAATGGAATCGATGGTGGCGAGAGCCTCACCTCTCGAGCCCTGCAATCGGCCCCAAGGGATATGCCCGCCGACAGTGACGACCATCATGGCCGGTTGACAGTCCGGCCGGAAGACAGGGCAGGCGGCTTTTCCCGGGCCGTTGGCTTTCACGCCGATGGAACTACGCCCCTCGAGTCCCGACTGTCGGATATGTCCCAGTCCCGAACCGCACGCTTTCGTGGTCGCTCCCCACCCGATCGCGACGCCGAGTGGGAGGGCTCGACGGTCGCCCGGCGGGGAACGAATCACGACGGGAGCGCTGTCTGTGCGGTCACCGGCACGACTGTGGCACTGTCGGACGCCCACTATCTGGTGACGTTACGCAAGCCCGCGCTGGGGGTCTTGAACGACTACGATACGACGAGTTGATCGTCGCCGACGGCGCGCTCGAGGAACTGGACGCGTGGCTCGAAAAAGAGGACTGAAACGATTTAGACTGTCGTCACCCGATATAGGTGGCCCTCGTCCATCGCGCCGTTCAACTCTCGGATCGCGTCTTGCCAGTCGCCGACCGTCTCGAAACCCGAGAGTTCCCGGTAGGGGGCGAGCGCCTCGTCGTCGCTGGGATCGACCGCCGCGATCTGTTCGACGCGACAGTCGCCTTGTTTTTCCCCGAGTCGCGATTCGCGCCACCAGGTATCGCCGGTCGTGCGATCGTCGACGCGGAAGGTGACGACCTCGCCGTGTTCGACGAGCTGTCCACGGGCGATCGCGTCGGCGAAGACGATCGGTCCGACGTGGGCGCTGTCACTCATCGTCTGACCTCCGGGCCGCGAGTCCCGTCCGTAACGCCGGCCAGATACTGCGCGAGCGGCAGTGGTCCCTCGGAGACGTCCGGGACGCAACCGTCGTGGTAGAACGATCCGAAGGCCACACCCATCATTTCGCCGTCGCCGATCTTGTCGTCACACTTTCGGCAGACGATCGCGACCTCGTCGGGCAACTCGCCGCGGCCGTACTCGAGGTCGGGGAGATCGGCCAGCGTCTCGAGGACCGTAACGTCGCAGATTCCACNCTCCTGTAGCCGAAGGGATGTCCGATCGACCTGTTCCTGTGCGAGAGTGATGGTCGGGCTCATTCGGAATCACGCTCCTTGTCCGTCTGTAGTGAACGGCGTGTCCCCCTCTCTTTGCAGAAGGGGCAACGTAGGATGACGCCTACATCAATATCATCTTCCACAAATATCCAACTATCCTTCTCATCGGCGTTACCACATTCTGGACAAACGAATCGGTCCGTACTGCTTATGGATTCATTGCCACTCATTGGTTTCCCCTCCGAACCCAGCAGGTTCTCGATCGACGATCCCCGGCGTCAGCCGTTCGACATCGATGTCCCCGTCGGCCGCTTCGACGCGGAAGAAATCGCCGTCGCCGCCCTCGAGCCGTGCCGGATGTGGCCAGCCTTCGATATCACCCATCCAGACGACAAAGGGCTCGGTGTACTCCGAGACTGTCGCGAATATATCGGCCATGTCCGCTGGCGATGTGTTCGCCACGTTGTGGTAGTCCGCGCCACTGAATGGGTCGTCGGACTCGTTGCCCCCTCCGTAGGTCGTAAAGCCGAGTAGGAGCGACCACTCCCAACCGGGATACTCGCTGCGGTCGACGTACTCGCGGGTGTCCATCTGTTCGACGAGGGTGTCCGACGCGTCGTCCTCGAGCCCCTCCGGGTCGGTGATCTTGACGCCCGTGCCGTAGGAGTTACGCTCGACCTCGATGTAGTCGTAGTCCTGCGGATGCAACGGCGTGAACCGAATCGTCTCACCCATCGGTCTCNCTCACAACCGTTCACAACCACATCGTGTGAGCTGTTCCAGGTTCCGCAGTGTGGACACTTCACTTCCATTGGATTTTCTCGCGTATGCTCCGAATCGCTGTGTAGCCGAACGGATTTTTGTTCGGTCTTGTCGGAGTCACTCATTCGGAATCCCCCAGGAGTGGCTCGAGGTCGACGGTGTGAACCTGACGGATGTGTGGACTAATCCCGATCACCGATGGGTCGACGTCGGGATCCGAACACACCCAGACGTCGATATCGGCGTTGCCCTCGCGGACCTGTTCTTTGTCGATCTCGAGGTGATCGAACGCCGCGGGCGGGATCATGACCCGAAGGTCGCCACCTGGATCCTTGATGTTCCGGCCCATCGGATTCTCCCGCCCGTCGAGTTTGCTGCCGACCAACTCACCGACGAGAAAGCCGTCCTCAGTTTCGGCGAACCGAACGGCTTGCGCGACGCCGGCCTGTCCGAGCACGTCAAGCGCGCGCTTAATCGAGACACTGACGGACCCGTCTTCGTAGCGGGCCGTTTGCTGTGCGACACATTCGAAACGCGATTGTAGGTCTGTCATGGCTAATCCTTGCATGGGGAACACCGGGCGCTTGCCCTGTATCGTAACATAGCTACGACATTGCATAAATAGCTGTCGACGACGGGCGACTATACCGTCTCGAAGCGTCGCAGGGCTGCCTGCTCGCTCTCCGGATCGCCCGGTTCGGGGTCGGGAGACCCGGTCTCCTCGGTCACTTCCTCGAGTTTCTCGAGGTAGTGCCAGTATCCGTTCTGGAAGATCGTGGTCGTATCGCAGCTATCGAACCCAGTTCGGTAGGCCCAGACGAGTCCGTCCGCGCCGCCGGGATTTCCGACGTGGGCTCGGAGATCGCGCCCGCGGGCTTCGGCCACGATTTGCTCGCCGTGGGCGCGTTTCCACCGCTTTGGCCCACCGACGAAGACACCTTGACAGCCTTCGATCGCGTCGAACTGTTCTGCGAGCGGCCGGCCGGGCTGGAGCACCCAATAGCGGGCAAGTTCACCGGACCGCAGCGGGAGCGGCCGGTCGTACAGCCACTCCCGGTGGCGGTCGATCGTTGCCCCGGCGTCGCCGTACACGTCCGGTAAGACGATGAAATCCGGTACCGTCGGCATTTCGAGCAACGACTGTTCGACCGTCTCGAGCCACTTCTCGGCGTCGAAGGAATCGGTGTATGCGCCGTTGTCGACGAAGTACGGGCCGTCGTGGGGCGTCATCTTCTGTGGGGTCCAACCGACCCCGTGCGTGTGCGATGGGGCGTGCTCGCGGGCCTTCCGGAGGTTATCAGGGGACGCGCCGGTGTAGTAGAGCCTCACGCTTCCCACCTCGAGAGTGCCGCCTGTCCCGCCGCATCGGCGTCGATCGCCCGGCCGTCATGTTCCTGCACCCCCTCGCGGGCCATCGTCAACGCAACTTCGAGTCCGCATTCCTCGGGCGTCTCGAGGACAGGTTTGATCTCTGGATGTTTCGTCTTCGGGCCGTGGGCTTCGGTCCACGGCGCGAGTGCAACGGTCGCGTTCCCGCTGCCGTTCCACTGGTGGATGTACAGATACGGCGCGTTCTCGCGGGTCAACGCCTCGGGACCCTCACCGCGGACGTCGATCTCTGTGCCCGCGTCGGCGTCGTCACGGCGGTAGTAGACGATACTCTCCCGATTCTCGAGATAGTACGTCTCGAGCGTGTAGCCGGCGGGCGCGTCGAAGACGGCCTCGCAGACGTCAGGATGGGACCACGCCGACGGATCGGTGTCGTCCATCCATTCCCGCGCAGCGTCGAGCGCGCCGGCCAGTGCGTCGTCTCGGTCGTCACGGTCGTACTCCCGGCGCTCGAGTTCGATGTTCGATGCGAAGCCGTCCACGCGGCTGTCGGTGACGCGCACCGAGACAGCGGAGAGCGTATCGAAGATACCGACCGAACAGTCGTGCTCGCGCGAGCGAAAGACGAGCCCGTTCGACCGGTCGTCGGGGTCGTACAGCCAGCCATTGACCGCGGCGGGCAGCTCGTAGCCGTCGGGAGTTGATGGTTCGGGCACAGTCACACCTCCCGCGGGGCCGGCGACACGACCTCGCCGATCTCCTCGAGCGAGTCGATGTTTTCGGGCCAGCGGGACTCGTCGTTACACCAGGACATCCCGCGACCGACGCCGGTGACGTCGTCGTTGGTCTGCCACGGCGTGAGTACGGCGGCCGGCAGCCGATCGAAGTGCGAGCGCAGCGCCCCGACGTAGGTCTCACTGCCGATCAACACGACGGCGTCAAACTCGCCGTCGGAGAGCACACGCTCGAGGTCGCGGGCGACGTCATGCGACCACGCCCGAACGCCCGCCTCGGGGAGTTCGTCAAGCGAGCGGTCGTAGTACGCGAGTTCCGTGTCGTGACGGACCAGTCCGTACTCGGCGGACATGATGTAGTAGGCCTCGGAATGACGGGCGTAGCGGTCCTTGCAGGGGTGCACGCTCGAGTCGTAGAGTTCGCGAGCGGGGACCGTCTCGCCGGCCGGGAGGTCCTGTTTGGTTTCGCCACAGGAGACGACGGTACAGACCGTGGGTCGGTTCATCGTTCACCTCGAGCACGGACGGCGTCTTTGCGTGGTGCGTCGGCGTAGCCGGGGACGTTCTCACGGCAGTACTCACGGGCGGCCTCGAGCGAGTCGAAGACTTCGCTGCCGCCGTAGGTCCGTGTATCGACGTAGGTATCGGGGAGGTTCGGAGCGACCCAGCCCTCGGTCGTCGTATCAATTTCGACCTTCCGAACGACGGAATAGTTGACCACATAGCGGTCGGCTGGGTCGCCATGCGACGCCGGCCGGTGGGGCCGGATTTTGACCCTCGTCATGGTATCCTCGCCAACCGCGAGCGCGTCCTCTGGCGTGGGGTTGGGAACGGCGTAGTTCTCTCGCCCGTCGCGAGGATCGTACCAGATAACGCCGGCGGTCTCACTCGCGGCGTAGCGCGTGTGAGCGTAGTGCGTTCGCTTCTCGAGCGTGACGCCGATCTCTGGCGTGTCGCCGACCGCCTCGAGAGTCGTCTGGTCGGCGTTCATCGGTTGTCCTCCTGAAGCGTCCAGCGGTCGCGCTCGCGAAGCTTCGCGGCGGCCTTGACGATGGTCGCGCCGAAGTCGGGGGCTCGCGGATGGTCGTTGCCGTGGGTGACTGTCAGGGTCACAATGCCGCCCGTCACGTCGTCGACGAGGGCGGTAAAGCGCGGGTGGTCGGCCCACATCGCATCCGTATGAGGGTCGGGGACCGCGTCGGGGTCGGCTCGCGCTTCGATACAGCGCCACGTCTGTCCGCGTTCAATCTCGAGTCTGTCTGTCGTCGGCTGTCGTTGCATTGGGGAACACCGGGCGTTTGCCCGTACCGTAGGATAGTTACGATATACCATAAAGATACCGGAGACTGTTGAGTAGCCTACTCGAGCGGCGCGAAAAACGCAAAATCGATGATCGGCGTTAGTCGCCGAACTGTAGCGTCTCGTTATCGCAGAGGAAACAGCCACAGCGGTCGAACGGCACCTCGCCCTCGCTCGAGGCGATGCCGTGGTCTTGGACCGCGTCGCGGACCTGCTGCGCTTTCGTGACGATCGCCTCGAAGCGCTCGGGATCGAATTCGAAAAAGCCGTCTTCGGGCCACGTCCGANCCGCGTCGCGGACCTGCTGCGCTTTCGTGACGATCGCCTCGAAGCGCTCGGGATCGAATTCGAAAAAGCCGTCTTCGGGCCACGTCCGAACTTCGAGGTCGCCCTTGTTGACGTAGACCACTTGCCCGTACTCCGCTCCCGTTGCGGCCATGTAGACGTGCATCTGATCGAGGTGCCGGTCTTTTGGCGGGTCGAAGCGGTACCACCCGTTTCGGGACTTGAAGTCGTAGACGGCGTTTGCAGCCGGATCGTAGCAGTCCGTGTGACCGACGAACCGAACGCCGTCGCGCTCGAGTTCGACCGCTTTCTCAAATTCAGCATCGACGTGGTCGCCGACGTAGTCCTCGATAAACTCGTGAATCAGCGTCCCAGTTTGGAACGTTCCGAGGATGTCGGTGTGGTCCTTGAGTCCGAGTTTACCGAGGTACGCCTGTCGCTTGCACGCAGCGATCTGCGACGGGTGCATCGTTGCGGCGTCGCGCTCGACGTGACTCTCCGAGTCGTTCGCTCGCTCGAGGGCGAGCTGTAGTTCGCGCTCGAAGTCGATCGATTCCGGTTCGGCCGCTTGCTGTGCGTCGCTCATGCGTCACCACATCCGGGGCAGATGAACGTGTCCGAGTCGGAGAGATCGGCCTCGTCCCATTCGGAGTAGCGGATAATCGCTTCGGGGGGCCCCTCGTAGCCACACGCACAGATCATCGTCTCGTGATCGGGTTCATCGAGATAGCCGTGTTCCTGTGCCGCTCGCGCGTACCGTCGGACGTTCTTGTCGATGTTGCTAAAGTCGATATTCATGCCTTCTGCACCTCGGTATCGTTCGAATTGGATCGTTCCATCATTGGGGAACACCGGGTCACTGCGACCCTATCCGTAACATAGTTACGATACATCATAAAACTACCGGAGTGACACTGTAGGCACTCGAGAATGGTAGAATCGGCGGCGTCGATGAACCCGGTGTTCCCCAACAACAGGTGTGTGACGCCGCCGGTCGGTACTCCGCAACGGATGGTGAAAAAGTTCCCGTTCGCCAGTGCTGGATTCAACCCGCCTCTCGAGCGGCCAAATTCGGCTGCCGTCTTGCGATTGAATCGGTATCTTTATACTACATCGTAACCATGTTACGATTGGGTGGCAGAGAGCTACCCGGTGTTCCCCAGATGCACGGCAAACCATCGAATCTGACGGCAGAGTCGTACAGCGAAACAATCGAAGACCTCGTAGCGCTGAAATCGGCGCTGGCAAGTACGGACTGCGTGGAATCGTTCGACGTGAATCACGATGAGAACGGCCGCATTCGCGGCCGTGTGTCGCTGCGACACTCTGAAGCGTTCCACGAGTTCAACGATGTTCTCATGGATCACCCGATCCGCATGAGCGGTATCTACAGCGACACGCGCATCGAGGAGACGCCCGACGGTAGCAGTCGGCAGGCTGTCGAGGTTCGCGTGTTGATCCTCGAAACGCGGTAGACGGGCGTCTCGAGGCCGGAGATAGGGAAGTAGCGTTCATCGAAATTTCCAATTTTCGTAAAGCGGCATAGGGTGTACAGGGATCGGGTAGCGGAGGGGACTCGAG
>NZ_AOIJ01000004.1 GCF_000337175.1 Natrinema gari JCM 14663 | reverse complement strand
ACAGGGAAATAGGTTAATATTCCTATGCCAGTGTGCACTCAAAGCCGACGCTTTGGGGCCGCCTGAGCTGGGCCTTCGCCCAGTCGAACAGTCGAAATTCGTGGAAGCCGTAATGGCACGAAGCGAACGAATGGCTGGATCGCGCAAGTCAGGCCAACCTAGAGCCCGTGAAAAGGCGAGCACACTGTCCGTACCGAGATCCGACACAGGTACTCATGGCGGCGA
>NZ_AOIJ01000003.1 GCF_000337175.1 Natrinema gari JCM 14663 | reverse complement strand
CCCCGGAGATCTCTCCAGGAGAAGCCGCAGCAGCAGGTGGTACAGCAGCGGCGGGTGCTGCCGGCTGGCTCGCTAAGCGGGGTGGGAGCGTATTAGGCAGTGGGGGCGGAACTACCGCAGGGTCAAAAGTTGCCACAGGAGCGACGCCTGTGATCGATGGGGCACAGCTTCCGGACAGTATGTACCCCGATGGTGAGAACCCGTGGAAAGGCCAGTCGATGCTCGAACGCACTCGGGGTGCCTACCAGATATTCCCTGGTGTAAGTGAGAATGATAACCCGCTGAGGGGGAACGGAGACCCGCCGGCAGCGTCCGATCCAGACACTTGGAAGACGACACCGACTACTGGCCCTTCAGACCCGGGGACTATCGATCTTGACAACTTCGATATCGAGGGGACGAACAGTGGTAGTGTTGATTTGAGTCAACAGTCAGCCGATCGGTCTACGGGCAGTCAGTCACTCGGGAGGAAAGACCTGGAGGAGCTCGCTAACCAAAACGTCGATATCACTGTNCAACAGTCAGCCGATCGGTCTACGGGCAGTCAGTCACTCGGGAGGAAAGACCTGGAGGAGCTCGCTAACCAAAACGTCGATATCACTGTGAAACCCAATATCAACGTCTCCGCTGATGGCGTCTCTAAGAAAGACGTCGAGCGAGAAGTCAAAGATGCCACCTCAAAGGTCGAGAGCGAAGTGTCGAGAAGGCTTGACAAACTTGAGCGCGCCTTTGAGGGGTGAAGATGAGTTTTAAAATGCTGGATAGTTCATCCAGCATATGGATCGCCGCTCATTCCTTCGCTATTCTCTCCCAGCGTCAGCTGTAATCGGCGCGGGATGTGTTTCTTCGAACGACGAGGGTACGCCTGAGAGTACGTCCGACGGAAGCCCTGCCGACGGCGATAGAAACGCTCTCGAGGTGGTTGAGGACGAACTCATCCA
>NZ_AOIJ01000002.1 GCF_000337175.1 Natrinema gari JCM 14663 | reverse complement strand
GGTGCCGATCGGCGACCGCGAGGTTGCACGCGCTGTCAAGTACATCCTCAACGAGCGGACGTCGACCGACCACGTCTCGAACCTCGATCGGTTCCTCGAGCTCGCTTCGCGGGCCGCCGCATCGGGCTATC
The DNA here is from genome assembly GCF_000337175.1 of Natrinema gari JCM 14663. GTDB lineage: Archaea > Halobacteriota > Halobacteria > Halobacteriales > Natrialbaceae > Natrinema > Natrinema gari. The sequence continues at coordinate 451 of NZ_AOIJ01000002.1, read as the reverse complement.
TCACGCGCGGCGAACACTACAAGGTCGTCCGCGAAGGGAAGCCCGACGAGGAGCTACGAATCAAGCTCTCGCTCGTGTACGACCAACTCCGACGCTACGCCCGCGACCACGACATCCAGGACGCCGACCTGCTCGACTCCGACACTGACTACCGGTCGCGGATCGCTGACGCCGAGGAAGACGAGGATAGCTACGTCCTCGATGCGTCCAAGCAGCCCCGTGGCCTTAACCGGTGTGTCGCGATCTCGACCGGCGACGCCGAGCCGACGATCGACGGGTTCGAGATGGGCCTGTTCCGCGATGAGGATGCGGACGACGTCGGCGGCGGCACCGACGCGAGTGGTGATGACAGTGGGATCGAGCTTACCGATCTCGACCCGTCGCGTGGGCAGCCCGTGACGTTCACCGCGACGGCGACCAGCATACTCGAGCCGGCGCCGTGGCTCCAGGG
>NZ_AOIJ01000001.1 GCF_000337175.1 Natrinema gari JCM 14663 | reverse complement strand
CTGTCGAGTCGGCGGCGACGCCGAGTCAGCAGTCTGGCCTCGAGCAGGCTGCGAGTACGGATGGCGGCTCGGTATCTGCCCAAGACGAGACCGATGTCGACGAGGAGCCAGCCGAACGTTCGAGTGTCCCGCTCCCGCCGGAAGATGCAACGGGCCCGAAGCCGAACGCGCGACGTCTGAAAGCGATCCTCGAGGAGAACGGCAGCAGTCTGAGCAAGTCTGACTTGTTCGGCCGGGCAGCCAACCGCTTCGACATCCCACCGAGTGACGCCAAATCGGCGCTGGAAAAGGGTCGTCAGGAGGGGATCTTAACCGACGCTGGCGGTGACACAATCAGATCGGTCTAAGGACGCCGACGGTGAGCGGCTCTCGCCGGCACGATCTCGACTGCTGTAAACTGCCATTCCTTTCTGCTGTCTGACTCTCCGACGGTAGTCGTGGGTGTCGTCGACGTCGCTCCCCGAGAGACGTCTGTCGGGTGGCGCAACAATTGCACTGTGTTGCGCCGAAAAGCAGGCGAAGTGCAACACGCCGAACCCCGACGCCGTCTGGCGGTTTTCTCCCTTTCGACCCCCGAATGTTGCACTTGTTGCACCTCTCAGAGGGTAGGTGTACTATACGGAGGCGGACTTCTAAGACAGAGTGAG